>NZ_JABMKZ010000021.1 GCF_013204855.1 Paenibacillus alba | reverse complement strand
AGCTACCTTGATCCGTTGCTCATCATAAAGGATATTGCTTTTCATACATCTCATTCCCCCTCACCAATATTGTACCTTATTGCATATTGATGACTCCAATCTAATTAGGGGGCTTCAGAGAGTTCAGAGATTTTGCCTACAGAACTTCATCTCCGGCGGAGATAGTGACAGGAAAAAATGGAAACGACGATCTGCGCAGCCAGATCTACGAGAGGCTCATGCAATTGCGCATGAGCCTCTTCGATTTAGTTGACGCTTTCCATCCAGTATGACGGAATAAAGCAAAAAATGACTTTTGTGTGTAAAGACCTTCCTTGGCTAACCTATTACACTAAAGATGTAAATAATTATCTGGAGGAGGAACACAAATGGTACAAACAAAAAAAATCATGGGGGCACTTGTTACAGCAACCGTACTGATGTCTCTGGTCGCAGGCTGCGGAGCCAAAACATCGGAGCCGACAACAGCTTCTACAGCGCCTCAAGCAACGAAAGCAGCGGATGCGCCTGCCAAAGCAGGAGACGGCAAGGTGGTCGTCGGCTTCTCTCAAATCGGAGCAGAAAGCGGATGGCGCGGTGCGGAAACCCAATCCATTCAAGACACTGCGAAAGCAGATCCAACCATCGATTTGAAATTCTCGGATGCGCAGCAGAAGCAAGAGAATCAAATCAAAGCGATTCGCTCTTTTATCGCGCAAAAGGTGGATGTGATCGCGATGGCTCCTGTCGTGGAAACAGGCTGGGAGGCCGTTCTCAAAGAAGCGAAAGATGCTAAGATTCCCGTCATCCTCGTTGACCGTGGGGTCGACAAGAAAAACGAAGATCTGTACACAAGCTTCATCGGTTCCGATTTTATTGTAGAAGGCCAAAATGCGGCCAAGGCAATGGCTGAGCATCTTGGAGATAAAGGAAATATCGTTGAGCTGGAAGGAACGGTTGGCGCGAGCGCGGCAACGGATCGCAAAAAAGGTTTTGACGATGAAATGAAAAATCATCCGAACATCAAAATTGTGAAGTCGCAAAGCGGTGATTTCAACCGTGCAACCGGCAAGCAAGTGATGGAAGCGATTTTGAAATCGCCAGAGGGCAAAGATATTCAAGGCGTGTACGCGCACAATGACGACATGGCGCTAGGCGCCATTCAGGCCATTGAAGAAGCCGGCAAAAAACCAGGCTCCGACGTGAAAATTGTCTCGATCGATGGGATCAAAGAAGCTTTCGAAGCTGTTAAAGCCGGAAAGCTGAATACGGTAGTTGAGTGCAATCCGCTGCTTGGGCCGCAATTGTTCCAAGCCGCTAAAGACTTGAAAGCTGGCAAGCAGCTTCCGAAATGGATCAAATCCAATGAAGACGTCTTTACGGGTCAAAAGGCCATTGACGCTCTCCCTAACCGCAAATACTAAAATAAATAGAAAAAACGAAATCAAGAGTCGTTCCTGAGCTCTTGATTTCGTTTCATAACAGATAAGGAGTGGAAATCTATGCAGCAGCAGCCTGTGTTAACGATGACAGGAGTCACGAAAGCTTTCCCCGGTGTCAAAGCTTTAACGAATGTGGATTTTCAGCTTAGAAGAGGAGAAATTCATGCTTTGATGGGACAAAATGGGGCAGGGAAATCCACCTTGATTAAAGTTTTGACAGGTGTTCATGAGATGGATCATGGCAGCGTGACCTTGAATGGTCAATCCGTACATATCAGATCCCCCAAGGACGCTCAAGCATTAGGGATTAGTACGGTCTATCAGGAAGTGAATCTGTGTCCTAATTTATCCGTAGCAGAGAACTTGTTTATCGGTCGTCAACCGAAGAAGCGCATGGGCGGCATAGACTGGAGTCTCTTGAACCGCAAGGCGGAAGAGCTTCTGGATCGGTTAAGTATCGCGCTTGATGTAACAAAGCCTCTATCGGAATTTTCGGTCGCGATTCAGCAAATGGTCGCTATCGCACGAGCTGTGGATATTTCCTCCGGCTTGCTTATTTTGGATGAACCGACCTCAAGTCTTGACCAGCAGGAAGTGAAAGAGCTTTTTCGAATTATGCGAAAGCTAAAGGATGAGGGGCTGGCGATTGTATTCGTTACTCACTTCATGGATCAAGTGTATGAGGTATCCGATCGCATTACGGTGCTAAGAAATGGGGAGCTGGTTGGCGAATATCGAACCGAAGAGCTGCCGAGGATTCAACTCATATCGAAGATGATTGGGCGTGAATGGCAGGATGAGGAGCAGCAGAGCAAAGCTGCCGGGAAAAGCAATGGCGAAGTATGGGTATCAGCCGAGCAATTAGGACGCCGAGGCTCCATAGAGCCATTTGATATCAAGGTGCGCAGAGGTGAGGTATTGGGGCTGGCCGGCTTACTTGGTTCAGGGCGTACGGAAATGGCGAAGCTGATTTTTGGGATCGACAAGGCAGATGAAGGCGCTATGACGATTGATAATGATAAAATTCGCACGATGTTTCCCAAAAAAGCGATTGAATATGGGTTGGCTTTCTGCCCAGAAGAGCGCAAAGTGGAAGGCATTATCGGAGAATTAACAGTTCGGGAAAACATCGTAATCGCTTTGCAAGCCAAACGAGGGCTCCTTCATAACTTATCGCTTCGCAAACAGCAAGAAATCGCCGAGCATTATATCAAGCTGCTGAGCATTAAGGTGTCCAGCATGGAGCAAAGAATTGATCAATTGAGCGGCGGCAATCAACAGAAAGCAATTCTGGCGAGATGGTTAGCGACCAATCCGAAGCTCCTCATCTTGGATGAGCCGACACGAGGTATTGACGTAGGCTCCAAAGCGGAGATTCGCAAATTAATCCTTTCGCTTGCAGCGGAAGGAATGACCATTTTGATGATAACGTCGGAATGGGAAGAAATGGTCGGTTGTTGTGACCGGATTATGGTATTGCGGGATCGTCAAATTATTGGGGAGCTGTCCGGCAATGAAATCGGTGAACAAAGAATTATGCAAATGATCGCAGAAGGAGGGTACCCAAATGATTCGATTCAAGAGCATGTTTCATAATGCCATTCATTCCAAATTGTTTTGGCCCTCAGCGGGGATCGCTTTGATCCTGCTGTTTAATGCGTTCTTTACGCCCGGATTTTTCAATATTCGCTTGCAGGACGGACATTTATTCGGGAGTTTAATTGATATTTTAAATCGAGGCACTCCGATTCTGATCATCGCGTTAGGCATGACACTGGTCATTGCCAAAGAGGGCATTGATATTTCCGTAGGTTCGGTGCTGGCTATTGCCGCTTCGTTGGCTGCTTTTTTGCTGCAGAAGCATGTTCCCTTTGTCCTCGCCTTATTGGCAGGCTTGGGTATTGGCGCCCTTTGCGGTTTTTGGAACGGTTTGCTTGTCGCTAAGCTGAAAATACAACCGATGATTGCCACGCTTATTCTATTGACGGTGGGGCGAGGCATCGCGCAGCTGATTTCCGGCGGGAAAATCATTACGATTTCCGATTCGGCCTATCGCTTTGTAGGGGGCGGCTACTTGCTCGGCTTGCCTTTCTCCGTCCTGTTGGCGGTCATTATTTTCGTTATTTTGCACGTTATTACACGCAAGACAGCATTTGGCTTATTTCTGGAAGCTGTTGGCTCTAATCGTGTATCCAGCGAATTTGCCGGAATTCATTCCACTCGCATTATGATGTCCGTCTATGTCATTTGCGGATTTTGCGCAGCGCTTGCAGGCATCATTGTTAGCTCTAACATTACAGGTGCGGATTCGAATAATGCCGGCCTTTGGTTTGAATTAGATGCGATATTGGCCGTTGTGATCGGAGGAACCTCGATGCGAGGCGGGCGGTTCTACTTGGGTGGAACGGTGTTAGGTGCTCTGTTTATTCAGACCTTAACGACGACGATCTACACGCTTGGTGTGCCGTCGGAATCCGTCATGGTGGTGAAAGCCATCGTCATTATTGTTGTGAGTCTGGTTCAATCGGATGTGTTAAGAGATAAATTAAGTCGTCAGTTTGGCCAAAAAATCAGGAAGAAGGTGCTTGTTAATGAAGCTGCCGCTTAAAATTACATCCTCTAACATCACCATTCTAGCTACGGTGCTTTTGTTCTTTTCCTTGTACGGCACGGGCTCTGCCATGTTCGACAGTTTTTTCTCGATGCAAGTGTTTCTGAATTTGTTTGTCGATAACGCTTTTCTGATCATTGTTGCTACGGGCTTAGCTTTCGTTATTATTACGGGTGGAATTGATCTATCTGTTGCCTCTTTAATCGCATTGGTGAGTGTCTTATCGGCAGTCATGCTAAGGGCGGGCATTCATCCCTTTGTCGTCATGCCAAGCGTGCTGCTGCTAGGTACGATATTTGGCCTTTTGCAAGGCTATCTGATCTGCCGCTATCATATTCATCCATGGATTGTAACCCTTGGGGGGATGTTTTTAGCGCGCGGCACGTGCTTTTTAATTAGCCCGGAAAGCATCGTAATCGATAATCCGATTTATAGTGCAATATCGAATTATAGAATTCCTATCCCAGGCGAGGGATCTATCTCCATTGGGGTGGTCATCGCGTTAGTTACGGTTGCAGCGGCTGTTTATGTTTCCAGATATACGGCTTTTGGAAGAAATGTATATGCCATTGGAGGCAATGAGAAGTCCGCTGAATTAATGGGGCTTCCTATCTACACGATCAAATTAGCCGTCTATACGTTAAGTGGTTTTTGCTCGGCATTGAGCGGAATCGTATTTACCTTTTACATGCTCTCCGGGTATGGCCTTCATTTGATGGGAGGCGAGATGGATGCGATTGCTGCTTGTGTAATAGGCGGAATTCTGCTTACGGGCGGCTTTGGCTATTTAGTTGGGCCCATGCTTGGCGTATTAAGCGCTGGTGTTATTCAAACGATGATTATGTTTCAAGGCTCATTAAGCTCCTGGTGGACCAAAATCGTCATCGGCTTCCTGTTGTTCGCCTTTATTGCTTTGCAGCGAGTCATCGTCTCCAGAAGGGAAAAAAAGCGAAACCCGCTCACGCCAAAAAAACTGAAAAACAACGTCCAAAATGTTGTACGGCTATGATATTATAAAAGCGATCGGAACAATCTTCCAAATCGAAAGATGAAGTTGCAACCTATGCTTTGGCAAACATCAAGAGGAGGATCGCAGTGAAGGCATATCTTCGTTACTGGCAGGACCGCAGCATTCGTTTTAAGCTAAACTGCATCTTCCTCTTAATTATTCTCATCTCCATACTATCTTTAAGCTTCTGGGGCAGTAGAGCCTACAGCAATTACTCCGAGAATCAGGCGGATCAAAGTACGCTGCAGATGATTCATCAAGTAGAAAGCAATGTCGATTATTATATCGAACATTTGAAAGATATCCTCCATTATTTGGGACAGGATGCTAATATTGAGCAATTTATGAAGCTGGATGCAGGTCAAGATCCCTCTCGGCTGGTCGTTGCAGAAATTGAGAAAACCTTATCCATGTACGTTGAGCGCAACAAGGAAGTTATGGGCATTATGCTGGTGAATAAGAATGGTACCTTCACTTCCCATGAAATGTACCGGATTACTCGTGACCCTCTGACAGAAGAAAGCTGGTATCAAGACGCAATTAAAGCACCAAGCGAAACGATGATTATCAGCAACCCGATTGGACGGAATGTGTCAACGACGCTGAATTACAGCTCTTACGATGTTATGTCACTCGTTCATGCCGTGCAAGATCCTGTAACCAAACAAGTCATGGGTGTCGTTCTCATGGATTTACGAATGGATATGATCAAATCTATTTTTGAAAATGTGAAGTTAGGCCAATCCGGATTTATGTACATATTGGATCATAAAGGCAATATTGTGTATGCGCCTACAAACGAAATTGTGTATCGGATTCAAGGAAAGTGGCTGCCAGATGGTTCACAAGGAAGCTTTACACAAGAAATTAAAGGGCACGATTATCGCATTTTGTTTAACGATTCCATCACGAACAAATGGAGATTCATAGGGGTTATTCCTAATGATGACTACCAGAAGGTCGTGAAGGATATTCAATTGTATACGTTAATTGTTACACTGATCACAATTGTTTTGGCAGCGCTTTTATCTACCTATTTTACCGGTACCTTGGTGCGTCCGATACGTAAGCTGATGAGCTTAATGAGGCATGTCAAGAATGGCGAGTTGAATCAACGTTTCGTTTCTGAAACCAAAGATGAAATCGGACAGCTGGGAGATAGCTTTAATCATATGCTCGAAGAAATTAAACATCTCATCAATTTGGTTTATGAGGAGCAGAAAAAAAAGCGGGAGGCTGAGCTTCAAGTGCTTCAAGCGCAAATTAAACCGCATTTTCTTTATAATACGCTGGATACGCTGCAATGGATGGCTCAGGAATATGAAGCAGACGATATCATTGAAGTGATTGGCGCGCTTACGAATTTATTTCGAATCGGTTTAAACCGAGGCAATGAATGGATTCCGATACGTGATGAAGTCAAGCACGCTGAAAGCTATATGATTATTCAAATGTCTCGCTATATGGATAAATTAGATTTTAAGTTTGATATTCCGGAATCCTTGTATCAATACCATGTCCTCAAGCTCATTCTTCAGCCGTTGATCGAAAATGCCATCTATCATGGGATCAAAGCAAGATCAGGCAAGGGGAAAATTACGATTGCAGCTGAGCAAAAGCTGGATCTGATCTGTTTCCGAATTACGGATGATGGGGCAGGTATCCCGCCTGAGAAACTGGAGGAAATGAATCAAATCTTACATGGCGAGAAAAAGCGAGAGGATCATTATGGCATAGGCTTGTTTAATGTGAATGAACGAATTCAACTGACATACGGCACATCTTATGGCCTTCAGATCTATAGTGAGCTAGGCAAAGGAACGACCGTTGAAATCAAGCATCCCAAATTGCAAGAAGCGAAAAAGACAGAATGAGGTGGCAGAAGATGTGGAAATTGTTGATAGCAGATGATGAGCCTCGTATAAGAAATGGTCTTCGAAAAACGCTGCCTTGGTCAGAAATGGGCATTGAGGTTGTTGCCGAAGCGGAAAATGGCAAAGAGGCTTTAGAAGCCGCAGCCTTAATTTGCCCTGATCTGATGTTTGTGGATATCAACATGCCATTCATGAATGGGCTTGAATTAATTGAAAAACTGCAAGCGCAAAATCCGGATTGCTTGGTGATCGTCATATCGGGACATGATGAGTTCGCTTATGCCCAGCAGGCCGTTCGACTCAATGTCTTTGATTATTTGCTAAAGCCTGTTCAAAAAACAGAGCTTAACGCAGCGGTAAATAAAGCATTGGAAGTCTTAATGAAAGACAGAGTTGAACTCAAACATACGCAATGGATGAACCATAAATTGGAGTTCAATGCGTTAACGATGCGTGAGGAATTTCTAAGCAAGTGGATAACAGGACGGCTTACCAAGGAACAATTTGAGGAGGAATGGCCGTTTTTTCAACTGCATTTCCATGGACAGACCAGTTTGCTGCTGCTGAAACCACTTAGCAAAGTATCGGTCAGTGCGCCGAATAAGATTTGGGACCCTTCCTTGCTGGAATTTGCTATCAAAAATATACTGAATGAAATGCTGCCGCAATTGCCGGTATCCGCTGTTTTTAGTGTGGGCAAAGGTCGGATTGCGGCGCTAACCCAGATTTCAAAACTGACTGTGTTACGGGCCATTTATCAAGATTTCGAACGCACTGTGATGAACTATCTGGGCGTTAGTTTGCTTCTAAGCTATGCTGTCGTGGAACAGTTTGAACAAGTGCCGGAGTCCTATGAACAACTGCATCAAGAGCTCCTCCGTGAAAGTGTCCTGACCCCCATTGTGATGATGACGAAGAAGTACTTAGAAACGTATTACTATAAGGAAGATTTATCGTTATCGGAAGTGGCCGACCAGATGAATGTGAATGCGACTTATTTAAGTAAATTGTTAAAAAGAGATCTCGGCAAATCGTTCGTAGACTGCCTTACCGATATTCGGATCAAGAAAGCTATCCAGCATTTGAACGATCCAACTTCCAAGATCTATGAAATTGCCCAAAAAGTCGGCTATCAATCGCAGCACTACTTTAGTCATACGTTCAAAAAGATGACAGGCGTATCGCCGCTGGAATATAGAAAACGTGGAGAATATTAGGATGAGAGTTCCATCAAGAAATAAACGAGGGCTTTTTATTTTCGGGTTGCTGACAGTGGTCGTACTCATGCTGGTCATCTGTCTGTTGAATCTGAAGGCTGTGACAAATGAGCCTGATTTCTTGATAGGCATTAGTCAGCCTAATTTAAACGAACCACGGCAAATGATGATGAATAATGAAATTCGCAAAGAAGCTGAAAAGCATAAAAATGTCAGGCTCATTTTTACGGATGCAGCAGAAAACAGTGAGAAGCAAATACACGATGTTCAAAAGCTGATGAACTACGGTATTGATCTTCTCATTATTTCGTTAAATGATTCCGAGAAGCTGACCCCTATCGTGACAGAGGTCTACAAAAATATTCCTGTTATTGTGCTGGGACGCGGAGTTACTGGCTATGATTACTCCTTATTTATAGGGTCTGATAATCTTTCTATCGGCAAAAAATCGGGTAAACTAGCTTCGGATTTGCTCGCAGGCACATCGTCTGAAATTGTAGAAATTAAGGGAAGCATTCATTCCAAATCGGTCGAGGAGACCAGCCATGGCTTTCAAGATTATTTATCGCGGACGCCATCTATTAAGATTGCCCAAGTGATAGACGGAGAATGGCGGCGAGATTTGGCGGAGGACGAATTAAAACGCATATTGCCTTCCAACCCGGGGGTTCGGCTTGTTTTTGCTCACAGCGATGCCATGGCGCTTGGCGCGCACCGGGCGATTGAAGCGCTAGGTTTGCCTAGCGTGCCTATCATCGGCATTGATGGGCTGGATACCGAGAACGGCGGATTCGATTTAGTCAAACAAGGCGTGTTAAGCGGTACGGTTACGAGCCCAACGGGGGGCAGAGAATCGATTCAATACGCGATGGATATCATGAACCGTGAGAAGGTTATTCCCAAGAAAATTATTTTGCGAAGTCATCTGATTACACGTAAAAATGTTGACCAAGTGGAAGCAGCCAATGAGCAAAATGATAGGCAGCCTCCCACCACTGGATTGGATGTAAGCACGAAAAAGATTAAGCTGGGCGTAGCCATCGTTGGCTCAGAGAGCAGTTGGCGGGCAGCGAATACGGAATCCATCAAGAATGCAGCTGGTCACGACGTTGGCATTGATCTCATGATGCAGAACGCAGAGGGAAGCCAGGACAAGCAAATAGAGATCATTCGTCGTTTTATTCAGCAGAAGGTCGATGTCATTGCTTTTACGCCTATTGTCGAAACAGGCTGGGAGCATGTGTTGACAGAAGCGAAGGCAGCGGGCATACCGGTTATTTTGACGGACAGGAAGGTCAAAGTGGAAGACGATTCCTTGTGGACAACGTTCATTGGCTCGGATTTTGTTGAAGAAGGGCGAAGAGCAGCCAGATGGCTTGTGGAGCACAAGGCGGCTGACAGCGGAGTCACGAACGTATTGGAGCTGCAGGGGACGGCTGGCTCTGCGCCTGCTATTGAGCGGAAACAAGGCTTTGAGGAAGTTCTCTCGCAAAGCAGCGGCTTTCGTGTGCTGGATTCGGAAATTGGCGATTTTACTTATGAAAGCGGGCAAGCTTTAATGAGTAAGGCGATCAGCTTGGGGAAGATTCCGCAAGTTGTCTTCGCTCATAATGATGATATGGCGCTGGGGGCCATCAAAGCGATTGAAAAGGCAGGTTTGAAGCCTGGGAAAGAAATTGTTGTGCTCTCCGTTGATGCCACAAAGCTTGCTTTTCAAGCGATGCAAGCCGGGAAGCTGAACATGTCTGTGGAGTGCAATCCGCTTCTTGGTCCACAAATTATCAAAGCGGTCAAAGATCTCGCCGCAGGCAAAGAGATTCCCGTGAACATCATAACAGCAGAGGGGATTTTCTCGCAAGATACGGCGAAACGTGATATTTCTACACGGAAGTATTAGAAGTGGTAAGCTCTATCCGGCTTGCTTGAACATAGAAAATAAAATCCCCCCTCAGCTCTGGGCCAAACGTTATGCCAGAGTGAGGTGGGGATATGTTAGAAGCTCAGAGCAATTTCGCGTGATTGTTGGATTGCTTTTTCTTTAATCTGGAGCGCTTGATCAGGTAACTCGGCCATCCCTTCCACGAAGATGCCTTCCAAATAAGGAACCCCAAGGAATTCCATAATGCCAGCCAGGTGGCGATGACCCATTTCATAGCCGGCATTCGGGGAGCCCGGAGACAGTATGCTGCCGCTTGCTTGAATGTGAACCGCTTTTTTATCACTCAGCAGGCCAATTCGTCCTTTGTCCTTCACATATTGAAAGGTTTTGCCTGCAACGCAAATGGCGTCGATGTATGCTTTCATAACGGGCGGGTAGGAATAATTCCATATCGGACTGACAAATACATATTTATCTGCAGCAACAAATTGATCAACCAGTTCGCCAAGACGACTAACTTTTGTCTTCTCAGATAAGGTCAATTCTCCAAATGCCTTGCCAGCCCCCAGCTTGCCCCATCCGCTAAAAACATCGGCATCCAGCTGCGGAATATCCATTTGGTATAAATCAAGATGAACGACTTCATCCTTCGGATTAGCAGAACGGTAGGCCTCTACGAACTCTTTTCCTACTGCTGAGCTATAGGATGCCTCATGATCGTTCGGATTTGCTAGGATATATAAGACTGTTGCCATACTAAAATTGCCTCCTTCAAGTGGTGAATGAAGCCGATTTCTCGGCCTTTCACTACAATGACGGATCAAACTTCAGGAGTGTGACAGAATAGTATGGAAATCAATAAATGATAAATTCTTGTCACATCAGGTGGATTTCGTTCGTCACTATGTATATAGACTAAATTCAGATGAAGAAGGAATTTAAATGATGAGCGAACATGAATGGTTGGCCGAGCAGTTCGAAGAGCATCGGAATCACTTGCAGGCGGTGGCTTATCGCATGCTTGGATCATTGAGTGAAGCGGAGGATGCCGTACAGGAATCATGGCTGCGTCTGAGCCGTTCGGAAACGAGCGCGGTTGTGAACCTGGGAGGATGGTTGACAACGGTTGTTTCCCGGGTGTGCCTTGATATGCTGCGTTCTCGAAAAGCAAGACGCGAAGATTCAATAGAGGATCATGTACCTGAGACATTGGCAAGTCGTGATGGCGGAAGCGATCCCGAACGTGAAGCTTTGCTGGCTGATTCGGTTGGACTGGCGCTGCTGGTCGTGCTTGGCACGCTGAGTCCTGCAGAACGCATTACGTTCGTGCTGCACGATATTTTTGCCATCCCTTTCCATGAGATAGCCCCCATTGTGGGAAAGTCCGAAGCCGCAGCCAGACAGCTAGCAAGCCGGGCACGACGCCGGGTGCAGGGCACGGCGACAGCGTCTGAAGCGGATCTTGCTCGTCAACGCGAGCTTATTGACGCTTTCCTTGCTGCTGCGCACTCCGGCGATTTCGATGCGCTGGTAGCGGCGCTTGATCCGGATGTTGTGCTTCGGGATGATCGTCAGTCAGGAGCATTGAGAGTTACGCGAGGCGCAGTCGCGCTGGCCAAGCAGGTATCGGGACGTGCGCAAGCTGCGCAGCCAGCCCTGGTGAACGGCGCAGTAGGCATCATCGCAGCCCCTCGCGGAAGACTTCTCTATGTCCTTCAATTTACAATGAGGGACGGCAAGATCACAGAGGTCGAGTTGATCGCCGATCCCTCGCGCATAAGCCAGCTTGACCTGGCGGTATTGGACCCAGCTGGAAGATAAATCCGGCTTGAGGCCGTCGAATGCCTGAGCTTGTTTACTTTTAACAATGCGGTTGATTAGTTTTAATCTGTACTTTACAGGGGGGTTGTATACTTACCGTATGGCCAACTTTCGAAAATACAGATTGAAATTAAACTACGGAGGACAACATCATGGGCATTCACTCTTATTTTAGATCTCTCAATGAATTAGAAAGAATTATAAGGTGCCCGGGCAAGTTCAAGTTTGAGGAGCACAGCGTCGCAGCACATTCCTGGAAAGTCATCCAATATGCCAAAACGCTTGCCGACATTGAAGAGAAAAATGGAGCCAGCATCAACTGGAAAAAGTTATATGAAATTACCAGCAGCCACGATTATGGCGAAATCTTCATTGGGGATATCAAAACACCAGTCAAGCATGCTTCGCCTGAACTTAGGCTTTTAATACAACAAGTAGAAGAAGGCATGGTTTATAACTTTATTGAGGAACATATCCCAGAAGAATTCAAAGAAATATTTCATAATCAACTGCGTGAAGGCAAAGATGAATCGATTGAAGGGTTGATTCTAGAGGTTGCCGATAAGATGGACCAAGTGTACGAGGCTTTTGCTGAAATACAGAAGGGAAACACAGAGAAAGAATTCGTCAAAATGTACCGAAATGCCTTAATTAAAATCAAAAATATTCATTTGCATTGTGTGGACTATTTCTTGAGCCATATTCTGCCGGACATGGTGAACGATGAAATCACTTCTTCCGTTGACATAAGACGAATAACCGAAGAGGCCTTGGCTGACAATGGTGCTTGACACTAAGCTGCTGATACAATTTTTTATTCATATTCTTATATGAACGGAGCCGCGTGGGATGCGGACTCCGTTTTTAGTCTGGGGGCCTCGTTGTTAAAGATGAGCGGCCTTTAATGCTTTACGTTTAACGTACACAAGCTTTAATACGATGCAAGCAAGTGCCAGCACAATAAAGAGGATGCCACTCCAGATGGTTCCGCGCATGTCTGTACCGGAAATAAACCATCCGCCAACAACCGATCCCATCGACACACCTAGATTAATAAAAGAAATATACAATCCTGTTGCGAATTCAGGAGCTTCTCGAGCCTCAGAGGTTAACCAAATCTGGGTTACAATCAATCCGCTAGTATGTGCGGCTCCCCACACAATCATGAGGATGAAAAAAGGCAAAAAAGAGGATTCCCCCAGATAAAGAAGCAGGAAAGATAACGCTAGGGCAATTGGCTGGAAAATGGTCGTTTTCACCATATTGATGGCCAGCAGTCTCCCGGCTAACAGGTTCCCAGTCACACCTCCAACCCCGAAAACGACAAGCATGATACTTATTACTTTGCCACTCATGCCCAGTACTTGCCCCAAGTATTCTGTGGAATAGCTGTAGACGGAAAACATCGCGGCAAATATAAAGGTGGAGGCGGCAATATTTATCCAAAGGGGGACTTTACGCAATATGCCGAGTTGTTTCCTGTAGGACAATTTCTCGGCTTTGGGCGATTGCGGAAGCATAATGGCGATCCCAATGCCAGCAGCGGTATTTACAACGGTACAGAAAATAAAAGCCGCTTCGAAGGGGAACTGACCCGCAAGATAAGAAGTAATCGGAACTCCGAGAACCATTCCCATACTTGTGCCAACAAAAGCTTTGGCGGAAGCTTGCATAGCTTTCTCCTTAGGGTAAAGTGAAGCAGCAGCAATAAAGGCTAGGGAAAAATAGACAGGATGGAACAACGCCGGGACGATCCTAAGCGCCATCAGCATATAAAAATTGGGGGCATAAGCAGACAATAAACTAGCTCCAGCAAAAATAAATAAAGCGATTATCATGACAGGCTTACGATTAAATTTAGACAGAAATAAGACCATAAAGGGACCAAACAGTGCGATGACAAGTGCAAACACCCCGACGAGCATTCCGGCCTGAGACGCGCTGACATGATAACGTTCAATAATAGAGGGCAGTATCCCGACAACGCCAAACTCAATGGTATATACGCCGAATAAGCCTAGAGCAATAAAGAAAATAGGGTTTATGGGTTTTCGTGTAGATCGTATTAGCGACAAAGCGACCACTCCTTCATGATCTTAGTAAGTGAAGAGCCTTGGCCGGTTCATACCGGACCAAGGCTCCTGTGTTCGTTCTTTATTTTTTGTTATAAACCGCTTCGCATAGGTCAACAGTAAACTGGCCCGACATGCCTTCCAATGCCGTATTGGTGAAGGCCACAACGCTGAGGCGCTGCACCGGATCGACGAACCATGAATGCCCATAAGTGCCGCCCATGCGCCAAGTACCGGGTGACTCCGGCGTGTTTGCGTCAATGGGATCCTTAAGCACTGTAATGCCTAGGCCGAAGCCGCGCCCTGGCCAAAAGGGCATAGGGAGATCACCGATTTGGTTGGTCGTCATCTCACGAACCAACGCTTCCGGCAGAAGCGGCGATCCGCCCTTACGTAATGCTTCAAGCAATAACAAGAAGTCCCCCGCGCTGCCAACCATGCCGGCTCCCCCAGAAGGATAGGCGCTGCTGTCCAGTGCCCGGCCAGGGGCTAGCTGGAAGCCTGCCGTACCTTCTAGAAAGGCAATGCTATCGGGATCCTGCAGAGGCCGTGGCTCTGGAGTATGATTCGCATAAGCAGTAGCCAGCCGCTTTGGATCGGCAGCAGTAAAACCAGTGTCGCGCATGCCAAGCGGCCGTGTCACCAGCGCATGTATGGCCTCGCCGAGCGAGGTGTCAGTGACCTTGGCAATTACGGCTCCCAGCACATCGGTTGCAATGGAATATTTCCACTCGGTGCCTGGCGTATAGAGGAGCGGTACGGAGGCTAGACGGCGCAGGTTCTCTTCCAGTGTAATACCTGGCTGATCCATGCCATCGGATACCCCGGCACGCTGATAGGCACCATTCTCTTCTTGAAAGAATCGGTAAGTCAGTCCAGCGGTATGTGTCATCAAGTGACGAATCGTCAATGCTGCGTATTCGTCATTCTGCAGACGCGGCCGAAACGCTGGCAGCCAGCGGTCAACACGATCGTCCAACTGCATGCGCCCTTGCGCAACGAGGACGAGGGCGGCTGCTGAAACGATTGGCTTGGTAACTGAGGCCAGCCGAAATAAGGCATTTTCTTGCATAGGGCGGTTCCTCTCGCGGTCGGCAAGACCAACAGCCCGGTTATAAACCAACTCGCCGTCTAAGGCGACTTGAATGACAGCGCCAACCAACCTTTTGTCCGCGATCGTGCGCTCGATGACTTCATCGATGCGACCTGGCAAATGGTCAGGTTTCAAGATGTTTGAATTTGTCGTGCTCAAAATGATCATCCTTTCGAAATAGTTAAAGCCTTTGACGCTTTACTATTGTAAGTTTATTATATAAAATTAGTTATCTTGATTACATAAGCCAATAAAGCTCAATCGACCTTGCGACGAATAAAACCAAGGTAGTTGGCGAGTGAAAACCTTTAATTTAAAGGAGTGAATTTCGATGGACGTTATTGATAAGCAAATCCTTTTTCACCTTCAAAGCCAAGCGAGAATATCGATGACAGAACTGGGGAAATGCGTCAATTTATCTCAACCCGCCGTAACAGAAAGAGTTCGTCGCATGGAAGAAAAAGGAATCATCAGTGAGTACCGCACGATTGTTTCCCCTGAGAAAATTGGCAAACATGCGGCTGCCTACATGTTTTTTCATTCAAGAGATTGTCACGCATTCGTTGACTTCTGCCGTTCAACTCCCGATGTGGTAGAATGTTACCGCATAAGTGGAGAACACAATTACTTATTGAAAGTGATGTCCGACTCCACGAAAGCCCTCGAAGAATTCGGGAACCAATGTGATAAATATGGGACCTATACGATTCTGATCGTGATGTCGTCGCCAATCGAACATAAATTTCTTATTCCTTCTCTTGAAGAAACAAGCATCAACCTGCTGAGCTAGATTTCGATTGCCATCTTTCATCGGCGCTTGTTATAATTCTCCAAAAAGGATGTTGCGAATATGAGTAATCCGTTTCCCATCATTACCGCTCACTGCGGCAGCATGAATACGCTCGATCATACGCTGTTATCTGTACAAACAGGCCTTCAACTTGGTGCGGATGTCGTGGAGGAAGACATTAGAGTAACGAAGGACGGCATTCCCGTGCTGGCTCATAATGATGAATGGGTGACTGACCATGGATTGAAAGTGTCCCTTTCACGAATGACCTACGAAGAATTAAGAGAGCTCCAATTCGATGTCACGCATGGTCAGCAGCGCGAAACGATTGCGATTTGCAGACTGGAAGACATTTTGCCAGTTATCCAAGCTTCAGGTAAAATCGTGAATTTGGATGTAAAAGTGGACGAGAGCATCGGACCTATTGCCGCTTTAGTGAAGAAATTTGACATGGCTGGCCAAGTGTTTCTGTCAGGATGCGGACTGAATCGAGCAGAGCTTGCTGAGCGGTCAGCCCCTGATCTGCGAAAACTTCTGAATGCTGACAGCAATCTTTTCCGAACACTTTCTTATCAGGAGGCAATGGTAAAAACCTGTGAGGATGCTCTTTCAGCCTCCTGTTTTGGGATCAACATCGAGCATATCCACGTTCGCCAAGAGCTGGTGGCGTATGCCAAATCTCTGGGTCTTCCGGTTTATATTTGGACGGTGAACGAAGAAGAGCTGATGCGCTCGTACATAAATTTGGGTGTTGCCTCGATTACGACACGAGATGTTGCCTTGTTGGTTAATTTGAAGCAAGAGCTGGGAGAGCGTGACTAAGCTTCGGTTTCAAGCGGAGATGCGATTTATTTTTTCCATTTAGCCGCAAAATCGGTTATTATGTGTAATGAAATAAAAAAAGAAAGTGGGATCAATCGTGGGCCGTAAATGGAATAACATTAAAGAAAAGAAAGCTTCTAAAGATGCAAATACAAGTCGGATTTACGCGAAGTTCGGACTGGAAATTTATGTGGCAGCTCGCAAAGGGGAACCGGATCCTGAAGCGAATCGTGCTTTGAAAGTGGTACTCGAGCGCGCCAAAACCTATAATGTACCGAAAGCGATTATTGATCGGGCGATTGATAAAGCCAAAGGCAGCTCGGATGAAATTTATGAGGAGCTTCGTTATGAGGGCTTCGGACCGAACGGCGCGATGGTCATCGTGGATACATTGACGAATAACGTGAACCGTACGGCATCCAGCGTGCGAGCTGCATTTAGCAAAAATGGCGGTAATATGGGTGTTAACGGCTCAGTCGCCTACATGTTCGATGCTACCGCTGTTATTGGGATTGAAGGCAAGAGTATCGATGATATCATGGAGCTTTTGCTGGAAGCGGATGTCGACGTTCGTGACCTTGTTGAAGAAGATGAAATCGTCATGGTTTACGCGGATCCAGAGCAGTTCCACGCTGTTCAAGAGTCGTTCAAAAAGGCTGGCATCACGGAGTTCTCCATTGCTGAAGTAACGATGTTGGCTCAGAACAACGTCAGCTTGCCGGAAGAAGGACAAGTGCAATTTGATAAATTGATTGATGCCTTGGAAGATTTAGAGGATGTTCAGCAAGTGTTTCATAACGTCGAATAAGAATACATGTTTTGATTATCCGCGCCCAGCGCGGTTTTTTTTATTTACGGGAGTTGAATTAGAAAATCATGGACAAAATAGATGAGGTTTTTCTGTGGTTTTAAAATGAAGAAAAGGAGTGTTCACTCATGAGATTTCATTCGAAAGTAGCGATTGTTACAGGCGGTGCAAGCGGAATTGGGGAGGTAGCAGCCCGCTTATTTGCTGAAGAAGGGGCTAAGGTTGTTATTGCCGATTTTTCGGATCGGGGGCAAGCGGTTTCGGATCAATTGAATGCGAAGGGTTTGGATACTTTGTTTGTAAAAACCGATGTGTCCAAAGAGGATGACGTCATTCATATGGTAACCCAAACGGTGAATACATATGGCAAATTGGATATTCTATTCGCCAACGCGGGAATAGCTAAGGACGCTCCAGCGGATCAACTAAGTATGGAGGCATGGCAAAGAACAATTGATATCAATCTAACTGGTGTATTTCTATGCGATAAATATGCGATCAAGCAGATGCTTGCACAAGGTACTGGAGGCTCCATCGTGAACTGCGGCTCGATTCACAGTCACGTAGGCAAAGCGAGCGTTACGGCGTACGCTTCGGCCAAAGGCGGAGTTAAACTGTTGACTCAGTCGCTTGGCGCAGATTATGCAACCAAAGGGATTCGAATTAACGCGGTATGTCCAGGGTACATTGACACCCCGCTCATTGAAGGACGGAGCGAGGCGGTTACGCAGCACCTCATTGGACTTCATCCTATGGGGCGTCTAGGCAGACCGGAAGAAGTCGCCAAAGCGGTGCTGTTCCTCGCCAGTGAAGATGCTTCCTTTATTACAGGAACGAGCCTGCTGGTAGATGGCGGATATACGGCCGTCTGAACAAAGCAAAGACCCGGACACGATAATGTGTCCAGGTCTTTTTTTGGTATATTAGTTGTTAGTATGTGAAGTGTTATGATGCTGTGTATTTTGGGCTTGATGGTGATGATGCATACCTTGTGTATGGTGATGCTGCATTTCATGCATCTGGTGGTGCTGAGTGCCTTGTGCATGATGATGCTGTTGGTGATGAACATTCTGCGCATGGTAATGATGCGGGTGCTGTACCAGAAGATGAGGGTGTGTCTGGTAGGCAAGGTGATGCAAATGCATAGGATGGTAAGCTAGATGATGCATAGGGTGATAGGCATGGTGATGGTGCGGATGGTAAGCGTAGTGATGTTGTGGATGATAAACATGATGAGGTTGTTGTTGGTGGACAAAGTGTTGTTGCGGATGTGCAGGATAATGCACGCCTGGTACTGCTGCAATAGGCTGTTGATAGATGGGTTGGTTATCCCCGGTCCAAGTTGGTGCTGGCGCTGGAGCTGGCATTGGCATTGGCATTGGCATTGGTGTTGGCGCTTGTTGAACTGGAAGGAGCGATTCATTTCTTGTTGCTTGTTGATAAAAAGGGAGGTTATCCTCCGTTGATGCATTACGTTGTGTCATTGTTCTTTCCCCTTTCTGATGTAGGCATACGTCATCCTATGCAAGGAGTAGAAAACAGGGCACTTGTCTATAGAAATTTTTTCTTTTTTAAAGGCATCGCTTTATCGAACATAGATCGAATCCCCGATTTTCACCGTAATGTGCTTCTTCCGATCACTGCCCTGAAACGGCGCGAAGAAGGTAAAGTCGGGATGCACATACCGATCCGTCATGAATGCGGATTGGGTACTGCCATCTAATCTGTATTTGTTCAAAATCGTAATGACCACTTCTGCTGAGGTGATTCCCAGTCCATGACCGTGTCCATAATAGAGACCTTCCTCGATCATGACGACATTTTCTCCTTTCCACCAAGGCAGCATAGGATGAACCTCCGGGTTCTCGAAATAGATGATATCCCCCGTAATGGCTTCCTCATTCCCGATTCGGTCGATCAGGTGCAGCTTGCTGTTGGATTGCCAATCAAATATTAAAAGATTTGAATTCATCCTATCGAATTGCCTAGGATCGATGGAGTCTAATATCGCTTTGTACAAGATGACAATGACAGCCATGGAACACTCGAAAGCATAGGCGCTTCCATTTGTGAAAATATCGCGAATTGCCTTTTGCGGGGAAGCGCCGGCATTCAACTTGAATCTTCCCTGATCGGTTATGTTCCAATAGGCGGGATTAGCCATGGATTTTTTGAGATCGGCGAAATAGACGCCGCTGGTACTGAGCGCTTTCGCGGACTCCATGATGTGAGTTCGCATGTTTAGTTCAAATAAGAGGGTATCAACCGAGTCGTAGTGATACTCTACAGCGCTGTTATTTTTTTTCTGAAAAATAGTTAATTCCTGCCTAGTCAGCGTACCTTCACCGAAGGTTATTTGGTTGGTTCCCGTGAGAATGATCATGGACGTCTCCTCATTTTGTTAACATTCAGGTGCAGCCATTCTATTTTTATGCGGGAGAAATACCGAAACAGAACCTTAAATAAAGGCAGATTGGATGGGAGTAATCATGGCAAAGTGGCTGATGAATGAAGGGACGCTTTCCTATATACTATTTTCAAAGACGAAGATTGCAGGAGTTCTCTCCAAGCAAACAAAAGGGGAATTCATAGAGAGATGGATAAATTGAGAGGCAAGAAAATCGTAATTGCCGGTTCTAGGAAAACAGAGGAAATGAGCTTGTTAATCGAAAAACAGGGAGGAATCCCGCTAGTTCGTTCTTTGCAAGGCTTCGTCTATTTGGATGAGAAGGTCGTAGAGAAAGAACTATTATTTTGCGTAAACAACAAAGTAGATTGGTTTGTACTTACAACAGGTACAGGAACAGATACACTGCTCGGGGCAGCCGATCAGCTAGGCATTTATGCGGATTTGATACACCAAATGAAGGCTGCAAAGGTTGCGGCACGCGGGTATAAGACATACGCTTTGCTAAAGAAGCTGGAACTTAAGCCAGAGGTCATCGATGAAGATGGGACGACGCAAGGGTTAATGAATCAGTTGTCTTCCTATGACTTCTCGAACCAAACGGTAGTCGTCCAGCTGCACGGAGAAGTCCAGCCTGCATTGATCCAATTTTTGGAGGAACGTGGGGCTCGGGTTATTCAGCTGCTGCCCTATCGGCATATTGAGCCGGAACTAGCAACACTTGAAACCTTATGTCAGGAGCTTAAGACAAATTCGATTGATGCGGTTTGCTTCACGACAGCCGTACAGGTGAAATATTTGTTCGACTATGCGCGGCGTGAGGGAATGATCGAAACCGTTCTTCAGTCATTTTCCACACATGTCAAAGCGGTTGCCGTTGGCAAAGTAACAGCTGAAGCCTTGAAAGAGGAAGGTTTGAAGCTAGTCATTGTGCCTGAGCTGGAGAGGATGGGGGCGATGTTGATTGAATTGGTGAAGGTTTACGGCAGGTCAGAAGCGTTGTGAATATTCAAAATATCATGACTGGCATCATGTCATCTTTATTGGCATGCAGCGGCGGGGCCTTATTAGTAATCCATGCAGCACAAAGCGCAGGGTTCACTCGGAGTGAAATTGTTACTTGGATGTTTGCTGTTTATTTTATCGGCGGACTTCTGAACCTCACGATGACGCTTAAGTTCAAGATCCCTTTTGGCGGGGCTCATTCCATTACGGCAATCGCCTTCTTGACGTCAACGGCTGCGCAATATTCACTTCATGAATTAGCCGGGGGGTTTATCTTGTCGGGCTTAATCATAGCTTTGCTTGGTTTCACTGGTCTCTTCCATAAGGTGCTCAATGTCATTCCAAAGCCGTTCATTGATGCACTGCTTGCTGGGCTGATTCTAAATTATGTTGTGAAAATAGTTCCGGCAGTGAAGGATATGCCAATAGTAGGATTACTCGCTATGTTGGGGTTCTTCATTACCCGCATCATTTCCAAAACAATTCCGCCATTTATGGGTGTGCTTGTTTTTGGAATTGCGGGCTTGCTTCTCAGCTATCATTTTCCGCAGATGCAGCATACAAGCTTTATCGTGCCACTTCCAGTCATGCCTGCGTTTACGATGGATGCTCTACTGTCTATTGCCATTCCAATTTCCATACTAATTGTAAGTAACGATATCGCCGTAGCATTAGCTGCATTGAAAAATAATGGATATCATCCTCCGGTGAATAAGACGCTTATTTTTTCAGGCTTATTTTCAGCAGCAGCTGGACTATTTTCAGGCCATGCTGCCAATATTGGCGGCATGATGAGTGCGCTTTGCAGTGGGGAAGACGCGGGTCCGCGAGATCAACGAATTTGGGCGGCGATCGTTTCAGGGACACTCGTTGCGTTATTTGGATTATTCGCTTGGTTAATCATTGATATCATCGAGCTGCTTCCTTCATCCTTTGTTGCAATTATTACTGGCTTTTCTCTAGTCGGGGTACTGATGAATAGCTTGCAAATTGCTTTTTCAGCTATAAATTTCAAATTTTCTACGCTGTTTACGTTTATTATTGCGATATCAAACATAACACTTCTGGGCATTTCGTCTCCTGTTTGGGCATTAGCTGTAGGTGTGGTTACGGCTCAACTTTTTGGAGAAAAGAAATCACCAGCATAGAATTCGATAAGGTTAGGACATGCGATGAAACAAATAAACATGGGAATTTGGTTCTGGGCGCGGATTTTTCTTCTAATTGCCCTAGTGGTAGCTTTTTTTTCCAGGCATGAAGAACCACAAGCTAAAACGAAGTTTGAACGTATACAATGGGCGGGAGAAGTCAAGGATTGGCTGCCAAAGCAAGAAGATAAAGAAAGCTATGAACAAGTTAAAAGAGTCATGCCTGAACTCATTGTTAATCATCTAAATCCATCGGCTAGAATACAATTGAGCCTGCACCTTAAACCTATTGATGTGAACCATAGCGAAGAGGTCTATCCGGTTGGGAGCGGTGTATTGGTTCATGGGGATCAAAAAATAGCCATATACGTCAATGCTACTTCAACACTGATGAAGCACATACTCAAGGATGGAAGCGTGTATATCCAAGGCTCCATGCACACCATTCTGACGGCAAAATCGAAGCAGACAAACGCGGTTCTAGCCATCGAAGGACTGATGGGAACAGATGAATTTGAAATCACCTATCCTTACACGGATGAAGCCGGAACTATCGTTTTTGGCAAAGGCATTCACTCCCATTTGGATGAAATAAATAGCTTGAGGAAATAAAAAACTGCCCTTAACAGTTGTTAAGGGCAGTTTGATGTTGATTACAGTTTTACAACGTTCTCAGCTTGAGGTCCACGGTTGCCTTGAGTGACATTAAATTCAACGCGTTGTCCTTCGTCCAGAGATTTAAAACCGTCTCCTTGAATTGCGGAGAAATGTACGAATACGTCATTTCCGCCTTCCACTTCGATAAAGCCAAAACCTTTTTCTGCGTTAAACCATTTTACTGTTCCTGTTTCCATTATTCATTACCTCCAAATGCGAATTAACATGTTTTTTTAATAAAAAAATCACACATTGAAAAAGTTACCATAACACAAATGATCACTTTTTCAATATGTGAATTTATGTGGAAAGTTAATTTCCTGTAATTCTAACACATATAAACGAGATAAGCAAACTTTTTAACTTAATGAAAATGATAGAAGACGATCTTTCTCCACAAAAGCTTCATTAATTCAGCTCTAGTCAACTATCTTTTAAGGGAAATGTGGTATACAATTAAGCTAACAATGGAAGGACGGTGTTTAGCATGGGGGTATTCATTCATGACGAGCCACCTGTACGGGCAATGAAGAAAGCTTCTTGGCTGTTATTGATGTGTTACGTAGCATCCTCATTTTTCTTTACGATATGGGGAGGCTGCCTGCTGCTTGGGGCGCTTACTTATGTTATGTTCACGAAGATCAAGTCAGGAACGCCCAACAAATAAAGGCATGAACGAAAGAGGAACTGCTGCTGCAGTTCCTTTTTTACATAGAAAATGATTTAAATAAAACTTTACCTAACACAGCTGAACAGACGGCAAAGTATAATAGGAGCAATTACTTTCGGAGGTGTTCGAACATGTTAAAAATTCTAATCCCAATTACGAACTTCAATTGTCGGCAAGGTGAAATGAGCGGTAGAACGTAAGCCAAACTAACGGATCTGCCGCATCATAGAGAGGCGGATCGGAATGACTAGTAAGGATAACGCGTCAAGGATTTACACATTAATGAAATGGATGACATCGCTTGCAAATGCCACGATGTTCACCACATATGCGGTTTATCAGGTTATTGCCATGGGCTTAAACCCTCTTCAGCTGCTGCTGGTTGGGATGGTTCTAGAAGTAACTGTGCTTGTTTTTGAGGGAATTACTGGTGTCATCGCTGATACGTACAGTAGAAGGCTGTCTGTCATTGTCGGTATGTTTGTTCTTGGAAGCGGGTTTGTTTTGGAGGGCAGCGCGATGTGGCTGGGGTCAGAGGTCTCACTGCTTTCGGCATTCATGTGGCTGCTCTTGTCGCAAGTGATTTTCGGGCTGGGAGCGACTTTCGTTAGCGGCGCCGACACGGCTTGGATCGTAGACGAGGTGGGCGAGGAGCATGCGGGGACAATTTTTATGCGAGCAGGACGCATCGGATTATCCGCTACGCTGCTTGGCATCGCGCTGAGTGTAGGGTTGTCCGCGCTTGCACCGAATTTGCCCTATGTGATAGGCGGTTTCATCTATCTCTTGCTGGGGGTTATTCTGCTCGTCTATATGAAAGAGACGAAATTTACGAAACCGCAGCCTTCGGCCGGCGCTTCAAATTGGCATCGCCTGACGTCGACATGGCTGTCAGGTGCGAAGGTCATACGTTCTCAACCCGTTCTGCTCATGATCGTGATCGTTACGCTGTTCAGCGGTGCTGCCTCCGAGGGCTATGACCGGCTTTGGCAGGCTCATCTCATCACGGATATCGGATTCCCGAATTCGTTGGCTTTGTCGGCAGCGGTTTGGTTCGGTACGATCGCGCTGCTGTCCACTTTGCTCAGCCTAGGCGTCATGGCCTTCGCCGAGAAACGGCTCAATATGGGGAATGAGCAGGTCGTACTGCGCGGGATGTTCGTCTTAACCTTGGCGCGCATTGGCGCCATCGTATCAATTGCTCTTGCGCCCAACTTCGTCTGGGCGCTGGTCTCCGTACTGTTCTTCGAAGCCGTACGCACGCTAAGCGGACCGATCTACGACACGTGGCTCAACTTGAACATCGAAAGCCGGTCGCGCGCGACCGTGCTCTCGATGATGAGCCAGTCGGATGCGCTCGGTCAGACAGCCGGCGGACCGCTGGTCGGCTGGGTCGGGAAGCGCTTCTCGCTGCGCACATCGCTGGTTGCGGCCGCTGTGCTGCTCGTCCCTATTCTTGGCGTTTACGGACGCACGCTGCGTAATCGGCGCGAAAGAGATTCGTAGCGTTTCGCTGCGAAGTGTGGGATGTGCTTGGGGGAACAAGTAGATGGAAACTAGATAAGTGTGAGGTAATAAGATAAGTAGATGGTAACTAGATAAGTGTGAGGTAACAAGATAAGTAGATGGTAACAAGACAAGTGTAAGGAAGCAAGATAAGTAGATGGTAATAAGACAAGTGTACGGAAGCAAGATAAGTAGAAGGTAACTAGATAAGTGTGAGGTAACAAGATAAGTAGATGGTATAAGATAAGTTTGAGGTAACAAGATAAGTAGATGGAAACTAGATAAGTGTGAGGTAACAAGATAAGTAGATGGTAACAAGATAAGTGTGAGGTAACAAGATAAGTAGAAGGTAATAAGACAAGATCAAAGTAACAAAAATGGCATAATGTGCTGTCCCGTGAGTCATATTAGCATTCAAGTGCCAAGAGAGATGTCATGGGGTTGGCCATTTTGCAGCCCCTTGCCTGTTGATAGCTTTACTTTTCACCGGGCAAGGTGAAGCAAAGAAGAGTAGTTGGTTCACGAAGCCTGAAAGCCTGCAAAAGTGCAGCCTTTGTCAACAAAATCATTCGAAAAGTGGGAAAGCCTGCGATAATGCAGGCTTTTTCAGCTTTATCATCTTTAAATCAGAAATAGCCCACAAAAACCTGCACAATCGCAGGAATTTATTGATTTTCGGCTAAAGTAAGCTCAAAAGGATGTATTATCGCAGGCTTTTTAAAACACAACCGCATCATCACGGATGTCCGTGCCCTTGCTTGGGATTAATGACTCAACACTTCCGATTAACAATGTGCAGCCTCGTAAGTCATATTAGCATTCATGCCGCAAGCATGATGTCATGGGGTTGACCATCTTGCAGCACCCTGCGCCTATTGGTAACCTTGCTTTCCTCAGAGCAGGTGAGGCGAAACAAGCTGGGTGGCTCCCTTGGTAGCTTTGCTCTCCTCCGAGCATGGTGAGGCAAAGCAGGTTGGTTCGCGAACTCTGAAAGCCTGCAAAAGTGCAGCCTTTGTCAACAAAATCATCCGAAAACTGGGAAAGCCTGCGATAATGCAGGCTTTTTCAGCTTTTTCATCCTGAAATCAGAAATAGCCCACAAAAACCTGCACAATCGCAGGAATTTATTGATTTTCGGCTAAAGTAAGCTCAAAAGGATGCACAATCGCAGGTTTTTCAAAATGCGGCCGCGCATTCTCGGATGTCCGTGCCATTGCCATGTGCAGCCCCACAAGCCATATTAGCACTCAAGCCGTCAAGCGTGATGTTATGGGGCGGTCATTGTGAGGAAAAGTAGAATTTGCATGGACAATAAGCACCTCAACATGTATTATTTAACCAATTTTTGTGCAACCGCAGAGATTCGGAAATAGCTGTGATAAGATGGTTGGAAACGAGGCTAGACGTGAAAGAAGGGAATTCAATGACAACCACACTCCATCCCAAAAGATGGGGCATCTTGCAAATTATTAATATGGGCACGCTTATATCAACGTTGGATGTTGGTATCGTGAATGTAACCTTGCCTACCATGGCAGAGCAGTATGGCGTTTCTTTGGCGCAAATTCAGTGGGTAGCGACGGCTTACCTGCTCACGATGGTCGCTTTACTGCCTTTTATGGGCAAAATATCGGATAAATGGGATCGCAGAAACATCTACAGCTATGGATTTCTGGTGTTTAGCGCAGGCTCCATGTGCATCGCTTTATCGGACAGTTTCTTAGGGATGATCCTATCACGCTGCCTGCAAGGTATCGGTGCTACGATGATCATGGCGAATAGTCAAGCGATGGTTCGCCAAGTATTCCCCGATCATGAACGAGGTCGTGCACTTGGCATAAACGCAGTCGTCATCGCCATCGGAACGATGGGCGGTCCAGCACTGGGAGGCATCCTCCTGGAATGGGTGAGCTGGCCTTGGTTGTTTTGGATCAATGTACCGATTGGACTGATAGCTTTTGTGCTGGGACTTCGGTGGTTCCCTCGGGTGAAGAATAATGGAACTAACACTTCGTTCGATCTATTGGGTTCCTTTTTACTTGCTGGTGCTATGTTTCTGTTGATGCTTGCGGCTGAAGGGAGCAAAGAGCAAGGCTTTACAACGTCTATTGTGACTGAAGCGATAGTGGGCATCGTTGCCTTAATTGCTCTTATTTTATATGAA
Source organism: Paenibacillus alba (assembly GCF_013204855.1). Classification (GTDB taxonomy): domain Bacteria; phylum Bacillota; class Bacilli; order Paenibacillales; family NBRC-103111; genus Paenibacillus_E; species Paenibacillus_E alba. The sequence goes on along the minus strand of NZ_JABMKZ010000021.1, from coordinate 107,996 downwards.
CGGCGTAATCCGCATGGTATCCTGGATCGGGAATTGTTCAATAATCGCACTATTTTAGTAGGGAATGCAAGCTCATTTCTAATGAATTTAGCGCAGACGGCAACGTTAATTCCAATCGCATTTTACTTGCAGGGACAGTTAGGTTTCTCGACTTGGATGACAGGTGTTTTGTTGATTCTGCAACCGCTGCTTATGGGGATTGTCGCCCCTTATGCAGGAAGGTTTCGAGACTTGTATGGGGGGTATTTCCCTATCACGTCAGGGGCTCTGTTCGGAGCTGTATCCATGCTGTTCGTCATATGTTTTCCAAATGTTAGTGGGCTTGCAATCGGATTGCAGCTTGCCTTGTTCGGGATCGCTACGGGATTGTTCCACGCAACAAACAATGCGGAAATCATGAGTGCTGCGCCCGAGTCAAAGCTAAGTCTGGCTGGAAGTCTGCTTGCGATGGTGCGTTACATGGGGCAAATTGCCGGAATTGGCTTAGCTACACTCTTGGTCGGCCACATGGGATTCGATGGGGGAGGGACTGGGGAAACCAGCGTATCCATGCGAATACTTTTTGGTATTTGCTGCTTAAGCTGCCTAGCGGTAGCTGCGGTGGGGAGGACAATGCCGCGGAATAAACCTCTTTCTACGGATTGAGCTGACTAGACATGCAATAACTCTATTGACTAAAGCTTGAGAAATCAAGCTTTTTGTTGTTATTATAAGGAATAGCTCGCCGATTGGTTAATTCCTAAGTCTTTTTTCGTCTGGCATTTATTATTCAACACTGGTGTTCTTCATTGCCTCATCAGTTACTCACTTATATTATAAAATTAAATCATGGAGGAATCGCAATGAGTCAACGCTATCGAATCACTAGAGCAATGCAGGAAAAGGATGATGCAGCGAGCACCATCTCTTTGGAAGAGTGTAAACTGTATTTCGCATCCCAACCCGATTTCACTTATACGTCCGTGTTTACGGTGACGGGGGCCACAAGCATGTCAATCGAGGGGGATTTTTTCATGTGGAGCTGTGGCGATACGAAGATTCCTTTTCGGCATTATCAGGGAGATATCTACGTATCCGGGACCAATGAAGCTGTGATTCCGAGGATGCTGGAGGTTGCGAGCGAATTGGAGGCCGATGTGCTGGAAGGGTGAGTTACAAGTGTGCACGCAAGCACAAGGAAAGGCAGGCGGCGTGAAGGCTGTCTTTTGACTTGTTCGGAAGTGGAAAGCATACCGCATAATAAATTCAAAAAACACGATTTCAACAGCGGTTGGAACATCACATCCCTCCCTCCCCATGGACAAAAGTATGGGTTTACACGCAAAAGGACCGTCAGGATATTTTCCTTGACGGTTTTTCTTACTGGGTCCTTTTATGTTAAGATGTGGGTAAAACTATAGGTGGATTCAACGATGAATTATTCGCAAATAATGGGAATTCCAGTACCAAAAATCACGATGGAAGAAACAGTGGAAATCATTGACCAAGTCATTGTGGATAAAAAAGCGGAACTGTTCCATGTGGTAACGCTTAATCCAGAAATAACGATGTCTTGTCAGCATGATTCACAGCTTCGATCTATCATTGATGAAGCGGGTCACCTCACGGCGGATGGAGCTGGTATTGTGATGGTCTCTCGTTTAAAAGGAAATCCACTTCCTGAACGCGTTACAGGATGTGATCTGCTGATCCATTTATTGGAGAGAGGGAACAGAAATCATTGGTCATTTTATTTACTGGGCGCGAGTGAGATGACGAGCAGCAAAGCCGCAGAAGAGATAAGCTTGAGATACCCGAATATTTCCCTAATAGGTAGACAGCATGGCTTTTTTGATCAGAAGGATGAGGCACGGATTGTTGAAGAGATTGCGACCTTGAGTCCCGATGTTTTGGTCGTTGCGCTTGGAGCTCCAAAGGCTGAATTATGGATACATAAATTTAAAAGCAAATTGAATGTTAGGGTGGCTATTGGTGTTGGAGGAAGTCTGGATGTCATCGCCGGGACAGTAAAAAGAGCGCCAGTTGCTTGGCGCAAGCTAAATGTCGAATGGCTGTATCGATTAATCAATCAACCGTCCAGATGGAGAAGACAGTTGATTTTGCCTCGATTTGCCGTAAAAGCCTACATGTTCAAAGAAAATAAAAGGTAGACGATAGCGGAGAAGCTTGCTGGTCAAGCTTCTTCTTTTTGTTCTTTAAGCTCATGAAGATAAGCCACGGCTTCAGAACGGTTGGTAACATTCAGCTTTTTGTAAATCGTGCTCAAATAATTTTTTACAGTGCCTGTTGTCAAAAATAACTCGGAAGCAATTGCTTGATTAGACTTGCCTTGTTTGAGGTTCCTTGCAATATTTCGTTCCTGTATGGATAAAAAGTGCAACTTATCTTCATAGGGCTGGTCGGAATAAGTGGGGGCGCCAACGTCCTTTGCGGAATTTTTTTTGTGTTGTTCGGAGGCATGGAGTGCCTGAACAAGACGCTGCTGGATGCTGGAGGGGTAATTGATACGCCCATCGAGACAGTCTTGAATCGTAGAAAGAATTTTCTCCGTTTCAACCCCCTTTATTAAGAAACCGCTTGCTCCGTGGCACAGTGCTTCCCATATGTATTCTTCATCCTCGAAAGTTGTCAAAATCAACACCTTCGTGTCAGGGAATTCCAATTTGATTTGCCGAGTTGCTTCCAAGCCATCCAGCTTCGGCATATGAATGTCCATCAAAACGAGCTGCGGACGATGCTGTTGTACTTGCGTTATGGTTGCCAACCCATCGCCTGTTTTCGCTACTACGGTGTAGTTGTCCTCCATGTTTAGAATGGCTGCTAAACCGTCGCGAATTAAGGGCTGATCGTCTGCGATAAGAATCGTTGTTTTAGTCAGGGTTGCTCACTCCGTTCGATCTTGTTCGTCTGAACAGGTATAGTTATCTCCAATATGATACCGCGGGCATGTTCTTTGGTTGATACGGATAACTCACCGCCTACATCCTCAACCCGCTCTTTCATCGCATTCAGACCAAATCCGTGAATAATGTGAATGGGGGACTTGCCATTATCCGATAATACAAATCGAAGGAATGCGGTATGTAAAGTCAATGAGAACTGGAAATGGGTGCTGGCTCCGTGGCGAATCCCATTTGTTAATCCCTCTTGCAATGCCCGGTAAATGGTGATCTCGATCATCGGTGACAGATCAGGCAGCAACGCGTCAATATGGCTTTCAATTTCAACATTGGTTTGTTTGGTAGTTTCATGGATCAACGTTTGAAGCTCGAGTATAAACTGGTGACCTGGGATGTTTTCACGCAATAGATGCACGGAAGTTCTCACATCATCCAGACCGCTGAGAATATTCTCTTTGGTTCGATCTATCATTTCTACCGCAATCGAATATTGGTTTTTGCCAATGGCATGAGACGCAGCCTGCAAACCGGTTAGCGCAGATGTTAACGTATGTCCAACAGAGTCATGAATTTCGCGAGATATTCGAGTTCGTTCTTGTAATTTGGCCCTTCTTTCCAACTCAATGGAGGCGATGCGTAGTTGTTCGTTGTCTCTGGCTAATTGATTCTTTTGTTGAAAAGCAATTTTGGCGAGCAGACTAATCCCAAAAATAGCAAAGTACTCAATGATGCGAGGCAAAACATAATAGATTTGTTCGAAGGGTGGAAAATAGTGATAGATTCGAAGGCTTATAACACAGATCAGATAACTGGCAATTGTAAATAAGATAGATTGGTTTCTGGAGCGATAAAAAGTAAATTCTCCAATGAGAATCAGAATATAGATTTGTGCAAAAAAATCTTCCGACAAGACAGAAATAACGATAGCCAATGCCAATTGAAAAAATAAAAATAAGAGACCCTTCGGGCGCTGAAGGTTAATCTTCATGATGTAGTCCCGAATCAAAACTGCAACCATATAGCCAATTGACAACAAACATAACTCAAATGAAAAATCGGGTGTGTGGAACAGTAAGATTATCGTGGTTCCGATAACGATCGTCGTCAAGATTAGTTTTATTCGATTATTTAATTGTGCATCCAAAGTAGACCTCGCATGAAATAGGAATATGTACTCTCCTTATTTTATCATAAACATGACTTAAGTCATATGTTTTGGAAATTAATGTCGAAAAATAGCCGTAATTCGTGTCCATTGGTGAAGTTCTTCATCTACAATAGGTCATTGGTTTTATTTATAATGAAGATAGACTTTAAGCGGAATGGAACTTTGTACTTATCCTAACATCCGTATATGAAATAGAGTTAAAAGGGGTCCTTTACCAATGTTTCTGATTATCTGGAACGCAATAGGTTGCTTTCTTTTTATTTCTATTATGCTGATTGTCAATGGTTTAATAAGGGAAAGAAAGTCTGAACAGGCGGAGCTGCCACCTGACAGCATGAAAACCTTGTATGAAGAACGACGCTGCTCTTGAACAATGCGACAAGGGAATACAAGCAATTGAATGACCTTCTGTCCCAGAGAACGGAGCACGCCATGCAGCTATTTTCAGATACCTATCACTTTACGCAGCGGGAATCGGAAATTCTCATTTTGATCGCCGCATACGGTTATTCCAATCGTGAAGTCGCGGAACAGTGCCTGATTAGTGAAAAAACAGTCAAAAATCATCTTGCCAATATGATGAAGAAGATCGATACCCGTTCTATACGGAAATTGCTTTCCCTATTTATCAATCATGTCATTGCGCACACGAAAGAGAATCGCTCCACCTAAACAAATAGTGAATGTATATGATTGGTAGTATTCGTGGGGAGGGTTCCGAGACCACTTTATTTCCAAGCGTTTCAGCATCTTATACCTGTGGCTGTGATCGTGTATGGAGTACAGTGAACGGTGTGATTTCTTACACGGAAGATCCGCGTGACCGATGGACCAATTATGGCTCCAGCAATGAAAAGGATTGGCTAACTATTGACTTTGGTTCGGCTAGAACGTTTAATCAAGTCAAATTATACGTATTTGACGATGGTGGAGGTGTTCAGCCACCGGCAGATTATCTGATCCAGTATTGGGATGACAGCAGCGGTTGGATGGATCTAACGAATCAAACGAGAACCCCGGCGATACCCGAAGCCTTTTTAAATACAGTCAATTTTGATGTCGTCACCTCGAGTAAACTAAAAATTGTATTTACGAATAACAATGCGTATGTTGGCCTTGTGGAGCTTGAAGTTTTTTTGCATCACACGGAAGAGGAAGAACAGGCAATCATGCAAGTGATGACGCAAATAGAACATTTGCCGAGTCAAGCCGAAGTCGTATTATCGGATAAGCCTGCGATTACAGCAGCTCGTGCGGCGTATGAGCTGCTCGCTCCAAGTCAGAAAGGCTTTGTGACGAATCTAAGTCGACTACTAGCGGCGGAAGAAGCCATTACCGCACTGGAAGCTGTCCCTCCTCCTAGAGCCATAGATGTGGCAATCTTGTCAGCTTTTGGCGACGCTGCTGGACATACGATCACGATAAAATTATCTTCGGTTCTAGACATCACGTATGTCTTACAGGCAGATAAATTCATGATTGCAGAAGATGAAGCTTCTGTATCTGTCATGAATGCTGTCTACGATGAAACAGATAGCAGTCATCAAACGATTAAACTCACTTTTTCCTCACCGGTGCTATGGAATGCCACGGCAGTTCAATTGTCTATACAAAGCAGTGCATTCAAAACGAGCAATAATGAATTCAACCATGCTATTCCTTGGCGACCTGTTATCACATTCAACAATCTGGATCTTTCGCTTGATCATCGAATTGGTATTGATGATATTGTACAGATCATTATTCACCCATCTCGGCTTTTTGATGTTAATCAAGATGGGATATTTACTCAAGAGGATGTATCAGATCTATTGGAGCAAATATCACCCAGTATCAATTGAATGAGTGGCACTCGCGGTATATGGATACACAAAATGCGCTGGTTGAGAAGAATGTTCTTCTCAATCAACGCATTTTTGTGTTTGCTAGGTGATTCAACCCTTATTTGCGTGTGTCAGCAGCACCGGAGGCATCGGAAGCTTCTGATGCCGTGCTGACATGGAGCGCCCCCATGCCTCTTGTCATTCTTGCCAGTGAAGTGGAAAGAGGCTGCAGGAAATCAAGCATCGCTTGAATCGCTACTTGCGGATCGACGGTTTCTCCGCAGGTATAGCAGTCGAGTGCAGCGAATCCCTTTTCTGGATATGTATGAATGGACATGTGACTCTCTGATAAAAGAAGGAGAACGGTAGCTCCCTGCGGCTCGAATTGTTTGGATTGGATGGAAAGAATCGTGGCTCCGCTGGCTTCCGCAGCCTGGACCATTTGCTTGCATAACAAGTCAGCCGAATTCAAGTGAGCAAACGCAACTCCCCAAGCATCCACAGCAACATGACGTCCATACGTCGAATATTCCATCATTCAGCACTCCTCTATTCGGATTTTGCGCAATTCTCTCTTGTATAAACGTCGACGGTCATAAAAGGGAGCAACTACGCCTTGCTTGCGATTCTCATGAAGTTTAGCGAAATCCAGCTCGGCAATCACAAACATATCCTGGTTCAACTCACCTGCGCGGATAATCCCTGCTTCTGAGAAAGGCGTATCACACGGTGTGAATAAGCCAGCTTGGCAGTACCCTTGGTCAACCTGCGGGCGGTCTTCCGGAAGGGATCCGACCATACCACTTAGTACGACGAAAAATTGATTCTCAATCGCTCTGGCTTGGCAGCAATAGCGAACGCGGTGATAGCCAAATGCCGTATCGGTGTAGGAGGGACAGAGAACTAATTCCACACCGCTTTCAGCAGCCAGTCTGGCAAGTTCGGGAAATTCAATATCATAACATGTCAGAATGGCCCAACGTCCCCACTGCGTTTCAATAATATTCAGCTTGTCTCCTTCCACAAGGGACCAGCGGTTCCTTTCCTCAGGCGTCAAATGAAGCTTATTCTGCTCCTCCATGCGGCCATCTGGGAAGAAGAGAATGGCTTTATTGACGAACCCTTTTTCCTCCCGGCAAATATGGGTACCGCCAAGAATGATAACATTCAATTCACGGCTATAACGCTGAAAAAAGGTGATATACGCGCTAGTATATGTGTCTAGATGAGAGCAAGCCTCTTCATGTGTCATCACCTGCTGATAGCTTAGCAAATGTGCCGTGACATATTCGGGGAAAATAATGAGCTTAGCGCGATTCTCCGCTGCCTCACGTAATTTCCTCCCTAGTCGGGACCAGAATGCGTCGTCGGATTGGACATCTTGCAGACCGTACTGAGCGGTTGCAACGGTAAGAGTTTGCATGAACATGGGCTTAAGCGCCTCCCTTGACTAAGAACGAATTTGAAGGGAATAAATATCTGTCCGGCGATCCCGAAAGGTGAGGACATCCGTCGACTTGCGATGACGCTGCAAAATTTCCATATCCACCTCGGCCATAATGACCGTTTCTGTATTTTCACTGCATTCTCCAGCGATCCCGTCGCGCGGGAAGGAGAAATCAGCAGGTGTGTATACACCGGACTGCGCGTATTGAATATCCACATTGTCTACATGTGTAAGATTTCCTACAGTTCCCGAGGTCACGGTGAAAACTTGATTCTCAATCGCACGTGCTTGCGCACAATATTTAACACGCAGAAAGGCTTGACGATCTTCCGCGCAGAAAGGCACGAAAATAATTTGAGCGCCTTCCTCGGCTACAATACGCGAGATTTCTGGATATTCGATATCGCTGCTTAGCTGGATCGAGATTTTCCCGCAGTCGGTATCGAATACTTCCAGCTTCGAGCCCCCGTTAATGCCCCACCAGCGCCGTTCATTCGGCGAGATGTGGAGCTTGTACTGCTGTTCAATCGTGCCGTCGCGACGGAATAAATGACCGACATTATAAATACGGTTGTTTTTCTCAACGAAATGGGAGCCGCCGATAATGTTTACATTATATTTAACCGCTAATTCGGTAAACAACTCAACATACTGCTTCGTGTAGGTCGTTAGCTTCCGAACGGCAAGACTCGGCGAGCGTTCCTCCAGGAAGGAGAGCAACTGCATCGTTACATTTTCCGGGAATACGGCAAAGTCTGATTTGTAATCGGCAGAAACATCCACATAATGCTCGCATTGTGTAGCGAATTCCTCAAAGGAATCAATTTTTTTCATCATATATTGAATGACGCAGATGCGGACGGGGAACGAAAGCTTATAGTGTGTTTTGCTGTTGCTTGGCTTGTAGTCAATATTGTTCCACTCGAGCAAAGCCGCGAAGTTCATCGAGTCCTCGTCATCGGATAAATAATTCGTAATAATACGCTTCAGCGTGAAGCCATTCATCATTTGAAAGGTAAGAACAGGGTCATAGATGTTCTGCTGAAGCACTTCTTCCGCATATTCTCTTGGCGACATCTCATCGCTATGCTTATGATAGCCGGGAATGCGTCCCCCGACGATAATACTCCTTAGATTAAGCTTCTCGGCCAGACGCTTGCGTGCTTCATACAGCCTCCTGCCAATTTTCATACGGCGATAGTCTGGATGGACCATGACCTCCATACCGTACAAGTTTTCACCGCGCGGGTTATGGTTGCGAATAAAGCCTTTATCCGTAATCTCTGAATACGTATGCTGCTCTAAGTAATCGTCGAAATTGACGATCAAGCTCGAACACGAGCCGATGATATCGCCATCCAGCTCAACACATATTTGTCCCTCTGGGAAAATGCGGATGTGACTTTCCAAATGCGCTATTTTCCAAGGGTTCATATTCGGAAAGCAAATGTGCTGCAAGGCGATAATTTTCGGGAAATCTGCGGCTTCAATGTTGCGGATAATCACTTTCTTTTCAAATTGTGAAATTTGATCCGATGTCATATAGTCTCCCCATTCAAGCGTTAGTTTGTCTTCATTATAAGCCCGTACTTTAATACCCGTATTATTGGAAGGTAAAAGGATTGTAAACTTTGACAAGATTCGTCATTTTACTTCGTTCCCTAGAAATTATGAAAGCGTTCCATAAAATCGTCCTTTTTTTACTAAAAAAATATTTAACAATTCTAATTGCATAAAATAAGGTTATTTACTTCCAAGATTCGACAATTCAACGATTTTCGGATAAAATGATGTCGAATATATACAATAATTTACTCTTATTTCTCGAAAGAGGGTGCTGCCCTTGAAGGTCCATTAGATTCATTCTAGTTAAAAGAAAATGGAGGCTAAATTATTATGGGCAAAAAAATCAGTATGTCTTTTTTTACAAAGAACTTATTGCTTTCATCCTTTAATATCTTTTTGATTGGTGTATTGCTTATCGTTTCCAGCTATTTTATTCAAAAGAAAATTCTGATCAATCAGCTTCACAATCAAATTCAAACGGTCACAGAGACCTGGTTCAAGCAACTGGATTCAAGTAAAGTTCAAACGGCGATGAAGGAGAAAAGCTTTAAAGGTCCTGTCCAGACAGAGCTTAGAGCGCTGATGGATGACATTAGTAAATACAATCCGACGATTGCGCAGGCTTACATATTCGGCACTGAGCTGCAGGACGGCAATAAAACATCGCTAGGCGTTGTTCCGACGCATCTCATTCAGCCGCTCGAGGAAGCCAAATTAACAATCGGAGACATGTATGAGCAGCCTCCAGTCATAGCCAAAACGGTCAAAAACATGCTGGGTTCCAAAGTTGAAACGTTCTCGGACGTATATGCAGACGATTATGGGACATGGACAACGATTACATATCCGATCAAAGATCAAAGCGGTGCGATCTATGCCTATTTCGCCGTAGACACAGATGCTCGTGCTATACCTGAGGGCTTAAATAAGCTGCTAATATACGGGCTCACGATCCTGATTGTTTCCCTCATCGTGATCATTACGGTGCAATATTTTATTGTCAGAAGAACGTTGTCCCCGATCCGGGAATTAATCAGAGGCATTGAACAGGTCAGCGCTGGCAATCTGGATGTCGAGCTTCGGACAGGTACGGACGATCTTGGCACGATTAACAAGAAATTTAATCATATGGTCAGCACGATGAACAATACGATTGTCAAAGTACAAGAGCTTTCTGTTCATGTGGCTGAATCGGCGAAAGGTCTTTATACGACCACAGAAAAGAATAATCTGCATGCGGAAACCATTAATTCGCATATCAAAATGATTACGGGCAATATCCAGCATCAAGAGCAATCCAGTATGGAAAGTTCGCGGGCCATTTCGGAAATTACAAGTGTGATCCAAACGATTGCACACAGCTCATCGACCGTTGCCGACGAAGTAAACGACGTAGAGACCAAGTCTGTGCAAGGTGACATCGTCGTGAAAAGCATGGTTGAGCAGATGGCGCTCATCAATCAGTTCGTACATGCGACTTCTGAAACGGTCCGTTTGTTAGACCGCCGTTCGCAGGAAATCGGGAACATTCTTGGCGTCATTACTGGTATCGCCAGTCAAACGAATATGTTGGCATTGAATGCCGCGATTGAGGCCTCTCGCGTAGGCGAGCACGGGCGTGGTTTCGCCGTTGTTGCTGGAGAAGTTCGCAAGCTGGCAGAGCAGTCCAATCAATCCGCAGATCAAATTTCTTCGTTGATTAAAGAAGTGCAAACGGAGATCCATCAAGCGTCCCAATCCATCAACGAAGGTACTCACGTTGTTGAAAAAGGAGTGGTCATGGCGGAGGAAACCGGGCATTTGTTTACGGACATTTTAAATGCAACCAAAAATGTGTCGGCACAAATTCAGGATGTATCCAGTGCTGCACAGGAAATATCGGCGGGCACGGAACAAATATCCGCGAATGCTGACGAGCTCAGTGTTGCCGTTAGCAAGACAGCGACCAATGCAAGTGAAATCAGTCACTCCATCGACGAACAGAAACATCATTTAGAATCCATCGTTCAATCATCCAATGTTCTTTCAGCAACAGCAGAGGATCTTAAGGAACTTATCAAGCAATTTAAAGTTAAAAAATTGTAAGAGCGAGGATACCCTATATGACCATAGAGAGAATGAACCCATCGGATCAGAGAAAAGAGATCGAGTACAATGTGATTCAAATTCCGTTAGACTTTGCTCGCCAGTCCAGAACATATCAGTATGCAAGGCTGCAAATGGAGCTGCCATCCCATTTGCGGAGCATGATCGACAAGCAGTATACAAGTCAGCAGGATCGCTTAGCATTATTCTTAAGCATTTATGCGGCATGGATTTATCGCTTCTCCGGAGAGCATGATATCGTCGTCGGTACTATCGCAGATCGTCTTCCAGCTTGTTCAATCCTAGTTTCTGTAGAACACGCCAAAATGTTTCGAGACCTGTATAGCGCCGTACGCAGACAACTGGACAGACCATCGTCAGAAGGTATTAGTCACCCAGAGACGTTTCTCACTCTCAATCAACAACTCGAAACCCCGGATCATTCGATCTTGAACTGGTCGTTTACACATAATCATCAACGACTCAGCATGTGCATGGAATATGATGTTTCGCTTTTTAAAGAACCTACAGTTCAACGTTTCAGACAAGCTTATCTTAAACTGCTCGAGGCTGTATTGGCTGATGATGCTGTTCATATCGGCTTGGTGCCTCTCTTGTCGGATGAGGAACTTGCGATCTACGACCAGTTGAACGATACAGCGTTCCATTATCCAACACAATTCACGGTTCATCGGATGTTCGAACAGGCTGCTGGCAGATTCGGCAGCCGCCCCTCTATTTCTTCTGAAGAGGGGTCGTATACATACGAATCCTTGAATGAGCGGGCCAACCAAGTTGCGCATATGCTGCTCAGCAAAGGGCTGCGTAAAGGGGATTTCGTAACCTTATTCATGGAACGCAGCCTTGATACGATCATCAGCCTGCTGGGCGTTCTCAAAGCTGGAGGGGCTTATGTACCCGTTGATCCGGAATATCCCGAAGAACGCATTCGCTACATTATTGGCGATACGAAAACCGGCTATATCCTGACTAAGCAGATCCATGCCGAACGCTCTGAACAGCTCACGGCAAGTCTTGGAACCGTGAAAGAAATTATGCTGGTCGATGGCGACTTGAGCGCTTACGCTGCGGATAATCCGCAGGTAAGCGTCGATCCGGACGATCTAGCTTATGTGATCTATACATCGGGCTCCACCGGTCAGCCGAAGGGCACGCTCCTGGCGCATCGAGGCGCTGTCAATCTGGGCACGTTCATTTGCGACAAATTCGCGATCACAGAGCAGGACGTGCTGACCCAGTTCGCAACGTTCAGCTTCGATGCTTCTGTATGGGAAGTCATCAGTGCATTATATGCGGGAGCGCATTTGCATTTATTATCGGCGGAAGAACGGGTTTCCATCGAAGCCTTCGCCGATGCTGTCGCTAAAGCGCAAACGACGATCATTCCGGCCGTGCCTACCGTGTTCTTCAATCAGCTGGCTGTTCGTTTGTCTGATGCAGGATTTCGTAAGCTAGCTAGTTTGAGAGCGGTTATGATAGCCGGTGAAGCCTTATATGGTGAACAAGTCAGAGCGTTCCAAACCAAATCGAATGGTCAGATCGATATTTACAATTTGTACGGTCCTACGGAATGCACGGTCGGCACGACTTTTCACCGGATCAGCGAGCCTATCCCTGAGAAACTGACGCATATACCGATCGGAACGCCGAATGGGAATTATAGGGTATACATCGTCAATCAGGAGCTGCAGTTGTGTCCGCTGAATGTTCCCGGAGAGCTTCTGATTGCCAGCGTCGGCCTAGCCAAGGGTTATCTCAATCAATCGCTCAAAACAGCGGAAGCTTTCATTCCGAGCCCATTTAATCCCGATGAAATAGTGTATAAATCCGGCGATATTGTCAAGCTTCTGGAAGATGGCACGATTGAGTATGTTACACGGCGAGATTCGCAAGTTAAAATTCGAGGTCATCGCATTGAAATCGGAGCGATCGAGGATTACTTAACCAAGTACCCCAACATCCAGGATACGGCCGTCATTCCCGTGAAGGAGCCCGGCGGGCAGCAAGCGTTGGTCGGCTACTACACGACAAAGGATGGATCTCCTTTGCCTGCCTCGTTAATTCGAACGTTCCTGCATGACAAGCTGCCAGCGTACTATGTTCCCAAATGGCTGGTGCAGCTTGAGGAAATGCCGCTTTCTCCAACAGGAAAAGTGGAGCGGAAGAAGCTTGCTGGCTATGAGTTTGAACAAAATGAAGAGCAAACCTTCATAGATGAAACTAAGAGGCCTGCAACCGAATATCAAAAGCTCATTGCTGCTGCTTGGGAAGCTAATCTAGGCAAGAAACAGCTTAGCATTGAGGATGATTTTTTCGAAATTGGCGGAGACTCGCTAGGCGTTATTCAAGTGCTTGTGCACTTGAAGCCATACTGCCTGCAGCTAGCGATTCAAGACTTGTTCCAGTATAAAACGATGGAGCAGCTTGCTAAGCGGATGGAGCAGTTGGATCAAGAGGTCCAGTATGTGCGTGAGCGCTCCCGTCCCAAAGCGATCAAAGTGCTTCATGAGTACCCGCGCATTGAACAACTGGCAGGTGCATCCAAGAATCCTGCCAATGTCAAAGCAGCGGCGTGCATGGTGTTAACCGGCGCCACCGGCTATCTGGGATCACATATCTTGTATGAACTCTTGAAGAAAAGCTCAGCGCAGATCATCGCTGTCATCCGTCATTCACCGGGACAATCAGCCTACAGCAGGCTTCAGGACGTGATGTTGACTTACTTTGGGGACAGTTTGCTAGAACTGCTGAAAGAGCGGGTTCAAGTTATTGAAGGTGATTTGTCAACACCACGACTAGGTTTGTCGACCGAAGACTGGGAGCGAATCAGCGGTCAAACGGATGCGATCATTCATGCAGCAGCTGACGTTAGACATTTTGGCAGTGCGGAACAGTTTGAGCAGACGAATGTGCGAGGTACCCAGCATTTGATCGAGCTCGCGGAATCGAAGCCTGGCATTCAATTCCATCATATTTCAACCATTGCGATCCCTGAAGACCTAGCGCTTAATCATCTGTGGGATTCGGTTGAGAAGTTGAACGATTTCTCACCCAATCTGCATCTTGAGAGTGTGTACTCCAGCAGTAAGCTGGCTGCCGAAAAGCTGGTTCTGGCTGCAGCTAAGCGAGGGTTGGCCGTCAGCATTTACCGCCCGGCGAATCTTACCTGCCATTCGGTGACAGGCAAATTTCAGACGAACATCGACAGCAATGCTTTTTACCGCATGTTGAAAGCTATGCTCCTGCTCGGCAAGGCGCCTGAAGCCGATTGGCTTGTGGACCTTACGCCAATTGATTATGCCAGCAGCTCGATTGTCGAGCTTGTTCTGAAGCAAGACGCAATTGGTCATATGTTTCATATTTGCAATCCGAATCCTATTCCGTATTCGAAGCTCATCCAATACGTCAATGAAATGGGATATCAAGTAGAAACGATGCCCTTCGATACGTATACAAGATGGCTGTTTGATCCGAATTATGTGAAAAATCAGGAGGCTCTTGCGCTGGCTATGGCGCAGTTGGAAGGCGACGGAGCCAAAGATTCGGAGTTCCAGTATGGCTGTGAGCTTACCTTGTCCTACTTAGGCGATTCAGATTTCAAATGTGCTGCATCCGACTTTGTCTTCATTCAGAAGTTAATTAGTTACGCTGTACATATTGGCTATTTCCCTGTGCCGCAGAAGCGGCGCGAACCAAGCAAATTACTTGTATAAATAATTTAACAGGCAAAAAGGCCCGCACGCGTTGTGTGGGCCTTTTTGCCTTGTTGAGCTAGCGGGCTTGTTCAGTTCATGTGCTAACTTAATTTCTTGATAACAATAGAAGCATTTACGTTTGTTTGAGTGCCGCCTGCCAAAGTCTGAAGGGTAACAGCAGCAGCTGAACTATGGTTTCGCAAAGTAAGAATATCGCCGGCGGCTAGAGCAACGATAGCTTGCCCTTGATTCTGCTGAGTGCCTGCACCGGAACCATACACGGTTCCCGCAACTGGAACACCATTTAAACATAGGGCGAATTGGTTGGGCTCTACACCTGACACGTGAAAAGTAACCTCATAGTTGCCCGGATTGCTGACCGCAATTTGGGTGGTTGCGGGCGTATGCGTAATTCCCGGTGATAGAATGCCATTTGTATCAAAAACAACATCGGACTCTATGGGAACAGTTTGAGCACTAAGATTATAAATAAATCCGAATATTATCGGGGGACCGATAGGTAATATGATCGCCATGTATAATCACTTCCTAATTGATATAATGCATCTTAAAAGTATATGTACAAAACAATATTACCTTATAGATGTTTAGAATTGACGAGATGCTGACGTTCCAAATCAATTGTCGCATCTCGTCATTAATAAAATTAGTTCACAACAAACTCAATGACAATCGGAGTCGCAGGATCGAGTGCATCACCATTTGGAATGGTAATAGCCGTAGTAGTAACAGTTGAAGTATCAGCTGTTTGAATCTGTCCATTAATGTACAGATTATAATACGCTGGCGCCGTTGGAAAAGCAGTGGCAGGAGTACCTGTGTCATTGGTGGTTGCTGTAGCAAGAATATTAAAAGCAACCCCGACACCTGTTCCATCTGCTGCTGTAGCACTGAATCTTCTCGAAGCCATAAAAGGCTTTGTAATTGGCATGAATATCACCTCTCTTCTCTCAACTAGCTTATGTTATTGATAGATAATAGGAACGGCTAATCCATAACGTATAATTGATTATTTTAAGAGATTATTTGAGCCGAGAAACGAATAGATTCAAGAATAATAGGTGTATTTGAAAAAATAGTTTGGTTGTTGAGGTTAATGAGCAAGGCACTTTCATTTAAAAGATAGATACTGCTTTCTTGCAACATCCCATTGATGTAAAGATTCGTATAGCTATTTAGACCATTGTTTGGAAATGCGGTTATGGGAACTCCCTCATCGTCTGTGAATTCATGAGCAGGGATGGTTACACGGGACTGAATATCTGAGGTCACTATATAAAAATATCTTTGAGCAATTGGCAAAATGATGATGTCGGGGATTATGACAGACCCCGGTGGTCCTGTGGGGCCTTGTATGCCTTGAAGCCCTTGAAGCCCTTGAAGCCCTTGAAGTCCTTGAAGTCCTTGAAGTCCTTGAGATCCTTGTGGACCTGAAGGCCCTTGAGCGCCTTGCACGCCGGGAGCTCCTTGAGGTCCTTGAGGTCCTCGTGGACCGGTTAAGCAAGGTTTCTTTTTGAATGTAATAACTTTTTTAGGTTCTTTGTTTCTTTTTCGCCTCGTACAAGTACACCTTAATTTCAATCTCGATATTCCACGTACTTTCTTTTTAGGCTGCTGTTTTCGTAGCGCTCTTTTCTTTTTTGTAACTTTTTTGAAACATACGGCTTCCCCCAAGTTAAACACCTCCCGATGCAATATTCTATCTTATGAAATTGCCAAGAGGAGGTTTGGACTAACAATGAATATAGAGTGCAACCTATTTGTATTGAAATTAGATGGAAGACTGCTCCGATTATGTCTCTCCCCAAAGGGGGCCTGCACCAAACGAAGTCCACAGTAAAGTTTCCCGACCGCAACACTTTTAGCTTTCATTCAGCGGAAATTAAGCTGATTTTTATGTTAAAATCATCCAATTTTCAGGGCGGTTTCATGAAAAATTCAGGAAGCATCTCTATACTTTGATTTGTAAGCAACAACAGACGTGGAGCCACGAAACGGAAGGATGGAGATTGAGATGAGAAAACAACTGGCAGTACTGATGGGTGCAGCGTTATTAGTCACAGGAGCAAGCGGTACGGCATTTCCTGTAAAGTCGGCGTATGCGGCGGAAATCGGAACGACAACGACGTCCGTTGAGGGATCGGTAGCGACAACGGCAGATACGCAATCTGGCACATCGGCGGCAGGAGCAGCTATCAACTACAATACATTGCTGCTGAACAATTGGCTTGGCAAGCTGGATATCCACACTGAGGCGGCAGCGGGCGCGAATTCCGACGATTTCCAAAATGCGCTCGCATCGGGAGCGACTTTGATGGCAGCCTCGAAGCTGAATCCATCGGATTTAATCGATAAATTGAAGACGATGTTCGCGGAGGATATGGCTAGCGAAGTGCAGTCAGGCAATTTGTCGGCACAGGAGGCCGCGGCGTTGGAAGAAACGGCTTACCCGCGTATCGCCGACCTCGTTAGCAGCGGATGGTCGACGGACAGCCAACCAGCGGTTATTCAAACGGACGGAGCAGCCATTTTACATAGCCACTTAAGTACAATAGCCGATGATGCATCGCTGCCGTCAGGAGTTAGCACAATTGACCTGCGCAAAGCGCTGCGCAGCGGCAAAAGCTTGGTAGAAGCTTCAGGCATGGATGCATCCGCCTTGAACGATGCGCTTACAGCACTGTTCAATCAGGATCTGGAAGCTGCTGTGAAGAATGGCACACTTCCTTCTGACCAGTTGGAGAATGCGGAGAAGGACGGAGCCTCAGCCTTATGGGACGCGGCGAGCACCCCAGGCTACGATCCCGCAACGACACCGTGGATGGAACAATATGGACAGCGACTGCTGGCGGATAAACTCGATCCTAGCTCCGTTATCCAGAAGGCAGCGATCTTCGCGGGCAAAGACATTGATGATGTTCATTCCGCACTTTTAGCAGGTCAAAGTCTAAGTACAATAGCAGGAATGTCCGAAGCCGATCTGACTTCGCAATTGACAGCTGACGTTAACGATGCGTTGGAGCAAGAATGGGAAGCTGGCAACTTGTCAGTAAAATTGCTCACCAAGCTAGAGCAAAATTCGGCGGATGCCCTGCAAAAAGCAGTTGACCAGAACGGGTTCGGAACGCAAACTGCAACCGGAACAAGCAGCCCGGCACTCGCCGCCGAGAGTATTCGTTCCGTAGTTGGGAACATAGCAGACTATGCAGGCGTGGCCGTTTCGGATGTGCGTGATAAGCTGGCTGACGGTCAGCCCTTAGTCAATGCGACGTCTGTGGATCCCGCGGAATTGACCAGTATGCTGCAATCACGGATCGACACATTCCTGGATACTGCTGTTCAGAATGGTTGGCTCACACTAGCGGATGAACAGCCGACGAAAACAGAAGCATACGGGCTGCTCAATGCCGCCATCACGAACGGCAATTACAAAGCCTCTGTTGATACCAAGCAGTACCTGACCGACCGACTGAATCGAATCGTCGACGACGCTGCTGATGTAACGGAGACGAAAAGCGCCGATTCCGCTGATGCAACACAGATCAAAAGTTTCGATCTGCTCAAAAGCATGGCAGGCGGCAAGAGCTTGCAGCAAGCCGTAGGCATTGACGCCGATTCGCTTCTAATTAAACTGTTGCGGCATGCGAATGAGGAGATTAACGGCTTCGTGGCTGGCGGTGGGCTGTCCGAGCAAGATGCTGCTAAGCTTAAACAAGATTATGCCTCAGCAGTGACTAAACTGCTTGCCAATAACTAACAATCGCAAAAAAGACTGTGTCGGTCGGCTCAATTAGCCGATCCACAGTCTTTTTTTAAGGTCATATTTATCAGAAAATGGATAGTTAGGGATATTATTTTGGAATTGGATGTGAAAATGAAATGACCATTCGTCTAAGATTAACCTTACTTTACTCAGGTATCTTAGGATTTGTCTTACTGATTTTTGGATTATCCTTATATTTTTTCCTGCAGTTTTATATGTTTAATGATTTTAAAAAAACACTTAGAGCTCAAACAACTCAGATCCAGCGAAATGTTGCGTATCAACTGGAGCTTTCTCCCAAAGGGTGGAATTTGCTTATTCAGCTTGATGATTTTGATACCGTTAGCTCGGGCATGTTTATGCAAATTACTAACTTTACCAGTGGATATAAGACCAAATCATCAAATCTAAGGAAGGTAGACCTTCCTTTTTCAACGGAGTTTTTACAAAATAATAAAGTGGGTTATTACTCCATTGAAAGTATTCATAATACGCCTTTTTTAATTTATAATGATCCATTGCTATTAAATGGGAAATTAGTTGGTGTTTTGCAAGCTGCCTATAATGTTGGTGTTATTGAGAGCTTCCTTACGAATTTGCGATGGATTCTTAGTATCTTGTCCCTATTTGTCGTAGCTCTTGCGACGTATTTAGGATGGCTTTTCTCGCGAAAAGCGCTAAAACCGATCTATACCTTAATCCATGCAACGAAGAATATAAAAAACAGTGAAGACTTCGGAATTAGAATAAACTATAAAGGGCCATTAGATGAAATTGGTCTTCTAAGCGATACGATGGATAAAATGCTTGAACGCATCCAAACCATTTATGTTGAGTTAGATAAATCCTCAGAGACACAGCGGAGATTCGTAGCAGATGCCTCACATGAACTGAGAACTCCACTTACAACTATTCATGGAAACGCTGAGCTGCTTTATAAAATGTGGCAATCTTTACGACTGAAACTTGCTCATCAAGCCGAAAGAGAGGAAATTGAACTTTCTATTGAAGCGCTGCAGGATATCACGGATGAATCTAGGCGAATGGGGAGACTTGTTAACGATCTTCTATCACTGGCAAGAGTGGATGCTGGTCTTCAAATTAATAAAGAAATACATGAATTAAAGCCTATCGTCGAGAAAGTAGTAAGAAAGGCTGAGTTCCTTCCAAAATCTGTGTCCGTGAAGTGGTCAGCAGAACATATAGAGCTTTTGCGAAATCTGTATATTTCGGGTGATGCAGATTATTTGCAGCAGTTATTATTTATTTTTATTGATAACGCCTTTAAGTTCACTCCTGAAGGATCCGTGAAGATGGATGTTGAAAGGACGGGGAATAAAATAGCTATAGTAATCAAAGATACCGGCATTGGCATGGATGACGACGAGTTAGTTCATATCTTTGAACGGTTTTATCGAGCCGACACTTCAAGAGGGAAAACCCCTGGCACGGGGTTAGGGTTATCCATTGCCAAGTGGATTTTGGACATGCATGAAGGATCGGTTGAGGTGGCTAGTTGTAAAGGGAGAGGGTCTGTTTTTAAAATTTGGCTGCCCCTGCATGTCGTACATAACGAACGTCTAATTAATGATTAAACACGCTGGCTAGCACCGTCATAGACTTCGGTACATCGGGCGCTGGGGATCCTGCATGCGATCCTACGCCTACTACTTGGATAAAAGCATCCCGGTACTGGCTGCGATTTCTCGACGCTCTGAGCGAGCGGAAAAGGCCGTCTCGACGCGGGAAAAGGGCATTTCCCCGCGAAAGTAAGCTGAGCCTGCCGAAAAGGCAGTCTCAGCAGGAGAACAGCCCCGCATCTGCTTGGAGCCAGTCAAAAACGCAGTCTCACCACGCAAATATGGCATTTTCCCCGCGAAAGTAAGCTGAGCCTGCCGAAAAGGCAGTCTCAGCAAGAGAAGCCCCGTCACCGCGCTGAGCGAGCGGAAAAGGCCGTCTCGACGAGGGAAAAGGGCATTTCCCCGCGAAAGTAAGCTGAGCCTGCCGAAAAGGCAGTCTCAGCAGGAGAACAGCCCCGTCACCGCGCTGAGCGAGCGGAAAGGGCCGTCTCGACGCGGGAAAGGGCATTTCCCCCGCGAAAGTAAGTTGAGCCTGCCGAAAAGGCAGTCTCAGCAGGAAAACAGCCCCGTCACCGCGCTGAGCGAGCGGAAAAGGCCGTCTCAACGAGGGAAAAGGGCATTTCCCCCCGCGAAAGTAAGCTGAGCTTGCCGAAGAGGCAGTCTCAGCAGGAAAACAGCCCCGTCACCGCGCTGAGCGAGCGGAAAAGGCCGTCTCGACGCGTGAAAAGGGCATTTCCCCGCGAAAGTAAGCTGAGCTTGCCGAAGAGGCAGTCTCAGCAGGGAAACAGCCCCGCATCTGCTCTGAGCCAGTCAAAAAAGCAGTTTCACCACGCAAATAGGACAATTTCCACCGCGAAAGTAACTTGCTGGGGAAAGAGGCCCGGTTTCAGTCTTATATCGGTGCAGGCGGGCATGATTTTCTCGAAGGAATTCGCATGATGGCTTATTTGTTTTTGGATCGCTGGCTGAAGAACGTCGACGGCTAGGTAAGAGGAGTTGTTTGTTGTCATGATTTTATGGCATCAACGACTCCTTTTTATTTTGGGAGCAGTGTAGGGTACTAGGCAAAGTTAGTACTTAATAGGAGCTAGGGTTAGCGATAAGATGGCTATAGAGGACGATGAAGCTACAATGTCCTAGACTATTCTTAGGTGGTTGAACATGACTCTATTTGCATTTTTGATTGCGCCAACAATTTTTATTTATTTAGGCTTGTATACGTTTCAAAATGTGCCTGTTACATTCGCCTTGTTTTATGGATGGCTCTTGCTCATTCCCCTCCTCAACAAACCGAAAGGCTTGAAAAAACTAATGGACAAGGGCTCGCTTTTAAATATTACTGTAGGAGTGGGCCTAGGCGTGGGGAGTATCGTCCTTATTATGACGGGAGGAGCTTTGCTGCAGCATGAACTGTTCGATTCCTCACAGATTGAATTCCTGTTAAAGGATTGGAAGTTTTCAGGAGAATATACGGGACTTCTTGTTTGTGTATTAATCATCGTTAATCCTTTTTTGGAGGAGCTGTACTGGCGAGGGTTTATCCTTCTAAAACTTGATCAAGTAAAGCATAAAGTAATGATCTCTTCTTTATTTTATAGCTTGTACCACTTTCTTGTATTACTGCCGATGTTCAAGGCGCCTTACGCTGCAATCTTTTTCTGTGCAGTCTTCCTTGCTGGAATCATTTGGGGGCGGATGGTTGTACACTTCCGTACATTATGGGGTTCTATCCTTAGTCATTCTTTGGCTGACATAGGAATTATGATGATTTATTTTTTCTATATTAGCTCAAAAATGTAAAAACGTAGAGGGATTTGGCCTTTGAAAGGCGAAAATTTAACTAAACGCACAGGAAGTCTAAACAAGAAAGGACAGGCCATGAGAATGGATCTTCTTTTAGCAGAAAAACGGGTAATGGAGTGGGCGACAGCGTGTTCAGATGAACTTGGATTTCGTCGTTCGAGCATAGAAGCAGCTTATATTTGGAATCCGGGAGGATTTGTTAACCAGTCCTATCGAATATCGGATAGCGAAACGGTTCGGCATGTCAAATTCGCACAAGCGGCAAAAGCGCCATTTTTGAAGCAATGGGCTGCGATTAGTGAATACCTTACCGAGCATTATCAGGCTCCTAGTCTTGTTCTAGAAGTGAACCAGGAAATATTGCCTGGGTATCCTTACGGTTTGGTGTTTGAGTTTATTGAGGGGAAACCATTAAGCCTCGCTGCCAATCCCCAGTCCGTGATTCAGAACGTGTTAGAAAAACTAAATCAATTGCATACGGATAAAGAGATTCCAAAACTTATTGCTACTGAGCAAGCTTGTTCGTATTCAGATGCCTTTACGGAGGCGTATATTACTCGGTTCGAAGAAGATTTGGACATTATTAGATCGGAAAAACATCAGTTGAATTTTGTGACAGATAAGTCGTTAGCTTGGTTTAGCACGGAAGTGGATGCCTTAAGAGAAAAGGTGAGTCAGATGCCCTCTTTTCAAAAGCAGGCAACAGATATCGTACATAATGATATCAACTGGCAGAATATCTTAGTTAATGATCGTGATGATTTTTGGCTGATTGATTGGGATGATTTAACCGTAAACGGGGATGCTGCAATGGATTATTCCGTCTTCTTGTGGCCGTTATATCAGACGAAGGATTGGGCGTTTTGGAAAGAATACGTCAGCCAATTAGCCGGGCAGGAAGTTGTTGAAAGGATGGAATTCTACTTTAGGGCAAAGCTGCTGGATGATGTCATTGATGTACTCGCTGACTATATTGAGGCGGAGAATGTACCAGAAGTAAAAGAAAAGACGCAAAAGCGAGCCATGGAAATACATCTACATGCGTATGCTGAGTATATGAAGCGTTACGTCTGAATAAAAGGATCGATGTGAGGAAGGAGGCGGTGATCGGTTGAAGCTCCATGTTAAAATATTGCTTTCGTTTCTCGTCTCGGCAATAAGTGCTGTAAGTGGGGGGCTTCTTGTCTTTAATGGTTTTGTGAATGGGAATCAATATGCGGCTGAGTTCTCAAGACCTGAAAATCAGACGAGCTGGTCCATATCTCAAGAGACAATAAGAGCTTGTACCTATAGCCCTGTAATTTTCGGTAGTACATTGCTTTTGTTAGCCGTCATGATTTTTTCGATTGGATGGTATTTCTGGATGAAGGAAACCTCCTAAGCATGAGTTTCACCTGAGCGAGTCCCTGCTACTTAATGGGGGCTCGCTTTTTTACTTTTTTAGAACAGTCCCCTAAATTCACAGCGTTTCAACAGTTTTAACAACTTTGCATTATCTTGAAAAGGGTTAAATAGCACAAATGGAAGGGTTTTCAAAAATGTCTAATTGGCGGAAAACGCTGGCAAATGCATAATAAGGCTACACCGCTTACGAGGCGAACGAGGAATGAGGAGGTGAAGGGGATGAAGCAGGCGATTGCCCCCAACAATAAGCGCGCAGCATCAACGACCGATATCCAAGGGCTGCGCCGAGCGCGAGTGTTAGGGCGATTACGGAAGGATAAATGGATATACGTGCTGTTGGCCCCAGGTTTGTTATATTTCATTATTTTTAAATATGTGCCGATGTGGGGCGTTTTGCTCGCCTTCAAAAACTATCAGCCCTTTTTGGGATTCTGGAAAAGCGATTGGGTTGGCTTGGAGCATTTCCGTATTTTCTTCGAAAATCCTGAATTTTTAATGCTTTTGCGCAATACGCTTTTGCTGTCGTTTTATAATCTGGTTTTCTTTTTTCCTGCCCCGATTATTCTGGCATTACTGTTGAATGAAATCAGGATAAATGTATATAAGAGAACAATTCAAACGCTCATCTATGTGCCGCACTTTATTTCATTAGTAATTGTCGCCAGTTTGACCTACGTCTTTCTAACGACAGAGGGCGGGCTTGTGAATGAAATTTTACAGAAATATACAGGCGCCAAAATCAATTTCTTGGCGAGTCCCGACTGGTTTCGCCCGATGATTATTATTCAAACGATGTGGAAGGAATGCGGATTCGGAACGATCATTTTTTTGGCTGCGTTGGCAGGGGTAGATGTTGAACAATATGAAGCTTCAATTATGGATGGAGCCAATCGCTTGAGGCAAATGTGGCATATTACGCTGCCTTCTATCCGGAGTACCATCATTATTTTGCTTATCCTGCGAATGGGGGATGTCCTGGACAACGGATTCGAACAGATTTTCCTTATGCGCAATCCGCTGAATCGAGAGGTGGCCGAAGTGTTCGATACCTACGTTTATTTGATGGGAATTACACAAGGTGCGTTCAGTTACAGTACGGCAGTTGGTTTGTTCAAATCAATCGTAGGCGTCATCCTTGTTCTGGGAGCGAATTGGACCGCGAAGAGATTCGGGCAATCGGGTATTTACTAACATTCGGACATCTTACCTAAAGGAGGACAACGGATTTGTCCAAGAAGTACAGAAGCACTTCAGGCACCATTTTTGATGTAGGCAACTATCTTGTTCTTGGGTTGATCGGCTTGACCGCGATTCTCCCCTTCATCTATGTCATTGCGGGCTCCTTCGCCTCGGATGCAGAATTGACGAAAAGAACGGTTTTCCTCATTCCGGAAACTTTTAGTTTATCGGCGTACAAATTTATTTTCTCAACGGACACGATTATGAAGAGCATCTGGGTATCTCTCTATATCATGGTGGTCGGTACAGCTGTGAATCTATTTTTTACTGTGACAATGGCCTATGCGCTATCCAAACGAGGGTTAATAGGGCGAAACGCTGTCTTAAATATGGTCGTTTTCTCGATGCTGTTCGGGGGCGGACTGATTCCTATGTACTTAGTCGTTCGTGAGCTTCATTTGCTAGACAGCTACTGGGCATTGATGATCCCGGGAGCAATCAGTGCCTTTAATTTAATTATTGTGAAAAATTTTTTCCAGGAGCTTCCCCCAGAGCTGGAAGAAGCGGCCAAAATCGACGGCTGTACGGAGTTGGGGCTGCTTTGGAGAATCGTCCTGCCTTTATCAATGCCGGTGCTCGCTACTTTCACGTTGTTTTACGCGGTTGGTCATTGGAACAACTTTTTTTCTGCCCTGCTTTACATCAATGATCCTGCGAAGTGGCCGCTTCAGGTCATGCTCAGACAGATCGTGCTGTTGTCGCAGATGGCTGCCGGGGATGCAAGTACCGTAGATCCACAATTCGTCAAAGACCAGGAGCAGTCGATTAAGATGGCTGTGATCGTGGTAGGGACCATTCCCATCCTGCTCGTCTATCCGTTCTTGCAAAAGCATTTTGCCAAGGGGGTCTTGATCGGATCGGTCAAGGGGTAACACGGATTACGATACAAGCAAGTCATTATTTTAGAGGAGGCACGAGAACATGAGACAAAATACGAAAAAATGGATGTCCGTTGCGGCAGTAGGTACGGTGGCGATGACGACCATCGTCGGCTGCAGCGACAGCAAACAGAGCCCCGCAGCATCTACGGCAGCGTCTGCACCTAGCCAAGCGGCACAAACCAAGGCCCCGCAGCCGCAAGCCCCGCTGGATCTAAACATCATGCTTCCGATTTTTAAGACCAATTATCCCAAAGACGATGGACCCGTAGTAACAGAAATCGAAAAAAGAACCAATACGAATATCCACCTCGAATGGGTCCCGAACTCCTCGTATCCGGATAAATTTAACATCACACTCGCTTCGGGCAAGCTTCCTCACATTATCTACGTGCCGGATGTGAAAAATCCGAGCTTCGTGAATGCAGTGAAGTCCGGCGCTTTCTGGGAAGTAGGCAAATACATGAAGGATTTCCCGACGCTGAGCCAAGCCAATCAAGTTATCTTGAACAACTCCTCCGTCGATGGGAAAAATTACGGTGTTTACCGAGGCCGCGCCTTAGGGCGCAATGGCATCAACTACCGCAAAGATTGGCTGGAAGCGGTCGGTATGCAGCCGCCCAAAACGATTGATGACTTTTATAATATGCTCAAAGCATTTAAAGAGAAGGACCCGGACAAAAACGGCAAGGATGATACGTATGGCATGGTGATGGTCAAATGGACCGGCCAATGGGCAAGCAGCTTCGATATTATCAAGCTGTGGTTCGGCTCCCCGAACAAATGGGGCGTCATTGGCGACAAGCTGGTACCGGAGCATCAGACACCGGAATATTTGGAAGCTTTGAAGTTTATGAAGAAGCTGTATGATGAAAAGCTGATCAATCAGGATTTTGCCGTATTTGATTCCGCTAAATGGAATGATCCCGTTGTTAATAATCAGGCCGGTGTTATCATCGATGTAACCGATAATGCGGCGCGCTTGGACGATAAAATTCATCAGGTGCTTGCCAAGGAAGGCAAAGATAAACCGGATGTCCACTATATTGATAATATGATTGGCGTTACAGGCAAGAATGGATTGAAAGCGCTGCCGACTTCTGGATTTGCCGGACTCCTTGCGATTCCCAAATCATCCGTGAAGACGGAAGAAGAGTTGAAGCGTGTTCTGAAGATGCTGGATCAGATGAACGAACCGGAACTTACCACATTGGCTGGTTACGGCATTGAAGGAAAGCACTATACGAAGGATGGCGATGCTGTGGTGGCAAGCAAGGACACAGCCCTTCTGGAGTCAGAAGTAGAAGGCTTGAACCAGATGCTGCCGTTCATTCCAGAGGATCGCGGCCTGAAAGTGAAGCAAACACCGCTTCGTCTTCAAACGGCCAAAATCCAGAAGGAAGCAGAGCAGTTCGTCGTTGCGAATCCCGCAGAACCGTTCATCTCTTCGGTGTATTCGCAGAAAGGGCAGCAGCTGGACAATGTCATTAATGACGCCCGCATCAAATTCATTGTTGGGCAAAGTGATGAAGCCGCGCTCTTGGCTGCTTTTGAAACCTGGAAAAAGTCAGGCGGGGATGACCTTGTCAAGGAAATGAATGAGCTTTATGTCGCTTCCAAGAAATAAGGGGGCTATCCTAGAAGAGCCGTGTGTATCAACACGGCTTTTTGTCCTTTTACAAGGAATACAGGTAAATGTCGGAAATTCAAAGGATTTAGTCTGTTTTTTAACTTCCATATTCCCGTCTGCCGTTATAACCTCGAAGTGAGGGTCATGGCTTGAAACAAAACTTAAGAAGCGGTAGGTGAGATCATGCTGAGTAAAGTAAGAGCGGGACTTGCTAAAAGGCGGGGCCGAGCAGTCGGCAGTCAAGGGCGTTTTTATAAAAAAAGCCTAATCACGATCTTTATCGTCTCTGGTATTCCAGGGCTCATTCTGGGGGCGCTCATATACTGGATGGCAGGGGGGCGTGTGGAAAGAGAGCTTCTTCAGCTGCATTACCGTCTGATTGAGCAGCGTTCTCAAAATATTGACGATCAATTGGGCAATCTCGAGCTGCTGCTTTCTCACTGGGCTTTTGATAATAAATTTGATTACAGCTTAAACGGGTTTGATTTTGTCAAAAACTTCGAAAGAACGCAAGATATTACGCGGACACTGGTCGCTATGCAAGGCTCCAATGCGATGGTGAAGAAAGCGGAGCTTTATGTAGGCGGAAAGAGTTCCGTTTTGTTTAATCCCGAATATTCCGTGCTTGATGAGCGCGCGTCATCGGACATCTATGAACCACTGATTGCGCGTAATAACGTAACGTACTGGACACAATGGACGCTCGATACCAAACGTGCCGACACCCAAGATTTAACCCTCGTTCATCACATTCCCGGCGGAAGCTTGCATCCGTTTGGCGTACTTCTCTTTCAATTCGACAAGGAGAAAATAGCCGATCTTCTGAAAACGATGACACCTTATAACGACGGAGAAACGTTTATGCTGCAAACATCGGGGGATCTTTTTGTCTCAACAAGTGGAAGCGCTTCCACTTCGCCTTTTGTCCTAGCGCTTAGGGAAAAGATCAATTCATTAGGTACAAGTAAAGGTTCGTTCTTTTTTGATTGGGAAAAATCCACGTACACGGTTTCTTTTGGAAGCTTGTCCCGCATTGCGGAAGATTGGATGTTCGTATCCGCATCTCCGATTACAAGCATAACCTCGCCTGTTCTTGTTATTTCCAAACTGATTATCATGGTAAGTCTCGTTGCTTTGTTGTTGGCAGCCTTTCTATCCTGGCTGGCTTCGCGGCGCATCTATTTGCCTGTATGGCGTAATTTGCATAACGAAAGTTTAGAGCTGAACACGAAGCTTGCGGAACAGCTTCCACATGTAAAGGACAGCTTTCTGCATCAGCTGCTACAAGGTTATTTGACAGCTTTCTCGGATGAGGATTTGCTGCGCCGGATGGAGCGGTTCAAGTGGGATGTTAGGGAGCGTTATTTTATTGTCCTCTATGCTCAGTTAATCGGAATGACGACTATGGAAGGGAATTTTCGGGATGGGGATGAAGGACTTATTACGTTTGCAGCGATTAACATGATGGAGGAACTGGCTTCCCAGCATTTCGAACAGAGCAACACGCTCAACTTTCATGATCTGACAGCCGGGATCGTTCTCATCATTCCGGAGAATCAAACCTATTCGGAAGCATGTCAGGCTTTCAGCGAAGAACTAATGCAGTCTATCAATCGCATTCTGAAAATGCGTATCACATTGGCGATCAGTCGTCCCATTGCGCATATTTCTGAAGTTCCTCTCGCTTTCGAAAGAGTTAAACAAGCAGTCAGCTATCGCAATATTGAGTTTGCCAACCAAATCATTGATATGCAAAAGGATACTCTGGAGGGCGAGTCGGAAGCGGAGCCCCAGTATCCTTTTACACTGGAAAGAGAGCTTGTTCAAGCGCTGCGGACGGGTAGAGAAGACGATGCGCAACAATTATTGACATCTTTCCTCCATGCCTTATCCTGCAAAGGAGCAAAGGGAATTGATGTACAACAGGGCATGCTGCACCTGCTTGGCAACGTTCAGCACGCCATTATGGTATCGGGTATCAACCCGAACCGGTTGTTCAAGGGCGCGAATCTGTATGAGCAGCTTTCGCAAATCAGAGAGCCGAAACGGATTTTGGAATGGTTCCAGGAAAAGGTGCTAACTCCTTTTCTGAATGAGCTGTCTGGACGAACCGATGCGCAAGTGAAACGAATTATCGAGGAAGCCATGATTTATTTGCAGCAAAATTATATGAAGGATATCTCCCTCGAGAATTGCGCGGAGCATACAGGGACCAATATATTTTTCCTAAGCAAATCCTTTAAGCAAGTAACCGGGAAAAACTTTATTGATTACTTGACCGAGCTGCGCATGGATAAAGCCAAGGAGCTGCTGCGCGAGTCTGTCATGAAAATCAACGATGTTGCCGAGCAGGTCGGCTACCAGCACAGCTATTTTAACCGGATTTTCAAAAAGCTGGAGGGAATGACGCCGACCCGCTACCGGGAGCTTAGCCGAACCTCGTAAACAACAATGTGCAAAGCGTTTGAAAAAGTACAAAGGGTCCTCCTTTGCGAACCAAAAATGTTGCATTGCCGGCAAGCTTATTCCTCTCTACAATGTGACTATCTTGCGAGAGGAGATGAATCAGTTGGCTTCAGAAACGGTAATTGCTTTGCGTTGGTTAACGAAAGAAGCAGCTATGCCGGTTGGCGTAACTTGGGGGATACCGTGGAGGGAAGGCGAGCTTCAGCGTGAGGAACCCCTGCGGCTGAACAGCTTGGATGGGAATCAAGCTATACCTTTGCAAAGCTGGCCAACAGCCTTCTGGCCCGACGGTAGTGTCAAATGGTCTGCACATGCGGCGGCAAATCTTCAAGGTGCGGCAGACGGATATTCCGTCGACAAAGGGAAGGGACCAGCTTCGGAACATCGCGTTGTGGTCACTGAAACCGACGATACGATTACGCTGAATACAGGCATCGTGATATGCACGCTGGGCAAACAGGGGCAGCTGCTTAGAAGCATCACTCGTCATGGCGCAGAAATATGCAGCGGTGGTGATTTAATCTGCTTGAAGGAAGATGTCAGCGATGTATCCGGGATAAGAACGATTCGAGAGGAAGCTTTCGAGAGCCGGATCTATCAAGCTGTTATTGAACAGCAAGGACCAGTCCGGGCAGTCGTCAAGCTGGATGGCAGACAGCGGGCCATGGAAGGCACACGTGAATGGCTTCCTTTTTCGCTGCGCTTATATGTCTATGCCGGCATGGACTCCATTCGACTTGTACATACGTTTCACTATGATGGCAATCCACATGAAGATAGCTTGAAAGGTCTGGGGATTCGCTTTATCGTCCCGATGAGAGGGGCTCACTACAATCGGCATGTGCGGTTTGCGGGAGATCGCGGCTGCTTCAGCGAATCGCCGAAAACGCTGCATACAAGGCGGACAAAGGGGAAATATCGGGAGCTGTTTGAGCGCCAGACGCGTGGTGAAGCCGTTAGCTTCGATGCTCAAGAAGATGCCTATTTTCTTGGGTTGCTGGATGACTCGGCAACGTGGGGCAGCTTTAAGCTGGTGCAGGATTCGTCCGAGCATTATCGGCTATGGAAGCGAACCCAAGCAGGATGCAGCTGGGTGAAGATTGTAGACGGGCGGCGCGCTGGGGGCTTGGGCTACGTTGGCGGAGACGGAGGTGGCTTGGCTGCGGGCTTGCGCAATTTCTGGCAGAAGCACCCTTCCGGCTTTGAGGTGCATGGCATAGCCGAATCGGAGGCAGCGTTCACGGTATGGTTCTGGTCGCCAGATGGCGGTCCGATGGATCTTCGTCATTATGATACACAAACGCATGTAGAATCCTCCTATGAAGGAGCGGAAGAGCTGCGTGCGACTCCGTATGGCATTGCCAACACGAGTGAAATGACCTTATGGTGTACGAAGGAAACACCGGATGACGACCTTCTTCGCTGCATGCAGGAACAATCTCAAAATCCTTCCTTATTGGTTTGCGAACCGGCTTATTATCACAGGTCAAGGGCTTTCGGCTACTGGAGCTTGCCGGACCGGAGCAGCGCCATCAAACAGCAATTGGAAAATCGGCTGGATGGCATCATCACGTTCTACCAAGAGGAAACGGAGCAGCGGAAATGGTACGGCTTCTGGGATTACGGTGATTACATGCACAGCTATGACCCTGTGAGGCATGTATGGAACTACGATTTGGGCGGCTGCGCTTGGCAAAATACGGAGCTGGCGCCGAATATGTGGTTATGGACGCAGTTTCTCCGCACCGGCAGAGCGGATATTTTCCGGATGGCAGAGGCAATGACCAGGCACACAAGCGAGGTGGATGTGTATCATTTCGGCGAATATGCTGGGCTAGGATCCAGACATAATGTTGTACATTGGGGCTGCGGCTGCAAAGAAGCTCGGATCGCGATGGCAGGACTGCACCGTTACTATTACTATTTGACGGTCGATGAGCGGCTTGGCGATATGATGAACGAAGTGAGAGATTCGGATTATACAACTGTGAATATAGATCCGATGAGGGCCTATTTCCCCAAAGACGAGCATCCGACGCATGTTCGGGTAGGCCCAGACTGGGCAGCCTTTAGCTCTAACTGGATGACCCGTTGGGAGCGCTTTGAAGACACGGCCTATCGAGATAAAATCTTAGTGGGGATCGCATCTATCAAACGAGCCAAGTATAGATTGATTTCGGGTCCTACTTATGGCTATGATCCCAAAACTGGAGTTCTGAGCCCAATGGGCGACGACAACTGGGGCCGCCATTTGGCAATTAGCATGGGTGCTCCCCAAGTATGGTTTGAGCTGGCAGCTATGCTGAAGGATCAAGAGTGGGAAGACATGCTGGCCGAGTTCGGGGTGTATTACAATCTGTCGCAGGAAGACAAAGATAAGCTGACTAATGGCAGTATCAACACGAATCACTTCGAACATCCTGTACTCAGTGCTGCAATCGCGGCATATGGCGCCTATTATAGGAAAGACGAGGAAACGGCTCGGACATGTTGGTCTATCCTGCTTGCGAACCCGTTCGCCCTTGTTGATCTGCAGAAGGAGGCAGCTCTGGTTACCCATATCGATACGCTCAAGGAAATTGATTGGATAAATACAAACGAGGCTGCGCAGTGGTCGCTGAATACAATGATTGCACTGGAATTCATTGCAGATTTTCTTCCAGAGCCATGAATGAAATGGTATTATTTAGATGGCTGGAAAAGGGGAGGAATCGAATTTGGCGAAAATATTAATGTGTTATCCAAGGGGACGGCATAAAGCTCTGACGATGAGCTATGATGACGGAAGGAATGCGGACAAAAGGCTGGTGGATATTTTCAACCGGAATGGGATCAAGGGGACTTTCCATATCAATTCAGGATTATTCGATAGTCCCGACCGTTTGTCCGAAGATGAGATTCTGTCGCATTATGAAGGACATGAGGTTTCGGCACATACCCTGACGCATCCTACTATTGCCCGTTGTCCGAACGAACAAATCATTCATGAGGTCATGGAAGACCGTAAAAATCTGGAGCGGATCATGGGATACACTGTAAGAGGGATGTCCTATCCGAATGGCTCCTACAACAACCGGATTAAAGATTTGCTGCCTGGCCTTGGCATTGAGTATGCGAGAGTTGTTTCAGGGACTGGGCACTTCGGAATGCCGCATGATTGGCTGGAATGGCAGCCTACCTGTCATCATAATGTCGATCTGATGAAACAGGCAGAAACATTTGTTCATTTGAATAAGACCCAATATCTATACCTCATGTATGTTTGGGGACACAGCTATGAATTTGATACTGATAACAACTGGGATTTGATAGAAAAATTTTGCGCGTATGCCGGCGGCAACTCGGATATCTGGTATGCGACAAATATCGAAATTGTTGATTATACAAAAGCTTTCGAGCAGCTTAAATTTTCCGCTGGCTTGGATTTCGTTTATAATCCTTCAGCCTTGAGCGTTTGGCTGCGCGCAGATGATCAAGTGGTGGAAGTGAAAAGCGGGGAGCAAAAGAAGTTGAACTAACAAGAGGAAATGACGAAGCAAGCTATCGTCATTTCCTCTTTTTTCGTTGTTTGCGCAAGAAAGTGGCAAGTCGGAAAAAAAATGCAAAGCCCTGGTCAAAACGGGCAAAAATGTTCGATTGAACGCAGTCTCAAACTGGATTACGATGTCACTGAAAGTAAATGCTCAGGCGGCTAGCGTATAGCTGAGATTTGGAGGGATTGGAAATGAAGCAAACACTCAAGGAACCATTTCTGATAGGAAAAATGGATACGCAAGCTGCGGGCAAACGCTGCAAAATGTTACTAGGCGACCTGAACGGAGACGGCCGTATGGAGCTGCTTATGGTGCAGCCCGACAATAGACAGGATGTGCGCTACATTCCACATCAAGTGCAGTGTCTGACCGCATTCGATCTGGAAGGAAATCTGCTCTGGCAGACAGGCGAGCCAAGCTCGGAAGCGGGTGGTCCAGGCTCTGACTATCCAGCCCAAATCGTCGACATTGACGGGGACGGCCTGCTGGAGGTTGTGTGCATCATGGATGATCGGTTTTTAATTCTGGATGGACGGAATGGACAAGTGAAAGCGGCTCATGTTCTGCCCAGTCCCCACGCCCATGACTGTATCATCGTGGCTAATCTGACAGGAGGAAGCTCGGCAAGCGATATCATTCTCAAGGACCGCTATCACAAGATGTGGGCGCTTGACCGTAAGTTCAATCTGCTATGGACCCATGAAGGAAATCCAGGGCATTTTCCTTGGGTGTATGATTTGGATGGAGACGGGTTCGATGAAGTCATGGCTGGATACGATCTGCTTGATCACGATGGAAGCCGGTTATGGAGCTGTCATGATCTGGATGATCATGCCGATTGCATTTGGATCGGCGATGTGAATGGGGATGGCGAGCCGGAGCTTGTTATCGGCGGCAGCGTCACCGTTATGTATGATCGCTGGGGGAAGGAGCTGTGGCGTTATGAAGGCTCCATAGAGTCACAGCATATCGCGTTAGGGAGGTTTCGGAGCGATTTGCCGGGCTTGCAAATTGCTGGCTTGGATCGCCTTATCCGCGAGGATGATGGCAAAGGCTTGAAAGGCAAGGATGCGCTTTTCCTACTGGAAAGCGACGGGAAAGAGCTTTGGAAAGAAGACCGCGCCACAGACGGTTGGCTGACCATTATTGAGACTCTTCGGGATTGGGAGAAGGATTCCGCGGATTATATTCTCGCTTATCGCCGCGGAGGCGGTGTATTCCCAACGTTATATGACGGTCATATGAATGCCGTTGTTGAATTTCCAACCGAGGGCTATGCCGTGCATGCCGCTTTAATCGGCGGCGAGACGGAGCAAGTGATCATTTACAATGATGAAACTGCCGCCATTTATGCTAGCCAGCCTATGGATCTGAAAGCAAAAATTGCAGGCAGCCCTCTGCCTCAGCCCAAACGCTTGTCCAGCTCAACGCTGTATCCTGGCGGGGAGATTATGTTGTAAATGGAGGAAGCTATGAAAGATTATCCATATTTCCACAAAAACGAATCTATAGCAGGCAAAGTCGATCATGAGGAAGAGATATTGGCAGCCGTTGCAGGACGATTCATCGGCTCTCATCCGAAGCATCGGCCTATTTATCGCATACATGCGACGAATGGCTTCAGGCGCGGCGAAGATTACAGGTATGAAATGAACTTGGTCCATAGATGGCCGGAGCTTGAGAACGGGCAATATGTCTACGTATGGGGAAAGCTATGGAGCGACGTGGAAGCCGAACTTCCGTTTAGTGTGAGCTGTTTCAGCCCCGTACGCGTGTTTCTTAACCAATCGCTGCAATTTGCATCGAACCTTAATGATGATGTATTCCCCGAACGCATCCAACATTTCCGCTCCAAGCTTCACAAAGGCTGGAATCACATCCTTCTTGAATTCGTGAAAACAGAGACAGGCTGCGGAGGCCAATTCGGAACTGGAAGCGTGAAGGGGTTCCCTATGCACATTCTAGCCCCAACGTCGGAGCGCCAAGGTCAGGAGGGCTGGGTGTACAGCGAGCCTCAAGCTGTCGTTTGGAGCCTCCTGCCTGGTGAGGAAACCGATGCACTTTTCGGCCAGTGGCACCCAAAGGCGGTGTGGTCGCCAGAGGAGATGAGCCTGGGATGTTTCGCTCGAATCTTCGGACATCAACCTGAAAGCATCGCATATGCTTGGACAAAGCTGGAGAGCAGAAGCCCGAACGAGCAATCTGTTCACTGGAACGTTGCGCATAACGGCCCTCTGACGATCTATCTTGACGGCAAACTGGTTCATGAGGAGAGACAAAAGGCAGGTTCGTTTGTTCTTGCTTTGCCGATTGCTTTCGGGACGCACGATATCGTTATTCGCTCAGCATGTGTGAATCCGGCATGGGGATTTACGATGGAGCTGGCCACAGAAAATAAATACGTAAATGTAAAGTTGAGCAAGCCTTGCCAGGTAGAAGGCATGTCCGATCATTGGCTATATGCAGGGACATTCCTAGTAGAAAGTGCGCCACAGGCATCTGAGATTATACGTATGGACACATTAATAGGAACAGACCTAGAGCAAACTTTCTGGCGTGTGGATTTACCTGCAGCGTGGGTGCGGCCTTATTTAGAGAATGCGATCTATGGCAAGTGGAACTATCCGTTAGGCGTGACGCTTTATGGTATTTTGAAGACGGGATTGCAGCTTGAGAATTCCTATTTCACGAGCTATGCCATGGATCATATCGAGTTATGCACCTCATTCCATGCCTATAGCCTGTGGGATCGAAAGCAGTACGGTTCTCCGGGGATGAATCATCAACTGGCGCTAATCGACAGTTTAGACGATTGCGGCTCCTTCGGAGCAGCTATGCTGGAGGCCAATAAAGCGAGGCAGCTGATTGGCGTCAGCTCGGCGGCCACTCGGATTGCTCAATACATCACGATGGAGCAGAGCCGATTAGCGGATGGAGCCTTGTACAGAATGCGAGGAACGACTGATTTTATGAAAGACACGGTATGGTGTGACGATTTGTATATGAGTACGCCTTTTCTTAGCAAGTACTATGAACTTACGGGAGAAAGCAGCTATTTGAATGATGCGGCGATGCAATTTCTCCTCTATAAACAACTACTTTTTATTCCAGAGCTTAAAATTATGCACCATGTTTACGATTTTAAATTTCAAAAAGGGAATAGCGTTCCATGGGGAAGAGGAAATGGCTGGGTGCTGTTTTCATTGACAGAACTGCTTGCTGTGATGCCAGAGAAACATGAACATCGTCCAGAGCTACTGAAGTTTTTCTGCGAGCTGTGTGAGGGCTACCGGCAATTGCAGGGTACTCATGGTCTATGGCACCAGGTTCTGACGGACCCAGCGTCTTATGAAGAAGCATCCTGCACGTCCATGTTCATATATGCCTTCGCCCGCGGTATTCGATTTGGTTGGTTAGAGGATTCGGAAACGTATGTAGAAGCGGTGTTGAAGGGCTGGGAAGGCTTGACCCGGTCATGCATTGATAAAAATGGAAATGTATACGGCGTTTGCCGCGGTTCGGGCTACTCCTTTAATTCCTATTACTATAAAGACCAGTTAAGCTGGCAGCTTAATGATACACACGGAATTGGCATTGTGCTGCTTGCGGGTATAGAGCTTATTAAGGTGAAAAAGCATTTGAGCGGGCAGGGAAACGGAGAATCATGTGGAAATGATTTGGCGGTGAAATCGAGGGATTTTGATGGTATGTAAATAAAACGATGGTGAAAGAGCTTGCCTCACGGAAGCTCTTTTTTTGTTTGTGGACTATTCTTGATTGGATTTAACGAGATGGGGACTCTGGGATATGGAGCAATTCTGAAAGCTGTGCAGCCAAAAAAACCGGCTTATAAGGTAAATCATTGCGAAGCCAGAAAACAATCGTACCAATGATGGCGGAGGAGCCGTACCAGATCGCGATATCTTTTTGAACGTTCAAAGTTAAGGATTCCTCTAGCTTGTTTATTCGACTGGACATAAAATCAGCGATCAGCTTCATGAGTCGTTCCGTAAATACGGGAATACGTTTGGAAGCGAGCAGAACCTTATAAAACTTCGAATTTCCCTCGATATGCTCAAGCATTTTAATGAGGATTTCAATGTTAAAATCGGGCGGGTCCGGAGCCTCTTTCAAGATGGCGTGGATTTCGTTAATCATATCATCAGCCAATTGTTCGATCATATCTGAAATATCTCGATAATGAAGATAGAAGGTGACACGATTAATCGTCGCTCGCTCCGCGATGCGATTCACGGTTATTTTCTCCAGTTCCAGCTCCTGAAGTAACTCTATGAATGCATCCCGAATCA
The DNA here is from genome assembly GCF_013204855.1 of Paenibacillus alba. GTDB lineage: Bacteria > Bacillota > Bacilli > Paenibacillales > NBRC-103111 > Paenibacillus_E > Paenibacillus_E alba. The sequence goes on along the minus strand of NZ_JABMKZ010000021.1, from coordinate 70,664 downwards.
ATTGACGCGTACGAAGTACACGCGGGTCTATCCGTTGTGATTTTGTTGACATTGAGCAATCACTTCCTTCTTCCTTAAATAGGATTTGCGACAACTTCCTCAAGATTTGTAGATTATGTGTGAGATAGACTACATATCCGTAGAAACTGTCATCTAATAAACATTTATAAAAAAGCTGTTACTTGTGAACATTAGGATAGATGACTATAATACTATTTACATTAAGTTTATTATACAACACATTGTCTATTAGATTGAAATTGATTTGAAAGGAATAAGTGAGTGAAATGAGTAAAAGCGTAGTATTTGATAGCAGTTCCATTAAGAAAGGTCCTTTGTTGTTTGTTATGATTTTGGGAGCATTCATTGCCGTTCTGAATCAGACGATTATGAGTGTTGCCTTACCGAAGCTCATGGTCGAATTTGATATTACCGCTTCGACTGGCCAGTGGCTGACCACGGGTTATATGCTAGTTAACGGTGTCTTAATTCCGATCACAGCGTTCCTGATGCAACGCTTTACGACGCGTGAGCTTTTCCAAGCATCTATGCTTATTTTCCTCATTGGAACCATTGTTTCAGCCGTGGCGCCAGGCTTTGAATTGTTATTGACTGGCCGTTTAATTCAAGCAGCTGGAGCTGGAATATTAATGCCGCTTCTCATGAATGTCATTCTGACGATCTATCCGCCTGATAAGCGTGGAGCAGCTATGGGGATGGTTGGGTTGGCTATCATTTTTGCCCCTGCTGTTGGACCTGCTGTTGCTGGCTATATTTTGGAGCATTATTCATGGCGTACCCTTTTCTATGGCATCATTCCTTTTGTTGTCATTGTTATTGCCGTTGCTTTTATTTATTTGAAAAATGTCTCTGAACGTCAATATCCCAAAATTGATGCATGGGGCGCCGTTCTTTCAACAATCGGATTCGGTTTCCTTCTTTACGGCTTCAGCAGTGCTGGTGGCAAAGGCTGGTCAAGCGCGGAAGTAATCGTATCTATTATCGTAGGTGTAGTCGCATTAATTTTGTTTACATGGCGTCAACTAGTTATCGAAAGCCCGCTGCTTGATCTCAGAGCTTTCAAGTACAATATGTTTACCCTGACAACGTTAATCAACATTGCAGTTACGATGGTCATGTATGCGGATATGATGCTGCTTCCGCTATATTTGCAAAATGCTCGCGGATATACCGCGTTGGAGTCCGGTATTCTTATGCTCCCTGGGGCGCTGCTCATGGGCATCATGATGCCAGTGGCTGGCAAGCTGTTTGATAAGTTTGGAGCGAAGTGGTTGTCCATTGTTGGTATGGCTATAACAATCGTAACCACACTGGGGTTCATCAATTTGACGGATTCTACCAGTTATACGTATTTAGTGCTAATGTCCACAGGACGCCGCTTCGGGATGGCGCTATTCTTGATGCCAATCACCACGGCGGGCCTCAATCAATTGCCTTCAAGGCTGAATGCGCATGGTACCGCAATTTCCAATACCATCAAACAAGTGGCAGGCGGCGTAGGCACGGCACTACTGGTTACGGTTATGACGACCAGAACCAAATCTCATCTCGTGGACCTGATGACGGCAAGCCAAACAGCGACTGCTTCCAAGGAACTTATCAAAGAAGCGTCTATTCAGGGAATTAATGATTCTTATCTTGTTATTATTGGCATCGGCGTTGTTGGCTTGGTGCTTTCCTTCTTCATTAAACGTGTAGGTCAGGCAGAAGAGGAACCGAAAGTCAATGTAGCTAAGAAACCGGTTAATGCAACTTAGACGGAGAAGATAGATAGAAAGTACCCATAGCTTATCGAGCGTTATTTACAAGCCAGAATTATGGCCAAATCCAGCGATACGATGATTGTAAAAGTGATTAAGTAGTGGAAGGAAGATTGCAAAGAAGGAGCTGTCCCATAAGTAGGTAAATCTGCTTGAGACAGTTCCTTTTTATTGAAATTCGGCAGTTTTCTGGAAAATATAGTTGGTAGCAGGGTTATCCTTGATGCAGTCCCGCTCAAGCTCCAGTTGCTTTTTATAAACCTGCAATTGTGCATCTTTTTTGCTCTTGGAGTAGTCTCAAGGATGAAATTCCTGCGTTTGTGCAGGTTTTTCAGGTTTTTTTTGGATCAGAGGCTGGAAAAGATGAAAATGCCTGCACAATTGCAGGCATTTCCACTTTAGAACCGAATTCACCGGGAAATTCCTGCACTTTTGCAGGTTCTCTTGCGCTATGCATAGGCTTATGGAAAATCAGGACTCTGATTGGCGTAGAAGCTGCTAAAATAACTGATTTAATAATCTGATACCCGCGACTAGGGCATCCGCCGCTGTTCCGGTTGGTGAAAGCGTTGGAGATTCCCGCTGCTTCTAATTCTGGCTTCGCTGCTTCTCTTGCATCTCCAAATAGTTGCGCATCCGGCGCATATTCTCCGGTGCGTCCATAGGATCCGCGGCGATCATTTCAATGATACAGAGTCTCCCGGCTCGTTCCTTATCAGCTTGGGCTATGGCTTGGTCAAGCTCGCCAGAGGTTCGGACAGTCACGGAAAACGCATCGCCTCCAAAAGCCTCGGCCAGCTTGGTGTATGACCAGCGCGGAATTTTGTTATATAGCTGATTCTCTGTTTTGACATTTAAATATTTCTCGATCGTATACCCATCGTTGTTCAAGACGAAGATAATGGGCTTGCATCCATAATAGAGCATGGAGCTGATCTCTTGGGCTGTCAACTGCAACGAGCCGTCACCTGTAAATAACAACACGCGTCGATCCGGCGCTGCGATACTGGCACCATATGCAGAGGGGGTCGCATAACCGATGGCCTCCCAGCCTCCTTGAGCAATATACGTTACATTGCGCGGCAGTCTCACTTGTGCCATCCCATTGTAAAACGTGCCGGTCTCAGCGATCACAATATCCCCCTCTTTCAGCATCTGCTGAAAACGAGGATAATAAATAGCAGCAGTTAATAGCTCATCCGTACCGCCAGTTATTTGGTCGTAAGGGAATGTCGCTTTTCCTGCCAAACCTTGGCCTTTGTACCCAACCTTCTGCACCGCAAGCAGCATGTCGACCGCCAACACATTTGGGTATTCCGCTTCTGCGATCTTGACCATGTCCGGTTGAATATCGACTGTCACCAGTGGGTTCAGCTTCGCAGTGAAGTTCGCGGTGTTATTGTCCGCCAATACCATGCCTATCGCAATGACACAATCGGCAGTTTCTACCTTGGTTTGGACCTCAGAACTTCCGAAAGAGCCTCCATACATCCCGATATAATTCGGATGGGTTTCGTCGAATGCGCCCTTTCCGAACATCATTGTCGCAACAGGTATGTTCAAGGCGTCGGCCAAATGTCGAACCGCTTTCTCGAGGCCGAAACGCATTGTTTTGACATCAACCAGAATGACCGGCCGATGGGCCCGCTCCAGCAGCTGGCGGACATGTTCCGTTGCTGCCTGAAGGGTTTTCAGATTGGACGTTGGAAGCAGCGGTACCGACTCTCTATGTGCAAGGATCGGCTTGGTCACTAAATCATCCGCCACAACCAGGTATACCGGCTTTTTCTTTTCCTTCGCAATGCGTATCGCCGCAGGAATTTCAATCTCGGCGTTTTCAGGCGTCAGCACAGCGGTATAAGCCGTAATCTGCTTATACACTTGGTGGAAGACGTCAAAATTTCCATTCATTAGCGTGTGATGCATCAGCTTGTGTTCCTTTTGATCCTTCTCGGGCGGCGCACCTACGATGTGAATCAGGGGTACATGTTCGCTGTTAGCTCCCGCTATCGCATTGCAGGCACTGAGCTCCCCGACCCCGAAAGTCGTAATAAGAGCAGACAGACCTTTAATTCTTGCGTAGCCATCCGCCGCATAACCTGAGTTCAATTCGTTCCGTCCACTAGTAAAACGGATGCCGTTATAACGTTCGAGCGTATCCAATAGCGTGAAATTATAGTCGCCGGCAACGCCAAAAATTTCCGTAATGCCCTCCAGCTTCAGGCAATCGAACAAATACTGGCCAAGTGTTTTTTGAGCTGTTCCAGTCTGCGGGTTCGAGCTGCCGACCTCTGTCATGGTTCCCATCTCTAGCTCACTCCCTCTCCATTTAAGTCAGTCCATGGTATACGATTCCCATTTCATTGAGCGAGTTATTCACGAAAGGACTTTCTATATGCTAGTGTTCTGTGCCGCTGACCATCGTACAACAAAGGTTTACACCAATATCAAGAAAATCAAACATGCGCTCGCTGCCAACTAAAAGGAAACAACTGTTTCAATAGAGAAATAATGCGTATCCGAAATAGAAGGAGTTTTACAAATGAGTATAAAATTTCGACATATTGCCCGTATGAAAGGAGCCGATTCTTTTTATGCCAGCAAACCAGCCTCTATTTTCGATTGAACCGTGACAAGTTGATTAAAAATCATTGCAAATTGAAGTTGAATCATTTATCATGGACATCATGGGTCCATATTTAAAAGAGTCTTAGGAAGGGAGGAGGAAACCATGCAGTACTCTAAAAGTACAGATTACGCTCTACACGCTTTACTTCATTTGGGACAGTCGGATCGTCACAACAATGTTGGAATCAAGGAATTATCTGTGACACTTGGCGTTTCTGAAAGCTATTTATCCAAAATCATGTCCAAGTTAAGGCAGGATGGTATCGTACGGGCGGTACCGGGGGTGAACGGCGGTTATGAGCTGGCACGACCGGCGGAAGAGATTACTTTTCTTGATGTGATTCAAGTAATTGAAGGAAGACAGCATTTGTTCGAATGCTCGAATTCGAATTCGCAGCAGCATCAGTTGTTAGCGGAAGCTGGCGATGTACCACAGGAGCATGAACGTCCAAAAAAGATCGGATGTTTGGTTGAGAAGGTGATGGACGGCGCCGAGCAGCATCTGCACCAATATTTGCGGGAGCACACGATCCAGTGGGTAATGGATGAAGCTTTCAAGCGCTGCAATCATGAGGTAAACAAGAAGTGATATGCTTCTTGCACTTTAATTATGGATAACATAGATCTATAGAGGATGATAATAATGATGAAAAATCAACAACTTGATGCAGTAATTATTGGCGGAGGACCCGCAGGGTTGAACGCCGCTCTAGTGCTGGGTAGGGCGCGAAAAAATGTAGCAGTGATTGATGAAGGTCGTCCTCGCAACGCGGTGACACGCAAGACTCACGGATTTCTCACCCGCGATGGAGTAAGCCCAAGTGAATTCCGGCAAATTGCGAAGGAAGAGATTAGCGCCTATCCCTCCGTGTTTTTCGTGGCGGATACAGTTGTGTCGATTGCGGGAACGGACGGACATTTTCAAATCGCGACTGCGCTTGGAAATACCTTTACATGCAAAAAACTATTATTTGCCCTCGGAATGAGAGATCGGCCACTGGACATTCCTGGACTTGCGGAGGTTTATGGGAAAAGCGCATTCGTCTGCCCGTATTGCGATGGCTGGGAATTAAGAGACGAGCCGCTTGTCATCATTAACAAAGGGGAAGAACTCATGCATTTCGCTCCAGTGATATCCGGTTGGACGAACCGCTTTACGATCTGCACGAACGGTCCTGACGAGCTGACGGATGCTCAGCGTGAGGAGCTCCAGCTTCATCAAGTACCTATGTTCGACTCGCCAATTCAGCGCATCGATGCAAGCGACGGGATCGTGAGGCAAGTCGTTCTTGAAGATGGTACGACGATTCCATGTCGAGGGATCTTTTTCAAGCCAGATTTGGTTATAGGATCTGACTTACCGCGAGCCATCGGTTGCCACATCACGGAAATGGGAACGGTTGCTATCGATAACATGGGCAAAACGAACATTCCGGGCGTCTATAGCGCCGGAGATGCGGCATCGCGAATGCATCAGGCTATTGCAGCTGCCTCTATGGGCGCATTGGCCGCCGCCGCCATGAACAATGAACTGAATGCAGAGGCTTGGAGGAAACCGAATGAACATGTCTGAGGCAAACGCGGCGTCAACATCGATCGACTTGAAAAACCTCAAGCGGGGTTCGATCATGTTTGCCCTTATCATTGGAATGTTCGTTGCCGCTTTAAACGAGACGTTAATGGGAAATGCTCTCCCCGAACTGATGAAATCGTTCGGAGTGTCCGCGGCAACGGTTCAGTGGCTGGCTACCGCCTTCATGCTCGTCGTCGGCGTGCTTGTTCCAGTGACGGCGGTTTTGCAGCAATGGTTTACAACTAGGCAGATGTTTCTGGCGGCGATGAGCTTGTTCTTCGTCGGCACGATCACCTCGGCAGTGGCGCTGGAATTCGGCGTGCTGCTGGTCGGGCGAATTATTCAGGCGATAGGCACTGGCATACTGCTGCCGCTTGCGATGAACACGATCATGGTGATGTATCCGCCGGAAAAGCGGGGAGTCGCGATGGGGATGTTCGGGCTCGTCGTCATGTTCGCGCCGGCGATTGGCCCGACCCTTTCTGGTTTGATCGTTGACGGGCTATCGTGGCGCTGGCTGTTCTATCTTGTGTTGCCATTGGCACTGATCTCCATTATCGTCGGAGCCGCCGTCCTGAAGAATGTGTCGGATATCACGAAACCGCGAGTGGACCTGTTGTCCATCGGGCTCTCGACGATCGGCTTCGGTGGAATCGTCTATGGGTTCAGCAAAGCTGGGGAACACGGCTGGTCAGAGCCGGAGGTGATCTGGACGATTGTGGCAAGTGGTATCGCTTTGATATTGTTCGTTTTGCGGCAGCTGCTGCTAAAGGAGCCCGTCATGGATTTACGGGCATTCCGGTATCCGATGTTCGCGCTTGTCGCGGTGCTGCTCTTCATGCTTATGATGACGTTTTTCTCGTCGGCGATCCTGCTTCCGATGTTTATGCAGGGAGTGCTGTTGTTGACGGCATTCAAGTCTGGCTTGATCCTGCTTCCCGGGGGGATTGCGAATGGGATCATGGCTCCGGTCTCGGGCAAGCTGTTCGATAAATTCGGACTGCCCATTCTTGTCATCCCCGGACTTGTTATTGTAGTCGTCTCGTTGTGGCTGTTAACTCGGTTCGACGAAACGACGGGTACCGGCTTTCTCGTCGCCGTGTACATCGCGATGATGATCGGTGTCTCGCTGGTGATGATGCCTGCACAGACGGCTGGGCTCAACCAGTTGCCGCGCCATCTGTACCCGCACGGGACGGCGATCTTGAACACGCTGCAGCAGGTAGCCGGTGCGATCGGCACTGCCCTGTACATCAGTCTCATGTCGGGTGGACAGAAAAATTACTTGAGAGGATCGAGCGACCCGCAGTCTCCAGCAGAAATAGTCAGAGGGCTTGCAAACGGCATAAACAACGCGTTCTGGGTCGGCGTTGTCATCGCGCTCGTTGCCCTCGTTATCGGGTTGTTCCTCCGCAAGGCGAAATCGCCGGAAACAGAAAATGAAGGGGCGGCATGATGAAGATAGTCGTCCGTCAGCATGCAACTGAACACTCTCGATTTGGCGGGACCCCATAAAGGAGATAAAGAAATGACGGAATTCTGGGAATCAAGTTTTATAGAGAAACAATGGATGTGGGGATATGCACCAACAGACTCCGCAATCGTGACAAAGGACTTTTTCCTTGAAAGGAATGTTAAGGATATCCTGGTGCCGGGTATTGGATATGGCAGAAATGCAAAGGTTTTTATTGACAATGGAATAAAAGTAACGGGTATTGAGATTTCACAAACAGCGATTGATTTGGCGAGGCAAAACGGGATTGATATTCGTATTTTTCATGGTTCAGTAACGGATATGCCTTTTGAAAACAAACTCTATGACGGTATATTTTGCTATGCACTTATTCACTTATTGAATAATCGTGAGAGAGAGAAGTTTATTAAAGATTGCTATAATCAGTTAAAGCCTAATGGATATATGATTTTTACAGCTGTTTCAAAAAAAGCCCCAATGTTTGGAAAGGGCAAACAATTGGATAAAGACTATTTCGAGATGATGGAAGGCGTGAAATTGTTTTTTTATGATTCTGACTCCATAACACAAGAATTTGAAAAATATGGACTGGTAGAGTTTTCAGAAATTGACGAGCCAAGTAAGGACATGAAAAATAAACCACCCGTACCATTTATAATTGTAAAATGTAAGAAAGAAGCATGGGTCCACTCTATACATGATTAAACGCAGAACGATTGAGTCATACAGATGGATGAGCAGGCGCTGCGGTGGCCTGCTCATTGAATTAAGCTACGAGCAGTATTGCAATAACGCCTATTGATAAAGAAGCGCTCGACACCTGGACCACTTGAAATCATATCACTAATTCTTCTCTCGTATGTTCGAATAGCATAGCTCCTCTGTCACTATTCCTCTTACTTAAGCAATGTGAGTGTCACCTCTAACGAATTATCAACAAACGATCGCTCTGGACGAGATTTCATGATTACGGTTAGTCCAATTAACGAAACGATTAGCGCCTGTGATAAAGCCTTCGCATTCACACCGATTGCAAGCTCTCCTGATTGTATACCTCGTTCAATGGCTTCTTGAAAGATGACCGATAGATACATTTGATGTTCCCTTGTAAGAATTTCAAATTTTTCATCATGAGGCGCAAGTTCGACCATCGTATTGATGCAAAAGCATCCTCGACTGCGATTCTCCGTATATTCCTCAGCGATCACTCCTTCAAAAAAAGCGCGAAATGCTTCTTTTACAGATGGATTTTTTTGCAATTTGGTTCGGACATGTGAAGCCCGGGACATCATATATTTGCGCAGCGCGGCTTCGAACAATTCTTTTTTGTCTCCAAAAGCTGAGTAAATACTTGGTTTCTGAATTCCCATTCTGGATGTTAAATCGCTTAATGAAGTTGCCTCATACCCCTTCTCCCAAAATAGTTGCATAGCTGCATCTAATACTTTTTCTTCGTCAAATTCGCGGGTTCGTCCCATAAGCAATACCTCTCGTAACTATTCATTTTAAATTCCGATCAGATGTAAATGCCTTGATTTTAACGTACCGATAAGTATGATAAATTATATAGTTTACCGTTTGTATTGTCAAATATAATTCTAGCTCATTCTAACTAGGAAGGATGGTTTCTGAAGATTCAACTCATTGTATTTATTTTTATCATTGACATCAAACGTTTCTATACGTTATATTTACCAGGCATTATTTGTACCGATCGGTACGATAAATAATCGATGTCAAAATTTAAGAGAGGTAAGGTGTGTACAAAATGGAGGAGGTTAAAGTTAGTTCTTCTATGACTCGCTATGTGACCCTATTGTTTGCGGTTGCCTGCGGGATGTCTGTTGCCAATATCTACTTCGCACAGCCAATACTCGATAATCTGTCGAGTGAGTTCGGTATTGAGCATTCATCCATTGGCATTCTCATTACCATTACTCAGATCTTTTATGCAGTAGGGCTGTTAATGCTTGTGCCGCTTGGAGATTTACTGAACCAGCGCCGGCTGATAATCGGTCAGATGCTCTTAGCCATGATCGCTTTGGTTATTGTTGGCACTGCATCATCCAGCACGGTATTATTCGCAGGTATGGCATTAGTGGGACTACTTTCCGTTGTGGCTCAGACTTTTGTGGCGTTCGCGGCGACGATGGCTGCACCTGCTGAACGTGGACGTGTCGTTGGCAGGATAACGAGCGGAATTGTGATTGGCATCCTTCTTGCTCGATCCATTTCAGGAATATTAACAGATTTTGCGGGGTGGCGTTCCGTATATTTGGTCTCCGCCGCGTTGATGTTTCTTATGGTTTGTGCGTTATTTAGGGTGATGCCGAATGTTGAGCGTAAGGGAACGTCGCTGTCCTATCCCCAGTTGCTTAGGTCGGTGCTTATGCTGCTCGTAAAAGAACGGTTATTACGCATCCGAGCTGTTCTGGCTCTGCTTATTTTTGCTGCTTTCAGCATTTTGTGGACGCCATTGGTACTCCCTCTTAGCGCGCCGCCATTATCTCTTTCACACACTGCAATTGGAGCGTTTGGTCTCGTGGGAGTTGTCGGAGCGTTAGCTGCAGCAAGAGCGGGCAAGCTAGCCGATCGAGGTTACGGACAGAGGACGACGGGCATAGCTTTGATCTTATTATTGATATCATGGTTGCTGATCAGCCGTACGGAACAGTCGTTGCTCGCATTGGTCATTGGAATTGTTCTTCTAGATTTGGCAGTTCAGGCCGTGCATGTCACTAATCAAAGTATGATCTTCTCATTAGGTACGGAGGCGCGCAGTCGGCTAGCTGCCGGGTACATGGTTTTCTATTCTATAGGAAGTGCTTCCGGTTCCATCGCTTCGACCCATATCTATGCACACTATGGCTGGAACGGAGTATGTTTGCTCGGGGCTTCCGTTAGTGCTTTAGCTCTTCTGTTTTGGGCTATGACCAACCGCGCAGTTATTAAAATTTGAATAGGAGAGATGGCCATGGAAATAGGTATTACTTCGTTTGTAGAAACAAAGCCGGATATTCAGACTGGTGAAGTGATGAGTCACGCACAGCGATTGCGTGAAGTTGTCGAGGAAATTGTGCTTGCTGATCAAGTGGGACTTGATGTGTTTGGCATAGGTGAGCATCATCGGAAGGACTATGCAGCATCTTCACCAGCACTTGTGCTGTCTGCGGCTGCATCACAGACGAAACGGATTCGACTGACCAGTGCAGTGACGGTGCTTTCTTCAGCTGATCCAGTGCGCGTTTTTCAGGATTTTGCTACGCTCGATGGTATTTCAAATGGACGTGCGGAGATTATAGCGGGTCGGGGTTCCTTTATTGAATCTTTTCCACTGTTTGGCTATGACTTGAATGACTATGATGAGCTGTTTGAAGAACATTTGGAATTGCTCCTTAAAATACGAGAGTCGGAAAAAGTAACCTGGAAAGGCGGGCATCGGCCAGCGATTAACAATTTGGGCGTGTATCCACGGCCCGTTCAAAATCCTTTACCGATATGGGTTGGCAGCGGGGGCAGACAGGAGTCTGCTATCCGTGCAGGTCTGTTAGGACTGCCGCTGATGTTGGCGATAATTGGTGGAAAACCGACGGATTTTGCACCGCTCGTGCAGCTATATAAGAAAGCGGCTGCGCACGCTGGTCATGATGAATCGCGGCTTAAGGTTGGGGCGCACTCGATAGGATTTGTTGGAGAGAATACTGAACGCGCTGCAGATACATTTTTTCCTTCTACCATGGCCGGTATGAATAGATTAGGCAAAGAGCGGGGCTGGGCGCATTATGATCGTTCAAGCTACGATGCTGCGCGCAGTTTTGAAGGAGCCCTGTATGTCGGCGATCCCGATACGGTTGCTCAGAAGATCATTCACCTTCGCAAAAACGTAGGGGTTACACGCTTTATGCTGTATGTTCCGTTAAGCACGATGCCGCATGCTCAAGTGATGAGAGCCATTGAACTGCTAGGAACGGAGGTAGCGCCCCGTGTTCGGGAGGAAATAACCAAGTGGGAAGCCGAGACGGAAAAAGGAAGATAAGGGACTGTCTCATAAGTAGATAAACCTACTTGAGGGACAGCTTTTTTGCTTTTTGATTGGGATTCGGAGAGGCTCGATCGTGCCTATACCAAACTTACTTTTACTATTCCATTACCGGCAGCTCGGATTGTACATTGTAACCTGACATAAACTGCTGTTATGCCCGTTCTGCGTGTGATCTTCTTTCATGCGTATGAATATGGCGTCCGGATCTATTTCACATAGCTGTTACGGGTCCTGATAATCTCTTGATTAGCCTCCTACTTTCTCTGACTCTAGCTCCAGTTTCTTTCTCTAAACCTGCAATTATGCATCTTTTTTGCTCTTGGAATAGCCAGAACTATTAAATTCCTGCAATTGTGCAGGCTTTTGAGGCTTTTTCTGAATTTACGGCTGAAAAAGATAAAGATGCCTGCACAATTGCAGGCATTTCCACTTTTTAATCGCATTCGCCCGGAAATTCCTGTATTTTCGCAGGCTTTTACACTCGGGTGAACGGATCTGATCTTGAAGCCCCTTCAGTCCACATGAAAGTAATCAACCCCATCATCTATCGACGCTTACCTACTAAAATTCGGCTTATGGGACAGCCTCTTCTATGTATGGGCAGCTTATCATAAATATATTGATACGTAGAGAGGAAAGGTATTTCCAAGAATTCATAGAAGTATTTTATGCTATAATACATTTTTATCCAAGACATCTTAGGAGCGCTGCAATAAAAACTCGAATCTACATATTACTATTTAGTGGAGGTGGATCATCTGGACTCTTTATTTGGAATGGTTTGGAGTATTGTTATCATTATTTCGGTATCCGCAATAGTTAGTATAGTCTTAATACGGCAAATAGCCACAAATGATTTGTTGCGTAGTATAGTAAAAGAGATGGGGTTAAGAAATCCTTTGGACGAAGATCTCCAAAAACTTGTAGCTCAAGGAAAAAAACGAAAATCAATTAGAAAAGCTCAAAAAATATATGGATTCACCGTAAGAGAAGCTGGAAATTATATAGGTTTACTGGGTGAAGGAAAACGATGAGGATTTCTATGGGTTCCAGTGTAGTAGTTGTAGAATACGATCCAAGTTGGGTTCTGTTGTTTGAGCAGTTACGAGACTTCGTACTTCCGGTTTTAAGCGATCTCAATGTCAGAATAGAGCACGTCGGGAGCACGGCCGTTCCAGGATTAGCAGCTAAACCAATTGTTGATATCGACGTTATTGTATCTAAGCAGGCAGACGTCCAGACTGCAATTCTAGGGCTTGCCACACTTGGGTACGTACATGAAGGCGATTTAGGAGCTGCAGGGTGAGAGGCTTTTATTCCTCCAGCTGGCATAACTTGGCATCACCTGTACGTATGCACGGTAGAAAACGACCAATATCAACGTCATATTATTTTTCGGGATTATTTGAGAACTCATCCTGAGGACGCTAAAATATATGGTGATTTGAAGTTGGAACTGGCACAACGATTTCACAATGACCGTGCCTCGTATACCAATGCCAAGAGTGAATTTGTTCAAAAGATACTGGCTCGTGCCGGATGGAAATGTCAACACGAAAGGGGCATTGAAGTGAGAATCACTGTCGCAACGGAACTAGACTACGATTACATTCGTGACCGAGATCATCATATTTTAGAGGATTTAATCTTGCCGAAGATTAAGGGAAATGAAATATATATGCTGAAGAACGAAGAGGAAACTAGTTTTGGATGGATCAGGTACGGATATTTCTGGGATAACACCCCTTTTATGAATATGATTTGGGTAGATGAACCATTTCGGGGCAAAGGTGTAGGCAAGCAAGCTGTTCTCTTTTGGGAAGACGAAATGAAACAAAAGGGTTTTAAATTGGTTATGACATCTACATTGGCGAACGAAGAGGCACAGCATTTCTACCGGAAATTGGGTTATAGGGATGCAGGGTGTTTGATGCTTGCAAATGAGCCGTTGGAAATCATGTTTACTAAAATATTGTAGATGGAGCTTGCGAATTGGGAAAGGAGATGAGTCCCATTTATAGGAAACTTTTGACATGGATGTTGGTCACAGCGATTGTTTTGCTAGCAGCGCCACAAAGTTCTTTTGCAGACCAGGAACTTGCTGCATCAAGTGATATGCCTTTTATTACGCTTCTAGACGAGTTTACTTTGTATGCATCGGAGGATACTAGAGCCGATGATGCTATAGGTGCTCTAAGCCCGCTTCAGTCTGTTCACTTAGCGCCTATTAAGAAAAGCATGCTGCTAAACATCATAAGTTTGGAAAAAGTTCAGGTTGAAACATGGCTTGGCAAGGCTTGGATTAATTTAAAAGAGGGATCTTATAAGTACGGCAAGTTAGTTGTCGAGAATCAGAATCTGACCTTGCTGGATAGGGAGACTCCTATTTATAAGGCACCTTCGAAAATGACGGATTATAAGCTATCCCCTCAGAAAGTTCAGGCAATTGCTTCTTTAGATGTGTGCGACCCGTATACGCCATGTCGGACTGAAGATAAGTGGTTTTTGATTCACACATCATGGCTTGGAGATAAATGGATTCGCCCTTTCGAATACGCTGAGAAATACAAAGGGGTTCCGGTTAAAGGCCTTGTACCTATTGCGCAGGAAAGCGCGGTGTATCTGTTCCCTTTTGCTGAGCCATTACAGAATGAAGCCAAACTGAAACCTCAATTGGCAAATGCCCTAACCAAATATATGATCACAAGTATGGCTGGTGCCAGTGTGTGGTATCAAGTTGATACGCCGCAAGGGTTAAGATGGATTTATTTGGATAGGGACTATGGACTTGGAATGGAAGGAATCGAAGCAGTCGATCGGACAATTGATCTTCCCGTGCCCTTCCAGTATTTCAAAACACCCTACAGCTACGCTGGGGTTTCAACGTCAGAAGAACCTCCGCAAGCCGTACATGCGATTGGCAAAATAAACGATTGGTACTTTACGCTGGCTAACGGCTCAGGAACTGGGGTATGGATCAATCCATCTAGGGAAGTTGCCTTACGGATGACTGGAGATTTCGAGAATGATCAAAAGTTCGGTGTTAAGAAGAGTCAGCTTAGCATTGAATTATCTCACACATCGATTGCGTTAGATGCGCCTTATGAGGATAGTGCAGCGTTGAACAATGCTTTGACCTTCTCTAAACAATTCGTCATGGCTTTACGTGAATGGACTTCTTATGAAGGACAAACGTGGTATTACATACACACATGGCAGGGATACAAATGGGTAAGACTTTAAACTTTAAACGAAAGCAATGGATATTAACCGATGAAAGACGGAGCCGAGCTGGTTTCGTCTTTTTCAAAATCGCGAATGATAATGAGAATTATTTTCAATTGTGATATGATAGGTTAATAGATGGGAAAGAAAGGAATGACCGATTTATGAGAATTAGCGACCATATCGTTTTGTGGAATCACGTTCTCATCAGAGTGATGGACGTTCGCCGTATGATGCTGGAGCCTGGCGAAGTCATGCGCGGATATCGCGTGCCGACAAGCGCTTTCCTTTATGTTACCAGCGGGAGCGCTAAGCTGCACATAGACGGAATTGAGAGCCGCATGCAGCGATTCCATGTTCTGCACGTAGGAAAAGGGCTTAGCCTTGACATTGCGGCTGTGGAGCAGCTGGAATATTTTATGGTGTTGTACAAGGCAACGTTGCCGCTTCCAAGCCGATATGAGCTGGTCAATCTGATGGAGCGCGAGAATCCGTTCCAGTTGCGCTATAGTTTGTCTCCTAAGTATCCGATATCTTGGCTGCAGAAGCTGGAGCATATGTATCAAATATGGCAGGCGCCCAGTCCGCTCGATAAATTCAAAGTAAAGACGCTATTCTATCAATTGCTTTACGAACTGGTCGAGCAGCTGCACGAACAAGGGGTCGACGTCATCCGTCCCGATCTCGTCAGTCAAGCAATCTATTATATGGAGGAGCATTATCAGGAAACGGTGACGCTGGAAGCGTTGGCCGAAACGCTGGAATGTACGTCCAGACAACTGCTCCGTCTGTTTAAAAATCAAATGAATACAAGCCCGATCGTGTATTTGATCGGGCTTCGGGTAAATAAGGCCAAGGCACTTCTCGTCAATACGGACAGAACGCTGAAAGAGATCTCTGAGAGTGTCGGCTACGCGGACAGTTATTATTTCAGCCGGATTTTCAAGAAGCAGGAGGGAATCTCTCCCCAAAGGTTCAAAGAGTCGTACGGCGGGGAATGGCGTCGAAATAATCCATTCCCGCTGTCGAAATATCCCATTGTGGAGGGGGGGCTTAGACGCTATAGTAGTAATGGTTATGAGAATCATTATCATTATAGAGAAGAGGGAGATTCACAGATGTATAAGAAATCAAAAGCCTGGATGACTGCCATGGTCGTCATCTGTTTCACATTACTGCTCAGTGCCTGTTCAACCGGGTCAACGGCAACCCCGACCACGACGAGTGGAGTGACGCCGGTCCCGGCCGCAAGCAGCTCTCCATCCGCTGCGGCCAATAAGGAAGCTGATGCCTCGCGGGTCATTAAACACGCGATGGGCGAAACGACGATTAAGGGCACGCCATCCCGAGTCGTTATTCTGACCAATGAGGGGACGGAAGCGCTGCTCGCAGTTGGCGTTAAACCGGTGGGAGCGGTTATGTCCTGGCTTGGGGAACCATGGTACGATCATATCAAGAACGATATGCAGAATGTAACAGTCGTCGGGGATGAATTGCAGCCCAATCTTGAACTGATTGCCAGCTTGAAACCGGATTTGATTATCGGGAACAAAGTGAGGCAGGAGAAAATTTACGATCAATTGAAGCAAATTGCTCCTACGGTGTTCGCGGCTGATTTGGTCGGAGATTGGAAAATTAATTTCAAGCTGTACTCGGAGACGGTAAATAAGAAGGATGAAGGCGAGAAAGTGATGGCTGCTTTTGACAAGCGGGTAGCGGAAGTGAAAGCGAAGCTTGGCAGCAAGGCAGCAACGAAAGTTTCGCTAGTGCGTTTCTCGGCGACGCAAGTGCGCATTTACCAGAAACAGACATTCGCCGGCGTGCTGCTGGGCCAACTGGGCATCGCACGTCCTGAGTCGCAGGAGAAGGACTCTTTCATCGAAGTTTTGAATAAAGAAAATATCGCCAAAATGGATGGAGATGTCCTGTTCTACTTCGTATCGGAAGCCAAAGGGAAGACAGATGCTGCGAGCGTAGTGAAGGAATGGATGAATGACCCGTTATTTAAAAACTTAAACGTTACGAAAGCCAATAAAGTGATTCAAGTAGATGAAGGAATTTGGAACTCCGCAGGCGGATACAAAGCGGCCAACCTGCTCCTCGATGAGTTGATCAAGTATTTCGATGTCAAATAATACGGCTGCCTTGCTTCACACACGCAAAAGCAAGATGATCGGATTGTCGGCGGGAGCTGTGTTTCTGCTTATGCTCGCCACAGCGAGCGTTTTACTTGGGGCGCATACATATACGCTTGGCGATTTGTGGATGAGTTACAAGCATTTCGACGGCTCGAACGAGCATTTGATTCTTCGAACGACCCGGGTGCCTCGGGTTCTGGTCGCAGCTGCCGTTGGTGCCTGTCTCGCAGTAGCCGGTGCCGTCATGCAGGTGTTGACGCGAAACCCACTGGCGTCCCCTTCCATATTCGGCATTAATGCCGGTGCTTCGTTATTCATCGTCATCGGGCTGGTCCTATTTGGATCGGCTCTTTCGATGAATGCGATGATTTGGATCGCTTTTGCGGGCGCGCTGTTCGTCTCGATCTGCGTCTACGCCATGGCGATGCGTGGCAGCTGGTTCGAGCCGATCAAGCTTACCCTGGCCGGCGCGGCGATGGGGGCTTTGGCCTCGTCGATCACGTCCGGCTTGATTCTAATTAACAAGCAGTCGCTGGATACGGCCTTGTTCTGGATGATCGGGTCCGTCTCCGGAAGGAAGTTGGACCATTTGCTGTCAGTAGCCCCCTATATGGCGATTGGTTTAGGCCTAGCGCTGTTTTTGGCAAGCTCTTTCAACATTATGGTATTGGGCGAGGACAGTGCCCGGAGTCTGGGTCAGCGGGTGACGCTCGTGCGGCTGCTGTCCTCGCTTGCCGTCGTACTGCTCGCCGGGAGTTCGGTCTCGGCGGCAGGCCCGATCGCGTTCGTCGGGCTGATCGTTCCGCATCTGTGCCGGGCGCTGATCGGCCATGATCACCGGTGGCTGCTGCCGTGCTGCGCATTAAGCGGAGCCTTGCTGCTCGTAGCGGCGGATCTTGCGTCGCGTTTCGTCCTGATGCCTAAGGAGGTACCCGTCGGTATCGCTACGGCGATGCTCGGTGTTCCCTTTCTGATCCATGCGGCAAGGAGGAAGGAGCATGGCTAAATTACGCTCGAGAAGATCGGCTTTGATCATTATCGGTTTATTTCTCGTGATGATCGTGCTTTCAATGGTTAGCCTCTCTGTTGGTAGTGTAAGCATCCCGATGAAGGATGTTTTCCGCTCGTTGATCGGACAGAATATGGGCAGCTCAGAGCTGATTCTGCTGAAATTCCGGCTTCCGAGAATCCTTACTGCGATCCTGATTGGGGCGGCGCTGGCCGTATCAGGCGCCCTTCTGCAGGGGGTGATTCGGAACCCGCTCGCTTCACCGGACATTCTGGGCGTCACCGGAGGCGCATCGGCAGCGGCTGTTGCTTTCATGACACTGTTCACCGGCTACAGCATTCATTGGGTTCCGGTTATTGCGATGGTGGGCGCGCTTCTCGCGGTGCTGATCAATTATACCCTTGCTTGGAAGCAGGGAGTGTCGACCTACAGGCTGGTGCTCATCGGCATCGGCCTTTCTACCGCGCTGGGGGCGCTCACCATGTTCTTGCTCATTAGCGGTCCGGCTTATTTGGCGGCTCAGGTGTTGAATTGGATGACAGGCAGCATCTACGGGACAAGCTGGAAGTACGTGCAGGTCATCTTTCCATGGATTGCCATCTTTATCCCGCTATCCTTCGTGTATGCGAAGGAGTTGACGATTCAGACATTAGGCGAAGCGACGGCTATGGGGCTTGGCAGCCGGCTACAGGCTACCCGAGTGATCGTACTGCTCTACAGCGTAGCACTTGCCGGTGCGGCTGTTGGGGTGGCAGGGATGATTTCGTTCCTCGGCCTCATGGCTCCACATATCGCCCGCAAACTCGTAGGCAATTCATATTCGCTCATCATTCCTGTTGCGGCTTTAACCGGCGCGATTCTGCTTCTGTTGGCTGATTTGGCCGGGCGTATGCTGTTTATGCCGCTTGATATACCGGCTGGGGTATTCACGGCAGGCATCGGGGCCCCGTTCTTCCTTTATTTATTATTCAAGCGCAAGCCGATTCGTTGACAATAAAGAATGAGTTTACACGCAAAAGGACCGTCAGGATGTTTTCCTGACGGTTTTCCCTATGTGCAAATGAATGGAAAGCAGAAGTCTCCCCTTTTTTTTGAGAAGGGCTTCAGAGTGATAAGCTGGTTTCCTTGTATTAATTCCAATGCAAGTTAGTTTGAAGAGCTTGAAGGACGATTTCACTGGATAAACTCCAATGCATAATCTAAAAAGTAAGTATTTTGAGCTTTTAATGAGTATTTCATTGGATTATTTCCAGTGTAAGCTGGCAAAAAACTCTTTGACGGCTGATTTCAGTGGACAAATTCCAATGAGAAGAATAAAGCAGGGCCCCGATCTCTCTCGGAATTGGCCGATCAGCGAGGCAATTCGATTCATTTTGCAGGCGAAAGGAACATCTCCGTAAGATCTTGAATGATCTTGCTTCTACCAATAGGGGTCCAGCTCATGAGAAGCCAGTTCGGAATATAGTGCGTTTGTTGGTTGGCAACAGCAGGAATTGAGCTCCACGCAGGAGTCTGTATGAGTTGCTTAAATAAATGATCCGATTCCGGATGATTAATATGTTTGATAATAAATAAGTGCTCGGTCTTAAGACTTGGGAATTCTTCGACCAACATTTCATCGCGCATTTTGGTAGGAGATACCGCATTGCCTGGCTTCATGCCAAGCTCGGCATACAGCAATTCATTCAACGGATGGTTGACAGCTCCCTGAATACGAAGCGCATGCGGAACAACCTGCATGACGGTAACACGTGCATTCCCGATCGATTTGTCCAGCGAATAGCGGGCTTCTGACGTTTTTTCATCTAGCTGATGGAAGGATTGCGAGGCTTCTTTTTCACGTCCGACCAACTCGGCAATATTCATGTGTGTCAGACGCCAGTTAAGATGATGATCTAGGACAACTGTAGGAGCAATCTGTTTCAATACCTCAAATAAGGATTTATGAAAGTAGTCGGCGATGATAAGATCAGGCTTCACAAGCCTAAGTTGTTCCAAGGCTGACGTTAATCGCAAATTATAATCAGCGTCATTCATCCATGGATATCGGTAGCAATCCACCCCGGCAGCTGGATTCAGTCCTATAGAGGCTAAATTGTTGTGAAATCCAGTACGCGAAGCCGAAGCGATTGTAAGGCGTTCTCTTTTAATATACAACGTGGGTGAGTAGCCAACAGCTTCTTTAAATAAGCGACTGAAATAATACTCACTGCTGTAACCGACGCTACTAGCTACTTCTTTAATGGAACAGGAGGGTGTCAACTGATCTTTGGCATGTTTGATCCTTACACGATTTAAATAATCAGTAAAGGAAATACCTGTTGCGCGCTTGAAGCTGCGACAAAACGCATTAGGAGTAAGCATCGCGATGTCTGCCAGTTTTTCGCGTGTAATTTTTTGGTGGTATTGTTGATGAATATAGGCAATACAGGCGTCTATCCCATGTGTGGGAAGCTGTGGAGATTCTTTTTTTGTCGTATCTGAAATGAGGAAGTGAAGCAGACCTTGCAGTTGCAAATCGGGATCTGTAGCCCCATTCCCATCGTCAGCCCCAATGGGATGGATCAAATGATAAAGATCAATGATTCTTTGCTGTACTTGATCGGGATTACGCGAAGTCAAAGGTCCTGTGGGCAGTCCTTTCAGTGAACCAGAAGCACTCTTGAGCGTCCATTGTTGTCTGCGCCTCATCGTTGTCACAGAATGGATAATGACTTGGTAATACTGGGTTTCTGCATCCATGGTTTCTATGCCAATTTTTGTACCAGGACTGAAATGAAATAGTTGATGCGGCTCATAGGAATGCGGCACATCGTTAATCACGATCGTTCCGCTTCCTTTCGCAATGAGGCAGAGCATA
Organism: Paenibacillus alba; assembly: GCF_013204855.1. Taxonomy (GTDB): domain Bacteria; phylum Bacillota; class Bacilli; order Paenibacillales; family NBRC-103111; genus Paenibacillus_E; species Paenibacillus_E alba. The sequence continues at coordinate 49,934 of NZ_JABMKZ010000021.1, read as the reverse complement.
GAAACATGGACAGTTCTAGTTCGTTGCAAGAAGGGCTGCAATCGCCTCAATCTGCGGATGGAAGAGAGCATATGGAGGGTATGACTTTTAGGGGAAACATGATGAAATGATGTGGCAGGCAAAATATTCTCACCCTCTCGCTAGCATTTATGAGTTTACTGGTAGAATTGTGCATCATATCGGATATTTCAGGTCATGGACGGTCAATAACGCTTGCTTTAGACTAATAGATGATAACAAGAATCATTATCAATACAAAAAGGGAGAGAGAAATCATGATTCGGCAAGGTACTAGAAAACATACAATGGGGCTTCTTTTCATCATTTTATCACTTATTTTGGCGGCATGTGGCGCAGGAACACCCACAACATCTTCACAGCCCACAACAAACGCAGCTGGCGCTGCAGCAACAGAGAAGGCAACTCCAGCAGTTAGTACACCCTACACGGTTAAACATGTTATGGGGGAAACGACGGTTAAAGGTAATCCGCAAAGAGTTGTCATTTTGGTTAATGATGCCGTGGAGGCTGCTCTGGCACTTGGCATCAAACCAGTTGGGATGGTTAAAGCATGGGGCGTACAACCTTATTATGACCATTTGAAGGACAAATTGGAAGGTGTGCAGATTGTCGGAGATGAAAATCAGCCAAATTTGGAGGCGATCGCAGCGCTCAAGCCTGATTTAATTATCGGCAACAAGCTGCGTCAAGAGAAAATATATCAGCAATTATCGAGCATCGCGCCTACGGTTTTCTCGGAACGAACCAATTCAGACTCGCTGATCAACTTCAAAATTTATGCAGGAGCATTGAATAAGAATGAAGAGGGCGAGAAGCAGTTGGCTGCTTTTGAAACCAAAGTGAAGGATCTTCAGCAAAAACTAGGTGACAAAACAAATACCAAGGTTTCGTTGGTTCGCTTCTATTTGGAGGATAAAGTAAGGGTTTATTATCAAGATACATTTGCTGGCGGCATTCTCAAAAAAATTGGTCTCAAGAGGCCCGCAGCGCAAGATAAACCTACATTCGCCGAGATTATAGGGAAGGAGCGTATTCCAGAGTTGGATGGTGATATCATGTTCTATTTTACACTGGAAGACGATAAAGGGATGACTGCCAAAACCGAAAAAGCTTGGCAGGAAGAAACGCTTTGGAAAAACTTGGACGTCGTGAAAAAAGGAAAAGCGATCAAAGTGAACGATGGCATTTGGAATTCCTCAGGGGGCATTATTTCCGCCAATCTGATGGTCGATGAGTTGTCGAAGTATTTATTAAAATAAAAAAAGTTGGACAAACCCGTAATCTGGTCGAATGACTTGGCTACGGGTTTGAATTTCGTTTATACGGAAGGGAACGTAAGATGATACTTCGAAGCAATTCAGCCAGAATTACGGGGCTAGTCGTTGGTTTGGGCATAGCGGCAGCTCTGTTCCTCAGCAGCAATGTGTATGGCTATACCGATACATCATGGTCTACATTTCTTGCTGCATATTTGCGCTTTGATGGAACGAACGCACACGTTGTTATACGCGACATCCGATTGCCGCGAGCGTTAATCGCCTGCATCGTGGGAGGGGCTTTGGCGACAGCGGGAACGTTGATGCAAGCCTTAACGAGGAATCCTATGGCTTCGCCAGGCGTTCTCGGAATCAATGCGGGAGCGGGCTTCTTCATTGTTATCGGATTTTCTGTGCTCTCGATGACTTCGCAGCTCGAATTCATGTGGCTCTCGTTGCTGGGTGCCGCGGTTGCAGCTGTTGGGGTTTACTTCATAGCCGCTGTTGGTCATGAGGGCATAACGCCGCTTAAACTGACGTTGGCCGGAGTCACCTTGTCCGCTTTATTCACCTCATTCACCGCCGCAATTCTCGTATCGAATGACAGTGTTTTGGATAATATTTTTCTATGGATGGCGGGATCCGTGGAAGGACGCAAGCTTGAAGCCATATTGCCGGTGCTGCCCTTTTTCTTGGCAGGCGCCATATGCGCGCTGTTTCTTGGCCAGGCGATGAATGTTATCTCTGTCGGCGAGGATGTTGCCAAGGGCTTAGGGCAGAACACCCTGCGTGTCAAGATTGTCGCGCTAATTGTCATTGTGCTGCTTGCTGGTTCCTCTGTGGCGATTGCCGGGCCTATTGGCTTTGTCGGCTTGATCATTCCACATGTTGTACGGGGGATTGTCGGCATTGATCATCGCTGGGTGATTCCTTACAGCATTGTATCGGGCGCTTCGCTCTTGCTGGCTGCGGATATCGCAGCTCGCTTCGTTGCGTACCCGAAGGAAGTTCCCGTTGGCGTTATGACAGCCATCATCGGTGCTCCGTTCTTTATTTATTTGGCAAGAAAGGAGTATGTTGCGAAATGAGTCGCTATGTCACTTTTCGCTCTGAGCGATTGCGTATATCCTTTTTAATGGAAAAGAAACGAATGGCAATGCTTTTTGTAAGTATGCTGATCCTCTTGATGCTTTCGATCATAAGTATAGGTGCGGGAACACTCTATATTTCGCCACTGCGAACGGTGCAGGTGCTATGGGGTGGTCCTCATGGAGAGGCGATGGAATCGATTGTCATATGGAACTTCCGGCTGCCGCGGCTTATCATGGCTTGTTTGGCAGGGATGGCTCTCGCATTGGCCGGAACGATCATGCAAGGCGTTGTCCGCAATCCGCTGGCTTCTCCGGATATTATCGGGATTACAAGCGGTGCAGCGATGGCCGCAGTGTTGTTTCTTGCTATCTTCAGTCTCAAAACGAGTATATTTCTTATGCCAGTGTTTGCCTTTGTAGGCGCTTTGGTAGTTGCGGTATTCATCTATCTGGCCGCTTGGAAAAAGGGGATATCGCCATCTCGTATCATTTTGGTCGGACTAGGCGTATCTGCTCTCCTTGAAGCTCTGAAGACGCTTTTTCTCATCTTCAGTCCGATTGCTGTGCTCAGTCAAGCCAAGGTTTGGCTTACAGGTACGGTATACGGCGCCAACTGGGATACGGTTCTCTATTACTCACCTTGGCTGATCCTATTTGTGCCGATTCTGTTTACGCTAAGCAGACGTCTGAATATTCAGGTGCTCGGCAATGAGCTGCCCATCTTGTTGGGGGGGCGTTTGCAGCTTCAACGTTTTGCGCTGATCTTCACAGCAGCAGGGTTAGCGGGATCGGCCGTCGCTTTTGTCGGCAGCGTTGGCTTTATCGGTTTGATGGCGCCGCATATCTCGCGCCGAATCGTTGGTGGTTCGCATGGCATTCTACTCGTCTGCTCTGCAGTGATGGGGGCCATTCTGCTCGTTGCTGCTGATCTCGTAGGACGCACCTTATTCGCGCCGCGAGATATCCCAGCTGGCGTGTTCACTGCGGTGATTGGGGCGCCATTCTTTTTATACATGCTAATCAAAGTAAAAAGGCAGCAAGGCTAGCCGAAACGAAGACATGGAGGACAGAAGGAGGTTTAATGATGATCAAGTCTGCACTAACCGCGCAGCAGCTAACGCTCCGGTACGGAGAAACAATCATTATGGATACGTTAAACTTACATATTCCGCACGGGCAGATTACTATTCTGATTGGGAGCAACGGTTGCGGCAAGTCTACTTTATTGCGTTCATTCGCTAGATTGCTGCAGCCTGCACAAGGTTCGATTCTTTTGAATGGCCGCGAAATTGCCCGGCTCTCGACCAAGGAAGTAGCCAGACAGATGGCCGTGCTGCCACAGGGACCTGTTCTGCCAGAGGGTCTAACCGTCTTGCAGTTGGTACGACTGGGGCGGTATCCGTATCAGAGCTTATTTCATCAATGGTCCGAGGAGGATGAGCTTCAGGTGCAGAAAGCGCTTTTGCTAACTCACATGAGCCATCTGATGGATCGCGATGTGAATTCGCTTTCCGGGGGTCAACGGCAGAGAGCTTGGATTGCCATGACGTTAGCACAGGATACGGAGATTCTGCTATTGGATGAGCCGACAACCTATTTGGATGTAGCCCATCAAGTTGAAATCATGGATTTGTTATTTGAACTGAATCAACAGGAGCAGCGTACCATTGTCATGGTGCTGCATGATTTGAATTTGGCCTGCCGGTATGCGCATCATATGATCGCTGTTCACAATAAAGGGGTTCATTCTCAAGGAATGCCGGAAGATATCGTAACCAAAGAGATGATTCGCGAGGTGTATGGGATGGAGTGTGAAATCGGCGCAGATCTATTATTTGGTACGCCAATTTGTATTCCGCATGGGAAGGGGCGCAAGATTTCGCCTAAGGGGAAGAGGCAAGAGCTTAATATTATTTGACAATAATTTTGATGATGATTATCATTATCAATGTAAAATGACACTACCAGTTGAATGACATAGAACCTTGTTCTTTGCTTGTGAACATCGGGGAATTGAAATAAGAGTATGACCTACTATTAGGGGGTATAAGTGCTATGATTATCAAGAAATTAAAACTTACTGTTGATTCTCATGTCCATAACTCCACTGTCAATGAGAAACTGGACTCCCTGCACATTATGATACTAAAAGAGGTCTCCGCCTTGGATTTATCTGAAAAGGTCGTTATTACTTGGGAGAGTACGGTAAGCGCTCATGTAGATAGACCAGAGCAACGAAATACGAGGACAGCAGGGGTGGGGATAGCCGATCGTCCCAGCGATCATCCGCGCCGTAAGCTGAGTGAGCGACAAACACAGGTTGCTGAGCTGCTATGCAATCATTACTCGGTGAAAAAGATTGCCAGTATCCTGTACGTGTCCGAAAATACGGTCAAAAAGCATGCCCAAAATATAAAAAAAGTATTGGAAATTGATCAATCCCGCACTGATTTTATTTATACACTTAAACAGATGATTGACCAAGATTAGCGAGGTCACATTCGCAATAACTCTAAGCCTCCGCGCGTTCTAAGCAACATTAGAAACGTGCGGAGGCTTTTTTGTGTTTGAGAGTGACTCCCTGTTCCGTCGTGTTACCACAGATGCTTCGCGGGAGGGAACTAAAGTACGCTATTCTAGCCAAATTGCAGGGATACGATGGCAATAGTGGAACTACAGGGTCTTATTTCCATGAAAAGCGCTTAATTTCCCACCAAACAGCAAAATAACGCACTGTAGTTCCCCCAACCTCACCTTAAACCCACTTTTGGCTAGAATAGCGTCCTATAGTTCCCTCCCTCATAGAATCCCGTTATTGGATTCGTCGCTTTGAAGAGGCTCATCTCTTTTGGCGGTGAAGCCGTTTCTCTTTCTACCGTAATCTATTTAGATAACCAAAATCATCCAAACAGACCATATATAAGGCTAATTAAACATGATATCATTTGTCTAAGTGATAATCATTATCAATTAGTAAGCCGATAGGTAACCGATTTCACTTGAAAATACAAGGTGAACGGGAGGAAGTCTCTTGAAACAATGAATGACAGGATGTCAATTAATATGATCGGAGATTGGAAAGTAAGTTTTCGGCTACTCTGGGGCAGCCATTTCTTGTCCGTGTTGAGTTCAATGGTTATTGCTCCACTGCTTCCCTTCTATATAGAGCAGTTAGGTGCAGACGATCAAGCATCCATATTAATGTGGAGCGGTCTAAGTCTAGCGGCTCCTGCCGTATCGGCTGCGCTGACAGCACCATTATGGGGGCTGTTGGGAGATAAAACCAGCCGCAAGTGGATGGTGGTGCGAGCCCTCTTTGGCACTGCTCTCGTACTTACGGCAACAGGGCTGGTCACAAGTCCACTTCAACTGTTTATCCTGCGGCTGCTGCAAGGGGCTTTGGGCGGCGTCGTTGATGCCGTCGGTACATTGGCAGCTTCCCAGGTAAAGCCTGAGGAACAGGGGCTTGTGCGCGGCAAGCTGGAAGGAGCGCTGGCTGCTGGTTCTATGCTTGGCCCGCTGCTCGGAGGGACGATGTTCAGATGGTTTGGTTTCCATCGTTTATTGCTGCTGTTGGGTGGATTGGTTGCCCTATGGACAATCCTCTGCATGATAGGGTTGAAGGAATCGCGGACTAATCGAGGATCGACTGTAAAGTCAACAGGCCTCATGGGACAGTTCAGCGAATTGCTGCGAGAAAAGACGGTCGTTAGATTCTTGCTTGCAGGGATATGCGCCAATTTCTGCTTGCATGGACTTCTCCCTGTTCTGCCCGTGCATGTGAAACAGCATCTTAACAATCCTTCTCAAACCGCGGCTTGGATCGGCATTCTACAAGCGATGAATTGGGCGTCAGCTTGGATAGCCTCCTCTTGGTGGGGAAGGAGAAATGATCGGAGTCCGGTTCATCGGACGTATTTCCTGGCTTCACTACTATGCTGTACAGCGATTGTCATACAAGCATTTGCCCCAAGTATTGCTTGGTTCATTCCATTAAGAATCCTGCAAGGTTTTGCTTCAAGCGCATTAGTTCAGTCTGTTTTTCTTATCGTTACACGAAGCTCTCAGAGCGATCAGTTGGGAACCAGACATGGACTTACAAGAAGCACGCTGTTTATTGGTCAAATTGCGGGTCCGCTGGCAAGCGGCTTTTTTGGGGGATTCATCAGTACGTCTTTCATTTTTACGCTGCATGGCTGCATGATGCTGGCAGGAGGTTTCCTGGTTCTGCGAATGACTACACGCAAAGAGATCAGGTTGCAATCATCCAATTAGGTAAAGGAGCTAGGGTTAATGATTTCGCCAAAACGCCAAATGCATTTGAATTTATTTCTGTTGAGCACAGGCCATCATGAAACATCATGGCGGCATCCTGCTACAACGCCGGAGTTGATTACAGATATACACTACTATACGAAGCTGGCACAAATGGCTGAGAAAGCGAAGCTGGATTCGCTGTTTCTCGCAGACGCTCTGGTGCTGACACCGGCCATTAAGTACAAAGTGAGTGCGGGGCTCGAACCTTTCACCATGCTGTCAGCTCTTGCGATGGGCACGGAACGAATCGGCTTGATCGGCACCGTATCAACGACCTACAACGAACCTTACAACGTAGCAAGAATGTTCGCCTCACTCGATCATATCAGCGGTGGACGTGCAGGCTGGAACAGCGTGACTTCAGTTGGAGATGTAACTGCTGTTAATTTTGGCATGGAGCAGCATCCCAAGCACGAGGAGCGGTATGAGCGGGCTAAGGAGTTTCTTGATGTATTAAAGCAGTTGTGGGACAGCTGGGATGATGATGCGATTATCGCTGATAAAGAGAGCGGCATTTATTGCGATTTTGATCATAAAATCCACCCGATTCACCACGAGGGCAAGCATTTTAAAGTGCGTGGTCCGCTAAATATTTGCCGTTCACCCCAAGGGTACCCCGTGCTTGTTCAGGCAGGTTCGTCTGAAGCCGGTATGAATTTGGCTGCAGAGACGGCGGAAGTTATTTTTACAGCTCAGGATACGTTGGAGCATGGCATAGCTTTTTATGCGAACGTCAAGCAAAGAATGCAAGCGTATGGCCGCTCCCGAGATGAGTTGAAAATTCTGCCAGGTTTCAGTCCAATCGTAGGCGTCACCCAAGCGGAAGCACGCGACAAACAGGAACAACTGACCCAATTGGCCTCGATTGAACTTGGCCTCGTTCGGCTGTCCAATCTGTTTGAAACCGATCTGCGTAGATTTCCGCTGGATGTCCCTCTGGATCTGGATGCACTGCCCTCGATCGATCAAGTTAAAGGGCAAAAAGCTCGTTTTCAGATGTTTTGCGAAATGGTGCATCATCATCATCTGACCCTTCGTCAGCTCATTCTGCGAACAGCCAGCGCTCGCGGTCATTACACGGTGGCTGGCACACCAGAGCATATTGCCGACGTTATGGAGGAATGGATGACCAAAGAGGCAGCCGATGGCTTTAATGTGATGCCGCCGTATTTCCCTGACGGTTTTGAAGACTTCGTCAACCTTGTTGTGCCGGAGCTGCAAAGAAGAGGCTTATTCCGAACGGAGTACACAGGGAGAACGCTTAGAGATCACTTGGGGCTGAAACGTCCTGCGGGCAAGCTTGTCCTGCCTGTGTAAGTTGATTTTAAAATTAAAGGAGGAACGATGATGTCTCTATTGCAAGCGAACTTGCCCTTAAGCACTGTGAAAAACTCAATTGCCGACTGTGTAGGCCACACGCCACTCGTCCATTTGAGCAACCTGTTTCCGCAACAACATGTACAAGTTATCGCGAAGCTGGAATATATGAATCCTGGCGGGAGTATGAAGGATCGGCCAGCCCGCTACATTATCGAGCAAGGACTGAGAGATGGCTCTATCAACACTCACACGCACTTGATTGAGAGTACCTCCGGCAATCTGGGAGTGGCTTTGGCTATGATGGGAAGGGTGTACGGACTGGACGTTACCTGTGTGGTGGACCCTAAGATAGCGCTCTCTAACTTATCGATTATGCAGCAAATGGGAGCGAATATCGTGATGGTCGAAGAGCGAGACGATCAAGGAGGTTTTCTGAAAACGAGAATTCGCAAAGTGAATGAACTGCTCCAGACGACGCCTCATGGATTCTGGGTGAATCAATACGCGAATGATAATAATTGGAAAGCTCATTATGCTGGAACCGGGACTGAAATTACAGATGCACTGGACCATGTTGATATCTTTATCGCCGGTGTCAGCACTTCCGGCAGCATCATGGGGACGAGCCGCAAAATGCGTGAAAAATATCCGAACCTGCGTGTAATCGCTGTTGATGCCGTTGGATCGATTCTTTTTGGCGGGACCCCTGGCAAACGCGAATTGCCTGGCATTGGCGCTAGTCGTGTTCCAGAAATATTGAATGCTGGCGAGATTGATACTGCTTTCCATATTACAGACAGGGAGTCTGCCCAAGGTTGCCGAGATTTGCTCAAAATGGAAGGGATCTTTGCCGGTGGATCGTCAGGTTCAATTGTTGCAGCTATACGAAAGCTGCTGCTGACACTCGATGCTGCGCCGAATAAGCCTTTGCGAATCGTTACCCTGCTGCCGGATCGCGGCGACCGCTATCTGGATCTTATTTATGACGATAAGTGGGTTGCCCAACTGCCTTAGATATGAAAATCCAATACTTGAAATGTGAAAGGTGAGATACAATGATCGATCAATCTCAATTACAACTGCAAGGTTTGAAAAGAGCAGATAGAACAGAAAAACCGGTGCCTGAATTGCTTTACTTGAATCGAGAAACCATTGCCTCGCTTGGCGGTGACTCTTCTTGGCTGTATACAGAGGCATTGGAAGAGGCTCTTTCTCTGCATGCAAGAGGCGACTATGTTCAGCCGTTGAAGCCGTATTTGCGATCAGCGGGAGAAAAGGGGCATATTGCTGACCGGATTATTGCCATGCCAGCCTCTATTGGAGGAGAATTCCCTTTATCAGGTCTGAAATGGATTGGAAGCAAGCATGATAATCCGCAGGAAAGAAGCAAAGAACGAGCAAGCGGAGTCATCATACTAAACGATGCAGCAAGCCACTTCCCGATCGCTGTGCTCGAAGCCGGGTTGATCAGCAGCATGCGTACGGCCGCCGTTACCGTTGTTGCTGCGAAGCATCTAGCGCGCGCAGGATTCAGGACGATTGCCTGTGTGGGTTGCGGATTAATTGCTCATGCACAGTTGAATTCCTTGCTGGAGCAGTTTGACCATGTGCAGGAAGTTTTTTTGTTTGACCAATCGCTGCCTGCTGCTGAGCGATTAGCGGGACAATTGCAGGCCAAGTTTCCCCATGTGACATTCTCTACGGCAGCAAGTGCCGAACTAGCGGTTCGCGAAGGCGAACTCGTAGTGACTTGTACGGTAACGGATACCCCTTACATTCCGTTTGAGTGGATTCGCAAGGGAGCCTTCATCAGCAATATTTCGATTATGGACGTCCATAAAGAAGTCTACTTGCAAGCGGATAAAGTCATTGTCGATGATTGGGATCAATCGAATCGAGAGAAGAAAGTGCTGAATCAACTGGTATTGGAAGGGAAGTTCTCCAGGGAACAGCTTTATGCGGAGTTAGGCGAGATTGTGATTGGTGCCAAACCTGGCCGCCAGAATGAGGATGAGATTATTATTCTGAATCCGATGGGCATGGCTATCGAGGATATTGCTTGCGCCCGCTTGATCTATTTGCTTGCCTGCAAAGAGGATGTAGGGCTCAAACTTCCACTCTATTAAATGAGTTATCCAGCGACTTGGTCGTGGAACACGAAGAGGAGGACATGCAGGCATGCTGTATAAATATGGAACGCGTTCCTTTCAAGATGTGATACTGGCAGAACAAGCGGCATTGCGCGGACTTCTGAACAGCTATTTACGGGAAAAGGAAATCAACGATCCCAGATGCGAGATAAGCACCCTGGAAGAAGAGGATTTTGCTAAAGAGACGATAGATTTTATGAAAAAGCCTGACGCGAAATGGTTTAAAATTGTACTGCCTTTGACCCAAACTACGATTGTTGGACTTCTCAGCTATTATTCAATAACGGGTCAACATCAGTATGGTTCCAATTTATATGTTTCAAGCAAGGGGTTACCAGCAGCTCAGAAGGCATTCATCGCTGTAAGCCCCCAGCAGATAGTTGAACTTTTACTGCTCGAGGTCAGTTACAACGTGGATGTTGCCATGAAGGAAAGTCTTCTACAGGGCATGCGGGAGCAGATTGCCAATAGCATCAGAAGAACAGCGATCTATGTGAGGCATGCACAATTAACTGCTGCGGAAGCAGGAGACCGTCCACTGAGCTATACTCGTTCAGAGCAATCGATGGTGTATGGGCATCCATTCCATCCTACGCCCAAAAGTTCTGAAGGATTCACGGATATTGATTTGAGTCAATATGCACCAGAAATGGGCGCTGTTTTTGCTTTGCATTACATGGCTGTGTCCAAAGAACTCCTGTGTGAGGAGTGGATTGGTCAGCGTCCTATGCCACCTTCAACGGTTGTTGCAGCTGCGCAGATCAAGCTTGGAAATCGCTTAGAGGCATACAGTCTGCTGCCGATGCACCCATGGCAGATGAAATATGTTTGCCAGCAGTCCCATGTTCAAGCGTTAATTCATCAGAGCAAGCTGATTGATTTGGGGCCACTTGGTTTGGAAGAAGGGCAGCAGGTCTACCCTACTTCCTCTGTACGTACAGTATGGGATCCAAAGGAGCGTTTGTTTTACAAGCTGCCCCTGCATGTGCGGATAACGAATTTCATCCGTGAAAACACCGTTGATCAGGTGCGCCGCACCATGGATGCTTCCCTCATTTTGCATGCCTTCCAATCAGGACGCAAGCCGGACATGTATCCAGGCATGGACATATTAGCTGAAACTGGCTTTCAATCCATTCATGTTCCTGATATCTCTGTGCACGAGCAGGAACAGTTATTTGCTTCCTTTGCCGTCGTGTACCGTCAAGCCAATCAGTTGACGATGGAGGAGCAGGCAGCCTGTTTCGTCGTAGCAGCTTTGCTGGAGCAGCCGCCAGACGGCAAAGAGCCATTGCTGTTTAAGGCGGTCCGACAGTCCAATCAGGGACTGCTGCCGAATTGGGAAGGATGGCTTGCTGCTTATTTGAAGTTGTCCATGCTCCCCCTTCTTCAGCTATTTGCTGAGATGGGCATTAGTTTGGAGGCGCATGTGCAAAACTCCTTGATTGTGCTTGATCAAGGTGTTCCTGTTCGCTATTACGTACGCGATTTGGAAGGAATCAGTGTGAATCGCAGCCTAGCAGAGAAACACGGCTGGACACCGCAATTGATTCCAGCGGACAGTCCGGTTCTGTATACGGAGGCAGAGGCGTGGAAAAGGCTGAAATACTACTTTTTCGTTAACCATTTGGGCGCATTCATTCATACGATTGCACGCTGCAACGAAGTGGATGAAGCTTTCTATTGGCAAATTGTTCGCCGTGTTCTCATGCACGAGTTGACTCTTACAGAGGCAAACCATCCGTCCAGAGGATATCTGCAGGATTTAGTGGACAATCCGGGTTTTCCGGCAAAGGCCAACTTTATCAGCCGATTTGAGCAGCGAAGCGAAGCACCTGATCATGTGCAAATACCAAATCCAATTTATCACAGCGGGAGGAACATATGATCGGTCAGCAAACGCAAGAAAAACCAGCAGCCTTATTAGGGGACACATGGCTAGCTTCGCTGCAATCGCTTGAATATGCCAGGGTGGAGAAACGAATATTACGGCAATTGGTGGAGTCGCTGCTGTTTGAACGAATTATCGAATTTTCTACAGTGAATGAGTCTATTTCAGCGGTTTCGCGTGAATCGTGTTTCGTTATGAAGGGGGTCTCGACGGAGGGATTACCGCTTATCTACCAAATCTGGGGCAGCCCCAAAATAAGTTTCGGCCGAATCCGCTTGAATCGCCAGAAGGGGATTGAGCGCGTAGGACCAGATGGCGCCACGTCTGAGGCGCGATTGGAACATTTCTTAGTGGAGGTGCTCGCTCCTGTTATCCCTGCCAACCAATTGCCTACGTTTATAGAAGAATTGGAACAGACGCTTATCAAAGACACGCAGGCTCAGTACGTCAATCCGAATCGTGAACTGTCTGGTCTTGAACGCGAGTACGATGCGCTGGAAGCGAATGTGATGGATGGCCATCCTTACCATCCCTGCTACAAGTCAAGGATTGGCTTCAATCTGGATGATAATTGGATGTATGGGCCTGAGTTTAAACCAATGATCAAGCCCTTATGGCTTGCCGTTGCGCTGGATGAAAGTTCGGCAGCTTATTCCTCGGCACTGCATGACGAGACATGGATATCCTCCGAGTTGGGTGAGGAAGTAGTAGCCGGCTTTAGATCCAAGCTTGCGGCCTTTGGCAAAGATCTCGAACACTATCGGCTGATTCCGGTTCACCCTTGGCAATGGAGGGAAACGGTTATCCGCGTCTTTCATCGTCAGCTAGCAGACGGGCGAATCATTCTGATTGGCGAAGGGGTGGAACCGTATGCTCCCCAACAATCGATTCGCACACTTGCCAATGTTCATTCCAAGGAAAAGCCCTATCTCAAGCTTCCGATGAGTTTGACGAATACGTCAACGAGTCGAATGCTTGCCAAGCATACGGTTCTGAATGCCCCGCTAATTTCGGATTGGCTGTATTCCCTTGTCCAGGACGATCCTGATGCCAAGCGGCTTGATTTTGTACTCTTGCGTGAAGTTGCAGGCGTGGCATACGACCATGAAACATGGCCGGAACCGATACAATCACGGGCGTATGGCGCGCTCGGCGCCATTTGGCGAGAAAGTTTGCATCCTTATTTGCGTGGCAACGAGCAGGCTGTTCCTTATAATGCGCTAACCTCCGTGGACCGCTCGAGCCGTCTGCTCATTGCTCCATGGGTGCAGGGTATGGGCGTTGAAGCTTGGACTAACCAATTGCTGCAAGTAACGATAGAGCCTTTGCTTCATTTCTTATTTGCTCACGGCGTGGCGCTGGAGACGCATGCCCAGAATATCATTTTAATTCATCGCGAAGGCGTACCGGTTCGCGTTGCTTTTAAAGATTTTCATGATGGTATCCGCTTCTCACGTGAACATTTGGCTAATCCGGCAGGCTGTCCAATGCTGCATACGCTGCCCGAACATCATGCAAGAATCAATCCGAACTCGTTCATTGAAACAAAGGACGCCTCGATTGTGCGTGATTTCGTGCATGATGCCTTCTTTTTTATCAATCTAACCGAACTTTGTTTATTTCTTGAAGAGCATTATGAGCTGTCTGAAGCCTATTTCTGGGAAGCAGCCGCTCAGATTATACATCGTTACAGGCAGGCGCATCCACAGCATGAAGTGCGTTATCAAGCGTTTGATTTATTTGCAGAAACGATCCAAGTTGAGCAGTTGACCGCACGACGACTATTCGGCGATTCCGAAGTTCGGCTCCAGGAAGTACCCAATCCACTGTATAGGTTTAGGTGAATCAGATGCTCAAAGAGAATACACTCAAGCAAAAGCTAAAGAATGGCATCCCCGTATTCGGTTTGCTGGTCTCTATTCCCTCACCGCTCGTCGTCGAAATGATCGGCTGCGCTGATTATGACTTCATTATTATCGACAATGAGCATGTACAGGTGAATCCGGAAACACTTGAGCATATGATACGAGCGGCTGAAGCCGTTGATTTGATTGCCCTTGTGCGCGTGTCTGAGCCTAATGCGAAGGAAATATTGCGAGCACTTGATGCTGGGGCGTTAGGCATCGTTGTCCCGCAAGTGGAAAGTAGAGAGCAAATGGAGCAGATCGTACGTTCCTGCAAGTATGCTCCGCTTGGAAACCGCAGTCTCAATAGCGGGCGAGCCGGCATATTCGGGAAAAATGATCTAGCCGCCTATGTCCAAAGAGCCAATGAGGAAATCATGGTCGTCCCTATGATCGAAACGAGAGCGGGCGTGGAGCAGGTCCATGACATTTTGTCCGTGCCAGGCGTTGATATGGTTTTGGAGGGGGCGGCTGATTTATCGCAGTCCTACGGCATCCCTTGGCAGACCCGTCATCCGGTTGTCAAAGAAGCGCTGCGGCAAGTATCTGCAACAGCCAAGCAATGTGACGTTCCTTACTGTGCAATCCCGCGGGCGCCGGAAGACTTCACGGAATGGACGGAGTTAGGTATTCAAGCATTTGTGCTTGGAGATGAGCGAGGGGTTGCCTTCCGGGCCTTGAAAGCGCATCTTCAAGGTTTCGTTCAAAGCTAGCAGGTTATTTCCCACGAAAGGTGTGAATAAGCGTTAATGATACAAAGTGTGTTGGATAATAAGGTATTAACAACAATTCAGCAATGGAGAGAAACGCATGCCCAGCCGATCTCTGCTTTTATTTATGATTTGCAAGGCTTGCAAGAGCACGCGAGGCGAACCGTAGGTGGGCTGCCACAAGGATGCAGCCTGTTTTATGCAATGAAAGCTAATCCTGCCAAAGAAATTTTGCAATGTTTGGAGCCAATTGTGTTCGGCTTCGAAGCGGCTTCCATTGGGGAAATTAGGAAAATACGCGAGGTGTCGGCAGATAAGCCTGTTATCTTCGGCGGACCTGGCAAGAAGGATGCTGAGATTGAAGAAGCCTTGGAACTTGGTGTTAAGCTGATTCATGCTGAAAGCACACTTGAATTAAGACGTATTTCGCTTATCGCCGCTCGTCTTGGCGTCCAAGCCTCCGTCTTGATTCGGGTAAATCTCAGAGCATCGTTCCCTGAAGCAACGCTTGTTATGGCAGGTCGGCCGACACAGTTTGGGATTGACGAGGAGCAGGTTGCTGAAGCTATTGAATTAGCTCTGTCGCTGCCTCATGTGCAGTTGGAAGGTTTCCACCTGCATTCCATTTCCAATAATCTGGATGCCAGCTTGCACGTCAGATTAATTTCCGTCTACCTTGAACGTGTTAGAGGCTGGAAGGAGCGTTTCGGACTTCAATTGTCTTATGTAAACGCTGGAGGCGGCTTTGGGATTTCTTATACTGATTTGGAACGCAAATTTGAGTGGGATACCTTTACGTCCGGGCTTCGTGCAGTTGTGCAAGAGCAGGGAATAGAGGGCGTTGAGCTGTTGTTTGAGCCAGGACGTTATTTAGCGGCAGCCTGCGGTTTCTATGCTACAGAGGTTGTTGATCTGAAATGCAACCACGATAAGCATTATGCGATTTTACGCGGGGGCTCGCATCATTTTAGATTGCCAGGCGCTTGGCAGCATAGCCATCCTTTCGAGGTTGTGCCAGTGGAGCGCTGGGATTATCCGTTTGCAAGGCCAGAAATTCAGGATAAGGAAATAACCGTAGCGGGTGAGCTGTGTACGCCGAAAGACGTGCTGGCAAGAGACATTCATGTTGCTCGTCTTCGCGTCGGGGATATTGTGCTCTTTCGTCTTGCGGGAGCATATGGCTGGACGATTTCAGCCCATGATTTCCTGAGTCATGAGCATCCTGAGCATATTTTTATTTAAGGGGGGACTTCAACATGGGACGACAAACCGTTCAAGAAGCTTCAGCTCAAGGAGCTATTGCAAGCGAATCGCAGGAGCGTATAGGCATGGATTTCATTAATGCGCTGCTGGCAGAGGGCGTACTAGAAGAGGATGACAGAGGCGAGCTGCTGGAATTGTCGGAGATGACAGAGATCTCCGATAGCTTGCGGTCATTTCTTGAGGCTCAGAAACATACCGGCCTCTATTTCCGCTGGTGGTTGAACCGCGAGACAGGCCGATTTCTGATTTTTCCTGTACGTCGAGCTGTGGTCCAAGCGTACTCTTATTGCTTTGGCGGCGGCGTATATGAAGTGAATGAAGCGAGGCCGTACAGTAAGGAAATCGCACCTGTCCGGATTGATGTCATGAAGCTGTTGGAACTGGTTGCAGAGCAGCGCTATGCGCCTCATGAGAGTGACGGAGATAACAACGGGGTAGCGCGATTAAAAGAGCTGCTGCGCCTGTCGCTAGAGCAGACAAGCTGGTCAGACGCTTACGCTGCGCCTACGCGCAATTCCTCGTATGCAGCTCACAGAAAGGAAGCTCACACAAAGGCCGATCATGCAGCTTGGCGTTTGATCTCGCTAGAGCGCCAAGCTGCCTGGCGGGATCGTCCTTTCCATCCTGTAGCCAAGGCAAAAGGGGGATGGACACAAGCCGATTATGAGGCCTTCAGCGCAGAATCTGGCCAACCGATTACGCTGGAGTGGTTGGCTGTGAGCAAGGCGTTTATATACAGAGGCAAGGCTAGTGAAGAGGGTGACTTAGCTGCGCTCACACCTGCCGATTTGCTGCTTGCACCAGATGAACGCATGACTGTTCATAAAGCGATGGAGCTGAAAGGTCTGTCGCAAGAGGTGTATATTGCGCTGCCTGTGCATCCATGGCAGCGAACGGCTATGCTGCCGCAAATGCTGCAAGAAGAATTGGCATCGGGCATTTGTATTCCCCTTGATGTGCAAACAGGCGTTTACTATGCGACTTCATCAGCGCGATCGCTGGCGCCACAGAACGGGAGCAACCGCCATCTGAAACTGCCGCTTGGCATCGTTTCACTAGGTGCCGTTCGTTATTTGCCTGCTGTGCACATGATGAACGGTGAGCGAGGTCAGCGCTTGCTGGAGCAGGCGCAAATGCACGATTCAGTGCTGAAAGATCAGCTATTCCTATGCGATGAAAAGACCTGGTGGGCTTATCTGCCTGCAAGCGGCGACTTTTTTGCTGATCCTCCCCGGCATCTTTCTGCTTTGATACGTCAATATCCAGCTTCACTCACGGAGACGGACAATATCCGCTTGTTGCCGATGTCGGCTTTGGCAGCTTACCCACGAGATGGCCAAGATACGATACTCGATATCTGGATAAGGGAGCGGAACTTGCCTCATTCGGCAGAATCTGCGGTCACCCTATTCGGCGAGGTATGCCTCAAATTCCTCACGATTTGTCTGCGTCTGTTTCAATATGGCGTGATGCCGGAAATTCACGGTCAAAACGTACTCCTAATCCTAAAAGATCAGGTGATTAGCGGCTTGCTTTTACGCGATCATGATTCCGTTCGTTTGCACATGCCTTGGATGACCAAAAATGGATTGGATGATCCGCAGTATAAGATGAAGCCAGGTTATCCCAATTCGCTGTATAACGAAACGCCGCAGAAGCTGCTGGTTTACTTGCAGACACTAGGCATTCAAGTGAACCTTTATGCCATTCTTGAGGCCATAGCTGAGCAATTTACAATGGATGAGAAGCAGCTCTGGTTCATTGTATTAGAGAGTTTGCAGCAGGCTATCGCTCTTGCTGAGCTGCCGGAAGATGTGAAAGCTGTCGTCATAACCTCTATGCTTGATCAGCCGAACTGGCCGTGGAAGAACTTGATCAAACCATTATTGGAACAGGAAGGGCCTGTTTCAGGCAGCATGCCAGCCAGTATGGGAGAAACTTTGAATCCATTCCATCGTTGTAGAGGTATATAACTTATTGAATTATAATCCTAGAGTACTAGGAAGTGAGACCGGATATAGCAAAAAGCTATTCCGGTCATTTTTTTGAAAAATAAAATCCTTGAGACCAGTATGTCCATGTTTCGCCGAATTTACGAATAGTGTTCTTTAGAGAAAATGGAGTCTGAGGAAGTAATCATTCTTTAGAATAAATTCATAATTACCCTTGCTTTTTCTGCAGATTTTTTAGTTAGAATGCAGGAAAAGAAACATTTGTCAAATCATAATGATTGGCAGAGAGGGGAATTAATGAATAAGTTAACCGATTTCTCCATGAAAAATATAACGGCAATCTTCATTATGATGCTGCTCTTAATTGCGGGAGGCAGTTATTTTTCCACAACATTGAAGGTGGAAATGATGCCCGATACTTCATCTTCTAGAATTTATATCACGGCTCAGTATACAGCTTCGCCAAAGGATATTTTGGAGCAAATCACAAAGCCAATTGAGAAAGCCGTGTCTGGTTTAGATGGATTAAAGAATCTTACATCCAGCTCGCAGGACAATTACGCGCAAATTGTTGTGGATCTCGAGCAAGGCAAGAAATTAGATGACGCCAAGAAAGATATTGAGAGCCTAGTTGCCACTGTTCGACTACCGCAAGGAGTTGAGAGGCCAAAGGTGCTTACTGCTGGTTTCGCCTCTAGTCCCGTCTATTATATGGCGGTATATGGAGGGAATGGGATGAATCAAAATGAGCTGGATAAAGTATATAAAGATACTATCCTGCCTGGTTTTGAATCGATCAAAGGTATTGATCACGTTGATTCGGTTGGTAATCAAGACGCCATGTTAACGATAAAATTGGATGCAGGAGCGATCAATAACTATGGGCTTAGTCCGATCCAGGTCTCAAACTTAATTCAAGCATCACTTGTATCCAGCCCTGCGGGCTCCGTGGAAGTTAGTGGGAATTCGCAGATGGTACGTGTTAAAGGTCAGCTCAACTCCATTTATAAGTTGGATAATCTCCCAATATCGACACCGAAAGGAGACACTCTGGTACTGAAACAAATCGCTAAAATAGAAGCAATTAGTGAGTCTTCCTTCATCGCCAGAGTGGATGGTCAGCCAGCGATAGGCGTACTTTTGTACAAAACAAAAGCGGCAAACGCCGTTGAATTCGCCAATACAGCAGATAGGATGATGACGGAGTGGGAACAGACAATACCCGGTGTAAAGTTCCATATCGTGCTTAATGAAGCTACTTCCATCAAAGAATCTATTCATGGCATGGTTCAAGAAGGCACTTTAGGTGCGATATTAGCATCACTTATGATATTGCTCTTTTTGCGAAATGTACGAATGACTTTAATCGTACTCGTCTCGATTCCGCTTTCCATACTCATTACTTTATTGTTCATGAATCCCCTAGGCATATCACTTAACATTATGACATTAGGGGGCTTAGCTATTGCGATCGGACGTGTTGTTGATGATAGTATTGTTGTTATTGAGAACATATACAGCCAATTGCAAAAAGCACATGACCGCAATGAATCCGTCATCAAATTGGCGACTAAGCAGGTTTCTTCAGCCATCACTTCCTCCACAATTACTACAGTCGGAGTTTTCGCTCCAATCGCTTTCGTTAGTGGGGAGATTGGGGAAGTATTTCGCCCTTTTGCTCTAACCTTGGCTTGTGCACTGTTATCTTCACTTGTAGTGGCATTGACAGTGATTCCTATGCTGGCAAAGCTCTTGGTCATGAAAAGCAGCAAATTCCAGCATCATAATGAAATTCAAGAAGGCTGGATGTTGAACAGATATAAGAAGGCATTGGTATGGTCGCTGCAAAATAGGATTAAGACTCTAGCCATTGCTGCGCTTGTATTCGTTCTATCCATCGTGCTGATCGTACCGCATCTCAGTATAGCTTTTATGCCATCAAGCGAGTCGGACAAACAAGTGGTTTATCTCATGCAAATGCCAAGAGAAACTTCGTTCGAGATGATGAATGCCAAATCAAAGGAAGTTGAAGCGATGCTTCGGGATGCTAAAGATGTGGAAGGCAACGCCATTTTCAACTTTAATGAAGCGCTTGTTGGGTATGATTTTAGCATGGATCGCACCGCGTATAAGACTACAATGTTTACAGAGGTTAGCCAAAAGCAAGATGCTAAGACAACAATGAAACAGTACGAAGGCGAAATCCTCAATCTGCTTCCCAAGGGTTCAACTGTGGACAGTCAGCTCATTAGCTTTGGGGATGGTGGTGGGAGCGGCCCGGACTTCTATTACTTCCTGATAGGTGACGATCAGTTATATCTAGAACAAGCAGCAAGTATGGTCAAAGAGAAAATGAAGGAGTTTCCTGAACTAACGGATAAGAAAGACAGTTTGAGCGAGTCGAAGAGCGAGATAGAAATCACGGTCGATGAGAATAAAGCCCAATTGTATGGATTTACAACCACAGAAGTGCTGGAAAATGTGCATAACTGGATTAAGGTAGAGAATCTTGGTGATTTGAAATTAGATAATATCACCTATACGACCAAAGTCATGTTGGATTCCAAGTTTAAAAATTCAGCCAATCAATTAGGTAATCTATTTATGAGTACACATACCGGGCAAAGCGTTCAATTGAAAGACATTGCGAAGGTTAAACAAATCGATGCAGCGGTTTCCATACGTCGTGAGTCTCAGAAGCAGGTAGTGTTTGTTACGGCGGTAATTGACAGTAAGGATAAAGGAGGTGTTAGTAAAAAAGTATCAGAGGAACTTGCCAAATTGGAACTGCCGTCCGGTGTTAGCCATGAGTTGAAGGGCGTATCCAAAAATATTGATAACAGTTTCATGCAAATGTACGCCGCCATGGCTGCATCGATTCTGATTGTTTATCTTGTTATGGTGCTTGCTTTTGGCAATGGCAGGGCTCCTTTCGCTATTTTATTCTCACTGCCACTCGCTGTTATCGGTGGGTTACTAGGGCTAATAGTGACCGGAGAATCGGTTAATGTAACATCTCTCATCGGGTTCTTGATGCTGATTGGCATTGTTGTTACTAACGCAATCGTATTGATTGATCGTGTTCAACAGCTTATAGAGCAGGGACACTCTGTTCACGATTCACTTGTTGAAGCAGGCTTAACGAGATTAAGACCCATTATTATGACTGCAGGAGCAACCATAATAGCCCTAATGCCGCTGGCACTTGGATTATCCAAAGGGACTATTATTTCAAAAGGCTTGGCTGTAGTGGTTATTGGCGGTCTTACGACTTCAACGCTTCTTACACTAGTCATCGTGCCAATTATCTATCAGCTTATCTACTCTTTCAAAGGTAAGTACTCCTAACGATTTCTCATAGCATCGACGTAATCCTTGGCAGCCTTTAATGAGAGGCCAGTGGTATCCCTTAATTCTTTGATGGCCTCAATCTTCTTGCCACTCATCAGCAGATGATGCAGCCGTTGCTCCAGCTCCGGGGCAAGTTCCAATGCATATTGGGGCTTCACGTAGGAAGCGGAAGCACCCGTTGCTTGCTTGGATAAAGGATAAGCTTCTGGTCGGCCTTCCAGACGTGCAATATCGTATTTCAGCTCATTCACGCGAGCTTGCAGGCTTATTAACCTCAGAATAAGAAAGACGGATATCAGTAATGAAATAATTGCCAAGATTTCTGCTCTTTCCATACAGTAACCCCCTCATTTTATTTTATATTAACCTATATTTTCCATGATTCAAAGAAAAAACAGTTAGGCTGCTGTTACGCAATTAATAATGGAGGAGCGTGCTTCGCGGCGGCTTCTCTTTTTATTTTTCAAGCAGCGGGCAGCATTGTGCAGCAATTATAACTCAGGAGAAGCAACTTTACATATTCTAGAAACGTATAATGAGTGAATTGAGAGTGGACAGAATCATTGTTTATATCTTTTTGGTTGCTTAAATTTAAGGAAAACTTAAGAATTAATTCACATAATTTATATTTTTAATTACTAAGATTAATAGCAAAGTACATTTAGGGCGAGTATGACTGACCTATTCTGTTTGTTGGGGGGCGCCAATAAGGTGAATCAATTACCTCGAATATTATTGCTTACAGCGAGTTATGGTGCAGGCCACTTACTAGCATCCTACGCAATCAAAGAGTACTGTCTTCGTTATGGACTTGCAAACGTACAAATCATTGATTTAATGAAAGAGGCGCATCCACTCTTAAACAAAATATCAACAGCCGTGTATATGGGAAGTTTCCATGCAGCAAGATTCGGGATCAACTACTATGGTTGGAGTTATTACTTAACGCAAAAACCAAATCCCTATAGTCCTGTTCTCGCGGGATTAAATCGTTTAGGGTGCAGGCAGTTAGTAAATATTATCAGAAAAGAACAACCTGACGCGATCATCAATACATTTCCATATGGTTCGGCACCTGTGGTCGGACATTCTTTAGGAATCCCGACGTTCACGATCATCACCGATTTCTTGATGCACGCAAGATGGATTCATCCAGATATCAACAAATTTTATGTAGCCACAGATGATTTAAAACAGGATATGATCAACAGCGGCATCCTCCAAGAACTGATTGAAGTGACAGGTATACCGATCCGAGAAGCTTTCGAAAGACATCGATATCCAAACGAAAACAAGCGAAAAAGAATGATCCTTATATTAGCGGGATCCCATAGTGAACATTATCTAATATCGGAAATGGTACAGAAGATTTTAGCTTTAAAAGGAAATCATATTACCATTGTATGCGGGCGGAATACTAAGCTGGAACAATTTCTGAATCATCAATTTGGCAGTGTTTCAGAAATTACAATTTTAGGATTCATCGATCAAATGAATGAATTAATGGCGTCAGCCTCATGTATTATAAGTAAAGCAGGGGGAATAACATTAGCAGAATCCCTCGCACTCAAGATTCCAGTTTTCATATTTCGGCCGTTCGCTGGACAAGAAATGGACAACGCGACTTATTTTTCAAAAAAAGGCGTTGCTTTCATTTCTTATCATATATATGAATTAGTTAATCAGATTCAAGATTATTTATCCAATGATGCATATGCCTCTCTAATAAGATCAAGAATGGAAAATTTTCATCGAGAAAGAGCGACTGAGCGTATTGTCAAAGACGTTATAGGAAATATTCTTGGATACAAGAAAAGGATTTCAGCCCCATCTTCATAATGAATCTGGATGACCATCCTCTTTGGAAAGAGTTGTGATTGGGCATGAGCAAATTGTTCTGGATCATATTTATACTATTGATGCTCTATACGATTTTACCAACTATCCTGGTTCGTCTGTTTGGATTATGGATGTTCAAAAAGAAAAAGTCTAGCAGCGGGATAGCGTTAACATTCGACGATGGTCCCGACCCCGAGTTTACGCCCATTCTACTGGATCTTCTGCAAAAGTATCAGATTAAAGCAACCTTTTTTGTGCTAGGATCCAAAGCGGAGAAATATCCTCATTTAATTCTACGGATCCATCAGGAAGGGCATTTGATTGGGATTCACAATTACGTTCATTGGGCAAATGCTTTCATGACCCCGAATAATGTCAGAAGACAATTAGACTACTCAGTGAATGTGATTGAGAATATTATTGGGATAAAGCCCATCTTTTATCGGCCACCATGGGGGATTATTAATTTATTCGACTTATTGCTGCTCAAACGATTTCGTTTGGTCTTATGGTCTATTATGGTTGGTGATTGGAGAAGTAAAGGGGGAAAGGAACGAATAGAAACCCAATTACTTGCCAAACTAAAAAACAACGACGTCATCGTGCTTCACGATAGTGGTCAAACTTTTGGAGCCGACAGAAATGCTCCGAAATATATGCTGGCAGCTTTGGACGATTTTTTGAAAATTTGCCAGCATCGCGGGTATCTTTTTTTAAGAATCGATACGTACATGCAGTTGAATCATTTAGCGAAGCAGGAGCCCACGCGGCTACTGAAAAGAGTGCTTGTTTATGTATGGCTAAAATGGGAGCATCTATTCCATAAGCTATTTAATATCCATCCCATTGATGTTAATAATCAAATTTTTTATAGCAGGGTGCGCAAATATCACGGTAAAACGATCCATTTGGCAAATGGGGAAGTGATTAGTCCAGGAGATAAGGTCGTCGAACTGCACTTCAATAATGAGAAGCTGTCTCAACTGATTGCCGAATCAAACACAATGGTTCAACTTGCGGTAAATATGATACGTGATGTGCAGCGTTTCCTTCCCCAGATGACGCAATATCTTCATCGTCACACGGAAATTAAAGGGATTTACGGAATAACAATGATTCATCGAGGCTCCAAACAATTAGGTTTTACTGTGGAGGAACTTCCAAAAGGGTTATTTAACTATTTTACACTTATTTATTTAAGAATCCTTTTATTCGTTCTTCATCCAAACGGTAGACAGAGGATTGATTTGAAGAAAGGATTGCTCTCGCCGCGCATTGTAGCTATTTCTGTACTTGAGCTGAAAAGACGATATTCGGCGGATCCAGAGCTGATAGCGATTTCAGAACCAGTGAAACAGTATCAGCCGCAAGAGGCTTAACCTGATGTATCCGTGGGTTTGTGTAATTATCACCCTATAGATAGGATGAATTACTTGAAGCGGCAGCAAAAACTAATCAGCATCATAAGTTTAGTCATCATCATTGGTGTCATTGGCTACTATCTATATCTCTTACATTCTGGAGAAGCGCAAACCTTAATAAATGAGATCCGGAATTATGGAGTTATAGGTATTCTTATTGGGATAATCGTTCAGTCGCTTGTGAATATTCTTCCAGTACCTGGCGAATTTATTTCCATTATCCTGATGGAGATATATGGTCCGATTTGGGGAGGGATCTATTCGTGGATAGGCGGTGTAGCTGGTGCGGTAGGTGCTCTATATCTGACTAGATGGGTTGCAAAGCCTTTTTTCAGTAAAATGGCTCAACCTTTTCTTCAAAAAGTCGATGAATTCATTAAGAAAGACGCGACGCTTGGATTATTGCTCATCCGCTTTGTCCCATTTCTTCCTTACCATTTTGTGAATTACGCATTGGGCTTT
The DNA here is from genome assembly GCF_013204855.1 of Paenibacillus alba. GTDB lineage: Bacteria > Bacillota > Bacilli > Paenibacillales > NBRC-103111 > Paenibacillus_E > Paenibacillus_E alba. The sequence goes on along the minus strand of NZ_JABMKZ010000021.1, from coordinate 24,986 downwards.
TTGAAAGTAAACATTTGGGGGTTTATCTGGACGACGGGTCTAGGCATTCTTCCCTTTACGATAGCCATGAGCGGTATTTATGCAGGAGTACGCAAAGGTTCACTAGTTTGGGGAGCTATTGGATTAGTCTTATTTATGCTGTTGTTGGGATTAAGCTGGCTATTGAAAAGAAGGAAAGGAATGAAGATGGAAGTTGAATAGATAAATAGGAGAAAAGCTGATTGGCATTATCTGCTGATCAGCTTTTTGTGATGCCTTTCAAGATTAACGTGCTTTTGGAAAAACGTGTTTGACCATTTCAGTAAATTCCTGAAAGAATCCACTGATTGGATGGCCTAACTTAACATCTGAGACATATCTGTTAACGCGATCAACAAACTCAGGATTGGTGGAAACATATACATTCTGAATGTTCGGATCGGCTGCCTTGACTTGCTGAGCTATTTGATGCTCCATGTCAGAACTCAGTTGACCTTGATTTGCGTTAATGACTGCAGCGACATAGGCATTTTTTCCGGTAACAAGCACATTGGCTTGTTTGACCCCGTTTAACTTAATAATCTGATCTGATGCCTGTTTGGCAATTTGAACTCGATTATCGGTATTTGCTGTTGCTAAGGGTGTGATGTGATTTTGTTGCATGTGTACGCCTTGCTGCTTGACTTCATTTTTGGCTTTATTCGTACAACCTGTCGAGACCATTGCAAGAATACCAACGGATATCGCGATTCCTGTAGTCGCTAGTTTCTTTTTCATGCTCATTAAGCGTATTGCACCTCCTAATTAAGATGCTTTTAATATGCACAATATTTAGAAATCCATGTTAAAGTAAGGAAATATAATTTTGAGATTAGAAAAATGGAGGATCAACGAAAGTGCGTGAGGATAGTTTCTTTCAAGGTGTAAAAGCCTGCATCCCAACGTTGTTGGGTTACTTAAGTATTGGATTTGCTGTTGGTGTCGTAGGAAATACATCGGGGTTAAGCATTGTTGAAATCACCCTGATGTCTGTGCTTCTATATGCCGGCTCAGCTCAATTTATCGTCGCTGGCATGATCGCGGCACAGGGCTCGGCGCCCGCTATTATTCTCACAGTTTTTATTGTGAATCTTCGCCATTTGTTGCTTAGTGCAGCCTTATCACCTTACTTTCGTCAGCTTACCCCGTTGAAAGCTGTGTTAATAGGTTCTTTACTCACAGATGAGACATTTGGCGTTGCGATTAATGAGATGGCACGGAAGAAAAATATTAGTGAAAAATGGATGCACGGTCTAAATGTAACAGCTTATCTGAATTGGATTATAGCGACTATAATTGGAGCCTTTTTCGGGCAGTGGATTACAAATCCTGCGAAGTTTGGTTTGGATTTTGCTTTACCGGCCATGTTTATTGGCCTTCTTGTTCTTCAAATGGCAAGTCGAAGGAAAGTATCCAAAGATCTAGTTGTTGCAACTAGCGCGGTCCTCATAGTGGTGGGGGCGAGTTATGTTTTATCTGGCAGTATGGCTGTTATTGTGGCTACTGTGCTTGCTGCTACGATAGGAATGTTGGTGGAAAAATGGAAGTAAGATGGTATATCGTTTGGATAATTATAGGGACTTCCATTGTGACACTCATCCCAAGAGTGATCCCGCTATTGGTGCTTAGTCGCATACAAATACCTGAGTGGGCCATGCGATGGTTAAATTATGTGCCGATTGCCGTAATGGCAGCATTGGTGGGGGAAGAGTTAATGATGCAAGATGGGAAGCTGGTCTCTTTCCATAATAACTTGGAGTTGATTGCCTCCATACCAACATTTGTGACTGCAATGCTAACGCGAAGCTTACTAGGGACCGTTGTGGTCGGAATTATCTCACTTATGCTGCTGCGTTTGTATATATAAATGAAATTCGCAATTTCTATATCTTCCCACCCGTGTGTTAAAATGAAGGGTACTTCGCCGTGGCTGCGCCAGTCGCACAGCGGGACCTATTATATCTTTTTACAAGCAGGTGCAGAGCATGAGAAAATCTTCGGAAATTCCTATACATAAGCAGATTGCCGACGTATTCGCAACGCTGGCTTTCACTTACCGGCAAGTTTTCATTTTTGAGCTGCTGTACAAGACAATTACGCTATTTATATTTATTCCGGCGATTTCTTACATCTTTCACTGGCTTCTCCGCTTAGGCGGGTTTGCCGGCGCCACGAATTACGAGCTGCTGCATTTCGTTGTCAGCAGATACGGTTTTTTAAGCATGCTGATTCTGATTCCGATCGCTACAATTCTTATCTTTTTGGAGTTTGCGGTTCTGATCATCATTGCCTACTATGGGCAAAACAAGCAGAGAATCGGGCTTCTTCCGGCTTTTCTGCAATCCCTCGCCTATCTCCCTTCGCTTTTCAAATACGGATTTGTGGGCTGGGCGCTCTACTTGCTTCTCTTTCTCCCCTTGAGTTTGAGCCTAGGTTCCTCTTTGCTGCCTTCTTTGGAAATTCCGAATTTCATCTCGGGCGAGCTGTTCAAAACGGGCAGAGGCACGCTTCTCTATATAGGCGTTCTTGCTGTCATAGCCTTCTTCAACATCCGGTGGACCTTCCTGCTGCATATGATCGTCATCGAGGGAACAGCCAGCTTCCGGCAAGCCGCCAAAAAGAGCGCTGCGATTCAGAAAAAGAGTTATATCCGAATGTCTGTGGTGACGCTGTGCGTATTTCTTTTGTTTTTGATCGTCGTGGCCTTGCTGATGGCCTTGATCTTAGGTGCTGTGATCTTCGTTTATTACAGATTGCCTCAACAGACAGGATTAGCTGAAGTCGTGCGATCTGTCGTTTCGAAGAGTGCTGTAATTTCCTTGTACCTTGCCTCATTGTTCTTAACACCGCTTTACATCACCACGCTCACCAGGATGTACACAACTAAAGCGGACCCGGGCCATGCCGTGCTGCAAATGCCTGATGGGAATGCCAAAGAAAACCGTTCTGCTCAGAGCAGCGGATTGCTGCATAAGCATAAAAGAAAGCTGATCGTGCTCGGGCTGATCACCGCCTTCGCGACAGCCCTTGTACTTGTTCCGGCTATCGGAGATGTCCAGCTTGGCGATAAGAAAGCGACGATTATGGCTCACAGGGGATATACGTCCAAAGGTCCCGAGAATACGATCGAAGCGATTCAAGGCGCCATAGCGGCCCATGCGGATTATGCGGAAATTGACATTTTGGAAACGAAAGATGGAGAACTCGCGGTCATTCACGACACCAATCTAAAAAGGCTGACAGGCCGCAATGCCGAAGTTTATGATCTGACGATGGATGAGTTAAGAAAGCTGGAAGTGAAGCAGGGGAATTTAACAGGCCGAATCAGCAGTCTTGCGGAAGTGATGAACGCGGCTAGAGGGCATATTAAGCTGAATATCGAAGTGAAAACACATGGCAAAGAACATGATTTGGTGAATACCTTCGTCCGGATCATGCGTGAAAATAATTTCCAAACCCATTGCGTCGTGCAATCTCTGGATTATGAAATCGTGCAAAAAATCAAAGCCGCGGAGCCTGAGCTTGAGGTCGGTTATATCATTTTCGCTGGCGTTCCTGATATCAAACGGATTCAAGCCGATTTTGTCGTCATGGAAGAATATATGGTCAACGAATCGGTCGTCGCTTCGGCCAATAGGCAGCACAAACCGCTTTACGTATGGACAGTGAACGAAAGTGATAGTATGGAACGCTTTTTCAGCATGGGTGTCGACGGAATCATTACGGATTATCCCGAACTTGCCATTTCCCTTGAGGAAGAACTGCGCAACGGTTTTATGGCTTCCTTCATACAGTGGCTCAACACCCTGCGGATTTAAACATGGAACGTGACTCGGTCTGCAGGTAGAATAAAAATAGGCGATTGACCGCAGTTGTGCGGCTGAAGGGAATGAAGCGCTGCGATGAACTTGAACGAGCATATTATGCTGTGGAACCATGCTTCAATTAAAATGTTGGATGTACGCTATATACTTCTGGAGCAGGGCGATACATTGCGGGAATACAATCTTCCGGCCAGCACCTTCCTGTGTGCTGTTCGCGGCCGTGCGAAGATTTGGTTGGATGAGTCCATACATAGTGTGAGCAGTGTTCAAGTCTTGCATGGTGGGAAGGGCACGCGTCTTGATATTACAGTTGAAGAGCGGTTTGAGTATTATTTGATATTATACAAAGCTGAGCTTACATTGCCTGCCTCTCAGGAATGGGAGAGGTTTATACGGTCGAACAGGCCGTTTCAGCTTCAATATGGTTTCGAACCGCTGTATCCGCTCGCCTTATTGGATAAGGCGGGACGTATGTTTGAAGCGTGGATGAAGCCTGAACCGTTGGATAAATTCCAAGCGAGAACGTTGTTTTACCAATTTGTTCACGAACTGTTATGGCAGATGCAGCGGCAAGGAATCGAGCCTACTCGCCCTGATCTGGCTGCGCAGGCGCTTCGTTTCATGAATGAACGTTATATGGAGCCCATAACACTTGAAATGATGGCGGACATGCTTGATTGCAGCACGAGGAATTTAACGAAGCTATTCAAAAGCAGAATGAAAGAAAGTCCTATTCGCCTTCTTACGCAAATCCGTATGGGCAAGGCTGCACAACTATTAACAGATACAGAGGCTACGCTGCAAGAGATTGCCCTCCAAGTGGGGTACCCCGACGCGTATACATTAAGCCGCAGCTTCAAGAGACACTATGGGTTGCCGCCTGCGCTGTTCCGATCCAAGCAACTTCGTGCAGATGCGGTTCTGAAATTGCCTCGTATTCGTTCCCGATCTGCTATTGTATCGCGCCTACCACTTCGTTATATTGATAATGGACGTGAGAATCATTATCAATTAAATGGAGAGAGGTATTTACGAATGTACAAAGAAATTAAACCAGCCTCAATGGCAGCAGTAACCTTGCTATTTTGTATTACGTTATTTCTCAGTGCTTGCTCAAGTGGTGCGAGCACGGCAAATATCGGTGCTGGGACAGAAGGGAAAGTCGTGTCGGACCAGAATTCCATGAAAACTTCTTCATCTCAGCCCTCCCCGGCTGCAACGACGAAAAACTATAAGGACAGTCAAGGTAACGTCGTCATTCCAACGAACCCCCAACGGATTGTAGATCTGACGGGCAGTTTCACTGGCAATTTATTGGCGCTTGGGGTTAAACCGGTGGGAGCTCAAATTGACGCGTTGAAGAATCCGTTCCTGAAGGGCAAGGTGGACGGAATCGAAGCAATAGGCGACTCATTCTCTCCCGAGAAAGTCTTGAGTTTACAGCCTGATCTTATTATCGTAGTTGCAGCTCCCTCGATGGAGATCACTTATAAAGAGCTAGATAAGATCGCTCCTGTCGTAAGAATAGAATATGGCCAATACTCTTACAGAGAGATGATGCTTGAATACGGCAAGCTTGCAGGGAAGGAGCAGGCTGCTGAGGATTGGTTGAAAGCGTGGGACAAGAAAATTAATGAATACAAACCGCAGATTGCCAAAGTTGTAGGCGACAAGACGGTTTCCATCCTTCAGCCATATGCCAAGGGGATCTATGCATTTGGCGATTTTTACGCCAGAGGCGGCGAAATTCTTTATAAGGAGTTTGGCTTGAAGGCACCCAAGATTATTAAGGATAACGTCATTGACAAACACGAAGGATTTGCGAATTTATCTCTGGAGCAACTGCCGGAATATGCTGGGGATTATATCTTTACGAGCAATTGGGGATGGGACAAAGGTGATCCGAAAGTTGTTTACGACAGCAATATATGGAAGGGACTCCCAGCCGTCAAAGCCAATCACGCGTTTTTTATCAATGCTGAAGGTTCATATTACAATGATGCTGTATCCCTTGAAGCCCAACTGGCGTTTATTGTCACGAGCTTCCTAGGGAAATGATGATTTTAGGTTGAGGCAGTTCGAGTAATCATGATAATGGGACGGTGCAGTGTCTATTGACTGCTCCGTCCTGTTTTGTTTAGAGTGATCGGCCGCGTTCTTGAGCAAGCCTACGACTGGGGGCGCGCAAGAGTTGAGTCTGATTGTGTGTTCTCTAGTAGAAGATTACTCTGGACGCCGAGCCTTTCTCTTTAAATGCCTGCAAATATGCATCTTTTTGCTTGCTGGAGCAGCCTTTTTCTTTAAATGCCTGCAATTGTGCATGCTTTTGAGGCTTTTTTCTAATTAAGGGAGGGAAAAGCTGAAAATACCTGCACAATTGCAGGTATTTTCACATTTCAAATGATTTGGAGTGAAAAAGCCTGCATAATCGCAGGAATTCCGATTTCTCAAGCGTTATGCGGGTGCGCCGGCAGAAGTTTTCGTTGGATTCGCGATCAGTTTACCGACGAATCGCCCCACCCATTGCGGCAGGAAGAAATTCAATACGAAGACGATGATGAAGGCAATACGCCAAGCTCCCAACCAATGGCTTGCAAATGCTGGGGCGAAGCCATGCATGGCAACAGCAGTCAGGATGAAGGACAAAATAAACGTCATGATAAGTGAAATCGTGAATGCATAGACGATCAACTGAGCCTTCTTGAATTGGTTTGCGAAGCGGCGAACTCTAACAGGAAGAAAAAAATTAAGTCCGAAAGCAATGACGAAAGCAATGCCCCAATCTCTCATCCATGCGCTCATGAAATGTGCGATAAATCCGCCCTCGAGTACATAGGTCATGATACCGGACATGATGAATGTTAACACGATCGACATCGTGGAAATGAAAGTAAGCTGACGATATTTAGCATGAATTCTCATTTTGATAAACTCCTTAGTAGTTGAATAGGTTCTGGAAACTAATATAACCTGATTCGCAACAATAATCAAGTGACATAATTACATATTTGTCATTTAAATTCGTGGATTCATTTCTCTAAAAGAGAATGGCAGGATTACACAATCATTTGGCGAATCCAAATTATGGGATGTTATAGGAAGAAATGTAACAACTGGAATAAGGAACCCAGAGGGAGGCGAAGGAATTGAATCTATACTTCCGAGATAATTTTATAAGCAGCGGTATTACGGAGATTCTGAATGAACAGGAAGAAAATGTCGGTCAGTTAGATTTAAAGAGCGCTTTTAGTTCTGCAATAGAGGTTTTTGGGCAAAATGGCCAGCTGCTGTGTAAAGGGAGTTTTCCGATTTTCTCAGGCAAATGGGAGGTTACCGGTGCTGATGGTGGACAATTAGGCATACTGAAAAGCCAATTTTCATTTCTCAATAAAAAATTCATCTACGAAACCGAAGGGCGAGGCAGCTACGAGATCTCGTCACTGGCGTTTTCTAAGGAATATGAGATATTCGACGACTCCGCCAAGCTCGTTGCCAGCTTCGAAAAAGTGAATGGCTGGTTTTCAGCAGGCGCTTTTCTTCTAAGCAATAAATCCCCATCTTTGGACTCATACGAGCTTGTGGCTGTGATTATGGGCATGCATGCGATACAAAAAAGACATAGCGCTGCGACGAATCATCCAAACATTTGAAAGATTAAAAGGAAAAATTATACTCATTTGACTTTATGGAAGAAGAGAAGAATGTCCCCAACAAGTGGCAGGAGGCGGTATTTATGAAGAACGAGATTGCTAAAAAGGTACTGACTGAATTCGAACGCTTGTCTGATGATGATAAAAATTCTCTATCTACTGCACTCGAGCATTACTACGGGAAACAAGTAAGATTCTTAATAGACGAATTGTCCAAAATGGACCAAAAGGATTTGGAAAATATTAAATCAACTATTGGTGGGATGATACTTACCAGGGAGTATGCACCAGATATTCTAAAGGCCTATGCAAGTTTAAAAGATAAAGATTTGCCTTCCAAAATATCATTTGGAAAACGTGGATACAACGATTTTTACTGAAAAAAAGCTAGAAAGAGGCCCACATATACGATATGTGGGTCTTTTATGCATGAACATTGAATAAAATTATTATTACAGGCAACAATTTCTAATAACATAGTAAAGAAGGTGGACCAGAATGAAAGATAAGAGACGAGAAGATGCTTGGATAGAGAATCATGATATAACGTTAGCCAAAACCGTTATTAGTCATATCAAAAATGGCAGTACACAGCTTGCCGCATTTGAAGAATCAGCGAGTAGAATGAATCGGACTGTGGCTGCTTGTGGGTTCCGATGGAATAAAGAATTGCGTAAACAGTACGAGGCTGAGATAACCGATGCTAAATTGTATCGGATTAAACAAAAACAGCAAAAAAGAGAAGCTCATCCTACTGTCTCAGCAGTTCGAGCACTGGATGATGAGGGTACTTCAATCAAATATGATGAAGCATTTAGACAAATCATTCAGATTGCGAAGGATCAAGCGTATAAGTTTGAACAGTTAATTCAAGAGAATTCGAAGCTCAGGATTGAAATAAATGAATTGAAAAATCAAAAGACTCATAACTTTGAGCCCATTAAATCGAACGAAGATGTTGCGGCAGAGGATCTCCAAACGTTTCTGAAAATCATGAACAGAGCAAGAAGCTTAACATCTTTAAATTTGAATGTATGAAGTTTTGGCTGGAATTCAAACGCTCGACTGCAATCACTCTTCTTTCTTGGGTGAATGCAGTCTTTTTATTTTGGAAGAGTATATATTCCGCAAATTGGATAAAAATACGTAGACGGAAATGAATGGAAATCGGCAAGCTTAGGAGGCATTAGCGGCATGGCCATGTGGCAATGGTTTAAACGGAGGTCAAGACAAAGTTCCCCTAACCAGCAGCTTGGAAAGTTTCCAGCTAAGGCGATTCCTGTCAATGAGACGATGGAGCAAAATGAGAACGCCAAAATCAGCCCGCATGTCGAAGCGACGATTTCGTTCGTTGAACAATTGCTAGGTGAGAATGACGATTTTGTCATGCGCGAGCTTCGCATATTTGGCCAGTACTCCGCTGTCGTTATGTATTTTGCGGACTTGATTGATAAGCAGTATTTGAACGAGCACATTCTAAAACCGATGATGTTAACTTCGACGCAGGAACAAGGGAATGCGAACGAAAGCCGTCCGTTGAAGGAAGTTTTATTAAACGAGACCCTTTACGCTTGTGAAGGCAGAACGGAAGGACGGTTAACGGAGGTAGTTCAGGCCATTGTTCAGGGTGAAACGGTTCTCTTGGTGGAGGGGCTGGAGGAAGCCTTCCATTTCAACACTCGCCATGTGGATAAGCGATCCATTACGCAGCCAGAAACCGAGCAAGTTATCCGCGGAGCACGGGAAGGCTTTATTGAGTTATTGGGGACGAATCTTTCCTTGCTGCGCTATCGTCTGCCAACGCCGGATCTCCGGGTGAAAACGATTCGGATAGGACGTGTGACCAAGTCCAAAGTGGCTGTTTGTTACTTGGACGGTATTGTGAACCCGGCGCTTGTTGAGGAAGTGTTTAACCGATTATCCTTGATTGATATTGACGGCATTATTGATATTGGCTATCTGGAGCAATTTATTGAAGACAACCATCTCTCCCCTTTTCCGCAAATTCAAAATACAGAACGACCGGATAAGGCGGTCGCCAATCTCTTGGAAGGCAGGGTCATTCTGTTGGTGGATGGCTCGCCATTTGCATTGATCCTACCGACAGTATTCAGTCAGTTCTACCAGACGGTGGAGGATTATTCGGAACGGTTTCTCCTAGTCAGCTTTATTCGATTAGCACGACTGGTTGCTCTTATTTTCTCTTTAATATTCCCATCCTTGTATGTAGCGTTAATTTCGTTCAATCCGGAGCTGATTCCCACGGAATTCGCGGTTGCGGTATCGGGGGGGAGAGCTGGGGTACCGTTTCCTTCTGTCATCGAAGTTCTCGTTATGGAGATTTCCATGGAAGTGTTGAGGGAAGCGACGTTGCGTCTGCCTCAGCAGGTCGGCGGGGCGCTCTCCATTGTAGGTGTGCTGGTGATCGGACAGGCTGCGGTTGCAGCAGGCTTCATCAGTCCGATTACTGTCGTTATCATCGCTCTAACAACGATTGGCTCCTTTGCCACACCGGCCTACAACGCGGCTCTCGCATTACGGATGCTCCGTTTTCCACTTGTGATTATAGCAGGCATCTTTGGCTTGTACGGGGTGATGATTGGGTTAATTCTAATCGCCAACCATATGCTCTCGTTAAGATCGTTTGGAGTCCCCTATTTAAGCCCAATCGTCCCTGGGAATTTCCAGGGCATGAAAGATACTATCGCTCGGTTTCCGCTCTGGTCCATGCCCAAGAGGCCGGCACTTCTGCATACACCGAATGCAACCCGATTGGGTATGGATGTTGAGGCATTCAAGCAAGCGCCTAATAATACCTTAGATCCATTGAAAGTAGGGAATACAAGGAGGGGGAATACCGATGGAGCAAGCTCGCCAAGTAACGGTGATTCAAGCAGCGATCATACTGATTAGTACCATTGTAGGCGTAGGCGTGCTAGCGCTCTCACTCTTTGCTGTCAAAGCTGCTGATTCAGCCGCTCCGCTCGTTACACTGATGGGGATCATTATCGCTTTCATTGGGCTTTGGTTAATTACCCTGCTGGGTATGCGTTATCCGAATCAATCCATTATTGAATATAGCGAAGTTTTGATCGGCAAATGGGCGGCTTGTCTATTCAGTATTCTAATAATCGTTTTCTTTGGTGTAATCACGGCGCTGGCATCACGAGAATTCGGTGAGGTCGTTGTAACGTCTGTCTTAACCAAAACGCCGCTGGAAGTGACGGTTATTGTCATGCTTTTGTTAGCTGCTCTTTCGTCCCGGGCCAACATGACGACCTTTACTTATTTCCATCACTTTTATTTTCCGGTGATTGTGTTTCCTCTCGTATTGATCGTTGTTTTATCGCTTAAAAATGCGCATATGGTCTATTTGCTTCCAGTGTGGGGGAATGAACCCAAGGGGATACTCGGGGGAACGCTGACAATGGCAGCCTTGTTTCAGGGATCTTTCGTTATGACCATCGTGATTCCTGCAATGCGCCGACCGGAAAGAGCCAAGATATCGAGCTTCGTCGGGATGTTGATTACAGGAGGTCTTTATTTGCTTATCGTCGTTGCGACGGTAGGCGTATTCGGGGCGGAAGAGGTCAAAAATTTGGTTTGGCCTACCTTGGAATTAGCCAAAACTACGTCGCTGCCTGCTAATATTTTGGAGAGGTTGGATGGCGCTTTTCTGGCTGTTTGGGTTACAGCGGTGTTTACTACTTTGCTCTCCTCCTATTATTTGGCGATTCGTTTTCTAACCCAACTTTTACGCTTGCGTGATCACAAGTTGTTTTCCTTTTTCCTGCTTCCTTTCATCTATGTCATTGCCATGTTTCCACAGAATCTACTCGACATGTATGCGCTTATTCAAATCGTCGGTCGTTGGGGCTTGCTCATTACGGTCGCCTACCCGTTTGGTTTACTAGTAATAGCCCTGATTCGAAAGAAGAGTAAGGGGAGCCGGGGTGATCAAGTTGTGGCTAAAACGGATTAAATGGCTTCTCGTGTTCGTGCTGCTCGTACCTACGCTTACAGGATGCTGGGATCGTTTGGAAATCGAGTATCGTGCTGTCGTTCTTGCTATTGCCATTGATGAGGTCACACCCGAAGACAAGAATGAGAGCAGTAATGCCACTCAAATCGTAAAGAATAGTGGTGGCTCCAAAAAACCATTAATAAAAATGACTGTGCAGATTGCGGTTCCCGGACGTATTCCCTTGGGGCCAGGAGGAACAAGCGAAAGCACAGCCGGACAAAAGCCGGTTTGGGTGCTCAGCAGTTTTGGCAGCACGATTGACGATTCGATCATGAATCTTCAGCAGCAGTTGGCCGATCGATTGTTTTTTGGGCATTTGAGGGTCATCGTAGTCTCAGAAGCGCTCGCGAGGAAAGGGATTCAGAACGAAAAAGATTTCTTTCGTCGTCAGCCTCAAGTCAGAAGAACGGTTTGGATGGTTGTTTCCAAAGGGAAAGCGTCAGAGTTCATGCATGCTACTCCGCAATTAGAACGTGTTCCGTCCTTATATCTGCTCGCCACATTGGATCATGCGACTGAAATGGGGATGCTTCCTAATTATTTCTTAGGTGTTTTTTATAGTGCCAGCTCTGCCAAAGGACAAGAAGGGGTGCTCCCTTACCTTGACTTGAAAAAAGCATCGAATATTGAAATAGCCGGCTTGGCGTATTTCAAAGGCGATAAAATGAAAGGAACGACGACGCCTTTGGAAATCGGTCATTTTCTGGCGATGAAACAGATCAATCCTGGCGGTTACAGTGTGATGGAGCAGTTTCCCGGTTCGGGCACGTCTGTTTTCTTTCAATCCACGCATCGCAAGGCAAAAATAACGACATCAATTCAAGATGGTAAAGTTCATGCCACTGTTGTGTGCTTAATTGAAGGGGATTTGCGTGAGAAATCCAATGAAAATGTAACCATTTCCAAGGAAACGTTGAAACAATTAGAACAACAAATTGAAAAAGACGGAAAAGTCAGCTTCGAAAAATTGATTCAACAAACGCAAAGGGATGGCAGTGACATTTTTGGTTTCGGTGAGAACGTGCGAGCTTTCCAGCCGGCTTATTGGAACAGAGAAATTAAAAGCAAGGAAAAATGGGAAGACATGTACAAAGATATAGCCGTTGACGTTAAATTGCACATCAAAATTCGGCGTATTGGTACGAAAGCCAAATAGCGCGATTCGTGAGGAGAGAAGCATCGATGATTACTTTTAACTATTATACGATCATGCTGCTGCTGCTCTCCGGAATTCTGGTTTTGTGTTTCGACGTGAAAATCTATGTGAAAGCGAATATGAGCAAAGAAAAAAAAGGAGCGATTTTTGTAGGATGGTTTAATATAACCCTGTCTGGCTTGTCGCTTATCGGATACTTCATTTATGACAAATGGTTCTGGAAGTAAAGTTCGTCTCCCCGATTTGTGCGCGATTTCTAAAGTTTATTGCTCGATTCTAGTATACTCATGCTCCTGCCCATTCCTTATACTTGAAGCAACAGGGAGGTGTACGGTATGAAGTCAACTGAGCTCCACATACCTAACGTACAAGTAAAGACAGATAAGAAAATAAAAAGATGGGAAACCCCGTATATCGGATATTTGTTTATGGCGCCTTGGCTGATCGGATTGTTTGTTTTCATCCTATGGCCGATGGGATTATCGCTATATTATTCCTTCACCAACTTCTCTTTGCTGGCGAAACCGACATGGATCGGCACAGGGAACTACTCGCAGATTCTCATTGATGATGACAAGTTCCTTCAGTCCTTGAAAGTCACACTGCAATTCGTCGTTTTCTCCGTGCCGCTGAAGCTGATCTTCGCCTTGCTGGTTGCGATGCTGCTGCGCAAAGAAATAAAGGGCATGTCCTTCTATCGGACGTTTATTTATTTTCCTTCTTTGATCGGAACAAGCATCGCGGTTTCCATCTTGTGGCGGCAAATATTCGGACAGGATGGCTTCATTAATCATTTGTTAAGTTATTTCCACATTGCGGGAAAGTCATGGATCGGCGATCCAAGCTCATCGCTGGGAACCTTGATCATATTGGCCGTATGGCAGTTCGGCTCGACGATGGTCATTTTTTTGGCAGGGTTGAAACAAATCCCGAATGATCTCTATGAAGCTTCAGGCGTTGACGGAGCCTCGAAGTTCAGACAGTTTATTTCGATTACACTGCCAATGCTTTCGCCGATTTTGTTGTTTAATCTCGTCCTGGCAACGATTCAGTCGTTTCAAATGTTTACACAAGCGTTCATTATTACCAAAGGCGGTCCAGCCAACTCCACCTACATGTACGCTTTGTATTTGTATGAACGAGCTTTTGATCAATTGCAAATGGGCTATGCGTCGGCGCTGGCTTGGCTATTGTTAATTGTTATAGGCGCGGCAACCGCACTCATTTTCGTCTCATCCAAATATTGGGTGTTCTATGAATCGGAAACAGGGGGGGAACAGAAGTGAGCAGAAAAATATCCGGAAGACAGATAAGCATTCTTCTCTTTAGCCTAATCATGATCTATCCAGTCTTGTGGTGGGTTGGGGCTTCTCTGAAGGATGACAGTGAATTGACGCTTCCCGGGCTATTTCCCGAACATCCAGTTCTAAGTAATTTCACCCAAGGCTGGAGCGCCATTCCGAAGTTTTCATTTACGCATTTCTATGCGAACACCTTCGAGCTGGTTATCATTTTGATTGTTTTGTCGTTGGTTTCCTGCAGTTTAACGGCATTTGCCCTTGCGCGTTTGGATTTTCCCCTGCGTAAATTGTGGCTGGGCGTTCTTCTGGTTACGATGATGCTGCCTGGGCAAGTCACATTAATTCCGCAATATACGATGTTCCATTCCATGAACATGATCAACACGTATTTGCCCTTCATCATTCCTCATTTGCTGGCCGGCGGTATTGGCGGTTCGTTCTTCGTCTATTTGCTCGTTCAATTCATGCGGGGAATTCCGAGAGAACTGGATGAGTCGGCCAAAATGGATGGCTGCAGCTGGTTTGGCATCTACTTCCGCATCATGCTTCCCTTAATTCGTCCCGCCTTGGTGACGACTGCGCTTTATTGTTTCTTATGGAATTGGGACGATTTCTTCGGCCATTTGATTTATATCAATTCAGTAAGCAAATATACGGTGGGATTAGCCATTAAGCTGTTCGTAGACACTCAATCCGGTGATGGTTCTTGGGGGCAGCTGCTTGCTATGTCGTTAATTTCAATCGTGCCTTCCACGATTTTCTTTTTCGCTGTGCAAAAACAGTTTGTTGAAGGCATTGCCGCAGGTGCACTCAAAGGTTAATATTAAAAAGGCTGCAGAGATGTAGCTTTTTTCTTCTTTCAGGAGGTGCGCGTTTGACGAAAAATCCGTTCAAAAAGTCTAGCATTGATTGGCTGTTGTTTGGCGGCTTTGCAGTCCTCATTTTCATCTTGGTCACGATTATGACCTGGTTTAATTCCAGCTTTACTACGAGGGAGAACGTCCAAAGCGTCTCATTTTACCAGCAAAAGCTGCTGAATCGCATGGGGGATGAGCTGAACAACCAGATCAAATTTATTGAGCAAACGGCTTCAACCGCTTCGCTGAATAATGATTTGCAGCAGTTTCTGTTCTCTCAGCAGGAGGATGTTATTCGGTTTCAGGATATGCGAAATACGTTCTCGAACATCGTATATACCTCATCCTTTATTAAATCAATCTCGATATATATCGAAGATCCGAAGCTGGTAACAGACATTTACAGCCCCGTGCAAATCTTTGATTTGGAGAGCTTGAAAAAGGAATCATGGTATTCTCTGCTCGAAAACAAGCCGCAAGCCTGGATTCCGGAGCATCCGGTGCAGAGCTACCTGAAAAATAAAATGCAAATGATCAGTTTTACGAAGAAAATCGTCTCGGATTCCGGGCAGTACTACGGGATTATCATGCTGAATACAAGTGCGGCAGGCATTCAGAAAACGATGACCAATGAGTCCGAGGATATCAGCCGGCTGTTGATCGATCATGAAGGACGACTCATCACGTCGATCGGCAGTCGGAGCGAGTCCTTTTATGCGAATCATTATAAGAAATTTGCCGAAGAGCTGAACCGTGAAACCGGCTATCAGCGGATCCAGCTTCACAGCGATAAGGACCAGCTCATGGTTTGGTCTAATTTTGATAATTCCGATTGGTCGATTTTTGAGCTGACGCCCTGGGAACGCGTAACGGAGAGCAGTATCAAAAGTGTGAAAGTATCCTTATCTATCGGCTTTATTGCGCTCGCATTGGCTTTGGTCATCGCGCTTTTATTGTCTAGAGGCTTTACAAAACCTTTGCGATTATTAATCAAAAGAATGAATCAATTTTCTTTGGAGGAGCCCGCGGTTCAGCTGCCTTCTGACTATAGCAACGAGTTTGGCTCCTTATTTCAGGGGTATACGAATCTTCAGGAGCGGATCGGTGAGCTTTATTCGTCCCTAGAGCAGCAGTATAAGCTGCGTCAGGAAGTCGAAGTAAAAGCGCTGCAAGCGATGATCAACCCCCACTTTCTATACAACACGCTGGATCAAATTAATTGGATGGCCATTCAGGCTGACCAGTCTGATATAAGCAAAGCGATATCGCTGCTGGGGCGAATGTTCCGGATCGGACTTTCCAATGGGGAGAGCTTGATTCGCATTTCCGAAGAAATTGTTTATACAGAGTGCTATTTGACCATTCAGCAAATCCGTTGGGGTGACAACTTGCAAGTACAGTTTGAGCTGAATTCTGTAAGCACAGACTATTATGTGCCGAAACTAACCCTGCAGCCATTTATCGAAAATGCGATTATACATGGATTTAACGGAAGACGATCAGGTCGTATATGCGTCAGTTTGCAAAAGGATGATCGTGACCTTTGGATTCGAATTATGGATAACGGCCGTGGCTTGCAAGAGGGCTGGGATCAAACGGCTGCCAGAACCGCTGGTGGTTATGGGATCAAAAATGTGAAGGAACGAATCACTGCGTTATATGGGGCTCCATACGGAATAGAGATGTCTAACGTGCCCGAAGGAGGGACGCAAGTCGTCATTCGGCTACCGGTATTAGAAAGCATTGCATGACAGGAGGACAAGAAGATGTGGAGACTGGTTGTCGTGGACGATGACTTTCATATCCTGCAAGGCTTTAAGAAAGCGATCATGTGGGAAAAGTTCGGCATTGAGTGGGTTGGAGAAGCGGAGAATGGACAGGACGGGTATGAGCTTATCGCCCGTGAGAAGCCGGATATTGTCCTCACCGATATCTATATGCCGCAGCTCAATGGTTTGGACATGATTGAGAGATTGCGCGCAGAAGGCATAGAAGCGAAGTATATCGTCCTCAGCGGATACTCGGATTTCGAATATGCGCGGAAGGCGCTGCGCCTGAACGTATCTGATTATTTGAGCAAGCCGATCACACTGGACGACTTGAAACAGGTGCTGGGCAAAGTAATAGATGAATTAAATGAAGAGGTTGAGAACCGTCAAGAGTTGACAACGCTTTCCCAGAAAATTTCCATGTATGAGCCTTTTGTCCAGAAACAATGGCTGCGTGCGCTGATCTCCGGTTCAACGGACCCGGTCATATTTGCACAATTGCCGGATGCTTTTGAAAATTGGGATCGGCAGCGGCACTTTGTTATGGCTGTGGAGCTGCTGCGGACGCCAAGAATCAGAAACGCCAGTCTGCAGGATTGGCATTTATTCCGATTTGGCATTGGCAATATTATCAATGAGCTGCTGGCACAGCATTGGCCGCAATCCCAGTGTATAGAAATTCAAAGCAGTCACATCATGATTGTGCTTCATGAGCCCGAGGCGGTGCTAGAACATACCTCCGTGGATCAAATCGCGGCGCTTGGTCACGAAATCGTACGCTGTATGGACACCTATCTGAAGCTTCAGGTGCGCATTGGCATTGGTGGCTTCAGGCTATCCTGGAGAGAAATCTCCGGCTCAGCAGAGGAAGCGTTCCAGGTTCTTGCGACGGAGGGGAGTTTGTCGGAATCCGTAAAGTTCTTCAGCCTGATTGAGCAGAAGCGTTCGGAAGGCCGCTTGAATTTGGAACAATTAGAGACGGGGCCCGTTAAGTTTTTTCAAATATTAGCCGATTCTTTGCGTTATATGCAGCTGGATCAAGGCCGCCAAACCGCAAAAGACTTCTTTCGTCAATTTGACAATGTCCACGTTGACGATGGGTATGTCCGCAATTTGGGCATGCAGCTGTGGGCGGTACTTGGCTATGCGCTGAACGATCTGGATGACGTCATCCAGGATATGTATATGAAGATCGACATCCAGAAGGAAATGGAGAATATGTATCGCACGCAGCAGTTGGAAGAATGGCTGCTCGGCAAGCTGGATCAGCTATACGGCAATCGTTCTACGAACGAGAATCCTCGCCATAAGGAAGCCGTGGAATTCATGATTCAGTATATCCATGAACATTATGCCGAGGATATCACACTGGAAACGTTGGCTAATAAAATTTTCATTTCACGGAATTATTTGAATAAGATTTTCAAAAAAACAACAGGCGAGACGTTCATGAACTACTTGATTCGTGTGCGAATGGAGAAAGCCGAGCTGCTGCTGCTGCAAGGCAAATGGATGATTTACGAAGTAGCCGAGCAGGTGGGATATTCAATTCCTTCGTATTTCAGCACCGTGTTCAAGAAGTATACAGGCAAAAATCCGAGCGATTTAATGAAAGATAGAGAGGTTGTTTCGGACGATGTGTGCGATATCTAACTAGAATGATTCATTTGTTATATATAAGTTCGCTTGTAACCGCTTTATACTTTGAGAGGCAAGAACTTATTTCAAACGAAGAAAAGAGGGTTTTCAATGACAAAGAAATGGTTCAAAGTGCTCACGGGCGCGATGATGGTCGCCTCGGTCGTCACGCTTTCCGCGTGCGGAGCAGGAGGAGAGAAGCCGGCAGCAACGACGGATAGCAAGACAGCAGCGGCAACGCCGGCGACATCAGATAAACCGGTTACTTTGCGTATTGTATGGTGGGGTTCTCAGACACGGCATGAAGCAACGCAGAAAGCTTTGGACCTGTATACCACCAAGCATCCGAACGTAAAGTTCGAACCGGAGTTTTCAGGCTTTGACGGATATTTCCAGAAGCTGTCGACACAAGCAGCAGCTCATAACGCAGCCGATATCATCCAAATGGATGCGGCTTACTTGGCGGAATATGCCGGACGCGGGCAATTGGCCGATCTGAGCCAAGGCATTAATTTAGCTGATGTTGATAAAGCATTGGTCGATTCAGGGAAATACAGCAGTAAGCAATTTGCCATTCCGCTGGGCAATAACGCGATGGGCATGGGCTACAACAAAGCGGTTGTTGACTCATTGGGTATCAAGGCACCAAGCGACGGGTGGACGTGGGATGATTATTTCCAATTCGGCAAAGAGGCAAAAGCCAAGCTTGGGGCCGATAAATTTGCTTTATATAACTCGCTGAACGATTTGTTCAGCTATGATATGTACCAGTTGAGCAAAGGAAAAGGCTATTCGGTTACACAAGAAGGCAAATTCAACATTGATAAAGATACATGGATGGAATGGGCGAACAAGCATCTCGAGCTGACCAAGGCCGGCGTTATTCTGCCGCCAGATCAATGGGCAACAGACAAGATTGGCGATCCGAAGCAGGATGTTGTCATTAACGGCAAGTCCCTTATTCGTCGGACATTTGCTTCCGAATTTCCAGGCTTAGCTACGAACCTGAAGGGGGCAGCTTTGGTAACAAGTCCCAAAGGCAGCGGCTATTTGAAGCCTTCGATGTTCTGGAGCGTTAGCGCGGATTCCAAAAATGCCGCAGAAAGCAAGAAGTTCATTGATTGGTTCATTAATGATCAGGAAGCGGCGGATATTTTGGGCACATCCAGAGGAATTCCAGTTTCCAAAAAAATTCTGAAGGTTATGGAACCAACGTTCAATCCAACGGACAAAGCGCAAGTTGACCTCATTAATAAAACCGCTCCCAATGCGCAGCCTTTCAACCCAGGTGCTGTTGGCTGGGGGAACTTCCAGAAAGATTATGCCAGCATTGTAGATTTGCTCTCTTTCGGAAAAAGTACAGTAGACAAAACGTATGATGAAATTGTCAAAAAAGCCAAAGAATATGAGAAAAATGCCTCGCAAATCGCGAAGTAAGATGCACATCTAGGCGACGTGGCTGGTTCGCGAGTCCGAAACCTGCGAAAGTGCAGGCTTTCTCAAAAAAAGTGGTTGAAAAGTGGAAAAGCCTGCGATTAGGCAGGAATTTCAAACATTTTCATCCTGAAATCGGAAATAAGCCGCAAAAAGATGCACAATCGCAGGAATTTATTGATTTTGGACTAAACCAAGCTCTAAAAGATGCATAATCGCAGGTTTTTAAAAAGAAGAACTGCGCACTTCACGGGTGTCCGCATCTTTGACTGGGGCTTAGTGATGCCATACTTCCGATTCAAAGGCAGGACTCTTAGTCCCAGCCATGCTGAAAGTGAAAGGGGCTTTCCTCAAGTTCTTCTACTTGTAGAAAGCTCCTCTTCACTAAATGAGCAACAGATATTAACGAAGTAATTGTAAACGCTATCAAAATAACGATCAAACAGGAGGAATACATAATGTTTCAACCTAAAAAGTACGTTGACAAAGTGCTGGGTTGTGTTGTGATGCTAAGCTTGTTGTTTCAAGGAACCAGTTATGCGGCAACAGATTATGCCCACGATAAAGTACCGATTAAGGATATTTACCCGACGCAGCAAAGCGTCATGAACAATCTGACAACACAAAAGGATAAATTGCTTGTTGGGCAGCAGCCGGATGGCAATTTCGAGGATTTTCCGCATAATACGAATATCATCCCGAACTGGAACTTCGAAAATGGCGGAACCGTGCCGACAGATTGGTCGAAGATTAGCTACGCAGGTACCCCGGCCTATACCTATGTGACCAATGATGTGGCAGGCGCTCAAGCAGGCAAAAGAATGGTGCAAATTGATTCAAGCGCGGCTTCGACGAAGGGGGCTTGGGCAACCAATCTTGCCGGCGTTCTGCCTGGTCAGAATTATTACTTCAGCGTCTATTATAAGACGACGAATATAGTCTCGACAGATCGTGGAGTAACTGCGCGTATATCATTTCTGGATGCGGCGAACAATTCCGTCTCGGCGAGCGTTTACTTTGATGGAAAGGCTGGCACGCAAGATTGGTCGGAGCTGAAGGGAGACGTGGAAATTCCGGCGAGCCTGAGCAATCTGGATCATGTGACGATAGAGCTGATGTTATGGAATGCAACCGGATCGGTAGCCTTTGATGCGGCACGCTTCATGAATCGCAAAGTGGCTGCCAATAAGGAAGGCCCGAAGGAAACCAGCTTTGAAAATGTTGTCATTGATATGACCAATAACTATGCGATTCCATGGAGGCTCGTTACATCGTCTGGAAATCCAAGCTTCTCAATTGATGCCGCGCAAGCCAAAACGGGGGCAAAAAGCGCTAAAATTACGGCTAGCACCGCGGCCACCGCATCTTGGACGCAAGACGTCCATTTGACGCAAAAAAGCTTTCATATCTCCACCTGGTACAAAACGAGCAATGTCGTCTCATCCGACAAAGGCGTTGCCTTGGGCATTCGCTTTAAGGACGCGAATAACGGTGATGTGGCACCGGAAGTATTCCTGAATGGCACCGCGGGCACGAACGGCTGGACACGTCTTTCTGGTCAATTCACGGTGCCTGTCTCCACAGCGCAGTATCATGTAGAAATATCGCTGTATCTGTTTAATGCAACAGGAACGGTATGGTTCGATGAGCTGCAAGTTGAATACGCTAGTGTGCTCAGTAACGGAAGCTTCGAAGCATCAACAAGCGGTACGGCTCCGGATGCTTGGAGCTACAGCGCCCCTGAAGGCAGTCCGAAACCAACCAAACTGTATGATACAACAGGCGCGAACGCAAATAGCGGAGCCGACAGCATCGGGATCAACTCCACTTCAACCACGGGAAGAGCTTATTGGAGTCAACAATATACAGGAACGTATCGTGAGGGAGACGGAAGGGTATTTAAAGCGAAGTATAAAACGTCGGCCGTTTTTAGCTCAGATGGAGCTCAAGCCACCAACGGTGTTACGCTGCGTGTTAACTTCTTGAAAGCCGATGGGACGAATGTTGCCCCTTCTGTCTACGTGACGGCTCAGCCATCAACGACTTGGCAAGAAATCAGTGCGGTCTTCTCTGTACCGACAGGTACCGTGAAGGTTGAGGTCAATTTGGGATTATGGTATGCCAGCGGGACCATTTGGTTTGACGATGCGGAATTGATTGCGCCTAGACAAGGCGGGGATATGACTGACAATACGATCGGCGGTGCTGCGCTTCTAACCTACTGGTGGAACCAAAATGGCAGATCGGATGCCGATGTGCAGAAGGCTGCGCAGAAAGCTATTGATTTCTATATTAACAAAAGAACATACACGCTCGACAACCCGGACACGACTTATTTAAGAACGATTAACAGCGGAGAATACTACAATCGCTTCTATATTGACGGTGAGGGCGATGCAATTGGCGACTATCCGACAACGGCATGGGCACTAAACTCGATCGGTCAAATTTTGAAATACGGTGCGGAAAGCGGCAAGCCGCAGCTGCTCACCGCTGCTCAGAAAACGACGCTGGAGACAATTTCCAGATCGCTTTGGAGATGGCTGACCCGTACTTCCATTTACAATCCGCAAAATGCCGATAACCAAGCCATTGGCACGGTGGTAGGCGGTTTAACGTTAGGCAAGGTTTTGAACGATACGGCTCTGCAAAATGAAGCCATCGCTTATTACAATACAGGCGTGATTGGCACGAATAATCCAATTGCCGATCCGGGGAACGGCGGGGCATTTGGCGGCGTCAGAAACGATCGTATTCTGGCAAATGGACATATGATTTTCGATGAAAAAGAAAAGTTCGATGCGCATTACGGCTTCTATGCTCTTTCGTTCTTGTCTGACTTGTATTTGCTTGTCAACGACAAAACGTCCAATTTCTATTTGGACGGTGCCGAAATGGCTGCTTATATCAATGAGCGCCTTTCCGAAAACGGATGGCTGTATGCTGGCTCCAGACACGATGAGTCTGATGGAGACGAAGGCAACATTACGTATTACGGCAATAATGTATTCAGCCATGAAACCGGCTATGATCTAGGCAGATTGCTGGCGGTTAGGGTGAATTTCGCAGACAGCAGCTATACCCCTGAAGTCATTGGGCACCGCGCGCATTCGAACATTGAGATGCATGAGCATTTCAAGACTTGGAGCGGAAGCAAGCCAACTTATAACAATGAGTTCAGTTTGAGTAAAAATAACGTATCGGTCTATTTCAATAAATCAGGCACGAATTTGGCTACGCCTCAAGCCATCTCAGTTCAAGGCGCTGCTTTCACGGAAGCGGCTGTAAATGGCGGCAGGGGCGAAGGGCTTTACTACAAGGATACGAATAATGCTTGGAATTTCTTAGTGAACTCTGGATCAGGCACGAATGCGTATGCCAGCACAGCGAACTATGAGGTGCGCAAAGTGGATAAGACGAATTCAGCCATTTCGAATACACGCAGTGAATATTGGGTGACGAATGGAACGACCCTTTACAACATTATGGCTGTGAAGTTCAATGGCAATGTTTCGCTCAAAGCGCTGAATCATTTAGTAGGCATGCCTTACATGTCGGCGGCGAATCGAATCATCAACGTGTCAAACGGAACTACGACCTTGGATCTCGCACAGAATAGCGGTTCGATTAGTGGCACACAATTAACGATGGATAGCCTAAAGTTAAACGGTTGGCCGAACTTGCTTATGGAAAACAACACAGATACAGCGAACTTCGGTTTTAACGTACCAGGCAACTATTACAAAACCATTGAAAAATTGCGCGAGAATCCTGACGAGGGCAGCAAAGCGAACTTTACATGGGGAAATATTAAAAACACGGACAGATTAAGCGTGAATCTCATTGACAGTGCTTTGAACGTGTCCTACGTGAACGGGGATTGGGTTGTAATGGTCATGAAATATTCGGCAAGCGGCAGCACTGAAGGCTTCACGGTTACACCGACATATGCCAGCGCAAGCAAGATGACGCTCAACAACTTGATCGTAGAAGATAGCGGCATGAAGTTTAATTTAACTTGGCCGAATGTCACATTTACCGACAAGGCCAGCTCCGAAACCATCTCATACTAATCTTGCAACTGGATGGTAGTAAAAGTCCAAAAGTGGCTGATGATATTCAGATCCTATTCCTTTATAATTTCTTCAATGAGGTACTAAAATAAACAATTGGAGAAATGGCTTATGAACCTGTATATCTATTATGTGATATTTGCTTTGATTTTGTTGTCTGGTTCAGTCGCAACCTTTATGATCGGTCTTTCACGCAAAAACCGTGATGGGGATCAAACATATTTTCAAAAAACCGGCGTGAAATGGGTTCGTCTTACGGCTCTGTATGTCGTTTCGATTGCTGCAGGCTTGTTAGCCTTGCTGGCGTATATTCATTATTCAGCTTAAAAAATGAGGACAACTTTTCCTAGTCATCAGGAAGAATTGTCCTCTTTTTACTTGCAATGAAGCTGCAAAGCGTCATTGATATGGACAAGTCCATCATGGATCTCATCCAGTTGAGGTCTGGCATAACGAATGCGAATAAACCCCTGATCAGAGCCATAAACGCTTCCCGGAACGAAAAGCACGCCTCGTTTGACGACTCATCCAATAATTTGAAATCATCCACTTCCCGATTGATTTTACACCACAAATTAAGCCCACCCTGAGGCTGTGTAAATGTGACGGAATCGCCCATGTATTGCTGCAGCCCTCGAATCATTTCATTTCGTTTGGTCCATAACCCATTGCGAAAGGTTGCCAGTGGATGCTCGAAGTGTCCACGCGTCATAAATTGCTCAGCGATCCACTGTGGAATACTGCTCAAGCCGAAATCCATCTGCTGCCGAGCATCCGTTTCTCGCCTTCATTGTGTTATTCGTCTTATCGACTATCCCCGTAATTCCTTTATTCGAAGTGGCGGCAGACGGCAGCCTTCTTCATTCTGAAATTGGCTGTTTATTCGCGAAGATAGTTGGAGGCAAGGCTGAAATTTGCCGGCTTCCTTTATACATATCTTGATAATGGGGTGGTTAGAGTCGCTTGAGTAGTTGGAGTCCCGCCCAACCTGTGAGTTTTGCTTCACGTCCGTTTGTATCGCCTAATTCCTGCAAATATGTATCCTTTTGGCTTGGGAATAGGCATATTGGTGAAAAACCTGCAATTATGCATCCTTTCGAGACCTTTTTTCGATTTTAGGACAATAGCTTTGCATCAAACCTAACATGGAAATCCGAAAAAAGTATCGTCTAAATAATTTATAATTACTACCTAAATATGGGATTAATTGATGTATTTATCTGGACGATGCACAAAAAAACT
>NZ_JABMKZ010000002.1:698787-741181 GCF_013204855.1 Paenibacillus alba | reverse complement strand
TTGGTTGTGGTAAAGACAAAAACTAGTACAGGGCGTAAGAGAAAGAAGAAGAGAGGCCGTCCTCGAAAGCACCCCGAGGTGTTCAAAGCTGTTCATTGGATAATTGAATAATACTGGAAAACAAACTACTAAATGTATCCGGTAACGTACCTCGCTCCCATCGAAGCACCCCTTACCTTTTTTAGTTTACTGTGCGAATGTTAATTTCTGAATATTCAGTTTAATAATCGAAGTCAAGGCAAAGTATCCAATTCAACCTCTTTTAGGTTCTGGATCTATTTGCTTCGAGATAGGGATGGGGCCTAGTTCGCACATGTAAGCTTCAATGCAAAGCTATTGATTTTAGGATGGAAAAGCTTTAAAAGCCTGCATAATCGCAGGCTTTCTAATGGTTTCACACGATTTGATAGAAAAATCCTGCACTTTTGCAGGCTTTGTAAAATCGGTGGTACCTATAGCTGGCACATTCGCTAACCTTGGTTTTGTGCTAGCTCCTTTTTTTTTGTAAAGATAACCAAACGATTATTTAAATGTGGCTGGTTGAAGTGACTGGAGTGACTGAAGTGGTTGGAGTGGCTGGAATGGCTGAAGTGGATGGTGTAGTTGAAGTGGCTGAAGTGGTTAAAGTGGTTGGAGTAGCAGGAATGGTTGTAGTGACTGGAGTAGCTGAAGTGGTTGGAGTCCCGCCCAAGCTGTGAGTTTTGCTTCACGCCGTTTGTTTCGCCTAATTCCTGCAATTATGCATCCTTTCGTGACCTTTTTTCGTTTTTAGTATGGAAAAGCTTAAAAAGCCTGCATAATCGCATAATCGCAGGCTTTCTGATGGTTTCACACAATTTGATCGAAAAGCCTGCACTTTGCAGGCTTTCAAATTCTTCACGCGGAATCCTTTTGCGTTCCTCCCTGTGTTCCAGCTGAACGTTGTCGGAGGCTTCTTTTGCATGATATCATTATACGCTGCCTGGATAACGGGCGCCTGAAGCGAAGCCTTTGGGGGAAATGTGTTCGATTTCCGCTAGATCGTCTGCTGACAAAGTGATCTGCAAGGCGCCGAGGTTTTCCTGCACTCTGGAGAGCTTTTTCGTTCCAGGAATAGGAACAATATGGTCATCCTGGGCCAGCAGCCATGCCAATCCCAACTGGGCGGCGGTGCATCCTTTTTGCGCAGCCATCTTCTCGATGAGGGAAACAACTGCCAGGTTCTTGGTGAAATTCTCGCCTTGGAACCGTGGATAATGCCTGCGATAATCGTCCTTCGGAAGATCCTCGAACTGCTTGATTTGACCCGTTAGGAAGCCTCGCCCAAGAGGACTGTAGGGCACGAAGCCGATGCCCAGTTCCTTCAGAACCGGCATTACTTCATCTTCGACTTCTCTGCTCCACAAAGAATATTCGGTTTCTACGGCTGTAATCGGATGTACAGCATGTGCGCGGCGAATCTGATCAGCCGGAGCTTCGGATAGTCCGATATAACGGATTTTGCCTTCCTTCACCAGCTCAGCCAACGTTCCGACTGTCTCTTCGATGGGCATGTTCGGGTCAATTCGGTGTTGATAATAGAGGTCAATATAATCGACTCCGAGATTGAACAGACTGGCATCCACAGACTTTTTGATATATGCCGGGTCTCCCTTTGGTCCTTGCGTATGCGTTATTCCGAATTTGGTTGCAATTATCGCCTTATCCCGCTGACCTTTGAGTGCACGTCCAACCAGCTTCTCGTTGCCTCCGAATCGCTGCTGTGCATATTCTTCTCCATAAAGATCTGCTGTATCAAACAAAGTCACGCCGAGATCCAAAGCTCCCCGTAGTGTACGTACTGATTCTTCGTCGTTCGGCATCATCATAGTGCCCAGTCCCAAGGCTGACACTTCTAGTCCTTGGCTTCCCAATGTCCTCTTTTGCATCGTAGGGTTCCTCTTTTCTTTGAAATAATGAACACGTACTTAGTCTAATCGACATATCTAGAAGCAACCACAGTACGATTATGCTAGTAATACGATTACTAGGCTGACTAACGGCAGTTTGGAACTGTAGGCTAACTTAAGCCGTTGTCTTCTTCGAGAACAGGGGTATAAATGCATACGTGCAGGTCAGAATTGTCAGAGAGAATGGATGTGGAGTTTATATCGTATGCGGTGGCTATAGTGTCAGGAAGTTGGAAAAGAACCCGATTCACCTTTTTGTGCTCAATGTTGTACAACTCCCACATGGCCGCAAACTCCAGACTTTCCTCGGAAAGCGCCATTACCGTCTCTGCAAACCAAGGATCATCCAGGTGCTTATCATAATAAGTTCTAAAAACAGCGACCGAATACATGGCAAACTCTTCCCAGTTGACCATTCTCAGACGTAATTCGGGGTCAACAAACAAGATTCGGATCATGACTCGCTCAGAATCCGCAAGGGAAGAGAAATCGATAATAAGTTCATTAGCCGCGTTATTCCAGGCAAGCACTTCGCACCGATCATTGCTTATGAATGAGGGGTAGCTCAGCTGCTGAATAATGTTGTGCCACTGTGGGTTTAGAAGAATAGGGCTGGAGGCATTCGCAGTCGTCTCATTTGGATTCCAAAGGTGGAGCAGATGCTTTCTCTCATCGGGGGTCAATTGCAGCGCTTTAGCAATATTTTCGATGATATCTTTGGAGGCAGTGATTTCTCTTCCTTGTTCCAACCAAGTGTAATAGGTTGCACTAACACCAGCAAGCGTAGCCACTTCTTCTCGTCGAAGCCCCGGCGTTCTTCGTTGGCCATAGGAGCGGTTAAAGCCTGCTTGTTCAGGCTGAAGGCGATTTCTGCGTGATTTTAGAAAAGCACCCAACGTTTTTGATTTGTTATTATCTTTAAACATAGGCTACCTCATCTCAAATCTTTGTATGTAATGTCAGCGTTTATGTACGATGTTATGAGAACTGTATCACAATGCCAACTCGTCTTCAAACCATGAGAAGCGGAAGGAAACAAGCAGATCAAGCTATTTTTATCAGAAATAAAGGATTGCTAAAAAGAGGGAATTGATTAGTGCGCCATGAATAATTAAGGTAACAGAAGCATTGAAAAGAGGAATAAACATGGAGCATATACATGGTTCTTATGATGTGGCGCTAGTCATTTTTTCTTATATAGTTGCCGTAGTAGCATCCTATACGGTTCTTGATTTAGTCGGGAAAATAAGCAGCTCCAAAGGGGGATACCGATGGTTATGGCAGCTCTTTGGGGCGATTGCCATGGGGATGGGCATATGGTCGATGCATTTTGTGGGCATGCTTGCTTTTTCATTGAGCGTCCCGGTTGCTTATAATTTGTTACGGTCATCCAGTCTGTCATTGTGGCTATTGCTGCTTCGTTCATTGCCTTATTTGTGGTGGGTCGAAGCGAGCTGAAGTGGACTCAATTGCTGCTAGCTGGCGTTCTGCTGGCTGCCGGTATTTCTGCTATGCATTATATTGGCATGGCAGCGATGCAGATTGATATATCCTATCGTCCGTTGTATTTTAGTTTATCCATTCTAATTGCTATCGTCGCCTCTATAGCGGCATTGTGGCTATCTTTTTACTTCCGAAAAGGGACTGGCTCCCGAAAGGTTTGGGAGAAGCTGGGTAGTGGACTCATCATGGGAGCTGCCATAGTTGGCATGCATTACACAGGAATGGTTGCAGCTGAATTTCACATGGGAGTGAAGTCAACCTTAACGACAGGGATGATCCTAGATCAAAGATTTCTGGCCTATTTCATCACAGGCGGAACGCTGCTTACTTTAGGGTTGTCTTTATTTGGAATTTTCATTTCAAATCGTTTAACGCGCAAGGACTTTGAGCTCCTGGAGAATGAAAAGTGGTACAGGTCATTGTTCGAGAACAATCAGGATGGCATCCTCACGGTGGACCTCGACTATCGAATAAAAGGCTCCAATCCAGCGGTATCTAGATTAACCGGATTACCAAGGGATTGGTTTCAGCATCAAACCGTTGATAAGCTTTATCCCATCATTGTGATGGAAGAGCAAGAGCGTACCAAAAATTTCTTCATAAGCTCGCTAGGCGGGGAATTGCAGAGGTATGAAACCGTCATTATTCATCAAAATGGAGATAAAGTGAACCTAAGCGTGATTAATGTGCCCGTCATACTGGAAGGAAAAGTTGTAGGAAATAATATCATTGCGCGGGACATTACGTCAGAGAAATTAGCGATGGATCGTATCGAATATCAGGCTTATCACGATGAGTTGACTGGGATGCCGAACAGGCGGATGTTCAACGAGGTTCTTGCTCAAAAGATAGCTAGCCAACCGAAACAGTTTGCTGTTATGGTTATGGATATCGATCGTTTTAAAATGATTAATGATTCACTGGGCCATACGTATGGCGATCTTTTTTTACAGGAGATGAGTGAACGGATTCGCACATGTATAAGTGATTTCCAAGTCACACTTGCCAGAATTGGCGGTGACGAGTTTACGCTTTTATATGAAAATGAAAGTACAGAAGAGATTTCGGAATTGGCGGAACGCATCATTCAGGTCATCGCGCTTCCATATCGACTCAAAGAAAATGATTTCTACGTCACTGCGAGCATCGGAATCGCCCTATATCCGCTTGATGGCGAAAATGCCGTTCAACTGCTTAAGCATGCGGACACCGCGATGTATGAGGTGAAGAAAAATGGCAAAAATGGCTTTCAATTTTACAGCCAGGAATTAAACAATCACCTACAAGAAAAAATTGAATTAGAAAATGACTTAAGGAAAGCCATTCCCCAAAATGAACTGTTTCTGTACTATCAACCGCAAATCCGTGCAGGCGACAGCCAAATGATTGGCGTCGAAGCGCTGGTACGCTGGGGGCATCCAACTAAAGGCACCTTATCTCCAGGCCTTTTCATCCCGATTGCAGAGGAGACGGGGTTGATTTATGAAATGGGGACGTGGGTACTCCGTGAAGCTTGCCGGCAAATGAAAGAGTGGCATAGCGCGGGAGGACCTCTTATTCCGGTTTCGGTTAATCTTTCATCCCAGCAATTCCATCAATCTAATTTAATTGAACAAATCAAAGCCATTCTGGAGGAAACTAGACTGGAACCACAATATTTGGAGCTGGAAATAACGGAAAGCATGATGATGGACCCAACCATCTCAAGTCCCATACTGAATCAATTAACGGAGTACGGGGTTCGAATCAGTTTGGATGATTTCGGGACAGGGTACAGCTCTCTTAGTTATTTGAAGCTGCTTCCGATTCACAAGCTGAAGATTGATCGCTCTTTTATTCGAGATATTACGGAAAATGAGAATGATAAAGCCATTGTTTCCACGATCATCTCGATGGCGCAGTTTTTGAATATGGATGTGATTGCGGAAGGCATCGAAACGAAGGAACAGCTTGAAATTCTAATGGAGAATGATTGCAAGAAAATACAAGGTTATTATTTTAGCCGACCGCTGCCTGCCGATGAAGTGGAGAATGTGTTTTTTGCTCCGATGCGGATTGTTGGCGAGAAGGTGCGTAATTGATCCGCCTATTGGTGCTTTGGTTCGAACTAACATTGTAACGCATCGCCGGGAGGGAACTATGTTCCCTTATTCGTGCTCAAACGAGCCATTTAGCTAATCAAGCGGAACTACGGTACGCTAATGTGTCTGATTTGCTGGAATTTCTTCCTAGAGAGGTGAAATAGCGGATCCCACTTCCCTTTCAGCTGCAAATAGGCGATTTTGAGTCAAATAGAGGATCATAGTTCTTTTTGGTACTATCGCCTCATACGCGGAAAGTCCTTCGGTAAATCGAAGGGCTTATTTGCATATGCTGCGAGAAAACGCGGCTGAAGTAGAAAGCATTCTGGAACCCGCATTGTTCTGCGATGGCATCCAGTGTATCTGTGGATTCAACTAGCAGCAATCTAGCTCGGGCCAGCCTGACCTTCGTGACGTATTTGACGGGCGACATGCCAAAAGCGGCTTGAAACCGCCTTGTAAGCTGGGAAGCCCCGATTCGGAGCGTTTCTGCTAGTTGCTGCAATGACAGATCAGGCTCAAAAGCCTGCCTTTCAATAAAGGCTGCAGCCTGATTCATCAAGGGGTCAATTTTGCCTGATGTGTCGCATTTGGCAGCATTAAATTCACGATTGGCTATGTAAGTTAAGTCTTCCAGAAGATGTTGAACCTCTTCAGTCTGAGCAGCTCCTGCGTTATCTTCCTCCTGCCAATTCTGCAAATAACGATAGGTTGAGCTGAGTCTGCCAACATCTGCAATGCGTATTTTGCTTGGAAGTGTCCAAATGCCCTCATGCGAGAATTCGGCAAAGTGAAAGGTGACGGGTTCCAAAGCTCGCCGCTTCAGCGTGCGCCCAGGTGGACAATAAACCAACTCGCCAAACTCTGCTGTTTGCTCCCCTTGATCGGTGCCTTCCACAGAAAAGCTGAATTTGCCGGATTCGGCAGCCAGCATGCACCAGCCTGTGTAGGTATCTTCTGCAAGAGAAAACTGTTCTCTTTGTTTACCATAATAGTAGCGCATGAACTTGATTTTCCAACTCACGAATTGACCTCCATTTCGGCGCAAAAAAGTATATGAAATAGTATAACTTACTGCATGGATAAAGGGAATAAGTGGCTTTATTATTAGCTTATAAACAAGACGAACACTTCAGTGAATTAGCAAAAAAACAAATGAGAGGCGGAAAAGATGATGAAAAAGACAGCATTGAACATTTTGACAGAAGAGCAATTGCAGACCTATAACGAACAGGGATATCTCGTGCTAAGAGGCGTGTTCTCAGAGCAGGAAGCGAAGGTGATCCAAACCGAATGCGATCAGATGCTTACGCTTAGTGACTATACCGATAAATACAATATCCGTGCGGGACATAAGGGTTATGCGGATGGACGTGTTGCCATTGAGCGTTTGGATCCTGTGCATGATATTTCGGCTGTTTTTGCTGATTTAGTGAAAGATGAGCGTATTTTATCGCCGCTGAGAGATATTTATCTGGATGAGCCGACGCTGTTCAAAGATAAGCTGATCTTTAAGCTGCCAGGCTCAAATGGCTATGCCATGCATCAGGATGCAGCGTGGTGGC
Organism: Paenibacillus alba; assembly: GCF_013204855.1. Taxonomy (GTDB): domain Bacteria; phylum Bacillota; class Bacilli; order Paenibacillales; family NBRC-103111; genus Paenibacillus_E; species Paenibacillus_E alba. The sequence goes on along the minus strand of NZ_JABMKZ010000002.1, from coordinate 734,104 downwards.
AAGGGTTCCCAATCGAAGGTTTGATTTCCGTCATGGTAGCCATTGATGGGGCAACAACGGTTAACGGAGGCCTGGAATTGTTCCCTGGCTATCACCAAAGACTGCGTTCCACGGCTGGAGAACTGCGTAATATGAATGCGGATGAAATTGCGGAAATCGATCTGAAGACCGGTGCAATTGTGGAAACGAATCCGGGGGATATCATTATATTCCACTCGTTTACTCCCCATCAAAGCGGAGCGAATGTGTCGGATGTCAGCCGGAAACAGCTGTACTTGACCTATTCTCCAAGCAAAAATGGCGATTTGTACAAGGCCCATTACCAGCATTACCAACGCTATAGTTTGAAAGGCAAAGAAACGGATGGCTTTTATTTGTTGTAGACGATTTAGAGGATTATAGGATGAAAGATGAGCCTTCAGTACCACGCGTTTCGTGGTGTTGAAGGTTTTTTGCTGCGAGAGGTAGATTTTACTTCAATTATCGTTTAAAATGAATATAATGAAACTTGATTTCATACAATGAAACAAAGAGGTGATGCGATGACTTATTCGTTCATTGGTTTAGATCACGTTCAATTGGCTGCTCCTGAAGGCTGCGAAGAGCAAGCAAGAAGTTTTTTCGTTGACTTGCTAGGCTGGCAGGAGATCCCGAAGCCTGAGCTGCTGCAAGCGCGTGGCGGCATATGGGTGCAATGCGGCGCACATCAGGTGCATATTGGCGTTCAGAAGGATTTTGCTGCCGCGACCAAAGCACATCCCGCTTTTCGAGTTCAACATCTCGATAAATTAAGGGAATACTTGATTCAATCGGACATTTCAGTTATCGATGATGAGGCGCGTTATGATGAAGGGGTCCGGCGTTTTTTTATGCATGATCCATTTGGGAATCGGTTAGAATTTCTAGAACAGCTTGATAAATAGATGAAAGCGGAGTGTGATTGAATATGGACAATAAAGAAAGGTTCTCAAATCGTGTTGATGTCTATGTGAAATACCGTCCGACGTATCCAGCGGCAATGCTTGATTATTTGTACAGCGTTGTTGGACTGAGCCAAGGCAGCACTGTGGCTGATGTTGGAGCTGGAACTGGCATTTTCTCCAGTCTGCTTCTGGCACGGGGAAGCAATGTCATAGCTGTCGAGCCGAATCAGGCGATGCGCTTAGCTGCCGAACAGAAGCTGAATACCGAAGCGAAATTTCAGGCGGTTGGTGGCGCAGCGGAGGCGACAGGTTTATCCGATCAATCCGTCGATTTTATCGTATGTGCGCAATCTTTTCATTGGTTTGATCGAGCCGCGACACAAGCGGAGTTTCGGAGAATTTTAAAACCGGGGGGCAAGGTAGTCCTCATATGGAACTCGCGTTTAACCGAGGGTACTCCGTTTCTGGAGGCGTATGAACAACTGCTTCTTACATTCGGTACGGATTATGAGCAAGTGAAGCACAAGAATATATCAGCTGACAGTTTGGCGCAATTTTTCAAACAAGGCGGTATGAAGCAAGCACAATTTACCATGGGCCAGGCGCTTGATTTGGAGGCATTGAAGGGACGATTGCTTTCGTCCTCCTACAGCCCTTTGCCTGGGCATGCGAATTACGAGCCGATGATCGCCGAGATCGAAGCGATATTCGATAGGACCCAGCAGGAGGGCGTTGTTCATTTTGATTATGAGACGCTAGTTTATTGGGGCGAGGTTTAGAAGAAAGCGATTGCGGCTGTCTTGTAGTTTTTACTACAGGTACAGCCTTTTTTCGTTCCATTTCGCTTTGATTTGGACTGCAATTGCTGATTTGCGGATGATAGTCCTGGTGATCCCGATGTCGCCAAGGCATATTGCTTAAATAAGAACTAGTCGTTATGATAAGAAAAATAGAAATCAGACATGGACGGAGGAGGAAGCTTAGTGGCTCAGTGGAGTAACCGCATACATGCATGGGAGCTGAAAACAAAGCTGACGTTGCTGCTTCTTATTATTGCCGTCATTCCGCTTGCTTTTTTGGGAACATTCTCGTACCGGAAAGCTTCTAGTGAAATTCAAATTAAAGCATGCGAAATTATTTTGGAAAACTTGTCTCAGGTGAATTACAGTTTGACCTATTTCGTGAAGGATATTGAGCAATTGTCCATGTATATTTACAGCAATAGAGACATTCAGAAGATTTTAGCGAAACCTGCCGACAGAAGCATTCAAGAGAAATATCAAGACGAACAGACGGTAACCCAACTATTGAACAGCTTTCTTGGTTTTAAAGTATGGGACATTGAGTTATATGTGCTTGGTGAAAATGGTGATCGTTATTTTACGGGGGATTTATTGCCGAATGTGTACCGCGACTACAATCCCAATTGGGGGTTGATTCGGAAAGCTAGAATGGCCGGAGGCAACGTCGTCTGGGATACCAATTATTCGCTCAAAAAAATCGAAGACTATGGTGCCGTGTTGAGCTCGGGGCGCCAGTTAAAACAGGTTGACTCCGGTTTGCCGCTTGGGTATTTTGTGGTCAATATTATGGAGCCGGCCTTGGCCTATAAGTATGATAAAGCTAATCAATATCCAGGTGGGGAGGTCTATCTGCTGGATAGCAGCGGCTATGTGATTTCCAGCTTGCCCTACAAGCAGCAGGTGGGCACTCGTCTGGATAAGACATATATGACGAAAGTGCTGCAAGGCAAAAAAGGCTTTTTTCGCAGCAAAGACAAGGACAGCAAGTCGGATAATATGGTGATTTACGATACCTCGGATACGTCGGGCTTTAAGCTTGTAAGTGTGATTCCCGTAAAGGCTTTGACACAAGAGAGTTCAAGTATTCGCAATTTAACGGTGTTTATTGTTCTTGCCGGTATGCTGATTTCCTATTGTCTGGCTTATTTGCTCGCAGAATATATTACACGTCCGCTCCGCAAGCTTCGCCTGTTGATGAAAGATGTGGAGAAGGGGAACTTGGATGTGGTATTCACGTCCAAATATCAGGATGAAGTAGGGCATCTGGGCTTAAGCTTTAATCAAATGCTGCAGCGGATCAAACATCTGATTGATCAAATTTATGCGAAGCAATTGAAGGTGCAGGAAGCGGAGCTCAAAGCGATTCAAGCTCAGTTTACCCCGCATTTTCTATACAATGCGCTGGACTCGATCAATTGGATGGCGCGCCTTCACCGGATAGAACCTATCAGTAAAACGGCTGTAGCATTAGGCGAGCTTTTACGCTTCAGCATCAACCGTAGCAATCCCGTGATTCAAATTCGAGAAGATTTGAAGCAAATTCATAACTATTTGAGGATTCAAGAAGTTAGGTATCGAGATAAAATTGATGTGCAATTACACATTCATGAGGAAATTCTCGATCTGTATGTGCCTAAGCTTCTCATCCAGCCTATTGTGGAAAATGCGATTAGTCATGGGCTTGAGATGAAGAAAGGTTCCGGTTTTCTGAAAATTGAGGGTAAGCGGGTTGACGATATGGTGCAAATTGTCGTGGAAGATGATGGCGTAGGAATTGCAGCAGAGAAGCTGGCAACCCTAGCCGGCGATGATAGTTACATTTCAGATCGTGAGGGGAAAACGGGGATAGGACTCAGTAATTTGAGGCGTCGTCTTGCGCTGCACTTCGGATCTTCGTACGTACTGGATATTCAAAGTGAAGTTGGTGTCGGCACGAAGGTGATTTTACGCATCCCGGTCATTCATCATCCATCGGAGGTAGATACCTATGTATAACATCGTTATTGCGGATGACGAATGGCTGATTCGCGAAGGTTTGAAACACACGGTAGATTGGGATGAAATAGGCTGCAGCATCGTGGCAGAAGCTACTGATGGGGAAGAGGCTTTGCAGTTGGTAATGGAAAGAAGGCCGGACATTTTGATAACGGATATTCGCATGCCTGGGATGGACGGATTGACACTCGCCGCACAAGCACGCAGCCAGCTGCCCCAGCTGAAGGTTATTTTCCTCACGGGATTTGATGATTTCTCCTATGCGCATCAAGCGATCAAATTACAGGCTTCCGATTTCGTGCTGAAGCCAACCAACCCGGACGAGTTGATGAAGGTTGTCGCGCGTGTATGTGAACAGATCGGGAACAGCAGGGATCATGCTGCCGCTCTGCAGAATCTGCACGAACAGCTGGAGCAGGGGCAAGTCTTAATCTTGGAGAAGCTGCTTCATGATCAGATGCTAGGGATCGCCGATGATATCTCCTGCAGGATGCTCGAAGAGATGCTAGAACGTATTCCGTTGGAAGCGGATGGTTTTCGAGTTGTGCTAACCGAGATGGATGCCAGATGGCTGAGTGACGAGTCGAAAGTGCTGCTTTGGGATCAAGTTTGCGCACAAATGGAGAGTCGAAGTCTGAGCACTTCGATTCCGTTCGATGAAAGCCGGATTGCCTTTATGATGCTTAATGGGTCATTCAATCTCATCGAACATCTGCGGCACATTCGCACAGCTTGTGAAGGCAAGCTTGAGCTCGCCTTCGGCGTGAGTTTGGTGCATCATAAGCATAAACATATTCGCACGGCTTTCCGTGAAGCTTCGGTTGCGCTGGGGAATAAAAGGCCGGGAACTGAGCAAGCTATCCGTGAGTTTGGAGATATTATGCAGTGGACGGGGCAAGCGGCGCTGCCTAATGCGGACAACTTCAGGCAGATTGAAGCATATATTCAAAGTCGCTATGCTGAGGATATTTCCCTAAGCAAGCTGGCTGCGCTGCTTCATATGAGTGAAGCGCACTTTAGCCGGCTGTTTCGCAAGCGGGTTGGAACGAGCTTCATTGACTATGTGACGCATATTAGGATGGAGCAGGCCAAACAACTGTTAGGCCTTCCGGATGCTCGTATCAACGAGGTTTCAGTGTCAGTTGGCTATCAGGATGCCAGGTATTTCAGTCAGATTTTTCGTAAATATACGGGGAAAACACCAACAGAGTTTCGAAATAGTCGAGGTTACGATAAATAGATATGTGATGTGCATGTGAATAAAATGAACATATGAATGAGTGCCCGCCGAACGCAATGGTGGGTTTTTCTCTTGTTTTTAAAATGTATTCGGTTTCAAAGTGATCATTTTTTTAAACAATTAGGAAAAATCCTCGCATTGTGAAGTTTTTGTGTAGTCCGTATAGTTATCTTATAAGGAATTGTTAATAAACCTTACATTAGACGGAGGTCGACACAATGAGAAAATCGTGGATCACAGGGGTATCTGCAACAGTGCTTTTAGCTTCAGTCGTAACGGGATGTGGGACAAGCTCTTCAGGAGGAACAAGCGGAGCAGCAGGTTCTCCGGCAGCAGCAACGAAGGAAACCGCACCAGCCGCCGGCAAGGGCAAATTGACACTGTATTCACCCAATGCAGCTGAAATTAATAATCCCATTATTAAAGAGTTTCAAGACCGCACTGGCATCGAGGTTCAGTTAATTACTGGGGGAACCGGCGATCTGCTTAAACGGGTGCAAGCGGAAACGCAGAATCCGTTAGGCGATGTGTTCTGGGCTGGCGGCGCGGATTCCTTGGAGGCTTACAAACAATTTTTTGAACCCTATATCACCAAAGAGATTGATAATTTACTTCCTGCTTATGTCGATGTCTTTAATGTCTGGACGCCGTTCAATGCTCTGCCAATGGTCATTACCTACAACAAAGAGCTCGTTAAGGAAAATGAGCTTCCAACATCATGGAAAGATTTGCTCGATCCCAAGTGGAAAGGCAAAATTGCTTACGCCGATCCTGCGAAATCAGGTTCATCCTATACACAGCTGGTTACCATGCTGACAGCATTCGGCAGAGACGATGGCAAAGGCTGGGATTATGTGAAAAAGCTGAATGCCAATTTGGATGGCAAACTGCTCTCCAGCTCAAGTTTAGTGCAGCGTGGAGTGCCTGATAAGGAATTCGCACTTGGCATCACGTTGGAGGATGCGGCTATTCGCTACATTGAGGGTGGTTCGAAAATCGGCGTTCTTTATCCGTCGGAAGGAACTTCTGCGGTACCGGATGCAGCGGCCATCATTAAAGGCAGCAAAAACTTAAGCCAAGCGAAGCAATTCATTGATTTCCTTGTGAGCAAGGATGTCCAAGAGCTGATTCAGAAAGAATTCAAGCGTCGTTCCGTACGGAAAGATGTTGCTCCTGTCGAAGGACTTCCGCAAACGAAGGATATCAAGCTAGTAAACTATGACTTCATCTGGTCTGCGGCTAACAAAAATGATGTCATCAAAAGATTCTCCAAAATTATAACAGGGCAAGAGTAATCAGCAGATAGGAGGATCTCTATGAATCGGGTAGTTTTTGACCATGTAACCAAATATTTCGGCGAGAGCAAAGCCGTCAATGATGCGCATTTTACCATTCAAGATGGCGAGTTTTTCACCTTGCTGGGGCCAAGCGGCTGTGGGAAAACGACGCTGCTGCGCACGATTGCCGGATTTTACAGGCAAGAAGAAGGAGATATTTATTTCGGTGATCGGCTCATTAATGATATTCCTACCCATGAGCGCAATATCGGAATGGTATTTCAAAATTATGCGATTTTCCCGCATATGAGCGTCTTCGATAACGTTGCTTATGGCTTGAAAGCCCGCAATGTAGGGAAAGCAGAGATTGAAAAGCGCGTCATGGAAGCGTTGGAGATGGTGGAGCTTACGCATCTGCGTGACCGCATTCCTTCGAATATGAGCGGAGGGCAGCAGCAGCGTATTGCGTTGGCAAGGGCGATCGTTATTCGCCCTTCCCTGCTGCTAATGGATGAGCCGCTCTCCAACTTGGATGCCAAGCTTCGGGTGAAAATGCGTACGGATATTCGTAAGCTGCAAAAGGAGCTGAATATTACTACGATCTATGTTACACATGATCAGGAGGAAGCATTGGCCGTTTCCGACCGCATCGCGGTTCTAAGTGAAGGCCGCGTCCAGCAGATTGCTGCGCCGCAGGAGATCTATCTGTATCCACAAAACCGATTCGTAGCCAACTTCATCGGAACATCCAATTTCTTGGAAGCCGGCTGTGAAGTTGTCCATGGAGAGGCGAGTCAGATCGAGGTGACGCTGCTGAATCAGAAGACGAAACTGTCAACAGATCAGCCATATTCAGGAAAATCATTGTTCTCGATTCGTCCGGAACTAGTCAAAATCAGCACGTTCGCTTCTCCCGATTATACGTATGAGGGGACTGTCGAGACCGTTACTTTCTTAGGGGAGAAGGTCAGCTACTCGATTAAGCTGCGGAATGGGCAAACGATTGAGGCACACCAGCATCTGGCGATTAGCCGTCAAATTTTACAAGTGAACGACTTGGTTTTCCTAGATCTTCAGCTTGAGCAATCGGTGATGTACGACGGCTCAGGCGAGGAGGTGGTCTATCGTGCAGTCGGTTCTTGGTCCTAAGTCGCCGCCAACCATCCCCCAAAGGCTGCTGTTAATCAAATGGGATTTCTGGACAGTCGTGACGCTGTTGGTCTATGTGTTTATGTTTGCTTTCATTATTTATCCACTTTTCTCTTTGCTGATGAATAGCTTCCTGAGTGAAGATGGGCAAGTTACCATCCAGAATTACATCTTGTTTATGAAGCTGAAATTTTATCGTGGTGCCCTTATCAATAGCTTCATGGTTTCTACCATTGCGACAGTGTTTGCCATTCTAATCGGTGTTCCACTCGCTTACGTCACTAGCAGATATGCCATTAAATTCAAAGGTTTGCTGCAAATTATGGTCATTACCTCTTTGTTGTCGCCGCCATTTATTGGTGCCTACTCGTGGATATTGCTAATGGGCAATAATGGCTTCTTGACGCGTTTCATTCATAGCTTGGGGATCAATATCCCATCGATATATGGATGGCACGGTATTGTGATTGTGTTCGCGCTGCAGTTCTACCCGCACATCTTCCTCTATGTCTCGGGAGCGCTCAAAACGATTGATACCTCGCTGGAGGAAGCTTCCGAAAGCTTGGGGATGAACAGCTGGCAGCGGCTTCGCACCATTACTTTGCCGCTTATTTTCCCCACTTTGTCAGCTGGAGCGCTGATGGTGTTCATGGCTTCCTTCGCCGATTTCGGAACACCGATGCTGCTGGGTCAAGGCTTTAAGGTACTGCCAATTCTGGCCTATGAGCAATTCATTAGTGAAATGGGTGGAAATCCAGCCATGGCCAGTACGCTTAGTATTATTTTGATTTTGTGCTCGACGATCATTCTTTTCTGTCAACGCTACTTTGTTTCACGCAAAAACTTCTCAATGACCGGCATGCGGACTCCGAAAGTCAAAGAGCTGAAGCCGCTCCTCAAATGGGTGTTTACGATTCTTGCTTTTATTCCGGCATGTATTTCAATTCTCCCGCAGATCACCGTTATCATTACTTCGTTTATTAAGACCAAAGGCCCCGTTTTTCAAAGTGGCTTTAGTCTAGGGAGCTATAAAGAAGTGTTGTTTCGTGTTCCGCGTGCGATTATCAATACGTATTCGTACTCCATTTTATCGATCATCATCATGGTAGTAGCAGGGATGTTAATTGCTTATATCCTCGTGCGCCGCAAATCCAAAGTGACTGCTTTCTTAGACGGCATTATTATGATTCCTTATGTTATGCCAGGGACTGTTTTGGGAATCAGCCTGATCATCGCATTCAATAAGCCGCCAATTGTCCTGACAGGGACGTGGTTCATCTTGGTTATTGCCTATGTGGTTCGTAAAATTCCTTACACAATTAGGTCCAGCACAGCCATCCTGCATCAATTAGATCATAGTGTGGAAGAGGCGTCGATCAGCCTAGGTGTACCTCCCATGAAAACATTTTTCAAAACAACGGGAAGGCTGATGGCGCCAGGTGTTCTATCGGGAGCAATTTTGAGCTGGATTACGACAATCAACGAATTAAGCTCTACCTTAGTGCTGTATTACGGGGCAACGGCAACGATCTCCGTCACGATTTATAGCGAGGTTATTACTTCGAATTTCGGTACAGGTGCTGCGCTTGCTTCTATACTTACCTTCACAACGTTGATTTCGTTAATTATCGCGAGCAAGCTATCAGGCGGTAAAGGATTATCGCTGTAAACGTATCTAATTTTTGGCTTTTGCTAAACTCCCTTATATACTATAGGTAACAAAGAGGTAGTCCGGATAGGGGAGTAAGTGATGAACAGGACCGGCGTAGTTTGGATAGTGTTAATCATGTTGGTTATGGCGAGTCTTGCTGTCTATTCCACCTATTTCTCCCAAGTGCGCAGCTTTCCTGAGCAGCGAAGCTCGGAGGTTGAGAAGCTGGAATGCTGGGTGTACAACAAAACATGGGAGCCTTACCTTTCGCAGTTTCAGAGCGAACATCCGCAGGTGGATGTGAAAGTTCGGGTGTTTCGTTCCTATCAAGACTTGTACGACGAGCTTCTTACTTCCCTCTCTGCCAATACGGCTCCAGATCTCGTTGAGCTGAGCAGTTCATATGGAGTGGCTGAATTAGCTGAATCGGGGGCGCTGCTGCCTACAAGGAAGTATATGCCGGCAGCTTCTGGCTCTCCTGTTGGTGAAATCGTTGCTTCATTTACTACGGCGTTCGGTTATAAAGGGGAAGAATGGGCAGTACCTCTGGGGGCATCCATTCCTGTGCTTTTTTATAACCTGGATTTGGTTAACAGAATTGGCTCAGCGAAACAGCTTTCTTTTAGCGATTTAAATAGGCTGGGTTCAACGATCCAAGCGTGGACGACTTCCGGTTCCAAAGAATGGCAGCAGGAGCTGGCTATCGACAAAGATTTGCCATCCCTTTTCATGAATCTGTGGGAAGGGATGGAGGGAGAGACACGCTCGGCTCGCCTTTCGGAGCTTCTGTATATGTGGCGTGGGCTAGTTTACGATTCGAAGGTGATGAAGCCGCTTCAGCATAATCTGGCTTCCAGCGATTTTATTACGGGAAAAACGTTATTTTACGCGGCTGGGATGGAAAATGTGGAATGGTTTGACCGTTATATTGCAGGAAAATTCGCTTATGGCTTACTGCCGCTCCCAGGCTCATCTGCAAACAAGCTTGTTCCCAAATTAACGGCATTTGCAGCCTTGTCCGGTGATAATAAAAGCAAATATGCGACTCAATTGATTCAATTTATGATCACCAAAGAAAATCAAAAAAAGCTGCTTGGCCTAACCGGCTATCTGCCCGTGCTGCAAAGCGTGCTGGAAGAGCTTCGTCTGGATCCGGCAGTATCTGATAAATATAATGAAATTCTTAAATTGCCGCTGTCTTTTGTCCAAATGCAGCTTAGTACGCAAGATCGTCCCAGGTCTCAGAGGATCTCGGATATCCTCGAGCGGATAGAAGGCGATCCGTCTGCGGTGGAGGGCGATGCATTGGAAAAGTTGCTTCCCTTTATGCCTTAAACGATGAAGCTATAAAAAACGGAGGTTACCTTATGAAATTTGATTGGATATCCATACAAGGCACCGCCGCTTGGAATGAAGATGCCGTCGTTGTGAATGAAACACATGCTTTGTACGCAGTCATTGATGGTGCTACCTCTCTTGTTCCTTTCCGTGGACCGAATCAGGAAACAGGAGGCAGGTTGGCTTCACAGCTCATTAAGCAATTTCTGGAGTCCGAGTCCCTGCGAGGCGACGAGGAATTGGCAGAGCTTCTTCATCAAGCTAACGAGAAGCTCCATAATGAAATGGTGGCTTCCGGCATTGATATTACCGTCAAAGAGCAGCTTTGGACCGCGAGTATTGCACTCATTCGGGTAACGGAAACGCATATTGAATATGTTCAATCCGGTGATTGCATGATTTATGCCAAGTATGCAGACGGTTCTGTTCGAAGCGTTACACGCGATCATGTGGCACACATTGATTACCAGTCCAAGCTGTTGTGGGAGCAGGGAATTGCTGCGGGCATCCAGACCAAAGAAGAACTGTGGGCACAAGTAAAGCCGCGCATTGCTGCCAATAAAGAGAAGATGAATACCTTACAGGGCTATTCTGTCATGAATGGAGATCCGGCAGCGGAGCTGTTTTTCGAAAGCGGGAAGCTGAATCGAATACGGCTGGAAAGTCTGATTCTCGTCACTGACGGGCTCTTTTTCCCAGTAAGCTTGGCCGACCAAAGCAACGGTCAAGCAGACGAAGAGATGGTAAACCGCATTACGGCAAAGGACCTTCAAAGCTACGCAGATTGGTTGATTGCTTTGGAAAAGGGAGACCCGGAATGCATCCGTTACCCTCGCTTCAAAATATCGGATGATAAAAGCGGGATCTGGCTGCAATTAAACTAGGCAAGTGCATGTTGGATGCTCTAATAAATATTTTTGCGTTGAAACCGGAGGCTGATGAGCCTTCGGTTTATTTGGTCCGTAAAGACAACGCTGCATAAGTCGAATGTTTTTTTGTACTGAATTACAATCCGTAGTACAATCGTGGAGGTGTAAATGGGATCCCGCGCAAGGGATTTGAACATAGTAAAGGAGTTGTAAGTCTATGCTGCAAAGATTGAAGGGAGTTTGGCTGTTTAATGTTAGGGCAGACGTACTCGCCGGTTTGACCGCTACACTGGCACTTATTCCAGATTCTATCGCGTTTTCTTTTATTGCTGGCGTGAATCCAATGGTTGGCGTTTACGCATCAGTCTGCATGCTCATTGTGCTCTCCTTCTTCGGGGCTAGGCCCGCCATGCTGTCTGCTGCTGCCGGCTCCATGGCTGTACTCATGACCTCACTTGTCCTTAACCATGGCGTTGAGTATTTATTCGCAGCGACTTTGCTAACGGGTATTTTACAATGGCTAATGGGCGTATTGAAAATGGGGAGATGGATGAATTATGTGCCGCACGCGGTCGTTATAGGTTTTATTAACGCATTAGCGATCCTGATTTTCCTATCCCAGTTAAAATATTTCCATGGGGAGTCGTGGTGGATGGGACTTATCGTCGTTGGTACTTTAGCCATTATTTATTTATGGCCAAAAGTGACTAAAGCGATTCCTTCTCCGCTTATTGCCGTAACGGCGATGACCGTCTTGACGCTGTTTCTCGGTGGAGCCATGACAACGGTTGGGGATATTGCACCTTTGACTGCGGCGTGGCCTAGTCTGCACATTCCCCAAGTGGCGTGGAATTGGCAGACGTTGCTTATCATTTTGCCATACTCATTGTCACTTGCAGTTGTTGGGTACTTCGAAACACTGCTGACGCAAAACTTAATAGATGAACGGACGGGAACAGTAACAAGCAAGGAAAAGGAAATGAAAGGTCAAGGCATAGCGAATTTCGTGTCGGGCTGGTTTGGCGGGATGGCTGGCTGTGCGCTTGTTGCCGAATCCGTCATTAATACGAAGCTCGGCGGACGAGGCCGATTATCCAATTTGGCCGCAGGGGTTGGCTTACTGCTGCTTATCGTAGCGTTCGGGAAAGTAGTCGCTTTGATTCCTATGGCTGCATTGATCGGTGTCATGCTCATGGTTTGCTACGAAATTTTTGATTGGAAATATGTCTGGGCCATGCGCCGCAAGCCCAAGAGCGATGGGATTATTATGGTGATGACCGCAGCCGTGTCCGTGGTCACGCGTGATTTGGCCAAAGGTGTTGCCGTTGGTGTTGCCATTCACCTGATTGTGCTTCTGTATCGAGCACGAAAGCCGATAAATGCTGTGTAGTGCGAATACTTGCAAGCCGTACAGCGTTTGCGATATGTTTAATGAAGTGCGATTAAATCAACTGGAGGAACGGATGAACATTCAACTTGAAACAGCGTTGTGTCAACAATTCGGCATTCGATATCCGATTTTTCTGGCAGGAATGGCAGGTGGACCTTCGACAGTTCAGTTGACAAGCGGCGTATCCAATGCGGGTGGACTGGGAACTTTGGGAGCCGCGTATATGGAACCAAGCACGATTCGTAAAGCTATTCAGGAGATACGGATGCAAACCGCAGCGCCTTTTGGGGTTAATCTTTTTGCGATTCGGACCAGCGATGATCAAACAAGAATGGATGAAGCGCTGCGTGTTTTGAATCCGATGAGGGCAGCCGTTGGGTTATCGGCTGCTGATATTAGGGAAATAACGTCGCCGGACCTGTTCGAAGAGCAGATTGCTGTCCTGCTGGAGGAGAAGGTCCCCGTTATCAGCACGGCTTTTGGCGTACTGCCGGAAGCTTATATGAAGCAGGCAAAGTCGGCCGGCCTTCTCGTGGTTGCGATGGTGACGACGGTTCAAGAAGCGTTGCTGGCACAAGAAGCGGGATGTGATGCGGTAGTTGCCCAAGGAACAGAAGCCGGAGGGCATCGCGGCACATTTGACATAGCGGCTCATCCGATGGGAGCGAACATTGGCACCATGGCGTTAGTCCCCCAAATGGTGGACAAGCTCAGCATTCCGGTGATTGCAGCCGGAGGCATCATGGATGGTAGAGGACTTGTTGCCGCGTTAGCACTTGGTGCCCAAGGCGTTCAGATGGGTACGCGCTTCTTAACGGCAGTAGAATCTGGTGCCCACGCCGTGTACAAACGAGCTTTGCTCGGAAGCACTGAAGAAAGCACCGTGTTGACGAAAGGGTTCTCAGGTCGTCCGGCACGCGGGATTAAGAATACATTTATCCGTCAATGGGAAGCAAGCGGCATAGATCCACTGCCATTCCCGACGCAAAATACGCTGACACGCGAGATTCGAAATGCTGCCGCTGCCACGCAGAATGCCGAGTATATGTCATTATGGGCAGGGCAGGGGACAGGGCTGCTGACCTCAGAGCAATCGGCGGAAGACATCGTTGCGCAGACGGTTCAAGAGGCTAGAGTCATTTTGGCTTAAAAATGAAAAAACGATGGCATCCAGATGTTTCATCTGGTTCCATCGTTTTTCTTTTAATCTAGCGATGCTTAAAATTTATCAAAGCTCACAAATTCTCCTACCGGTTTGCGGTAGCCGCGAGGTCTGCGTTTCTCGGTATCTTCCTTCCCAAGAGCGACTAACAGCACTGGTACATAATTAGCTGGAATGTTCAGCGCTTGCGTTAGCATTTCTGGGTCGAAGCCAATCATCGGGCAGGTATCCCAGCCTTTTTCCTTGGCAGCGAGCATGAAGAGCTGAGCAGAGAGGCTGGCATTCCGAATAGCTTCATCGCGCATGAAGCCTTCGCCGCGCTCTTGATAAAACTGAGTGACCGATTCCACGGTCATATCGTATTCCTGTTTGCTGAATACACCAAGTTGAAGGAAACCCTCATTGATTTTGGCCACATCTTGATAGGCATCGAGACTGCCTAATACGACAATGACAGCCGAAGCCGATTGGACCTTGTACTGTTTGTATGCAGCGTTGTAGACAGCATCCTTGACCGTAGGATCTTTTACCACGATGTAATGGGAATGCTGGAGGTTAAAAGCTGACGGGGCAAACTTGACGGTATTGAACATGTCATTTAAATCTTCATTCGGAATTTCGATATTCGGAATAAATTTATTGGCTGACCGACGTTCTTTCACGATGGATATAAAATCACTCATAAGTACACACTCCAATTATGTCTTAAATTTAAGATTCTTTATTATGAGACAATCATAAGCTTTATTTGGACATATGTCAATCATTGTCGTTTTTTAGCTTCTTATGGATCTGTATTGACAGATTTACGATCGCGTTTTATATTAGTTGTACATACAAAATAGGAAATATGGAAAAGGGAATATTAACCCTGCATATACGAATTAGAAGATTAAGATAGGAGTGACGATCATGGACGAAGACTTCTTGCAAACTTGCTTGTTTTTTACGACAAACCGATTAAGTCGTGCCATCACCAAAATGGCTGAAGAAGAATTTGCCTCAACCGGATTGACCCCGATGTACGGCTATTTAATTCGACTAGTGAATAACACGCCCGGCATTTCCCAGAAGGAACTAGCGGAAAAGCTGTATATCGCTGCGTCCACATTGACAAGATTTATCGATAAATTGGAAGGCAAACAATTGGTTGAACGCCAAGTATCTGGCAAAACAGTGCTCGTGTATCCCACTCCCAAAGGCACAGCACTTTTAGATGAAATTCGCAAAGCTTCCAAAAGGTTAAAAGAACGCTACAGTGAAGTGCTGGGAGATGAGCGTGCAGTTAATCTTTCAAATCAGCTTGTTGTGACGAGTGAGGAATTGGAAAAATAATTTTTTCGTTTTATTTTGTATGTACAACTAATATTGGGGGTGTGTTTTCATGAATCAAATGAATCCAAGTGTTAAGTCATCCCCTTTATTTTATGGATGGATCGTTGTGCTGATTACTTTCGTCACCTTGCTTGTCGCAGCGGGAATTAGGGCAATGCCAAGCATTTTGATGCTTCCCTTCGAGAAAGAGTTCGGTTGGACGCGAGGCGGGATATCCGGCGTTATCTCAGTGGGCATTTTCTTATATGGCTTAGTTGGTCCTTTTTCAGCGGCGTTATTAGTAAAATTCGGCATTCGAAGAATCATGCTCATTTCGTTGTCTGTTCTAGCGATAAGTTTGTCTGTCACACCCTGGATGACTCACTTATGGCAGTTTCAAATTCTTTGGGGGTTAGTGGCGGGACTTGGGACTGGGATGATGGCGAATGTGCTAGGTGTCACGGTTTCCAATCAATGGTTCGTGAAGCGAAAAGGATTAGTCGTTGGTATGCTGACTGCGAGCGCGGCGACAGGGCAGCTGCTGTTCCTGCCGCTCCTTGCCAAAATTATTGTAGATATCGGCTGGCGCTATGCCATCTATACAACGGTAGCTGTCATTGTAGTACTCATAGGTATTGTAGCGATTTGGATGCGAAATCATCCTTATGATTTGGGAATTGCCGCATACGGCGCAGACGAGGTCGCAAAGCCGGACGCTTTTAAAGGAAGCATCTTTTTAACGCCTATCAAAACCTTATTCTCTGCCTTGAAAAACAAAACATTCTTGCTGCTGGCAGGTACCTTCTTCTTCTGCGGTTTCTCGACCAATGGTTTAATCGGTACCCACCTGATTCCGGCTTGCGGCGATCATGGTATTCCCGAAATTATGGCGGCTGGACTGCTCGCATTAATGGGACTGTTTGATTTAATTGGCACGACGCTTTCCGGTTGGTTATCGGACCGATTCGACAATCGCTGGCTGCTGTTCTGGTACTATGGGTTGCGCGGACTTTCTTTGTTGTTCCTGCCTTTTGCCTTGGATGCAGGTCCAACTTCATTGTTGATATTCTCGGTCTTCTACGGTTTGGATTGGATCGCAACAGTTCCGCCTACGGTTAAGCTTGCGTCTGTTGAGTTCGGAAGAGAGAAAGCCGGCATGATCTTCGGCTGGGTTGTCGTCGCTCACCAAATCGGTGCTTCCGCAGCGGCTTACAGCGGAGGACTTGTCCGGGAATGGCTGGGCAGCTATACGCTTCCGTTCCTCGGAGCTGGATTCATTTGTTTAATTGCCGCTTTGATGGCAGTCCGCATTGCAAGGAAACCCGTAATTGCTGTTTCGTAAGCAGATTAATGAGGCTTTCAGAATATGCGGGGAAGAAGATAGCATCCCAACGAAGCAAGGGGCTGTCCTAAGGTCACAAGACCTTGTGGGCAGCCCTTCTTTGTTTCGCAAATAAGAGTCTCTAGAAGCTCCTATTTGTATAAAAAGTAGCATTTTTTCACGAATAGAAGTCTTTGGAGACTCTTATCGATGGTTAAACACGCCAAAACTCCCTCATATGTAGAGATAAGAGTCTCTAGAAGCTCCTATTTGTATGAAAAGCGGCAATTGTTCGCGAATAGAAGTCTTTGGTGACTCTTATCTGGGGGCACCACCAACCACACTCCCAAGCTGTGAAAAAAGAAAAAGAAGCTGCCAAGTAAATAAATCTACTTTTGGGGCTGCCCAGAAGAAGAGCATCCAACCTGCGCCGATTCTGTCAAATAGGCCGTACAGTCCCCCTGCTTAGTACGCAAATAAAACGGTTGCAAAAGAAGATATATCCTTTTATGATAGTAGTTGATTAATAATTTTCCTTATCGATTAATTAATTTATTAATACTAGGAGCGAACTTCCCATGACGAACCGGATTACTGTCAACACGGATAGGGTTAAAGGTACAATAAATCGCAATATTTATGGTCATTTCTCCGAACATCTCGGTCGTTGCATTTATGAAGGACTATGGGTAGGAGAAGATTCTCCCATTCCCAATACGAATGGCATTCGCAATGATGTCGTTGCGGCTTTGAAGAAAATGAAGATCCCCGTGCTTAGATGGCCTGGAGGCTGCTTCGCAGATGAGTATCATTGGAAGGACGGCATCGGTCCGCGTGAATTGCGCAAACGGATGATTAATACCCATTGGGGCGGCGTGGTGGAAAATAACCATTTTGGTACACATGAATTCATGATGCTCTGTGAGCTGCTGGAATGTGAGCCTTACATTAATGGCAATGTCGGAAGCGGTACCGTTCAGGAAATGTCAGAGTGGGTGGAGTATATGACCTTCGAAGGTGTGTCCCCCATGGCTGAGCTGCGTGAAGCGAATGGGAGAACTGAGCCATGGAAGGTGAAATACTTCGGTGTCGGCAATGAGAACTGGGGATGCGGAGGCAATATGCGCCCTGAGTATTATGCTGATTTGTACCGCCAATTCCAGACCTATGTCCGAAATTACGGAGATAATCGCATACATAAGATTGCTTGTGGACCTAACGGGGATGACTACCATTGGATGGAAACGTTGATGAAGCAAGCTCATCGTTTTATGGATTCCACAACGCTGCATTATTACACGATCACAGGTGATTCCTGGCAGGAGAAGGGCGCAGCAACGGGGTTTCCCGAAGAACAGTGGTTACGCACCTTGAAGCAAGCGCTTTATATGGAAGAACTGCTTGTAAAACACTCTGCCATCATGGATCAATATGATCCAGAGAAGCGAATCGGCCTGCTCGTCGATGAATGGGGAACTTGGTATGATGTGGAACCGGGAACGAATCCTGGCTTTCTTTATCAACAGAATACAATTCGCGATGCACTTGCTGCAGCCATTACCTTGAATCTGTTCAACCAACATTGTGACCGTGTTCAGATGGCAAATTTGGCTCAGTTGGTGAATGTCCTTCAAGCTGTCATTTTAACCGAAGGCGAGAAGATGCTTCTTACACCCACGTATCATGTGTTCGACATGTACAAAGTACATCAGGATGCACAACTGCTCGATATCCATCTAACATCTCAGGTTGTAAAAAATGACAAACAGGCGATTCCGCAAATATCGAGCTCAGCATCAAAAGATGATGAAGGACGCATCCATATCAGCTTGTGCAATTTGGACCATCAGTCGAACGCAGCCGTAGAGATTGAACTTCGAGGCTTGGTTGAAGACAAAGTGAAAGTTGTTGGAACGATCCTGTCCGCTGACAAGGTTGATGGACACAATACGTTTGAGCATCCCGATCAAGTGGCTCCGGCAGCTTTTACAGCTTTTACGCTGGAGGGTCGCATTTTGCGAGTTGATTTGGTTCCGATGTCTGTTACTGTTTTAGAGCTGACGACGGAATAAAGCGGATGCAGACTGATCGTTCATGCAAGGGATGCCGGGATGGGTACAACGTCACAGATGCTCAGATTAACAGGATTCTAGCAACGCCGATGTTTCAAGAGGCGAACTGTGTTCCGGATTCCGTTTATGATCACAGATTGCGAATATGCAGGGAATGCCCCAAGCTTCATGGCGGCCATACTTGTTCGATGTGTGGTTGCATTGTGCAAGTGACGGCTAAGTTGAAGAACAAGAGCTGTCCTATGGCTAGCTCGAACACGATTGGCTGGCAGAAGTATGAGGATTCGTGAGTGAGCCATGAATCGAGAGCCGTGGGAGGTTGGCGGTGAGACAGCCAACAATCGGCATGCTCTAGAACGCCGCATAAGAGGCGATGCCACGCGGAAACAGAGAAAACCTGCGATAATGCAGTTTTTCTCAACAAAGTCGCTTGAAAAATGGGAAATACCTGCGATTGTGCAGGTATTTTCTTGTTTTTCAACCCAAACGGATAAATCCGACTCCAAAAGATGCACTTTAGCAGGCATTTACTAATTAGCGGAATTTTTTGCGTAAAAAGATGCACAATCGCAGGTTTTTGCTTGCAGACAGGTGGCCGTTCTCGCCGTTTGCCGTTCGATTTTGGGCAACAGCGGATGTGGATCTTCATTGGTATAACCAAGAAAACCCATATTGTGGTAGAATAATTGGAAAAGTTAAGTTGGAATCAGTAGTTTGCAAAAGCTCAGGAGGTTCTCATGAAAAAATGGCTTGCTCTCCTCCTTCTTGCTGTATGTTGTTTGATCAGTTACTTCTGGAATGACACTCCGGACCAAAATCCTTACTTGATCACAGACTACAGCAGACTTCATCCTGTCAAAGTTGCAAGTGTAAAGAAAGGGCATGAAGAGGAGCAGTTGATAGGAATTTTGCAGGAAGCAAAAAAGAAGAATTTGAGCATTTCTATTGCCGGGCAGCGGCATAGCCAGGGTGGGCATACCTTTTACAAAGACAGTATTGTAGTGGACATGACTGCTTATAACCGCGTGCTGTCCTTCGATAAGGAGCATAAGCTCATTAACGTCCAAGCCGGAGCAACTTGGAAAGATGTACAAGATTACATTAATCCGTATGGATTAGCCGTAAAAACGATGCAATCTCAAAACATATTTACAATCGGAGGCTCACTAAGCGTCAATGCGCATGGCCGTGATATTCGTAACGGTTCACTTATCAAAAGTGTGGAGTCGTTCCGTTTGCTTACTGCGGATGGTCAAATCAAACAGGTTAGTCGTTCTGACAATGCCGAGTTGTTTCCGCTCGCAATTGGCGGGTATGGTCTTTTTGGCATTATTCTGGACGTAACGCTCTCATTAACGGACAATGAAATGTATAAAATCGCATTTGATCAAATGGATGTAAGTGCATACTCCACCTATTTTATGGAGCAGGTAAAGGCAAATCCCGATATTCACATGCATATTGCGCGAATTTCGGTAGCGCCGGAACATTTTTTGATCGATATGTACGCCATGAATTATGTGGTTGACCGTTCCATCCCTTTGCAGGATCATGATACTTTGAAAACACGAGAGTCAGGCGTTGAGATATCCAAGCTATTATTTAACTTTAATCGAACGTTTGACTGGGGCAAAACGCTGCTTTGGCAGCTGCAGGAACCTTTTTTCGCGAAACAAGCAGGTAAACTTGTAACTAGAAATAATGCGATGCGTTCGGAGTCGGCTTTCATGGCGTACGATCAGGCGGGGAGCAATGATTTGCTGCAGGAGTATTTTGTGCCTGTTCAGGAGTTTGCCGGTTTTGTGAATGATTTCAGGGCGCTGTTAAAGTCTGAAAATTTGAATCTGCTCAATATTACAGTGCGTTATGTGAATCAGGATGAAGAAGCTGAGCTTTCTTATGCCAAGGACGATATGTTTGCGCTAGTCTGTTTGTTTCAAGTTCCTTTGTCAGATCACGGGCAGTCACAAGTACGTACGGGTATTCAAAAAGTAATTGATCAAGTTATTCAGCACCGTGGCAGCTATTATTTGCCGTATGCCGCATATCCGAGGATTGATCAGTTTAAGGCTGTCTATCCTTCGCAAGAGACTTTTTTTCGAAAAATAGAGCAATACGATCCGAATCATCTATTCATGAACTATTTTTATATGGATTATAAAGGGGAATAGCTGGAAATGGATACAAAATGGCTTATCCGCTCTCAAAGCATCGTGACACTAGCGGCTGGTTTGATTTATCCTTATTACTTGCTGTTTCTCAAAAATTTGGGCAACAGCTTCTCGAAGTACGGGCTGGCTTTTGCGGTGTTTACCATTAGTTCTGCGGCTGTCTCGCAATGGCTGGCTCCTCGGCTTGATCGACAAGGGATCAAGTTGCTGACCTGGAGCTCTCTGGGGATGGCAGCCGCAATGCTTATGTTTCCTTGGGTGGAGAGCTACACATGGGTGCTTGCGATACAACTGCTCATGGGAGTTTGCAACGCCATGCAAAAGATGAGCGAGCGCCTGCTTATTGCCGATCATACAAGGGAAGGCGAGCGTGGGGCGATGATCGGGGCTTTTCACTTTTGGACATCCGTGGCCTCCGGCTTTGCCGTAATTCTCGGCGGGTACATCATTGATTGGCTTACAATCAATGTGCTTTTTTACGCGAGTGCGCTGCTGTATGCATGGAGCGCTTGGGTTACTTTTCAAGCGAGCAAGAGGCGTACGAACAAAACCTTAAAGGAGATGTAAGCTAACCTTAAGGTAAATCCATGGCTGCCTTCAGCGATGATTTGTATAGTGACAGTATGACTGGTAATGACGAATTAGGAACGATATGCGAGTAAATAGGTACCCGATTGTAAAAAGATTTCCCTTTTTTCTCCCTATTAGCTAAAGTTAAGACATTATTGTTATAGGGGATGGTCCAGATCTATAAGATACTGATTGTGGAAGACGATGCGAAAATTGCGGGTATGCTGCGTGCTGCCATTACAAAATATGATTATGAAGTGTTTGTAGTCGAGGAATTTCAGCATGTCCTGGATGATTTCTTGCAGGCTGAGGCCGATCTTGTACTCCTTGATGTGAATTTGCCCAAATATGATGGCTTCTATTGGTGTCGGCAAATACGTGCCAGATCGCTTTGCCCGATCCTATTCATCTCGGCGAGAGATAGCCAAATGGATCAAATCATGGCACTCGATAATGGAGCTGATGATTATATCACGAAGCCTTTCAACAGTGAAATCGTTATCGCGAAAATTCGCAGTCATCTGCGCAGAGCCTATGGCTCTTACGCGGCTGTTCAAGAAGAGGAGCGTAAGATCGAATGCGCTAAGCTTATTTTATATCCGGAGCGGTATATCATTGCTTACCAAGAGGCGACGGTCGAGCTTACGCAGAAGGAAGCCACACTTCTAGAAGTCTTGATGCTGAAGGAGGGCCGCGTTGTTGGCCGTGAGAAGCTGCTTGATATCATGTGGAACGACGAGCATTTTATCGACGACAACACCTTGAATGTGTATATGACGAGAGTTCGAAGAAAGCTGAAGGATTTGGGCTGTGACAATTGGATCGAAACGGTTCGAGGAGCCGGATACCGATTTCAGCCAGTGGAAGTTCAGTCATGAGGCTGTTCTGGAAGGAACAAGTCCCTTTGATCCTGTTTTTTTCCGTCCAAGTGCTTCTAGTGCCACTCCTATATGCTTTAACAGGTGAACATCGTCCGATGTCCATTATTTTATATGGAATCCTCATCAGCTTAACTGTACTCGTGCTGTACTTAGGTTATCGCTACGCGACACACCGTTTGATGTATAAGGAATTGTCGGCTGCCGAAAATGTCATCGACTATAATCACACCTCTTTGGGTCAGTCCCCGCTTTCTCAGGCCGTTTATGAACGAATGAGGCAATTCGATTCCCTTTATCGCGAGCAGTTGCACCAACATCAAGTTCATAAAGAGCAGCATACCGCATTCGTAAACCGCTGGGTACACCAGATGAAAACGCCGCTTTCTGTCATCCAGTTGACTCTGCCTGAGTTGGACGATGTAGTAGCCGATCATCTTCAAGAAGAGGTAGAACGGCTGCGCAATGGGTTAGAAATGGTCCTCTATACAGCTAGGCTAGAACGATTTGAACAAGACTTTACGGTTGAACCTGTATGGTTAAAAAGTGCAGTCAGTGAAGCCATAGCAAGGAATCGCAAACTGTTTATCCGCAAAAGCATTGTACCCGATTTCCAAATCGAGGAGACACTGCGAATTTACACAGATGTCAAATGGTTTCATTTTATTATGGACCAATTGCTTATTAATGCGGTCAATTACTCGGGGGCTGCCGGAAAAAAGGTGACGTTAAAAGCGGAAAGCTCAGAAGATAAGGTTATTCTTCATATCGTAGATGAAGGCATCGGTATTGCGAAGGAGGATATTGGGCGTGTTTTCCATCCGTATTTTACCGGGGATCGAGGGCGTCAATATCATGAATCGACCGGCATGGGACTATATCTGGTGCGTGAAATTTCACAAAAGCTTGGCCATCGAGTAGAAATCACTTCACAGCTTGGCGAGGGGACAATCCTTACGCTCATGTTCCGTAAAGTTCCTATGGAAAGTGAATCCAATTAAGTCAGTAAGGAGCTATTTCGATATGACAATTTTAGAAGTGAAGGCAGTAAATAAAGTGTACGAAGGCAAAGTGGCGACACAAGCGCTGACGGACATCCATTTTACAATTCAAAAAGGGGAGTTCGTTGGCATCATGGGACCCTCTGGCAGCGGTAAAACAACGCTGCTGAATATGGTTTCAACGATTGATCGCCCAACTTCAGGTGAGGTGAAAATCGGAGGTGCTGATCCTTTTCGAATGAAAAAAAATGAGTTAGCTTTGTTTCGCAGGCGACAGCTCGGATTCGTGTTTCAAGACTTTAATCTGCTGGATACGTTGACGGTCGCGGAAAATATCGTGCTTCCGTTAACGCTGGACAGAAGACCGCTGAAAGAGATGGAGTCGCTTCTGAGGCAAACAGCTGCGCGACTGGGAATAACGGAGATTCTAAATAAACGCGTATACGAAATCTCGGGAGGGCAGCGTCAACGCACCGCGATAGCCCGTGCCATTATTACCTTGCCGGTTCTACTGTTAGCCGATGAGCCAACCGGTTCCCTGGACTCGAACGCATCCCGTGTGGTCATGGAATCTTTGGCAGCCATCAACGAGAAGGAAGGCACGACGCTGATGCTGGTAACTCACGACCCTTTGGCGGCAAGCTATTGCAATCGTATCGTATTCATTAAGGATGGCAGATTAGCTGCTGAAATTCATCGCGGAGACAACCGGCAAACCTTTTTTCAGAAAATTATTGATATGCTGTCGTTCTGGGGAGGCAATACGAATGAACTTTCCTCAATTCGCGTTTAACAATGTGAAACGCAACGCGAGTGCATATATGGCTTACTTATTTAGCAGCGCATTTATGGTCATGATCTTCTTCAGCTATTCTGCTTTTATTTACCATCCTCAATTGAAAGAGACGCTAATGGGAGCTATGGCTAGATCAGGTATGAGCATTGCTACCTATATCGTCTATGTTTTCGCCTTTTTCTTCGTCCTGTATTCGATAGGCGTTTTCATAAAATCACGCAACCGTGAATTTGGCATCCTGACAATTCTGGGTGCAGAAGCCAAGCAGATCAATGGGCTTATTTTTCTTGAAAATATGATGATTGGTACCCTTTCAATCGTGATAGGAATTGTATTCGGGCTGCTCCTTTCCAAGCTGTTTTTGTTGATCTGCTCCAAAGTAATGGATATTGACGAGCTGCCATTCTACTGGCCGGGGAAAGCGATGCTCCTAACCATCCTATGTTTTGGCGTATTGTTTTTCACAATTTCCTTATTCACGCTCCTGTTTATTAATAAAAGGAAAGTGCTGGAGCTGCTCAAAGGCAGCAGCAAGCCTAAGCAAGAACCGAAAACCTCAGCACGGCTCGCTTTGTTTGGGACTGTTCTGCTCGCAATTGGTTTCGCGTCGCTGCATGTGGGGACATTGAATCCAGTCAGCTTAATGGTTGCTGCTTTTACCGGAATTGCTGGTACGTATTTCTTCTATTCACAACTCTCGGTTTGGATGATCAAAAGGCTCCAACGAAGCCATCAGCTCACATGGAAAGGGATAAATCTGCTGTGGATGTCTGAAATGAGCTACAAAATCAAAGACAATACCAGAATTTTATTTCTCGTAACGGTGATGACATCCCTAGCTTGTATGAGTGTCGGATTCGTACTGGCCTCGAAGCAAACGACTGAGGCTGCTTATAAAAACAACCCGTTTGCTATCTCTTATACGATGAATGATTCCAATCATCTGAACGATGAATTGAAGGAAATCGATGAACAATTGAAGGAAGCTGGACTCACATTTAAGCAGGCGACCATCGAAACAATCTACAACAAAATTAGTGCAAGCGAAAAAAGCTACCTGCAGTTGGTCTCGCTTCAGCAATATAATCAATTTGCACTAGAGATGGATGCAGCACCTGTTACGAAGTTATCTGATGGAGAGGCAATGTTGGTGCAAAGCCCGGAAGCTGAGAAAAAGAATGCGGATATTCAAGGGACAACCATCGGCATTCAACGTGTAAATTCAGTCCAGACAATTGCACTGAAGCAAAGAACGGATGCCATTGCGAATCTCACTTGGGCCGGCAGAGTGCTGATCTTGCCTGATCAGGATTATGAGGCAATCAAGGAGGAAAAGAGCAATAATAAAAATGCTGTCTTGCCATCTATTCACTACAAAACGATAAACGAGAAAGGGATTCCCGGCCAGAATGACCCGGAAACGAAAGTCGGAGAAACGCTAACTGCTTGGAACAAATCGCTGATGGATCAAGGGAAAACAAGCAACTATTTAACTGCCCGAGGCGAGACTTACTTCAGTAAGAAAAACGCAATGGCCTTATTCAGCTTCATTGGCTTATTCATTGCTCTAATCTTCTCCATTTCATCGGCAAGCTTCCTCTATTTCAAGCTTCATACGGAGCTAGTTGTCGACGGGATCATGTATCGTTCCTTGTCCAAGATGGGTCTCAGCAGCAAAGAGATGAATAAGTCCGCGACACGGCAGATTGCTTTACTCTTTTTCATTCCAATTATCGTTGCCGCGATTCAGTCCTTGGTTGTACTTGGACCTATATTGAACTATATTTCAATCCCTTATGTAAGAGGTCCTGTGTTTCTTGCTACTACTGCGTTTCTTGCGCTGCAGATCATTTATTTCCTGATCGTAAGAGCACGGTATATTCAAGCCGTCAACCATAATATGGTTTGAAACGATTAGACAGCCCGACAAGAATACGATTATAATAGGAATAGTAGTACCATGTTACATGGAACGGAAAACCGAGTTGTCATCAGAGCAGTCTGGTGCACTCGGTTCTTTCTTTGCAATCGTGAATAAGTGGAGGAGGAAGACAGATGAAATATCGTCAACTGGGAAATACGGAGCTGCAAGTCAGTGAGGTCAGTTTTGGCACTTGGGCAATTGGCGGGGGCTGGGGAGATGCGGATGACCAGGAGGCATTGAACGGTTTGAGCCGAGCGATGGACGCGGGAGTCAATTTCTTCGACACAGCAGATGTCTATGGCTCCGGTCATGCCGAAGAGCTGCTCGCGAAAGCGACCAAAGGTAAAGAAGACAACATTCATGTGGCCACGAAGTTTTGCCGTGCAGGTGATATTCATGATTTACATACTTATTCAGAGGAGTCCGTCCGTGCCTATTGTGAAAATAGTCTGAAACGGTTGCAACGCGAGCGCATTGATCTCTATCAGATTCATTGCCCACCTCTTGCGATTCTGAAGGATGGTCATGTATTTGAAGTTTTGGAGAAGTTAAAAACGGAAGGCAAAATCCGTCATTACGGTGTGAGTGTCGAGACCGTTGAGGAAGGCTTGTTCTGTCTAAATGTGCCGGGTGTGAAGGCGCTTCAAGTGATTTATAACTTGTTTCGCCAGAAGCCTACGGAAGCTTTGTTTCCGCAAGCGAAGGCTGCCGGTGTAGGTATTCTTGTGAGATTGCCACTGGCTAGCGGCTTATTGACGGGGAAATTTAATGAAACGAGCACATTTGCGGCTGACGATCATCGTAATTTCAACGCGAACGGTGAACAGTTTAATGTAGGCGAGACCTTCGCTGGCCTGCCTTTTGCCAAAGGTGTCGAGCTGGCCAGAGAGCTGGCTTGGATCGCGGAAGGCCGTGGCAACATGGCGAAAGCTTCCATGCGTTGGATTCTGGACAATCCGAACATCACCTGCGTGATTCCCGGATTTAAAAATGAGCGTCAAGTCGAGGATAACCTTGGGACGGCGCAAGTTGCCTCGTTTACGGCAGCTGAGCTGGAACGTCTTCAGCAATTTTATCATGATCAAGTGAAGGATCATATTCGGGGACCTTATTAGGTTTTTTGACAGGCTTCATTGGCATGATTCACAGTGTCATTGCGTGATCAATCTGGACTTTTCCCCATGTTTTTAAGAGGGAACCCCAAGCTTCTTCAGATACATCGGTGATACAGTTGAGGTATCATTTGTATGGCTTATGTAACCCGAAGAGGAGCTGATTTCATGACGATGGAGAAAGTCGCAGAAAACGTATGGAAAGAAATGCTGAAGGATCACAGCGGAGAATGGGGAATGGATATCGATCACTGGGATTGGGTGCCTGGTGTAGGTGTAATCGCTTTGCTGTCGTATTATGAGGCTGTTCAGCAACCGGAAGTTCTGGATTATCTTCTGAGCTGGGTTGAGAAGAATAAGAAGAAAGCTGTGGGGAACACGGTCATTAATTCAGTTGCACCTTTTGCCATTTTCCCTAAGCTTTATCGCTTGACGAATGAGCCATGGTTTCGCAATGAGTCACTCCGGGTTGCGGAGTGGATGGTATCCGAGGCGCCGCGGACGCGCGAACTTGCGTTCGAGCACACGGTAACCGAAAATGCCGAGTTCGCTGAGCAAGTATGGGCGGATACGATCTTTATGGCGGTATTGTTTCTGGCGCGCACTGCAGCGCTGGAAGGCAGCACGAAATATGCGGAAGAAGCGCTGCAGCAAGTGCTCATTCACCTTCGAGTGCTTCAGGATGAGCAGACAGGTGTGTTGTTTCATGGCTGGAACTGCAATTCTGGCGATCATATGTCGGCTGCGCGCTGGACAAGAGCGAATGGCTGGATAGCAGCAGCGGTTCCTTTGATCGTGGAACAGATTTCTCCGCTCATTCCAATCCCAAGTGAGCTGCAGGAACGTTATTCCCGATTGATTGCCGGTCTTCTTTCCTTTCAGCAAGCTGATGGCTTATGGAGCACGGTGATGGATCAACCGGCGTTCTATCACGAAGTATCGGGAAGCGCAGGGATCGGCTACGGGATATGGAAAGCGATGGATATCGGTTTGATTGAGAACCATGCGCGGTATGATGCCGCTGCCCAGAGGGTCGTGCAAGCCGTGTCTTCCTATATATCGGAGGATGGAATTGTGGGAGGGGTCTCCGGGGGAACACCCGTCATGGAGAGTATCGCGGCCTATCAAGAGATTGCCATCTATCCAACGCTATACGGGCAAGGGCTGGCGCTCATGCTGCTGTCCGAGTCGCTAAGAAAGCAAAAGGCAGGAAGTCCTCAAACGCAACGCTGATTGGCTCGTAATGCTTCAAGTCGGAGAAGCTTAATTAAGGTTAGAATCAGGCAACTAGGCATCCGCTGGGTTGCCTAGTTGGCGTTTCACTGCTTCTTTGCGATACTGGTTTGGCGTGAGCGTTGTCCCTTTTTTGAAAACATTAAAAAAATGAGAAATATCGCCGAAGCCTATAGCTGCTGCGATTTCCGTTATCGCCAAGTCGGTTTCAGCTAGTAACCGCTTCGCTTTATTTAGCCGATACTCCGTTAAAAACTGCTTGATTGTGATCCCTGTTGTCTCTTTGAATAAGTTGAACAATCGGGAGCGAGATACTGGGAAACGGGCAAGCAGATCATCAATATACAATTCCTCTTGGTGATGTGTGATTAGATAGGAAAGCACATCTCCGACAATTTGCTCATCTTCTGATTTGACAGGACGAATGGACGTAGGATCACCTTGCAAGCTAAGAAGCAGCAGGAAGAATTCGGAGATTCCTTTTAGAACACTTAATTCAAAATGAGGTTCTTTAAGCCGCAGGGAACGTTCTAATTCGAACATGAGGGTTTGCAGCTGATTGAGCTGTTGAACCGTTAAGAAATAATGACTGGAATCGGGGTGTACCGCTTTCAAGAGTCTTTGCATCGATAAATCGGACGGATGCCATATTGCGTGAAGCTTGTCGAGATAAGATTCATCAATGGAAAGCACATAGCGATGGAATTCTTTGTCCTGAACATGAAAAGGGCGATGAATGACGTTCGGATGCACAACCGTTAAAGTGCCGGCATGCAAGGGATACAAGATGTCTCCTACTATATAGGAGCCTGATCCTTGGAAGACAAAATAAAACTCATACCCGTTATGAGAATGAAGAAGCTGCATATCTAAAGGCACCATACGAAGTTCGCAATGAACAGGATAAGCGGCAAGAAAATGATTCGTATAAGTGTCAATGGCATAGGCTGGAACAGATTCAAGCTCAGTATGGTCCATGAAAATCACCTCCATGATGGTTAGTCTTTCTCTTCATTTGCTCTTTACTATACGAGATTATATAGCGGAAAGACAAGCGCAAGCCCATTATTTCCCGAGAAATAAACCAATAGATGTATGCGATTGCAAAAGAGAGCATCCATCTTTACAGAAGGAAAAGGCGGTGTTAAGATAAAATCATACACGATACATAGTATATGATGATGGAAAGGGGACTTCAGGCGTGAATGACTGGAAGCTTAGGTATACAAGATCAGCGCAGGATTGGTCACAGGGGTTGCCGCTGGGGAACGGGAGACTTGGAGCCGTTGTTTATGGGGGGAAACGTTTGCTTCACATGCAGATGACCTTATCGTTTCGCATCTATGGAGCGAGCAGCTTGGCTCTCTTTCTTTTATGCTTGGTGTCGAACGGTTGACGGAACGTATGGTAAGCGAGACAGCCTCAGGCGATTCGTTGATTTTCAAAGCTCATGCGACTGAAACGATGCATAGCAATGGCGAATGCGGTGTACACAGCCATGGGATATTCAAAGTAGTCGCACATGGGGGTACCGTGAGCATGAATGGCGGTCAAATAGCCTACAAACTCGATAGCAAGCTGCAAATGACGGAGCAGAAATAAGGAAATTTGTATGCTCTGCACCCCAATTGTACCTAGGCGGCATGAACCAAAGTCGATATAATCAGCGTGTATCAAGTAAGCGCTATCATTATAGAGATAGGGTTGAATGCTTCTTAGGTAATTTGGGGGAGGTTAAAGAAATGAATGCGTTACATCAAGCAAGTCAGCATGCAATTGTTTACGATCGTCCGGCTGTTCACTTCTTTGAAGGGGCATTGCTGGGCAATGGAGGATTGGGAGCAGTTGTTACGACCCGCCCCGATTCGGTGCTTATTCATTTTGGCCATAACAACGTTTGGGATATAAGAATTGCGGAGCAAAACCAAGATCAACTGGGCACATTCGAGAGCTTGTTTGAAAGACTGAAGGAAATCCCTGAGCATTATGCTTCATTAAGTGAAGAGAACTGGTACAAAGAGTACGTGGCTATGGCTGCTGAGAACTATAGCTTTCCGTATCCGCGTCCAATGCCCTGCGGTTCCTTGCTGCTGGGCTTTGACCAACGCACGACGGAAGTGCTTGGACATACTTTACATATCGACAATGGACGATGCGACATTCATTTTCTAGTTCATGGGGTACCTGCTTCGCTCCAAGTATTTGTTGATCAGCATGCTGATCGCCTATGGGTTGCTATGAAAGAGGGCAGTATGACCGATCCGATAGCTTCCTTTGTCAATCGACTAAAGCTTATACCTGACCCTTCCACGCCGCAAGAACTTCCCCGCTTTCGCTCTTTGGTTGATATTTCAAGCAAAGAGGTTGCCTTTCATCAAACTTTGCCGTACTCCAATAAAGAAGATGGAGCGTCAGCGGATAGTTCCCTAGACCGCGCCTTTCGCTTATCCGCGAAGCTCTCCGCCGCCATTCCGGTTCAGGAAAGTGATCAGGAGCTGGAGCTGCGGCTCGGGAGTGGAACTGATTTCTTCGTTTGTGTCCAATTGGAAGAAGGACTTGCGTCAACCGTTACCGAAATAGTAAAGCCGATCGATTCACCTACGAAGCAGTCTTGCGAATCCGCTTTTTCGGAATCCGAAAGAAGTTGGCAGGCTTACTGGTCTCGTTCGGGTGTTGCCTTGGAAGATGCGTTTCTGGAGCAAATGTGGTATCGAAATTTATATTTCTTCCACTGCTCTGTGAAAGCGGAAGCGACATGTCCAGGTATTTTTGCCAATTGGAGCTATGGTAGGATCAGTGCGGAATGGCATGGCGATTACCATATGAATTATAATACACAGCAGCCATTTTGGGTCGCGTTCTCAAGCAACCATGTGGATAAGCATCTGGCTTACGTGAATATGGTGGACCATGTCCTGCCTATTAGCCAGAAATGGGCCAAAGACTACTATGGGCTTCGAGGTGCTTACTATCCGCATTCTGCTTACCCGGTTGAGATGAATGTAATGCCGTATCCAGTGCCTCACTGGGGATGGGAGATATGCGAAACCCCATGGACGGTGCAGAGCCTGTGGTGGCATTATTTATATACGATGGACAAAACGTTCTTGGCTGATCGGGCTTTCAGGCCAATGAAAGAAGCGGTTCTGTTTATGGTGGATTATATGAAACGGCCGGATGCGCACGGCGAATCCTGGGGAGATGACCGTTATCACATTTTCCCGACCGTGGTGCCGGAGCTTTACGAGCTAACGCCTGGCTTCAAAAAGAACAGCGACTGCATCGTGGATTTGACTTTAACGAAATTTCTGTTTCATGCCTATAAGCAAGCTTGTAGCGAGCTTGAGCGAATCGAAGATGAGGCGGAACTACTGACTGAAGTTGAAGAGGTTTTGCTTAAATTCCCAGACTATCCGGTTGCACAGTCGCAACGGGGCAAAGTATTCGTATCTGTTCCAAGCGAGGACCCGGAAGTGGTCTATAATGTCCCTAATGGGGTATCGACGATATTTCCCGGAGAAGACCATGGCTTGCATTCGGATCCGGAAACGTATGAGATCGCCGTTAATTCCTATCGGAATCACCGCAATGAAGGCGGCAATGATCTTGTTTTTTATCATCTTGCCGGGGCTCGCTTAGGTCAGCTCGATCTGGACCGCTTTAAGCGTCACGTGGCCTACTGCATGCTGCCCAATGGTACCTGTACGGACAAATTGCTGCAATCCGGAGGCAGATACTCCGATACGACAGCGTATGGCTACATGGGAGAAATGGGTGTCTGGTTTGAGAATTTCGCTTTGCCTGCTGTTATCAATGAATGTTTGCTGCAAAGCTATAAGGGTATACTGCGCTTTTTTCCCAACTGGTCGCTGCAGACCCGTGCGGAGTTCTCTACCTTGCGTGCCGTAGGCGGATTTCTTGTAAGTGCAGAGGCGCAGCAAGGCGATATCCAGTGGATAGAGATTTATAGTGAAGCTGTCTCTGAGCTTCGTATATATAACCCATGGGAACAGGGCGTGAGGTGCTTACGCCAAAGCGGAGAAGAAACAAGATCTGGGCACATGATCACGATGCCAACAACACCAGGAGAGCATATTCGGTTCATACGAGCGCAGCATTCATTTTGAGCGAATACCGCTTATTCATCCAAAGCATTTCCGAAACTTCCACTCTGGAAGGGAGAATTGCCGTGCCTAAATATTCACGTATTTTTCGGAGATTTTTGATCTCCTATATCGTTATTTTAATCATTCCGAGCATTGCCGGTTATATGTCCTATCGTACAGCAATTTCAGTTACCCAATCCATTTCCATCGAAAATAAAGTGACGCAGCTTCAAAAGAGTCAAGAGATTTTGGAGCGGCGAATCGCCGAGGTGGAGAGCTTTACAAGGCAGCTGGCTCTAAATCAAGATTTAAGCTTATTGTTGAGCGAAAACTTAGTGGATGAGAAAGCAAACGTGTATGGCATCTGGAAAATCACGAGAGACATTAAGGCTTACAGCCAGACTAATGATTTCTTAAAGCATTTTTACATTTATTTAAGAAATTTTAACGTGATTATCACACCGGGAAATGCCTATTTTCGGCCCGAGCATTATTACCAGACCTCGCGTTATGCCAATTTATCATTGGAGGAATGGAAAAGCCGTATTTTAGACAAAACCCATAGAAGTGAGATGCTGCCGCTAAGTCCTTTTATCAATAATGGCGTGCAAACGTCCGTGATTACCTTTATGCAATCGCTCCCATTAGACAGCTTCAATGATACATCGCCCGCTATGGTGGTTACGGTTATCGATGAGCAAACGATCAATGGCGTGCTCTCTGGACTGCGGGATCCAGATGGCGGTTGGACGTATATTAGCGATGCGCAGGGACGTACGCTTAGTTTGCAGGGCATTAAACAGCAGGAGATTGACCAGCTATCCTCGGACAGCCGTTTGGATAAAAAGAAAATGAGTCAATTTTATGCGGATGACCTCGTCATTACGATTCGTTCCGAATCATCCGGTTGGGTATATCGTGCAGGCATTCCCAGACACAATTTAATGGAGAATGCGAACAAAATTAAATACATCACTTGGTCTGTAACGGGCGTTGCGCTGCTTATTGGGCTCTTGGTAGGGCTTCTGCTATCCTATCGCCATACCGCTCCGATCACGAAGCTGCTGGGTGTAATGAAAGAGCAGTTCGGCAAGGATGCGACGCTGGGGCGTAATGAATATGACTTCTTGCAGGGCAATATTTCTCATATTATTACGAACAACAAACGGCTCGAGTCTGAGCTGAATCGCCAGCTTCCGCTCATTCGGGATGCTTTTCTGAAACGGCTTATCGCCGGGGAATTTCAATCCAGAGAAGAGAGCATTTCTGCTGCGGCGCAAGCGGATACGGGTTTGAATATGAATGCCGGCTATACCGGTATTTTGCAAATTAACGGCTATTCAGGCATGGATAGCGTTGAAATTCTGAACGAGCTTAATGCCGCCAGGCTTATTTTGAAGCAATTTCTGCTGGAATCTGGCAGTCCGTTGAACGTTCAAATGACAGATGTAGGCTCTGATCGCATAGTAGCCATTTTCACGCCTGTCGATCAGGATGAACTAGAGGGAATTCGCAAGGAAGATATTGAAGGACTCATGAATACGCTGGCTGAATCAGCCTTTAATGAATATCGCATTACGATTACAGCAGCAATCAGCGATCCTTTCTCCTCCATTGTGGAGGTCAGCCGTTCCTATGAGCAAGCTAGGCAAGCGTGGGAATACGCCGTTTATATGAATCGAAAAGGGATCGTCTGGTTCAGCGACACTCAGATTGAGAGCAACACCTATTATTATCCTATTGATGTGGAGCTGCGCTTGATCAGTACGATTAGAGCAGGCGACATCCATGAGGCTGAGCGCATCGTCCAAGCCATTATTGAGCAAAACACGCGAAATCGAGAGCTATCGATGGAAATGAAGCATCAATTTATCGGCGAATTGAAGGGCACCTTGCTGAAGCTGCTGGATCAGAAAGCGTTGATGGAGTCCCCCTTATTTGAGAAAATCAAAGACCGAATCATTGGTATTCAGACACAGGATGGGATTGAAATCATTTCCCGAGAAATATCAGATATTATCTTCGCGATGTGTGAGGTCATTTCGAGTAAAAAAAGCGATATCCATATCAAAACCGTGAAACAAATTAACGAGTTTATCGCTGAGATGTATTCGGACCCAGATCTAAATTTATATCGAATCGCTGAAAAAGTAGAACGTCCAGAGAAGTATATTTCCCAGCTGTTTAAAGAAGTAACGGGCACCAATTTATCCGATCATTTGGAAAAAGTAAGGATGGATCATGCGGCTGATCTGCTAAAACGAAACGAATTCAATGTGGATGAAATCGCCACGCATGTCGGATACAACAGCTCACATTCGTTTCGCAGAGCTTTCAAGCGCGTGATGGGCGTTTCGCCTACTTCGTTTAGGCAGTCTGCTGAGGACTGAAAAGGGCTGGGTGGTTAGAAGTAGAGGGATAAGATATTTTTAGCTCCGGAGCGGGAGGCATGGGGTACAGATTGGGGCGGGCTTGGGAGGCCGGATCTGCCTGCCGGATGCTGAACATTTGAAAACCTGCGAAAATGCAGGCTTTTTCAGCGAAACGGCAAGAAAAACGGGAATTCCTGCAAATGTGCAGGAATTTTTCTGTTTTTCGTCCTTTAGTCCGGAAAATGCTTCGAAAGGATGCATAATTGCAGGAATTTACTGATTTTGGGTTAAACCAAGAGCAAAAAGATGCATAATTGCAGGAATATTTCTCAGGGTCTCGGGGACGGAAGGCATGAGGCATGGCTTGCCTTGGGGGTGCTGGATCTGCTCACCCGGATGCTGAACCTTTGGAAACCTGCGAAAATGCAGGCTTTTTCAGCGAAACGGCGAGAAAAACGGGAATTCCTGCAAATGTGCAGGAATTTTTCGGTTTTTCGTCCTTTAGTCCGGAAAATGCTTCGAAAGGATGCATAATTGCAGGAATTTACTGATTTTGGGTTAAACCAAGAGCAAAAGGATGCATAATTGCAGGAATATTGTAAGTTAAGCGAGGGGGAGACTTTACTTGGTGAGAAGTAACCCTCAAACTG
>NZ_JABMKZ010000002.1:0-698692 GCF_013204855.1 Paenibacillus alba | reverse complement strand
ACTGGAACTGGAACTGGAACTGGAACTGGAACTGGAACTGGAACTGGAACTGGAACTGGAACTGGAACTGGAACTGGAACTGGAACTGGAACTGGAACTGGAACTGGAACTGGAACTGGAACTGGAACAACAACAAAATTTGAGCTGCCCTCGAGTAGGTTTACTACTTAAGGAACAGCTCTTTTTATTTGGTTGTTCTTTCGATTCCCTTTCGCATTCTAACTTGAATGCAGGCAGCGTAGGAAAATTGCCCGTTCTAACAGGCAAATGTTCGCTGAAATCGGGCGATATGTTCGTAAAATGACGCAGATGTACCTATACGGAAAGCGGAAAAACGGCCTATAATCAGCCATATAGAAAGCGCTATCATATCTGAACAGAGGTTATTGGGGGGAGTAATTTGGAAAAGGGAATTGTGATGAAACGCAGTCATGCGGCAGCCAAAACACGCGGAGGAATTCGCGAAGCAGCATTCAAGAGCTTCAAGAAACATTGGCAATTGTATCTCATTGTGATACCGCCAGCGTTGTTTTTTATTATTTTCAAATACTATCCGATGTTAAATGCCGTTCTGGCCTTTAAGGATTATAACGTCACCAAAGGGATTTGGGGCAGCCCGTGGGTAGGATTTAAGCATTTTAAGCTGTTTTTCGAAAATCCGTTGTTCTGGACATTAATTAAAAATACGATCCTGATTAGCGGCTATCTTTTAATTGTCGGCTTTCCGATTCCCATAATATTGGCGTTGGCCCTCAATGAGATTCGTAATGGCAGGTTCAAACGACTTGTGCAGCTCGTATCGTTCGCTCCTTATTTTATATCGACGGTCGTGATGGTATCGATTATTATGCTATTTTTAGCGCCAAGGCTGGGTTTCTTTAATGTTATGATGAACCACCTCGGGATGAATTCGATTAATTTCCTCGGGGAGCCGGGGATGTTTCGTTCCATCTATGTATGGTCCGACATTTGGCAGACAGCTGGATATTCAGCGGTTATTTTCTTGGCTGCTCTGGCTGGCGTTGATCCAGCCCTATATGAAGCGGCTAAGGTTGATGGTGCGTCGCGCTTTCAGAAGATTCGTCATATCGATTTGCCGGGCATTATGCCGACGATTACGATTGTTTTCATTTTAAATGTGGGCAGTGTGATGTCTATCGGATTTGAGAAGATTTATCTGCTGCAGAACCCGCTGAACAAAATCAATTCGGAAATCATTGCTACCTATGTGTATCAAATTGGTTTGTTGAATGCGAACTACAGCTTCGC
Organism: Paenibacillus alba; assembly: GCF_013204855.1. Lineage (GTDB taxonomy): Bacteria > Bacillota > Bacilli > Paenibacillales > NBRC-103111 > Paenibacillus_E > Paenibacillus_E alba. The sequence continues at coordinate 697,423 of NZ_JABMKZ010000002.1, read as the reverse complement.
AACTGCGGTGGGTTTGTTTAATTCAGCTATTAATTTGCTGCTGTTGGTCGTGGTTAATATGCTGGCTAAGCGATTATCAAACACAAGTATTTGGTAGAGGAAGGGGTGCGAACACATGAATAGGACGACATCATCGATCAAGGATTCGGTCGGGGATAAACTTTTTTTAATGGGCATCTACGTGGTCTTAGGCCTCGTTTTGATTGTTGTGTTGTATCCGCTTATTTATATTTTGAGCAGCTCCTTCAGCAGTCCGTCGGCGGTAACTTCAGGCCGTGTGTGGTTGTATCCGGTAGAATTTTCGCTTAAAGGTTATGCGAGTCTGATGGATAATCCGAAGATCGTTACTGGCTATGCCAATTCGCTGTTCTATACAGCAGTTGGCACGGTGATAAGTGTAAGCCTTACCATTATGATTGCATATCCGTTGTCGCGTCATACTTTTTTTGGGCGGAATGTGCTCATGATGCTGATTACGTTCACTATGCTGTTCGGCGGAGGTTTGATTCCGATGTATCTCGTCGTGAAGCAAATGGGGCTTATTGATACAAGATGGGCTATCTTGATTCCCAATGCGATTTGGGTATGGCAGGTCATCATTACACGTACATTTTTTCAAGCTTCTATCCCCGGCGAGCTGATTGATGCCAGTGAAATTGATGGCTGCAGTGATATTCGCTTTCTGCGAAGTGTCGTCGTGCCGCTGTCCAAACCGATCATTGCCGTGCTCGTTTTAATGTATGCAGTAGGACAATGGAATGCCTATTTCGATGCGCTCATTTATTTGAAAACGGCGAGTTTGTTTCCACTCCAGCTCATCCTGCGCAGCATTATCATTCTGAACAACAGTTCGAATGCGACCGATGCTTTGAAGTTGGTGGAGCGGCAGCAGCTAGCTGAGCTTTTGAAATATTCACTTATCGTCGTGGCGACATTGCCAGTTCTCATTATTTATCCGTTTGTGCAGCGTTTTTTCGTTCAGGGGATGCTGGTGGGGTCGGTTAAAGGTTAAGGCTATCATTGCTGATCACCACGAGGAAGCAGGGATGGAAGTACCTTTGAAGAATTGAAAGGGGTGATAACTATACGCTAACAAACGGATAATACCTAATAATCAATCTCATATTCACTTCGTCAGTCCAATAAAAAGGGAGCGGATTACATGAAAAGAAAATCGGTCATCGCTTTGTCTTGCGTATTGATGGTCAGTCTGTTTGTTGCTGGATGTTCGAAAAACGACCAGAGCGCGGAAACGTCAAAGCCTACAACAGAGACAGCGACTCCAGGTGCAGCACAAGCGGGTAAGCCTGTGCAAATCAGCGTATTTGCTCAACAGGATAATACGATAGATTTGAATACGAACCTGTTCACGAAGCATTTGGAAAGCAAGTTTAATGCTAAATTCAAATTCGATGTTATTCCCTACGATGGCGCCAAGGAGAAACGTCAAATCTCGCTGGCCAGCGGGGATTATCCGGAGTCCTATATCCTTACTTCGTATATTGATCAGTTCTCGCAAGCAGATTTGCTGAAATTCGGCAAGCAGGGCGTTATATTGCCTTTGAATGATTTAATTGATCAGTACGCACCGAATATTAAAGCAGCAATGGAGAAAGAGCCTACGTTCAAAAGCTTCATTACAGCACCGGACGGTAAGATTTATGGTCTAGGTTCCTATACGGAATGCTTCCACTGCTCTTATCCCAATAAGATGTGGATTAATACTAGCTGGTTGAAAAAATTGAATCTGGAAATGCCGAAAACGACAGAGGATTTCAAGAAAGTACTGGAAGCCTTCAAAAAAAATGATCCAAACGGAAACGGCAAAGCCGATGAAGTACCGCTAAGCGGGTCCATCGAAGACTTCGGGGTACGTGTCATTCCATTCTTAATGAATGGCTTCATCTATAATGATGATCGCAATTATTTGAACCTCAAGAACGGCAAAGTAGATACAGCAGCGAATAAGCCGGAATGGAAAGAAGGACTTGCGTACATCAAATCGCTTTATGAAGAGGGACTGATTGATCCGGGCGCATTCACACAAAATGCCGAAGCCTACAAAAAAATCGGCGAGAACGCAAGCGGTCAAATCCTTGGAGCGGGAGCTGGCATGCACCCTGCCATATTCGTGAACATCGATAAAGGCAACAAAAACTCAGCCGATTACAATCCGGTACCGCCACTGACTGGACCACACGGTTCGTTCGCTACACACGACGGGGGCGGATTAACGCCAGGCGCGAAATTCGTCATTACGAATAAAGCGAGCAAAGAAGCACAAATTACGTTGATTAAAATGGTTGATTACATGTTCACGATGGAAGGTCAAACGAATGCGGCATCCGGGATGGAAGGCATTGACTGGAGAAAGCCCAAAGAAGGTGAAGTTGCGTTAGGCAAAGGGGTTACACCGCAAATCGCAACGATCCCTGCTGTTGATGGTCAACCTCCACGCAATGCTGGATGGAGCGGAATGGGACATTTCTATCAACCAGCCGCCTATCGCGATAGCTTCGTGCAAGGAACGGATATTTATGATTCTGCTAACTACGAGCGCAGATTATATGATGCAACGCTTCTGTACCAAGGACACGAGCCAAAGGAACTGTTCCCGATGTGGGCCGTTTGGATTGATCCGGCTCTGACGGATGAAGCTACGATTTTACAAACTAACATTAAAAGCTATATTGAGCAAAGCGCGCTTCAATTCATCACAGGTAATAAAGATCTGACGAAGGATTGGGATGCTTATGTCAAAGGTCTGGATAATTTGAAGGTCGGCCGTTATCTCGAAATTTTACAGAAGGCGTATGATGCTGCAGCAATTAAAAAATAAGTGAAAGAGAAGTCAGGTCAGGTGTTTGAGCACGATATGAAGCACCTGGCTTTTTTTTGCCAATCTAGCGTTAAAGGGGATGTATGATGGCACAGTCCGGGAGCTCTTCTTGCCTATGAAGGAGGGCTTCAAGTTTTATCGTTTGATAACTCTCAATCATACATGATATATTAAAAGAAAAATGTTGGGTGAGGGTCAAATGGGAAGTAAAATCAGTCGTGTGAATATAACGGAAGAAATCTACCGTATTGTCAAAGAAGATATCCTGTCACATAAGCTAAAATCAGGCGAGAAAATTAACATCGATCAATTAGCACGCAATTTAGAAGTCAGTAATATTCCTATTAGGGAAGCGCTTTCTCGATTGCAATCCGAAGGATTCATCCATGTGATTCCGTTCAAGGGGATGTTTGTGAATATGATGAGCCTCAAGGATTTGAACGAGCTGTATGAAATCAGAATGCAGCTTGAACCGCTAGCTGTAGAGAAAGCGACGAATCATCTGCCTGCTGAGGTGCTGGAAAACCTGCAAGTTACGATGGATTCGCTCCTCAACAATCCTTCTACGCCATCAGCGAACGGTCTAGACATTATTGATGAAATGAATAATTCGATTCATGGAACGATTCTCTCCTACTGCGACAATACGAATCTGCAAAACTTGGTCAGAGGGTATATGGAGCAAATTCAGCGATACCTAACTTTTATTCAAATAACGCTGGATGTAGATACGACGAATGTTGAGTGGTCGGAGCATCAGGCGATTTTACAGAAGCTGCGTGATCGTGATCCCCAAGGGGCTGCAGCAGCGATGACTGTCCATTTAAGAAATTCTCAACAAAGGACAAACGAGTTTTTTGTGAGGACAGGTGCATAGCGTACCCTTTAGGCCGCTGCGCAAGCACAGAAGAAATTGCCCAAGCAGCTCTATATTTAGCAAGCAATAGCTCCGCGTTTATTACTGGACTCGCGCTAACTGTAGATGGTGGGGCTTCTTTGGGTTATTGAATGAGACATGATACAACCACCATCAGAAAGGGAATAACAGATGAATGAGCCAATCAGAATTGTTTTTCTAGGTGACAGTATAACGGAGGATGGGACATTTATTGCCTATTTAGATGCGTATTTGCAACAGCAGCGGCCAGAGAATCGCTATACGTTAATCAACTTAGGCGTTAGCAGTGAGACGGCTTCCGGTTTATCAGAACCAGATCATCCGTTTCTGCGTCCTTGCCTCCATCATCGTCTGGCAAGAGCCTTGCAACAAAGCAAGCCGGATTGGGTGGTGCTGGGCTATGGCATGAACGATGGTATTTATGCGCCTTTTTCTGCGGAGCGGTTCGCCGCCTACCAACAAGGAATACTGGAAGCGATAGGCAGAATCTACGATTACGGAGCCAAAGCAATTGTCATGACCCCGCCGCCATTTGATCACCTGTCGATCGAGGCAAATGCGCTTCTCCCTGAAGGGGAGAAAAACTATAGCTACAAAACCCCTTATGAACATTACAATGATGTGCTTCGGTCCTATGCAAACTGGATTCTCACGCTCGACCGTAAGGCGGATGTGATCGTGAATTTGTATGATCCACTGCTTCGCCATACACAGCAGGAGCGGAAGAAGAATGGCGACTATCGTTCTGGTGACGGTATCCATCCCAACTCAGATGGCCACTGGATCATAGCGCAAGCCTTATTAAGCGGTTTATTTCATCTAACGTTGGCAGAGAATACTGATTTTATCCTGCGATTAGAAACATCGCCATTTTTTCAATTGATTGTAAAACGCCACCGAGTGCTGCATGACGCCTGGAAGGAGCATGTGGGCCATACGAACCCCACGAAAGCCAACGCGTTGCCGCTGGAAACAGCTTTGCGCAGATTCAGCGAATGGTGACAAGATGATCGCAGTAAGGTGGATCACGGTTACGAAAGGGAACTGTGATCCTCTATTTGACCCGAAATCGAACATTTGCAGCTGAGAGGGAACTATGATCCTTTATTCCGCCTTAAATTGATGCAATCCAGCCAATATTGGCTAATTAGCGGATCATAGTTCCGTCTCACTGGCTAAAAGACTGTTTTGATGATGAATAAGGGAACACAGTTCCCTTTCGCTGGTTCAATGTTTGTTTTGATGCAACTCGGACCAACAACTACACGCATCCCCACAATCCCGCACCACACCCGAATCTACTCGCATCACCAGAATCCCGCGCCGCATCTAAATCTACTCGCATCCCCACAATCCCGCACCACATCCGAATTTACTCGCATGATCACTATCCCGCACCAAATCCAAATTTACACGCATCCCCACAATCCCGCGCCAGATCCGAATCTACACGCATCCCCACTATCCCGCACCACTTCCGAATCTAATTGCAGCATCACTATCCCGCACCACAATGGTGACAAGATGATCGCAGTATCGTGGATCACGGTTACGAAAGGGAACTGTGATCCTCTATTTGACCCGAAATCGAACATTTGCAGCTGAGAGGGAACTATGATCCTTTATTCCGCCTTAAATTGATGCAATCCAGCCAATATTGGCTAATTAGCGGATCATAGTTCCGTCTCACTGGCTAAAAGACTGTTTTGATGATGAATAAGGGAACACAGTCCCCTTTCGCTGGTTCAATGTTTGTTTTGATTCAACTCGCACCAAATCCACTCGTAACACCACTATCCCGCTCCACATCCAAATTACTCACGTCCCCACTATCACGCATCATGTCCAAATTCCCACATGCATCCCCACTAACCCGCGCCTAATTCAATCACCTAGCTCACGTCCGCCTCTCACTATAGAAGCCAACCCCACTTGTTCGACCTATAGCAAATCAATCTGCCTTGGGCCCCCAGAAATTTCGGCGGGCTCTGTTTGTCTTCGTATTCCCGAAGGGGAAAACTGCTTTCAGCAAATGTTCAGCTTGCATTCAACTGACTTTCAGCCGATGTTCAGAAGGGTTTCAGCCGCCGCCATTACACTGGGTCTTGTGAAGAAGACTTAGGGAAATGTCATTCGGAGTTATGGAACATGGGAGAGGGGATTTATCGATGAAATTCGGCCGGAAGAAAAAATGGTTGATTGTGGTTTTGGCTGCGATCTTATGTGGAGCGGGAACTTATGTATACATAAATAAAAAGTCGCAACCCGCCGCTGCAGCTACACAACAACAGGTGATGAAGGTAAGCAAAGGAGCGATTTCCTCCACGGTATCAGGGACTTCGCAATTGGATGCCAAAGACAAGCAAAATATCGTCATTCCGGTAGATGGCATCATTAAAACGATGAATTTGACACAGAACCAAGCGGTGAAGAAAGGCGATGTGTTGGTCGAACTTTCGGTTCCTTCCACAGAAACGAATCTGAAGGAAGCCCAAGTGAGCTTGCAGCAGCTGGAGAAAGAGCTGGCCGAATTGCAGGATGAGCAAAATCATATGAGCGTTTCGGCTGCAATGAGCGGGAAATTGACCTTGGCTTCCAACTTGGATGTAGGCAGTCAAGTGAATAAAACAACAAAGATCGGGACGATTTCCGATACGACGCAGTTTAAAGTGAAACTGCCTTTTCCTTTGCAAGAAGCTGTGCAACTGAAGCAAGGCGATAATGTGGAGTTGACGGTGGATGGTTATTTGCTGTCAAAGGTAGGAAGTGTCAACACAATTGGTCACGATGTGAAGGCAGATGCTAACGGAAATAAAATGGTTGATGTGGAGGTGCTGGTGGCCAATGACGGAACGCTGTCAGCGGGCTTGAAAGTCAAAGGCAGTGTGGGCACAGGAGACAATAAAGTAGAATCTTCCGATCAAGCGGCTTTGGACTATGTTCGGACGTCGCCGATTTTCTCTGATGCGAGCGGTACGGTCAAAAGCATGAAGTTCAAAGATGGAGAAACGGTGAAACAAGGCGAGCTGATTGCCACGTTGTTCAATGATGATTTGCAGAATAACGTCATTAGTAAACAAGCGGCGATTGACAGCCAGAAGATTAAAGTGGATGATGCGCAGCAAAAGATTGATCAATTGACGATTAAGGCGCCATTCGACGGTGTTTTCTCAGCTGACTTTGCCAATAGTAAAAGCAATGTTTTGCGCAACTACCCGGTTGGGGCTCAAATTAATGCCAATACCACATTAGGCGCGGTGGCAAGTTTAAGCACGATGCAGCTAGCTATTGCTGTCGATGAGCTTGATTTGACAAGTGTGAAAGTTGGGCAAAAGGTGACCGTGAAGGTGGACGCGATATCGGGCAAAACCTTCCAGGGTGAAGTGACCTCGGTGTCCAATGTGGGAACAACCTCCAATGGTGTTACGACTTATGATGCTGTTGTCGCCATTCCGAACACGGCACAAAATGATTTGAAATATGCGATGACAGCTACCGCTGAAATTTATATTCAGGATAAAAAAGATATTCTCGTTCTGCCTATTCAAGTCGTTACAACGACCAGAGGCAAATCAACCGTTTCTCTGAAGAAAGCGGACGGAACGGTGGAAGAGCAGCATGAAATCAAAATCGGCATTCGCAGCAAAACGCAGGTAGAAATTGTAAGCGGCTTGGAAGAGGGCGATGAAGTTGTGATGCCTACTCGGAAAGCAACAACGACGACCCAGCAGCAAGGGCAGGGAGGCTTCCCAGGCGGTGAAGGAGGTCCGCCAGCTGGCTTCCAAGGCGGTAATGGAGGCGGCGGGTTTGGTGGCGGTGGTCAAAACGGCGGCGGAACACGTCAGTAAGGAACCAGCTTCCGGAAAGGAGCCAACGATATGAACATCATTGAATTGAATCAGGTCACCAAGAGCTATGCCCGCGGCGATGAACAACTGCAAATCTTGAGAGGCATCACGCTGCACATTGCCAAAGGCGACTTTGTAGCCATTATCGGTCCCAGTGGATCTGGCAAATCCACGCTTATGAATACGATCGGCCTGCTAGACATCCCTAGCTCAGGCACATATACGCTCGATGGCGTCTCGACGGTTCAGATGTCCGACAACGGCCTTGCCGAGCTGAGAAATCGGAAGATCGGCTTCATTTTTCAACAATTTAATTTGCTGCCTAGACTTAGTGCGATTGAGAATGTGGAGCTGCCGATGATCTATGCAGGCATTCCTACCAAGCAGCGCAGAGAACAAGCAAATGCCATGCTGGAGAAGCTTGGAATGGGGCAGCGCGGGCATCATAAGCCCAGTGAGCTTTCCGGCGGACAACAGCAGAGGGTTGCCATTGCTAGAGCCTTAGCTATTTCACCATCGCTCATCCTGGCGGATGAACCTACAGGCGCACTGGATTCCAAGACTGGCATTGAAGTGCTTGAATTGATTAAGGAATTGAATGAGCAAGGCAACACGATTGTTTTGATTACGCATGATAATCACATCGCCGATAACGCGAAGCGTGTCGTCACGCTAAGAGATGGAGAGATTATCAAAGATGTCAGAAATGAGCCGATGTCATCTTTGATCAAGCAGGAGGCGGTTTCCTCATGAGAATTTGGGAGCTCTTCCAAATGGCTATGGCCACGGTGCGTTCTAATCCGATGCGGACTGTTTTGACCATGCTGGGCGTTATTATTGGGGTTAGCTCCGTCATTACGCTGGTATCAATCGGGCAAGGAACATCCAAGTCGATTGAGAAGCAATACGAAGGACTGGGGACGAACCTGCTGACGGTTAATTTACTCGGCAACGGACGCGCCACACAGTTGAAATATGATGAGCTTATGGAGCTGGAAGGCACATCCGGCATTAGTGCCATCGCACCAACGATGACGAGAGGCAGCACAAGCATTAAATATGATCGGACTACGCAAACGTATAACGTGATCGGCACCAATGACCGCTATTTGGATATGCAAAAAGGAAAAGTCGCCAGCGGCCGCTTTCTCGCGGCAGCTGATCTGGATTTTCGAAATCACGTAGCGGTGATTGGTACGGAAGTCGCCACGAAGTTTTTTGGCAAAGATGATCCGATTAATGAAGAAATTAATGTGAATGGGTACATGTACACCATTATCGGTGTTTTGGAAAGCAAGGGGTCGAATACGAGCGGCACCTCATTGGACAGCTCAGTTATTGTACCTTTGCCAACGATGAGCAGAGATTTTAAACTGGGCAACATTCGCTCTACGTATGTAGAAGCCGCGAGTGGAGACCAAGTAAGCAAGGTGCAGGCGGTATTGGAGAGATATTTATATAGCAAATTTAAAAGCACGTCAGGCTACACTATCTTCAACTCTTCCGAATTGATTACCGCCAGACAAGCCGCTTCCAGCACGCTAACGAATCAACTGGTTGCTGTCGCTGCAATTTCCCTGCTCGTTGGGGGGATCGGGATTATGAACATCATGCTCGTGACCGTCAGTGAACGAACGCGGGAGATCGGTATTCGCAAGTCCATTGGCGCGAAACGCCGGAACATTTTACTTCAATTCCTCGTTGAAGCCACACTAATCAGCGGGATGGGTGGATTGATCGGACTTATTGTAGGTGTCGGCTTATCGCTGGCATGGCCTTATATTAATCCAAGTCAGGAAACGAGTCTTTCCCTCAGCGTAGGATTATATGCCTTTTTATTCTCTGCTTTAGTTGGTGTCATTTTTGGACTTTATCCAGCGAACAAGGCTTCCAAGTTAAAACCTATCGACGCGCTTCGTTATGACTAATGTCAGTTGAGCTTATTCCTACCAATCCGTTTTAGGAGGTCACTATTGTGATACGCAAATTAACTTCACTTTCTTTCAAACATACAAGTTTAGCCCTGCTGCTTACCTGCAGCTTGACAGCCGCTTCGTGGGCAGCTCCTTCCGCTCATGCGGCATCAGAGGGCGTGTATATTTCGGATTCCTCTTATTTTACTTTGAATCAAGCTGCCCTTTCATCGTCGTCTCTTCAGTTTTCAGTTTCTCTACATAATGGGGGAAATAAGACGATCGATTTCAACCAATATGGCGTAAGGGTGACAGATACTTCAGGACACAGCTACACAGCTAAATTGAGCGAGAAAAAGAGTGCCAGCGTTCTTCCCGGTCAAGATACAAGCTTCCGCTTCTACGCCAGTTTGGATGAGGGGGAAACCGCGGATCAGTTGCAAATCGATGTGTTTCGCTGGGATGAAAGCAAGGCTGACTTCATGAGCCATCTTGGCAATCTTCCGGTAGCTTCTGCGCTTCAAGAGGGGCAAGATCAGGTGCAAGAGGAGATTATTAATCTCCGAACGCTCGACAGCACTCTGCCCACTGATGCATCCATTGCTTTTCAATTAGGGCAAAGTGTTCGTGTATCGGAGAATGGCAAATGGGTCATGTATACACAATTGTCGGCTAGAAACCTTGGCGCAAGCAGCGTGAAGCTGCCAACTGGCCTTCAAGTCAGATTGGTGGACGCGAATGGTTTGAAATATACATCAACGGTTGTTAATGGATCTGGAACGACGTTCCTGCCTAGCGAAGCTGATACGATAACGCTGAAAACGCCGATTTCCAAGCAAATGCCGGTATCTGGATTATCGCTGGAATACTACTATTTGAATCAAACTGAGGATGTTACGCTGGGGACAATGAACCTGAATACATCGCTGCAAACGACGGACTTGAATACGAAACAAACGTACAGCGGTCAGCAAGATGGCGAGAAGATGACGGTTAAAGCGAATTCTTCCAGTTACAGCAACCAGGCTGATGGCGTGCATGTCCAAACGATCGTAACGCTCAGCAATGATGGAGAAGCCGCCGCTGCGGTGCCATCGTTTTTCGCCTCGTATCAATTCGGCGATGCAGGGACTTCAGTGAAAGCTTCGGATAATACCGCCCGCAATGAATATCTGGCCCCGAAGGAAACGACGACCTATTATTTCAATGCGATTCTGCCAACAGGCGTTGATCCGAATGCCGCGCAGCTTGTTCTTTGGGAGAACACGGGAAGTTCTGCCAGCTCTGCCAGCTCAGCAAGCTCGACTCCAAGCGGAACGGGGACAGAGTCGACGGGTTCAGCTGGAAGCTCATCTGCTGCCTCCACTACTGGCACCACGACAGGGTCAAATAGTGGAACAACAGGGCAAATGCCTGTGGCTGTCTTCCTCCTCAAAGGAGCAAGCGAAGCACAAAATGGATTCACGACTGCAGCTGCATATAAGCTGGGCAGCAAATTGACCTTTACCAACAGCTCCGTTGTGAACAAAAATTTAGACGTCTCGCTCGTTGAGCTGCACGCCCATCAGAATGATGATTTAGGCTACAAAACAGCGATAGCCAAGTACAAAATTACGAATAACGGCACAAGCACGATCGCTCTTCCCGAGCTGCAAAACGAACTGATCGACAGCAGCGGAAATTCGTACACGGGCACTCGTCAAACGTCTGTAACGACTCAGATTACGCCGGGAAGCTCCTACGTGGTGAGTTATTCCTACCTGCTGCCGAATAAAAAGGATTCGGACGACGAATCCTTTGCTTTGAACATTTTCGATGATAAATCGGTATCTCAAGGCAAAGTGAACATCGGCACTTACCAGGTTGCGCTGCAAGCTGAGGAAGAAAGCGATACGCTTGCTTTGTATCCATTCACGATTAAAGTGAATAGCGATTCCATTAGCTGGCTTTACAACAGTGGCACTTATTCCTACCAGCTCAATTTGGATCTTGATGTAACGCATGAGGATCAGGTCATCGTGGATAGCAACTTCTCCAAAGTCGAATTCGACATGATCGATTCGCTTGGTCGCATAGTCGGCACGCAAACGGCCACCTTGTTAGGTACTGGCAAGCTGGTAAGCGGCAATCAAAAAATTGTTGTCACAGGCTTAAAAAACGAACAAGTGGATTCCGGCGTGAAGGTTAACATGTATGAAGTCATTGAGACGCCTAACGGTACGGCGAAACGTTTGATTAAGCAGTTCCATTAATTTTCCGGGGAATAGATAAAATATATAAAAGGGGCTGTACCAAAAGTTGTTTTTGGATTTTTAAGCCCCCACTTTGATAGGAATTTCCCTGCAAAAAAACCACCTCCATCCCCACTAGATTAGTGGGGATGGAGGTGGTTTTTCACAAGATTTGGGACTGGCGCTCTGCCTATTCTGGATGCATTTTCGCATATTTCCTGCGATTATGCATCTTTTTTGTTCTTGGCATAACCAAAATCATTAAATTCCTGCGATTGTGCATGTTTTTGAACCATTTTATTGATTTCAAGATGAAAATGTGGAAAATGCCTGCATAATTGCAGGCTTTGCCGCTTTTTACACCATTTCGTTGAAAAATCCTGCATAATCGCAGGTTTTCAGAGTCAGTGAGCCGTGGGCTTTGCTTGATAGATACCCAACGTTCCGGTAAATGTGGTGCTGCTGAGTAATCATCCCATTAAAGTATAATCTGTGGAAGCTGAACCACTACTCTGGGCTCTTGAGACACATCCTTTTTTTGGTTCTTTGATGTATAGTATTAGAATACAAAGCATACTAGCAAGATTGGAGAACATTGTATGATTGACATCGAAATGTTGTATCGCACTTATAAGCAGCTGCTTTTTACTGTGGCTTATCGGATGCTCGGATCTGTGTCGGAAGCGGAAGACATGGTGCAGGACTTATTCGCTTCCTTGCCAACATTGGATACAGAGAACATCACCAATCTGAAAGCTTATTTAGTCAAAATGATTACGAACCGCTGCCTGAATGTCTTGAAATCAGCACGAAAGCAAAGGGAAGTTTACGTCGGTGCTTGGCTGCCTGAACCGCTCATTATGGCGAATAATGCGGATCCCATGGGACAGATCGTTCAAGATGAAACGATTTCCTATGCCTTTTTAGTGCTGCTGCAGAAATTATCAGCCGTGGAGCGAGCGGTATTCATACTAAGAGAAGTACTGGGTTACGAATACAATGAGGTTGCCGACATGTTGCATAAGAGCGAAACCAACTGTCGCAAAATCTTTAGCCGGGCCAAGGTGAAAATTAATCAGGAACATGTGCGAAATATGGGTGAGCTTGGTGACTCACAGCCGCTTGTTCAGAAATTTCTGCGTGCAGTTCAGACCGGAAATTTTCAGGATTTTGTTGCTTTGCTGACGGAAGACGCCGTGCTGATTTCTGACGGTGGCGGCAAAAGACGTGCAGCAATCAAAACGATATTCGGGAAACAGCGCATTCAGGCATTTTTTGAAGGGATTGCAGGAAAAGGTTCGCTGCAGGGGCAATGGCGTCCTTTTCTCATCAATGGTCAAGCAGGACTTGTACTCGTCAAAGATGAAAAGGCTGATATGGTTATCTGTTTTGAGATGGAGCAGCAGCATCAGCGGGCCAATCATGTTTATAAAATGGTGAATCCAGATAAACTTCAACATCTTTCTTCCGTGTTGTCACAAATCTGCTGACTAATTTGTCTTATTAAGGCAAACCTAAATTAAACGTGTATGGAGGAGATTCACATGGAAGTTAGATTCAATTATACTGAGGTAAATCCGGAAGCATTGCAGGCGATGCTGAAGCTGGAAGGTTTTATTAAAACAAGCGGTTTGGATATCAAACTGTATGAGCTTATCAAAATTAGAGCGTCTCAAATCAATGGCTGCGCCTTCTGCATCGACATGCACACCAGAGACTTGCGGAACATGGGCGAAACTGAGCAAAGAATTAACTTGCTTACGGCTTGGCGGGAAGCTCCTTTTTATTCCGACAAAGAAAAAGCTTTGCTGGAATTGACGGAGACAGTCACTCGCATCTCGGAGAACGGAGTTCCACAAGCGGTTTATGAGAATGTGCGGAAGCATTTTGATGAGAAGGAATATGTCGTTTTGATCATGGCGATCAATATCATCAATGCCTGGAATCGGATTGCCATTTCTACAGGGATGTTCCCCGCCGCGCAATAAGGCATAGCTCTCTATAAGTAGACAAGCCTATCGTTTCCTGAATAAACATCGCAGCTATTGCGGTGTTTTTTTATGGAAGTGGAAGGGAGGTGAAAGGAAATGGTAACCCGGAGGAACCAGCCGATTACAGAACGATCGCAGCTATTTGCTACCATTTTATGCGTTTTACCAACGTAATTTGCGATTCGCGCTCGTTTAATGGCAATGGCCAAGTTTGGATTTCGCTAATGATCCTTTGCAAATTGGTGTAGCCTTTGGCTAATCCATTTAAGCGCGCTGCCAAGGTTGAATCCACTAGCTCATCTTGGGTGGAATAAAGAGTGCTCAGTTTGCTGATCGCATCCGGATATCTTTTCAAGTAATACTTCTGATGCCGTTCTTCCGCCAGATAAAAGCCTGCAAAGGGAGCAATCTCGGTATTCAGCTTCCGCTTTCCAGCGGCTTCTCTAGTTTTCATGACTTCTCTAATCAAACCATGCTGTCTTTCATCGCGATACAATACCAGAGATTGATACTGCCTGCCTTTATAGTCATTAATATTATCTGGTTGATGATGACTCCAAAATATATCAAGCAGTTGTTCCATCGTCATCATTTGCGGATCAAAATCGATCTCGATCGTCTCGGAATGATCTCCCATTGTGCGATACGTTGGCTGAGCATGGGTACCGCCTGCATAACCAACACGTGTTCTAACAACGCCAGGCCATTGCCCAAACAAAGCATCAGGACTCCAGAAGCATCCCATTCCAAGAGTTAATGTTTCTATGTTGTTCATCTTACGAATCACCTCGTTTGTCCATCATACCATTTACAAGATAAGGATAAGAAATTGCAGAATACCTCGTTCCAATGGAAGCGCCAAATCACGAGCAGAGGAATTTCATCATGAAACGGAAATGGGAGATCATGCCCCGCCGCTTAGAATAAATGTTATAATATGTATATTCTACTGAAGGAGGTTCCTCATGACAAATCCTTCCTACAATCCATTTGAAGATAAAACCATTCACATGACGACCGATCAAACCCAACCAAGCCCTCTGAACGAGCGAGCTCCGTTTAACGACGTTATCGAGCACCATGATATCGTTCAAGCCGTTCAAGCCCCGAAGAGGCTGGAACAATGGCCGAAGTGGTATCAGAATCATCGAAGAAATTCCGCCGCTTTGTCCGTACTCATTTTTGCTGCATTTATTGTGTATCATGTTATTCAAATAATTGGTGATCTATTGTCGGGGAAATAAATGGAGTCCACTGAGACATTCAAAAGGAACCGGAGTACCTGTAAAGAGGAGTTAACTAGTTTGAAAAGGAACTGAAGTACGCTATTTCCGGGAAAATGAGCTGAACAAGCATGAAAAGGAACTAGGATACGCTATTTGAACAAAATAGCATGATTTGGAGGGAAAACTGACGAAATAGTGTACTGTAGTTCCGCTTGCCGGTAAATTTACTCCGATATTAATGAAATAGCGTATCCTAGTTCCCTCCCTCGGTTTCATTTAGCTTCTACCTCATAAAAAACCGCAATTCCCTGTTCGGAAAACCAGCTTAGTTCAGTAGGTTCGCCATATGTATGCCCTTACAATTAACTCATTCTGCGGAAAGTAAACGCTGGTATACCCAACCAGTTCCATTCCCGCTGGTGCTCTGGATCTCTCTAAGTCTTTACATTATGTTTGCTAGATTATACAATAGTCGCAAATATCATAAGAGCTCGGAGTTATCAACATGTCTATTTATAAAAAGAAAAAATTTCGCTTAAGTCCCCCTCAGGTAATGACCTTAGGATTCTTATTTATGATCTTCGTGGGGGCGGAACTGCTTTGGCTGCCGATTTCGTATACGGGAGAAGGCCGATTGTCCTTTATTGATGCGCTGTTTATGGCGACTTCCGCAACTTGTGTGACGGGATTGTCGATGATAAATACAGGTGCCCATTTGTCCACTTTCGGGGAGATTGTCCTGATTTTGCTCGTGCAAATTGGTGGGTTGGGATTCATGACGATGTCTACGTTGATTGCACTTGTGCTGCGTCGTCGTATTTCCTTTCAGGAACGGCTTGTTCTGCAAGAAGCTATGAATCATGATTCTACGGAAGGTGTTGTTCGTCTTGTCCGCAAAGTGCTAGTTTACGCACTGTATATTGAACTTGCAGGGGCATTACTGCTTGCATTGCGCTGGTCGTTCGAAATGCCGATAGGTCAAGCTTTATACTTCGGCGTTTTTCATAGCATTTCCATCTTCAACAATGCAGGTTTCGATCTTTTTGGCGCACTGCCGAACCGACCGAGCAGCCTCATTCATTACGTCGAGGATCCGTACGTTAACATCGTCTCCATGCTGCTTATCATTCTCGGCGGTATTGGGTTTATCGTCATCTCCGACTTGCTCACATATCCCCAAAATAAAAAGCTTACACTGCATAGCAAGGTTGTGCTGACGGCATCGGCGGCGCTTGTTGTGATCGGGACGATCGTTATCTTAGTATTTGAGTTCACGAATACGCAAACCCTGCAGCCGCTATCGCCAATAGGCAAGCTGCTTAGCGCCATGCTGCAGTCAGTCTCATCCCGCTCAGCAGGTGTGAACACCTTGGATATTTCTTCCATGCGGCAGGCGACGCAGTTTTTTATCGTGATCATGATGTTCATCGGGGCAGCACCTGGCTCATCAGGCGGTGGGATTAAAGTGACGACCTTCGTGATTCTTCTCGGGGCGCTGCTGGCCATGGTGCGAGGCAAGGAAGAAATCGTCTTGTTCCGCCGCCGCATTTCGAAGGATCGGATCTATAAGGCGATCACCTTCGCTTTGCTCTCTTTTATCCTGATTGTTCTATCAACGATGATTCTCTCTACCACAGAAAGTTTTTCTTTCTTAGGGATTTTATTTGAAGTCACATCGGCTTACGCAACGGCAGGCATGTCGCTTGGTTTGACTTCGCAGTTGACGCAATTCGGCAAAGTATTTATTATCATCCTGATGTTTGTCGGGCGCCTTGGTCCCGTATCCTTGGCTTATACCTTAACACCAGTGCCTGAAAAGATGAACTTCCGTTACCCGGAGGGGAAGATTACAATTGGTTAGAATGGAGTAGAAAATGGAAATTCGAAAGTTGAAGCTGGGTGAAGAACCGCCCATGGACTTGCTTTTGTTAGCGGACCCTTCTGCGTCTATCGTACTTGGATATTTGCAGCGCGGGGAGTGTTACTTGGCAGAAATGAACGGTCATCTAGCTGCCGCTTATGTTATTTTACCAACCAGACCTGAGACGATTGAATTAGTTAATATTGCAGTCGCTGAGGATCAGCAGGGCAAGGGAATCGGGAAGCAGCTGATTCTGCACGCGATCGAACAAGCCAAAGCGCTCGGATTCTCAACGATGGAAGTCGGGACTGGGAATTCAAGCATCGGGCAGCTCGCGCTTTACCAGAAATGCGGGTTCCGGATTGTGAGTGTGGATCGCGACTTTTTTATCAGGCATTATGCCGAAGACATCGTCGAAAATGGCATTGCTTGCCGAGATATGATACGATTAGCACAAGATTTGTAGCTCAAATGTGCAGCAGATACGTCGGTTAAAAAAATTCTCATAAAAAAAATAAAAAATGGAGCCCAAGCGGCTCCTTTTTATTATATAATGATAGATGGATTTCATCCGAGTAGTGAAAAGTCTAAATAATTAGCTAATAGTTTTTTAATATAATAGGTGTAAGATTAGGAATAAGAAGCCAAGTACTTGTACAAATTGGAAAATCTCAAATGGGAGGGATGAAATGTGGGTCAGTTAGTAGAATTGGAAAAAAAGATCGAAGCCAAAAGATTTGAGCTTAATCTTGCCAGTCGTCATCATGACCTGCTTTCCGATTTTGTGCTAAAACTTTCAGTCGAATTGGACGAGCTATTGAACACTTATTATAAATCAGCTTAATCCGCTGTTCTGAAAATCTTCCCATCATGCCGATGAGGAAGATTTTTTTATGTATATTTACCCCCGTAGCTTACTGGGGTATGCTATTTGTATTATTTCCCAAAGCAGGTGTGCTAAGCACTTATATGAAGTCGAAATCAATCAGCTTAAGCAATTTCTTGTCAGATTTGGATCTTAATTTCTAGCGAAAATCTTAGTTGATAGACCTAATAAGCTATGCTATACTCTAGGCAACTTATGGAAAAAGGAGGTTTATACTTTTTTTATTTCAACAGCCTTCAGGTCAGCCCAAGCTTATCAAACTCGGTTCCAAGCCGCAGACAAGCAGCACGAAACTAGGTCCGTTGGATTTCTATCGGATCGATTTTAAGCAATGGCGTAACGTTTGTGAACGATTTGCTTAGGACCAATCTTCTAGCTGAAGCGGATGATTGGTTTTTTCATGACTATGCTAACGAAAGTGTATTGAAGGGGGAAATAATTAAATGTCTTCATGGATTCAGCAAGACGATGTTGTTCTATTTCAAGGGGATAGCATCACAGACGCAGGGCGTATTCGCGACAACGGGCAGGATTTAGGCAAAGGATATGCGCTGATGGCTGCGGCCCAATTCTCAGCGAGCTACCCAGAGAAACAGGTGCAATTCCTGAACAGAGGAATTTCGGGCAACCGAGTTGTAGATCTAGAGCAGCGATGGCAGGAAGATTGCTTGGATCTGAAGCCTAACTTGGTTTCTATTTACATTGGTATTAATGATACGTGGAGAAGATATGATCGGAATGATCCAACTTCTACCGAAGCTTATGAAAAGGGTTACCGCAACATTCTGACGCAAACAGCAGAAACAGGAGCAAAGCTCGTGTTGATCGAACCGTTTGTTCTTCCAGTCCCAGAAGATCGCAAGCTGTGGAGAGAAGACCTCGATCCGAAGATTACGGTTGTTCGCGAGCTGGCAAGAGAATTCGGAGCACGCCTAGTCTGTCTGGATGGCTTGTTTGCTCAAGCCTCAACACGTGCCGACAGCTCTTTCTGGGCTCCAGATGGCGTACATCCTTCTCCGGCTGGCCATGCCTTGGTTGCCAAAGCTTGGCTGCAAGCAGTGGGAGCAGCACAATAAGTGATTTTGCAGGAAAGGCTTCACGCTTTATGCGGGAAGCCTTTTTGTTTGCCAGTGGGGATATGATACAATTTCAGCAAGATTAGCTTGTGGAGGTAGCCTATGAAAGCACTGATTTTTGAACAATTTGGAAGTCCAGAGGTTTTACGCTATGCCGAGATCCCTGATCCTACCCTTAAGTTAGGACATATCGTGGTAAGAACCAAAGCGATTGGCATGAACTTTGCCGATGTCTATCGGCGAAAAGGGAACTATCATCTGGCAGGGAAGCCGCCTTTCATACTAGGTTACGAAGGCGCGGGGATTGTTGAACAAGTTGCTCCTGATGTCGTCGATATCAGCGTTGGGGATCGAATTGCCTTCGTTGATGTTCCTTTTGCCAACGCAGAATTGGTGGCGATGCCGGTGGAACGGGCAATTCCCCTGCCGCTCGATATATCATTCGAGCAAGCGGCAGGCATCCTGCTTCAGGGAATGACGGCGCATTACTTAGTTAACGACAGCTGCAAAGTCCAGCTAGGCGACGTTATTCTCGTTCATGCGGCAGCCGGCGGGGTGGGACAGTTGTTGACACAGCTGGGTAAAAACAAAGGAGCTAAGGTCATCGGTCTGACGTCTTCCGAAGCCAAAAAAGAAGTTGCCCGCAAAGCAGGCGCAAGCGAAGTGTTCAGCTACGACAGTGACTGGGTGCAGGCGGTCGTAGCTTGCACGGAGAATCGCCAGGGCGTTGACGTCGTTTACGATTCCGTGGGGTCCACATTAATGGACAGCTTCGCTGCTGTCAAAACGAAAGGGACGGTTGTTTTCTATGGCATGGCAGGCGGCGATCCGCCACATGTTGACCCTAGAATGCTCATGGACACATCCAAAACGCTGACTGGCGGCGATTTGTGGAACCATGTGACAACACGAGCCAACCGGATTGAGCGTTCGCAAGAGTTGTTTCAAGCGTTGCGTCAAGGGACCATACAGATGGAAGATCTCATGTGCATTCCGCTAAGCGAAGGTGCTGGCGCACATCGCCTGATGGAGAGCAGAATGAGCACAGGCAAAATTTTGCTCATTCCATAGACGGAAAAGCGACAGCAATAATATACCCAAGTGAATACAAAGAATGTCCCTAGGCATTCCGCTGCGAATCAGGTATCTTGTTGAAATTACCACATCGCAGATGGAAACGAGGAATGCCGTATGGGAGCAATCTGGAATAAACTCACAGCGATTAAACTGCCTTTTTGGATCATGTTTATGAATACCTTCAGCATGGCGGTCGGATTTTATATGATGATTCCGCTGTTAGCTTCGTATTTATTGTATGATTTACTACTGACGGTCATGATGGTCGGCGTCATTTCGGCAATACGCAGCTTTAGTCAGCAAGGACTTTCGGTATTATGCGGCACGTTGGCAGACAGATTGGGGTACAAACGCACGATACTTGTCGGCCTCTTGATCCGAACTTTTGGTTTCGGGATGTTCGGCTTCGTCGATCACATTCCCGGATTAATCGTGGCTTGCTTCTTCTCTGGCTTAGGTGCGGCGCTTTTCCAGCCCGCCAGTTATGCTTATTACGCAGCGCTTTCTACTTCTGCCAACCGTATTACGATCTATGCGATCCGTGAAATGTTAAGCAACATGGGTTTCGTAGTTGGTCCAATGCTGGGGGCTCTGTTAATGAGCTTTCGCTTTACCTATGTGAGCATGACAGCGACGCTTATTTTTGTCTTTTCTTTTTTCTTAAGTCTTTTCTTTTTGCCGAATTTGAAGGAAGCCCAGCCTCGAGCGGAGCTGCCGGGCATCTGGCCGCAGATGAAAAAGGTGATGTATAACCGCTCCTTCAGGAGGTTTATGATATTCACCATGATTTCATGGTCCCTAGTTGCACAGTTATATATAGCGGTTCCTTTCCGTGTTAGTCAAATTGCGAGTGGTGCCAATATCGGGCTCATTTACAGCTGCGGGGCTATCGTGATGGTTCTACTGCAGGTGCCGCTAGCCAAATTAGGCAACAACAATTTGCAGCCATTTGGGGTGATGTCCCTAGGCACATTGCTGCTTGCAGGAGGATTATTTGCAATTGGCATGACGGGATCTCTTGCCGGTATCTATGTCGGAGTCATTGCTTTCATGATTGGACAAGTGTTTCTGCAGCCAATGATGAATACAATGGTGTCCGACTACGCAGGGAGCGGAAGTATTGCCAGCTACTTTGGCTTTAACAGCTTTGCATTGTCGATAGGTGCGATGATCGGTAACGTAGGCGGTGGCTATTTGTATGATTTAGCTAATCTGCTTGGATGGCGGCTCCTTCCTTGGAGCTGCTTCTTGTTTATCGGTCTGGTGAATATCGGCTTTATGCTGAAAGAACAAAGGGTACGCAGTCATTGATATAAGTTTAGCTGCTTCTAGTTGACAGAACCAAAGAATAAGGGAACTGTGTTCCCTTATTCTTCGGTAAAACAGCCTTTTAGCGAGTGAGACGGAACTACGATCCGCTAAATGGCCTCTGTTGGCTGGATTCCACCATTTTGAAGCGGAATAGCGGATCAGAGTTCACTTTCAGCTGCAAATGTTGGATTTTGAGTCAAATAGCGGACCCTAGTTCCCTCCCAGTAAGGATTTTCGCTAAAAGGTACCGACTATGAATGGCATCCTGTGGAGCATAGGCTTCACTGGGTGCCATTTTGATCATATAATCCATATTAATGCTCATTTTATGCATTCTACGAGCAGTAAAAGCATGGTATTCTGATTGTATAAGACAATGAAGGGAGCTAAAATTTGCAATGAGCATAAACAAGTTGAATATTGGTGTTATCGGAGCAGGTTCAATATCCGACATGCACCTTCAGTCCTACAGCAAGCAAGCTGATGCTCGTTTGATTGCCGTATGCGATCTTAATCGCCAAAGAGCCGAAGATAAAGCGGCTGCTTATAACATTGAACATATTTATACGGATTATCATGAATTGTTAGCCAATCCTGAAGTGGACGCTGTAAGCATATGTACGTGGAACAATTCGCATGCAGAGATCAGTATCGCAGCCTTGCGAGCTGGCAAGCACGTGCTGGTTGAGAAACCGTTGTGTAAGACGGTGGAAGAGGCGCTTCAAATCCAGGAGGCTGTTCGCGAATCCGGGAAAATTCTACAGGTTGGTTTTGTACGCAGATATGATACGAATGCTCAGCTTGTTAAGCAATTTATTGAAGGCGGCCAGTTTGGCGAATTATATTATGCGAAAGCGTCCTGTCTTCGTCGTTTGGGCAATCCAGGCGGCTGGTTTGCAGATAAAGAGCGCTCCGGTGGCGGACCTTTAATTGATATTGGCGTCCATGTGATTGATTTATGCTGGTACTTGATGGGCAGACCGAAGCCTGTTTCCGTAAGCGGCAACACCTATAATAAACTAGGCAACCGTTCCAACGTACGCAATCTAAGCTTTTATAAAGCGGCTGACTATGATGTTGCTTTGAATAACGTTGAAGATATGGCCAATGCCCTGATCAGGTTTGAAAATGGAGCGTCACTGCTCGTGGATGTCAGCTTTACGCTGCATGCCAAAAAGGACGAAATCGCAGTCAAGCTTTATGGGGACAAGGGTGGCGTCGAGGTTGAACCTGAGCTTGTCTTCGTGACAGAAATGCAAGATACCATCTTGAATGTTTCTCCACAGACAGATGATAAATCAATCAACATCAATGGCGCATTTAGCAATGAAATCGCTCATTTCTTAGACTGCTGTCGAACCGGCCAAACACCGATAAGTCCAGTTGAAGATGGGGTTACTATGATGAAAATGCTTTGCGCAATATATGAATCAGCAGCCAAAGGTCAGGAAATCAACCTATAACAAGGCGAACAGGAGATGCAAACATGAAACTCGGAGTGAGCACGTATAGTTTATACCAAGCGCTGAAGTCTGGCGAAATGGACATTAATGCGGTTATTGACTGGGTCGCCGATCAAGGCGCTGTGCATATAGAAATCGTTCCGTTAGGCTTTGAGCTGGCTGGGAATTTGGAGTTAGCTGATGCAATTCGTTTGAAAGCAGAGTCTCGCGGCCTTGAAATCTCCAATTATGCGATTGGCGCTAATTTCCTCACAGATTCGGATGAAGCGTATGAGAAGGAACTTGAACGAGTCAAAGCTGAAGTTGATATCGCAGCCAGATTAGGCGTGAAAAAGATGCGTCATGACGTGGCGCGCACAGACGATACGTCCATTGGCAACTTTAATCGTCAGCTTGAACGTATGGCAGAGGCTTGCCGGCAAATAGCGGATTATGCGCTTTCTTTCGATATCGTAACCAGCATTGAGAATCATGGCTATTTTGTTCAGCATAGCGATCGGGTTCAAACGTTGATTCAGGCTGTAGACCGTCCGAATTTCCGGACAACTCTTGATGTGGGTAATTTCATGTGCGTGGATGAAGATTCGGTTTCAGCGGTGAAAAAAAATCTGCCGTTCGCTTCTATGGTCCATGTGAAAGATTTTTATCTGAGACCTTCCTATGAGCACCCAGGTTCAGGATTTTTCCAAACGACGCAAGGCAATCATTTGCGCGGTGCTATTGTCGGCCATGGAGATATTGATATGCGAGAAGTGTTGCGCGTAATTAAACGCTCAGGCTATGATGGTTATATCTCAATCGAGTTCGAAGGCATGGAAGAGTGCAAAACAGGTACGCTGGTTGGGCTTGAAAATGTAAAACGAATTTGGGCTGAGATTGAGTAAGCGTAAATAGTGGCAAGCAGCATACATGCAACCATCTGAAAGGTGTGTTTGACAACAATGAACAATCCAATCGGTATTATGGTCGACAGTTTGCGTCTTGGCGTAAGGGATGGTTTGAAAAAAGCCAAGGAGCTCGGTGCCGACGGGGTACAGATCTATGCCGTATCCGGAGAGATGGATCCCGCTCTTCTAACGCCGCAAGCGCGCAAAGAGCTGAAAGATTACATTGCATCCCTTGGACTCAGTATTTCTGCTTTATGCGGAGACTTAGGCGGGCATGGTTTTCAGGATCAGGCAGCAAACGCAGCAAAGATTGAAAAATCCAAGCGAATTCTGGATCTTGCGGTGGATTTAGGTACTAAGGTAGTGACTACCCATATTGGCGTAGTTCCTGAGCAGACGAATGATCCCATCTACGAAGTCATGCTCAATGCTTGTGAAGAACTCGGCGTGTATGCGAACAGTTTGGGGGCATATTTTGCTGTGGAAACCGGACCAGAGCCGGCCGCACACTTGAAGAACTTCCTTGATGCGCTGTCTACCAATGGCGTTTCAGTTAATTTTGACCCTGCGAATATGGTCATGGTCACGGGCGATGATCCGGTACAAGGGGTACTTACCTTGAAAGACTATATCGTACATACCCATGTGAAGGACGGACTTCGTCTTCGTCAAGCAGATCCACGCGAAGTATACGGATCACTTGGGTATCAGCCGATGAGTCACGCGAATATTGCGGAAGCAGCTGCCTCAGGTCCTTATTATCGGGAGCTCGCTTTGGGCGAAGGTCATGTCGATTTCCAAAAATATTTCGAAGCGCTGGAAGCGATTAACTACTCCGGATATTTAACGATTGAGCGTGAGGTTGGCGAACAGCCTGAGGTGGATATCGCCAATGCGATTGCTTTTATTCGCAAATATCAGGGATAGTGCGTAATTTCAGGCTCTTGATGTTGATTGGAAACGAATCAGGCACGCTATCCTGCCCTTCATTTGACATGCAAGAAAAACTGCAACACTGCGGAAAGTCGTGGAGTTGCAGTTTTTTTGCATGTACGACTCTGATCAAGCTATGCTCATGATGGCGCCAACATAATGATTGATAACGGATGGATGGAAAAACCGCCACATGCCGCCGACCGAGAGGCACTGGCACAAATCTAAACTATGAGAACCGATTTTTCCCTGAAGGGAAGAGTCGGTTTTTTTCTTAAGAAATTTGTAATAATTTTAGTTGGTTATTTGTAAATGTTTTCCTGTAATATAAAGGGGAATGATGGAAAGCCGGCGGCATCCATGGATGATATAGAAGGGGTAAATGGAGATGCATACCTACAATATTCTCGTTGTTGATGATGAGAAAGAGATTCAAGATGCGATAGAAATTTATTTAACGAATGAAAATATGACTATTTTCAAGGCTGATCATGGGATGCAAGCTTTGGACATTCTCGAGCAGCAAGATATTCACTTGATGATTCTAGACATTATGATGCCTCGACTGGACGGGATCAAAACGGCTTTTAAAGTGAGGGAGAGCAGGAATATTCCAATTCTTATGCTGTCAGCCAAGACAGAGGATACAGACAAAATTATAGGCTTGAATGTGGGTGCTGACGATTATTTGGGCAAGCCGTTTAATCCTTTGGAGCTTATTGCCCGTGTGAAATCCCAGCTTAGGCGGTATGTAAGTTTTGGGCACTATACGGCTAGTGAAAATAGACTTAAAGTGAAAGCTTTGATTCTGAACAAGGACACGAAAAGTGTTTCCGTGGATGGCGAAGAAGTACGTTTAACAGCTACGGAATACAAAATACTAGAGCTGTTAATGGAACACAGAGGCAGAGTATTCTCCATCGAAGAGATCTATGAGAAGGTTTGGAAAGAGCCCTATTTCAATGCAGAGAATACGGTTGCCGTTCACGTTCGAAGAATTCGGGAGAAGATTGAGATCAACCCGAAGGAACCCAAATATTTAAAGGTGGTATGGGGTATTGGTTATAAAATCGAGAAATAAAGCTGTTACATATCTACTTGGCATCTCACTTATTTGTGCAGCAGTTCTAGCCCTTTGCACGTTAATTGATGTGGGGAAACATCACTCGTTCCTAAGCAAGGACAGTTACTTTCGAAGTGAAATATTTGGGAATGAGCTCCAGCTGCCTCTCAATCTTCTGAAATATAGGATTGAAAATGCGAACTACCCGCTTTTAACCGATGAAGAGAAAATTGGAAAAGAACGGAGAGAATCTTGGAATCAAGCCTACACGGCTATGGAGAAGCGTGGTAAAACAAACGCTCGCAATACCTACAATAGTAAATTGCAGGAAGCTCGATTATCGGATATATCAGGCGAAGTATCACGTTTTCAACAGGAATTTGATAACCAAATCCTTGATGTGCAAGCGGAAGTCGCAAAGCTGCTGGAAGTTCGAAAAATCCAATATTTAGAATATAAAAACAAAGAATTTAGTGATGTTGCCAACAGTTTAATTGCACGCGGGGAATCATTTCACTATTATGTTCGAGACCGTAAGACGGATCATTTCTATTCCAATATGGTTAAAGAGCCGGGAGCTGCTGAATTCGAGCAGGCATTATTTTATGCAGAACTGCCGCAGAAACAAGTGAGCAATTCTTTTCTTAAAGGGATAAATAAATTCTTTCAGCAGAATCAGCTTCATGGGTATATTCTTATTCCGAAGGAAGCAATTTGGTCGAGTCAAATGCATGAGGATTATACGTATTATCAGGCAATTAGCAAGCGGATTTGGTTGGAAATCGGTCTATTCGTAGTGCTTTGTATGATTGCAGCTGCACTTGTGTGGATCATGCGAAAAAAACATTCGTTCCAGGTGTTGACTGAAGAAATGCCGCTGAAATGGCTGGAATATGTCCCATTAGATCTAAGAGTCATTGTAACATTCCTTAGCTTGCTTTTGTTGTTCAATCAAATTGGCAATAATTCCTTTTTTCAAATACCCTTGCGATTTCAACAAGCGGTTGAAGGGATAAATCTTTCCTTGAACATGATTCTCCTCGTCATTCTTGTGATAGATGGAAGGAGACTTTACAGGAACAAGGCGGCATTGCGCAAACAATGGAATAATTGTTTATTGAATACGATGATTCAATTGTGTACTCTCAAGGTGATTAGAAAATCTCTTCGCTTTAAAGTCGTATTCGTATTCATCCTTACTTCTTTATTTGGTGTATCCTTCTTAATAACGATATATTGGATGTTTGCTCTGGACTGGAATAGTGGGATTATCTTGTTTGCGGGTGGATATTTGCTAGCGTTCCTATTCACAATCCTGCCCAAATGTGTTCAACAAATTCGCTTGTTTGAACAAATTCTGTATGGTGTGGAACAAATGGCGGCAGGCAATTTGACTGATATGATTCCGGAAAAAGGTTCTGGCAACTTGTCTAGATTGGCGCACCATGTAAACCAGATGAAAGAGGGCTTCAAAGCCTCGATGGATAACGAAATGAAAAGCGAGCGGATGAAAGCTGAGCTTATTACAAACGTTTCCCATGATCTTAAAACGCCGCTAACCTCGATCATTAATTACGTGGATCTTCTTAAGCAAAAAGATCTTGCCCCCGATAAGGTAGAAACTTATATCGAGGTGCTGGACCGAAAATCACAACGGCTCAAGGTGCTGATTGATGATTTGTTTGAGGCTTCCAAAATGTCGAGCGGCTCTGTCGAGCTGCAAGTAGAAAAGGTGAATGTCTCTGCATTGCTCGAACAAGCCTTAGCTGAATTTAGCGAGATGATGGAGAGTTCACCGTTAATCTTCCGGTTGCAAGTTGAGCATCCACACATCGTAGCTTCTTTGGATGGCCGCAAAACGTGGCGAGTGTTTGAGAATTTGATCAGCAACGCGATTAAGTACGCCATGCCGAATACTAGAGTTCATTTGTCTCTCAGTGAGGATGAAGATCAAGTGTTTTTTATCATTAAAAATGTCTCCGCATTTGAAATTGATTTCGATGCGGAAGAATTGTTTGAACGATTTAAGCGCGGGGATGAATCCAGACAAACCGAAGGTTCAGGTTTAGGATTGGCTATTGCGAAAAGCATCATGGAGCTCCAAGGCGGGCAATTGAAGATTGATATGGACGGAGATCTATTTAAAGTAACAGTTATTATGAAAAAGAAGTGATGATGAGCAAAATTTTACAAAAGTGGTAGAGAGATAGTATAGTAGGGTAAAGTGGAAATTAACAAAATATAGGAATTACGGGTAGGTGGGAAACGAAGATGAAACTTGCTGAAGCCCTTGTGCTGCGCGCAGATGCTCAAAGAAAAGTTGCGCAAATCAAGCAACGACTTGAGAGAGTGATTAAAGTACAAGAAGGAGAACAGCCGGCGGAACAGCCAAGCGTTCTTTTGACAGAACTAGATCGAACAGTAGACGATTTGGTAAGTTGGATAAAAAAGATCAACAAAACGAATGCCTATACGAAGTTCGATGGTCATCTAAGTATTGCTGATGCGCTTGCTGAACGGGATAATTTAATGCAGAAAAGAAATTTGTTAAATGATCTACTAGAAGCAGCTACCATCAAGCAGGATCGCTATAGTCGTTCCGAAGTTAAATTCTATCGAACTATTGAAGTGAATGAGCTTCAAAAGCAGTTGGATGATTTAGCCAAAAGCTATCGGGAGCTGGATTTCAAGATACAAGAAAAGAATTGGACTGTCGAAGTCATCGAAGAGTAATAAAGTCGGTAACCCATGTCAACAAAAGCGAGCGCAACCGCCAACGGGAATGTTGGACTGACAATCAGAGCAGGGCCATGCCTGATAACCTTACTAATTAGCCCAATACTGTAACAAGATGCTTGCATCTACTTATGACTTACCACTTATTGTAATGACCACGTGCTGATTTGTTGACTATGGGTGAGGGTGGGTTTGGGGACTTATACATACAAGTAAAGAGCTGTCCTATAAGTAGATAAACCTACTTGGGGCAGCTCTTGTTTTTACTTACACTTCATCCTTGCCTTGATGTCGTCCTGCTCTAGCTTTACTTTTAAAAAACTGCAATTGTGCATCTTTTTTACTCTTGGAATAGCCCAAATCATTAAATTCCTGCAATTGTGCATGTATTTGAGGCTTTTTCTGGCTTAGAGGCTGGAGAAGCTGAAAATACCTGCACAATTGCAGGCATTTTCATTTTTTAGCCGAATTTCCCGAAAATTCCTGCACTTTCGCAGGCTTTTTCAGCCGGGTGCTTGGATTTAGCTTAGATTATTTGCATGGCTGCTATTTAAAGCAAAAAACATCATGCAATAACCAAATATATCAAATTTGTGCTTACGGATGTAGTGGTATATTGAGGAAGAAGTCAAATCCATGTTAGGAGGAGAATTAATGATCAAAAGAAGGCGATTCCAGTGGAAGGTGAGCGTTGCCCTATCTGCCATCCTCGCTTTGCAGGTTGGTTCCGGGCCATTTGCGCCTCTTGCCTCGGTGATGTACGATTCGGTAAGCGCAGCCACGCAGTCTATTGCTTCATCTGTATTGAGTGTAGATCTGGATCCTGCATTTCCCAAAGTAAATCAGTACACCTGGCTGGCAAACGGGTCTGTCCTGTATGGCTCAGAAGACACGCTTAATCAGATTTATATCAACGGCACAGCGTACACGCCGACGGTAGCCTTTTCAAGCCCTACTTCAAACACAGCTTTGTATACGCTTACAATAGCGGCGATTCAAGTAGTTATTACGGTACAAATGAAGGTTGTGAACAACACGTTGCTTTTCGACATCACGAATATCGCAGAAAACGGCACAACCAAAGTGAATACGCTCGAAATTCGCAATCATAATCTGCTTAGTGTCAGAAGTACGCAAACAGGGGCTTCTTTTGCCGGGAATAAAATGTACACGGCTGTAAGCGGTACGGGCGACACGATCAAATCGGTCGCAGGCTCACCAACAGCAGATGCTGCATCTGTCGACTACATGTACGCATTCGTGAATACGAATCAGCTTGCTGGTGGATTGTGGACGAATTCGGTATACGAAAATTCAGATAACAATGGCAGGGTGAAGGAGCAAACGACGGCGAAAACCGGCTACTCCAGAACAGGCTTGTGGAGCGGAGCTTGGATTTACCGTGCCAACGGGATGACCGATGCCGATTCGCTGCCCAGCGCGAAGGTTGTGATTACGCCGGACGCAAACAGCGATGGCAGTGTGGATTGGCAGGATAGTGCGATCGCTTACCGCAGCATAATGAACAATCCCGTGGGTGCGGACAAGGTGCCGGATCTCGTTGTACAGCGGATACCGATGAACTTCGCCAGCCAGGCGACGAATCCGTTTACCAAAACGCTCGATGAAACGAAGCGAGTGTACAATGCGACAGACGGCCTCGGGCAGATGGTGCTGCTCAAAGGCTACGGTTCCGAAGGCCACGATTCGGGGCATCCCGATTACGGAGATATTGGTCAAAGGCAAGGAGGGGCTGCCGATATGAACACGCTGGTGAATGCGGGAAGCGCGTACAATGCTTTGTTCGGCGTCCATATCAATGCGACGGAATCGTATCCCGAGGCGCAGGCTTTTAACGAAACGCTTGTGAACAAAACTTCGCCAGGCTGGGATTGGCTGGATTCTTCGTACTATATCAACAAAAGGTATGATTCCACCTCCGGAAGCCGATTAGCCAGACTGCAGCAATTGAAAAATCAAGTGCCTAGCCTTGGCTACATTTATATTGATGTATGGCAATCCAATGGTTGGGACAGCCGAAAAGCAGCGAAGGAAGTCAATTCGCTGGGCTGGCCACTCGCAACGGAGTTTCCATCCGATCATGAATACGATAGCATCTGGAATCACTGGGCTGTTGATTATAATTATGGCGGCACCGATACCAAAGGCTTTAACAGCCAGATTGCTCGTTTTATCCGCAACCACCAAAAGGATACATGGATCGCTCGCGATCCGCTATTAGGCGGAACCGAGCTCTCCGCTTATGAAGGCTGGCAAGGTAAAACCAATTTCGATGCCATGATTGCGATGACCTTTGGGACTGATTTGCCAACCAAATATTTGCAGCATTTTAAAATAATGAAGTGGACGCCAGGGACGATTAACTTCGAAAACAATGTATCGGTCAGTAGTACCAGCGGTACGCGTGTAATTACGAAGGACAACCGCACGATCCTGAACGGCGGGGCTTATTTGCTGCCTTGGAGTCCAACCACAGAGGACAAATTATATCATTGGAATTCGAGTGCAGGCAGCACCACTTGGCAGCTTCCGGCTAGTTGGGCAGGGCTTAGCACCGTAAAGCTATATCAATTGTCCGATCAGGGAAGACAGCTTGTCAGTGATCTTGCTGTAACGAACAATCAAGTTACGATTACGGCCAGCGCGAACAAAGCATACGTGCTCTACAAAGGCGCAGCTCCAGCGAACACAGCTGTCAATTATGGGGAAGGATCGGGTGTGGCGGATCCTGGGTTTAATAACGGCAATCTTAGCGCGTGGACGGTTGCAGGCAGCGGCGCTTCCGTTCAGCGTAACGCGAATGGCCAGCAAGAGCTTCAGATCGGCACAAGCACGGGTACGACGTCGGTCAGTCAAACGATCTCGGGACTGACGCCAGGCAGCTATTATGCTTCTGTTTATGTATCAACCGGCGGCGGACGCAAAGCCTACCTCGGTGTCAATAATTACGGCGGCGCCGACGTCAACACGTATGCGAACAGCTCTCTGTGGAAAAATTACATCCAGGCAGACTCCAAACGAGATACGATGATGCAGCGCATGTATGTGTGGTTTGATGTACCGGCAGGCTCTACGACGGCAACCTTGTATTTGAAAAGCGATGCGGGTACTACGGCGGTTACGTTTGATGATGTGCGTATTGAAAAGACAGTCCAAACGCCAAATCCGAACCACGACTATTTCGTACAGGACTTCGAAAATGTGCCGGATGGATGGTTCCCTTTTGTCAAAGGGCCGGCAGGCGGCACGAATGATCCACGTACGCATTTGATGAAGCTCCATGCTCCTTTCACGCAAAAGGGCTGGAATGGCAAGACGATTGATGATGTGTTGAATGGCAGCTGGTCGCTGATGGCTCACAAGGAATCCGCTGGCTTGCTGTATCAAACGATTCCACAAACGTTGAGATTTGCGCCAGGAGCTGCATACACGGTTACTTTCAGCTACGAGAATCAAGCAGCGGGCGACTATGCATTTGTCGTCGGAGACGGAACAGCTGTCGTGTCTACGACCAGCTTGGGAACTGTTACATCGCCTACGACGTTTAGCAAAGTATTTACGGCCTCAGCTTCAGGCAACAGTTGGATTGGCATTCAAAAAACGAACGGCAATCAGACGGATTTCATTATGGACGATTTGAAAGTGACCACCGGCGGCACCGTACCTGTTGATCCTAATCTGATTCCTCAATCCCAGATGACGGCTTCTGCAACAAGCCAAGAGACGGTCAATGCCAGCAATAGCGCAGCGAACGTGCTCGACGGCAATTTATCGACATTTTGGCATACGAAGTGGGACTTGTCCAATCCGCTTCCAGAATCAATTACCTTGAATTTAGGTGGCAGCTATACGATCAATCAGTTGAAATATATGCCAAGACAAGACGGCGGCTCTAACGGCAATATTACCGGCTATAACGTGTACACAAGCACCAATGGTACGACGTTTACGCAGGTATCAACCGGAACATGGGCGAATGATGCTGCGGAGAAAAGCGCTGTGTTTGCAGCAACGCCTGCCACGCACATACGTCTGGAAGCAACAGCAGGAACTGGCGGCTGGGCTTCCGCATCAGAGTTAAATGTATACAAAACAAGTGGAGGCAGCGCCGCCGCGTATACACAGGATTTTAACAATGGAATTACAGGTTGGAATGTTGTCATGGGCGCAGGAACGGCCAGCGCTTTCTCAGGGGGGCTTAATTTAAACGCCAATAGCAGTAACACGGTTGTGGTGGACAGCAATTCTCCGGCAAAAGCTGACGGTGTCTACACCTTTAAGGTGACACCGCAAAATGCAAACGGGCGCCTTCAAGCGGTATTCCGTTATACGGGAACAAGCTCATGGGCAGCTATCGGCTACGATCTTGGCACTTCCTGGGCTTGGTCGAATGGAGCAGGCCAATACGGCAATTTTACCGGTCCTGTGCTCGCGAGCGGAATAACCTATACGATAAAGGTTCAGTTTACAGGTGCGACGGTAACCGTATGGGTGGATGGAACACAGATCTATTCAGGTACGTTAACCAGTATCCCCACAGGCGCTGGGCAAATTGGCTTCCGCAGTTGGAATGCAGGCAATATGCTTCTTGACGATGTGAGCTATTCGGATTAGTTTTATCGGCCTTGCGGCCGCTTGTTCCTGTAATAGGAATTAAGCGCTGCAAGGCTTTATTATGTTCATTTATTTCAAAAAATAATAGGTAGAAATTGGAACTTTTTTCGATGTGAAATAGTCTAATGTAGGCAACTTCCCTCGAAAGAGAGCCGCATTGTTCTATGAAGGAGGCTATAGTCGCAGTGCTTAACAAATCAAACTATATGTCGTTGGTTGTTTTGAATTTCATTCTTGCCTTGTCCGCTTGTGCAGACAAAGATCGGTCACCTCTCATTCAGCCTGCTGCTTCGCCCGCTGCTGAGCAAGCTCAGTGGAACAAAGAAGATCATTTGATAAGAGCTATCGGCACGCTTCCTGAAGGGAAGCTGCTTATCAAGCCTTTGAGCCAAGCTGTGGCCGCTCCATTAGGAGCACCTAGCTGTTATGGCCAAGAGACGGATTTACGATGGTCAGGTCACTATGAAGCGTGGTGGGAGTCCTCGTCAGAGGGGGGCTCAAGCAAGGTCTCGGAATTTCCCGATGATTTTGAAATCGTGCAGCAGGGTGAGGCGCCGACTCCAATGCAGCATTTCCAATTGGGAGGCATCGACATCCTCGCCTTTGTTCCTAGGTATACGGATTGTCATGGCCTGGAGACTTATTTTTTTGGCGTAAAAGAAGGAAAAGCCTTTCCGCTCAAGCTGATGCTGAATGACGGGCAAATTGTGCCTCAGATCAGTCAAATTCCGCATCGCTCTTTGCAAATTCAGAGTGAGGAGCTCGTTCTGACAGGCGGCTTCGGAGCGGGGCAGGAGTTCGTTGACGTGTATCACTTTCAATATGATGCGCTGCAAGAGCTTTTGATTGTAACAAGCAAAGAGAAAGTGAAGTACAATGACCTCATTTTTGATGAGTAAAAGACGTTCGAAACTGAAAATGCTTGCATCGATTATCGAGATCCGATATATTGCATATAATGTTATGCTGATGGAGGATTGGATAGATGCCTGTACCCACTAATTTTGCTACACCGATACGTATGTCAGCCAAAGAACGCGCACTCTCGCAAATCCAAAGATGGATCATTGAAGGAACGCTTCATCCAGGAGAGAAACTAATAGACGCTGAATTAGCTGAATCCTTGGCTGTCAGCCGAACCCCGATTAGGGAAGCTTTTCAGCTCTTGGAAGTGCAGGGCTTGGTTTCCATGCATCCGGGCAAAGAAACCCGAGTGACGAATATCGAGAAAGACGATATTCTGAAAATGTATCCAACGCTCGCCGCGCTTCATGCACTGGCAGCGGAATATGCCGCACAGCTCATTAAGCCGGAGCAAATTGAAATGCTGAAGGAGCTGAACGCTGGGTTCAGCGAAGCCATCACAGGCGGGCAGCCTTACCAAGCCATGGAGCTGGATGAGCAGTTCCATAATTTGATTATTGAGGTCGCCGATAATGCCTATATCACTTCATTTAGCGCCTCACTGCAAATACATATTCGAAGATTTAAGTACGTTTTCCTTCAGCAACCCGTCGCGGAGACGCTGACTTCTGTTGAAGAGCA
The DNA here is from genome assembly GCF_013204855.1 of Paenibacillus alba. Classification (GTDB taxonomy): domain Bacteria; phylum Bacillota; class Bacilli; order Paenibacillales; family NBRC-103111; genus Paenibacillus_E; species Paenibacillus_E alba. The sequence continues at coordinate 663,004 of NZ_JABMKZ010000002.1, read as the reverse complement.
CACAGCGATTATTGCAGCGTTGGCAGATCGTGACGCGAATTTGGCTGCGGCTGAGATGAAGCATAATTTTATCAGACCCATGCATGAATTGTACGCGCTTATTGACTAGCTCAGCTTAAGTATTCATAAAAATACGAATCTTACAAAAGTTTAATCTTCTACTCATCGTGGTTTAATGTTTTTACTCTATCATTGAAGCAAGGGAGTGATAGAGATGGCATCTTCTTACTTCAATGAATGGCTCGATACCTACAATGATTACATGAGACTCTATGCCATGTTTGGCGATAAGGAATACTTGGAGCAGGCCGCTGAGGTGCTTCAAAGCTTGAAAGCAATCGTTGCTAGAGACGAGCGGCATAAAGCTATCATTTGGAAAATTAAAAGCCCAAGGATTCATGCCTTTTGATGCATAAAAAAACCGACTCCGTGCAATTAAATGCGTAGAGTCGGTTTTGTTTACATATAAGTTATTGTAAGGGTGTTTCAGGAAACGCCTGATTCCACCGATTCATCCACAGCTTCAGCGGAAGGCTCAAGGGTTTCATCCAGCTTTTGAATGCCTAGAATCGTGACAAGGATGATCTCTGGATCTGAAAGCACTTCAACATCCTTAGGCACTTCGAGATCAGCTACTGTCAGATGCTCGCCAATCAAGAGCTTACTCACATCAAGGGACAGGTAATCAGGCAGCTTATTTGGCATACAGCGAATCATAACTTCATGGGTCTCGACTTGCAGGATGCCTCCCTCTTTGGTTCCCTGTGCATCCCCGGTGAAATGAACAGCGATGGAGGTATCGAGCTTTTCTTTCAAATCAATTTGCAAAAAATCAATATGCAGCAGCTGCCCAGTTAAGGAATCCTTCTGAACATGGTGGATCATCACCGGCTGCTCCGTGTTGGATGGCAAAGCAACAGTCAGAATGGCATGCGGATTGCGTTTCAGTGATGCGCGGATTTCTTTTTCCGGAACGGTGACATGTTCGGATTCCATACGCGAGCTATACACCACAGCAGGGATTTGCCCCTGTGCTCTTAGCGTCTTAACTGGACCGGTTCTTTCGGATAGTAAAATCGTTGTACTCATTGTCTGGCACCTCCGTAGCGTTGGTAAAAGCAGCGTTCAGCCCTAACTCTATGTACCCTCATAAGTTCCTAGTGAAACAGGTAAGAATTAGGAATTTTTTTCGATTTGGGCTTCTTTATCTAGCAGAATTGGAGTAAAATAGAGGACAAGAGGAGGATTGATAAAGAATGAGTACACTGAAAAGTTTCACTGATTCTGATCAACATATTTCTTTGGAGTTAAGAGATGATCATCTGACTGTACTTCGTTTGTACGGTGAAACATCCATTTACCCTTTCAAAAATATTACTCTTGCCTCTGAACCGATTCCTGAGTACCCATTGAACCGCGTAGCTTTAACGATTATTGATTTTAATACGGGTGTAACCGATTTCAAGTTTTCTTCTAGCAAAACAGATTTTGAGATATTTGTCCAAAACCTGCTAGCAGCGCACAACGATTTTATTCCGAATCACTAATGATCGAGTTGTAGGGAAATAGTAGTTGATCTAAGCGGACAGACGATCTCAATCGTTCTGTCCTTTTCTATTGGGTTGAGGCTGGGACAACTAACGGAGATCCTCCTGTTGGTTCTTTTGGTTATATTGATTCCGGAAAACCTCAGGGGTCAAACCGATTGATTTGCGAAAAGTGGAAATGAAATGAGACGCATCGAGAAATCCGGTAGCTTCTGCGACTTGCTTAACGGTAAGTCCGGGCTGAGCGATCAGGAATTCCTTGGACTTCTGCAAGCGAAGCTGCAGCAAATATTGATAAGGCGAAAGACCAAATGCCTTGCGAAATAAGGTGTTGACATGCTGGGGACTGACCCCAAGAAGCTGAGCCATCCAAGGCAGACCGGTGTCTGAAGAGGCAAAGCTTATTTCCAACTGAAACAACAGCGGCAGCAAACGCTCATGGCTTTGGGAGAAGGAGGCGCTTTTGTTGACGTTGCCGTGTTTTTTGAGCAGTGTGAGGAATTGATATACCTCCAGAGAACCGTTCATGCCGGTGAAATCATAGCTGTAGCGGTATTTCTCGTAGTAGTACTCGTGAATACTGGACAGAGGCGTTTCGCTTCCCCAGCTGATGGCAGTGGATAACGGAATCTCTAATGCATACACGATGGACGCCGCCAAGGCACCGTCGAAAGTCAAATACCACGTCGACCACCGGGAAGCAGACAGCTTGTATTCGTGCGGTATGCCAGCGGGCAGAAGCATCCCTTGATTTTCCCCCAGCTTAACAGCTCCGGTTTCGAGAATAATTTCTCCGCTTCCTTCAATCGATTGGAGCCAGTGGAAGCAGGGATAGCCTTCTTCCCGCTTGTAATAAAGTTGATCCATTTCGTAACCGACCGTTTCTAGGATGAGGGGGAGCTTGCGGTCTGTTTCGGTAATGACGAAAAATTTCCTGTAATCTATGGCCATGATGAGTAGTCATCTCTTTCATTTTTTAATATACGAAGCGTAGTATCTTATATTTTAAAAGAAATTATTGTCTTGTACAATATAGGGGTAGTTGAAGATATTTATACAACTTATAGAAGCGAGGAACTCATCCAATGGCTAATAAATACGTCTATACCCCACCTGCTAACGGTTATCCGGAATGGAACAATAATCCTGAAATTTTTCAATTAAACCGCATGGCGGCTCACGCTACATTGATGCCTTATAAGTCCGAACAAGAAGCGCTTGTAGGAGATCGCGAGGCTTCGGATGCCTATCAGTCGTTGAATGGCACATGGAAATTCCATTTTGCCGAGAATGCTCAGGGCCGTCCGCAAGATTTTTATCGGACAGATTATGACACGAGTGCCTGGGCGGATATGGCCGTTCCATCCCATTGGCAGCTGCAAGGCTTTGATTTCCCGCAATATACCAATCTGATTTACCCTTGGGTAGGCCATGAGGATTTAAAGCCTCCTTTTGCACCAGTTAAGTACAATCCTGTTGGTTCATATACTCGTTCCTTTACAGTACCTGCGGCTTGGGCAAAGCAACCGGTTTATCTAAGCTTCCAAGGGGTTGAATCAGCTTTCTATGTATGGGTAAACGGCGATTTGGTCGGTTTCAGCCAAGACTCGTTTACACCTGCGGATTTTGATATTACGCCGTACTTAGTAGAAGGCGAGAATAAGCTTGCCGTCGAGGTCTACCGTTGGAGTGATGCAAGCTGGCTGGAGGATCAGGATTTCTGGCGGCTGAGCGGAATTTTCCGTGATGTTTACCTGTATGCTACGCCGATTACACATATTTCCGATTTCATGGTCAACACGGATTTGGATGAGGCTTTTGAGCATGCTGAGCTGCGCATTCAAGCGAAAATCAGCAATTATGATGGTCAAGGTACAGGGTCGCGCCGCGTTGAAGCCGTTTTGTACGATAGTGAGCTGAAGCCTGTTTGGAATAAGTCTTTATCTGTTGAAGTGCTTGTAAACGGAGTTGAATTGCAGGAAGTTGAGCTGCAGGCGAAGGTCGAGAGCCCAGCCAAATGGAGCGCGGAGAAGCCAAATCTGTATACGTTAGTTTTGAGCCTGAAAGATGAGCAGGGCGCATTGTTGGAAACAGAAAGCTGCAAAGTGGGCTTCCGGAAATTTGAGATTCACGACGGCTTGATGAAAATAAATGGCGAGGTTGTCGTATTCAAGGGCGTGAACCGTCATGAATTTGATACAGATCGTGGTCGCTCTGTTGATAAAGACAGCATGATTGCTGATATTCTGCTGATGAAACAGTATAATATCAACGCCGTCAGAACTTCGCACTATCCGAACAATCCGTACTGGTATGAGCTTTGTGATCAATATGGCTTATATGTGATTGATGAAACCAATCTCGAAACACATGGATCATGGAGCTACATGCAGGAGGAAGAAGGCGACGCAGTACCGGGAAGTAAGCCGGAATGGACGGAAGCCGTGCTTGATCGGGCGAATTCCATGCTGCAGCGGGACAAAAACCATCCGTCTATCGTGATTTGGTCGCTGGGCAATGAGTCCTTTGGCGGTGATAATTTTATTAAAATGCATGACTTCCTGCGTGAGCAAGATCCTTCCAGAGTAGTTCATTACGAAGGAGTGTTTCACTTCCGTGCTTCGGAGGCGTCTTCCGACATCGAAAGCCAGATGTATTCCAAGATTGAGAAGATTGAGGAGTACGCTAGAACGAATCCGAAGAAGCCTTTCATTTTGTGTGAATACAGCCATGCGATGGGCAATTCCTGCGGTAATTTGTTCAAATACTGGGAGCTGTTTGATAAGTACCCGATTCTCCAAGGCGGATTTATCTGGGATTGGATCGACCAATCCATTCGTACGACAACACCGGAAGGCATTACTTATCAAGCCTACGGCGGCGACTTCGGCGATACGCCAAATGACGGGAACTTCTGCGGCAACGGCCTGATTTTCGCAGATCGAACACCTTCGCCGAAAATCTACGAAGTGAAGAAGTGCTATCAGAATGCCAAGTTTGAAGCACTCGATCTGTCCAAAGGTCAAGTGAAAGTAACGAATCAATTCTTGTTCACGGATTTAGGTGAGTTTGATTGGACGTGGACTATCGCACGCAATGGTGTTGTCGTGGGCGAAGAGAAGCGTGGACAATATGCTGTGAAGCCTGGCGAGACAGCCATTATTGAGCTGGCTTTGGATCGGGTGGAAGCCATCTCACCGAACGATGAGTTCGTTCTTACGATCAGCTTGCAGTTGAAGGAAACAACGTTATGGGCAAGCCAAGGTCATGAAATTGCTTGGGAGCAATATGTGCTGCCTGCTGCTCAAACGGTATCGGCTTATACCGATCAAACGGCATTCACTCAGACAGCAGCGACGACATCTGTTGAGGATGCTGTCCGCATAGAGACAACTGCTGACGCCGTTAACCTTAAAGGCGCTAGTTTCTCACTTGAATTCGATAAAGCTACCGGAGACATTACTTCCTATAAAGTCGAGGGGACAGAGTTGTTCCTAAGCGGGCCAACCTCTAATTTCTGGCGTGCCTACACGGATAATGATCGCGGCAATCAACATCCTGCTCGTTGCGCGCCTTGGCAAGAAGCTGGCAGCAGTCGAACACTGCAAGCTCTTCAAGTGAAGTCAACTTCCGACGGTCAAGCTGAAGTCAAGGTACGTTATCATTTGGCCACTCAGCCTGTATCGAGCGTTCAACTGGTCTACACGGTATCGCCAAGCGGTGAAGTGGAAGTTCGCATGGAACTCGTACCTGGCGCACAATTGCCGGAAATTCCAGAGATCGGCGTTATGTTCCAACTGGACCGCTCATTCCAGAACTTGAGCTGGTATGGCCGTGGCCCTCATGAGAACTATTGGGACCGCGCGGTAGGAGCTAAGCTGGCACTTCATCGCGGAACGGTGGAGGAGCAAATGGTTCCTTATCTGCGCCCGCAAGAATGCGGGAACAAGACCGATGTGCGTTCAGCGACATTAACGAACGAACAGGGACGTGGTCTCCTCATTACTGGCTTGCCGACAGTTGAATTAAATGCTTTGCCTTATACACCAACGGAGCTCGAAGCTCATGATCATCCCTACAAGCTGCCAGCCAGCGATAAAGTCGTGCTGCGCGTGAACTATAAGCAGATGGGCGTTGGCGGAGATGACAGCTGGGGGGCCAGAACGCATCCTGAATTCACTTTGTTTGCGAACCGTACGTATGCTTACGCTTTTACGTTCAAAGGGATTTAGTGCTAAGAGGGCAGGCGAAAGAGGAGCCTTTAATACTGACTAAAGTGGAAAGTGGAATCTGCTACTACTGACTAAAGAGGAACCTTCTACTACTGACTAAAGAAGAACCTTTAACGACTAACCAAAGAAGAACCTTCAACCACTGATTTGTGGTGAAGGTTCTTTTTTGGTTAACGGAGGGTATCAGCATCTATCGAGTTTGACTGACATCCCTGAGAAGACAGCTGAGCCCGCCCAAAAAGCAGCCTCAGCTACCCAAAGTAGCCAATGCCCCTCCGAGCCTGCCGAAAAGGCAGCCTCGGAAGAGAAAAAGCCCCCAACCCCCGCAAAAGCAAGCTGAGCCCGCCAAAAAAGCAGCCTCAGTAGCCCAAAGTAGCCAAACCCCTCCGAGCCTGCCCAAAAGGCAGTCTCGGAATAGAAAAAGCCCCCAACCCCCGCAAAAGCAAGCTGAGCCCGCCCAAAAAGCAGCCTCAGCTACCCAAAGTAGCTAAAACCCCTCCGAGCCTGCCCAAAAGGCAGTCTCGGAATAGAAAAAGCCCCCAACCCCCGCAAAAGCACATTGAATGTGATGGTTATTTCCTGGCGTATTCGCGCTAAATGATAGTAACCTTGCTTAGGTCGGCTTTAAATGCTTTTAAAAAGGCGTAAGTCACCTTATCCATACGGGCACCGTCGAAAATAGCTTTTTTGACCTCTGTTTTGAAGGAGCAGCTTTGAAATGTGGCATTGCGGAAGGTGGTGCCTTTTAAACCTGAATGATGAAACGTTGTACCGGTGAACGATAAGTTATCCAGACAAACTCCGGTTAAATCTGAGGAAGAGAAATCAACGTGATTCAAGATACAATTGCGAAAGCTGGCTCCTTTGAGATTGGATTTGGATATTTTAGCTCCAGTCAAATTGGTTCCATCAAATTTTACGCGGTCTAAGTTGCTGCATTTGAAGGAGGCATGGGATAGGTCTGAATTGCTGAAATCCGAATCCTGCAGGTTGCTGTAGTTAAATTTTCCATCATGGACTTGAATATCTTTGAAATCAGATTTCTGTAAATTTTGCATAGAAAAATCGATGCCGATTATTTGCTGCAGCTTGGTCGTGCTCGCATGGATGCTTTCAATTAATTCGGAAATTTCGCCAATGGATGAGATCGTTCGCTGAAAGGCGGCTTCCTCGTCAAAGCCTTCTTTACGCAAATCCTGCAGACGCTCTTGTAAATCCCTCGAAAGCTCTTCTTTCAGCTCCTGGATCGGTTTCAAATCTTCATAATGGGCAAAAATCTCATCTAAATATACGGATAGCCGTTGATTCATTTACGAATTCCGCCTTTCTTTATAGTAGTAAATCGAGAATCGTTTTCGCGTGTTCCCAATTTCGCTTGTTGGTTAAATAAGTCTCTTTGCCTTTGTCGGTAATCTGATAGTACTTCCTTCGACCGCCTTGCGTTTCATCACCCCAATAGGAGAAAATGCTTTCTTCCTGTTCTAAACGTTTTAGACTGGAGTACATGGTAGCTTCCTTCAATTCATACTCTCCGCCGGAACTCACCTGCACGAGCTTGGATATTTCATAGCCATATTTATCGCCCGATTGTAAAAGTTTAAGAATGATACTATCTGTATGTCCCCGAATGAGATCGGATGTTATTTTCAAGTCAACAATAATCCTCACCTCCTGTTTTACAATATATAACGAAATACTATGTCTGTCAAAGTAATTTTATCGCGGCTACACATTTGTTATTTGACCGGAAACACAGACGATGATAAGTTAAGGTTAAAATTGCAATTGCTTGGAAAGGTGGACAATTATCGTGGCATTCATTCCGTCAGAAACAGTTATAGGCTTAATAGGCACAGGTGTTATGGGCAAAAGTATGGCTGGTCATTTCATTCAAGCTGGCTATGAAGTACATATCTTTACGCGCACGAAATCCAAAGCACAGGAATTAATCGAACAAGGAGCACATTGGGAAGCATCCCCGGGGGAATTAGCTGGCAAATGTCAGGTTATTTTCACTATGGTAGGGTTCCCAACAGACGTTGAAGAGATTTATTTGGGTGCGAATGGCATTCTTGCTAATGCTCAGGCAGGAAGTTATCTCGTTGATATGACAACGTCAAGTCCGATATTGGCCAAACGCATTTACGAGGAAGCGTTGACACGGCAAGTGTATGCTTTGGATGCTCCTGTTTCCGGCGGGGATATCGGTGCGAAGGAAGCGCGTTTATCCATTATGGTTGGCGGCACGCGTGGTGTATTTGATGAGGTTCTGCCGCTTTTGGAGAAGCTTGGCACCAACATTGTGTACCAAGGTGCAGCGGGTGCAGGTCAGCACACCAAGATGTGCAACCAAATTGCCATCGCGAGTAATATGATGGGCGTTGTTGAGGCGCTTGTTTATGCACAGAAAGCAGGGCTAGACCCGACGACTGTGCTCAAAAGTATTGAAACGGGCGCGGCAGGCAGCTGGTCGTTAAGCAATTTGGCGCCGCGCATGATCGCTGGCAACTTTGCGCCGGGCTTTTATGTGAAGCATTTTATCAAAGACATGAAAATCGCGCTCGAATCAGCGGAAGAAATGAAGCTGGAGCTTCCAGGACTTACGCTTGCCAAATCGCTCTATGAACAGTTAGCCGCGAGTGGTGAAGAAGATAGCGGTACCCAAGCCTTATTCAAACTCATGAATAAATAAGTCTGGCGGAAGGACGATACTTATGAAGGTTGTCATTGCACCTGATTCGTTCAAAGGAAGTCTCAGCGCGAAGGACGCGGCCGCTGCCATCGAAAAAGGCATCCTGCTAGCTGCGCCAGGAACCGAAACCGTACTCATGCCGATCGCAGATGGCGGGGAAGGTACGGTGGACAGTCTCACTGGTGCTACGCATGGAACCGTCCACCAAGTACCTGTGCGCGGGCCGCTAGGTGAAGAAGTGACCGCAGAATATGGCGTGCTCGGCGACAATGTGACTTGCGTCATTGAAATGGCATCCGCTTCGGGGCTCTATCTGATTGCACCGGCGTCCAGAAATCCGCTGCATACAACAACCTACGGCACCGGGCAGCTAATCAAACATGCGCTGGATAGCGGCTACCGCGAATTTATTCTCGCACTTGGCGGCAGCGCTACGAATGATGGCGGCAGCGGCATGCTGCAAGCGCTAGGAATGCAGTTGCTGGATGAAGCCGGGCATGCCGTAGGGGATGGCGGACAAGCTCTTGCGCGTGTTCGACGCATCGACAGCACGCAATTCGATACGCGCATTCAAGCGTCGCGCTTCACGATTGCTTCAGACGTGACGAACCCGTTGATCGGCCCGCAAGGGGCGTCAGCGGTGTTCGGCCCGCAAAAAGGGGCAACGCCAGCTATGGTAGAGGAGCTGGATCAGGCACTTCATCACTGGGCGGACCTCGTTGAGACGCATACAGGGATTGCCATTCACCATGCACCTAGTGCGGGTGCTGCAGGAGGGCTTGGTGGCGCCTTTCAAGCATTTTTTCCCAGCGTGGTGAGGCCGGGCATTGAAATCGTGATGGAAAAGACGAATTTCCATGCACATCTGGAAGGGGCCGACCTCGTCATTACGGGGGAAGGACGAACGGACGCTCAGACCGCCTCGGGCAAAGCGCCGATGGGCATTGCCCAAGCCGCTCAACGGCTGGGCGTCCCGGTTTTTATTATGTCAGGCTCCGTTGGAGATGGCATAGAGTCTCTTTACGCGCATGGCGTGACGAGCATCCACAGTATTATGGATGGACCGATGCAGCTAGACGATGCGATGCGCCGAACCGAACAATTGCTAGTGCGGAAAGCAGAGCAAGTTCTGCGGACTTATTTGGCTGGCGTGCGGGTTAGAGAGTGACTGGTTTGTGAGTATCTTTGGAATAACAGGATATCTACCTAGTAAGTCACCTGAACTTTTTTTGCAAACCTGCAATTATGCATCTTTTTTCGCTTGGAATTTCCGAAATCATTAAATTCCTGCGATTGTGCAGGCTTTTTAGCCCTTTTCAGGATTTTAGGTCTGAAAAGCAGTCAAAGCCTGCATAATCGCAGGTTTTTTCATTTTTAGCTTGATTTAGCTGAAAAAGCCTGCATTTTCGCAGTCTTTTGGGGTTTAGGGGGCTTCAGAGGAAGTTTATCCCTTATTATTTTGAAGCAACGTCCAAATACGACTTTGCTCGCTCAGAACCAGAAATAGTAGCTTTCCGCGTGAAGAGTAGCGCAGCCCAAGTCAATTCTGTTACAACCAAATCATCATAATGAGACAGGTCCTCGAATACATATGAAATAAGGTCATACAGGTTGTCAGTTTTGTAGTCCGAGAAGCGATGAGAGCGCTTATATCGGAAAATCCTTGATTACATAGAAGAGGTGAGTCCATTATGAGTAATGAAAAGAGCAAGCTTACGACCAGCTGGGGAGCTCCTGTTGGAGATAACCAGAATTCGATAACGGCGGGGTCGCGGGGTCCAACGTTAATTCAGGACGTGCATCTTCTGGAGAAATTGGCGCATTTCAACCGTGAGCGAGTGCCAGAGCGGGTTGTTCATGCGAAGGGAGCCGGTGCTCACGGGTATTTCGAGGTGACGCAGGATTTGACGAAGTATACGAAAGCAAGCTTATTTGCGGAAGTAGGCAAGCGGACGCCGTTGTTTGTTCGCTTTTCGACGGTGGCCGGTGAGAATGGATCATCAGACACAGTCAGGGACCCGCGCGGCTTTGCGGTGAAGTTTTATACGGATGAAGGCAATTATGACTTGGTTGGGAATAATACACCGGTATTTTTCATTCGTGATGCGATCAAGTTTCCGGATTTTATTCACACTCAGAAGCGCCATCCCCAGACGCACTTGAAAAATCCGAATGCGGTGTGGGATTTCTGGTCGTTGTCTCCGGAATCTTTGCATCAGGTGACGATTCTGATGTCGGATCGTGGGATTCCTGCGACGCTGCGGCATATGCATGGTTTCGGCAGCCATACGTTTAAATGGGTGAACGCGGAAGGGCAAGCCGTTTGGGTGAAGTACCATTTTAAAACGGAACAAGGAGTTCAGAACTTAGCACCGGATGTTGCCGCCAAGCTCGCAGCGGATAATCCGGATTACCATACGGAAGATTTATTTAACGCCATTGATAAAGGGGATTTCCCCGCGTGGAAGCTATGCGTGCAGATCATGCCTTTGGAGGATGCCGATACGTATCGCTTTGATCCGTTTGATGTGACCAAAGTTTGGTCGCAGAAAGATTATCCGCTTATAGAATTAGGGCGAATGGTGCTGGATCGCAATCCTGAAAACTATTTTGCGGAGGTCGAGCAGGCTACTTTTTCGCCGGGCACCTTCGTTCCAGGGATTGAGGCTTCGCCGGATAAAATGCTGCAGGGCCGACTGTTCGCGTATGGAGATGCGCATCGCTACCGGGTAGGGGCGAATCATCAAGCGCTGCCGATTAACCGTCCGCATAGCGAAGTGAATACGTACCAGCGGGATGGTCAAATGCGCTCGGATGATAATGGCGGAGGTTCTGTTTATTATGAGCCGAATAGTTTGGGCGGTGCTGCGGAAACGTCAGCCTACAAAACGGCGCCTTTTGAAGTCTCCGGTACAGCTGACAGTGTCGCTTATGATCATCACGATCATTACACACAAGCAGGTGATTTATACAGACTACTCAGTGACGAGGAGCGTATCCGTCTTGTGCAAACGATTGTAGGAGCGATGCAGCCGGTTGAAAGCGATGCGATTAAAAGCAGGCAGATTGGGCACTTCTACAAAGCTGATCCAGAATACGGCATTCGTGTCGCAGAGGGACTTGGATTGCCAATTCCGGAGTAAATCATAACAGTAGAGGCAGCTTCCTTTGTGAGATAAAAGGAGAGCTGCCTCTTTATGCGGCATATGCTGTAAGAGCAGGGCAATTTGTTGAAAGAGGTGATTTAAGGTGGGAACTCGTTTATTGTCGGAGCAGTTTGTGAGGAATCGTTTTCCACGGCTGAATTATATTCGAATTCATACGGCTTCCAAGCACAAAGCAACCATTTATGCTTGGGATGAAAACTTGCAGCTGCCGGAAAAAGACGCACAGAACTTGCAGCTTTATGCAAACGGTTACTTATATCCTTACGCCTGTTATCAAGTAAAAGCGTATCATCAAATCGTTGACGATAAGGTGCCGCTTATTCAAGAAGTGCCGGAAGCTATTATTAAGGCCGCAAAGCGAAGAGATTTGAACCAATTTGGCATTTTGGAAGCGATGAATCGGCTATTTCCGAATGGTCGTATGTCCTTTGCGAAATACGATGCAGCAGAAGGGTTGATTTATTTTGATTTCCATGCCATACGTCTGGTTTCGGAACGTGACAAGGAAAGGATGTATCACTGTTTAAATGAATTGATTCCATTAGGATCGTATTGTGAAATTACATGTCATTGAAATTTAGGATGATGGCCTAATAAGCCAACACTAGGACTAGTCGATCCGAAACTCGCTTTCGTCCCGCAGATAGTTGGTATCACCAATTTGAACATAAAAGGGGGTATACTTCGCCACTATGCCAGCGGCAACGAAAACAGGGATATCATCCGCTGTACGTTGGATGACGGTAACCATCACTTGGAAAAGGGCCGCCGCGAACAATTGCATGTCCGTCGATAACGTTTGTTTCAATGTTGAACTCACCTCCGGCCATCGCACAACTACTAAGCAATAGTAATGGATAGGAAATGCAAGTGTCAATGAACTTTTGCAATCATCCTATGTTATGATGAATGAACGAATCCGAACATGTCTATTAAAGGAGTTCTAACCTACATGCTAAGACGTTCCCCTTATCTCTTGCTTATCCTTGCCACATGTATATGGGGAGGTAATTTTGTCGCGGGCAAAGCACTTGTTCTGCATATACCGCCAATTACATTAGCGACTTTGCGTTGGGGTCTTGCCTTCCTTTGTTTGCTGCCTTTCTTTGGCAAGCAGGTGTGGCAGCTAAGAGCGGAGTTTCTGCGGAATTGGCCGATGATCCTCTTCTTATCGGCAACAGGTGTCGCCGGTTTTAACACGTTAACCTATGAAGCTGTCCAATTTACCGGCTCGATCAATGCTTCCTTGATGAATTCTGCGACACCTATCATTGTCGTTGTGCTGACATGGCTAGTTATGAGAGAGCGCTTTGCTTGGGCAGCCTTGCCAGGCATTCTAATCTCGATGGCCGGAGTAAGCTGGATCATTAGCCGTGGCAGCTTATCAGCGCTGCTGCATTTATCTTTTAATAAAGGTGATTTGCTGATGATCGGAGCTGTCATCTGTTGGGCACTATATTCAGTTGGAATGAAAAAGATGGCCGGGCGGTTTCCATCCAGCCCATTTCTTTTGATCCAAGTTGCTGCCGCGCTTGTGTTGTTAATTCCGCTTTCAATGGTGGAATGGGGAATAAAGTCACCACAGATAGAATGGAATCTCTCCCTAACAGCAGGACTCATTTATATCGGATTATTCGCGTCAATCGTTTCTTTTCTGAGCTGGAATCGGGCAATAGAGCTGGTTGGACCTCAGCGTTGTGCGGGTTTTCTCAACTTAATCCCCCTGTTCAGCGCTATTTTCGCAACGTTCTTTACGGGTGAATCGCTGCAGGTATATCATCTTTTAGGGGCGGTTTGGATCGTAGTTGGGGTTTACTTGACGAACTTGGCGATGAAGAAACGGCTTGTTGCGGGGTTGAAATAATCCCTAGAGATCCAGTTGGAATGAAGATGCTTATCTTTGCGGTAAAAAGGCGCGATCTACTCAGGTAGAAAGCGCCTTTTTCAATTAATCTATTTTTTCCAAATGTGCATGATTGCGGCGGAGAAGATCAACAGCCCCCAAATAATCAGCTTCACGTAATTTGGCAGAAAGCACATAATGGAGCGTATCTTGATCCTCTTCTAAATATTTTTCTGATGCAAGAGTACCTACGGTTGGCATAACGCCGACGGTTCCAACGCCCGTATGGCCACTGGCATCAGCACCTGTACCAACGCCATCTACCAATGGTAGCAGAACTCGACCGCTGCCGTTGTAACCCTCCGGCAATCTGCCAACCTCTAGAATTTCTGGATTATACTTAAGCAGCAGGACCTTGGCATCTTCAGCTTGGCTCTCCGTATGGAAATAAGCTTGAATCATTCGGTTCATGATCGTTCACTCCTTTGAATGAGTTATGGGGTTGTTCATAGGGATACTTACCCCAATCGTGAACTTTCAACCACCTTTACACCAAAATAAATTAAACTTACAGTATTAATCGGGATGATAGGAATTAAACAAGGCGATAATCCTGCATTATAAGCTTTAATTAAAAAGGGGATTAAATTATTTGATTGGACAATTCGCTGACTTTAGTTCAAAATAGAATTAAGTGCAGGGGAGGTCAACCAACATGCCGATAAAACATTTGCATCAATTAGCACGAATTTTTTGGACGTTTCTTCGCATCAGTCCGCTGACATTTGGTGGTGGCTATGCGATGCTGCCAGCCATTCAAAGAGAAGTAGTCGTCACGAACCAGTGGATGACAGAGGATGAAATGGCCGAGCTGATGGCGGTCTCAGGAGCTGCTCCTGGCGGGGTCGGCGTAAATGTGTCAGCGCTGGTAGGGTATCATTTGGCAGGAATACGCGGAGCTGTAACAGCCGTCATCGGCATTACACTTCCAACCTTCTTCATCGTGCTGCTGCTCAGCATCGTGTACGCGTTTCTTCAAAGCTATCCCAAAATGCAAGCCGTTATGGAAGGCATTCATGCCGCGGTGGTCGGGTTGATAGCGGCAGCCGCCTATAGAATGGCGAAGTCTTCTATTATTGACAAAATAACGCTGTTCGCTGCTGCGAGCACGGTTGCCATCTTGCTATTTGTCCCGGTATCACCCGTCGTTATGATCCTATTCGGTTTAATACTTGGGCTGATGGCCGTGTTTCTAAAACAAAGATGGGGAATGAAAGACCCGCTCGCCCCTCGAGAAAGGCCTTCCGCAAGAAGCACCAGCCTAGTCGCTCATGAATACTTCTTCGCTGACGGGATATAAGGTGATCCTATGCTATTTAGTCTTTTTTTCACATTTTTCAAAATAGGATTGATCTCCTTCGGCGGCGGGTATGCGATGATGCCTGTCATTCAGCGTGAAGTGGTTAAGCACGATTGGCTTACAGCGGATGCGTTCAATCAAGTCATTACCTTAGCGGGAACAGGTCCGGGACCGATCGCAACGAATTCCGCAACATTGGTCGGATTGCAGACCGCAGGGGTGCCTGGAGCCATTGCCGCCACCTTCGGGATGGTGCTGCCATCCTTGCTGTTAATTATTTTGTTAGCGGCATTTTTGTACAAGTGGCACTCGAATAAATGGTTCAAATCTTCCTTCTATGGGTTGAAGCCGGTAGTGACCGGACTTATTATTTTTGCCGCGATTCATTTTGGTTTGGGAGGGCTGGGTGCGGATAAATTTCAGATTTCCTGGGATCGCATCGCATCTGTCCTGATTACAGTAGGGGCTTTTTTTGCAATTATTAAATATAAGCTCCATCCTTTTTTCGTCATCGTTTCAGCAGGCATTATGGGTATTGTCTTTTTTCAATAATACAAAGTTCGTGCTTAGGGAACTCTCTAGTCATTCCAGCTTTTTTGGAGTGAGTGGAGAGTTTTTTTGTACAAAAGAGGGAACCTTTCATCTAAAAGAGTGATAAAAAATTCTAATATGTGCTATAAACATCTTTATTTTCATTTGTTTTGTTATATAATATACAATATATAATAAATAGAACACACTATATAGCTGGTTTTGGCTCAATAGGAGGGAAACATCATCGAGCTTACATCGCGTCAGTTGGAAATTATTGATCTTGTTGGAAAGCATGCCCCGATTACAGGGGAACGCATCGCTGAGCTTCTGGGAATAAGCCGGCCGACCATTCGTTCAGACCTCGCTGTATTGGTTATGCTTCAGCATATTGATGCTAAGCCTAAGGTTGGCTATTTTCTGGGCAAAGCAGCACTCGAAGTGGACTCACCTTTCAAGCATATAGAAGCTATGAAGGTGAAGGAAGTCATGGGAATTCCCGTCGTACTGCGAGAAACGGTAACCGTAAGTGATGCGGTTGTCACTCTTTTTCTCGAAAATGTAGGAAGCCTCATGATTGTGAATCTGCAAGGCGCACTCGTGGGAATTGTTTCAAGAAAAGATTTGCTGAAAGTTACGCTTGGGCAGACGACGGCGAATACGATGCCTGTTTCACTCGTGATGACGAGACATCCGAATATTGTGACTGTTGGTCCTGAAGAAAGCGTCTTGGAAGCCGCCAGAAAAATGATTCACCATGATGTGGACAGCTTGCCTGTGGTGATCAAAGCAGCAAATGAACAAAGCCACGATGAAGTGGTTGGCCGTATAACCAAAACAACAATGACCAAATTGCTGCTTGAAGTGGCGCTAGGGGCTTAATCAGGGGGAGATTACGTGGGAGAGAAGATGCATACTATTTTCGTCTGCTCGGATGCAGTGGGAGAAACGGCGAACACCGTCGTACAAGCAACGATCCGGCAGTTCAATGCAAGCCAAGTTCAAGTCCGGCGATACGGGCTGATCCGAACGGAGGATGAGGTGCGATCAATCGTTGAAGAGGCCTTCCGCGTAAACGGCTTTATCGCCTATACGCTCGTTCTGCCTGAGCTTCGTGAGATGATGCGGCAAGAATCGATCCGTGTGAATGTGAACGCCATCGACATCATGGGACCGATGATGCAGGCGTTTATCGATACCTTTAAGGATTCGCCCAAAAGAAAAGTAGGGCTGCTCTATCAATTGGATGAGGAATACTATCAGCGGGTAGAAGCCGTAGAATTCACGGTTAATAGTGACGATGGAAAGGATCCCAGCGCGATGAAGCAAGCGCATATGGTGCTGATTGGACCTTCACGAACTTCCAAAACGCCTTTAAGTATTTACTTAGCGCACAAAGGCTATAAGGTAGCGAATTACCCCTTAGTTCCCGAGGTGAAGCCGCCTTCCATCCTCTATGAGCTTGATCCTAAGAAATTGATCGGACTAACGATGAATCCAGATTATCTTGTGCGAATCCGAACAGAACGATTGAAAGCTGTTGGCCTTCCTTTTGGGGCAAAATATGCGACTGGCGAGCGAGTTGAAGAGGAACTTGCTTTTGCTATGAAGCTATATCAGGAGCTAGGCTGTTCAATCATTGATGTTAGCGGGAAAGCGATTGAGGAAACCGCAGGACTTATTTTGGCTGACAGGTAAGAGGATTAAACAATTCCTAATTGAAAGGGTGAATGGATGTATGCAAAGAGATTTGTCATTGGAAATTGTACGTGTCACAGAATCCGCAGCTTTAGCGTCCGCTCGTTGGACAGGAAAAGGGAATAAACACAGCGCTGATGAGGCCGCAACTTCTGCCATGCGTTCTATTTTTAGCTCCATTCCATTTCGAGGAACTGTTGTGATTGGTGAAGGGGAGATGGATGAAGCCCCGATGCTCTACATTGGTGAGCCAGTTGGTAATGGGATGGGTCTAGAGTATGACGTAGCGGTTGATCCGCTTGAGGGAACCGATATTGTTGCCAGCGGCAGGAACAACGCGCTTTCGGTAGTTGCTATTGCAGAGAAAGGTAATCTGCTGCATGCGCCGGACATGTACATGGAGAAGCTTGCCGTTGGTCCTCGATTGGCCGGCAAGCTGAGTTTGGATGATCCACTCGAGACGACGATTCGCAAAGCAGCTGAACTGCTGGTTAAAGACATAACTGAGCTGACTGTCTCGATCCTTGATCGTAAACGCCATGCCGATAAAATCCTCATTTTGCGGACACTGGGTGTAAAAATTCATTTGCTTAGCGATGGCGATGTCGCGGGTGCGATGGCGACTGCGTTCCCCGAAACGGGCATTGATCTGCACGTCGGCTCTGGCGGTGCGCCGGAAGGCGTATTGGCTGCCGCTGCGCTTCGCTGCATGGGAGGCGAATTTCAGGGGCGGCTGCTCCCGGACAATGACGCAGAGAAGCAGCGCTGCATCGAGATGGGGATTGCACATCCCTCCAACGTGCTTGGCATGCGCGATTTAATCGGGGAATCCGATATTTACTTCGCGGCGACAGGCGTCACTTCCGGTGATTTCCTCAGCGGAGTGAAATTCTTATTCGGAGGGCGCGCTGAAACCCATTCCGTCGTCATGCGGGCCGAAACACAAACGGTGCGTTTCATCCACTGCGTTCATCAGACGCATGAATATCAGCTGGGAAGCGCATAACAGATAATTCTCAGATAATTCCCTAGTAAGGTTATTATTCCTACTCATGGGCCAAGTTTCCCCTCGCATATACTTTACTTGATAATGATGCGAAAAGAGGGATAACGATGAGCGTGACCGAATTTGATTTCCTTTCCGTCGTCCGAAGCTGCATTCCCAAGGAAGCCGAAATCATCCAACTGGAGAAGCCGGGTAATCCCGCGGCTATTCTTTATGCGGATGTAGACGGTGACGGGCAGCCCGAAATCACAGCCTTGTATAGATACTTAGGCAATCAATATTTATTCGCGATCAAGGATTTTTCAGGAAACTGGTTCCCTATTGGGTCGGCGGCTACCGGAAGAGCGCAGGCGGTAACGGATTTTGCAGCAGCACCTGTGTCCAGAAGAGAAGGATGGGACGTCATTATTGGCTGGCAAAATGAGCCCTCCTCCTCTGAACTGGACATCGTTCAGTTGACTGCAACAGGGTATCAGCGGCTAATTCCCCCTGGTACAACGTATTCGCATTTGGAAATCGAAGATATGCCAAACCGGGATGGAAGAGACGGGTTATGTGAAATTGCGCTGTGGGTGAAAGACTCGGATCAAGCTTATCAAGTGCAGACGTATCGTTGGGCTCCCTATCGGTTAGTTCCTAACCATGACGTACATCCGTACTATTTCCAAAAGGTTTCACGTTACTATGAGAATTTAGTTCGAGAGCAGCCCGATCAGCCCGTCTATCGAAGTTATTTGGAGGATGCACAAAGAAAAGCGGGGGGCAACTAGATTGTCACTTCTTTCTATATATACGACTTCATGCCAGAGGGCTTATGTCCATCTGGTTTTTTGTGTCGTAATTTCTGAATATAATTGTCCGAAAGTTACACTAAAAATATCGTATTTCCTATGCTACATTAATGGAGGATGTCTTAATATCACATAGCGATGAGGGAATCTCAATGAGCAGAACGTTGAAGATCGGTATTATTGGCAGCGGAGGCATTGCAGGCTCGCATGTAAAAGCCTATCAAGAACTAGCCGACGTAGAAATTGTTGCGGTAGCGGATCAAATACCAGGTAAAGCTGCGCAGTTTATTGATTTCTGGCGTATTCCGTCAGCGCAGGCTTTTGACGACTACAGGAAGCTGTTGGAGTTAGAGCTGGATGGGGTGAGTATTTGCACACCGAATGTGGCGCATTATCAAACGACAGTCGATTCTTTGCGTGCAGGCAAGAACGTCATGCTGGAAAAGCCGATGTCTGTAACTTTGGAAGAAGCCGTAGAAATGGCGCAAACCGCTAAACAAACAGGCTTCATGCTGAATGTGGGCTTTCAACCGAGATACGATCCGAATATGAAAATTATTCAGGATGTCGTGCAATCCGGTCAGCTCGGCAAGGTTTATTATGTAGAAACCGGTGGCGGGCGACGCAGAGGCATGCCTGGCGGAACGTTTATTAGCAAAGAAATTGCCGGTGCGGGTGCAATGGCTGATATTGGCTGTTACTCACTCGATATGGCTTTGAATGCAATGGGCTATCCGAAACCGCTTACCGTATCCGCTTACAGCAGTAATTATTTTGGCACTAATCCGCTGTATCATAACGAAGCAAGCCGGTTTGATGTCGAAGATTTTGGCGTAGCGATGATTCGGTTTGAAGATGATCTTGTGCTTAATTTTAAAATATCGTGGGCTATGCATATGGATACATTGGGGCCAACGCTATTTTTGGGCACCGATGGCGGCTTGAAAGTAACGCCTGCCGGCAAAGGCCCATGGAGTGGCGTATTTGATGGGAGTGTAGGTGCCATTACGTATTTCCACGACGTTAGAGGCCATCATACCGAAAGCCAAATTCCATTAATCGAACATAATAAAAATTTGTTCAATGAAAAAGTCCGCGATTTCGTCGAGGCGGTTCGTGAAGACAAGCCGGCGCCGATCCCTGGCGAGCAAATCGTACGCAATCAAGCCATTATTGATGGGATTATCCGTTCTTCCTTATTGAAACGAGAAGTGACCATCGACTTGCTTTAATATAAAACAAACCATTTTGGAGGAATTGACATGTCACGATTATTTCGTATCGGTATTATCGGCTGCGGGGGAATTGCCAACGGCAAGCATCTGCCAAGCCTAAAAAAACTAACAAATGTTGAGCTGGTCGCTTTCTGTGATATTGTTCCAGAACGCGCAGCGGAAGCTTCCGAGAAATATGGAGCTAAAGGCGCTAAAGTATATGAGGATTACACCGAGCTTCTGAAAGATGCCACAATTGACATTGTACATGTGTTGACGCCAAATGATGCTCATGCTGAAATTGCGATCGCTGCCCTTGAAGCGGGCAAGCATGTAATGTGTGAGAAGCCAATGGCTAAAACGGCGGCTGATGCTAAGCGTATGGTAGAAACAGCGAAGCGCACAGGCAAGAAGCTGACCATTGGCTATAATAACCGATTCCGTCCGGACAGCCAGCATTTGAAACGTGTCTGCGAGGAAGGCGAGCTTGGTGAAATTTATTTTGCCAAAGCCCATGCGATTCGCCGTCGTGCTGTTCCGACTTGGGGCGTATTTCTGGATGAAGAGAAACAAGGCGGCGGACCGCTGATTGATATTGGTACGCATGCGCTCGATTTAACGCTTTGGATGATGGATAACTACAAGCCGAAAGTCGTGCTAGGTACGTCTTACCACAAATTATCGCAGAAAGAGAATGCGGCTAATGCTTGGGGGCCGTGGGATCCAAGTAAATTTACCGTAGAAGATTCGGCGTTCGGCATGGTAGTTATGGAGAATGGGGCTACGATTATCCTAGAATCCAGCTGGGCACTGAACACGTTGGAAGTGGATGAAGCCAAATGTTCCCTTAGCGGTACAGAAGGCGGAGCGGATATGAAAGGCGGACTTCGCATTAATGGCGAAAAGCACAGCCGCTTGTATACGACGGAAGTCGACCTGAAAGCTGGCGGGGTAGCTTTCTACGACGGTGCTGTAGAAAGCGATGCTGATTTGGAAATGCGCACATGGATCAAAGCCATTGAAAATGATACGCAGCCTGTTGTGACTCCGGAACAAGCGTATGTTGTTTCACAAATCCTTGAAGCGATTTATGAATCTGCGCGTACGGGAGAAGCGGTTTATCTGCAAAATTAATTCCAATGAATACGGAATGGACAAGGGAGAGGCGATGCCTCTCTTTTTCTTTTTAAGCAAATTTGTAAATTAGCGCATAAACGGAGTATGCTTGGCTTAGAGCAATTTAATGATATGAGCTGAAAGAAAGGATGCGTGAAGTTATGCAATTGGGCTTGCAAGGAAAAGTGGCACTCATTACTGGAGGAAGTAAAGGTATCGGGCTAGCGACAGCAATCGCGATGTCTCGTGAAGGAGCTAAAGTAGCGATTCTTGCTCGCAATGTGGAGCAGCTTCAGGAAGCTGCTATTCATATTGCCAATGTGACCGATGGCGAAGTGTTCAGCATCCAAGCGGATGTGACTTCGGAAGAGGATTGCAAGCGCGCAGTAGAGCAAACCTTCCAGCGATTCGGAGGCTTGCATATTCTGGTGAACAATGCGGGAACATCCGCTGCGGCGCCATTCGAGCAAGTGAGAACGGAGATCTGGCGTCAGGATCTGGAGCTGAAATTATTCGGAGCCATTCATTGCTCCCGTTATGCGATACCGTATATGCGTCAAGCCGGTGGAGGGTCAATCGTAAATCTCACGACATCCGCTGCCAAAACACCGCCAGCCTCCTCATTGCCAACATCCGTCAGTCGGGCGGCAGGGTTAGCGTTAACGAATGCTATGAGCAAGGATCTTGCTGCCCATGGAATTCGTGTCAACACCGTCTGTATAGGCAAAATCCGCAGCGATCAGTTGGAAAAAGGCTGGAAGCGCGAGGCGCCTGAACTGACTTGGGACGAATATGCCCGTGATCCGAGACACGACATCCCGCTTGGCCGCATTGGCAATGCGGAGGAAGCGGCTAATGTCATTACCTTCTTATCCTCGGATGCAGCTTCATACGTAACCGGCACTTCCGTCAATATTGATGGCGGTAAAGGGGAAGCATTGTAAGAAATAGCAAAGGGGAACATTCGTATGAAGCTTAGTGTGCTGGATCTTGTTCCGGTTATTCCTCCTGCTGAGCCGGCTTATGCCATAGAACAGTCTGTTAAGCTGGCTCAGCATGCCGAAAAGTGGGGATACACGCGTTATTGGGTCGCTGAACATCATGATATGCCTGGACTGGCTTGCACATCCCCTGAGGTGCTTCTCGCACATATCGGTGCGAGAACGCAGCGAATTCGCCTCGGCTCGGGCGCATTGCTGCTGCCTCATTATAAGCCGCTGAAGGTAGCTGAAGTTTTTCATATGCTGGCTACCTTGTATCCAGGACGAGTTGATCTGGGGATAGGCAGGGCACCCGGGGGTTCAGCCCAGGTGACGATTGCGCTAAGCGGTAACTTTTTGGAAAATGTCAGGCAGCTTCCGAATTCCTTGTCAGCTTTAATGGCTTTACTGAACGATCAGTTTGAATGTGAGGGCCAAGTCGTTCATGCAAGGCCATTGCCCTCTATACCGCCGGATGTATGGATGCTGGGCACGAATCGCAAAAGTGCGGACTTCGCCGCAGCCTACGGTACGGGTTATGTGTTTGGACAGTTTATGAGCGACAGCGATGCGCTGGAGATGGTAGCAGCTTATCGAAATAACTTCCAACCATCCCCGCAAGTTCAAGCGCCACGTGCCATGATAGCCATAGGCGTTATATGTGCGCCAACAGACGAGGAGGCTTTATCTCTAGCCTCCGAGGGTGTACCTTGGCAGCAATCGCAGCCTGATGTGACTCTGAGACAGAATGGGGAGGTGCCGCAATCGCTGGCTGTAGCGCGTGATGGACAAAAGATGCAATCTGCAGCAGGGCGCAAGTTGTTAGTTGGAACGGCTGAAACCGTTAAGCGTCAGCTAGTGGGCCTAGCTCAGCTGGCTCACATTGATGAATTTCTTGTTGTTACGCCAATTGCTGACTATGAGAAGCGGCTTCGCTCTTATGAGCTTTTGGGTTCGGTTTTGGTTTAGCGGTAGGTTCGTTTAGCCGTCCTTGTTTTTGAGGACGGTTTTTTGGCCCTAACTACATGCGCGGGGCGCTTTCGCTCGGGTTTGCCGCCCGTAAGGCTGATTTTCAGCCTTACAGCTGCGATTAGCTGCTCGGCGGCGGCGTTAGGGCTGTTTTTCGGCCCTAACTGCAAGCGCGGGGCGCTTTCGCTCGGGTTTGCCCGCCTGTAAGGCTGTTTTTCAGCCTTACAGTTGCGATTAGCTGCTCGGCAGCAACGTTAGGGCTGTTTTTCGGCCCTAACAACAAGCGAAGGGCGCTTTCGCTCGGGTTTGCCCGCCGGTAAGGCTGATTTTCAGCCTTACAGCTGCGATTAGCTGCTCGGCGGCGGCGTTAGGGCTGTTTTTCGGCCCTAACTGCAAGCGCGGGGCGTTTCGCTCGGGTTTGCCCGCCTGTAAGGCTGTTTTTCATCACTAAAATGCAAGCCCTCCGAGGATTAGCCTTCGGAGGGCTTTTCAACGTGGTGCTTGCAGCCAAGCCCCAAAAAAGCCTATTTCCCAGGCGATAAAAGGGGGAAAATCCATAATCAAACATATTGATTATCATCTGAGCTAGTGATTATTGAGGGCTGGGAGCACCTTGTTTTAAGGCGAAAAGTTAATAAATGTAAAAATGATTATTGCCGCACCTTGGATGAAATGGCTATATTCGTGGGGGAGGACGGACAATGGTCATGTTCTCGGCAAGGCGGAGAGAAAATCAGGAAAGGGAGTGGAGCAGACTCGTTTGGGTATCTTATGCATCGCAGCCATGCAATGAACAGATGTAATCCCATTATTAGGTGCAAGATTTCTTGCAACAATCGAAGGAGGAAAGCAATTGATGAAGAAGCTTAAACCAAGGCATGCTCTAGCTGCCGTTATAACGTCTACGCTTATTGCGGGAATGACGATCATTCCTTCCGTCTTTGCGGCTAATTTATTCAGTGATAATTTCGATGATGGGAATGCGAACGGTTGGACGACACAGAATGGCACATGGTCTGTTGTTCAGGATGGCGGTTCTTATGTGTATCGACAATCCAGTGCAAACGAAGGGCGCGCTTCAGCGGGGAATGCCGCTTGGACAGATTACGCGGTCGAGGCGAATGTAAAGATTGACAATTGGAACGGCGCCAATCGAGCCTACGTTGCAGGACGCTACCAAGACGGCAACAATTTCTATGCCGCTTCTTTGTACAATAGCAATGGAGGCAAGCTTGAGATTCGTAAAAAAGTAAGCGGTTCCACGACGACGCTGGCAACGTTGGATTATCCGCTTAGCACAGGGGTTTGGTACACGATTAAGCTGGATATCTCCGGTTCTACGATTCGAATGTATGTGAACGGAACTTTGCAGCTTACGGCTGCGGATACAAGTTTGAGCTCAGGTGCCGTCGGTTTAATCGCGTATAAAGCAGCAGCCAGCTTCGATCAAATTGTAGTTTCGGACAGCTCGGGATCGACAACGACACCGCTGCCAACAAGTTCGCCATCCCCATCGCCGTCAACTGCACCGAGCCCATCGCCATCCCCAACACCGCCGCCTACGGCTGGAGCTGTCTACGTAGCTCCGAGCGGAACAGACAGCAATGCTGGCACATTGGCCAGCCCAACAACGCTGACTTCAGCGCTGTCTCGGGTTGCACCGGGCGGGGTTATTTATATGCGGGGCGGTACTTATAGCTATAATAGTCAAATTACGATAGATCGCACCAATAACGGTGCAGCCAGCACGATGAAGCAAATTATGCCTTACAGCTCTGAAAAGCCGGTACTCGATTTCTCGTCCGAGCCCTATAATACGGCAGATGTATCGCTTAACGCGCGAGGTTTGCAAGTAAACGGAAGCTACTGGAGCATTAAGGGGCTGGAAATAAAAGGTGCTGCGGATAATGGCTTGTATCTGGCAGGCAACAATAATCGTCTGGAAAATCTAGACGTTCATCACAACCGAGACAGCGGAGTCCAGCTTGGCCGGTACGCGTCTTCAGCGCCGAACAGCGAGTGGCCGATGAACAATCAAATTATTAACACTTACTCTCATGATAATTTTGATCCGGATAATGGGGAAGATGCAGATGGCTTTGCAGCTAAGCTGACGGTTGGACCTGGAAATGTTTTTGATGGCTGCATAGCCGCCTATAATACAGACGATGGTTGGGATTTGTATACGAAATCGGAAACAGGGCCAATTGGGGCTATTACCATTAAAAATAGTGTATCCCATCATAACGGTCAGACTTCATCTGGGAACTCAACAAGCAACAGCGATGGCAACGGGTATAAATTAGGCGGTGAAAAGATTGCAGTCAATCACATTGTCCTGAATTCCATTGCTTACCAAAACAAAAAGCATGGTTTTACTTATAACAGCAATCCTGGCTCCATTACGTTGAAGAACAATACTTCGTTTAGCAATGGCCAAGGCAATTTTACCTTTGATGTAGGCACGCACCAATTTACGAATAATTTGTCCTACAAAGGCTCATCCAGTGACAAATCAAGCGGTACGGATGTGCAAAACTCCAATGTTTGGTGGAAAAACAATCAGAGTACGAATGGGAAAGGACTTTTGGCAAGTGATGTTGATTTTGTCAGCCTAGTGCCTACATTAACGCGTAATGCGGATGGGTCTCCGAACTTGGGCAGTTTTATGAAGCTGGCAGCAGGCAGTGACCTACTCGGAGCGGGTACTCCCAGCGGTACGGATATTGGTCGAATCGCACCCTAAATGAAGAAGGAGTTGGGAAATTCGCGCCATAGATACATCTACGAGCTGCTGATTTCTTAGAACAGTAAAAAGGCTGTACCCTTCGTAGAGCTTCTACAAAGATACAGCCTTTTTGTTATTGGAGATAAAACCTACCTCAAAAAAACGGTGGATCACATCTTTGACTTAAAATAGCCTTGATCTAGGTCTTCTCACACCTTGTACTTCATAGGGGGTGCGCGTCCAGTTACGCTTTGCGCTTCTTACGCAAATACCAGACCAACATGGAGATCATATCACGGATTGAAGCGGTTTGGTGAAAAGCAAGTGTCGTTGTCATAAGCAAGAAACCTCCCTAACCCTAAAGAATGGTACACATAATTAGGTATACGTAAGAAAGGTGTCGTTGGTTTTATTTTTTTTTGTATTTTTTTATCACTGTTTTTTAAACAAACACCTCTACTTTCTGGATTAAACTTTAGGCTGGAAAGTTGGATAATAAACATGTAAGCGTTATCCAAAATCGATCGGCTCACTCAGGGGAGGATTAGAGATGAAAAAAGTATTTACTTTAGCGTTGTCACTATCCATGATGTTTACGGCAGTAGCATGCTCTTCAAGCAAGACAACTCCAACGCCTGCGGCAAGCAGCGAACCAACCAAGGCAGCCACAGCGACAGCGACGGCAGCACCAAGCACAGACCCGGTTAAGCTTCGTGTCGCCTGGTGGGGAGGTCAAGCGCGTCACGATTACACGTTGAAAGTAATTGAGATGTACGAGAAGGCGCATCCGAATGTCAAAATTGAAGCGGAATACGCGCCATTTGATGACTATTGGAAAAAGCTGGCTCCACAAGCATCGGCGAACCAATTGCCAGACGTTATCCAAATGGATATTTCTTACCTCACCCAATATGGCGGCAAAAATCAGCTGGCTGATCTCTCTGCTTACACGAAAAATGGCTTGATTGATGTATCCTCCATCAGCCCGAACGCGGTTTCCGGCGGTGAAGTCGGCGGCAAACTGGTTGCAATGAACTTAGGCGTCAACGCACTGGCTACAACACTTGATGTGAATACGTTCAAAAGTCTCGGCATCGACGTTCCAGGGAAAGATTGGACATGGGACGATTATGATGCGATTGCGGCGAAAGCGAAAGCAAAAGGCAAGCAAATCGGCGGTTTCGCTCTTCATCATGAAGTCTTCTTCCCGTACTACCTGCGTACCATCGATCAAAAAATGTACAATGCAGACGGAAGCGCTCTTGGTTTCAATGATGATAAGCCATTCATCGATTACTTCAAGCGCTACCAAAAATGGTACGATTCAGGAAGCATCCTTTCCCTCGACAAAGAGTCGCAAAAGAAAGGTGTAGCGGAAGAAGATGAAATCTTACTGGGCAATGCGATTACAGGCAATGGCTGGTCCAACCAATTCTTGGCTGTCGCTAACTTGGTCAAAGACCGTCCGCTTGAACTGGCGCCGCTGCCAGGCCGCAATGGAAATAAAGGTCTCTTTTTGAAACCAAGCATGTATTTCTCCATCGCAAACAGCTCGAAGCAGAAAGAAGAAGCAGCGAAATTTATCAACTTCTTCGTGAACGATATTGAAGCGAATAAATTGATTAAAGGCGACCGCGGTGTACCGGTTTCCTCCAAAGTAAAAGATGCCCTGAAGCCGTTGTTGTCGCCAAACGAAGTGAAAATCTTTGATTACGTCGCATGGGCTGAGCAAAACAGCAGCCAAATGGATCCTCCGAATCCGGTTGGCTCCATCGAAGTGGAGAAATTGCTGAAATCGGCCAGCGAGCAAATTCTGTACAAAAAAACAAGCGTGGAAGAAGCGGCAGCCAAATTCCGCAAGGATGCGAATGCCATTTTAGAAAAAAATAAGAAATAAATAAGTCGATGGAATAGAAAGATCGAGGAGACTTCGTACATGGAGCTGCTCGGTCTTTTTTTTGTTATTTTCAGCTTGACAGGTTAAACGTTTCAAATTAAGCTAATAGAGTATGTTAAACGTTTAACAAAACGGAGTTGAACCAAGGATGAGCAAGCCCAAACAAGTCACAATTGTAGAAGTGGCAGAAGCAGCTGGTGTATCGATTGCCACCGTCTCCAATGTGCTGAATCGAGGTGGTATTCGATCGTCCAAAGAGACGATTCGCAAAGTCGAATTGGCAGCTGAGCAGCTAGGATATCGGCGAAATACGATGGCGGCGGGATTAAGCCGTAACAAAACATTTGAGATTGGACTTATTGTTCCCGGTTTGACGAGTTATTACGGTCAGCTGGCTGAGCATTTGCAAATTGAAGCACACAATGCGGGCTATCACTTGTCAGTTTTTTCATCAGGAGGATTCGATCCCGATATTGAACGCCGAAATTTGGAAGTGCTGCTGCAGCGCAGAGTAGATGGATTGATCTGCCATGGCTTGGCAATGGGCTTTGAATCTACACGATCTATTGTAAACAGTGGAACACCACTAGTTCTCATCAACGGTTGGGATTGGCCGGAGGACATCTCTATTGGTTCCGTGAACTTAGGATTCGCCGAGGCATGCAGACAATCTTGTCAAGTGCTGGTGGATCGCGGGTGCACCGTGCTCTGTTATGTGGGCAGCAAGAGCTCCAAAGTCATTGATGAACAGCGGCGCATGGGCTTCATGGCGGGAGCTTCGCAATATGGCAGCCAGCTTGTTCATGAAATTGTGGACTACAGAGAACTGGATATGGAAGCTTATTTACAAGATTTGCTGCAGCGTCATAGCGCCCCTGTAGGCATTGTTGCTTTCGACGATCATGTCGCATTGAAACTGCTGACAGCAGCGAATAAATTGCAGCTCAATTTCCCAAAACAGCTTCAACTCATTGGCATTAATAACGATTATATCGCGATAAACAGCTTTCCTGGTATTTCAAGCTGGGATATTCCCTATAGCTATCAAGCCAAAATGGCCATAAATAAACTGCTTAATAAGCTAACTAATCAGCCCGAAACAGATGAAATTCGAGAGATCGAGGTTCCGTTGGTGTTCATTGAACGAGAAACAACTAAAATTTAGAGACGGAGTGATTTTAACATGTGGAAGCAAGCCATTGAAGATGCATTAGCGAAGACAAAAACGAATATTGAGCGTTTTGGGGATTTGTTCCCTCACGTTAGTGAGAATGATGTGTACCACCTGAATCCTAACAATGATTGGACAGATGGCTTTTGGTCCGGTATTTTGTGGCTTGGCTATCAATACAGCGGCGATGAAGCGTTCCGCCAAGCGGCAGTGAAAACGGTTGCGAGTTTCAAAGAAAGAATTGAAAAGAATGTAGCGCTGGATCACCACGATATTGGCTTCTTATACTCATTATCTTCCAAAGCGCAGTGGATTATTGAGAAGGACGAATCCGCCAAACAATTGACACTGCAAGCAGCAGATGTGCTTATGAAGCGCTGGAGACCAAAAGGCCAGTACATTCAAGCATGGGGCCCTGAAGGCAACGAGGAAAACGGTGGCCGTATTATTATCGACTGTATGCTGAACTTGCCGCTGCTTTATTGGGCTTATGAACAAACGGGCGATGCAAAATATAAAGAAGTGGCCGTCATTCATGCTGATTTAAGCCGTCGTTATTTAGTTCGCGGTGATGATTCCTCGTATCATACGTTCTATTTTGATCAAGAAACGGGTGAGCCATTACGCGGCGGTACACATCAAGGCTACCAAGACGGCTCCACTTGGACTCGTGGTCAAGCTTGGGGAATTTATGGCTTTGCCCTTTCATATCACTACACCAAAAATCCACTTTACCTGGAAACTGCGAAACGCCTTGCTCGTTATTTCTTCGACCGCTTGCCGGAAGATGACGTGGTATATTGGGATTTCAATGCACCGGTGAATGCGGAGACGAAACGCGATAGCTCGGCGTCGGCCATTGCTTCAGCAGGGGCTTTGGAAATTCTTGAGCATCTAGCGGCAGACGATCCGGATCGCGCGTATTTGCAAAATGCGATTCAACGCTCCATGACAGGGTTAGTCAAATCGTATGCGACAATTGGCAAGCCTGATGCGCAGGGCTTCATTGAACGGGGCTCCTATAGTGTTCGCGGCGGGAATGCGCCGGATGATTATATGATCTGGGGCGATTATTACTACTTGGAAGCGTTGGTTCGTTTGGACAAAGGGATCAAAGGATACTGGTATGAATAAAAGCTTTGCGAACAGCGAAGAACGTAGCTATTGGTTACAAACGATGCTGCGGATCGCCGATCCGGTGTTGAACGCTTTGGCAGCCAAAAAACTGCGGGCAACGATGCCTGTTGATAATAAAAAACAAGAGCAGCTC
This sequence comes from Paenibacillus alba, assembly GCF_013204855.1. GTDB lineage: Bacteria > Bacillota > Bacilli > Paenibacillales > NBRC-103111 > Paenibacillus_E > Paenibacillus_E alba. The sequence continues at coordinate 632,792 of NZ_JABMKZ010000002.1, read as the reverse complement.
CAGTATTCGCATCTTGAGGCTTTCGCTCGCACCTTGGTCGGTCTCTCTCCTTGGTTGGAGACCCCGGCGCTTGATGCCGAAGAAGAGAAGCTGCGTCTTCACTATGGCGAGCTTGCGCGGACAGCGCTTGATGCAGGAACGGATCCGGAATCGCCGGATTTTCTGAATTTCAGTCAAGGGTTCCAGCCCATTGTGGATACGGCGTTTCTGGCTAATGCGATTCTAAGAGCTCCGAATGCGTTATGGCATCAGCTGGACAGCCGTGTCAAAAGCAATCTGGCCCAAGCGATGAAGGCGACACGAACGCGCAAGCCGGGTTTCAGTAATTGGCTGTTGTTTGCGGCAATGACCGAAACGGCGCTGAGGTACATGGGCGAGGATTGGGACCCGATGCGCATAGATTATGCGCTGAAACAACACGAGCAGTGGTATCTTGGCGATGGGATGTACGGGGACGGTCCGCACTACCACGCAGATTATTACAACAGCTTCGTCATTCAACCTATGCTGGTTGAAATTCTTGATCAGGTGAGTGACCATTACGAGGATTGGGCAAGCATGCGCAAGCCTGTCATTACAAGAGCCCAACGCTTTGCAGCTGTACAAGAACGATCGATTTCCCCCGAGGGAACGTTTCCGGTGATTGGCCGTTCCCTTGCCTACCGATTCGGGGCGTTTCAATCGCTTGCCCAGACGGCACTGCGCGGCGAACTGCCGCCCGAAGTTGTGCCAGCCCAAGTCCGAGGCGCGCTTGGAGCTGTCATCCGCAGATTAATTGAAGCACCTGGCACCTTCGACGAAGCCGGCTGGCTTACGATCGGTCTATGCGGACACCAGCCTGAGCTTGGAGAAACCTACATTTCTACTGGCAGTTTATACTTATGCTCCGCGGTTTTCCTGCCTTTAGGCTTATCGGCTGAGGATGCATTTTGGCAGGGGGCTGATACCCCCTGGACATCCCAGAAGGTGTGGTCAGGCCACACCGTCGCCATTGATAAAGCGTTATAGCGGCTGCTTACATCCATGCGTTCTGTTTCCTAGTGAAACAGGCGCTTTTTTCATGTAAACTGGAAGGGGGGATTGCAGCCCTATGGTGAACAAATTCATCCACATATAATCTTTGTGGGCGATTGTGGATAACTTTAGATGAGCGGGTAGAAAGCGGAGTGACTCTTTTGAATCAAGACTATCAATTAACGGTACAGGAAGTACTGGCTCGTCCTACTTTCCAGCATGCGTATCTCGCAGCGGGCAAAGAGGGGTTGCAGCGGCTTGTTCGCTGGGTCCATATTATCGAGGTGATCCATTTCGAACAATTGCTGCAAGGCGGCGAGCTGATTCTGACGACAGGTGCTGCTTTCAAAAATGATACCGCAGCTTTCATGACTTATTTGGATCAGCTGATACATAATCAGGTCTCCTGCCTATGTATTGAGATGGGGCACAATGTCAGCACCATTCCGCAAGAGTGGCTGAGCGCAGCAGAAGCCTGTCAACTTCCGCTTATTATATTTCCGCAAAGTGTACGATTCATCGACATTACGCAGGATATCCATGCGCATATGATTAACCAGCACCATAAAGCTTTGCAGGATTTGGAAAAAATATCACGTGAATTTCACCGTATGACCCTTACTTCACAAGGAGTTACTCACGTGCTTGGCTTGCTTCAAAGCAGTACCAAAGCTCAAGTGATCTATGTGCCGCAGGACGGGCAGCCGAAGTTTATTCCTCCGGTATCTAGCCGGGAATCGGGGCATTGGCTGAGTTGTCTAGCAGGCAAACTGGTTGAAACCTCCGATCATGGCCAGGCAGCCGTTCCTTCGGTAGAGGAAATAGACGGGCAAACCGTTATCGTGCAGCCAGTTGGGGCGATGGGGAAAACATGGGCGCATCTCATCCTAATCCTTAGCCGAAAGCCGCAGGAATATGAGTACTTGATTATGGACTCCGCCTCGTTGTCTATCGCTCAGGATTTGCTGCGCAAGCGCTATATGGAAGAGCGCAAATTATATTCACAAACTTTGTGGGTGGACGACCTGCTGCATCTCCGAATTCGAGACGAAGAGCAGATCAAAGTCTTGATTGGCAACGAATTTAAGCAGCTGAATGAGCTGCCTTATCATGTTATTCTTATTGAATTTGAACAGGAACAAGAGAATCATAGCTTGCAGGACGAGGGTACGGAGTCAATAGGCATTCATCTATCGCTTTCGGTTCGCTCTGTTTTTGAACAACATTCGTTCCATCCCTTGATTACTTTGAAAAATAACAAGCTCGTCGTTGTAGCTTTCGATAAAGCACCCAAACGGCCTTCCAAAGAGAGGCTGCAGCAAATATTTCAGTCGCTGCTGGCTATGAAGGCTGAGGAACAAATGAAGCTAACCATCGGAATCGGTCAGCGTAATCTCAGCTTTATGCAAGCTCATATTAGCTATCAGGAAGCCCTTCAAGCCATTTCACTGGCGCCAACGCTGCAGGGAAATGTGATGTTTTTCGATGAGCTTGGCGTGTTTCAATTGCTGCTGCATATTGCCGACAAGCAGATTTTGCAAGCTTTTGTACGTACCTATTTGGGGCCGATCATCGACCATGATCAGACCAAAGGAAGTGAGCTGCTGCGCACCCTGAAGGTGTATTTGGACAATGACGGGTCGAAGCAAATAGCAGCTCAGCAGCTTTTTATCGTGAGGCAATCGCTCTATTATCGTTTGGAAAAAATAGAAGAATTGCTGGGCGCCGACTACATGCTTCCCGAGAAACGCTTAGCCTTGCAGGTAGCAATTCGCGCCTATCAGTTAACCAATCCGGTACGGAAATTGTGAAAAGAAATCGCTTAGATTTTTGACAATTTGTCTAATGGAACGAAGGGGGATCCGTTTTATACTTGGAAACGACAAGTAGAGACAGATCCCCAAGTAAGGGGATCATGAAGAAAGGTAGATGCCCTATGATCATCGGAGTCCCCAAAGAAATTAAAAATAATGAGTTTCGTGTGGGCATGACACCTAGTTCCGTACATTCTTACAAAAAAGCAGGGCATGAGGTTCTCGTAGAAACCTTGGCAGGTCTCAGCATCGGTTTTACAGATGAAGCTTATGCTGAAGCAGGAGCAACGATTGTAGCTACAGCAGCCGAAGTATGGGCAGCAGAAATGGTCGTTAAAGTGAAAGAACCTCTTCCTGAGGAATATGGCTTTTTCCATGAAGGATTAATTCTCTACACGTATTTACACTTAGCGCCAGAGGCAGAATTAACGCATGCCTTGGCTGAAAATAAAGTAACCGCTATTGCTTACGAAACCATTCAACTCGACAATGGCAGTCTTCCCTTATTAACACCGATGAGTGAAGTAGCAGGCCGCATGTCCGTGCAAATCGGCGCACACTTTCTAGAGAAAGCGCATGGCGGCAAAGGCATTCTCCTAAGCGGCGTGCCTGGTGTTGAGCCAGGGAAAGTCGCCATAATCGGCGGCGGAATTGTTGGCGCCAATGCAGCCAAAATGGCAATAGGACTCGGTGCTGACGTTTCGATCGTGGATTTGAACGCAGATCGGCTTCGTCAACTGGATGATCAATTCCAAGGTCGTGTGAAAACGATCATGTCCAATCCCTATAACATCGCTGAGGTTGTGCGGCATGCGGATTTGGTGGTTGGCGCTGTTTTGATTCCGGGAGCTCGCGCTCCGCGTCTTGTGACGGAAGATATGGTGAAAAAGATGAGCCCAGGCAGCGTCATCGTTGACGTGGCGATTGATCAAGGCGGCTCCATTGAGACGATTGACCGCATTACCACGCATGATGAGCCAACCTATGTGAAGCATGGGGTCATCCATTACGCGGTGGCGAACATGCCTGGCGCCGTAGCTCGCACTTCGACATTGGCGCTAACGAATGTTACGACAACGTATGGCTTGCAGATCGCGAGCAAAGGTTACGATCGCGCAGCTTTGGACAACAAAGCCATTGCCAAAGGCATCAATGTGGTGTCCGGGTACGTGACCTACCAAGCGGTCGCCGAGGCGCATGGTTACACGTATACAGATATTTACTCGATACTTAAGTAAATAAGTGAGTTAATTAGACTTTCGCACAGATGCGAAAGTCTTTTTGGCAGTTGGCGGTTTCGTAAAAGCAACCCCGCAACCCTAGATTAAGGCAGCTGAGCCCGCCGAAAAAGCAGTCTCAGTGGCAAAAAGTAGCCAAGAAGCCGCTGAGCATGCCGAAAAGGCCGTCTCGTGAAAGCAAGCAGCCCTAACCCCCGAAAAGCAAGCTGAGCCCGCCAACTGCCCAAATTTTGTAGTAAGCCAACTTTTTCAGACGGAACGGTGGTAAGTTATTTTAGGCGAAAGTGAGCTAGCCGTGATCGTAGAAGAACTGGAGAGCGCTAATTTGTTGAGAGAACGTGTTTAAGGTGGTAGTGGTCAATTTATGAGAATTCGTATTCAGCTTGATCATTTATGGGTAAATCAGGGAAGGATAGTCGATGACGGTTGTTTACGTAAGGAGAATTAGAAGTGGAACATACAATTAAATGGCCGAATATTGCCGCTATTATTGGCGGTTCTGCAATTATTGCGTTTGGCATGAATTATTTTAATTTGGCGAATGGCTTGGCGGAAGGAGGGATTACCGGATTAGCGCTGCTGCTTAAGTATGTGCTGGGCTGGAATCCCGCATGGATGAATTTATTGTTGAATATACCGCTTGTCTTGATCGGCTGGAAGCTGCTCGGGCGAATCAGTTTCATTTATACCGTTGTTGGAATGCTGGCCGTATCTATGTTTCTGTGGCTATTCGAGCGCTTCTCCTTGCCTCTGCCTGATCCGCTGTTAGCCTCTTTGTACGCCGGGGCCATTGTGGGGCTTGGGTTCGGCATTGTGTTCCGATTTGAAGGAATGACGGAAGGGACGGACATCATCGCGCGGCTTTTGTTGAAGCATTATGGAATCGGGATCGCGAAGACCATTTTTGCGATTGATTGCATTGTCCTACTGCTGTCCTTAATTTATTTGGACCTCACTCGAGCTATGTATACGTTAGTTGCGATTGTTGTTGGTGCAAAAGTGATTGATTTTGTGCTGGAAGGTGCTTCTGGCGCGCGAGCGGCGTTCATCGTAACGGCTAAACCTATTCAGATTGGCAATGAGATCATGACAGAATTACAGCGTGGAATCACATTTTTGGAAGGAAGAGGCGGCTATACGGGCAAGCATAGCGAAGTGATCTACTGTATCGTAAGCCGCAAAGAGATTATTAAGCTCAAAAAGCTGGTCCACCGCGTAGATCCTGCCGCTTTCGTCAGCTTCAGCGATGTCCGCGAAGTGGTGGGCAATGGCTTCGCTAAGCATGACCAATAAACTTTCGGCGGAAGTTCATCGGTGAAATACCTTCTTTGCTGGAGAAGCAGAAGGAGAAGTATGAGCCATGCTGGAAGCCGACTTCTTCTGCGATGCGAGCCATTGGCCATTTGGTTTGGAGGAGCAGCTTCTTGGCCTGTTCGATCCGGTATTGAAATAAGTAGTCCATCGGCGTAACGCCATATACTTTGAGCATGCATTTGGCCAAATAATTAGGATGATAGTTCAATTCCTGCTGCAAAAGGGTATTCGTCAGCTTCTGTGTGTAATTCTGGCGAAGGAACAGCTCGACTTTCTCCGCTAGATGGAAGGCGGTCACATCAGAGGTCGCCGCGAGGTCGCGATCAACCAATTGCATGAATTGCTGGAAGACGCCTTGCCGTTTCCAATTTCGCAGTGAACGAGGTTCTTCATCCAGTTGAAAGAACTGCTCCAATATGTCGAGTGCTTTCTGCGACAGCTTCATAAATTTGGGGATAAATACGGAGCATACCTCGCTATGATTTAAATAAGCCATTTGCTTGTGATTGGCAATTAATGTTTGTTGATTGTCCAGGCATTCACTCATGCTGCCGCACTCATCCCACGCGCCAAACGTTTGGAAATGAATCCAAATAATCTCCGTTTCGCTTGTACAAGGAATGGTTCCATAATGGTTCGCATCCGGTCTTAAGATGAAAGCTTCGCCTTCCTGAATCGTCCACTGTGTCGTTCCTTCACCCAAGTGCAAGGTTCCTTTTGTCACGACCATTAAATCAAATACACCGATCTGGTTTCGGCTTACATGCTGCTCGCCTTCCTGGTATTGGAAACGGCCGCAGTCGATGAAATAAGGAACAGGAGGGGAGATAAAGTGTAAAATTGGTGAGCTCATTCTCGCAATTCACTCCTTCGAAAAGGTTGATATTTTTAAAAATGTGGTTGGAATACACTATATAAATACTATGGTACACCATGTAGTATATTAATTAAAGCGCTTACAAAAAAGATCATATCTATAAAATAAAGGGGACCCTTACATGGCGAATTTATCAATCTCCAGACCACTTCCACTAAGGAATGTACATATCACAGATGACTTCTGGTCTGCTTATATTCGATTGGTTCGGAATGTTGTCGTTCCTTATCAGTGGGAAGCGTTAAACGATCAAATCGAAGGTGCTGAACCAAGTCATGCTATGAAAAATTTTAAAATTTCTGCCGGCTTGGAGCAAGGTGAATTTTATGGCATGGTGTTTCAGGACAGTGATGTAGCGAAGTGGCTGGAAGCCGTCAGCTACTTGCTGGAAACGGGCAACGATCCTGAATTGGAGCAGTTGGCTGACGAAGTGATTGCAATTATTGCGAAGGCCCAGCATGCGGATGGGTATCTGAATACGTATTTCACATTGAAGGAACCTAACGGCAGATGGACGAATTTGGCTGAATGTCATGAGCTGTATTGTGCAGGGCACTTGATTGAAGCAGCGGTTGCTTATTATCGAGCTACTGGGAAGCGTTTGATTTTGGATGTAGCATGCAAATTGGCCGATTGTATTGACCAGGTGTTTGGTCCTGGAGATGCACAAATTCACGGATATGACGGTCATCAAGAGATCGAGCTTGCGCTGGTGAAGCTGTACCAAACGACAACGAATGAGCGTTATCTGCGATTAAGTCAGTATTTTCTGGATGAGCGTGGCAAGGAGCCTCGATTCTTCGAAGAGGAGTTCCACCGACGAAACGGGCAAATGCATTTTCCCAGCTTGGATATGGTGTTCGATTACACCTACAATCAATCCCATTTGCCGGTTAGGCAGCAGCATACAGCTGAAGGGCATGCAGTTAGAGTTGTGTATATGTGCTCCGGGATGGCGGATGTTGCAGCGGAAAGCGGCGATTTGGAGCTTCTTGAAGCGTGTCGAAAGCTGTGGACGAACATTGTCAGCAAACGAATGTATATCACAGGGGCCATTGGCTCTATGGCACATGGTGAAGCTTTTACACTGGATTATGATTTGCCAAATGATACGGCCTATGCGGAAACCTGCGCTTCCATCGGATTAATTTTCTTTGCTCAGCGCATGCTGCAAATCGAGGCCAAAAGCGAATACGCCGATATGATGGAACGGGCGCTCTACAATACCGTACTCAGCGGCATGTCTCAGGACGGCAAACGTTTCTTTTATGTCAATCCACTGGAAGTATGGCCGGATGCCATTCACAAGAATCATCAATTGAGCCATGTGAAGCCGATTAGACAAGGATGGTTTGGCTGCGCTTGCTGTCCGCCGAATATCGCTAGATTGCTGGCGTCACTAGGTCAATACATTTACACCTGCCAAGGAGACATCGTGTATGCCAACCTTTATATAGGCAGCGAAATGACATTGGATGTCATAGGACAGTCGATCAAAATTCATCAGCATTCCGAGCTTCCTTGGAAGGGCGACGTTCGCTTTACCATTGAAGTAAGCGCCAAAACGTCTTTTACACTGGCCTTGCGCATTCCAAACTGGTGCACAGAGCCATCATTGACGGTACAAGGCTCTTCCGTGCAGCTAGGTGAAAATGTGCGTGACGGCTACGTTTATCTCTCGAGGGAATGGAATGACCAGGATGAGGTTGAGTGGGTGCTGCCGATGGAGGTGAGGCGAATGAAAGGCCATCCCCAAGTGCGTGATACCTTCGGTAAGGTAGCCTTGCAATGTGGACCTTTGATTTATTGCATGGAGGAAGCCGATAACGGAGCGGGTTTGCATCAAATTGTGCTGGAAGATGAGGAGGAACCCCAGAAGCATTTTGACCAAGCTTTGTTGGGAGGGATTCAGACGCTTTCTGTTGCCGCCAAACGCATTCGTTCTGAGGATTTGGGACACAAGTGGGGCGAGCAATTATATATCGCGAACATCCCGCATGAATGGGAACCGATGACAGCTCAGTTCATTCCCTATTACGCTTGGGCCAATCGAGGGCAAGGAGAAATGTCGGTTTGGATCAAGGAGAAATAAAAATGGCTTTAACCTGCGAAGGTTTATGGTATATATAGGTAAAAGCGAAAATGATAACAATCATTTGGAGGGGTTAATTTGAGATCTTTGAGAAAAGGCTTAAAAGTCAGCACGGTCACTACGTTAGTGTTAGGATTAATGGTAGGCTGCAGCTCGACAAACACACCTGCATCAAACGGTACTGCTGCGCCCGGAGCAAACACGCCTGCCAGTACATCAGCTCCGACGAAGGCGGCCGACAACGGAGAAAAAGTGACGATTCGGTTCACGGACTGGGCGAATAATGAAGAAGCAAAGTCTACTCGAATCAGCTTGGACGCTTTCGAAGCCGCACATCCCAACATCAAGGTTGACTATCAGAACGTTGCGCTTGCTGAATTCGGTGCGAAGCTAAGCGCGATGGCTGCCTCCAAAACACTTCCGGATATCAGCACGATGCTGGAAGCACAAGCACTTAAATATGCAGAATCGGATATTCTGATGGATTTATCTTCGTATTATAAGGACGGGTCAGTCACTCCGAAGTTAGAGAGCAATAAATTCGTAACCCCGGACGGAAAACTGCTTGGCTACAGTGCTGCAAACGAAATTATTTTGCTGCATTATAACAAAGATATGTTCGACGAAGCGAAAATTCCGTATCCGCCAGCTGAAACCGAAAAAGCATGGACATGGGACCAAATGCTGGATGTAGCCAAAAAGCTAACAAAAGATAAAGGCGGCAAGCACCCGGGCGAAGCAGGCTTCGATGCCAAAAACATCGTGCAGTATGGCATTAATGTGTCCCATAGCCAAGACTTCTTCTGGACTCCTTTTGCGATCTCCAATGGCGGCGGGGAAGTAAGCCAAGATGGGAAAGAGCTTTTGCTGGATAAGCCGGAAACCATTGAAGCGATTCAGAAAATTGCCGATCTATCCAATGTAGAGCACGTCTCGCCAACAGCAGCACAATCCTCTGGGTTGCCAGGAGATGTCGGCCAATTGCTGCTATCGAAAAAAGTCGCGATGGTCACGTCAGGGCAATGGGAATTAGTGAATATTAATCCTCAGCTCAAAAACGGACTGAAAAATGGCATCGGTGTCCTGCCTATTTTCAAAAAACCGGCAACCACCAATACAGGAACACCGATGGTCGTGTATAAGAGTACCAAGCATCCCAAAGAAACCATTGAGCTTTACAAATGGCTTATGGATATTGAGAAGAACTTAGCGAACATTGATAGCGGGGTATGGATGCCGACGGAAATGAGCTGGTACACAGATCCTGAGAAAATCAAGAGATGGACACAATCACCTGTTCATCCACCGGAGTACAAAACGGCTGTTATTGATTACGCTCTGAAAGCCACGTATCCGACGCCTTGGTTCTTCTTGCCGACGTATAGCCGAATTGGGGATGTGTTGAATCCAGGATTGGATCAGGTGTGGTTAGGCACGAAGTCGGCTAAGGACGCGATAGCAGAGATGATGCCGAAAATTAAACCTATTTTTGATAGCGGCAAAGCTAATTAAATCACATTCATGTTAGGTAAGATGTAGGCAAACAGCACATAGGAACAAGTGTTATTCGATCAGCTTGTTCCTGATGTGCTTACAAGGAAGGTTGTCACACTTAGGGGGTACCGAATCATGTCTACAGATCAGCAGTCTAGTTACAGAAGCCTTAAGCGGCAGCAGGTAATTGTAGGATACCTATGCATTTTGCCAGCCATTCTGGGACTATTCATTTTTACGCTAGGTCCATTGCTGTACAGCTTGTATTTGAGCTTTACGGACTGGACGATTCTCAAGCCGAAGCAATGGGTTGGCTTGGACAATTACCGCAATATTTTCACCCAGGATCTCTTCTTTTTTGACTCGCTCAAAGCGACTGCCTATTATGCGATTGGTTCCGTCATTGCTTCAATTATGTTCTGCTTTGTCGTGGCCTTGTTCCTCAATCAGAAGATTAGGGGCAGAGCTGCCTTCCGCGCAATTTTTTATTTGCCTTCGATTATTCCTGTGCTTGCAAGCAGTATCATTTGGCTGTGGCTGTATAATCCTGATTTCGGCATTATCAACCATCTGCTAAGCTTCATTGGCATTGATAAGCTGATGTGGGTGAACAGCCCGGATACCTCGGTGTTATCTATGATTATTATCGCCGTATGGGGGTCTGGCAATGTCATTGTAATCTTTCTAGCCGGATTGCAGGATGTGCCGACTCATTTACTCGAGGCTGTGGAAATCGATGGTGGAGGCTGGTGGCATAAATTACGTTCCGTAACGATTCCACTCATGTCGCCTATCATTTTCTATAATGTCATACTCGGTTTCGTTAATTCGATTACAGCTTTTACGCAAGCCTATGCGATGACCCAAGGTGGACCGGGAAATTCAACGTTATTCTATGCATTCTACATCTATCGAGAAGCGTTTCAGCGTCAGAATATGGGCTATGCCTGCGCACTCGCCTGGGTGTTGTTCATCATTGTTGCATTCTTCACGTACTTGTTATTCCGCTCTTCTGCCGGATGGGTACATTATGAAGGAGGGAAAAAGTAATGACCTACCGGATCAGAGGTAAAATTATTACATACGGTGTCTTGTTCCTGCTATCCTTGCTTGTCTTTTTCCCGATGTATTGGATCATTCGTTCATCCTTGCTGAATTTGCAGGAAATTCTCGAGTTTCCGCCGATCTGGTTTCCGAATGCTTTTCGGATTGATAATTATACAGAGGTGATGGCGCGCGTTGATTTCGGGAAATATTTTATAAACACCTTTACAGTTATTATTCCGGTATTAGTTGGTGTAGGCTTAACTGCCAGCTTAACGGCTTTTGGCTTCGCCAGACTGGAATTCCCGCTAAAAAATCTATGGTTTTCACTTATCATCATGACGATTTTACTTCCCAGCATTGTTACGCTAGTCCCCACATACATCGGTTGGTCCAAGCTGCAGCTGACGAATTCCTATTGGCCCTTAATCATACCTGCTTTTTTCGGCGGCGGCGCCTTTAATATCTTCTTGCTGCGGCAGTTTCTAATGACGATTCCCAAAGAACTGGATGAATCAGCCGTTATTGACGGCGCAGGTTACTTTACGATTTATCGTAAAATCATACTTCCGCTTATTAAACCAGCTATTGTTGTCGTCCTTTTGTTCACTTTCGTAGGTGTTTGGAATGATTTTCTTGGTCAATTGGTCTATCTGAATGATTCGAATAAATATACCGTCTCATTAGGCTTGTCCACACTGCGAGGGGCGAATAATACGCCGATGAACCTCCTGATGGCGGGCACAGCGATTGTAGTGATGCCAGCCGTAATCGTCTTCTTGTTTGGTCAGAGGTATTTCATTGAAGGCATCGCAACTACGGGGATTAAAGGGTAAGCAAACAAAAAAATAGAGCGGCAGAAAGCGTTAGCAGCGTTCTGTCTATTCTCTATTGCTACTATTGAATGCGCTTTCAATATGTGTTCAGTAAGCACGTGTGCGAAGGAGGTTGAGACGGCTTTTTTGGCGGGCTCAGCTTGCTTTTCGGGTGTTGAGGGGGTTTGCTCCTCCGAGACTGCCTTTTTGGCAGGCTCAGTTGCTGTATCTACATGCTGAAAGGAGGTGATGGGAAAGTCAGCAGCAATTCCAGAGGTTTGGGCTATTTAATTCAATTTAATGGAGGTGTTATGATTGAGCATGCCAAGTTTTCAGTTCAGCCGAAATAGCCTTGTACTGCTTGTGAGCCTGTTTTTGACAGCGGTTGTACTCATTCTGTGTGCGCCTGGCTTGGCGTATGCGAATACGTTATCCAACAGCACGTTTAATGTGCAGACCGGTTCGAACGGTGAAATTACATCGTTGAAGCTGACCGGGGATACGTTCGCCACAGATTATGTGATGAATGGGACGAATGCGCCGAATCAAAATACGGCCGATCACGAGTGGCTGGGCGAATTAATGTTCACCTACAAGCTGGGCAGCGGTGCTTGGACCAAAGCCTATACGAGTAAGTCTGCGGACGGGAGAACGATTACTCAAAGCGGAAATACGGTAACAGTCACTTATCAGAATTCTGCGAATAGTGAAGGGATTAAGAACTTCAAAGTCGTTGTGACTTATGCATTAGTGAATGATTATTTGCAGTGGTCTATTAATTTGACGAATACCAGCGCTCAAACGATTGAGTTCGGCGATGTAGGCCTGCCGCTCCCTTTCAATGAGTTTTGGACAGCAGGGAATGATCCGATTTATGAAACACGAGTTGTCACGCACTCCTATGTAGGGAACAATAACTCTTATATTACAGCTGCACGGCCTAGTGGAATCGGACCTTTTCTGCTGCTGATACCGGATGCTGCCACTGGCGCGGGATTCGAGTATCAGGATCGCTGGAGAATTGAAGAACATCCAGGCAGCAAGTGGGCGATGGATCAAGGGGGCTGGACAGAAGGGCTGAATGTCTTTTATATTCACTCGAGTGTCATTAAAAGCACAAACCGCGGCTATTTGCCGAATACAAGCCTTATTCTAACAGCCAATCAAAGCAAAACGTATGCCTTTAAATTTATTAAAGTGGCGAACGAGAACGCGATGAAAGATCGCCTATACACAGAAGGACTCGTTGATGTAACGGTTGTACCGGGCATGATGTTCGCTACCAATATGAAGGCGAAGATTGATTTGCACACGTCGAAGGCGATTACTTCGGTGACAGCGCAATATCCTTCTGAAACGACAATCACTTACGTGAATACAACAGGCACAGATCATAAAATTTATGACCTCAGTCTCACGCATCTGGGGCCAAACAACATAACCGTCAACTATGGCAGCGGCGAGAAAACGGTTCTTCAATTTTATGCCATAGAGCCTATTGATGCTGCGCTGCAAAGACATGCCACATTCATGGTGAACAAAACGCAGTGGAATGCGCCAGGGCAAATCTATGACAAAGTATTCGACGATTGGATGATGCAAAATAAAGCGAAGCGGGGCTCTTTTGCCGGATATTGGGGCTGGGGAGATGATTGGGGCTATACGCACGGCCAATTCCTCGCAGAGAAAAATGCGCTGACACCTGTGGCAGCCGAAGTGACTGCGGTGGATCAGTATTTGGAAACTGCGATCTGGAATCGGCTTATGGTGAATAATCATACGGATTATCTCATTCATGACTTCTTAATGCCGGAGCCGAACGATACCCCGACGTATCGCGGCTATGCGTATCCGCATATTTATAACACGTATTTCAGCATGTATAAAATTGCGAAGCTGTATCCGAATCTCATCACGTATGCGCAAACGAAAAACACTTATTTATTAAGGGCATATAACATCTTCAAAGCCTTGTATGATGGCCCTGTTGCTTATAACTGGAATACCGGCCTCATGGGTGAGCTGACAACCCCGGATATCATCAAAGCCTTGCAAGATGAAGGCTATACCACACAAGCCAATGATATGATTGCGAAAATGGCAACAAAATATAATAATTTCAAAAACACGACCTACCCCTACGGCTCTGAATATTCTTACGATAATACAGGGGAAGAAGCCGTTTATACGCTGGCCAAAATGAATAATAATACAACGATGATGAGCAAAATCAACAACAAAACGCGGGCTGCTCGCGGACAAATGCCCATCTGGTATTATTACGCAGATCCGGTAACCATTACAGGCGAGAACTGGTGGAATTTCCAATACACCACTTCGTTGGCTGGCTATACCATGGACGATTGGATACGCAATCATTCCACAACGCCAGAAGTGGAGCAGCGACTTTCCTATGCGGCGAAGATTGCTAATATTGGTGCGATTAACTCTGGGCAAATCTCTTCGGATGCCGCTAATATCGGTGCTGTTTCCTGGACCTACCAAGCAGAGAAAGGCAATTATGGCGCTCTTGGTTTGGACGGCGGACCGCTGTTCAATGGCTGGCGCGGGATGAGCGGGGAAGCGGATCTGGGGTTGTTCGGAGCGCTCAAAATTCTCAGTGCGGATATCGCGGTTGATCCTATATTTGGGCTTTATGGTTATGGTGCCGATGTGACCCAGAGCGGTTCGAGCTATGTGATCACGCCGAAGGACGGATTGTTCAAAAGGTTGAATCTGATTACCCAGAAGCTCTCCATGGAGCTTGAAAGGGATCAGTACTCCACTGCGACGGTCGCAATTGCCAAAAATAATGTGAGCTTTACATTGAAAAATCTAACGCCATCAGCGGCCCATACGACAAAAGTTTCGTTTAGCGGACTGGCTGCAGGCACGTATGATGTGCTTCTCAACAATGCAGTCGTTGGGTCAGTATCTGCTGCTAATGGGTCCAAAACGATCGTAAGCCTAAACATTGGCACAGCGGCGACGTATGAGGTGAAGCTGCAAGCCGGCACAACTACTGGACCAGTGGATATCGCGCCTCAAGGGACGGTGACCACTTCATTCGTATCTTCCTGGGAAAGTCTAGCAGGCATGAATGATGGTTACACGCCAACAAGCTCAAATGATAGAGGCCATGCCGTCTATGGCAACTGGGATAACCCAGGCACGACACAATGGCTGCAGATTGATTTCGCGAGTGCCAAAACGATCTCAAAAACCGATATCTATTGGTTTGATGACGATCAAGGCATCGACCTGCCTGCTTCCTATACGCTGCAATACTGGAACGGGACGGCATGGGTGAATGTAGCAAGTCCGTCCGGGCTAGGGATTGTGGCTAACCAGTATAATACGACAACCTTTACCCCCGTATCGACAATGAAAATCAGATTAAATATCACCGCCAAATCGACCACTTCAACTGGGGTAGAATCGTGGAAAGTATACGGTACTTGATCATTGACAGGCATGCTAAACGGGATTAAGTGACGTTGGAGGCGGAAAACCTGCAATTGTGCATCCTTTAGCTCTGTACAGCTCCTGTTATTAACAAAAGCCTGCGATTGTGCAGGCATTTGTGTCTCTTTATTACTATTTGGATGAAAATGCTAAAAAAGCCTGCATAATCGCAGGCTTTTCTTTCATTTGCTCTGATTTCATTGAAAAAGCCTGCATTTTCGCAGGCTTTAACATAGCTAGTCCGGGCAGACCTGTAAACAGGCCCCGCCGGGGCTTAATCAACAGCCGCATTCCCTGACGATAACAATCCTAGATAGGAAAGTGCTTTAGAAGGCAGGAACAATCGCACCTTTGTATTTATCTTCGATGAATTTCTTCGTGTCCTCGGAATTGAGTTCTTTGGCCAGCTTTTGCATAGCTTCGGAGTCTTTGTTGTCCGGGCGAGATACAAGAATATTCACGTAAGGGGAGTTTTTGTCCTCCATAAATAACGCGTCTTTCGTAGGCAGCAAGTTCGCTTGCAAAGCGTAGTTCGTATTGATTAAGGCGAGGTCAAATTCGCCGACATTACGCGGCAGCATAGCTGGGTCAAGCTCTTTGATTTGCAGCTTTTTGCTATTCTCTACAACATCTTGAACAGTGCCTTTGATGCCAACGCCGTCTTTGAGCTTAATTAGACCATTTTTCTCCATCAAAGCAAGTGCGCGGCCAGCATTGGAAGGGTCATTCGGAATCGCGACGGATGCGCCTTCTTTCAAGTCAGCAGCGGATTTCACCTTTTGCGAGTAAGCGCCGAACGGTTCGATGTGTACGCCTACGACTTTAACGAGATTTTGCTTTTTGTCGAGGTTGAATTGATCCAAATAGGGCTGATGTTGAAAGAAGTTGGCATCTAACTGCTTCTCAAACACTTGAACATTCGGTTGAACGTAGTCGTTGAATTCGATAACTTCTAAATTCACGCCTTCTGTTTTCAACTTGGCTTTAACGTTATTCAGAATTTCAGCATGCGGAACGGATGAAGCGCCAACTTTCAGTGTAACTTCTTTGGATGTGCCGGGTGCAGCAGATGCCGCAGGCGCCGAGCTTGCAGGGGGTTCCGCTATTTTTTGTCCGCATGCGGCAAGAGCAAGTACGAATAGTAAGGCCACTAAGGCTGCTGATAATTTCTTCATGGTGTGAATACCTCCAAAACGATTATTTACGATTGTATTTGGTAACCAAACGATCTCCCAGCATTTGCAGCAGCTGGACGAAAAGCACGAGAATGACGACGGTCACGATCATGATGTCGGTGCGAAAGCGCATATAACCATAACGCAGCGAAAGATCGCCAAGGCCGCCGCCGCCGACGACGCCTGACATGGCGGAGTAGGAGAGCAGAGCGACAGCCGTTACCGTGACGGCTGAGATCAGACCCGGGCGCGCTTCCGGCAGCAGAACGCGCCAGACGATTTGCCATGGCGTTGCGCCCATCGACTGAGCGGCTTCAATGACGCCGCTCTCGATTTCGCGCAGCGCAGATTCCACGAGCCGCGCCAGAAAGGGCACGGCTGCAATGATAAGTGGCGGGATAGCACCCTTCACGCCGATGGTCGTGTGCACCAGCACTTTGGTGATCGGGAATACCGAGATCATCAAGATGACGAAAGGCACAGACCGCAGGATGTTCACAACGATGGAAAGCACGCTGTACAGCGGCAGATTTTGCAGCAGCTGCCCTTTGGAAGTAAGAAATAAAATAATGCCCAATGCCATACCAATGATAAATGTGAACAGGAGTGACCAGCCCAGCATGACAAGCGTATCACCGGTAGCTTTGGTAATTTCAGTCCAATTGATGTCCCATGTCATGTTCAAACCGTCATCACCTCCACTTCGATTCCTTCTTGCCTGAGCTTGTCAATGACGGCTGCGATTTCCTCCGGCTGCCCGCCGGTTAATCGGACTACCAATTGGCCGTAAGGAACGCCTTTCATCGAAGAAATGGTACCTTGTAGAATGGCGAAGGAAACATCCGTTAACTTGACGGTTTCGAACAAAATCGGTTCATAGGTTTGCTTGCCGATATAAGTAATTCGAATCAAAGTCCCGGCAGAATCGCTCTGATCCTCGCTTTGTTCATTCTCCATCTGTGTGGTGAAGTCAGATATTTGCCCAACAAAATCTTTTGTGACCGCATGTTGTGGTTTCAGGAACACATCGAGCACATTTCCGGTTTCGACGATCAAGCCTTTCTCCATCACGGCTACACGGTCGCAAATCGCTCGAATGACCTGCATTTCGTGAGTGATAAGCAGAATTGTGATGCCCAGCTTGCGATTAATATCTAGCAACAGAGCAAGAATAGCATTCGTTGTTTGTGGATCAAGTGCAGAGGTTGCTTCATCACATAGCAAGATGTCTGGATGATTAGCCAAAGCTCTGGCAATGCCTACGCGCTGCTTCTGACCGCCGGAAAGCTGGTTCGGATATTTGTGGGCATGCTCCTGCAGCCCAACGAGATCCAGCAGCTCCTGGACGCGTGCTTGGAGCTTTGCTTGTCCGATCCCTGATAATTTCAATGGGAAAGCAATATTTTCAGCTACCGTAGAGGAGGAGAGGAGATTAAAATGCTGGAAGATCATTCCGATCTTGCGCCGCTTCGTCTGCAGCTGCCGAGCATCCAAGCGGGTCATTTCTTCACCATCAATCTGAATCGTTCCAGAGGAGGGGCGTTCCAGCAAATTCACACAACGGAGCAGCGTACTCTTCCCTGCACCGGAATGTCCGATAATTCCGAAGATTTCGCCACGCTTAATATGTAAATGGATTTTCTGTATGGCCGGTAGACGTCCCGGCACGTCCTCATATACTTTTTGCAAATTTTCGATATGAATCAGGATGAATACCTCCAATGCCGTACCTAATGGGTGATTGTATATTTTAACCAACGGTTAATTATTTTATAAGAAAAGTCCAGTGATAGCAACGACCAGAATGTGGGAAATGTGAATGCCACTTAGCATTGACGCCTGTTTTGTTTGCATATAAACTGAGGTTAAACGTTTCAATTTTTTACAAATAGGGGATGACACATATGACGAATTTACAGCAGCGCAAAGTTGAAATCATAACAAAAATTGCCGCAAAGGCTTATCAGCAGCCTCTTTTGAATAGTGGGTTCCTATTTCAACAAGATGTCCGAGACAATTTCTATTACGCTTCCTATTTATTTGCGGCTTCTCAGGATCAGACAATTCCATTTGAGGGAGATCGCGAGCAAGCAAAAAGTAAAGCGGAAGGTGTTCTGCTCCTGCTTCTCGAGCTTCAGGATCAGCAGCCGGAGAGTGCAACCTACGGACATTGGCCGCTTAATCTCTTCCCTTCACCAGAAGAAGCTTCCAAAAATACGCTGCCAGTTGAGTTAATGGGAAGTTTGATGGTCATCTTCTACCAGCGCTATGCCCATGAAATGAGTGTATCGCTGCGGAGTTCTTTTGACAGAACCTTTCATCATATTTATCAAAGCAATTTTTATCGCAAGCCTATGACTGCTTATAATCATCATGAAGCGAAGTATACCGCTGCCAAGCTTATTTTTGGGCAGCTGTATGAAGATAAAGCTTTGCTGGAGGATGGCTTTCAGTCCTTGCGCAGCACGCTCGAGCGCATCCAGACAGTTGGAATGGTGGAGTACAGCGCACTTCCTTGGTTTTGGCATTGGGTGCAGGCTTTTACTTGTGCGTGGGAGCTTATAAAAGATGAAGCGATCCAAACCACTTTGGCTGAGATGCTGGATTATTTGTGGAACGTTCGCGCCACGTATTATTTGGGTGGGGCATGGGCAGGCGCCCATTCACGCATTTGGCCGCATGACATGCCCAAGGATACGAATGTTCTGCACGATTATGTGCAATTCGGCGATTTCTCTTTGCCGGATCATATGCCTCGAACAGAATATGCGGGATTTCTGGCTTATGAGGCTTCTGAGGCAATTAAGGCTAAGGCTTTAAACCGCTTTGTTCCAACTGAAGTCAAACGTCAGGTGCCCAAACAAGTCGGTCAGGGGCTTCATGATCATGACGTTCTGCACTCCTATCTTTATCTCACAGAGAGCTTTGCTGTAGGCGGAATGTATGAGCGTATTGCAGAATTTGACAATGAACAGCACCGTTGGGATGTCTGTTTACCGCTTTGTGCAACACCGGGGGTCAATCATGCTTATTTTTTCCATCCTGGAAACAAATTTAGTGAAGGAGATCTGCGCCACCAAAGCGAATATGTGGAAGTGCTTTTTCATCGCAACGTTATAATGGCTTCTTATCAAATTCCTGAAGATCAGTCTGATCAAATTATAGGCTGTCTGCCTGTAGGCGAGTGGGTAGAGGAAACGAACGGTTTGTTCGGTTTATGTGGTCAGGTTTATATGGCCGTATATATGGATCAGCCTTTCCAAAGAGAGGTTCAACTGGACCGCAGCGTCGTTACCAGCAAAGGAAACAAGAATGCCGTTGTTATAGAATGCATGGATAAGCTTGCAGCGCAGGCCAAGGGAATTATCAATCTTCAGCAATTTGTAAGCTGCATGAACACCAAACAACCCGACTACCAGACATCTAAAGAAGCATTCAACCTTACATATACGAATTTGAGCGAGGAAATTTTGGTGTTAAGCTGTGGTCCAGATAGGGAGATTACAAGATTAGTCAATGATCAACCCGTTGATTTAACTACCTACACGGTCGCATAAACAAAATAGAAAAGAGGAAGAGAAATGCCATTAGTTGACATGCCCTTAGAAAGCCTGCTCAAGTATGAAGGCCGTAACCCCCGTCCTGCCGACTTTGATGCTTATTGGGAACGGGCCATCGCAGAAATGAAGGCGATTGATCCGCAAATTGAGCTTCGTCCAAGTGAGTTTCAGGTTCCTTATGCAGAGTGCTTTGACCTCTATTTCACAGGTGTAAAAGGCGCACGCATTTATGCCAAATATGTACGTCCGAAACACGCAACCTCGCCTCATCCAGCCATTGTTCAGTTCCATGGCTATTCTGGAAATTCAGGCGATTGGTCGGACAAAATTCAATATGCAGCCTTAGGTTTCTCCTTCTTCTCGCTGGATTGCCGCGGTCAAGGCGGTTTATCGGAAGATATAGGCGGGGTGAAAGGGACAACCCTGCGTGGTCACATCATTCGCGGGATTGATGATCATCCCGATCAACTGTTGTACCGAGATATTTTCTTGGACACAGCGCAGCTGGCGGGAATTGCCATGAGCATGCCGGAGGTTGATCCTGAACGTGTAGGCGCAATGGGTGGCTCACAAGGTGGTGCTCTGACGATTGCTTGTGCTGCTCTTGAGCCGCGTATTAAACGATTAGCGCCGGTATATCCTTTCCTTAGCGATTATAAACGCGTTTGGGAAATGGATTTGGCGAAAGATGCTTATCAGGAGCTGAAGGATTACTTCCGCCGTCATGATCCGCAGCACAAACGTCAAGAGGAAGTATTTACACAGCTGGGCTATATTGATATTCAATATTTGGCTGATCGTATTCAAGGGGAAGTCCTGATGGCTGTAGGTTTAGCAGATACGGTTTGTCCGCCTTCCACACAATTTGCGGCATACAACAAAATTAAGTCCAAGAAATCGTATGAAATCTACCCAGACTTCGGTCATGAAGGCTTGCCTGGATTCAGTGATATGACCATTCAATTTATGTTAGGTTTATAAAATAGTCCAAAAGCGGCTGTCCCAAATTTTTAGGTTGCTATCGAAAAACGCCTCCATCCACACTTGCGCAGTGGTTTTGGAGGCGTTTTTGCATGTTGTTTGGAAGACAGTTGGCCAGCAGGTTGTACCTGTCTTTCTATTGATACACACCTTCATGGTGGGGTGGCTCGAGTTGGTTGTGTTGGCCTGAGTCGCTTGAATTTGCTTCATGCTGGCAGAGTGGCCTCAGACGCGTGCATACATTTCGCATAATTCCTGCGATTATGCATCCTTTTCGTCGTGGGAATAAGCAAAATAGTGAAAAGCCTGCAAATAGGCATCCTTTCGAGACTTTTTTTCGATTTCTGAATGGAAAGCTTATAAAGCCTGCATAATCGCAGGCATTCTCTATTTTCACGCGATTTGATCGGAAATGCCTGCACATATGCAGGTTTTCATAATCGGTGAGCCCCGGACGTCGCCTATAAGTCAGCGTATTCGCTAAAGATGGCCTTGGATCAGCCCCATTCAATCCCACCGTCTACTTTGTCACAAATAGAAGTCCCCAAAGCCTCTCATTCTATTGAAATGCGAGCATTTCCTCAATTTTACGTCAAATTCTCGTTTGCATGCTGCTGCTGTCTGTAGTCTCTTGGCGTGACACCGGTCAGCTTTTTGAAAAGCTGATTGAAGAACTTCATATCCTGATAGCCTACATTTGCCGCGATATCGCTGATTTTGTGATCCGTTGCGCGGAGCTGTCGGCAGCAGGCTTCGATTCTGGCTTGCTGAACGTAGGCCATAAAGGACATGCCCGTGTGCTTTTTAAGCTGGCGATGCAGCTGACGTTCGCTGATCGATAGCCGTGCCGCAGCCTCTGTCAATGAAAGGAGCTGACCGCAATTGCTGCGGATGTGAGCGAGCAAGCGATCCAAATCCTGCAGCTTGACCTCCGTCACCTCCGGCGTGAGATCCGCTTGAGAGCGGTGCATATAGACGAGGAGCTGTGCGACGCAGGTCTGGAAAATGGTCATAAAACCGCTGCGATGAGCGTTATATTCAAAATGCAGCCGTTCAAACAAAGGCTGAAATTCACCGTTGCTTTCTTTGAAGGAAAGCCAAGTCGACTGCTCAATGGCTTGGGTAAAATAAGCGTTGAAGTCTTCCGTACTGCCATTCGCGTGGTTCGCCAGCAATTGATTCATCCATTCGGAAGTACAGAGACAATTGTAGACGACCAGGGGCTTGGTGTGAGCGGTTGATGCTGGACGGAACACATGGGAAACACCAACCGGGAGGAAAAAGAGGTCTCCTTTGGAGACGGTTAGTGATGTATTTTCAATATAATGAGCGCCGCTTCCTTCAGCCACATAGCTGATTTCAATAAAATCATGCGTATGCTGTAGCATATGGAAGGACTCGTTGACACGATTGACATAGAAAGGCAGATCCGGCAGAAAAAATTGATCACCCATCGTTTCAAGAATGCTTCGTTTAACGGTCAACCCTATTCACCCTCGTTATGTCAATTTTGACCCTAATGAATGTCGGAAATAACCCTAAAAATGAGTACGCTAACATCATAAAATAAGGGCATGGAAGAAACAATCATTATTTTAGCGGAGGTCGAAATATGGAACATGCGGTAATCAATTGGCAAGCAGAGTGGATCTGGGGGGAAGGCGAGGAAAGTCCGCGAAATACGTGGAGGTGCTTCCGCCGAACATTTGAAGTACCGGCAGAGGGCTGGGGAGCAGCGAGGCTGTCGCTAACTGCCGATTCACGCTATGTGCTAATCGTTAATGGCACACAAGTAGGAAGAGGTCCTGTTCGTTCTTGGCCTTTCGAGCTGGCGTACGATACGTACGATATTGAGCATCTCTTGTACAAAGGACGAACGAATACGATTGCGGTTATGGTCATTCATTTTGGTGTATCCAACTTCTACTATCTGCGAGGTCGGGGTGGATTAGTCGTCCAAGTTGAGAGCGACTGCAACGGGCAATCGAAGGTTGAACTAGTTACAGATGAGACATGGAAAACTTCCTTGCATCTTGGTTATGACAACAGATCAGGACGGATGGCTTGCCAGCAAGGTTTTGCAGAGCGAATGGACGCCAGAGCATGGCCGACAGCTTGGCATTCGGACAATTTCGATGAGAGCGCATGGACGTCAGCGGTGTTGATTGGACCCGTTGGAACTGAGCCATGGAGCAAGCTTGTTCCGAGAGATATTCCTTTTTTGACGGAGGAACTTGTATGGCCAGTGCGCATTGAATCTCTTCATCAAGTGAAGCCGGTGGCGTGGACATCATCCATTGATATTCGCAATCAATTAGTTCCTGACAGTGTCAATCATGCGAATCCCATCGGTTATGTGGGATACATAGCTACGGTCATCCGCGTGCGAGAAGCGGCCAATGCATCCATAGGCTTAGTGGAAGCTGGGTGCGTAAAAGCATGCTATGTCAATGGAGAATGGCTGTCTGAGGATCGGTATTCGGGGATTTTGCCAGAAAGATATGCAGATATTGACTTAAAGGCCGGGGATAATTTCCTTCTGATGGAAACAACAGGCGTAGATCATGGCAGGGCCTTGCAGTTGGGTATTGATTGTGATATTCCGTTTGAACTGATTTCTCCAATAGGAGACGCGGGTGCTGCGGACTCTTCATTCATCTCTATCGGTCCTTTTGCCAGCTGTGTAGTGATTGACCACTTGGACACCCATGAAGCCTTGCATGCTTATCAAGGATTTAATTTGTTTGCTGCGCAAGAGGATTTGAAGGAGGAACTGGATGCGGAGGCTTTTCCTGCTTTTAGCACTTATTTGGCGATTCGAAAGATTGCCAGTTCTGCGGAGCTGAGTACGTTTAGGGAATGGATTCGACCTTTTCCGCTCGAATTGGTTAGCAGGGATTCTATTTTTGCCTTGAGCATTTGGAAAAAAGAGAGTCAGTCACAACCGATTCCTTACAGCTTGCAGCAAGCGGTTATCGCAAGTGGAACGCCTGCAATTGTGCCTGCGTATGAAGGTGCGGATACAGAGTTTATTATTGATTTTGGCCGTGAGCTGTCCGGCTATATTCAGTTTGAAGTGGATGCTTCCGAAGGCAGCATTCTTGATTTCTATGGCTTCGAATATATGCGTGACGGCTGGCGTCAGGATACATTTCATTTGGATAATACTTTGCGCTACACATGCTCTCAGGGACGTCAATCCTATACGTCTTTTGTGCGCAGAGGTTTTCGTTATTTGATGGTTACGGCCCGAAACGCGGGAAGACCGATTAAGTTATATGGCGTCCAGATGCTGCAAAGCAATTATCCGGTTGCAGAGGTAGGGAAATTTCAATGCTCTGATGCGCTGTTGAACGACATTTGGCAGATCAGCAAACATACGACCCGGCTATGCATGGAGGACACTTTCGTAGATTGTCCCGCGTATGAGCAGGTTTTCTGGGTTGGCGACAGCCGGAACGAGGCGTTGGTGAACTATTACGTATTCGGCGCGACCGAAATTGTTGAGCGCTGTTTGCGATTGGTGCCGGGCTCGCGGACACAAACTCCGTTCTACGTGGATCAGGTGCCAAGCGGTTGGAGCAGCGTGATTCCGAATTGGACCTTCTTCTGGGCGTTGGCGTGCTGTGAATATTTCGTGCATACCGGAGACGAACAGTTTGCTCGCGACATGTGGCCGCATATTCGCTTTACTTTGGAGCATTTTGAGCAAAAGCTGGATGAGCGGGGCTTATTGTTTATTAAAGGCTGGAATTTGTTGGACTGGGCACCGATTGATCAACCGAATCATGGAGTAGTTACTCATCAAAATATGATTTTGGTCAAAACACTTCGCAGCGCCGCTGAGCTGGCGAAAGCGGTAGGCGAAGTGGGGGACGCGACTGTGTATGAAGGAAAAGCGCTACGGCTAAGTCAGGCGATTAACGCCCATCTCTGGAGTGAGGAACGAGGGGCTTACTTGGATTGCATTCATGCAAATGGACGCAAATCGGATGTGTTTAGTATGCAGACGCAGGTCATCGCGTATTTGTGCGGGATTGCTGAAGGAGAACGTGCCGAACAAATGAAGACGTATTTATTTGCTCCTCCTGTCGACTTTGTCCAAATCGGCAGTCCGTTTATGTCCTTCTTTTATTATGAGGCGCTGGCCCAAATCGGCAGTTCCGGTGTTGAGCGGATGATCACGGATATGCGTTATCATTTTGGACAAATGATCGATTACGACGCGACCACCTGCTGGGAAATGTATCCGAATTTCGCGGAAAACCGCGCGAACCCGGACATGCTCACGCGCAGTCACTGTCACGCGTGGTCGGCTGCGCCAGCCTATTTCCTTGGCGCAAATGTGCTTGGCGTAACCGCCGCCGACAAAGGATGGCGGAAGGTTGTTGTGGCTCCGCAGCCCGCGGACTTGCAGTGGGCAAGGGGCACGGTGCCGCTGCCGCGCGAGGGCCGCATCGATGTCGCCTGGCGACTCGAGGAGGACGGGCGCGTTATGCGGCTGCAGGTTAGGGCGCCGCGCAGCGTGGAGGTGGAGATCCGCATCCCGGACGGTATGGACGGGATCGTGGAACGCCACGAGGTTTGAAACCGAAGACGCCGACAGGATGTTGTCGGCGTCTTTGTTGACATATAAATGAATGGAAAGCAGGCGGATTTCATTGGATTAATTCCAATGCAAGTTAGTTTGAAGAGCTTAAAGGACGATTTCACTGGATAAACTCCAATGTAAAATCTATAAAGCAGCCATTTTGAGGTTTAATGGAGATTTTGATTGGCTTATTTCCAGTGCAAGCTTGCAATAAACTCTATGATGGCTGGTTTCATTGGACAATTTCCAATGAGCAGAATAAATGGTTAACCGACGTCTGAGCTCCAAGTGAGGATACAGATCAACTCTAATGGGAGGAAGACTATGCAGCAATAGCAAAGACAGGGAGCTGCATGATCTGCCGTCCTGCTGCTAAGTCTGTTGTATCTTCGTTCGGAGCACAATAGATGATTTAGCTATAAGTAGCTAATTTAGCGAAAGAGATCACCGGGCCCAAAGCGCAAATACCGGCTGTGAGCGCCAAATAGCAAATTGGCTTTCCGTCGTGAAATGCGCAGCGCTCACTGACTCTCTCTGTTCCTAAAAGCCTGCGAAAATACAGCAATTTGAGAGGAAATCGAGTGAATAAAGGAAAAGCCTGCGATTGTGCAGGAATTTTATGGTTTTGCTTCTAAAATCCAAGGAATTAACAAAAAAGCCTGCGTAATCGCAGGAATTTAAGATAAAAACACGATTCCAAGACTAAAAAGATGCACAATTGCAGGCTTTCAAGAAGTGCATCCGAATCCTGCCAATTCCCATAACTTAGGCATGATTCTTCCGATACACCCGTTCGGGCCTGCCGACTACGCCGTAAGAGAGATCGGCGTACAGATCGCCGGAGCTGACTAGATGCTCCAGATACCTGCGTCCGGTGGAGCGGCTAACGCCGATTTCTTTGGCGATTTGATCCGCGGTCAAACCATTCTCAGCGGCCGAAATCGCATGAACGATTTTGACCAGTGTGAGTTTATCAATGCCTTTGGGCAGGAAGGAGGTGTCTGAGCCGGAGTCTTTCTTGGGTGCCCCCAACCATAATCGATCAACATCGCTTTGGCTAATCATGCCGCTTTCTTTCATTCGGAGTAATTCTCGATGAAAATTCAGATAGCGCAGCAACGTTTCCTGCAGCCGGTTAAATACGAGCGGCTTCATAATATAATCGAACGCTCCGCTGCGAATCGCTTCGCGAATGGCATCTATTTCTTTGGCTGCTGTAATCATAATGACGTCGGTTTCCCGGTAATGCTGTCTGATAAAGGAGAGCATCTCTAGACCCGAGGCGCCCGGTAAATAGACATCGAGCAGGACAAGATGCGGGGTCAGAATTTCCAACTGCTCTTTGGCTTGCAAGGCATCGGTGGCGATACCAACGACGCGAAAGCCATCTACTTTTTCAACGAATCGCCTGTTGATTTCAGCAATTTTCACATCGTCTTCGACGATCAATACTTCAACGCTCGGATTGCGGTTTTCCATGCAGCTAACTCCTTTCTGTGAAATCGTTCATCTTGGGAATCGCAACCGTGAAGATGGTGCCGCCAGCTGGATGTTTGTGAAAGGTGATATACCCATTCAGCTTCCCGACAGCATGCTGGACTAAGGCAAGTCCGATCCCGCGATGCTCCCCTTTTTTGGTAGAGAAGCCTTTTTCAAAGACAGCCATACCTGTTTCCTCCGGGATTCCAATACCGCGATCTTCACATTCAATGATCAGGTCCTCACCCAGGTCAGTCAGAAACAATTTCACAAATCGCTCGGTCTGATCATCCAGGCCTAGGACTGCATCCATAGCGTTATCAATGAGATTCCCGATAATGGTGACAAGCAGATTGCGATCTATTCGAGCCGGGATATCGCGGAACGAGCTTTCGTGATCAATTTCGAAGGTAAGTTTTAATTCTTGCGCATGATTGAATTTGCCAATGAGCAGCCCACCAATCATCGGATCCGGGATTTCCCGCATAATGAACTGCACCCAATTCTGATGAACATCGGCTTCTTTGGAAATAAGCTCGACAGCTTCTTGGTACGATTCCAATTGGATAAGCCCCGAAATGACATACAGCTTATTTGAGAATTCATGTGTTTGTGCGCGGAGCGCTTCCGCAAAGCGTTTGACCTGGGACAATTCCTCCGCCAAACGGTACAGCTCTGATTTGCTGCGGAAGCTGGAAACCGCACCGATGACAGCGGATTTGCGCTCCATAATTGGTACCCGGTTCACGATGACCTCATGATCGCCGATCATCATTTCATGGTCGAACTCTGCCTTGCCTGTCCGAACAACTTCATATAAGCGGGTATTTGGGATCACATCTTCCACTTGTCTTCCTGTAATCTTGGCCGTAGTAGGCAATTCCAACAACTGAAGGGCGTAGCGGTTGGCCATTGTGATCACGCCATCCTGATTGACGGCAATGATACCTTCGCGAATGGACTCTAGGATAGCTTTCTTTTCTGTATATAACGCCCCGATTTCCTTTGGCTCCAAGCCATGAATAGAACGCCGGACGTTGCGCGCGATGAGAACAGAACCGACAAGCCCGACGACAAGCACGATCATAGAAATCAATTCAATTCGTGTTTGGTAAGCATCAGTAATTACTTCAATATCCTCTGTTAAAAAGCCAACGGACACGATACCGATCACTTGACCATCGTCATCAACTACCGGCGCTTTGCCGCGAAGTGAAGGACCTAGCGATCCAATGGCTTTTGAAATAATGGACTTCCCTTCAAGAACAGGGCCGTTATCTCCGCCGACCATTTCTTTCCCGATGCGATCCAGCAAAGGGTGGGAATACCGAATCCCGTCACGATTCCCGACAACGATATATTCGGCATCAATTTTCTCGCGTGCCGCTTCGGCGATGGGTTGAATTACAGATGAGGGGTCTTTGAGCTGGAAGGCGTCGCGGATGTCGGGCATACTGGCCATCGTCTCAGCGACTTTCAAAGCGCGAGTACCAATCTGATCTTCAAGCGCAGAGGTCATAATGTAATAGAAAATGCCGCCTAAACTTAAGACGATGAAGACGAGCAGTGAGCAAATAATCAAAATTAGTTTGGTTTGCAGCTTCATGACTGGAATAGGCCCCCCCGTTTCAGCTTGTATTGTATCATAAAGCGCTATCATTTTGAGGGAAAACGCCTCTCCGCTCCCGTGAACAATATGAACAAAATGCCCAAAACGAAGTTATTATAACTAATCATGTTAAACTTCTCTAAATTTTATTCAGGTGTTATTCTGAAAGCGTTTCAAAGAAAGCGTATACATGAAGGACACCAAACATATGGAGGGGTTTCATTTGATAAAAAATGTGGTAGCAGCTTCTTGGAAAGTAACAACGATCGGCGTATTGGCCTTATCCATGGCGGCCTGTGGTAATGGTGCAGCCAAACCGACAGAAGGAGCGGTGGACAAAGGTAAAGAAACGGCGGCACCTGTACAAGCAGCATCCAAATACCCTGAAAAGGCGTTAAGCATTATCGCTCCGTCTGGTGCTGGCGGCGGTTGGGATATGACGGCTCGTACGATTGCGAAAGTATTGACGGAGACCAAAGCCATGGATAAACCGATTTCGGTTGAAAATAAGCCGGGCGGAGGCGGGGCCGTGTTCATGGCCGAATATGCGACCAAAGATGTGAAGGACAATTATAAATTGTTCGTCAGCTCTCCGCCGATTCTCATTAACCATTTGAAAAAAGAAGGCAACACCCCTTATGGATACGCGGATACAACGCCACTCGCCCAATTGACCAAAGATTACGGGGCCATAGCGGTAGCAGCCAATTCCAAATATAAAGATTTGAAATCACTGCTTGCTGATATGAAAAATGACCCTACGAAATTAACGGTAGCGGGCGGATCCGCTCCTGGCTCGATGGATCATCTGGTATCTATTCTGCCTGCTTTTAAATACGGTATCGACCCGAAAAAGGTGAAATATGTCTCCTATGATGGCGGTGGAGAAGCGGTAACTGCACTGCTCGGCGGCAATGCGGATGTTCTCGGAACAGATGCGTCTTCTCTGGACCAATATGTCAAAGCCGGCAAAATCAGAATTTTGGCGGTTGCCTCTCCACAGCGGCTCGGTGGCAATATGAAGGATATTCCGACGATGAAAGAGCAGGGTGTTGATGCAGAGTTCCTCATCTGGCGCGGGTTCTTCGGACCTAAAAATATGGATGCCGGAGCGAAGAAATTCTGGGAGGATACGATTAAGAAAATGGTTGATTCCGATGTGTGGAAAAAAGAAATGACAGCGAACAATTGGGAAACCGATTATAAAAAAGCAGATGATTTCAAAACTTATCTTGCACAGCAAGAAACACAATTAAAAGATATGCTGACTGCTTTAGGGATGCAGAAATAAGAGGGTCCCAGGATGACGGGAGGTTGAATAAGACAGATGAATACTTTGTTTGATCGCTATGCGGGCATCGTTTTTTTGGCCATCGGTACGGCATTTGTAATCGGCAGCAAAAGCATTTCCACAAGTGCATACGGCAGTAATGTAGGAGCTAATATTTTCCCGATGATCTTGGGAGCTTTCTTGGCCTTAATGAGTCTGAGGCTCATTTACGATACTTTTCGTCGGCAAAAAGCTGAGAAATACAAAGAAAATTTGGATTATAAACGATTTGGCATCATTTTTACGGCGGCTGTCCTCTATGCGTTATTTCTTGAAGATATCGGTTTCGTCATTTCAACGTTTCTGTTTTTAATGATTGGATTTCAAACGATGCAAAAAGGCAAGGTCTGGGTATCCCTTTTGATTTCGGCCGTATTTTCCTGCGGTGTTTATTATGGGTATGTGGACTTGCTGAACGGCTCGCTGCCCGGATTTCCAAGCTGGTTAGGCTTCTAAGATATGTCTGACGCAGCTCTAGTTTGCTTAAGCAAACTCTAAGGAGGTAATTGAAATGAGCACGATTGATTATGTGCTTCATGGCTTGGGTACTGCAATGCAGTGGCACAATGTCGTGTTTGTTTTCCTAGGTGTATTAATCGGTACCGTAGTAGGTGTTCTGCCTGGGATTGGACCTATGAGCGGTGTAGCTCTATTAATCCCGATTACAGCGACTATGACCGCAGGGTTAGGTCCAGAGGAAGCGGCGACGAGCTCGATTATTTTGCTGGCAGGTGTTTATTACGGTGCCATGTATGGCGGCTCGACGACATCAATCTTGCTGAATACGCCAGGTGAGTCATCATCTGTCGTGACGACTTTAGACGGATATCAGATGGCTAAGCAAGGCAGGGCTGGCGCTGCGCTTGCGATTTCGGCGATTGGCTCTTTCGCTGCCGGGATTATTTCCTTAATTGGTCTTATCTTCTTAGCGCGTCCGTTGTCGGCTGTTGCGATCAAGTTTGGGCCTGCGGAATATTTCTCTCTGATGGTTCTCGGCTTGCTCGCGATCAGCGGGCTTGCCGGGAAATCCATGGTCAAAGCGCTCATGATGACAGCCTTTGGACTTCTGCTCGCTACAATCGGCATTGATAATGTATCCGGTGTGGAACGTTTTACCTTCAATATCCCCGAGCTTTATCAGGGCTTGGAATTTCTGACGGTAGCTGTTGGTACTTTTGCTGTCGGCGAAGTGTTCAAGACGATTTTGCAGCGTGAAGGCAACGATAACGAGTTGGCCAAAATCAATCGAATTCTGCCAACGAAGCAGGATATGAAAGATAGTGCGGCGCCGATTGCCCGCGGCTCGGTGCTTGGCTTTTTCATCGGACTCCTGCCAGGTGCAGGTGCGATTCTTGCTTCTTTTTTTGCCTATATCGTGGAAAAGAAAATTAGCAAAAATCCCGAGAAATTCGGGAAAGGAGCCATCGAAGGCGTAGCCTCACCGGAAGCGGCGAATAATGCTGCATCAGGGGGAGCTATGATCCCGCTGTTGACGTTAGGCATTCCTTCGTCAGGAACGACCGCTATCTTAATGGGTGCTTTCATCATGTACAATGTGCAGCCAGGCCCTTTGCTGTTCCAAGATCACCCGCAGCTTGCTTGGGGCGTTATCGCCAGCATGTTCGTGGGCAACCTGATGCTGCTCATTCTGAATATGCCGCTTGTCAAAGTGTTCGCCAAAGTAATCGAAACACCAACGAAGTATTTGATTCCATTAATTATCGTATTTTCCGTCTTTGGTGTTTACGCTGTTCAATACTCCACCTTTGATTTGCTTTTAATTATGGGCTGCGGTCTTGTTGGTTACTTTTTATCGAAAAATGACTACCCGTTAGCGCCACTGGTGCTGGGGCTTATTCTCGGACCGATGCTGGAAAACAACATGCGCAGAGCGTTAACGATTTCCAATGGCGATTTCATGATTTTCTTGCAAAAGCCGGTCTCGCTCGCTTTCTTAATTATCGGGTTCCTCTGGTTGACGATCCCCTTATTCCTTAAGTGGAGAGGCAAAAATGTGCTGGTAAACGAAGAAGCATAAACTGGAAATGTGCCTCTATGCTGTTGGGTGGAGTTCATCTCAGTAAAATCGACAGGAATGAGGAGTTTGGCATGAAGGATTCACTTGGGGGTAAAAGTATTATTTTGCGTTTGGAGCTGCAAACCGATACGATTCATTTCGGACAGTTGATAACGGTCATCACGGAAAATGGGGGAGACGTCATTGCCATTGACGTCATCCAGACCGGTCCGAATTGGACGGTTCGCGATATTACGGTTTCCGCGTTGGAGCAGGCTCAATTGGAGGCGGTCACGGGTGCTATGAAGGCATTGCCAGGCGTGCGGCTTGTTCATGTATCCGATCGCACCTTCCTGCTCCATTTGGGCGGCAAGATTGAGATGAAGCCCAAAGTGCCGATCCAGAATCGGGACGATCTGTCCCGTGTATACACGCCTGATGTGGCAAGAGTTTGCTTGGCGATTCATGACAAACAAGAAAATGCGTACAAGCTTACCATCAAACGCAACACGGTTGCTGTTGTTTCAGATGGCAGCGCGGTTCTTGGGCTTGGCAATATTGGCCCTTATGCGGCAATGCCGGTTATGGAAGGCAAAGCGATGCTGTTCAAGCAGCTGGCGGATGTTGATGCCTTTCCCATTTGCCTGGATACGCAAAGCATGGAAGAAATTATTACGACCATCAAGCATCTTGCCCCTGCTTTTGGCGGTATCAATTTAGAGGATATCTCTTCACCGCGTTGTTTTGAAATCGAGGAGAGGCTGCGAAGCGAGCTCGATATTCCGGTGTTCCACGATGATCAGCATGGTACGGCTGTTGTTCTCTATGCGGGATTGATCAATGCGCTTAAGGTTGTCGGGAAGCAGATTGATGAAGTAAAGGTGGTCATCTGCGGAATAGGGGCGGCAGGAGTGGCCTGCTCCAAAATTTTGTTAGCTGCAGGTGTTAAGCAGTTAATTGGCGTAGATCGGGAAGGAGCATTGGTTAGCAGCAGCTCTTACACGAATCCGATATGGAACTGGTACGCACAGCAAACAAACCCGAATCAGTTAACGGGTTCCTTGTCTGATGTTTTGGATGGGGCCGATGTGTTTATTGGGCTGTCAGCCGGGGGGATTCTGAAGCGAAGCGATGTGGAGAGAATGGCTCTGCGTCCTGTCGTATTCGTCATGGCGAATCCGACGCCAGAGATACATCCCGATGAGATTGAAGATCTTGCAGGTGTTATCGCAACAGGAAGATCCGATTTCCCCAATCAGATCAACAATGTTCTATGCTTCCCGGGGATTTTCCGAGCTGCCTTGGATTGTCAAGCCACGACGATTAATGAGGAAATGAAGCTCGCTGCTTCTGCGGCCATAGCCTCTGTTGTCGCACCGCAAGAATTGAATAAATTGTACATTATTCCGAGTGTTTTCAATCAAGAGGTTGTCAGACTCATCCGCAGAGCCGTCATTGAAGCTGCCATCCGCACCGGAGTTGCTCGCAGAATGCCGCGTGAATTCAGATTGGAGGGAGCGCTATGAGCGGATTAGGTACAAGAACAATTGTAGAAATCAATCAAGCGGCGAATCAGTTCCAATCCAGCATCGTCCTCAAAGTGGGCAAACGGTTCATTGATGTCAAAAGCATTCTTGGGTTGAGCATCACGCTCTTGACCCATGAAGTGTACCGGCTCGATATTCACGGTCCTGATGAAGCTGAGGCTAAGCAAGCGATGAGTGATTTGTTTAAGAAGCATGGTCTTGTGCTTCAAGAAGATTAACTTGAGGATACCCCTCCGTACCCTTTTCGCGAAATTCCTGCGAATAGGCATCCTTTTCGTCTTGGAAATAAGCAAAATAGTAAAAAGCCTGCGATTATGCATCCTTTAGAGACAATTTTTCCATTTCAGGAGGGAAAAGCTCAAAAAGCCTGCATAATCGCAGGCTTTCTCGATTTTCACACGAATTAACCGAAAAAGCATGCATTATCGCAGGTTTTCCAAATCGGTCAGTCACGTTTATGATGACTTCACTTTAAAATGAACAACGGCACTGTACAGCATTTTGCCGGCATTGGGATCAAACACGATGTTGTGTTGGATCGCATAAACGTCGAGCAGCAACGCTTTGTTATTGTCAATTTGATCATTAATTTGCCGTTCGAGTGTTTTCAAATCGTACGCTTGAAAAAACTCAATTTTATTATCAATTCGATCCAGTATAAAATCCATGAAGGGAATCCTCCTTAAGCTATTATGTTAAGTTTAGATGACTTCTCTATTATAACGTCAATATCTGATATAGGAAGTCATTCTGAATAGGCGTATACTGTAAAGGGATACATGGCAAACTTCCCCATCGGGAGGCGCAGTTGCCAGAGAACAATTATAGGAAGTGATGTCGTTTGAAATCTACACGGTTATTGGTTGATTTTTTCAAAGAGAAATGGCCGTTGTACGTCATTGCCGCATTGTCCATTTCAGTTGGCAACATCATTTATTCGTATTATCCAAAGCAGTTGGGCTTGTTCACAGATCAATTAAAGCAAGGTGGTTTGAGCAAAGACCTTATTGTCCATTACAGTGAACAGTTATTAGTGATTGGCTTGTCGTTTGGTATTTTGGCCGGGATTGGTCAATATATGATTATGCGCAATGGCAGACGTTTCGAGTTTGTTACCAGGAATCGGCTGTTTGACCACTTTACGAAGCTGGGTGCGACTTTTTATTCGAAGAATGGCGTTGGCAAGCTGCTCAGTTACATGACGAACGACGTGACGGTCATCCGAGAATCGATCTCCATGGGAATCAATCAAGTGGTGAACTCCGCGATCCTAATCATTGCGGTGATTATTACCATGTTGTTCAGCTCGGTCCCGCTATATTTAATTGCCATATGCATAGTGCCCTTATTGCTCATTCCTGTGCTTACGGTTCGATTTCAGCCCGTTATCAAAAAGCGTTCCATGCAAGTCCAAGAGGCATTAGGCAAAATGACGGAGTCAGCCGAGGAGCAATTCGGCGGCATTCGGGTCGCGAAGAAATTCGCCGTAGAACCGATTATGGTTCGCAGATTCAGCGATACGGTGGACCGGATTCGGGACAATCAGCTGAGATTGATTCGGCTCTCCTCCCTATTTGAAGCTTTGATTCCCTTTCTCGGGGCCATATCCTTGATTATTGCGATTGCGTTCGGAGGATACTTAACGATCCACGGGGGCATCACCATTGGTAACTTCGTTGAGTTAACGCTCTACATACGCATGATGGTAAATCCGCTGCAGCAGATTGGGCGCGTAATCAATGCGATGCAGCGTTCCCGAGCTTCCTTGGAGCGAATTAACGATTTGTTGGATTTGCAGTCGGAAGTTGTGGAAAAAGAGCTAGCCCAGGAATCTCATCTCGACCATGAAGGGATTCGTATCGAGCATTTATCCTTCGCTTATCCAGATGATGAAGATGAGGTGCTGCATGACATCTCCTTAACGATCGAACCGGGTAAATCCATCGGCATAATCGGGAAAACGGGCAGCGGCAAATCGACGCTGGTCAAGCTGATGCTGCGCATTTACGACCCTCCCGAAGGAACCGTATGGATCGGGGAGACGGATATTCGCGATGTGACGTTGGAAAGCTTGCGCAACCAAATCGCTTATGTGCCGCAGGAAGGCTTCTTGTTTAGCACCACGATCAGGGATAACATCGCTTTTTATCAAAGAGAGTCACCTCTGGAGCAGGTTGAGTACGCGGCTAAGAAAGCGCAGATTCTCTCGAGTATTACGTCGTTCCCGGAGAAGTTTGAAACGAAGCTCGGCGAACGCGGCGTCACGTTATCCGGGGGGCAGCGTCAACGAACGAGCTTAGCCCGAGGCATCATTAAGGATTCTCCTTTGATGATTTTGGATGATAGTGTCAGTGCCGTCGATTCGGTGACCGAGAAGCATATTATTGACACAATCCGCAAGGAACGATCCAATAAAACAACGATATGGATTGCTCATCGCATTTCAGCCTTGAAGCATACCGATGAAATTATTGTGCTTCATGAAGGCCGGATCGTGCAGCGGGGAACCCATGAGGAATTGATTGCCCAGGAAGGCTTATATGCGCAGCTGCATGCGATTCAGGAAGGAGGAAGCCACGATGACCTTGCCTAAGACTTCGCAGGACCGGCAATCCATGAAATCGTCTTTCCGATTCTTATCGGGGTACGCCAAGCCGCATCGATTCACCTTTGCCGCCGTCGTCTTCTGCGCTTTGCTGGGAATTGCCGCGGACTTGTTTCAGCCGTATTTAGTTAAAATTGCGATTGATGACAACTTGATGATTGGGAAAAATGACTATAACTCGCTTCTGCTTATTTGCTTGTTTTATGTCGGCCTCTCGGTGTGTAGTTTATTTTTCAGTTATTTGCAAAATAATTTACTTCAATTTGCCGGACAAAATATTGTTGCCAAAATCCGCAAGGATTTGTTTGCGCATATTTTTAAACAGTCGATGTCCTATTATGACCGGACGCCAAGCGGCAGCCTAATTACACATGTGTCTAGTGATACAGAGACGCTGAATCAGTTTTTTACACAAGTGCTCCTCAGCTTGGTTCGCGACGGGATGACACTTATTTTCATCATTGTGCTGATGTATCATTTGGATCCACAGCTGACATTGTACAGTATGATCGTGATTCCTATCATCGTGCTGATTGCGGTTAGCTTTCGGCGATATATGCGCAAAACCTATCAGCTATCAAGGACGCAATTATCCCAAATGGTTGCTTTTGCCGCTGAAAATTTATCAGGGATGCATCTGATTCAAGCGTTCCATCAAGAAAAAGAACAAAATAATCGCTTCATCGAGCGAAATCACAGCTATTTCCGCGCGAATTTACGTGAAATTCGGACGAATGTTTGGTTCAATCGTTCTTTTGATATTTTAGGAAATATATCAATTGCTTTTATTACATGGGTCGGCGGTATGGCCGTTTTTGATAAAACGATTGAGTTCGGCGTGCTGTACGCCTTTATTACGTATATCCGGCAGTTTTTCCAGCCGATTAACAACATTACCCAGCAGTGGAACACGCTTCAATCGACTACCGTTTCATTGAACCGAATCTGGCATGTTTTCTCCACACAACCGGAAGTGAAGGATAGTGAACAAGTGACATCCATCGCGGTCGCTGATTTGAAAGGCGATATTCGATTCAATCATGTGCATTTTGGTTATTTGAAGGATAGAACCATTATTGAGGATCTGGAGCTTCATGTTCAGCCAGGGGAGATGATTGGCATTGTGGGGACGACAGGTGCAGGGAAGAGCTCTCTGATCAGCCTGCTTTGCCGTTTCTATGATGTGCAGGAGGGAAGTATCGAGATTGATGGGACAGACATCCGCGATATTCCGCAGGCTGTTTTGCACCGGATGGTTGGACTTGTCCAGCAGGAGCCTTATTTATATGCCGGCAGCATTCTGGATAACGTGCGGATGTTTGATGAAACGATTAGCCGGGAAGAGGTTGTTGAAGCCTGCCGGTTAGTTGGGGCGGATACCCTCATCTCAAGGCTGAAGGATGGCTATGATTCGCGAATCTCGGAACGAGGGAGCGGGTTGTCTGCAGGAGAAAGGCAATTGATCTCCTTCGCCCGCATTATTGTGTTTAAGCCCAAAGTGTTGATTCTGGATGAGGCAACGGCGAATTTGGATTCCCAAACGGAGCAGTTGATTCAAACGGCTTTGCAAATCGTGGCAGAGGGACGAACGACGCTTGTTATCGCTCATCGCATCTCAACCATTTTGCATGCCAACCGCATCCTTGTGATGAGCCAAGGGCAAATTGTGGAAGAGGGAAATCACGCGGAATTAATTGCGCTGCATGGCTATTATGAGCAATTGTACCTCCATTCGCAGGGGAATGAGGTTTCAGCGCCTACGATGTAGCAAGCTTCATCCTCCTTGGGCTAATGATCAGGTACTAGGAATAGATAGTACTTCTGCTGCTTCTTCATCTCCCTTACAATGAGAAGTAGATCGAGAGGAGGCATACTATCATGAAATCCAAATTTGTAATGATTCAATTAGGGTATGTGTTGGGGGCAAGCAGCCTATTAACTGCCATCGTATATTTCTTCGCAGCGAATTGGGAGAAGCTGAATCGGTGGGAGAAATTCATCCCCGTCTTCCTGCTCATCCTCGGATTCTACGGGTTGTCGGTCTGGCTTTCTCGTCAAGCCGGCAGAACTTTTCTAAGTAAACTAAGTTTGTTTGCAAGTTGTGTGTCGTTCGGCGTAGGTGTTGCTCTTATCGGGCAGACCTATAATTCCCATGCGGATAGCTACAGCCTGTTCGCAGTCTGGTTTATACCGGCGTTGTTATTCGCGCTTTTAACCAGGTGGCAGCCGTTCTATGTTCTGGCTTATGTGTTATTTCATCTGGCTTATGGATTGTATTTCTTCCCCAAATGGGGTTCTGGCTCTGAGGTTGAGCTCATGCAGATCGCCATTTGGCTGGGATTAGTCTTCGTTAATGGCCTGCTGTATGTGCTTACTGAACGTAGCATTATCGATTCGCCTTTTTTGAAATGGGTAACCTTTCAAGCCGCCATCGGAATCCTTTTATTTATTTCGATCTCGCAAATATTTGAGGATTATGGCCTATGGATGAATTTGCCTCTTGTTGCGGCGCTGGCCGCTGCGGTTGGTTATGCACATAAATCAAGAAACAAAACCTATCTGCTGTTTGCAGGACTGTGGGTATCGGCTGCGGTAACGGTGAAATACATTGAATTAGTTGTCGAGCAGTATAATGAATTGTTTTTCATCATTAGCCTCTTATTCATTATTGTTTTCATTGGTGCGAATGTGAAGTTCATGAACTATATTCGTGCTTGGAACCCAACTCCCATAACGGCAGACCAAGAGGAGCATGCAGTTAACGCGGACAGCAAGTCTGACGGTGAATTCACCAAATGGATTGTGCGTGTGCTCACGGTTTCCGTGATCATTATTGGCTCGCTCTTGGGCAGTTTAACCATCATTGGGATTATTACAGTCGTTATGGGGTTCGAAGATCCGCAATATATCCTCATGGGATATGGCTTGTTATCGGTTATTGCAATGATTGCCGTGAACAAATTGAATTCATTGGTTCGTTACACGGTTCTGATTAGCGGGCTAATGCTCGGGGCTGGAACTGCCGTTTTCACAGAAAATGTCTCCATGCTGCTCGTATTTCTTGCTGTTGCCATCGCAGCTTTCATGATGATGTCTGGCCTTCTGCACCGCATCTTTTTCTTCTTGGCGGCAACTTGTTTGACCGCGTTCGTGTTAGCGAATTGGCTGGACAGTGGCATTCTCGTCATGACAGTACTGACAGGATTGCTTGCCTGCTTATTCGCAGCCGCTTTGGCAATCAAGAGTGAGGCCATAAGAAAACCTATTCTGTACAGCAGCTTTCCTTCCTTTCTGTTTACCTTGTTTGTTCTTACATTTATGACAGAAAAGGCTTGGTACTATATTTCCAATATTGTCTTTTTCCTTCTTGTTGTATTGGCGCTTGTCATCAGCAAGCAGCGGCAGATGAAATGGATGCATGCTTGGTCCATGGGCTTCTGGATCGCATTCCTCTTGTACAAATATTATGATCTGGCTTGGAAGCTTCTGCATAAATCCGTTAGTTTGGCGATCATTGGAATAGTGATTGTTGCATTCACGGTTTGGTACGAAAAAAGACATCGTCTAGCAGCCGCTGAACCTCAAGATTTAGCTGCCAAAGTTCAAAGGAACCGCTGGATTATTGCACTTTTGGTGCTGCTGCAGGTTCTGGCGATGTCGCTGCAAATAGGAAAAAGCGAGTGGCTGCTCGCCCATGGACAGCTGATTAAGCTGAAACTGGAACCGCTTGACCCGCGTTCCCTTATGCAAGGGGATTATGTTCGTCTGAGATATACGATTTCAGACACTGAAATATGGGAAACTAGGGGACCTGATTCAGCGCAGGATAAGAAAATCACTGTCGTTCTGGCTCCAAATACAGCAACAGGCGTCTTTGAATTCAGCCGAATTTATCATGCTGGAGAAGCCTTGGCCCTCGGTGAGATTCGGTTGAACGGCAAGAAAGACGGATACAATCGTATCGCATATGGCATCGAGACGTATTTCATTCCTGAAGGAACAGGCAGATCATATGAGCGGGATGCGAAATTTGCCGAAGTGAAGGTTTCCGCTGGCGGGGATGCGATTCTAGTGCGTCTGCTTAATCAGCCAAGTGTTGTCCAGTAAAGTGGATTGTGGTAAAATAACCCGATCTTTGTGCGCATAAGAAAGGGGTATTTGATCTTCATGTGGCTTTTATTTTCAGTACTTGCAGCTATGAGCTTTGGGCTGCGGGGGATTTTATATCATTGGACCAGTCAACAATCATTGAATCGAAACGTGCTGCTATGCGGCACCTTTTTCATGGGGGCGGTCATCAGCATCGTATGTGTCCTAATATTCAAGCAAGCTTGGACTTCATCGGCTCTGATCGGCGTACAGATGGGGCTCTTCTCATTCGGCGCCAATGCGAGTATGTTCAAAGGCTTTGCGGTCGGCAAAGCTTCGCTCGTTGCGATTCTCACTGGCTTACCCTCTGTCGTGGTGGTCGTGTTTGCTTATTTCCTTTGGAACGAGCATCTTAATCTCATGCAATTTTTTGCTTTCGTTGTTATCGTCATTGGCATTTTGGTTGTGAGATATTCGAATGATATCACCCTGAATAATTTACAAGGCGCAGGCTGGGGCGTGTTGGCTTTGCTGCTTTTTGCCGGCAATGATTTATCCAGTAAATGGACAACACTTGTGGGAGCGCCCCTATTTCCAACCTTATTTTTCATGTTCACTACGGGGACTTGCTGCTTCGGACTATGGTGGTTGAAGGATCGCTTGCAAAACCCCACAAAGACGCCTTCCTCTGCCAGATGGTCAGAGCGTCAAACTTTTCTTATTGGCATGGGGGTTGGCATTACGAATGTGGTGGGCATGATTCTGATCATTCATGGCTTCGCGCATGGAAAAACAGGGCTTGTATCTGCGGTCGTCGCCCTCAACGTGCTGATCGTCCTGCTGTACACGCGATTTATTCTGAAGGATAAATTCTCGAAGCTGGAGCAATCCGGATTAGCTTTAGCACTTATTGGTATTCTTATGATGAAAATCGTTGCCTCTTGACAATTGAGATGACTTGCAGTAATATTCAGTAAATTCTAAATTGCATAACGAACATTAATGAACAGGACAGTAGTTCTTGTCGGACAGTCGCAGCGAGCCGGAAGTGGTGGGAACCGGTACGAATGTCAAGAACGAAGCGGGTCTGGGAAATGGTCTTCCGAAACAAGCAGTAGGGAGATCCGGCATAAGCCGTTATCGTAGGAGTGGTTAAATCAGCAGATTTAACACTTAGAGTGGTACCGCGGGAATGAACAGCTCTCGTCTCTTATTAGAGACGGGGGCTTTTTTGCATCTAAAAATGAAAAAGGGGAGGAAATTTCGATGATTCAGCAGCTTTTAATGAACGAAATCGACCAGCATGTCCAGGCGATACTCCAAGAGTCCGGCATGGAACGTCCGTCCACACTGAACATCTTGACCGAGCATCCAGCTCACCTCGAGCATGGTGACTACAGTTCGAATATTGCGATGCAGTTAGCCAAAATAGTGCACAGAGCCCCCTTGCAAATCGCCCAGGATTTACAAGTGCGTTTGGAGAAGAATGGGCGGGTTCAAGGACTTTTCCGTAAGGTGGAAGCTGTGCAGCCAGGTTTTCTTAACTTTTATCTGGCATGGGATATATGGGCTCAAAGGGCGGAGCAAGCTGCTCATAGCCTTGGCGGAATTGGCAAGAACACGAAGGTGCTGATTGAACATACGTCGATAAACCCGAATAAAGCTGCCCACGTCGGTCATTTGAGAAATTCCTGTATCGGTGATTCGCTTTCACGAATCCTTGCTCACGCGGGTTATGAAGTCGAGGTTCATAACTATATTGATGATCTGGGCAATCAACTGGCCGATACGGTAGTCGGTATCCTTCATACACGAACTGAAGAAAGCTTCGAGCGCTTTGGTGATTTCTGCTGGGAAACGTATGCGAAGATCAATCAAGCTTACAAAAGCCAACCTGAGCTTGCGGAGCAGCGAGCTGTTGTCCTGCATGCTCTGGAAAGCGGAAATTCCAATCTGGCATGGATGGGAAATTTGGTAGCTGAACGTATTGTACGCGAGCAATTGGAGGAAATGAAGCAATTCGGCATTCAGTACGATGTGCTGGTCTGGGAGAGCAGTATTGTCAACGCAGGGTTCTGGGATACGACTTTTGAATTGCTTAGTCAAACAGATATGTTCCACAAGGTGGCAGACGGAAAGTTGGCAGGTTGTTGGGTGCTCAAGAACCGAGAGGATGAGGCGGTTGCAGACCTCGATAACGCAGAGCATCAAGGGGATAAAGTGCTTGTGCGTTCCAATGGAATTTTAACCTATACAGCGAAGGACATCGCTTATCATCTGTGGAAATTTGGACTGCTTTCCAATGATTTTGTCTACAAAAAATGGGGAGAAGGACTGTGGTCAACCTCATCTCAAGGCAGTAAGAAAAAGATCGGACATGCCGATATGGTCATTAATGTCATTGATCATCGCCAGCAATACCCGCAAGAAATGGTAAGGCTAGCCTTGCAAGTGCTGGGTTATGAGGAAGCAGCCAGCCAGCTTAAGCATGTTAGCTATGGCGTCGTGTCTTTGAGCCCGGATACGGCAGCAGGTCTTGGTATTACTATCTCGGATGGCAAAAGCTCCTATGCGATGTCTGGGCGTCAAGGCATCGGAATCAAAGTTGCCGATTTGCTGGATCGTATGGAAAGCGTAATTGAAGTAAAGCGTTCGAAGAAAACGGGCATTTCCAGCCGTACAATTGCAGCGGCATCCATTCGTTATTATTTGCTGAAGTATCAGCTGCAAACGGAAGTGATTTTTGACTTGGATCAGGCGACGGAAGTAACGGGGAATACGGGAGTTTATTTGCTTTATGCCTACAGCAGGGCCAATAGCATCTTGGATAAAGCGAAGAAGGATGCTCGCGTGCAGCATTTGGAGCCTGACTTCAATGTGAATTTGCTGGAGGAGCAGGAGTACCCGTTGTTAAGGCATATCGCTTACTGGCCGGAGACTTTGGCCGCAGCTATTCAACAATTGGCGCCTAGCTTAATTTGTCATTATGCGTTTGAGCTGGCTGCTCTTTTCAACCACTTCTACAGCGCATGCCCGGTTCTGAAGGGCAGTGAGGCGAGCATTCGCCACCGTCTGTGGATTACCCAAATCTACAAACAAACGCTTCATCAAGCACTCGAGCTGTTGGGGATGCCAACCCCAAATCGGCTATAGTGCGCTCGAATCACTGAAGTTCACATCAGAGTTAATCCGGTTTCATCTGTAAAAATACAACAATAGCTTTCTGATCTGAAACAAATGCGGTACAATAAGAATATTCGTGCCAATATGAATGATTCAGGAGGCTTTTACCACAATGACAGAAAAAGATATCGAAACACAAGCGGAAGAAGTAAACGAACAAGATCAGGAAC
This sequence comes from Paenibacillus alba, assembly GCF_013204855.1. Classification (GTDB taxonomy): domain Bacteria; phylum Bacillota; class Bacilli; order Paenibacillales; family NBRC-103111; genus Paenibacillus_E; species Paenibacillus_E alba. The sequence continues at coordinate 589,289 of NZ_JABMKZ010000002.1, read as the reverse complement.
GCGAACAAGCCCAAATCATTATGACTTGGTTTCAACACATTCAAGAAGTAATGAAAGAGCAATTCCCTGAATATGAAGTGGATGGTCAAATCGGAAATAACCCGACTTATGGACCAATGTTTGCTTTTACGCTGAACAAAGATGAGAAGTCCACATCCTGCGGATTTTTCTTGAATGAAATTATGAGAAACTTCCAGACGAATCCGAATGCAGGGCTTTGGCTTTCATCTTTCTTTGTAGATTTGCTTAGAAGTCCTGACAACCATCCGCTGCCGAATCCTCCGCAGACAGAAGACGAAGCGAAGGATTTGCTGGATAAACATATTGTTCCTTACTGTGCTTCAACTGTACGCGAGGAGTTCCCGGATCAGAAGATCTATGTAGACCTGGAGCTTCATGAAGAACATGGCCCTGTTCTTGAAGCAGGTTTCGTAGCCGTCCAGGATGGCAACAATACTTGTGCACTGCCTTTGCAATATTTAATGACGTTATATTTACTAAATCGCGATCCGGCTGAGCCGCTCATTCAAGCGATGTATCGTTTATATGAAGAAAATAATTTAGGTCAATAAGGATTATGAAACAAGGGGCTGTCCAGAAGTAGTTAAACCTACTCGAGGACAGCCCTTTTTGTTTATGCAGATTGTGCGGAAGAGAAAGCCAGCCGCTTGTTATTTATTCAAGCTGCGGTAATCCTCATACGTTCGAATCGTCGGTAGCGATGAGCTTGACGTGAACTTAGCATATTTCATGGCATGTGAAGTATTAAACAGCACAACAGAGTCAGATGGCAGCAGCCAACCGCTGTCACAGAGAGCAAGCAGTCCTGCCCAAGTGGCCGATCCTTCCGGTGACGAGGAGATGCCTTGCGAGCCTAAAGTCTGCGTGGCCTCTGCTATTTGGCTTTTGGACAAGGCGATGGCGGTTCCTCCGCTCTCCGCAATAATAGAAAGAATCAGCGCTAAATCAGGCGGATTCGGCACTCTCATACCTGTCGGATTGGCAATAGCAGTAACTGCCTGAGCAGTTGCAGCTTGATTCAACGCAGCCAAGCCATCCACGATGGGCTGACAGCCTTCTTCCTGTACGCAGACGAACCTTGGCATAGGCCCGTCAATCCAGTGAAGTGCTTTCAACTCGTGATAGGCTTTCCACATGCCAATAATGCCTGAACCGCCGCCGGTGGGATAAATAATAACGTCGGGGAATTTCCAGCTTAGCTGCTCGGCAAGCTCAAGTCCCATCGTTTTTTTGCCTTCAACACGACCAGGCTCTTTCAATGTTCCTACATTGATCCACCCCTGTTCGTGCTTGCCTGCTTCAATTATGGCCGCTGCATCATGGATGAATCCATCCACGAGGTAAGTGGCTGCCCCATAGAGGGGACACTCCTCTATGATGAGCGGCGGGCAATCCAGCGGAATAAAGACAGAAGCTTCTATGCCTGCGTAACCGGCGTAAGCCGCTAAAGCGCTGGCGGCGTTGCCATTGGAAGGAACGGCTGCTTTGGTCCTGCCAGATTCCTTAAGAAGCGAAACAGCAACGGAGAATCCTCGGGATTTGAAGCTTCCTGTTGGATTTTGCTCTTCTCTTTTGAGCCATAGCTGCCCAATGGGCAGCTTCTGCTCCCATGTCTTCAAGCGAACGAGCGGCGTCCAGCCTTCGCCTAGGGTGATGATACAATCGGGGTTGCTCACAGGAAGCAAATCTTTGTATCTCCACATGGATGGGTAGCGTGTCAGTAAATCTTCCTTCTTGAAAGTTCTGCCTATACACTCCAGGTCGTAGTCGACTAACAGTGTTCCTCCACAATCGCATCTCATCTCAACATATCGAAAGGGGAGTTTTGCAGAACAGCGTGAGCAATAAAGACCCAATCGGTTCATCTCCGGGCCTCCTTTATTTGTGATACCGACTCTTTATTCCCGAATGAGAGTTCGAAGATCTATGAAAAGATTTGATTTTACGAAACATAGATTTATCTTTCAGCTTCAAAAACAACTCCAGCATGGGTGTGAAATTAACCTCGATAATCCAAACATTGCCCTTCTTGTCAAACGCCATATCAATTCCCATCGTATCCACCCAGCGATAGGAAGGACCCAATTGTGCAGCGCTTCGTAAAGCGACTTTATCCAATTGAGCAAGGAGATCATTGGCATTGATGCTGCTCAGTTCTGATTTCTTGAGAGCATGTTCCACTGTAACCACCTTCCCACTGCTCATGCGAATATTCGTGACAATGAAGCCGGCTCCGGCGACTTTGGCCAGCTTGCCGGTCACTTGCCAAGGCGATCCTGGACGACGCTGCACCATGACCCGCATATCAAAAGGACGCCCATTCACGGTAGCCAGCGGTATGCGCTGTTGTACAATGTGATTTTTTTTGGCCTTTTTTTTCACAAAAGCAACTAGCTTGGATTTGTCCGTGAAGCTTTTTTTCTTAGCTCCGTCTTGAACTTCATACGTTGCTAGGTCGGTTTGTCTAATTCGGATAACGCCATTGCCGCCATAGCTGCCGGTTGGCTTAACAATGATTTCTCGGTATTTCTTGAGCATACGCGAGAAGGAACTCTCTTTCAGCCAGGCCGTTTCCGGAAGATACATCTTGAGCTCAGAGGATTTGCGGAGAAGCTTGTACTTCGTCCATTTGCTAGTGCTTAAACTACTCATATGGCTTCACCTCTTGCTCAGCGATGATGACATCATGCTCTTCTACTCGAAGGAAGTGATTGTTTTCATCAACGAAAACCACCTGCGGCTTTAATAGACTGATTTCCGTTTCATTCATGAGTCCTAGACTGAGTATGATGACAAGATCGCCAGGTGCGAACAAGTGTGCTGGAGGCCCGTTCAAGCCAATTTTACCGCTGCCCTCAGGCGCAGGAATGGCGTAAGTTTTCCATCTTGTAGCATTGCGAAGGCTTGTAATTTGAACCATTTCATAAGGGTAAATATTCGCTTTTTGCATGAGCAGTCGATCTATCGTAATGCTTCCAACATAATTCAGATCGGCTTCCGTTACTGTCGCGCGGTGGATCTTCCCTTTACACATTAAACGCTGCATAAGCAGTAGCTCCTTTATGATCACATAGGTTGTTCATATCAGCTTATGATAATTTGCTGCCTTCTGGTTTAGGTGTAAACCCTGATTTGATGAAAATAGTTTCGTGTCACGCTCCAATTAATGCTGTGATATACTTAAGAATCATAAGTTGCGACGAAAAAAAGGAGTGAATGGTTCTGTCCGCTATTTTCATAATTGAGCATTTACATAAGAAGCACCCGAATGGCGGTGAAGCGCCTTTGTTTGACCACATTAGCGCGGAAGTATCGCCTCAGGATCGCGTCATCATTCTCGGACCATCCGGTCAGGGCAAGAGTACCTTGCTTCGGGTTATGGCCACGTTAGAAAGCAAAGATGGCGGTCAGCTAATACTTCACGGCAAACAGACAGTTGACTGGGGTCCCACAGAGTGGCGGAAGCGGGTATGTTACGTTCCTCAGCAGCCAACAATGCTGCCTGCAACTATTAAGGATAATCTGGCTATCGTAAGCAAGCTTCATCAGACGACGTTTGATCAACAGGCAGCGGAAAGCTTGATGGATCAAGTAGGGCTTAATGATCTGGATTGGTCTCAGAAAGCGGCAGAATTGTCAGGAGGCCAGAAGCAGCGGGTTCAGCTTGTCCGATCTATGCTGCTGAAGTCCGATATTCTGCTCCTTGATGAGGCTACGTCTGCCCTCGATTCGCAAAGTAAACAGGCGGTAGAAGCCACATTGATGAAATGGCACCATGAACAGGGGAAAGGGATCATTTGGGTCACTCATGAACAGGAGCAAGCTCGTCGAATCGGCAACCGCTTCTGGCATTTGGACAGTGGTGTTTTGGCGGAAGCTCGGATGGAGGACATAGTCGAAAAAACGCCTTCCGAAGATGTTGAGAAGGGGGACGATTCTGCATGTCAACAGTAGCTTTGGGCTTTACGCTGACCTTTGTCATGATTACGATCGCTTTATCGAAATGGCAAAAGCTAGGGCTGGAGAAAGATATTGCGCTAGGTACAATTCGGGGCTCCTTGCAGTTGTTATTTATTGGATACGTCCTCCATTATGTGTTTAAAACAGAAAATATAGCACTCATAGGTATCATCATTGCCATTATGATCTTAATTGCCACACACAACGCAGGCAAGCGTGGCGAGGGTTTGCAAGGTATTCATTGGCGGGTGGCGGCTTCTATTGCCGTAACGGAGGTTTTGACGCTGACGCTGATGCTGGGGCTGGGAATCATTAAGCCAACGACCCAGTTTATTATTCCGATCAGCGGAATGACGATAGGCAGTTCCATGATCGTTTGTGGTTTGTTTTTGAATCAAATGAACCGTGAGGTCGCTTCCTCCAAGGAAGAGATCGAGGCGCTGCTGGCGCTGGGCTCAACCGTAAGACAAGCCATACAGCAGGCGCTGCAGCGCTCTGTGAAGGCCAGCATGATCCCAACGATTGACGGGATGAAGACGGTAGGACTCGTTCAACTGCCTGGCATGATGACGGGCATGATTATCGCTGGCGCCAATCCGGTAGAGGCGGTGCGCTATCAGATTTTGATTTTGTTTGCTTTCACCGCCGCTGCTGCCATCACAAGCATTATTCTCAGCATGCTGAGCTATAAGCTTTGGTTCACTAGGGAAATGACGCTGAAATAGAGCGATATATTTCCCAGGGAATGGCAGGAATCGACAGACAAAAAACCTGTGACCACGCTGGTTCACCCAGTAGCGCCACAGGTTTTTCCTATTCTTGCCTCAAATTAATTTAATCCCGCTAATTAATACCAAGCTTGCAATGATGATTCGCAGCACATGCGTCGGGGCTTTGGTAGACAGCATGCTGCCGATGAGAACTCCAGGAATGGAGCCAATAAGCAGATTGAGTACCAGCGTGTAATTCACATTGCCCATGCTTGCATGCAGGATGCCTGCCGCAGATGCAAGGAAAAATGCGTGCGCAATATCAGTCCCGACAAGCTGGGCCGGATTCATGCGGAAAAAATAGAGCATTGCTATCGCGTACAAAGAGCCGGAACCGATGGACGTGAGTCCAACGATGAAGCCCAGCACGGCTCCGATTGTGATGGTCAATCCGCGCTTTTCTTGCAGGCTCTTCAACTGCCAGCGATTCTCTTTGAGCTTGTGTCCAAAGAATACTTTGAACAAGGTAGCAAAGGCGACCAGAATCAGAACGTAGCCAAGTGCATGCTTGATCATGAGTTCTTGGTTGTCAAAAAACGAATCGAATAATTTCAGGAAGAGAACTGCGACAATAACGCCCGGAATACTGCCCATAGCCAACATTTTGACTAGTTTAAAATCAATCGTTTTCTGCCGCCAATGCTGGATGGTTCCAAAAAGCTTCGTTATGGAATTATAAAGCAGATCTGTGCCAACGGCGATAGAAGGATGAATACCGATCAGAATGAGGATCGGAGTGAGCAGCGAGGCTCCGCCAACGCCAGTTAATCCAACCAAAAAACCAACAAATACCCCCATCAGTAATACACTTAAAGTCATGTTGTCATGTCCCCAATCCGATTACCCACTAAATCAATTGGATTAATTTTATTATATAGAAAAGCATTATGTAAAGAAAAATTTTCAAGTAGATGCTAAAAAGGATTATTTTCTCTCCTCATAAAGTTTCTGTTCATCAAAGAGGGAATCAGGTACAATATGGGAACGTGACTAAAAATGCAAGTAGAGAGGAGCAACTATGAGTAATCGAACAACGGTGATGGTCAGTATTGTTCTGGCAATGCTTGTAGCATCGATGGATACTACAATTGCCAATACGACGATGCCGATTATTGTGAAAGAAATTGGTGGTAATGACCTGTATGCATGGGCATTTACCTCATATATGGTCTTATCTACCGTATTGGCTCCATTAGCTGGCCGATTGTCGGATTTGTTTGGGCGGAAAAGGATTTATGCCGCAGGGATCCTTCTGTTCCTGGGAGGCTCAATTCTATGCGGTCTATCTCAGAGCATGCTTCAATTGATCATTTTCAGGGCTGTTCAAGGGATCGGGGCAGGGGTTATGATGCCGTTTCCATCCATTATTGCCGGCGATATTTATCCAGTCGAGCAAAGGGGCAAAGTTCAGGCTTTTTTTACGGCCATGTGGGGGCTGTCAGCGGTCCTGGCACCATTATTAGGCACATTTTTCGTGACCTATCTGAGCTGGCGCTGGATTTTCTTCGTGAATATTCCAATATGTATCGTATCGCTAATTGCTCTGCAGCCTTATAAAGAAGTGTATCAACCGAAAAAATCGGTGGTCGATTATGGCGGCGCAATCTTGTTCGCAGGAGGAATTTCGCTTCTTTTGCTGACGACGACTGTAGATCGGTACAACGCCCTATTCGGCATAGTAGGGGCATTGCTGATTATTGCCTTTATTTTTTATGAAAAAAGACACACCGCTCCGATTGTTCCATTAAATATTATGCGCAATCGTCCTGTTGCGATCATGATCGCCGGTTCTTTTATCAGCTGTGCGGCTTTGTTCGGAACTTCCAGTTTTCTGCCTCTTTTCTTGCAAAATCAAGGCCATTCGCTCTTTATTAGCGGAATTGCACTTTTGGGAACTTCCATCGGATGGATGGTTGTAGCTGTTCCTTCAGGGAAATGGGTGCTGCGCTACGGCTACAAGCCACTGCTGATTGCAGGCAACTTATTGCTCGTTGTGACCGCTGTAATGCTGTTCTTTTTACGAGAAAGCACCTCATTCTGGTATTCTTTTGGTGCTTTAACGCTTCTGGGGCTTGCCTTCGGATTAATCTTCACCGTGTCCACGATCGGTGCTCAGCAGCTAGTTGAGGCCAATCAAAAAGGCATTTCAACCTCGCTTCAGCTATTTGCCCGGAATATCGGAACAGCGGTCAGCGTTACGATCATGGGAGCAATTTTGACCAAATCAAGCGCTTTTTACACGGGCTTTCATGGAATGTTCGTCTTCGGACTCATCGTGAGTGTCCTCTCGCTTGCCATCCCGTTCGCCATTCGATCAACCTCGAAGCAGACGGCTTAAGAAATGGTAGGAGGAGCTTTCTCTTTTAAAAAGCTAAAAGCCAGAAGCGACAATATCGCGTTCTGGCTTTTTCTTTATGAAACGATTTGTTCTGAGGGCCATTGCAATGTTTTGGTTTTGGATAAATCTCTGAGAAAAGCGGTGAAAATTGGCTTTCCTTCGTGGTGGAATCCTGTAATCGTGATCTCCACCGGAAATTCGCTGCGATCGGCACGGTAGGCTAGCATTTCAAGCCTTTTGCCCATAATGGCATCATCCTGTCGGACGAGTTGACCGAATAAGGAAGCGGCGGCTTGTCCACTTTGATCAAAGGGAAATAGAAAATCCAGCAAGGTTAGACTAAGTGCATATTTCCGTGAGTACCCAAATGTAGCCTCTGCGGCCGGATTGAATTCAATGATCCAACCTCGGCTGTTAAACATCATAATGCAGTCCAGACTAGACGAAAGGATAGATGCTCGGAGCGTGAATTGATTTTGCAGTTTTTGATCTGTTTTCAACGAACTGCTTAAGTTGATGAATAATAGGATTACCGTGCCAAAAGCAACAAACATGGCTAAGAGGAAATTATCCATACTCACCGAGTCTGCTGGGAAGTTGATATTTTTGGCTGGAAAATGGATATCCGCTGCGAGAATTCCGACGAAATGCATGCAGATAAACATCAGGCTCATGAGCAATCCGTTCATGATAATTTTTGGACTCTGTAAATAAGACAAATATAAGGCTAACATACTTGCGCCTACGGAGATGACAATGGAGATCACAAAAGGAACAAGTTTGAAATGAATGACAACGTTTGTGACAGCGCCTAATCCAATGTAATGCATACTGGCAAAGCAGAAACCCATAAAAGTTCCACCAAAGAATAACCTAGGAATTTCCAGCTTTGAACGATACATAACAAAAAAACCGACGAGCGCACCTACGATAGCGATAGCTAAAGAAGTAACGACGGCTTGTACATCATAAGTAATACTCAGTGATAAAGGATGAGCCAAGAAAGCGATAAAATGCATGGACCAGATACCGACTCCTAATGATAATGCACTGCAAGCAATCCATAACTTCTGCTGCCAGGCGGTTGTTGCGGCAATCTTTCGCGTCAGGTTTAAACTTATGAGGGAGGTTATCAGGATTAGGACAAAAGCGAGAAAGATTAAGGCAATAAAATAAGTTTCAATACTCATATCGTGCATGTCCATATCCTCACATTCTATCGGGGCTATCTCTCTCTATTGACACTTGATTATCTAAGCTGTAAGCTGATTTGGAAATTAAAAAAAATAAAAATCAGCACGTATTTTTTATATTATAGAGGTCGGTAAAGTCACCTGTATATAGCGGTAAATGTAGCTTTATGTCTTTCCTTGTCGAAATACACTAAGACTTCACATAGTTTAAAAAGGAGTGCAAATGAGTAAAGTCAAGGGTATACAAGGAATCATTTTTGATATGGACAATACCTTGCTTCAATCGCATATTCAGTTCAAAGCTATGAAAGAGGAAGTTGCCGAACTGCTCATGCAGCAAGGTTATTTAGGAGCCTCATTTTCAATGGAAAATCACACGACTTCAACACTATTAGCCTATGCTCAAAAAGAGGGGGCGCCTCCTAATCTGATCGAAGCTGCACTGCAAATTGCACAAAAACATGAACTTCGCGGGATGGAAGGGGCAGGTTTGGAGCCAGAGGCATTGGAGCTGCTGGATGTGCTGAAAGGTCATTTCAAACTTGTCATTGTGACGAATAATTCCGAGGCAGCAGCGCTGCAAGCCTTAGAAATAACAGGCATTAAGAATTATTTTGATCTTATTGTCGGCAGAGAGCAGATGGATGCAATGAAGCCTGCCCCATCAGGTTATTTGGTTGCCATGAGGTACTTTCCTGAAGTCCCAGCGAAGAGTTGGCTGTCAGTTGGCGATTCTTGGATAGATGGTCAGGCTTCTATGGACGCATATATTCCTTTCATCAGCTATGGTCAAACGACGTATGCAATGGAGGAAAAAGGCGTACAACCTTTCGCTCACATTGACAAGCTGCTGAGTCTGTTAGATTATGTATAGATTAAAAAGATAAAGAGAAAGTAGTGATCCTACATGTTAGTAGATGTGAAATCCAGAATTCAAGAAGACGGCATACAAGAGCTGTTGAGCTATAGCGTGTTTCCAGATCCGGATCGCTTGGAACAAACAATTCAGCAATATAAGGAGGATTTGAACCTTTGGCTCTATGGTTATGAATCCGAAGGTATTTTGGTTGGAATCATTGGGTTTCGAATCAACGACGATCAAGAGATGACCATTACTCATTTGGCTGTTGAGCCTGAGAGTCGAGGCGTTGGATTTGGAAGAGGGATTATCCTCGAAATTATTGAAGACATGCACCCGCTGAGAATCGTGGCAGAGACGGATGAAGAAACCGTCCAATTTTATCGCAATATCGGTTTCGTCATTCGCAGCTTGGGTGAGAAATATCCAGGAGTGGAGCGGTTTATGTGTACCTATGAGGTTGATGGGGATATAGACGAGGAATAGTGGTAGTGAGTGGATACTTAAAGATCGGAGCGTAGCCTCCGGTCTTTTTTTTGTGGAGATTTTGATGTTAAAAAAGGGGGGGGGGCAGCCCTCGGAGTGGGCTGCAACTGGGTGGAAGGAGGCTGAGCCTGCCAAAATAGCAGTCTCAGGATGGGGAAAGCAGCAAACTCTGTCTGAGCCTGCCAAAAAGGCAGGCTCAAGCCTCAAAGGGGGCTGCATCTGGGCGGAAGTCAGCTGAGCCTGCCAAAAAAGCAGTCTCAGGAGGTGGAAAGCAGCTAACGTTGACTGAGCCTGCCGAAAAGGCAGTCTCAGCCCTCGGGGTGGGCTGTAACTGGGCGAAAGGAGGCTGCATCTCCCACGCGGAATACCTCGCGGCTGATAGGTGTGTAGTTGGACGAAGTCCGTTAAGTCTGCGAAGACAGATGCTACTTCGATTACTGTATGAGCCCCCATGACCATAAAGTTGTTGTCATGTTAGGAAACAATTCGCATATATTGTTGTAGGTTATTCTCTTAAAACAAAATTTGAGAGCGCTTTCTGCTTCGCCATTTAAGTGACAAAATTCACAATGATGACAAGCATGAAGTCGCTTATTGTAACAAAGTCTTCATTACAGACAGGAGGGTGCAGAGATGCTGCATATCGTTGTGTGTATTAAGCAGGTACCTGATTCGAGAGAAATTCGGATTGATCCGAAGAACAACACGTTAATCCGGCAGGGCGTTCCCAGCATTGTGAACTTCTATGATATGCATGGGCTGGAAGAAGCGCTGCGTATTAAGGATGAACAAGGAGCAAGGATCACCGTTGTCACGATGGGACCGCCGCCAGCGGAGAAGGGCTTGAAAGAATGCATTTCTCTTGGAGCGGATGAGGCTGTTTTGGTAACAGATCGTGGTTTTGCCGGTGCGGATACGTTAGCTACATCGTATGTGGTTGCACGCACGATCCAGAAAATAGCCGAAACTTGGGGGCCTGTCGATATCGTGTTCTGCGGTAAGCAGACTTTGGATGGAGATACGGGGCAAGTTGGTCCGGGTGTTGCTTGTCGGTTGGATTTGGAACAGTTAACGTATGTGAACAAAGTCGTCAATGTGGATGAAGAGAATCGCAAGGTGCGCGTTCACCGGCTTCTGGAGGATGGGATCGAAGTGGTGGAGACAAGCATGCCGGTGCTCATCACTGCGCTAAAGGAGCTGAATAAAGTTAGGCGAGCTTCGCTGCCAGGCATGGTGCGTGCCGCGAGGTATAAGCCTACCGTGTGGACAACAGCGGATTTCCCTGATCTCGAGCGCGCCAAAATTGGTTTAAAAGGCTCGCCGACCATTGTTGCCAAAACATGGGTACCGGAAATCAAGGCGGTGAAAACCCAGATGCTGGCATCTGACACCCCGGAGGAGACAGCTGCGCTGTTGGCGGATCAGCTATGGACGAAGGAGATTCAAACTTTGCTGGATTGGTCTTCTTAACACTGAGTTAACAAGGTGAATGGATAGAATGGAGGAATTGCGATGGCAAATGAACAAGCATCGGAGCAGTCGGAAGCGGCAATGCCCGATTGGTCCGCATATCGGGGAGTTTTGATCGTGGTGGAGCAGCGCGATGGCGCCGCCAAAAAGGTGTCCTGGCAGCTTCTGGGCGAAGGCAAGAAGCTGGCAGCCAAGCTGGATGCGCCGCTTATGGCGCTCGTAATCGGCGAGGATGTCGCACATCTCGCTGAGGAAGCCGTGCATTACGGCGCAGACCGGGTGTTCCTCTGCGAAGCGCCAGAGCTTCGCACCTATCGGACCCGGCCGTACAGCCGGGTGTGCTTGAAGCTGATCGAGGAAGCGAAGCCGGAGATCGTGCTGTTCGGCGCGACGGCAACGGGGCGCGACCTGGCAGGCGCGATCGCAACGCACCTGCCGACGGGCTTGACGGCCGACACGACGCAGCTCGACGTGGAGCCGCCGCCGTCACGGCTGCTGCTGGCCAGCCGGCCGGCTTTTTCCGAGAAGATGATGGCTACCATCCTCTGCAAGCAATACCGGCCGCAAATGGCGACAGCGCGGGCCGGGGTCTTTCAGGCGCTGCCGAAGGACGCCGCGCGTGAGGGTGAAATCGTGCGCATCGAGGCGACGATGCGCGAGGAAGAGATTGCCGCGCAGGTGCTCGACTTCCTGCGCGAAACGGGCAAGCTAAATCTCGAGGATGCCGAGATTATCGTGGCGGGCGGCCGCGGTTTGGGCGGCCCCGATGCTTTCGGGCTGCTCGCCGAGCTGGCGGATGCGCTCGGCGGCGTCGTGGGCGCATCGCGCGCAGCGGTCGACGCAGGCTGGATCGGGCACGAGCACCAGGTCGGTCAAACCGGTGCGACAGTGAGGCCGAAGCTGTATTTTGCAATCGGCATATCAGGGGCCGTCCAGCATACGGTTGGCATGAGCCATGCCGATGTAGTTGTGGCCATAAACAAAGATGAGAAGGCGCCTATTTTTCAATTTGCTCATTATGGCATAGTGGGTGATATGTTCAAAATTGTGCCAGCGATTACCGAGGAAATCAAGAAACGCCGAACGTTGTTTGGCGTGCAGCTAACCAAAGCCGATAGTGCCACACCTGCCAATGATTCGAACCGTGCGGCAAGCGGAGCTCTTGAAAGGAGTGAAGCCAAATGAATGAGAAATTCAATGCGATTGTTGTTGGAGGAGGACCGGCCGGTGCAGCGGCAGCTTTGACGATGGCAAGAGCTGGTTTATCTGTTGTTCTGCTGGAGAGGGGAGAGTTTCCCGGCGCCAAAAATATATTCGGCGGCGTCCTTTACCGCAAGCAAATCGAGGAGCTTGTGCCCGAGTTTTGGAAAGAGAAAAACTTCCCGATGGAACGCTACATTGTCGAGCAGCGGATTTGGATGATGGGCAAGGAGTCTATGGTCACATTTGGCCATCGCAACGAGGCGTATAAGGAGCCTTTTAACTGTTTTACAGGCTTGCGTGTGAAATTCGATCAGTGGTTTGCGGAGAAGGCCGTGGCTGCCGGAGCTATTCCCATCTATGAAACGGTGGCGCTGGATGTCATTCGGGAGGGCAATCGCGTTGTGGGTGTGCGCACGGATCGGGAGGATGGCGATCTCTACGCCGACGTTGTTGTCATTGCAGATGGCGTCAACTCCTTGCTGGGCAAAGCGATGGGCATTCATAAGGAATGGATGCCGGATGAAGTGTCTCTTGCAGTCAAAGAAGTGATTGCGCTGCCGCGGGAGAAAATCGAGGATCGCTTTGGCCTTGAGGGCGATGAAGGCGTGACAATTGAGTTCATGGGCGAGACTTCGCTCGGTATGGCGGGCATGGGTTTTCTCTATACGAACAAGGAAACGATTTCCTTGGGCGTTGGTGTGATGGTTAATCATTTGCGGGACAAAAAAGTGAAGCCTTACGCTGTTTTAGACGCTGTTAAGCAGCATCCGATGATTCGGAAATTAATTCAGGGCGGTGAAACCAAAGAGTACTCCGGCCATTTGATCCCCGAAGGGGGTTTTCACTCGATTCCGCCATTATCCGGCGATGGCTGGTGCGTGTGCGGGGATGCGGCTCAATTGATCAACTTCGTGCATAGAGAAGGGACCAATTTAGCCATGACCTCGGGCCGCTTAGCAGGTGAAGCCATTGTGGAAGCCAAGGAACGCGGGGATTTCTCCGGTGCTTCTCTCCATGCTTATGATAATAAAATAAAGTCTTCTTTTGTTCATAAGGATTTGCAAAAATACAAGGGAATGCACCAATTCCTGAAGGATCAGGATCCGGAGCTGTTATTCGACAAATTGCCTAGGGCGCTGAATGAAGCGGCTTATAACATGTTTCTTGTGGATGGGATTACAAAAGCAGATAAACAAAAAATGGCCGTAAAACTCATCAAAAATGCGGCTGGCGGAACCGTTAATTTAATGAAGCTGGGTTATAAAGGATGGAGGGCGATGAACGGATGAGCCAATGTGATGTTTCAGATAAGCTGTTTACCATTCGTTACAAATGCGACGATAAATCCCACCTTGTCATTAAAGATACGCAGACATGCCTGAATTGCGTCACCAAAGACTGCAATTTTTTCTGTCCATCCGATGTGTATGAGTGGGAGAAGAAGCTCAAAATCACAACGGTTGCCTACGAGAATTGTATCGAATGCGGAACGTGCCGAATTGCGTGTCCTTCCTACAATATTGATTGGGTTTACCCCAAGGGCGGTTATGGCATGACCTATAAATTTGGTTAAATAATCAAAATGACGGGCAGATCGAACGGAGCTATGGTGCGTTGAAATGAATGCTTTCGCTCTTATGGAGGGAGAATTCATTAATAAGCGCTCGATAGTTCCGTTTCTTTCATTTGTAACCGAAAGCCTGTGGAAACTACATTTCTCCATATGTAGGTGCAAATCCTCCATAGTTTTGTTCGCGGAAGGATAAGATAATAGAGATGAACATAGGAGGGATTTCATGAGTATTTCATTTGAACCAACACAGGGACTGTTTCATTTACAAAATAAGCATATGAGTTATGTCATTCAGCTCATTCATCAGGCGTATCCGGCACACGTGTATTGGGGACGCCCCATCAGATCCGGCCAATTGGGCTCGATCATACAAGATAAGGAAAGATGCTCGTTTCATCCAAATCCGGTAGTCGATGACCGCAAGATTACGTTCGATACGATGCCGCAAGAGTACCCAGCTTACGGAACAAGCGATTATCGGGAACCAGCGTATCAAGTTGCCTTAACGAACGGCTCTACGATTACGGAGCTAGTCTACGAGAACCATCGAATTTACCAAGGCAAGCCTACACTTGAAGGACTTCCTGCAACTTATGTGGAGCAAGAGGAAGAAGCAGAGACACTTGAACTTGCATTGTTCGATAAACTCATCGGTTTAAGAGTGTTCCTATCTTATACGCTTTTCAAAGATCATGCTGCAATAACGAGGTCTGTCCGTTTCGTCAATGAGGGGAACGCTGATTTGAAGCTTCTTCGCGCTTACAGTACGAGTGTAGATTTCTCGCATGGCGATTATGATCTATTGCAGCTTTCTGGTGCATGGGTGAGAGAACGCGAAATGGTCAGAAGACCTCTGGCACCGGGCAAGCTGTCGGTTGAAAGCAGCCGCGGCGCCAGCGGCCATCAACATAATCCATTCGTCGCGCTGCTGTCCAAAGATGCTGGCGAAGACCATGGGGATGTGTATGGGTTTAGCCTGGTATACAGCGGCAACTTCGCGGCGCATGCCGAAGTTGGCCCTTATGGAACTGCGCGTATTTCCATGGGGATCAATTCCTTTGATTTTAGCTGGCTGCTTGAGCCTGGTCAGCATTTTCAAACGCCTGAAGCGGTCATGGTCTATTCCGGTGAAGGGCTGGGGAATATGTCTAGAACGTACCATAGACTGTACCGGACAAGGCTTTGCCGTGGCGAATTCCGTGATCGTACCAGACCTGTGCTTGTGAATAACTGGGAAGCTACGTATTTCCAATTCAATGCGGAGAAAATTGAAAGCATCGCAAGCGCTGGCAAAGAGCTGGGTATCGAGCTATTCGTGCTTGATGATGGCTGGTTTGGCAAACGAGACAGCGATAACAGCTCCTTAGGGGATTGGGTTGTCGATAAAGCGAAACTGCCGAATGGTCTGGAAGATCTCGTTGCCAGAGTGAATGGCATGGGGCTGGAGTTCGGGCTTTGGTTTGAACCGGAAATGGTTTCGCCGAACAGCGACTTATACAGAAAACACCCGGATTGGTGCCTGCATGTACCGGATCGCAGGCGCACGGAAGGGCGTCAGCAATTGATTTTGGATTTCTCGCGTGCGGATGTTTGTGAAGAGATAACAACGATGATTAGAAATATTTTAAAAAGCGCGCCAATTAGCTATATCAAATGGGATATGAACCGGAATATGACAGAAATCGGTTCGGCCGCTCTGCCTCCGGAAAGACAACGCGAGACAGCTCATCGCTATATGCTGGGGCTGTACAGCGTTTTGGAAACCTTAACGGCTGAATTCCCGCACATTTTATTCGAAAGCTGCTCAGGCGGCGGTGGACGATTCGATCCGGGGATGCTGTATTACATGCCGCAAACATGGACGAGCGATAATTCCGATGCCATCTCCCGATTGAAAATTCAATATGGGACAAGCATTGTTTACCCGATTAGTTCGATGGGCGCTCACGTTTCAGCCGTTCCTAATCATCAAGTGCATCGTGACACGTCGCTGGAAATGCGCGGAAATGTTGCGATGTCCGGCAACTTCGGCTACGAGCTAGATCTGACTGTCTTCTCGGACGAAGAAAAAGAAATCGTCAAAAAGCAAATTGCCGATTACAAACAGATTCGACCGCTCGTGCAATTTGGCGACATGTACCGTTTGCTTAGCCCCTTCGAGGGCAATGAAACGGCTTGGATGATTGTATCCGAGGATAAAACCCAAGCGATGGTCGCCTATTTCCGCGTCCTCGCCATACCGAATGATGCGATCAAAACTCTCCGCCTCAAAGGACTTAACCCCGACTTTGATTATCAAGTCGCAGGTTTGCAAGGCGAATACCCCGGCGATCACCTTCTCTACGTCGGTCTGCCCGTTGCTGGGCTTCACGGGGATTTCCAAAGCAAAATTTGGCTGCTTGAACGCAGCAGCGCCGAATAAAATCTGTTCAACCCAATCAAGCGCAATCCTACTTAGATCAAGTGGGGTTGCGCTTTTTGTAGATACCACAGAAAAGCCCGTTCTGCACAGTGGAAAGCAGAGTGTTTAAATTTGCTTCTATCTGTTATATGATATTGGCATTAATATCTGACTTTTACCTTGGAAGGGAGATTAACGACGCATGCTGCAGAGACCTGATCAAGAAGAATACAACTCTTATTTTGAAACGTATATCAGCCAAGTTCCGGAAGGGGACTATCATTCCTTTTTACAAAATCAATTGGATACAATCATTGCCTTATTTGCTGAAATGAGCGAGGAGAAGGCGCTCTTGCGTTATGCTCCGGACAAATGGAGCTTGAAAGAGCTATTGATCCATATTACCGATACAGAGCGCATTATGAGCTATCGGATGCTGCGTATCGCACGTGGGGATACAACGAGTTTGCCGGGGTTTGATCAAGATATCTTTATTGCGAACACTAATTTTGATGTGCTCTCCATCCGTGATTTGCTCCAAGACTTTCAGGCTGTTCGGCAAGCCACTTTCACTTTGTTGACTACGATCGCGGAATCCGCTTGGGAGCGTCGAGGTGTTTCTAGCGATCATCCGATCTCAGCAAGAGCGCTTGCCTACATTATTGCAGGGCATGCGCAGCATCACCTCAATGTTGTTCATACACGATATTTGCAAGCTTAATCGCCAACAAAATAAACAGACCTCCAATGCCACTTGTTAGAAAGTGGTGGTGGAGGTCTGTTTGTCGTTCACCATGATGCTAGTAAAGCGACAACGCGAGCGAGTCGCGTTCGTTAAAAGAGTGCAGAATTGCTTCACAACCAACGATTTCAATGCTAATGATAGAATCCAAGCATTTCTTGATGGTAGCTCTTCCTTTGCTAACCTTTGCTTCAAGCGCAGATTTCAATAAGTTGAACTTCTTTTTATTTTTCTCATCGGAGTAGACAGGCACGGGTTTGTTATGAATCGTAATAAACATTTTCATAGTTTTCACCATCCTAGGAATTGGTTATAGTTTTAGCATATAGGATTATTATTAATTTAACCTTAAAATAGTTTTACAATTTTGAAACAAAATGTTGATTTTCATAGAAATTGTAGATAACTATTCTAGAAACCCTCAATTTCAGACTATGTATTCTGTAATCTTTTTCCTGCTACTATAATATACGAATGAGAGAGCAGAAATGTTTCATTCCAATGGTCAATCTGCATGAAGATTTTGTGAATATTTTTTAAAAATGTATCGGTTAAGGAGATTTTTGGCGAAATAGCTTAGGCGATGTGCCAAATCGTTGTTTGAACGCTCTATGGAAATAAGCGTAGCTGCCGAAGCCGCAGCTTAGCGCAATTTGTTCCAGAGACAATGATCTGTCATGCATCCGTTCCACAGCAATGGATAACCGAACTTCGAGCGAGTATTGGATCATCGTTTTGCCGAAGCATTCTTTGAACAAATGAACGGCGCGCGAGACGCTCAGATCAACATGATTGGCGACATCATCAACTTTGAACGTAGCTGTGGCATGGGCTTCAATAAATCTTTTCATACGAGTGCCGGTGAAAGGGCGTCCCTGCAAGGAGACCGTTTCCGTTGCTGCGCGTTCTACATAGAGGCATAAGGCTTGCAGCAAATAACCGCTGAGCTCATTATTTTCTTCTTCCATTCTGCGTTTCTCCAGAATTAACTGCCGCCAGAGAGAGATGAGTCTGGCATCCAGATCAATGCGTGTGCAGGATTGCTTCTTGCTGCGTTTCCACCATGCGTCAATCCATGTGCCTCGGCAAAATAAATAATAATCGCCGCTGGCAATTTTATGATCCGGCTGTGCGGTATCGTGTTCGATTCGCAGCTCATAGGGATCTCCCGGTTGAAAAAGGAGCAAATGGCCCGCTTCGATTCGCTTGAATTTTCCATCTACGAAAGCTTCGCAAGTGCCTTCGGACTGCAATCGAAACAGATAATGATTAAGTCCGGACTTGTTGCTCGCATTAAACGGCTCCATATGAAAGGAATAGCCGCAAGTGATAAGTTCTGATTCCATGTTATTCACCTTTCATAGCCAAATAGGAGATGTTTTGATTATATCGTGAATGGTCATAATAGGCTATGATCCATTATACTATGTACATAGGCTTGATTCATTAAAATAGGATAAAGAGAAAAGAGGAGAACAAATGGGACGTTTAGGCATTGGTCTGCAATTGTATACACTTCGTGATGATATGGCGAATGACTTTGAAGGAACACTTCGCCATGTTGCGAAATTAGGATATGAAGGTGTTGAGTTTGCGGGTTATTACGACAAATCATCTGATGAAGTAAAAGCACTTCTCGATGAGCTTGGCTTGAAAGCTTTCGGCAGCCATGTGAGTCTCGAAAGATTCCGTACGAATTTGCAAGGGGAAATTGATTTCTTGCACACAATTGGTGCTAAATACGCGATTTGTCCGTATGTTGGCGCTGAAGAGCGTGAATCTGCCGACCAATGGAAAGCTTTGATAGCTGAGTGTGAAGCGATTGCAGTAGAAGTCAACAAACAAGGCTTGCAGTTCTTATATCATAATCATGATTTCGAATTTCATCATAAAGTGAACGACGAGTTCGTTTTCGATGCGATGTTTGCCAAAACAGGTGAAAATGCGATTAACGTTGAGATGGACGTATGTTGGGTACAATTCGCTGGGCAAGATCCGCTTGCTTACATTGCCAAATATGCGGGGCGTTTACCGCTTGTCCATTTTAAAGATTTCACCAAGGATGCTGAAGGCAAGCTAGTTACGCTTGAGCTTGGTCTTGGCGATGTTCCTTTGCAGGAAGTGATCAAAGCAGCGGAGAAAGCTGGTGTTGAATGGCTTGTCGTAGAGCAGGATAATTGCCAGAAACCGCCGCTTACCAGCATTGAGAACAGCTTGAACTGGGTAAAAGAGCATTACACGAACGTTACTAATTAATCAGCCCAAAGGAGCAATAATGACAATGAGCAAAATTAAAGTAGCCGTAGTTGGTTGCGGTTCTATTTCTAAACATAGACATATCCCGGAATATGCTTGGAACGCCAATGTGGAGCTAGTCGCTTTCGTAGATCCGATCCTGGAGAGAGCTGAGCATTATGCTCAGCTGCACGGTGGTAAAGCTTATAGCAGTTATGAAGACATGCTGAAGAATGAGAAGGTCGACGCTGTCAGCGTATGTACACCTAACTATCTTCACGCAGAAGTATCCATCGCCGCGGCAAATGCCGGTGCGCACGTATTGGTGGAGAAGCCAATGGCGGCCACAGCCGAAGAAGCAGAAGCGATGATTGCCGCTGCGAAGAAAAATGGCGTTTTCCTCATGGTGGGTCATAACCAACGTTTGATGCCTCCACATGTGAAAGCCAAAGAAATTCTTGCCTCTGGCAAGCTGGGCAAAGTGCTTACATTCCGCACTTCCTTTGGCCACCCAGGTCCGGAAGGCTGGAGCGTTGATGGCCGCGAGAGCTGGTTCTTCCGCAAGGAAGAAGCGGTCATGGGAGCTATGGGCGATCTAGGCGTACATAAGTCTGATTTGATCCGTTGGCTGCTGGATGACGAGGTTGCTCAAGTAGCAGCTTTCGTGGGTACGATCCACAAAGAGGGAACCGATGTTGATGACAACGCGACTTGCTTGCTGCGCATGAAGAGCGGGGCTACAGGCTCTTTGGTTGCTAGCTGGACGTATTACAAAGGTCAAGACAACTCGACTGTCCTTTGGTGCGAGAACGGTGTTATCAAAATCGATACAGATCCTAACGATCAAGTGATCGTTGAACTTCGTGACGGTACTGTTGAGCGTTATAAGTTAGGACAAATCGCAACGAACGAAAAACAAACGCACAGCGGCGTTATAGATGAATTCGTTACAAGCATTCTGGAAGGCAAAAGCCCGCGCATTTCCGGCGAAGAAGGTCTTCGCTCCCTGAACGTCATTCTGGCTGCTTTCGAATCCGAAGCAACAGGCAAAGTCATTTCCTTATAGTGAATGCCCTTAACCCCATTTCTGAAAAGCCTGCGTATGTGCAGGCTTTTTCGAATCAAATCGTTTGAAACAAGAGAAAGCCTGCGATTATGCAGGCTTTTTAAGTTTTTCCATCCTGAAATCGCAAAAAGGTCGCCAAAGGATGCACAATTGCAGGCTTTTCAAGATTTAGCCTGATTTGAAGACGAAAAGGATGTATAATCGCAGGAATTAATAATAATGGTTAGGCGTTTCTTTTTTTCTTGTCGTTTCTAAACAAATGTGTTAAAGTTTTATTGTTCGATAATATTCGAACTATAAAAGGAGGTGCTTCATAATGACAACGGATAAGGTTTCACCAATAAAGGAAGCTCAAGAACAGGAGGTCATGAGAGAAAGACTTGTTCTGGGCTTGTGGAGCGTTGCGGTCATGCTGATCACGATGAATACAACGATGTTTAATGTTGCATTGCCACAGATTATGAAGCAGTTCTCCTTATCCTCAACAACTGCCTCGTGGATTGTCACGGGATACTCGATTGTTTTTGCGATATCATCGATAACTTTTAGTCGGTTGTCCGATTATTTGCCAATTCGCAGACTATTAACGATAGGGATTATTTTCTTGGGCGTTGGCTCGTTTCTAGGCATGTTCAGTCATCATTTTCTGATGTTGTTTGCTTCTAGAATTTTGCAAGCGATCGGAGCAGGGTCAGGAATCTCTCTAGGCGTTATGTTGGTCACTCGCTATATTCCGATGAGTAGACGAGGCCGCTCAATGTCAACCATCATTTCAACGGCCACGTTCGGTATGGGCTTAGGCCCTGTCTTGGGAGGTGTGATTACGCAGTATTGGGGATGGAATGGCCTTTTCCTCGTCACGGGGTTCATTGTGCTGGTACTTCCCTTTCTGGTCCGCTTGCTGCCTAAGGAAGAAGCCGAACACGTTCGATTTGATTTCGCTGGTGCGATTTCCATCGGCGTTGGTGTAACGGGTCTTTTATTATTTATGACAACGAACTCCATTTATGCGCTTGTCGCGGGAGTCGTCTTCCTCTTTGCTTTTTGGTACAGAATCAAAAGTGCGAAAGGCCCTTTTGTTCAGCCAGAGCTGCTAAGAAATATGCCTTATATGCTGCTGAGTTTCATGGTCTTTGCCGCATTTGCCGCGCACTTCGCGACACTGTTCCTAATGCCGCTAATGCTTAGTCGACTATTTGGTTTAAGCTCCGTCTACACAGGACTGATCATTTTCCCAGGAGCTATGCTGTCGGCGTTATTTTCAAATGTGGTAGGCCGCATGATTGATAGGTATGGCAACCATCTGATTTTGCGTACAGGAAGTATTCTGATGCTGCTAGGAGCTGTGCTGTTCGGTTTATTCAGCTCCTTATCGCCAATCGCCATTTTAATCGTGTATATTCCTCTAAGCCTTGGCGTTACGATGCTTACCACCAGTGTGTCTAACGAAATGTCACGCATACTGCCAAAGGAACAAATTGGCGCAGGTATGGGGCTCTCACAGCTTATACAATTCGTTGGAGGCGCCTTTGGTGTGGCGCTGAGCGGGAAGAGCATCGTTTGGCAAAAGTCCATTCCAATGGGGGATGTATTTACACATATTTATTGGGGTGTAGCCACAATGGTATTGCTGGCTGGCATCAGCTATCTCCTATACCGGGCCAGACAGCTTTCTAGACTTTCGCTTGCGGCCAAATAAAAGACAACAGAAACCCCCTTCCTCAGAAGATGAGAAAAGGGGTTTTGGTGTCAAATATTGCTTAACGTCCGCCAATTTCGATTGGCACTGTATTCGACTTGCCTACGGTGGTTTCCTTAGAATCCTTCACATGAACCTGAATGTCCCAAATGCCTGCTTTCAGCAAGCTGCCTTCGACTTTAGCGGTTAGGTTATGCTCATCCTGCCAAGTTGTCGGGACTGCTTTTCCGTTCAAGGTCACAAACCCAAGTGGCGGTAAATTATTGCCTTTCACCGAAAGGGTTATGCTGGAACGTCCTGAGATATCGCGGGAATCAGCTTCAACTGTATTCAGTGTAATCGGACCGAATCCAAGCATATACTTGGAATTAATAATAGGCACTTTGTAATCTTTATAAGCATGCCTGTCACCGAAAATAATGTCATATTGCAGCGTGTCGTAGTTTTTTAGATCCTGTTCATTAATGTTCATCGCTTGGTAATAATCTTTTGGAGGAATGATCGGAATCTTTTTGACAAGCTGGCTTAGAAAGTCCGTATAATAGCTGCCTTGCTGCTTGGATAATTCAATGAGATAAGGACCCAAAAAAGACGGGCTGATGTCAAGCTTATCCTTGCGCTCCGTATCAAAATTATTCCATACCACGAGTGGAACGCTGTACATCTTTTTCAGGAAATCAGGGTCGTCTTTGCCGCTGATATACTTCGTATCGATGTAAGTGGCATAATCATCGCCAAGCGCCGGGAGGTGATCTCCCCAGAAAGCGATAATGGTCGGTTCGCCTTTTCTCTCGTAATACTCAACAAGCTCCTTGAGCATATTGTCCGAGGCATTGATGCCTTGGGCAAGCGTTTCAAGCATACCTTGCGACGAAGGTGACATATCGCCAGAAACATCGAAATTATTTTTGGGAAATTTGCCAGGGTAAAAATGAAAATGATTTTCCATCGTATTGGCAAAAACAAAATCCGGTCCATCGCTTAATTCGGTCGCATGTATAATATTGGCTGCAACTTCATGATCGGCGATATAAGGGCCTGAATAATTAGGCTTAAAGTATTCAATCGGAATATATTTCGAGAAGCCGAAGTCCTTATAAATTTTGTTGCTGTTGAAATACCAATTGTAGAAAGGGCTGATAGCAGTTGATGTATAGCCTTGTCTAGCATAAATACTCGCTAAAGAATCGACTTCGCCTGTAATGAATTGATTGTAGGCAATGGAACCCTGAGGCAGAAAACGCATAGAGTTTCCGGTCAAAACCTCAAATTCGACATTCGCGGTGCCGCCGCCATATTGCGGTGAAAGCATGGTTCCGCTCGTTCCTGTTTGCTGCAACTTATGAAAGAACGGTATGGGATCTTTGCTGAAGGTTGCTCCTTTGATGACCGTTGGGTCCCAAAAGGCTTCACTTAGTACGACAATGACGTTCGGCTTAACAGGATTGCCAGGATCGCCGGCTTTAATCGGTTTGGGTGTCTGGCTGACAATAGCCTCGACGGCTTTATCGTCGTAGCCTTCGCGTTTATCAAAAAGCATCGACTTCGTATTGAGAACCGTGGCTAGCGCGTAACCGTTCGTCGTTGTGTTCTCCACTTGGTTCCAGACAGAGGCTTTAATCCCGAACCATTTTTGAATCGGTAGAGGCAGGTCTGTGTAAACAGCCGTTAACATCGCAAGAGCAATAATCGCCAAAATGCCACGTTCTTTTAATGCCACTTTTTTCATAAATAAGGGTGTGCGGTACAACAAGTAATAGCTGCTTGCCAAGAAAAATACGATCATAATCAAAATGTTGAAGCTGAAAATATTGGAGAGGTATTTCACCATATCCGATGCTTCACCTGCTAAAACAATGTCCCAAGGGGTCAAAGGGACTCCTAGGATTTTCAGTTTAATACCGCTGATTAGCGCTAATGAAAGCAGTAGTGCGGATACGACCCAATATGCGATTTTGGTACGACCTATCATAGCGATGAATAAGAGCAGAAGACTGAGGACGATCCATTCATTAAAAAGGAGCTCCAGCACATGCTTAAAGCCCCATGTGATCGTTTCTATATATTGCCCTCGGCTCAAGATTTCCATGACCACTACAGGGATAAATGCTATAAGGGCTAGCGGCCACCGTTGCCGTAATAATAGGAGCAAGCGATTAAGTTGATTTTTCATAGGTTCTCCTAAAAAGAATGAATTAAGAAATTGTAAATGACAACTGACATTATACCATGGGCGGTCATAATATTCGATGGCAGAATATCTAACAATTTTTATAAGAATAGGAGATTGAATGGCGTTCTTTTAGGGAGGAAATCGAACAGTTTGTCGAGAAATATATTTAGAAGATGATGAGATACGGAGGGGATTAGCCTTGGCCAACGAACAAGTTCAATATCAGAATAAGGCAGCAGTACATGCACAACATCGAAGAATGACCAAAAGCGCCCTATTGCGGCGCGGTGTGTTCCTCTTCATAGGGGCAGCCTTAATGTCAGTGGGACTGGAGATATTCCTGGTTCCCAACAAAATTATCGATGGCGGCATCACAGGGATTTCCATTATTTTATCGTATTTGACCCATGTGCAAGTCGGACTATTTTTGACCTTGTTAAATATCCCGTTCTTATTTATCGGCTATAAAATGATTGGCAAAACCTTTGCACTTTCGACATTTTTCGCCATTCTGGTCATGTCCATCGGAACATGGCTGCTTCATCCCGTACATGAACTGACGAATGATCCTTTATTGGCTGCCGTATTCGGAGGCATTATTCTGGGCATCGGGGTTGGGATGGTCATCAGATTCGGGGGTTCACTGGACGGCACGGAAATTATTGCGATTCTGGTATCCAAAAAGCTGCCTTTTTCAGTAGGCGAGATCGTCATGTTCTTCAACTTATTCATCCTTGGCAGCGCGGGGTTTGTCTATAGCTGGGATCGCGCCATGTATTCGCTAATCGCCTATTTCATCGCTTATAAAATGATTGATGTGACGATTGAAGGATTCGATGAGTCCAAATCCGTTTGGATCATCAGTGATAGTTTCCGCCAAATTGGCGAAGCGATTTTAGATCGTTTGGGGCGCGGCGTTACGTATCTGGAAGGGGAAGGTGGATTCTCCGGAGATAATAAGAAGGTGATCTTCTGTGTCATTACAAGGCTGGAGGAAGCGAAGCTAAAGTCCATCGTGGGTGAGCTTGATCCAAAAGCATTTCTGGCAGTCGGCAACATCCACGATGTCAAAGGTGGAAGATTTAAGAAGAAGGACATTCACTAGTCCGCTTTGTCCGTACCCTTCGTTGTTTCTCCTCGTTCAAATAAGCCTAAATCTCTGATTTTCTGAGCGGCATCCTTGCTGCTGGGACTACCGAGTTTTTTCAAAATATGTCCGACATGAATTTTGACCGTTCGCAAAGAGATGAAGAAACGGCTAGCAATTTCGGTTTGCGTGTGCCCTTGATCAATCATCTCCAGTACTTGCAGCTCGGTAGGAGTAATCAAATCACTGATTTCTTTTACTTTGAATTGATGCTCGAGCTTTTTGAGTCTGCGGAATTCTTCTCGCATCTGCTCGGCGACCGCGGCGTTAATGGCGGATTGACGGGCATGAACAGCGCGGATAATGCCAGGCAGCTCTTCGTAGCGAGATTTGATTTGATAGTCGATGGCGCCGGCTTGAAAGGAACGAAAGATAAAATCCTTTTCTTCCATCGAAGTCAGCATGATGACTTTCACGCCCCATGAAAGAACAGCTTGCTCAGCCAGTCCGATTCCGGCGGGCTCATCTTGCAGCATGATATCCATCAACAGGACGTCAACGCCGGGATCAGCTTCTGTGAAAAGCTCTTTGGCCTCCTCTGAGGTCGATACGGTGCCAACGACGCTCAGATCTGTCTGGCGATTCAGATAAGCTTTGAGGCCGCGCAGCCAGTCTAAATCATCTTCAACAATAAAAACGCGAATTGCTTCCAAGTCAGAATCCCCCTTATGTCTGTAATCGGTTGCCAGGGAAGATCAGGAACACACTTGTTCCTTTCCCAGGCTCACTGCTTAACTCCAACGATCCCCCATGCTTTTTCATCACACTGTAGCAATAAGCAAGGCCAAGTCCAAAATTGTTGCGGCTGCCGCTTTTGGTCGTATAAAAGGGCTCAAGCACTTGTTTCAACACCGATTTATCCATCCCCATACCGGTATCTTTGACTTCGATGACGATATTTTTTTTGGCATGAAAGGCTCTAATCGTAAGCTCGCCGCCGCTTGGCATAGCTTCTGCCGCATTCATCAGGACGTTGGTCAATGTTTCGGCAATTTGAATCGGATCGAGTAGAAGTTTCAAAGTGTCAGGAACGTTCTGATGCACATGAATTTTCGTCAAATAAGGATGCAGCGGCGGGATAACATCCTGCAAAAGCGCTGTCAAATGTACCGGAGAAACTCTGAGCGGAAGCTCCTGTGTTTGCTCATGGACACGACTAATCATGTCGCGAATGTGCATGGATGCGTTCATAACTACATCAATGTCTTGGATTAGCTCGGTTTGCTGGGTATCTTCGGCATGCTGCTTCATTTTCTCAAGAAATAAGCGCATTTTGCCAACATCATTTTTGATGGCATGGTTCAGAATGGCGGTTCCGGAAGTAATCGCCCGCAAAGTGGAGTCAAGCTTTCGGCGTTCGATGAGCAGGCGCATGCCCAGAAATCCGTATTTGAAAAAAGTATACACGAAGAAGGGCACGACAAAAGCCAAAATCCATACATGATAGACCCACATCCGGTAGAATCCGAAGCTTGGCATGACGTAATTAAGCACACCCACACATAGGATTGGCGGGAGAAGTGCCAGACATGTGAATAAATGCGTGCGTTTCAGTGCTGGCAGCCGCTCTTTTTTGATAATGATCAGTACAGCGCCGATCAATATATAAGGGAAAGCCCACGTGGCTACGACAGGAAAAGCGATGGGCATTTCTTCAGTGTAGCTTGGCGTGAACACCAGGCAGGCGATGGGCGGGACAAGCAGAGCAAAGGGCAGCCAAGTCCGAAGTTTCGGGTTTTGCCAAAATGTGTTGTAGGTTAAGGAGAGCATGGCGAACGAATAGGGTAAGCCATAATAAGAAATCAATGAGCATAGTCCCATGAAATTATAGAGCACTGATGCGATTGAAGGATTAGGTACAGTTTGCTGGATATAAGGGATGAAGTTCTCCGACAGAACAGCGGCAAGGGCACCAAATCCACCGGTAAAAACGACAGCGCTCATCCATCTCATTGTACTGGATCTTGGATCGATCATCATAAGACCAAGTGCAATAATCCATAAGGCAAATAGTACAAAAAGCATGATTCCTCCGTCAAATGAATAGATAGTTTCCTCTATTGTGGCATGGAGCCAACATTTGCACAAGAGTATCCTTTCCCTATGGGCTTAAGAGGAAATGGGCGAAGCTTCGCGAATAAGTGGATGAGAAGGGAGTGAAGTCTCATTGATGCAAAAAAGCGTTATGCCATAGCTATTTTGAAAATTGTAGGTAAAGTACTGCTTTGCGGAGTTTTCATTGTTGTCATAACCGTGATATTATCAATTGCAGCAGCTGTTGTAGCGATTCTAAGACATCCAGATCAGGAGCTCAGCATGGCTGGAATGGCTGGTGACCCCTTCTTTGTTAAGGCAGCATTGTGGGCACAAATTATTGGCTTTGTAGGTGGCGTTCTTCTTGCCTATGCCGTTTTTGAAAGGCGGAAAAGATGGGCGCTTGGTTTTGGAACACGTCAGATGGGACGAAAATTTAGCGCTGGTGTTCTCTTGGGGGCACTGCTGATGTCGGCCAGCACTTTCGGCATTTGGCTGTTTGGCGTCATTCTCTTTCATCTCAATTCTTGGACAAGCTCATTGGCATTGGAGCTGGTATGGGGATTCTTGCTCTTTATCGGCGTTGCGGTTAATGAGGAGCTTTTTGCACGAGGCTACTTGCAGGGACTGGTGAAAGAGAGATTTGGAACCACTTCGGCTGTAGTCGTGTCTACGCTCGTGTTTGCTTTGCTGCATTCGTTTAATCCGGGAATGTGGAACAATCCTGTGCCTTTGCTGAATTTGCTGCTGGCTGGCTTGTTGTTTGGCTTATGCCGAGAGTATTCTAACAGCTTGTGGATGCCGATTGGGCTGCATTTATCCTGGAATTATTTGCAGGGATGCATTTATGGCTTCGAGGTATCGGGCACCCCAATGCCCTCGCTCTTCACGCTAAAAATGAGTTATCCCAACAGTTCTTTGATTTCTGGCGGCAGCTTCGGGGCTGAGGGCAGTTTAGTTACGACTATGATTCTTATGCTTGGAATAGCAGGGCTTGTCTTGTATTATCGGAGACAATCACAGACTGTACATACGAACTAAGGAGGAAATTTCACATGAGTGCTTATGAAATTATTGCAAGTGAGTGGGACGGGGAGTCGACGCTTCGCCTCGTCGACCATGCGGCCGGAGCCGAGGCCGAGATCATCCCGGCCATCGGACTGCATTTGTTCCGCTTCGATGTGCGGAACCAAGCTTATATCGCGAAGCCAGCCAGCGTGGCCGAGCTTCGCGTTAAGTCTTCGCGCTACGGCGTGCCGATTCTGTTCCCGCCGGGGCGCGTCAAGCAAGCGGCCTTCTCCTTCGAAGGCCGCGAATACAGGCTCCCCGTGAATCGGGAGCCGGATCATGCCCACGGCGAGCTGCGCGAGCGGCCGTGGAAGGTCGTAGCCAGCGGCGCGGATGCGGCTGGCGGGGCTTATGTCTCCGCGGAGTTCGACTTCGCGGAGCACGCGGATGTGCTGGCGTATTGGCCGCACGCCGCATGCTTTCGCTTTACGTACCGTCTGAAGGACGGCACGTTGTCGCTCAGCGGTGAAATCGCCAACCGAAGCGGCAGCACGATGCCGCTTTCTCTTGGCTTTCACCCGTATTTCGCATACGCGGAGGGCGAAGCCGACCGCGTGCGGGTCGTGATTCCAGCGGCTGGGGAATGGCCGCTCAGCGAGGATGGCTACGCCGCAGGCGAGCCGGCGGCGTCAACGCTTACCGCGGCGCTGCAGCAAGGCGCGCACGTCACGGAGCTGCCAGGCTACCCTGGCGGCTCGCAGATGCTCAGCATGAAGCCTGGTCCGCAAACCTGTGAGCTGCATTACGAAGCTCGCAGGACGAAGCTGGTCTTCGACATGGGAGACCGTTTCCCCATTCACGTACTGTTTACCGCGCCATGGACGGATGCGGTCTCGCTTGAACCTTATACGAGCATCATGAACGTGTTCAATGAGCCTATTAAACCGGAGCTATCCGGTGCGCAAGGTTTAGCTTCTGGCGAAACCTTCACATTCGAGTGGTCGCTTCGAATCGAATCTCACCAGGGCTCGTAGGCCATACCAATCGTCGAGTAGCC
Source organism: Paenibacillus alba (assembly GCF_013204855.1). Taxonomy (GTDB): domain Bacteria; phylum Bacillota; class Bacilli; order Paenibacillales; family NBRC-103111; genus Paenibacillus_E; species Paenibacillus_E alba. Next base: position 559,854 of record NZ_JABMKZ010000002.1, on the reverse strand, counting down.
TGAGTAGGAATGCTGATGGAGCTCAGTAATCAGGCCATCTGCCTTGGCCGATTGGACCAGGGCGCCGGAACGGGATGTATTGTAGGCATTCAATTCAACAATCCCTTCAAGCAGATGAATATGAGTGCCATTCTGAAGGGCAATGGCGGGTCCAGATATTCCGAAATAGTTATGATAGTGCCCATAGCGAATGCCCGTGATGCCTTGATACTGATGAACATGACCATCATTGGCAGTTCCGTTTACACTGAACGTATAAACCCTTAGTAGATGATGATGCTTCAACTCTTCTGAAGTGATGCTCTTGAAGAAATGCACATGAGCAGGCGGAATGCAAGAAGTCATGCCCAAAACCCCCCTGGAACAGGATATGCTTTCATCCTATTCCAAAGGGGGTTTTGTCATGACTAGGGGAGAGGATAGAAATTGGATTGACCAATCTTCATCTTTTTATCATCATAAATGCGAACCTCTACTTGATGCGGCTTGCTTTCCTCTAAACGAGGGTTGTCCGAATCGGAAAGATCCACAAAAAGGGAGTCCTCACCGTCAAAATTTGATTTGAAAGCTAAGCCATCAATATAGACGTTACAGGAGGAATAGAAAGGGGTACCTATGACCTGTAACTTATTTTCGCTTCGTAGGACCTTAGAAATGATAGGATCTCCGTAACCTAGAACATATCCAGGCTGTACAATCGTATTTTTGATGCCTTTCGCTTCGTATCCGTAGTGACCGCCAAACAAATTATCATATTGCAGCTTCATGTAATCAGCTAGATCCTTGTTTTGAATACCATACTTATCCCACATGTCCTGCGGCGGAATAACCGGGATTTTTTGCGATAGTTCATAGAGATAATCCGTATAGTAGCTGCCTTGAATGCCTGCCATATGAAGCAGTGTAGGCCCCAAGAACGAAGGACTTAGCTTGAGATTTAATTGCTCCTGCTCAGCTGGCAGGAAATTGTTCCATATCAGAAAAGGCGTGTAATGTGTTTTTGTGTACAAATCAGGATCATTTGGAAGGACATATTTGGCATCCCGATACACCTTGTAGTCTTCTTCGAAGAATGGAAAATGATCTCCAAAAAAGAGGATAATGGTAGGTTCACCCTTTTTCGTATAATAGTCCACCAAAGATTGCAGCGCTTTGTCTGTGCCGGATATCCCTTGGGCATAAGTTTCTAGAATACCTTTGGATTCCGAACTAATATCCCCAGTCACTTCAATCGTATTTTGGGCAAATTTGCCGGGCTTAAAAGGATGATGGTTTTCCATCGTGTTGGCAAAAACAAAGTCAGGTCCCGAACTTTTCTCCGTTTCCTCGATAATTTTCTTCACCACAGCCCGGTCCGCATAGTTGGGCCCCTCAAAATCATTCGGGAAAAATTCACTGGAAATAAACCTGGAGAAACCAAAATGCTTGTACACTTTTCTACTATCAAAGAAATAACTGAAAAAAGGATTAATGGATGTAGCCGTATATCCCTGCCTCGTTGCAATACTGGCTAATGAATCCACGCCATGGTTCATGTATTGGATATAAGGCAATATTTTATCAGGCGATTTCCCGAAAAATCGCATAGAATTGCCAGAAAGCACTTCGAATTCAACATTGGCCGTACTGCCGCCGAATTGGGGAGACAACATCAAGCCGCTCGTGAACGTTTTCTGTAGTTGATGTAAATTTGGAATCGGGTCGCGGCTAAACGTGATATTTTTCATGACAGTAGGATCCATGAATGATTCACCAAGCATGACTATAATGTTCGGCTTTTTGCCACTCGCTGTTTTTGGTTCTGGAATCTGATCCAGAATGGAGGCGACTGCTTTTTTGCTGTAACCGTCTGGTTTGGCAACATTCAAAAACCCAAGCATCTGTACGGATGAAAAAAGGTAGCCATTTTCGTCATACGTAATCGTTTGATCCCACGGTACCGTATAGATGCCATAGGCATTCATGAATGGAATGGGCTTGTCCATGTATAGACTCGTTGCCATCACTATTGCGATAACAGCGTAAATAGTACGCTCAATCCACGTCAATTGAATGCGCAAGCGCTTATTGAGATTTAGCAAATAGAATAAAAGGGCAGTAACGACGACAAAGACGATCAGGGTTCCAATAATTCGAATGTTTAAATACCCATACAGAAAAGTCTTGTACGCCATAATTTGATTGTTAAAAAATAAATCCCACGGATAATAGGGAGCGCCTATGGCTTTTAATTTACTGCCGCTTATCGCACCAAGTGGAAGCAAAATAACGCACAGCAGCCAAAATGAGAGCTGAATTCTTGCGGATACCGCGATTAAAAAGAGATACAAAGTACCGACCACGAAGTAGGCAAGCACCATAGAAAGCGGGTGGCTCATCACCCATTTGTGCAGCTCTTCATAAGTGCCTCTCTCCAAAAATTCGACCATGCCCATTAATAAAAAAGGCAAAATAAGGATCAAAATACGCGAGGGTAGATGCTTAAGTGTAGTTAGTAAAGTAGTCATTCGTTGGACTCCTGTTCTAGATATGCCATGCCATTCGTCCATTATCTTATATCTGTTGAAAAGATGAAAGATACCTCATTGAAAAAAAATTGCCACAACCTAATCCCTTCATGTTATAATCAACATCGCTTTGCAAAGCGAAGCCGCGGTTCGGGAACTTCCCGCGTTATCAAAACTAGGGGGATTAGAATGTTTAATTTTGTATGGGGCGTAGGATTCGTCCTCGTTAATTTTGTGCTGTTTCTCATTTGCTATCGCATGTTTGGCAAGCAAGGCCTGTATGCATGGGTAGGGGTAGCTACCGTTCTGGCTAACATCCAAGTGGTTAAGACCATTGATATGTTTGGTCTGGTTATGACCCTTGGGAATACCATGTATGGCACGATTTATTTGACAACGGACTTGCTCAACGAGAAGTACGGGGAAAAAGAAGCGAAAAAAGCGGTTTGGTTCGGTTTTTTCACGCTGATTATGACCATCATCATTATGCAGATGGCGATGAAGTTCACTCCCCAGGCTAGTGATTTTGGGCTAGCAGCTCAGTCATCCCTGGAAACGATTTTTGGTCTTTTGCCGCGGATTGCGCTTGGCAGTTTGACAGCATACTTGATCAGCCAGTTCCTGGACGTAAGAATTTACACGTATTTGAAAAAGCTCTTCTCAGCGCGAAACCAGCTTTGGATTCGCAATAATGGCTCTACCGGGATCAGTCAACTGGTCGATTCTTTTGTGTTTTGCACCATTGCTTTCGCGGGTGTTTATGATTGGAATGTGTGGCTGCAGATCTTCTTAACCACGTACGGAATTAAATTCGTTATATCCATTGCATCGACACCGGTGCTTTATATAGCCAGGAATTTTGTGTTTAAGTCTTGAAGCCGAAAAAGCCGACTCCTCTTGCAAAGAGAAGTCGGCTTTTTATTTGCAATATATAGAAAGAATTAAGATTCCTCGCTGATCTGCTGTAAAACCTGTGAGAAGGTAGCGGATGGCTGCGCTCCTGTTAACGCGTATTTCCCGTTAATAACGAAAAAGGGAACCCCAGTCACACCGGCCTGACTAGCAAATGCCAGATCACCCTCAACGGCTTCCAGACCTTCCTTGGCGAGCAGAGACGCTGCTAGTTGTGATCGGTTCAAGCCAAGCTGTTCAGCAAGCTCAAGCAAAACATCAACCTGCCCGATATCTTTTCCATCTTCAAAGTAGGCTTGAAAAATAGCGTCAACAAGCTCTTTTTTGTTCTCTGTAGGTGCGATTGCGATAAGCTGATGTGCTTTTAGCGTATTTGGCATTTTTTCCACTTTGGAGAAATCGAAATGCAAGCCGGAAGCTTTGCCTGCATCTGTTACTTGCTGCAGCATGCCATTCAATCGATCCTCATCTGCGCGCATTTTCTTAACCATGACATCGCGGAAAGGAGACCCCTCCTCTGGCGTCGAGGGGTCGAGCTGATAAGCGCGGTAATGAACCTCAACGGGCTCAGCTGTAAATTCGGCGAGCGCATCCATTAAATTCTTTTTGCCGATCCGGCACCAAGGACAGACGACATCCTGAAAAATTTCTATAATCAAGTGAATTCAGACTCCTTTGATAAAAAAATAGTAACTATATTTTTATTATAAACCATTTGGAAGGAAATCTAAAATCCTTTCTTCAGCTCCTAATTCATCTGCCGGAATTTTTCAGGCGTGAGCCCAATCTGTTTTCGGAAACTGGCCACAAAATGGCTGACATCACGAAAACCGACACCTTTAGCGATATCAGTAATCGTCAGTTGTCTATGACTCAGTAACATTTCCTTCGACTTACGGAGCCGCATTCGAATTAAATAGGAATAAGGCGAAAGTCCGAAAGCGTGCTGAAACAACGTATTCAAGTGTCTGGGCGTTACTTTGAGAACTTCAGCCATCTGTTCAAGACCCGTGTCTGGGTTATCATAATGCACGTCTAGCCAATCTAGCAGAGGCTGTAAATGCCGCATTTGGTTACTTATCGAAATCCGATTATTGATTTGACCTTGTTTTTTAAGCTGAATGAAAAATCGGTACAAATCTGCTGAAGCATCATAACCGGAATAATCATTTTCGGTAGCTAAGCTCGTTAACATGCGTTCTATTTCCAATTCCAGAGATCCTTGTTCATCCCAACGATAAACAGCAGACTCATTCAACTCCAATGTGTTCAAAATAGCCTCCGCACAACTTCCCCTAAACGTAACATATTGCGTACACCACTTGTCCGTCACAGCCCAATAAGAGTGAGGTATTCCAGGAAGTAATAACACCCCTGAACCTTTCGTTAAGTGATGTTTTTTCCCTCCCATCATAAATTCGCCTTCACCCTCATAAGTTTGCAGCCAGTGATAATTAGGAATCCCCTCAGGTCTTATTATTTTTTCCTGATCTTCATGGTGCCCAATACTTTCGATAAAAATTGGAAGCGGTTGCGCTGTGGAAGGCGTCAATTCATATCTTGTGTGCATATCGCCACATTCCTGTTCCATTTTATTATATAAGGATACAAGAATATTATATTTTAAGATGATTCGGAATCCAATACAATGTATTTATTCTTATATCCTTCAAGAAATAAAGAGGTGTTTGCAATGATAAATGATAAACTTCCAAAAATCTGGTATGGCGGAGATTACAACCCAGAACAATGGGACAAAGAAATCATGAATGAAGATTTACGCATGTTTAAACTAGCAGGGATTGATGTAGCTACCATCAATGTATTTTCTTGGGCTTTATTACAGCCAAGTGAAGATATCTATGATTTTACTTGGCTGGATGACATCATCGAGCGTTTATACGCAAGTGGGACATATGTATGTTTAGCTACAAGCACTGGGGCTCATCCGGCTTGGATGGCACGCAAATACCCGGATGTACTCCGTGTGGATTTTGAAGGTCGCAAGCGTAAATTTGGCGCAAGACACAATTCTTGTCCGAACAGCCCGACTTATCGGAAATACTCTGAACGTATAGCTGAAAAGCTAGCTGAGCGCTACAAGGATCATCCCGCCATTCTGATCTGGCACATTTCCAATGAGTATGGAGGTTATTGCTATTGTGACCAATGTGCAGACGGGTTTCGCACTTGGCTGCAAGCACGATATGCAACCTTGGGGCAAGTCAATAAAGCTTGGAATACCAATTTTTGGGGCCATACCTTCTATGATTGGGAAGACATCGTTCCGCCGAATGCACTTTCCGAAGAGTGGGCAGGAGACAATACCTGCTTTCAAGGGATCTCATTAGATTATCGACGATTTATGTCGGATAGTTTGCTCGACTGTTACAAGTTGGAATACGACGCTATTAAAAAACATACTCCCGAACTCCCAATCACAACCAATTTGATGGGACTCTATAAAGAACTTGACTATTTCAAATGGGCTAAGCATTTGGATGTCATTTCTTGGGACAATTATCCGTCCTTCAACACGCCGATCAGCTTGACAGCCATGACCCATGATCTTATGCGCGGTTTAAAAGAGGGTCAGCCATTCATGCTGATGGAACAAACGCCAAGCCAGCAAAACTGGCAGCCCTACAACTCGCTCAAGCGACCAGGCGTGATGAAGCTTTGGAGCTACCAAGCCGTTGCTCGCGGCGCAGATACCGTTATGTTCTTTCAGCTGCGCCGCTCAGTGGGTGCCTGTGAAAAATACCATGGAGCCGTCATCGAGCACGGTGGTCATGAACATACAAGAGTATTCCGCGAGTGCGCAGAATTAGGCGCTGAACTTCAAACACTCTCAGATAAACTGCTGGATGCCAGAGTCAACACTCGCGTCGGAATCGTCTATGATTGGGAAAACCGGTGGGCAGTCGAACTATCCAGTGGGCCAACCGTTGCCCTCCAATACGTAGATGAAGTCCACAAATACTATGACGCCCTTTTTCAGCAAAACATACAAGCCAATCTCATCAGCACAGACGCAGACTTCTCAAATTACGACATCATCATTGCACCTGTTCTCTACATGGTCAAAAAAGGCTTCGCTAAACAAATAGAACATTTCGTTCATGAGGGTGGAACCTTCCTAACCACCTTCTTCAGCGGCATTGTTAACGAAAACGATATCGTAACCCTCGGCGGCTATCCTGGCGAGCTGCGCAAAGTACTTGGTATCTGGGCAGAAGAAATCGATGCCTTATTCCCAGAGCAAAGCAACCAAATCGTCCTCACTGAGTCATGGGGGGCACTACACGGCCAATATCAATGTGGATTGCTATGTGATTTAATCCATGCAGAAGGAGCAGAAGTCGCTGCCGTATACGGCAGCGAATTTTATCAGGGAATGCCAGTCCTAACCGTAAACAAATTCGGCGCAGGACAAGCCTGGTACGTCGCTTCAAGCCCAGAACCCGCCTTTTTACAAGGCTTACTCGGAAATCTATGCAAAGAAAAAGGCATCACAGCACCCATCCCGCCCGTAGCCGGTATAGAAGTTACAACAAGAACAACAGCAAACAATTCCTACCTATTCGTCTTAAATCATAATGACCAACCAACAAGCATAGAACTTGGCGACCTAACAGGTACAGACCTCATAACCGGGGAACCAATCAAGAACAAAATCACCCTACCGCCAAAAGGAGTTCTAATCCTAGAAAAAAATTAACCACCCCAACAAGCGATGTCTTTCACTTTCGAGCGGAAACCATTCAAAGAAAGTGACAGACATCGCACAACGAACCACAGCACCAGCCACAGCACGAACCACACCACCAACTACCCTACGAACCAAACCACCAGCCCCACCACCAGCTAGAGCACTAACCCCACCACCATCCGCACTACGAAACACACCTTTAACCGTACCCCAAAAATGACACGTGCATAAAGATATATTAGATTTCTATGGCACTATAATCTGAGACCATTCTTAACGGTATTGCCCATCCCGGGTATCCTATTCTTTGAATACTCAGATTCTGCGATATCTACAAAACGTACTTTATTTGTTTGGGACAGTAGGTAGTTAACCCTGCCGATTGATGTAACTGATTAAATGAAATGGTTATTAAGCGGTCGAAACAATGGCATTTTCAAGTAGGATTACCGGATATCATCCTTCTTTAATAACATAGTTTAAAAGAATTATCTCAGCGAATGAATCAATTAGGGCTAGCTAAACTACCATAACTCTGAGGACTATCATTGGCACTAGAGGACTAGAATTACCATAGTCACAAGAGAGGTAGGGTTAGTGGAGCCGCAAGAGGAGAGAGCTGAGCGGAGCTAGAAGAGAGGCGGGCTGACCGGAGCCAGCAAGAGGATTGGGCTGACAGGGATTAGAAGAGGTGAGAGCTAGTCGGAGCATGAAGAGGATCGAGCTGCAGGAGCAAAAAAGAAGAATGAACTGACTGGAACGACTAAAGAAGTGAGTGGAGTAAGAGTAGCTAGGGGCTAGAAATATCGGGGTCATTTGAGGACCAGAAAATGGAGAACCGTAAAGCACGCAGACTATTGAAGCCGCTAGAGCTCTAGAACGATGGATGCCGCTTGAGCGCGAACTTTTGTGGAATTTGATGACTGGAGCTAGCTAGTGAGGCCGCAAGAGTCAACTGCTATCTGAACTGCTGGCTATCTATTCGATAATGTTTCTGGCGTTTCGTCGATATTTTTGTATGTATCACAGAAAAAGCGTTTCATAGAAACCTATTATTCAGCTAGGCGATTTATAGTATTTTTATATATACAAAATTAAAAAACATACCTAAAAATTACTTCACAAGCGAACGTATATTTGGTATAATAAAATAAGAACAAATGTTCCTTATGGTGGTGAAGAAATGAAATTGTGGCAGGAATTTGTTGATATGGATTTGAGTATTTTTCTGACAGAAGAAGATTGTGAGAAATACTTGTTGAGTTTGCGATGGGCCAATGGATTTTGTTGTCCTCGTTGTGATTATCATGAAGCTTTTCATATTCGTTCTCGCAGATTGTTGGAATGTAAGGAGTGCAGGATGCAGATTTCTTTAACGGCTGGGACGATCATGCATAAATCCAAGCTTTCGCTGCTTCTATGGTTCCGGGCTATCCAATTATTAGTTCAATCCGATCATCGTTATTCGGCCACGTCATTGTCGCAAATTCTTGGAATTAATTATAGAAGCGCTCAATTATTATTGAAAAAAATATATTTTGCTTTTGTTAGTGAAGAAAACTGGAAAAACTCGTTTCGGAAAATGGAAGCTTCCAATTCCGCTACAAGGTTGGATACAGTTGCGAATCATCAGGATGAACATTCGAGCATACCGATTGATAAATGGGATTTAGTCTCTTGTATGGCGTCTAAAGTAAGCCGGCTTCATGAAAAAATAACCTTTAAGAAAGTAACTCCTAAACTTTATTTGGGTTATGCTTTTCATGCACACAAATTCGAAAGTGGCATGTCTTGTCCCTATTCTTTTAATAAATGGTTTAAAAAGTTTGTTTCAATCCATTTATATCGTAGCTTTTTTAAATGTTATCAAATTACTGGATAGGAACATTCATAAATTGACCGTGCTCCTTTTTTCAGGCATGATGTAGTAACAGAATGCTTGATATTTATAAATTAAGGGGAAGCGGAACTATGAAAAAGACTTTGCAAATTCCCATTCATTTCTATCGGAAGTTTCTTTCTCCGTTGAAGCCGCCAACTTGTCGATTCTATCCTACTTGCTCGCAATATGCGCTGGAAGCTCTTGAGGTTCACGGTGCCCTGAAGGGATCATGGCTATCTGTGAAACGGATATGCAAGTGTCATCCCTTTCATCCAGGCGGGGTTGATCATGTGCCGGCAGCCAAAGCGGAAAAATTAACTCATAACGATCAGTCTGCTTGACATGGTATGTTTCTTTTCGATATATTTGGCTTAAGATGTTATATATGCTTCGATGAACGGATAAGTACAAATGGATGCCTATGAACAGAGAGCCGGGTTAGGTGAAAGCCGGTATAGGAGAAAGTTTGGAAGATGGTCCCGGAGAATAAGCCTTCGAGCTTCCCAATGTGTTCGCAAAACAACACACATTATGGGAGTGAGCTGGCTTCGTGTCCCAGCGTTAATGGGCAAGTCGTAAAGACTTACTGAGCCCCGAGCTTGTGAAAGGCGGGGGAACCTGGGTGGTACCGCGTGAGTTCAACTCTCGTCCCAAGATGGATGAGGGTTTTTTGTGTTTTCTACTAATCGCTAGGAGGAATGATTATGTCAACAAAAGCTAAAACGTTTTACATTACTACGCCGATTTATTATCCGAGTGATAAGCTTCATATCGGGCATGCTTACTCTACGGTAGCTGGCGATGCGATGGCTCGATATAAGCGATTGCGCGGCTTTGATGTAAGGTATTTAACGGGCACGGATGAGCATGGTCAAAAGATCGAACGAAAAGCTCAGGAAAAAGGGACTACCCCTCAGCAATTTGTAGATGAGATTGTGGCAGGTATTAAAGTGCTATGGGGAAAATTAGATATTTCTTATGATGATTTTATTCGGACAACGGAAGATCGTCATAAAGTTGCTGTTAGTCAAATTTTCCAACAATTGCTGGATCAAGGTGATATTTACTTAGGTGAATATGAAGGCTGGTATTGTATTCCTGATGAATCTTTCTTTCCGGAAAGCAAGCTGGTTGATGGGAAATGTCCGGATTGTGGGCGTCCTGTCGAGAAGATGAAAGAGCAAACTTATTTCTTCCGGATGAGTAAGTATGCGGACCGACTGGTGCAGTATTATGAAGAAAATCCGGAATTCATTCACCCGGAGTCTCGTAAAAATGAGATGTTGAATAATTTTATTAAGCCAGGTCTCGAAGATTTGGCGGTATCTCGGACGACTTTTGATTGGGGCATTAAGGTTCCTGGTGATCCCAAGCATGTGATTTATGTGTGGATAGATGCTTTGTCTAATTATATTACGGCTCTAGGCTATGGATCAGACGATGCGAGTAATTTTGAGAAGTACTGGCCTGCTGATGTGCATTTAATGAGTAAGGAGATTGTTCGTTTCCACACGATTTATTGGCCGATTATGTTGATGGCTCTTGATTTACCGTTGCCTAAGAAGGTTTTTGCCCATGGCTGGCTTCTAATGAAGGATGGCAAGATGTCGAAGTCCAAAGGCAATGTCGTAGATCCGGTTACGTTGATAGATCGTTATGGCTTGGACGCACTGCGCTATTATTTGATGCGCGAGGTTCCTTTTGGTGCAGACGGTACGTTCACACCGGAAAGTTTTGTGGAGCGAGTCAATCATGATCTCGCGAATGATTTGGGGAATCTTTTGAACCGTACGATCGTGATGATAGATAAGTATTTTGAAGGCAAGATTCCCGCTTATGTTGCTGGGGCTACCGAGTTTGATGAAAGTCTCTTGGAGACTGTTCAGTTGACGGTAGCGAAGTACGAGGAAGCGATGGAGAAGATGGAATTCTCCATCGCGTTATCGGCCGTGTGGCAGCTTATTAGCCGCACGAACAAATATATCGACGAGACGCAGCCGTGGTCGATGGTGAAGGATGAAGCCAAACGTGAAACTCTTGGCTCTGTTATGTATGTGCTGGCTGAATCCCAGCGCATATCGTCTGTGCTGCTGCGTCCATTTTTGACGAAGACGCCGCAATTGATCTGGCAGCAGCTTGGATTAGCTGTTGAAGATCTGCCACGCTTGACGGAGTGGGACAGCGTCCAATCCTTCGGACATCTCCCAGCAGGCACGATTGTGCAGAAGGGAGATCCGATGTTCCCAAGACTCGACGTGGAGGCGGAAGTGGCTTTCATCGTCGAGGCCATGGGCGGCGCTTCGTCCAGCGCCGCAGAAGTGCAAGAGGCAGCACCTGCGCCTGCCGCAGCTGCTAGTACGGTGCCTGCGCCGGAGCCAAAGGACGAAATCGGGATTGACGATTTCGCTAAGGTGGAGCTGCGCGTAGCACAAGTCATATCGGCGGAGCCTGTGAAGGGCGCCGATAAGCTTCTAAAGCTGCAGCTCGACCTTGGGTACGAGCAGCGTCAGGTTGTTTCGGGCATTGCGAAGTTTTATTCGCCCGAGGAGCTGGCTGGACGCAAAGTTATTTGCGTTACGAATTTGAAGCCCGCCAAGCTGCGCGGCGAGCTGTCTCAAGGTATGATTCTCGCCGCTTCACATGGCGATCAGCTGACGCTTGCCACTGTTCCTGACTCGATGCCAAACGGTGCGATCGTCAAATAAAGGCAAGGAACGACAAGCCTCCAATCCCACGGATAACGTGGGGCTGGAGGCTTTCTTTTGTTTGTGAATGGGTTCCTAGGCAAGTGGGGAATCCTAAAGGAAACTAACAACGGAGTGAAGCAGATGAAGATACGATTTATAGTGAAAATTATCGTTGTTTTTGGTCTGGCTTTTCTTTTAACAGCCTGCACGCTATTTGGCAAAGGATCAGATAAGCAAAAAGAGGATACTTCTCAGCAGAAACAAGGGAAATCGAAGGCGCAAAGCACCAAGCAGGATGACAGTGTTATTAATCAAGAGTTGAAGAAACAATATCAGATGTATAATGAAATTATCGAATATAAGACTCAGCAGGAGAAGAAACTGATTAAACAGTCAGAAGAACGCTACAAGAAATTAAAAGAGGAAAGCAACAAGCCTGAAAAGTCGAGTTCGGATAAGAAGGGTGACAATCAGGAGTCGGGGACTGATGGTGAACAAGATAAGTGAACGAATGTGGGGAAAAAGTGGGGCTATGCTGTGAACATCCGCAGTTAGTCCTTTTATTTTGCGCCTAGATGTATTGACTTCGGGTAGGGGGATTCGTATAATCAATTCGTTAATAAAAATAATTACGATTTAGAATGTGAGTGGAGAGATATGGGGATGGCAAACAAGAGATTTTTTTATATAGTTGTTTTCGCTTTTTTAGCGATTGTGGCGACAGGTTGTGCCAGTGATTCGAGTACGAAGGCTAAGCTGGTGGACGGTAAGGTTAATGTAGTTGCCAGCTTTTACCCCTTGTATGAGTTTACTCGTACTATTGGCGGTGAGTATGTGAATGCGATCAATCTTGTTCCAGCGGGTGTAGAGCCGCATGATTGGTCCCCAAAGAGCCGCGATATTAAAAATATGACGAAATCCCAAGTGTTTGTCTATCAAGGAGCAGGTTTCGAAGGATGGGTGAAAGATTTCCTTGGCAGTCTGCCCGCAGATTCAACTTTGAAAGTTGTAGAAGCAAGCAAAGGGGCCAATTTAATCAAAACCTCCGAAAATAAAGAAGAATTTGATCCGCATGCCTGGTTAAGCCCGTTAAATGCGATAAAAATGGCTAATAATATTAAAGAGGCTCTCATTAATGCTGACCCTGCACATAAAGAAGCATTCGAGCAAAATTATGCTAGTTATGCTCAACAACTGACGGATCTAGATGCTCGTTACAAAAAAGAGCTTGCATCAACCAAGAAGAAAGAGATTGCGGTATCTCATCAGGCTTTTGCGTATTTATGCCGAGATTATGGTTTGACTCAGATGTCGATTATGGGATTGTCCCCAGACGCTGAGCCGACTGCCCAGGATTTGAAGAAAATGAATGAATACATGAAAGAACATGAATTGAAATATATATTCTTTGAAGAGCTTGTTTCTGATAAGTTGGCAAAAACGTTAGCAAAGGATGCTAAGGTGGATACCATGGTTCTAAGTCCAATTGAGGGTCTGACAGACGAGCAAGTGAAGGCAGGCGAAAGTTATATTTCGATCATGGACAAAAATTTGAAAAACTTGGTGAAGGCTTTACAATAAAGGAAGAGTAGTTTTGGAGTCATTCCATAATGAAGGAGTCAGGAGTTAATAGATGGAGATTAGTCAAAAAGAATTTTGTCATCGCAGTATCGTGTCTATGGATGATGTGTCATTCTCCTATGAACATAAGAAAGTGATAGATAAGCTGCGTTTCGATGTGCTCGAACGCGATTTTGTTGGCGTTATAGGCTCCAATGGTGCGGGCAAAACAACGCTGCTCAAAATGCTTGTCGGTTTGTTGAAGCCAACAGCTGGTGAGATCAGGTTGTTTGATCGGCCCTTAAGCCAATTCAAGGATTGGGAACGCATTGGGTATGTTCCCCAGAAAAATGCGTTTAATCCCCTGTTTCCGGCTACGGTGAGAGAAATTGTGCTGTCGGGGATGTACACCAAAAAACGGGTATATCGCCGCCTGTCCAAGGTCGATCTTCAAAAAGCCGAAGATGCGATGCTCGCCATGCGCATCGAAGACTTGGCTGACCGTCGCATTGGTCAGCTGTCGGGTGGACAGCAGCAACGCGCTTTCCTTGCGCGCGCGATCGTGAACAATCCAGAGCTCCTTATACTCGATGAGCCGACGGTTGGGATTGATGCAGAGACGCAAGTCGGATTCTTCCGAATGATCCGACATATGCATCAGCATCACCATATGACTTTCATCATGGTCTCCCATGATATGGACATGATGCAGTCTTATTTAGGAACAGAGCCGCAGCAGGTAAGCGGCGGCATTAAGTTTTATGTCAAGCATACCCATGATCCCGAGGATTGCCGTGAGACGAATTTGACTCATTCAATCGGCCAAATTCGCGAGATGATCGGAGTTCAGTAAGGAGCGGGCATTTTGGACATTTTCACGGAGTACTTTTTTCAGCGTGCTTTAATTGGCGGAATTTTAATTGGGCTTGCGGCGCCTTTGATGGGCGTTTTTCTTGTCCTAAGGCGATTGTCGATGATTGGTGATACGCTTGCACATGTATCCATCGCTGGTGTAGCCCTCGGCTTTCTAATTAACGTCTATCCGTTAGGCGTTGGACTTGTATTTGCATTGCTAGCTTCATTCGCCATTGAACGCTTGCGCAAAGCGTACAAGACGTATGCAGAGCTGTCTATTGCTATTATTATGTCAGGAGGCGTGGCGCTGGCTACGCTGCTATTTACCCTAGGCAAGGGCTTTAACATGAATGTGATGAGTTATTTGTTTGGCAGCATTTATACGCTCGACAGCACAGATCTATGGGTTGTACTTGGTGTATGCGTGCTTGTAGTTGGCATCATTGCGGCGCATTTTAAAGAGTTTTTTCTTATGTTCTTTGATGAGGACGCAGCGAGTGTAAGTGGACTTCCACTCAAATATTATAATATGATGATTACAATGCTTACCGCGCTAGTCATTTCGGTTGCTATTAAGATTGTGGGGGCACTACTGGTTTCATCTTTATTAACGATTCCGGTTGCCTGCAGTTTATTAATCGCTCGAAGCTTTAAACATTCGGTCTTTTTAGCGATTCTCTTTTCTGAAATTGCCGTTGTTATTGGACTTGTTGTCGCGGGAGTGTGGGACCTGGCTCCAGGCGGTACGGTTGTTCTTACGCTTATTGCTATGCTGGTCGGGATCATTCTGAAAAGAGGATTGAGGATTTAACATGGACTCTGTTAATATTTGGATCGCATTATGGGCAGGAATCGCATCCTTCATATCACCTTGCTGCTTGCCTTTGTATCCCTCTTATCTTTCTTACATAACGGGAATTTCAGTTAGCGAGTTGAAATCAGGAGAAACGACTTCTCGCGTTCGCCGACAAACGATGCTGCATACGTTAAGTTTTATCGTTGGATTTTCGATCATTTTTTATACGTTGGGGTTAACGGCTGGTTTCTTGGGGAATTTCTTCTTTGATTATCGTGATTTGCTTAGACAAATTGCTGCCCTTTTAATTTTCATTATGGGATTGTTTCTGCTTGGTATCTTTCAGCCTCAATGGTTAATGAAGGAACGAAAATTAAATATCAATTTTCGTCCCGCAGGCTATTTGGGATCCATTCTTGTTGGGATGGGGTTTGCAGCAGGTTGGTCACCTTGTGTGGGACCGATTCTTTCCGCCATTCTTGCACTGGCGACGACAGAACCTGGAACGTGGTTCCAGCTTACAACGGCTTATTCGCTTGGGTTTGCGATTCCGTTCTTTGTCCTTTCATTTTTCATCGGTTCGACCAAATGGATTCTGAAATACTCCAATCTGATTATGAAAATTGGCGGGGGCTTAATGATTTTGATCGCCATTCTTCTCTATACAGGCAAAATGACGCAAATCACGCTTTGGCTGAACTCCATAACGCCGGCTTGGATGAAATTTTAAGCTACGTAAAATATTCAATTTTGGCTTGAGGGAATTTATCAAAGATCTGTTCAGTGATGAATTCTCTCAAGGCATTTGCTTGTTCATCGGGATATACATATTTGCCTCTTCCATACTTACCCCATTTGTATTTACGTTTTTCTTCGTCCATCTCCAATTTCGTTTTTGGATATCTTTTTTCAATGATATTTTTGGCCGTTCGCGTGAAACGATGTTGGATCATTTCGAAAGTCAAATCAGCGGCAGCTTCGGCAGGCAGCTCTTTGTAGAGCCGTTCCAGCAAGGTTGCATACCCATCTTCCCAGCCTTCATGCCAAATAATCGGCGCAATGATGAAACCGAGCGGATAGCCTGCATGGGCTACTTTACCTGCGGCTTCGATACGTTCATGAAATTTGGAGGTGCCGGGCTCAAAATTCTTGATGACATAATCCGCGTTTACGCTAAAACGAAAACGGGTGTGTTTGTTATGTTTGGCATCGAGAAGGGGATCCACATGATGATACTTGGTTACAAAGCGCAAGCGGCCGTGCTCCTGCTGACCCATGAACTCAATTAATTCTTTTAAGGAACCGGAGATATGCTCCAATCCCACAGGATCAGACGTGCAGGCTGCTTCGAAACGTGTGATTTCCGGTTCCCGTTCTTCAATATATTGCTTGGCGGCTCCAAGGATATCGTCCATGTTGACATAGACACGAATGTAGGGCTTGGCTCCCATTGTGGTTTGAAGATAGCAATAATGACAATGTCCCATACAGCCAGTGGCAATAGGGATTGCGTACTCAGCGGATGGTTTGGACGTCTCGAATTTGAGTGTTTTGCGGAGGCCGACGACAAGCGTGCGTTTGGCAATTTTATATTTCTCGAGCTCAGAGTCGCCGGGCAAATCCCGAATTTGGTTATGAGAGGTTGTCATATGAATCTCAAGACCTTGCTGTTTAGCCCATTCATAGATCCGCTGGCCTTTGGGATAATTCATCGCATCCGGTTCAAAATAGACAAGCTCGGGGACAAAAACAGAAGTGGCAGGCACAGGTCTTGTGAGCAGTTCAGTCGCCATGTTTGTCTCCTTTCAACGTATCGAGATTAGAATTAACGGTGTTCCTTAGTGTGCCAAACCGAGGAGACGATGAACCATGGGATATTTGACCGCATCTGGGTTGATGCATTATGATAAGTAAGCAGTTGACAGGAAATAAAGCAAAAGCAGGGGGAAATAAAGCAATGGCTACACCTAGCATGGAAGACTATCTGGAGAGAATATACAAGCTCATTGACGAGAAAGGCTACGCTCGTGTCTCCGACATTGCTGAAGGACTAGAGGTGCACCCCTCATCCGTGACAAAAATGATTCAAAAGCTGGACAAGGATCATTATTTGATTTACGAAAAATACCGTGGACTTATGTTAACTCCCAAAGGGAAGAAGATGGGGAAACGTTTAGTTGACCGTCATCTGCTTCTGGAAAATTTCTTAACCGTTATTGGTGTCCAAGAGGACAATATATATAAGGATGTAGAAGGCATTGAACATCATCTGAGTTGGGATTCCATCACTTGTATTGAAACGCTGCTCGAATATTTCCGCAGGGACCCGAATCGGATGGAAGACCTTGCGAATATTCGCAAAGAGATCGACGCTGATAGTTAGACAGAGACCGTGACAACGGTGCTCTGTCTTTTTTTTGTGGGTATAGAAACAAACCGCCTCTGCATACATAACAAAGTAGGCCCTAAGCGCGACGACAGGGAGTGGTGTAAGTTGATCATTAATGGTGTGTTTGAAGGTGGAGGCGTGAAAGGGATTGCTCTTGCAGGCGGAGTCAGTGCGGCTATGGAACAGGGACTCGTCTTCAACGAAGTGGCAGGTACAAGCTCAGGCTCGATTGTAGCGGCTTTTCTGGCCGCGGGCTATACCGGAGAAGAGATGAAGGAATTAATCCTAAGAGCGCCCTTTAAATCGTTTATGCAGCGTTCCCCCATTTTTAATACCAAAATTATCGGACCCGCGGCACGTTTGTTAATCAAAAAAGGCCTATACGCTGGAGAAGCGCTCGAATATTGGGTGGAGCAGCAGCTTGCCGCAAAGGGGATTCGGACCTTTGGCGATTTGAAGCCGAACCAGCTGCGTGTTATTGCCTCTGACATTACGCAAGGCAAACTGCTTATTCTACCGGATGATATCGCCCAGTATGGGATCGATCCGCGCAAGTTTTCGATTGCCAAAGCGGTGCGGATGAGCACAAGCATCCCTTACTTTTTTGACCCTGTGAGGATTCGGCGCAAAATAAAAAGCTTCGGGAAGGCGACGCCATTCACCGAGCAATTTTATTATATTGTAGATGGCGGCTTGCTAAGTAACTATCCGTTATGGGTTTTCGATAAGGATACGGACCGCGATGAGATCATTCCTGTGATTGGCTTTCAACTGGTCGGGAAAAGCGACACGCATACCCGGAAAATTAAAGGGCCGATCACCATGCTCGAGGCGCTTTTTGGCACGATGTTGAGCGCCCATGACGAGCGTTATATTGAACAGAAAAACCGTTTCCGAACAGTAAAAATCCCCACACTGGGTGTGGGGAATACGCAGTTCAACTTATCGAAAGAAAAAAGTATGCTGCTCTACGAATCAGGATTCAAAGCTTCCAACGAATATTTCAACAAATGGTCGGCTGAAATTTATGAAGAAAACTATACGAAGTACGTTCTGGAATAGTGCGCCTAGTGATATTTCGGGTAATCGTCCGGTTCGGAATCCTTAGTTCCGTTAATGACACGAAATTTGGCATTTTTCCTTTTGACTTTAGATGGGCCTCGGCCTGTAGAAAACTTTCTCCAGCGAGATGGCGGAAACTTATAAAGGAGAAAGATGATCCCTAGCACGAGTATCGGAATGAATAAGGCTCGTAAACTTACCAATAAACCAATGGCAATCAAAATCGCGATGGCGATTTCGATAGGGGAAAATTTTCTTCTCATACCCGTCCCTCCGTAATTCGTTGTTCCGCTTCACGCATGCGGTTGAATGACGCAATCGACACTTCGACTTGATGGTCTTCCGGTTCTTTGGTCGTTAGTAGTTGAAGCCAAAGTCCCGGGTAACCGAGGTAGCGAAGAACTGGGACTTCTCGAAGTGAATTCGTGAATCGCAAGACTTCATAGGATACGCCAATTACAACAGGAAGCAGCAGCAAACGTTGCAGAATACGCTCTACATACCCATCGTAATGGAGGAAAGAGTAAATCACGACACCGATTAATACGGTGAACACGATGAAGCTGCTGCCGCAGCGATAGTGCAGCGTGTTGAATTTCTGTACGTTGCTTACCGTCAGCTCGACGCCGGCTTCATAAGCGCTGATGACTTTGTGCTCCGCTCCATGATATTGGAACAAGCGGCGAATCATAGGTGTAAGGGATATAAAGTAAATATATCCAACCAATAAAATGATTTTGATAACACCTTCTATAAGATTATGAAGAATCTGATTGCTAAATACATTTTGAAACAAAAACTGTTCAATAACTGCTGGTACCAGCGTGAAAACGAATTTCCCGAATAAAAAGGAAATGACACCGACTACGGCAACGCCGAGAATCATCGAAATATTAGAAAAGAAGCCTGGTTTCTCTTCTTTCTGGGCATTTTTATCGTTGTCACCTTCTTGTTCAGCAAAGGATTCAGCCGAGAAGTTCAAATGCTGTGCACCTTTCGCGCTGGATTCGATAATGCCTACAATACCACGAATAAATGGTATTTTTTTGAGCGATTGAACCCACGGAATTACTTTCTTCGGCACTTCCAAGTAATCCAGGGAGCCATCCTTTTTGCGCACGGCGGTTACATGCACATTTTTTCCTGCGAACATGACGCCTTCGATGACGGCTTGTCCTCCGTATATACTGTTTTGTTCTGCCATGAGTTCCACCTTCTTATCCTTCTCGAATTCGGTTTAGTCTACTTTCTTATTGTAACGGATTCACAGGTTGAATGCTACCGATACCAGTAGAACATACTATTCATACCTAAGGAAAGACAGGGAACTTCTGCAGAGAGAGGAAGAGACAGGAACATGGAGGCAAGGAATGAACAGAAAATTAAAACAAATCGGTGGCTGTATACCATTTATATTGGGTTTTTCGCAGGGTTTATTTGGGGCGCACTCAAAATTGTTGAACAATATTTGAAGTTTACGCACATTGTCATTGGCTTTCTTGTCGAGCCTTTTTTCAGGCACGAGTTTCTGGTAACTTGGCAGGGGGTTCTGGTAGGTTGGGGATTTTTTACACTGTTTTCGATCATCGCCGCCTTCCTCTACATGGTGACCATGTGGAAACTGCAAGGGCCTTGGTGGGGAATGGGGTATGGAGCTTTCTGGTGGGCGGCGATCTATTTACTCATTGGGCCGCTCGCGGGCATGACCTACTGGATCAATAAGCTGGACATAAACACCATCATAAGTGATTTCTGTTTGTTCGTGCTTTGGGGAATGTTTATTGGATACTCGATTGCCATCGAATACACAGACACTAGCACGAGCAAGAGAGAAGCTATACACAAGACATGAAAGTTATGGTAAAATATCAAGGGTCAAATAGGATGCAATCATCATCCTGACAGAACATGCTGGGGAGTGATTTCCTGTTGAAAAAGGTTCTTGTCCTTAATGGGCCCAACTTAAATATGCTGGGCGTGCGTGAGCCCGGTGTTTATGGAACGTCATCCCTTCCCGTTATTATTCAAAGTTTAACTGAGATAGCAGAGGGACTTTCGGTTGAGCTGGAAAGCTTTCAATCGAATCATGAAGGCGATATAATTGATAAAATTCATGAAGCTTTTGGCACGAAAGACGGCATTCTGATCAACCCAGGCGCATTTACGCATTATAGCTATGCGATCCGTGATGCGTTAGCCGCCGTACAATTGCCAACGATTGAAGTTCATCTATCGAACATTCATAAACGCGAGGAATTTCGCCATCATTCCGTTATTGCGCCGGTAGTCATCGGCCAGATTTGCGGGCTTGGCCCACAAGGATATGAATTAGGCTTGCGAGCTTTATTATCCCATATGCAAGGATGAACGACTTTTCTTATAAATAAGAAAGATGGGTGATTTGGATGCAGGAGAAACGTATTGAACGCCTTCGCAAAGTTTTGGAGCAGCAAAATTTACCGGCACTACTGATCACAAACGCATATAACCGTACATATGTATCTGGTTTCACTGGTTCTTCCGGTTATGTTCTTATTACGTTAGACCGTGCTATCTTGCTAACTGATTTCCGGTATATGACTCAAGCGCCGCAGCAAGCAAAAAGCTTTGAAGTTGTAGAGCATAAGCCGAAGGCCATCGAAACCGTCCGCGAGCTATTGCAGCAGCAAGGCATTACGAAGGTTGGCTTCGAGCAAGCGGATGTGACGTACGGCGACTTTCTTGGCTTCCAAGCAGGCTTGTCGGGAATCGAATTAGTGCCAACCTCACGTGCTGTTGAGTCAATTCGAATCGTCAAAGATGACGCAGAACTGCAAGTTATGCAAGAAGCCGCTGACTTAGCGGATCAAACGTTCTCGCATATTCTGTCTTTCATCAAGCCTGGCGTGAAAGAGAAGGATATCGCGCTTGAGATTGAGATGTTTATTCGCAAAAATGGCGGAACATCAACTTCATTCGAAACGATCGTTGCTTCCGGTGAACGTTCTGCGCTTCCGCATGGTAAAGCGAGCGATCGCGTGCTACAATTAAACGAGTTTGTCAAATTGGATTTTGGAGCGTATTATAAAGGATATTGCTCTGACATCACTAGAACAGTTATGCTTGGAAAGCCGACAGACAAACATAAAGAGATTTATGATATTGTGCTTGAGGCTCAATTGAATTGTCTAGCCAACCTGAAACCGGGGATTACGGGCAGAGAAGGCGATGCTTTTGCACGAGATGTCATCGTGAAACATGGCTATGGCGATTATTTCGGTCACGGTACCGGACATGGATTAGGTATGGAGGTTCACGAATCTCCGCGCTTGTCGAAAACCGAAGATATGATTTTAACACCTGGTATGGTGGTTACCGTTGAACCCGGCATTTATCTCCCTGACTTTGGTGGAGTTCGAATTGAGGACGATGCAGTAATTACTGACACCGGCATTAAAATACTTACACATTCTACCAAAGATTTTCTTATTATTGACTAGCGGAGGGATTTACAAGTGATATCAGTTAACGATTTCAAAACAGGTCTTACGATTACAGTAGAGCACGATATTTTTACCGTTCTGGATTTCCAACACGTGAAGCCAGGTAAAGGCGCAGCATTCGTGCGCTCCAAGCTTAAAAACCTGCGCAACGGAAACACAGTTGAACGTACGTTCCGCGCTGGCGAGAACGTTGGCCGCGCACACATCGACAACCGTGAAGTGCAATTCCTTTATTCAGGCGGCGATGAATTTACGTTCATGGATACAGAAACTTACGATCAGTTCGCTCTTTCCCGCGAGCAATTGAAATGGGAACTGAACTTCCTGCTCGAAAACATGAACATCAAAATTTTGAGCTACCAAGGTGAAATCCTCGGGATTAACCTGCCGAAAAGCGTTGATTTGAAAGTTGTTGAAACGGAGCCGGGCATCAAAGGCAACACGGCACAAGGCGCTCTCAAAAGTGCAAAAGTGGAAACAGGACTTTCCGTTCAAGTTCCGCTTTTCATCAACGAAGGCGATGTTCTTACTGTAGATACGGAAGATGGCAGATACATCTCTCGCGCACAGTCTTAATTAGGACAAGCCTCTCTGACTCGGATGAGTTAGGGAGGCTTTTTTGATGTATCAAGTATTTCTTACCACAGCTGTACAGTTTTATGCTATAATATTGAATTGTTATGCACTAGTATGCGTTAGGAGTGGGTCAGCTTTGTCTCTAATCGTGATGAAATTTGGCGGTAGCTCTGTCGGTGATGCGGAGCGAATGAAACGTGTTGCAAAAAGGATTGTTGAGCGAAAACAAGCAGGACATAGCTGCGTCGTTGTCGTTTCGGCGATGGGTGATACAACAGATGATTTGATTGACTTGTCTAAGCAAATTTACGATGGAGCCCCACCGGCTCGTGAAATGGATATGCTGTTAACGACAGGGGAGCAGGTA
Source organism: Paenibacillus alba (assembly GCF_013204855.1). Classification (GTDB taxonomy): domain Bacteria; phylum Bacillota; class Bacilli; order Paenibacillales; family NBRC-103111; genus Paenibacillus_E; species Paenibacillus_E alba. The sequence goes on along the minus strand of NZ_JABMKZ010000002.1, from coordinate 537,067 downwards.
TCTGTCGCATTATTGTCTATGGCGATACATAATTTAGGCGAGCAGGCTGTTTCTTATACCGGCTGGCAAAGCGGGATTTATACCGAAGCTGTTCACGGCAAAGCGAGAATATCCGATATTCAGCCACAGCGCGTTCTGAACGCGATTGAACAGGGCAACGTCGTTATCGTAGCCGGGTTCCAAGGTATGACAGAAGCAGGTGAGATTACGACACTTGGCCGCGGCGGTTCTGATACGACAGCTGTAGCACTTGCTGCAGCAATTAAAGCTGATCTTTGCGAGATTTACACGGATGTTGACGGGATTTATTCCACAGATCCGCGTATCGTGAAAGTAGCCAGAAAGCTGAATGAAATTTCCTATGATGAAATGCTGGAGCTGGCTAATTTAGGGGCTGCCGTTCTTCACCCTAGGGCTGTAGAATATGCCAAAAACTACAACGTAACCCTTGTGGTGCGTTCAAGCTTTACTAACAATGAAGGTACCAACGTGAAGGAGGAAGCAGTGATGGAGCAAGGAATCGTCGTTCGCGGCATCGCTTATGATAAGAATGTGGCAAGAATTAGTATTCTAGGTGTTCCTGAGAAACCGGGTCAACTAGCTAAAGTTTTCATTTCACTTGCTGAAGTGCAAATTGATGTCGACATTATCGTGCAAAGCGGTGTGATTAACGGTTCCGCTGATTTCTCTTTCACAACGACACTTGCCGATCGCGAGCGGGCATTGGCTGTTATCGAGCAAATTCGCGGCGAAATTGGGTACCGTGAAGTGACTTCCGAAGTGAATCTCGTGAAGGTGTCGATTGTTGGCGCTGGTATGGTAAGTACGCCAGGTGTAGCAGCAACGATGTTTAAAGTGATTTCCGATCTCGGAATTTCGATTTCACTCGTCAGCACGTCCGAAATCAAAATGTCTTGCGTCATTGACAACTCGAACTTAACGGATGTTATCAGCGCCTTGCACACGGCCTATGGCTTGGACACAACGGAGCAAGCCTTCGTGGGTGGACCGGAAGATCGCAGATAATCGAAATCTTATCTGATTTTATCCGAAATAAAGTAAGCGAGCTTCAATAAGAAGGCTGTTATGCCGGCTGCCATCAAGGGGCCAACCGGAATGCCGCGCAGGAAGACTATACCGAAGATGGAACCGATAACAAGACCCACAATTAATTGTGGGTCTATTTTTAGCAGCTCCAAACCTTTGCCGTTCATATAAGTTGCAATAGCTCCGCCCAGCAATGCAATAATGCCAGGCCAAGTCGTGAAGACAGAAAGGATATCCTTCATGGAGATTCGTTCGCTGGCAAAGGGCACGAGTACGCCAATTGTAAGGAACAGCAAGCCTAGCTCCAAGCCTCTTCGTTCCATAGTAGGGAAGAAGCGATCTAATCCGATGAGTTTAACCGCAAGCAGAAGGCAAGCTGCAGTTGTGATAATAGGAGAACGGCCGATAAGTCCAATAATAATTAGAATTACTAACAGTAAATCGCCATTCATAGACATTACCCCTCACCCAAATAACTTCCATCCTAGTTTATGAGGAGGGCTTGTATTTAGAACGCTGAGCGGGTTAGGCTTCGTGGCAGCAGCACAAGCTGATCGCGCTCCAGAATAGGGACTCGATTCGCTACGTTTGGTCTGGAACATTGGATCAGATCGTCATGGAAACCGGATTTACTCATTTTTTTGCCATTTGCAGAGGCAAGAATGGCCTCATATAAGGCATCTTTGCTTTGGAGATAACAACCTCGCATCGCTAGCCCAAAATCATTGGTCAGGATATTTCTTTCCCCCAGCTCATTAGCCAGCTCCTCCAGAATAAGTCCGGCACAGAGCCCATCTTCTAATGAAAAAACATCCTGTGTGCCAGCGCATAAGATGACCGTATCCCTTTTCAAATCAACGGCAGCCTGCGCACATGCACGGCTGTTTAATAATGCGCCCGCCAAGATGTGGTCAGCTTTCATCGCTTTCTGAATCCCGCGGGTTCCATTCGTTGTCGTCAGAATGATCCGCTTCCCATGAACAGACTCCCTGGTGTATTCCGAAGGAGAATTTCCTAAATCGAAGCCGGGAATTTTTTTGCAGAATCGTTCTCCCCCCAGTAAATCGCCCTCTTGATATTGTTCTTTGGCTTTCAGCACGGTTTCTACAGGAACAATGCCTTTGCTGCCGTTAATGAGCGCGGTGATGATCGTGCTAGTTGCACGTAAAACATCAACGACGATGACGGTTTTATGAAGAAAATCGTCACTTCTCGCTTCGCCGATGTTGGCGACAACCTCGATATGCATCTTCTAATCCTTTCTGGTACCTAAGGACAACGTATCGGAACGCAGCCCTCTTCGCAATGCTTCCAGTGCGATCAATTCATCCGGTGAGATATTTCCCAAGTGGATCTCTGGTCCTAGCATGCTGATCAAATGCACCTGTTGACTTTTGAGCGGCGCTTCCCATAAGAGCTTCTGCCCGTTCACGGCCGAAAGCACCTGTTGCAATTCTTCGTCTTTGCATTTTCCTGAATGATCAAAAATCCCAACGCCTACGCCCGATTCCCGCGCTTCAATCGTCACTAAGGTCGCTCCGATTTCCGTGTCGATCATGACGGTTTCAATAAGCTCCTCTAATTCAATGGTGGAACCCCAGCCTTTTTTACCGTATTCGGTGATGACCTCCAACCCCTCTTCCAGGCCTCTGGCGATAAGCTCGCTTCTCGTTGTTCGGTCAATATCGATGGTACCGTTGGAAATTTCAACGCCGTTAAAGCCAAGTGCGATAATCATATCGAAAAAGGAGTCTACTGCTTGCTGAGTCAAGGCAACTTCTAGGAAGGTGCCGCCCGGATAAATGCAAATCCCACTTTCCTTAGCCAAGCTTATTTTGCTTCTCAGCACCTCTTGCGGATAGAGGGGAGATGTTCCAAAGCCTATTTTGATCATGTCCAAATGGCTGCTGGATGTGCTTAGCAAATCTTGAAAAGCAAACATGCCTAATCCTTTATCCATCACCATGGTTTTGCCCAACGTCCTTGGTTTGGCCTGCCTTTGTCCTGTGGGGTCGGCCAGAACGGGGTTCCAATTTAAATAAGAGGTCACTTTCATCGGTACTTCTCCTCACTGTCCTTTGAAGGATCAATTATGTGTACAGCATATGCATCTGGATAAATGGTGGTGCCCAGCATGCCTAAAATGAGACGAGCCCGCATAAGGTAGGGTAAAAAGAGTGAGCTGCAGTTGATCCTGTTCGAAGTTACATTCGAGTGCTCCACAATCTTATAAAAACCTTCAGACTCCATTGCAAAACGGTTCCTTTTATTGAATTGGCCTTTGGGTGGAAGGAACCGTTTTGCAAAAGTCGCTTCCGGCCTTTTATAAGACTGCTCCGCTAGTAACGATGTCCAGGTTCAAAAGAGCTGTTTCTTTTTAAAGGAGGTAGTAAAAAGAAATGAACAAAATTGTCCTAACGATGGCCTCGCTGAGGATGATGTCGGGAAGTATTGAGATTATTGCCGCTATTCTCATGTTGAGGCTGGCAACGGTGGAGAAGGCGCTTCTAGTGAACTCTGGGCTGGCTCTAGTAGGTCCTCTAGTACTATTAGCGACAACTACCATTGGTTTGGTAGGAATCGCTGAGAAGCTCTCCTATGGCAAGATGTTGTGGGTGATTGCGGGTGTAAGCTGTCTATTTATTGGTATTTTAAAAAAGTAATCGGTCATATTTCTTTCTATTAAGCATAGAAATGAATATAGAAGACTGGACAACTTGGAGGGATGTCAGCCTATGCTCAGATCAATCTTGCCACTGCTCCCCCAAACTCTCCGCTTTCTGTTAACTGAATTGCCAGATGCAGTACAAGCTAGTGTTGAGGAAATAAGGGTGAGAGAGTCTCGGCCCCTCGAGATTAGCTGGGGAGAGCGCTATGCTTTTCTGGATGAGCGGGGGCAGATGGTAACGCAGGAAGCTATGGCTTATAAGCCAACCCGTCAGGATTGTCTGTCTTTGCTGGAAATGCTAACGAATCATTCGTTATACACGTTTGAGGAAGAGCTCCGGCGAGGGTATATCACCATAGTCGGCGGCCATCGTGTAGGACTAGCAGGGCGCACCGTGTTGGAACAAGGACATGTCCGGCAAATTCGTGATGTGAGCTCTTTCAACATTCGGATTGCGCGTGAGTTGCCGGGGGTCGGTCAGGCGCTGCTGCCGCAGCTGTATGATCCGCTTCTGAGGAGTGTTCATCACACGCTTATCATATCGCCGCCGCAGCAAGGGAAAACGACCTTGATTCGGGATTTGGCTCGTTTGATAAGCCGTGGAGAGTGGGGAATAGGCGCTATCGCAGCATCCGGCAAGAAAGTGGGGGTTGTGGATGAGCGATCAGAGCTGGCCGCGTGTGTCAAAGGGGTACCCCGATTCGATCTTGGGCCGCGCACCGATGTGATGGATGGATGCCCGAAGGCGGAAGGCATGATGATGATGATTCGGTCTTTGTCACCGGATGTGCTGATTGTGGATGAGATCGGGCGCCCCGAAGATGCTCAAGCTATTCACGAGGCTGTCCATACAGGGATTCGGGTTGTAGCGACTGCGCATGGATCGGACTACGAGGATGTGCGAATGCGTCCGGTTCTAAAGCAGCTTTTGGAAGAAGGGGTGTTTGCTAGGTATGTCATCCTGCAGCGAAGAAAGGGAGCGCCGTCTTCCTACCGCGTTATGGATCGTTACGGCAAAGCAGTAGATTCCATTCCTGTTAGCAGAGGAGGATGAAGGATGCTTAAATTCGTTGGCGGGGTTCTGATCATAAGTGCGGCCACCTTATTTGGTTTCCTGAAGGCAGCTCATTATGTGAGGCGTCCCAAACAGATTAGAGCGATGATTAGCGCTTTGGGACGAATGGAGACGGAAATCACCTATGCGCTCACCCCCCTTCCGGAAGCCTTCCTATCGCTTAGCAAACAGGTGGCTGATCCTGTCTCTTCCTTGTTTCGCATAACCGCAGAACGGCTGGCGGCAAGTGACGGCATCTCGACCCGTGAAATCTGGCAGATGAGTGTGAAGGATGTCTGGACGCGAACTTCTATGAAACAAGCTGAACAAGAAGTGGTGCTTCAACTGGGTGGTGTACTGGGCCTATCAGATCGAAGCGATCAGATCAAACATCTGCGACTGGCCATGAGTCAGCTTCAAACCGAAGAATCCGAGTCCAGAGAAGAGCAGCGCCGTTACGAGAAAATGTGGAAAAGCCTTGGAGTCCTAATCGGCGCATTGATCGTGATTTTGATGTATTAAGGGTAACAAGGGAAATGCCGAGGTGGCAAACGCTCCTTGTGAACAGAGTGAGGTGCCTGGAATGAATGTAGATGTGAATGCCATTTTCCAGATCGCCGGCATCGGTATCATCATCGCGATGATCCATTCGGTGCTCAAGCAAATGGGCAAAGAGGATATGGCTCACTGGGTTACGGTCATTGGCTTCGTGGTCGTTCTTTTTATGGTCGTCAGTATGCTCGATCATTTGTTCAAAGAAATCAAAACGATTTTCCTATTCCAATGAGGTGGGCCTTATGGAAATCATCCAGATTGTAGGCCTCGGACTTATTGTTACGATACTGACCCTCATCATCAAAGAGCAGAAGCCGATGTTCGCTTTCCTGCTGGCTACCTTTACAGGCATTATGATTTTTTTGTTCCTGATCGGCAAAATATCTACGGTCATCCAGGTGCTGGAAGATTTGGCGCAAAAATCGAGCATCAACATGGTGTTTCTTAAAACGATTCTCAAAATCATTGGCGTAGCGTACATTGCTGAGTTCGGCGCCCAAATCGTTCGTGATGCCGGACAAGAATCAATTGCCTCCAAAATCGAGCTTTCAGGCAAAGTGCTCATTATGGTGATGGCAATTCCGATCATTACCGTCATTATCGAAACCGTCGTTAAGCTGCTTCCGGCTTAGATGATTCATTTAGGAGTGACAGGAATGAACCTACTTTATTCGCACCAGAAGCTGAACAACCGCTGGATCATCTTGATTATACTGATCGCAGGATGCTGGCTTGGTCTGACAGGCTCTACCGATGCTGCGTCACCAACCGATGCGATTATCCAAGAGCAGGCCAGTCATTTGAACACGGAACCTGTTGAACAATATTGGGATAAGCTCATGAAAGATTACGGCGGATATTTCCCGGAAAGCAAGCCGCCAACCTTCATGGAGCTGCTGCTTGGGACTAAAGGGATCAGCTTAAAAAGCATTTTCAAAGGGCTGCTCAGCTATGTGTTCCACGAAATCATCGTCAATGGCAAGCTGCTCGCTTCCATCGTTATTCTCACGATATTCAGCATGATTCTCGAAACGCTCCAAAGTTCCTTTGAACGAAATACTGTAAGCAAGCTTGGTTATTCGATTACCTACATGGTGATGATCATTATAGCTATCAATAGTTTCAGTGTAGCAATCGGTTATGCCAAATCGGCGATAACAGCGATGATTCAATTCATGATTGCAATTGTGCCCTTGCTTTTAACACTGCTTGCTTCAATGGGCAATGTGACTTCCGTCGCTATTTTGCATCCGCTTATCGTATTTATGATTCACTCCGTAGGAACGGCGATTTATGTATTTGTTTTTCCTTTATTGTTTTTCTCGGCAGTCTTGCACATTGTGAGTTCGCTCAGTGAGAAGTATAAAGTGACTCAATTGGCTAATCTGCTTCGAACGATAGCGCTCAGCATGCTCGGAATATTTGTGACCGTTTTTCTTGGGGTCATATCGATTCAGGGGACGGCGGGGGCTGTGCGAGACGGCGTAGCGATTCGAACAGCAAAGTACATTACCGGCAACTTCGTGCCTGTTGTGGGTCGGTTGTTCTCCGATGCGACAGAGACAGTGATTGGGGCTTCCTTGCTAGTGAAGAATGCGATTGGGCTTGTAGGCGTTGTGATTTTGATCATGCTTTGTGCGTTTCCAGCGATCAAAATTATTATACTCGCTTTTATTTACAACTTATCTGCAGCGATTATGCAGCCCTTGGGCGACAGTCCGATGATCGCTTGCCTGCAAACCATTGGAAAGAGTTTGATTTATGTTTTTGCGGCACTAGCCGCTGTAAGCTTAATGTTCTTTCTTGCTTTAACGATAATGATCACGATTAGTAATGTTTCCGTCATGATGAGGTGAAAGGAGCCAAGCTATGGAATGGTTGGCCGGTTGGTTGAAAACCGTCATCATGGTCATTATGCTGGCCACCTTCGTGGATCTGCTTCTTCCCAGCAATACCATGCAGCGCTATGTCAAAACGGTGATGAGCCTGTTCATTCTCCTTACGCTCCTATCTCCGGTCCTACAGCTGTTTCAGAAGGATTGGGACATGGATCAATTGATCGGTCAGGCTGAGCAGAAGCAAAATGAAAAAACGATGTATGCCAGTGCCGGCAATGGAGATCAACGGATGAAATCGCTCGAAGTCATTACCAAGGATGCGCAAAAGCTGCAAGCGGAAGGCCAAAAGCAGTCCCAGCAAATGCTGCAAACCCAATTGGCCGGCATGATGAAAGAGGACTTGCAGAAGCAAACCGACTTGGTTATCCAAGACGTTCAAGTGGCTGCACAAATCGACAATAATGGGAAACCCGTGATTATGAAAGTCAGGGTAACCCTTGATGATATAGACGCGAAGAAGCAGGCTCAAGCCTCAGGAACTGCCAAAAGTATCGCTGCGATGGAGCCTGTTAAGCCCGTTGACCCGATACGGATCGAACCGACAACCAGCAAGCAGACTAACCGCACAATGGATCAGCCAGCTGCGGCTGCACCTGGGCTGCCTGCCCGGTTAGAGCAGGAAGTAGATCGGCTCAAGCAAGGGATTACACGCAATTGGCTAGTGGAACCTGCCCAGATTGATATTCAAGTTGATCAAAGGAACGGAAGGATTGCGAGGTGAATCGATGGGAACATTGCTGCAATGGATGGAGCACAAATTCGGCGGAGGTCCAGGAGGGCCCAAACGTAAAAATACGCTGCTATGGGTCATTATGATTGGACTTTTAGGAGCTGCGCTGATGATTATCAATGCATTTATGACTGTAAAAGATGTTGATCCCATCAATGCGGGCAGAGCTTCTCCGCCGCCAAGTAAAGAAACATTTCTCGGTAGTACACCCAAGGAAAATTCTGCCTTTCATGACTATGAAGCGGCCTATCAATCCCAATTGAAAGAGATTTTACAAAAAATTGTCGGTGTCGGCGATGTCGAAGTGCTAGTTACAATTGAATCGACGGAAGAAATGAACGTCGACAAAAACTATAACGATAATCAGCAAATGACGACAGAACGCGACAATGGCGGGGCGACCCGAAATATATCCCAGGTAACGCGGAGTGGTGAAGTGGTGATCTATCAAGTGTCCGGTGACCAGAAGCCGCTTGTGCTCAAATACATTAAACCGAAGATCAGAGGGGTTATCGTTGTCGCCAAAGGCGCCGAGAATCTCACCGTAAAGAAAATGATCACAGAAGCGGTTGAAAGAGGTCTTGATGTTGAAGCTCGCCGCATTTCCATTTTACCCCGTAAAACCGGCGAATAAATCGCCATTATCATTCAAATTATGAGGAGGAATATTCAATGAACGCAAAAAGACAAACAATTTGGCTCGTATCTATGCTTAGCTTAATGGTGGTGCTTTCTGCATATTATTTGTTCACAGAGGACGTCAACAAGCTGGATTTAGCCACAACAGGCAAAGTGCAAACAGCGCAAGAAGTGAAGATTGATATGAGTCAAGTTGACCCAGCGACTGGGGCTAAAACAGATGTAAAAGCAGCAACAGGCACAGATACAAAAGTCGACGCGACGAAAGCGGCAACTCCGCAAAATGCAACAAAAACTGACGTGAAGACGGAAGTCAAAACAGATGCTAAAACAGACACCAAAACAGATGCTAAAACAGACACCAAAACAGATGCCAAAACGACGACAAAAGCAGATGCTTCGAAAACAACGCCGCAATCCAATACAGCCAAAACAGACGATCAAGTGTTAAAGCAAGTGGAAGAACAAGCGAAAACGACCTCCGCCAGTGACTTTTTCACAAACGAACAAATGAAACAAAGCGAATACTTCAGAAAAACGTCCTCTGACCTCATGGAAATTATTATCGATGGGAAGAAGACGCCTGAAGCTGTAGCCAAAGCAACGAACGATTTATCCAAGTTAACCGATGTTCAAGACAAAGTAGAAAACCTGCAAGATGTACTCATGAAAGATTTCCCGCAAGCCATTGTGAATCAAGATGGTAACAAGTGGAAAGTAACGGTGCAAAGCGATAAATTGGAGAAAAGCCAAGGTGTTACGATTGTGGATATGGTGGTCAAAGAGCTGGGCGCAGCGCCGGAAAACATCAAGATTCAGTACGTTCGTCCATAGGATTAGAGAGGAAATAAGCTTGATTGAGATGTCACTGGAAAGGGTCCGGACAAACTGGACTCTTTCCATTTGTTGCGTTTATAGGTATAATACATACGTTGCGGCTATGAAACCGCATTTTTTACTGGTTCACCAACGTCTAAAGGAGTGACATGAATGTTCAAATTGAGTGAAATCAAAGAGTTGATCAAACTCGTGGATCAATCCTCTTTACAAGAACTTGAAATCGAAAATGAAGGCGCACGCCTTGCTATTCGTAAACCGAACAAATCAGAGCCCGTCTACGTATCGGCTCCCATTCAGCACACATATGCCCCAATTGGTCAAGCGAGCGTTGCAAACACGGCACCTGTTGCCGCATTGGAAGCTTCTGTGCCTACGACTGCTGGACATGCTAAGCAAGAAGACTCATCTTTACATAAGATAGTTTCACCGATGGTAGGAACCTTCTATGAATCTGCTTCTCCTGGCTCTGCTCCTTTCACGAGCGTTGGCAGCAAAGTAGGCGATAAATCGGTTGTTTGCATCATTGAAGCTATGAAATTAATGAATGAGATTGAAGCGGAAATCAAAGGTGAAATCGTTGAAATTCTGGTTGAAAACGGCCAGCTCGTGGAATACGGACAACCTTTATTTTTGGTAAAACCGGAGTAAGCGCATTTGTTTTAACTTAGGCGGAAAACTCTTAGGAGGAAAAACAATGAACTTTCATAAAATCCTAATAGCGAACCGAGGAGAAATAGCTGTTCGTATTATCCGGGCTTGTCGTGAGCTTGGCATTTACAGCGTGGCTGTTTATTCGGAAGCAGATCGTGATGCGCTGCATGTGCGACTAGCTGATGAAGCCTATTGTATTGGACCTACTGCCTCCAAGGACAGCTATTTGAACTTTACGAATCTGATGAGTGTAGCTACGCTGACTGAGTGTGATGCCATTCATCCAGGTTACGGGTTTCTAGCAGAAAATGCAGACTTCGCTGAAATTTGCGAAAGCTGCAATATTACGTTTATTGGTCCATCGCCTGATGCCATTAGCCGCATGGGTGATAAAGCGGTTGCCAAGCAAACGATGAAAGAAGCACGTGTGCCGATTATTCCAGGTTCTGACGGTTTGGTTGAGAACGTGGAAGACGCGATTGTCATTGCGAGAGATATCGGTTATCCGATTATTATCAAAGCAACGGCAGGCGGCGGCGGCAAAGGCATTCGAATTGCCGAAAACGAGGATACGCTCGTTCAGCAAATTACGGCTGCACAACAAGAGGCTCAAAATGCGTTCGGCAATGCCGGTATCTATTTGGAGAAATATTTAACAGGCATGAAGCATGTTGAAATTCAAATTCTAGCAGATAAACATGGCAATGTGGTTCACTTAGGCGAGCGTGACTGTTCTGTGCAGCGTCGTAGACAGAAGCTTGTTGAGGAAGCGCCTTGTCCGATTCTGACGGAAGAAACACGTACAGCCATGGGGCAGGCAGCGGTTCGCGCAGCCAAAGCAGTCAACTACTCAGGCGCCGGAACATTGGAATTCCTCTTGGGTCCTGACGGCAATTTCTATTTCATGGAAATGAATACGAGAATTCAGGTTGAGCACCCGGTAACCGAAATGATTACAGGGATTGATATCATTCAAGAAATGATCCGTGTAGCCGAAGGGAACCCTCTCTCCTTTACACAAGACGATGTTCGCATTAACGGTTGGGCGATTGAATGTCGTGTCAATGCCGAGGATCCTAATCGGAACTTCATGCCTTCGGCCGGACAAGTGAAGTTTTACTTGCCTCCTGGCGGTTTCGGTGTTCGGGTGGATAGCGCGGTATATCCGGGCTATACGATACCTCCTCACTATGATTCTATGATCGCGAAACTGATCGTATGGGGAAGCACGCGTGATGAAGCGATTGCCCGCATGAAAAGAGCGCTCACTGAATTCGCTGTAGACGGAGTAAACACAACGATTCCGTTCCATCTGAAGCTGCTTGAACACAAGCGTTTTATCAAGGGCGACCATGATATTAAATTCTTGGAAGAGCACGATGTGAACGACGCAGACTCGTAGACAAACATTTGTCATATTTTTTGCCAAATGGTATAGTTATAAATTAAGATAGCTTATCCAGCCTAAGGTTGAAGCGTATTCTCAAGCGCAAGCTTTCGACACTATTTATACGGGCGCAAAACGCCAAAAAATTGCTTCATAAACTCTAAGGAGGTGCCCCAATGAGCACAATCGCTCCGGATTACGTCAAAACAGATATAGGCAGCATCCAGATTGCCCCCGAGGTTATTGAGATCATTGCCGGTTTGGCAACGGTAGAAGTACAAGGTGTAGCGGGGATGAGTGGCGGATTAGCTGGCGGTATTGCTGAATTGCTTGGACGCAAAAATTTGTCCAAAGGCGTAAAGGTAGAAGTCGGACAACGTGAAGCGGCCATTGACGTCTCCATCATTATTGAATATGGAAATCGGATTCCTGAAGTTGCTAGCGACATTCAACAAAATGTGAAGAATGCCATCGAATCGATGACAGGCTTAAATGTGGTTGAAGTCAACGTACACATTCATGACGTTCATTTTAAACAGGCAGATAAACCGATCGAAGAAGAAACAGCAGCTGCACATCGAGTGAAATAGGCGGAATTGCTGTATCCATATGGACCAATTGAAACCCCCTACAGGTTGCAGGGGGTTTCCTCTAACTATAGGAAGGGGACAAGCTTACGTGGGTAAAATTGTGGACAGGCTCTTGCTGCTTCTTTATAGCCTAATCATTCTAGTTGCTTCTATCGTTGTATTGTTCACAGCTTCAAGCTGGATCCCGTTAGAACAAGCAGGTCAAACGCTGAATAGTTTCTATTTTGACAAAAACTATGCTTACCCAGCCATTGCCATTAGCTTGATCATGCTGTTAATTTCCGTGCGCTTTCTTGTTTTGACTCTTCGCCGAGGCCGCTCGCAAGCGCCGTCTATCGATCAGAGAACCGATTTTGGCGACATTCGTATTTCCATTGAAACGGTTGAGAACTTATCGTTGAAAGCTGCCGGTCGAACGAAAGGCGCCAAAGATCTTCGCGCGCGAGTCCGTGTCAACCAATCCGGGTTAGAGATTACAATCAGAACCATTGTCGATGGAGAAGGTTCGATTCCCGAACTAACTGAAGAGATGCAAAGTACTGTGAAAAGTTATATTGAAGACATTACCGGCATTCCAGTTGCTTCCGTAACCGTATTCGTAGCAAATATCGTGCAATCAGCCCCAACTTTTAAAAGCCGAGTCGAATAGAGGTGAACCCACTCATGTGGAATGAGCTTTGGGCGTCCCATAGGGGCAAAGTGATCGGAGTGGCAGCAGGCGTCTTTTTTGGTTTTATTTATTTGTTTTTTGGATTTTGGGATATGTTGATCTTCGGATTCATTGTCTTCCTTGGTTTTTATATCGGAAACAAGCTGGATCGCAAGGAAAGTTTCGTTATGCTGGAAGACATTTGGCGCTATCTCACGCAAAAATGGAGAATGTTTCGCTAAAATCCCTGGTTCAACCATGGATTTTTTTGTTTGGATTCAATCTAATATGACGTATACTAAGAAAAGAGCAATAAAGGACGTAGGATAGATGTCAGTAAGGCTAAAGCAAAACACAAAATCATTGCTTGCGAAGTCAGTTTTGCTGAAGCAAACTTTTAGGAGGACCATAATGAAACGCAGAGTGGCACGAGAAATTGCTGTACAGAGTCTTTACCAAATCCAGATGAACGAGGCGACCCCTCAAGAAGCGGTGCAAGTTGCGATTCATGAAGCAGAGCATGACAATGAAACCGAATTGGATTTCAAAGGCGAGAAAATTGATCCGGCGTACATTGTTGAATTAGTTGAAGGAACCTACAGTCATAAAGTGAGTATTGACGAGCTGCTGGAGGAGTATTTAAAAGGTTGGGCTATGGACAGGCTCTCACGCGTGGATCGTGAAGTATTGCGTTTGGCTGTTTATGAGATGCTGTACCGAGATGATGTTCCACCGAAAGTTGTCGTGAACGAAGCGATTGACTTGGCCAAACACTACGGAACGGACGAGTCCGGCAAGTTTGTTAACGGCGTTCTCGGTAAAATGATTAAGGAAGTCGACGACTTGAAAAGCAAAGTGTCGCCGTCTTAATTCCATTTGACTATTCGAACCATTTTGATATAGCGGTTGTTGAAATCGTCAAGTCACCTATAGCGTTCAACTTTTTCTACGAAAATAATGAGGGGGAAATAGCATGTCTGGACAAGTTATTAATGGTAAAGAATTGGTTAGTTCCATTCGTGAGGAGATCAGGAAGGATGCTGCAGCGCTCACAGCTGGCGGTCATCAACCTGGTCTTGTTGTCGTTATTGTGGGGGAAGATGCAGCTTCGCAAGTTTATGTACGCAATAAAGCAAAAGCATGCGAGGATGTTGGCATTTATTCCGAAGTACACCAACTGCCTGAGCAAACGACGCAGCAAGAACTAATTGAACTTATTCATACATTTAATCAGAATAGCAAAATTAACGGAATTCTCGTTCAATCGCCGCTGCCTAAGCATATTAATGAAGAAGCTGTTGTTGATGAAATCGATCCGTTGAAAGACGTGGATTGCTTCCACCCGATTAATGTTGGGAACCTCATGATTGGGAAAGATGGCATGAAGCCTTGTACACCTCATGGCGTCATAGAAATTTTGAAGCGTACAGGCGTGCAAATTGCTGGCAAGCATGCTGTTGTCGTAGGCAGAAGCAATATCGTTGGCAAGCCGATGGCGATGCTGCTCTTGCGCGAGCATGCAACCGTTTCTGTCGTTCATTCGCGTACACCGAACATGGAAGAAATTACAAAACAAGCGGATATTCTCGTTGTAGCCGTTGGTAAAGCTCACTTGATTAAAGCTCATCACGTGAAACCAGGCGCAGTTGTTATTGATGTCGGGATGAATCGTCCGGCTGATGGCAAGCTGACAGGGGATGTTGATTTCGAAGCTGTCAAAGAAGTCGCAAGTGCAATCACACCTGTACCGGGTTGCGTAGGTCCAATGACAATCACGATGCTGCTTCGCAACACGGTTGATGCAGCAGCGCGTGCAGCCAAAATGAATGTGAGTGTTTAATCAGGCCTATGGCGAGAAATGATACGAAAATCTTATCGGTCAAGGAATTAAATCGATATATCAAACTATTGCTGGAGGGCGATTCGCGGCTTCAAGATGTTTGGGTCCGCGGTGAAATCTCCAATTTCACTCATCACTCCAGCGGTCATATGTATTTCACGATTAAAGATGCCGAAGGCCGATTGAAAAGCATTATGTTTGCTTCTCATAACCAGAAGCTTGGTTTTATTCCCAAAGAGGGAACAAAAGTGATCGCTCGCGGCAATATCTCCGTATATGAAAGAGACGGAGCTTACCAGTTCTATGTGACGGCGATGCAGCCGGACGGCATCGGCAGTTTGTACTTGGCCTTCGAGCAGCTGAAAAAGAAGCTCGAAGGCGAAGGGTTGTTCGCGGCGGAGCGCAAGAAACCGATTCCTCGGTTTCCACGCGCCATCGGCGTGATCACTTCACCGACGGGGGCTGCCATACGTGATGTGATCATCACGCTGCAGCGGCGCTTCCCGTCGGTCCAGATTCTCCTGTACCCGGTACTGGTACAGGGCGCTCAGGCGGGTCCTTCGATCGTCAAGGCGATCGAAGCGATGAACAGGCTTGGTGAAGCCGACGTGCTCATCGTAGGCCGCGGCGGCGGCTCTCTCGAGGAGCTGTGGGCGTTCAACGAGGAAATCGTTGCGCGGGCGATTTACGCCTCCGCGATTCCTGTCATCTCGGCCGTCGGACACGAGACGGACTTCACGATCGCGGACTTCGTCGCCGATCTTAGAGCGCCGACGCCTACGGCGGCGGCTGAGCTCGCGGTGCCTAACCACCTCGAGCTGAAACAACAGCTGGCGCAGCAGTCACAGCGGCTGCATTATGGGCTGCTGCAGCAGCTGCGCCGCAAGCAGGAACGGCTGGAGCGCGCGAAGCGCTCCCCGTTCCTGACGAACCCGCGCAGGCAGCTGCTCATGCAGCCTGCGGAGCGGCTTGACCGGCTCGCGGAGCAGCTCGGTTACCGGATGCGCCAGCGCGTCAGCAAGCTGGCGGAGCGGCATATGAAGCTGGAGCGCAGCTTGTCCAGCTTCAATCCCACAGAGCAGGCCGTGTCCGCCAAACGCCGCTTGGATACAGCGGGGCGACAGATGAGCACGGCGATGCAGACCCTCCTGCGTACGAAGAAGCAGGAGTGGCAGTCCGGCGTCCGTCACTTGGACGCCCTCAGCCCGCTGAAGGTTATGCAGCGTGGCTACAGCTTGACCTATGACGACCAAGAACAGCAGCTCATTCGTTCCGTTTCCCAAGTGAAAGTGGGAGATACCGTGAGGATTCGCCTCAAAGATGGAAGATTGAATTGTGAAGTATCGGGGATGGAGGCAAACAAAGATGTCTACAAGTGAAACAGAAGTTAGCTTCGAGCAGGCAATCGAGCAGCTTGAGCGCATTGTCGCACAATTGGAAAGCGGGGATGTGCCGCTGGAGAAAGCCATTGAGCTTTATCAAGAAGGCGTTAGGCTTTCCCATCTATGCGGTGTGAAGCTTGAACAGGTCGAAAAGAAAATTGAGATGTTGGTTGAAGGGGAAGCGGGCGTCACCAGAAAGCCTTTCCAACCTGTCTTGGAAGATAAGGGGAATTAGGTTGAAAACGACATCTACATTTGGTGAGTATATTGCTTCTCAAGCCGAGCGGGTAGAAGCAGCGTTAATAGAAGCATTGCCAGCGAGCTGGGACGTTCCAGGTTCGCTTCGTGAGTCCATGAACTATTCGTTGATGGCGGGGGGCAAACGACTGCGCCCTATTATGGTATTGGAAGCTGCCGAAGCCCTTGGAGGCTCGCAGGCTGCTGCTCTGCCTGCAGCGCTGGCAATTGAAATGGTTCATACGTATTCCTTGGTGCATGATGACCTGCCTGCGATGGATAATGATGATTATCGCCGGGGCAAGCTCACAAACCATAAGGTGTATGGCGATGCGATGGCAATTTTGGCAGGCGATGCATTATTAACACAGGCATTTTATAGTGTCACGCAGGCGCACAGAAGTTTCGGCATTCCGGCAGAGCGAGTTCTGGCTATTACGGAAGAGCTTTCCTTTTACGCAGGGGCACGCGGCATGGTGGGTGGTCAAGCGGCTGATATGCTCGGCGAGCAAGGTCTTACGAAGCTGGAGGAATTAGAGTTCATTCACCTTCACAAAACGAGTGATCTGATTGTATTTTCATTGCGTGCCGGGGGACATATTGCGGGGGCTACGGACGCTCAGCTTAACGCATTAACGGAGTTTGGCAATGCACTGGGACTTGCTTTTCAAATTCAAGATGATATTTTGGATATTATCGGAGATGAGCAGAAGCTGGGCAAGCCGGTGAAAAGTGATGAGAAACAGCAGAAAGTAACCTACCCCTATTTTATTGGGCTTGAAGCGTCGGAACAGAAAGTGAAGGAATTGACCAAACAAGCCAAAACGGCGCTTATCCAAGCGAATTTGCCGAATCCGGATCGGTTGCTTCAGCTGGCTGATTACTTGATGCAGCGGGATCACTAAGCCATATGGAACTTATTTGTGTCCTGTGCTTGGACGGTTTTACTCGATTTACCCAAATCTATGATATAATGGTGGAATCTTAGCATTTTCACATTGAAAGTGAGGAAACAAGCGTGCTGCTCGAACAAATCAATCGACCTGAGGACTTGAAACGGTTATCCTTGACGGAGCTTGAGACATTGGCTGGTGAAATCCGTCAATTTCTGATTGAGAAGCTGTCTGTCACAGGTGGACACTTGTCCTCGAACTTAGGTGTGGTTGAGCTCACCATCGCTTTACATACCTTGTTCCACAGCCCCTATGATAAATTGCTTTTTGATGTGGGTCATCAAGCTTATGTTCACAAAATTTTGACGGGCCGCAAGGACAAATTTGATACTTTGCGTAAATATAAAGGTCTTTGCGGATTTATCAAGCGTTCGGAAAGCGAACATGACGTCTGGGAAGCTGGACACAGCTCAACCTCTTTATCTGCTGCAATGGGGATGGCCATGGCTCGTGATTTAAAAGGCGAGCATAACAAAGTTGTTGCAATCATCGGAGACGGTGCGATTACAGGCGGTATGGCTTTGGAAGCCATGAATCATATTGGCCACGAGAAAAAGAATATCATGGTCATTCTGAATGACAACGAAATGTCCATTGCGCCTAACGTGGGTGCGATTCATAATTATTTGAGCAAAATTCGTTCGGACCGTCATTATTTGAAAGCCAAAGAAGAAGTCGAACATTTACTGAAGAAAATTCCTGCCATCGGCGGTACGCTGGCGAAAACTGCGGAAAAGCTGAAGGACAGTCTCAAATACTTTGTTTTGAACGGTGTTTGGTTTGAAGAGCTGGGCTTCACGTATATTGGACCTGTCGATGGACATAATCTGCCGGTTCTTCTAGATACGCTGAAGCAAGCTGAGAAAGTGAATGGTCCTGTTCTTGTGCATGTGGTCACGACCAAAGGCAAAGGCTACACGCCTGCTGAGCAGGATTCGCATAGCTGGCATGGACCAGGACCTTACAAGATCGAATCCGGTCAAGTGCTTAAATCAGTGGGTCCACCGATGTATACCGAAGTGTTCGGCAACACGTTAATTGAATTGGCGGAGAAGGATTCACGCATTGTTGCTGTGACCCCTGCTATGCCTGGAGGTTCAGGCTTGTTGAAATTCGCTAAGCATTTCCCTGATCGAATGATCGATGTTGGGATTGCCGAGCAGCATGCGGCTACATTATGTGCAGGTCTTGCCAGCGAAGGATTGAAACCGGTTTTTGCCGTGTACTCGACATTCTTGCAAAGAGCCTACGATCAAGTCGTTCATGATATTTGTCGCCCCAAATTAAATGTAACTTTTGCGATTGACCGTGCTGGTTTTGTAGGTCCAGACGGCGAAACACATCAAGGGGTATACGATATTTCGTTTATGCGTACGCTGCCGAATATGGTGTTGATGATGCCGAAGGATGAGAAAGAGCTTCGCAATATGATGCAAACGGCGCTCGAATATGAAGAGGGTCCGATTGCTTACCGTTATCCGCGGAGCAGCGGTACAGGATCAAGTCTAGACGAGACACCAACAGCTATTCCGATCGGAACTTGGGAAACGCTGCGTGAGGGTGATTATGCTGCTGTGTTGGCCGCAGGCCCGATGGTGCAAGTTGCTGAAGACGCTGCGGAGCAATTAGCCAAGGAAGGCATACATCTTCGTGTTGTGAATGCACGTTTCATCAAACCCCTAGACGAAGCTTACTTGCTGCAATTGGCAAGCGAGTCCATTCCAATCATTACGATGGAAGAGGGGGCTATCCAAGGCGGTTTCGGAAGTGCTGTCATGGAATTTTATGCGGAAAAAGCTATAATAGGCCTGCACGTCCATGTAATGGGGATCCCGGATTACTTCGTGGAGCACGGAAGCGTGAAAGAACAACGTGAGGAAGTCGGACTAACCGCGCTAAGCTTGATTGCTGAAGTTAAGAAGCTAGTACCACGTAAACGACAACGGGCATAAGCCTTGGAACGATACGAATAGGAGTCATACACACATAATGTCATCTTCGGATAAAGAACGATTAGATTTATTGCTTCTTGAGCAAGGGTATTTCGAAAGCAGAGAAAAAGCAAAGGCCGCCATCATGGCAGGCCTTGTTTTTGCAGATGAAGAACCTGTTGATAAGGCTGGAATGAAAATCAGTCGAAAAGCTGTTCTCAAAGTAAAAGGAGCGCTGCATCCTTATGTGAGCAGAGGCGGGCTTAAGCTGGAGAAGGCGCTGAAGCAATTCGGCATTGATTTGAACGGGGCTGTTATGCTCGATATCGGTGCTTCGACAGGCGGCTTTACGGACTGTGCTTTGCAGAATGGTGCATCCTCTGTTTATGCGGTTGATGTGGGGTACAATCAGCTAGACTGGTCGCTTCGCAATGATGAACGTGTTCATGTCATGGAGAGAACGAATTTTCGCTACACCAAAATGGAAGATTTGAACGGTCCGCGTCCAACATTTGCAAGTATTGATGTTTCGTTCATTTCGCTGCGAATTATTTTACCTCCACTGAAGGAGATTTTACTCGATCAAGGTCATGTTGTTGCTTTAATTAAGCCTCAATTCGAGGCGGGCCGAGAAAAAGTAGGCAAATCGGGCGTTGTTCGCGACCCTGATGTTCATACGGAAGTTCTAACTACCGTGTTATCTTTTGCGGAAGAACTGGGTTTTCGTCTGAAAGGACTTACCTATTCTCCGATTACGGGCGGCGAAGGCAATATTGAATTCCTGGCTTACTGGTCAAGCAACTCGGCCGCAGATGTTTCTTTCGTTGACGCGTCGTCAATGAAGGGCTTTATTGCAGACATCGTCAAAGAAGCCCAAAAATTGCATGGTAAATAAACTCATCTTTGCGAACGCCTTTTGCGGCCCAGAGATGGGTTTTTTCACTTCATAAAAAGGGTTTTCGGAGTAAATCCGCGAATACTATGGCGAGGTGAGGGACATGGAGAACGGCGATGTCACAGTCATTTTAATTATACTGATCCTGCTGGTCGGCTATCTCATTTGGCGTTTTCAGAGATGGCTTGACGGAACAGGGACTAGGCGTAGAAGAATTCCTAGACATTCGGATATTCCACAAGATGACGTAGTTGAGCTGCTGGAGGGCGCGGGTTTCCATGTGCTTGCCGGTAAAACCAAAATTCCCATCACCATGACCATAAACCAGAGAGAACAGCTGGAAAGCCGACTGTTTATCGACTATTTTGTCCAAAAGGAAGAAGATATTTACCTGGTGAAAGTAGCCAAAGAACGCAAACCGTTGGAAATGACAGGAAGCTCTGTCCGCGACATGCTTCTCCCTTATAGTTTGATTTATCCGGAGGCTGCGGGCATTCTTTATGTCGATATGACACTGAGCAAAATCAAAAAAATCACTTTTACCATAGAGGTGTAAGCATGAAAGGTCAAAGGCATGTAAAAATCAGAGAGATCATTACCAACAACGAGATCGAAACGCAGGATGAATTGGTGGAATCTTTACGGGCTGCCGGTTTTCATGTCACTCAGGCGACCGTCTCCCGCGATATCAAGGAATTGCATTTGATCAAGATTCCTTTGGATGATGGCCGTTATAAATATTCAATGCCCGCTGATCAACGGTTTAATCCGATGCAGAGGCTGCGCAGGGCGTTAAGCGACCATTTTGTAAGCATTGATTACACTGACAATTTGGTTGTTATGAAATGCCTGCCCGGAACAGCGAACACGATCTGCGCACTGATTGATAATTTGGAGTGGAATGGGGTCATGGGCACCATTTGCGGGGATGATACGATTCTTGTGATTTGCCGCGGCAAGGACAATAGTGGTACGTTTGTGAATGAAGTGATGTCTTTACTATCTTAATGCCAGGAGGCGCAGATGCTTACAGAACTTTCGATACGTAATTTGGCAGTAATAGAACATGTACATATTCGGTTCAAAGCAGGTTTTCATGTGCTGACTGGGGAAACTGGCGCAGGGAAATCCATTATTATTGATGCGCTTACGCTAATTGTGGGCGGCAGAGGTTCTTCTGAATTAGTCCGTTATGGGGCTGATAAAGCAGAGATTGAAGCAATGTTCGAACTGCCTGCTGCACATCCGGTTTGGCATACGCTTACAGAGCTGGGTATTCAGGCTGATCCTGGCGAGCATTTGCTCATTCGTCGGGAAATTACGGCAGCTGGCAAAAGCTCAAGCCGGATTAACGGCCAACTCGTCAATCTGACGATGCTTCGCAAAACCGGTGAATGGTTAGTTAATATTCATGGCCAGCATGAGCACCAATCCTTATTGAATGTGGAAGAACATTTGCATTCTCTCGATTTATTCGGAGACTCTGAGATTGAGAGCACGAAGCAAATCTATCAAGCTGCCTATGATGAATATATGAAACTACAAAAAGATTTGCGTGATCTTCAAGAAACGAGCAAGCAAGCTCTTCAAATGCTGGATCTTTACCGTTTTCAAATTGATGAAATTTCCGCCGCAAAACTTAAATTAGGCGAGGATGAGACCTTGGCTGAAGAGAAACGCAAGCTGGCTAATGCCGAGAAATTGTATCAGAGCACTTCAGAGGCCTATGATTTTCTTTATGCGACGAATCGTGGGCTAGATGCTGCCGGCAAGGCCGTTTCTAGAATACAAGATATCGTACAGCTTGACCCTGCTCAGTTAACGCCTCTTCTGGAACAAGCGCAATCGGCTTATTATCAGCTGGAAGATGCAGCTTATCAACTTCGTGACTACCGGGATGGCATTGAGTTCAATTCCTCGCGTTTGGATTTTATTGAACAAAGATTGGATACGATCACGTCTCTTCGCCGAAAATATGGAGAGAATATAAAAGAGATCCTCGCGTATTTAGAAAAAATCAAAACCGAAGTCGATACCATTGAGAATAAAGATGAGCATATTCGTAAAATTGAAGATAAGCTGGCTGTCTTAGAGAAGCAGCTAAGCATTGCTGCATTAGACCTTTCTAATCTACGCAAAGGGATTGCCCAGCAGCTTGGCGTGCAAATTGAGCATGAACTTCGTGATCTGCAGATGGAACGGACGCAATTCCGCGTGCAAGTGGAACAGACGCTGGATGAGCGTAATGGGATTGAGGTAGAAGGCAAAAAAGTTCGCTATTCGCGTCAAGGCATCGACCAAGTGGAATTTCTCATGGCTCCTAACCCAGGTGAACCTTTGCGCGGCTTGAGCAAGATTGCTTCCGGGGGAGAGCTTTCAAGGATTATGCTTGCCATGAAAACGATTTTTGCCCGCATTGATCAAATTCCTGTTCTTGTATTCGATGAGGTCGATACGGGGGTAAGTGGCCGCGCGGCTCAAGCGATTGCGGAGAAGATGTCTGTGCTGTCTACGAACTGTCAAGTATTCTCCATCACCCATTTGCCTCAAGTAGCAAGTTTCGCGGATGTTCATTTCTATATTCGCAAAGAAGTTGATCATGAGCGGACGTTCACGCGTGTTCAAGACATGCCTGATTCTGGACGCATTGAAGAATTAGCGCGTATGCTGGGTGGCGTAGAAGTCACTGAAACCACGCTTCATCACGCTGGGGAAATGCTTGCCATGGCAAGAAATAAGAAATCAAGGGTATAAAAGTATAGATAGTCATCATTTTCAGTTATAAAACATGGGGAGTGGGGTTAACTTATAGGTACGCAATTGACGACGAAAGTTCGTCAGGGCTCAAGGATGTGTGAAGGAGCGTGAAGATATTGCAATCCAGCAAAAGGAAAAGATTGTTCGGACTCCTGCTCGTCTTCTTCGTTTGTATGGTAAGTTTGTCTCCGCCTTTTCAAAGCTTTGCCTCCTTCCCCCAAGAACTTCGCTTATTCAGCGGCCAAGGGAAGCAGCTACAGTTAACAATGCCGGTGAACGCGCAAGTGACGGTCAAGGATACGGACATTGTGAAAGTAAATGGCAATGCCGAGCACTCATTTCAAGTTAATCTGAATGAACCTATCTCTTTGCAATCCGATCACTCTGGGCAAACAGAAATGAAGCTTAAGCTTTTTGGTGCGATCCCCATCAAGACGGTGAAAGTGAATGTTGTTCCAGACTTGAAAGTGATTCCCGGAGGTCAAACCATCGGTGTGAAAATTAAGTCTGCCGGCATTTTGGTCGTAGGTCATCATTTGGTGACGGTTGCCCAAGACCAGAAAGTTTCACCTGGGGAAGAAGCCAAAATTCAAGTCGGCGATTTGATTACGAAGATTAACGGCAAAGATTCCAAAGATGTCAGCAAGGTCGCAGATCTAGTTGCCAAATCCGGCGAGAGCAAAACACCTCTTGATCTCAAAATCCTTCGCAACAATGAAGAAATTTCTGTTAAGCTGCAGCCCGTCTATGACATTGTGGACAAGTCCTACCGCCTAGGGTTATATATTCGCGATTCCGCGGCAGGCGTAGGCACCTTAACCTTCTATGCACCCGATCAGGGCGTATACGGAGCTTTGGGACATGTCATCACGGATATGGATACACAAACCCCTATAATCGTCGGCGATGGGGATATCGTGTACTCGAATGTAACATCCATTTCCAAGAGTCATAATGGCGACCCTGGTGAAAAACATGCTACGTTGTACAAAGACAGCAAAGTTATCGGCAATATCGAAAGAAATACAGCGTTCGGTATATTTGGCAAAATGTATGCAGCCCCAGACCATAGCTTAGATAAAGAAGCTATTCCAGTGGCTTTCGCTGAAGAAGTGAAAGAAGGTCCCGCACAAATCTATACAGTTGTGGAAGGACAGAAGGTCGAGAAGTTCGACATTCAAGTTGTCCATGTCTCTAAACAAGATTTCCCAGGTACCAAAGGAATGGTCATCAAAATTACGGACCCGCGTCTATTGGATAAAACCGGTGGTATTGTGCAAGGAATGAGCGGCAGCCCCATCATACAAAATGGAAAATTAATTGGTGCCGTCACTCACGTATTCGTTAACGACCCTACAAGCGGCTATGGCTGTTTTATCGAATGGATGCTGCAGGATTCCGGAATTGTCCTGAGACCTTCCGCTGGAGCCCCTGATAAAGAATCAAAGGCGAGCTAGACGCCTTTGATTCTTTATTGTATTTTAACCTTATTCTACATAGCGATGCATGGTTTAGATCCAAGTTGTCGAAAAATGTAGTATCAACAAGATAAATATACTATTATATAAGAAAGTGAAATAAAAGAAAAGAAAAATAATATTCGACAGAAGGAATTTAAGTTGGGGTGTCGAATACCTATACGTAAGAGAGAATTCACTAACTTGTTTAATAGCCTAAAGGAGGATTTAAAGTTGCAAAAAATCCAAGTATTACTAGCTGATGATAATCGTGAGTTTACCCATTTATTATCTGAGTTCATTAGTGAGCAAGAGGACATGGAAATTGCGGGCGTTGCGTACAACGGTAATGAAGTTCTTCGCTTTCTTGAACAACAGCGTGAGCTGCCGGACGTACTCATTTTAGATATTATCATGCCTCATTTGGATGGTCTGGGTGTACTTGAAAAAATGCGTGAAATGAATCTTTCGTCCCAACCGAAAATCATTATGCTGACTGCTTTTGGCCAAGAAAACATAACACAGAAGGCTGTACAACTTGGAGCATCCTATTACATACTAAAACCTTTTGATATGGAAACGTTAACGAACCGGATCCGTCAGCTTGTTGGAAGCAACCAATCGTCGTCAACAACTTCAACTACGCGTGCCAATGTCGTTCATATGCCAAAAGGTAAAAATTTGGACGCAAACATCACGAGCATCATACATGAAATCGGCGTTCCTGCGCATATTAAAGGATATCAGTATCTCCGTGAAGCGATTACGATGGTGTACAACAACATTGAGATCCTCGGTGCGATCACCAAAACCTTGTACCCAGCTATCGCTGAGAAATACAAAACGACGCCTAGCCGTGTAGAGCGTGCGATCCGTCATGCGATTGAAGTCGCTTGGACGCGCGGCAACATTGATTCGATTTCATTTATCTTCGGATACACGATTAACATCTCCAAATCCAAACCGACGAATAGCGAGTTTATTGCGATGGTAGCGGATAAGCTGCGCATTGAGCATAAGGTTTCTTGAGAGCGTTAGGAGCTTTGAGACGAATGCTTTGAGACGAATGTATGGTGAAGGGATGGAAGTAATATCTAGTTAGGTTTTGAAGACCGTGGACTTTGTTTGATGTCTAGCTTTTCCATCTTGCCTAATAAACCTTTGGTTTATTGGGTTTTTAATTTTTTAAGGAGTTATCAAATTAGAGGCCAGTCAGTTTGGCTCAGACTTATCCTTACGGACTTCAAATTCCTGAGGGAACTACGTTCCCTTATTCATGATTCAAACAGCCATTTGGCTAGTCAGGGGGAACTACGATACGCTAATTTGTCTAATTAGCTGGAATTTCACCCTTGAAAGGTGAAATAAGGGATCCGTGTTCCCTTTCAGCTGGAAAAATCGGATTATACGTCAAATAGAGGATCCGAGTTCCTTTTCAATAAGATGTTTCTGCAAATTTCCCTTCCTGAACGCTATTTGTAGCAAAAATTTAAAAATAACCGCAAAGGTAATTCAGATGGTACAATAGGAATAAATAGGTAATATAATTAATCGGAGCAAATCATGCCAAATAGCAAAATAGCAGGAATTCTATCCTTCATTTGCCCAGGAGTAGGACAACTGTATAATGGGAGCATCAAAGCTTAGTTAATGGAGACTGCTGGGCAGCTCATCATTATGATAATCGAATTTCTATCAGCTAGTTTGCTGGTGAGGTCATATCGATTTTTTTGAAAAATTAATTTATCAACTAGAAATACTGGAGGATTTTAAATGTTTCGCGCAAATACGACCAAGAAATACTTACATGCAGCATTAAGTCTATTCATGCTATTCGCGGCAGCTGGCTGTGCACAAAAAACAGTAAAACCTGCATCAGGTTCTGTTACATCACTGCCAGTGGAAACAGCGCTGGTGTCTCCGACTCCAACAGAACTCAACAAGCGATTCATCCCGGCCAAAATAGTTAGGGTTGTAGATGGGGACACGATGAAGGTGTCGTTCACGGAAGCTGGGAAAGTGAAAGAGGAGACGATTCGATTGCTCCTGGTGGATACACCTGAAAGTGTAGCTCCAGACAAGCCTGTTCAGCCTTTTGCCTTGGAAGCTTCAAAGTATGCTAAAGATATGTTAACGAATAAGGACGTCAAGCTGGAATTAGATGTTTCTGAGCGTGATAAGTATGGCAGACTGCTTTGTTATCTTTATATCGGGGATAAGATGTTTAACGAGATGCTGCTTGAAAATGGTTATGCCCGCGTTGCCTATGTGTATCCGCCGAATGTGAAGTACGTAGATCAATTTCGGGAGATCCAAAAGACGGCACAATTAAAAGGGATCAACATATGGAGTGTAGAGAATTATGCGCAAGAGGATGGTTTTCATGAAACTGAGACGAAGGAGCACTCAGAAGTGTACTATAATAATTGTACAGAAGCGAAAGCGGCGGGTGCGTACAATATCAAAAAAGGCGAGCCGGGCTACAGCTCCAAGCTTGACCGGGATCATGATGGTGTAGCGTGTGAAAAGTAAGCCGCTACTACGGAAAAAAAGGCTACCTGAGCGAGGGCTCGAAGGTAGCCTTTCTTTTATTTATGAAGAACTACCATACGAATGCGCTAGTGATGATTACCAACAAAATGAAAAGAACCAAAATTGCTGCAGAAGAGTTATAACCTACGCCAGTTCCACAACCAACACCGCCAACTCCGCCAACATAAGACATTTAAATCACCCTTTCATAAGGAATTCATCTGTGTACTACATGATTAATGTATGACATATGCTGAGGGATGTTTGGGCAAATGAGATGATTGTGCTAATGCCCCTAGTGGACAAACCTGAGGAATTTTAATCTTATTTTCATGTAACACTATGGATAAAGGAGTACAATGGGGTTATTCACAAATTGGACAAAAATAGATAGGAGTGATCTTTGTGAAGCTGTTCAAAAATTTTCTTCAAGGATTCTTTTTTGCTTTTGTTTCAATTGGTGCATTGCCTTTTTTGTTGGTCAAGGCCTTTTTTGAGACTCTCTGATAGGAGGACTGCGACACAATGAAGTTTGAGCTCGGTCGGTGCTTGTTGAATGAACGGTTGCGTGAATCTGGCATGACCGTTCAGGATCTTGCGCTTATCCTAAATTACAAGCCAGAAAAGATAAATGATTTTATTGAGAATAAAAGAATCATGCCATTGAAATCGGCCATCCATATTGCCAGCGCGTTAAGATGTGATGTGAAACAGTTGTATGAATTAATTTGAAGCCAAATGAAGATCATATGAGAAATGAGAGGGCGCTGCTATAGCTGGGCGTTCTTTTTGTATTTTTGTTATAATTCGATTATGCCTTTCGGGTTAAATACAAAAAACTACCTATTTACATAGGTAGCCATCCTGCTTGAGGTTTTAAATTACCAAACAAACGCGCTAGTAATAATAACCAATAATATGAAAAGAACCAAGATAGCTGCTGAAGAATTATAACCTACACCAGTTCCAGAACTCATCCGAATCAACCTCCAAGTTTGAATTGGTTTATGTTTCGAGATAGCTTATGACTTTTCTGGGGTAATGTTTGGGCGATTGAATGGATTGTGCTAATGTCCCGATGGGAACCGAAAATGAAAAGCTTTTTGTGGTAGAAAGGAGCCCATTTCATGTTGAAAATGCAATCTAAGCTCCCTGGAACGGCTTCAGGCTTATGGCGGGATGTATCTTTTGGGATTTGTTCCGCTGGGTCATCATACGATCACTTTCCAGAGGATAGATCCGCAGCAATATGTCATTCAAACCAAAGAATCGGGACTGCTCATAAAATCTTGGAACCATACGATGAACATTTACGTTAATACATCTAGTCAACTAATTTTCAAAGAAGAACTCGTTATACAAAATGGGTTTTTAACAATTCCGGCGTATGTGGGAGCTTACTTATTCTTTGTATATCGGCATTGGAAAATTAAAAGACTAATTCTGAAGAAATAAGCTTGGAGGCCGCGAAGTTGTTACTGATATGGATAGGCATTATTGTTGTACTTGCAGGTGTTGTTGTACTTTTTATGAATGTTTACCCACACTTTGGGAGAAAACCATCGAAAGCCAAGGCCAAGGATCTCTCTCGTTCGGTTCAGTATGTGAACGGAAAGTTTGAGAATGCGGTCCCAACGATGATGGATATGGGCTTCAAAACAACGGTAAGCATTTTGCGTGATTTTATCAAAAGCAGTCCTAATCGACGTCCGTCGAGTCCGCCTGTTATGGATGTTCCTTCTTTCAGCAAAGATAAGGAAACGAAGGTTACGTGGTTTGGCCACTCGGCGTCTCTTGTAACGATGGATGGGAAGTCCTTGCTCTTAGATCCTATGTTTGGCAAAGCACCTTCGCCATTTCCATGGTTCGGTAAGGGAAGATATAGTGGAGGCTTGCCTTTTGAAATTGCCGAATTGCCTGAGATAGATGCTGTTCTTTTGTCACATGATCATTATGATCACTTGGACTATGGGACGATAATGAAAATAAAGGATAAAGTAGGCAAATTTATTGTTCCCCTTGGGGTCAGTAGTCATTTGATTCGATGGGGCATCCAGCCGGGGAAAATCGAAGAGCATGATTGGTGGGACGAGTTTACGTTCGAAGGGCTGACACTCGCTTGTACGCCGGCAACTCATTTCTCGGGGAGAAGCTTAACGGATCGAGGAGCTACACTATGGTGCTCTTGGGTGATCGCAGGGGTGAATTCTAAGATCTTTTTCAGTGGGGATAGCGGATACGCTCCTCATTTCAAAGCCATTGGCCAGAAGTATGGACCCTTTGATTTGACATTGATGGAATGTGGGCAATATGATGATCGTTGGTCTGATATTCATATGATGCCGGAAGAAACGGTTCAAGCTCATATAGATGTTAAAGGCAAGCTGATGATACCGATTCACTGGGGAGCATTCACCCTAGCGGTTCACGATTGGAATGATTCGGTGTCGCGTGCTGTAAGAGCCGCATATGCCAACGAGGTAGCTATTGCAACGCCGAGAATGGGCCAAACGATTCATGTACATGCAGCTGAATATCCGCAAGCACCTTGGTGGAGTTAAGGGGGCAGAGGCTGAGAACTGGATACTGAGTCAACCTCATGGTATTATGGATTAGGTTGGAAGTTCGATGGATCAGGAGAGAAGAAGAAGCTATGGATGAACAAAAAAGGGAAAGAAAATTTCATTTTCTGGGTGTATTGTTAGGTGTAGCCGTTGATAACATAGGAACTTATATATCGACTGCGTTATTTGGCAGTATTTATTTTGCTGGTAAACCCGTAAATGAAGAAACGATTAACGCGATTTATTCGAATGTAGGATTATTGCTTCTGCTTATGGTCATGGGCTTATTTTGGTCATTTTTTGGAGGATATATCGCGGCAAGAGTCGCAAGACGTGCGGAATATTTCAATGCTGCTATTATAGGTGTGATCGGCGCAGCAGTCGGATTTGATTCGATGTTGACGGATCATGGGATTCCATTATGGTTCGAGTTAATCGGTTTCGTTGTGATTATTCCGATTTCGCTGCTAGGCGGATATGTGGCTTTAAAGAGAAAAAAGACACCTTTAAAATGAACAAAGAAAAGAGACTCGGTGCTGAACCGAGTCTTTTCTTTTGACTGTTTATATCTTCAGCTTGTTGTCGTTGGGATGTGAGCAAGCATGGTGGCTTTCACTTTATTGATGGTTTCATTCAAATCCATGTTCTCAAACACATGCTCACAATCTTTGCGATAGGAAACTTCTTCTATGTAGTGATTCATGTAGTGGTCGATTACATCTGTAGAGGTATTGTGCGCCAGCAGGCGTTCCATAATTGTTTGTTTGCTGACATAGATGAACAAGCGGACAGCACGTTCTCCATAAATGTATTTGAAACGGTTGGCTGCGTAGCGATTAACGATGACGTAGATAAAGCCGTTTTTGCTAAGGGCGTCGTCAAGATCGGCTTTTTTGATACCGTAAAAATGACCATCAATTTCAGCAGTTTGAAAAAATTCTCCGGCGATATCACTATCAATAAAGGCTTTGCGAGTGATGAACGTATAATCCTTGCCGTTGACTTCTTTAGGTCTTGGTGTGCGTGTTGTATAGGAAACAACGGAGGAGAAGCCAAGCTCTTGGGCAATACGGTGGGCGATGGTTTTGCGACCCGAACCGCTTGTACCGGTAAAAACAAACACCAACCCATTGTCAGGACGACTCATATCAATTCCTCCTTCATATAATGAAAGCGATATCTTGATGTCTCTATTATAGTATGAAAATTCAGATAATTAAAGAGATTCTTTTAAGATGACATTGAATTCTAGGTTAGGAGATCGTGTATAATAGATAGGAGAATCAGGCTTAGATAGAAAGGATTTTGAATATGCCCAAATATGCGAATGCGAGTGCGGATGCGACCGCTTTTTTACGTCAGAAGACAGGTAGCAGTCAGTTGGAATGCTTTACTTATATTGATCCGGAGCATGAGGAGCTAAGTTTTTTTATCGTAAAAACGAGCAATAAAGTCATTCATGTATCCTTTGGGGAAATCACCTTTGACCGGGCAAATTATCAAAGTTTAATAGAGGGGCTATATCGTGTCATTTATGAATAAAAACGTGACAAAGCCTCTTCATAGATGATAGGATGATCCTAATTGCATATCAAAGGTTCTAGGTGCTATATATATGAAAGTTATATAGTTAAATGGGAAGACCGGTGAGAAACCGGCACGGACCCGCCACTGTAATAATCACGCCGCACGAAGACGGCAGCTCTTAGCAAGATGTCACTGGGTAGAAACCTGGGAAGACGCGAAGGGAGATTAAAGTCAGGAGACCTGCCTAGATCAACAACACAATAACCCTACGAGGAATTAGGGAGTGTTAGAGATCGGTTACTCCAGTTATATTAACGTGTAGTAATTTACGAAGCATTTCTAACATATCTCATGTTGGACGTGCTTTTTTTGTTTGTTTATTAACGGGAAAGGGTGATCCGAATTGGCAGGAAAATTGCTCATTATTGGCTTTGGCCCAGGGAGCTACGAACATATTACGAAGCGCGCGCGTGAAGCCATTCAAGAAAGCGAAGTAATTATCGGCTACAACACGTATGTTGATTTGATTGCAGGTCTGCTTTCAGATCAGCAAATTGTGAGAACGGGAATGACCGAGGAAGTAAGCAGAGCGCAAGAGGCTGTTAGACAAGCCAAGCTAGGTAAGAAAGTGGCGGTCATTTCAAGTGGAGACGCAGGTGTCTATGGGATGGCTGGTCTCGTGTATGAGGTACTAATGGAGCAAGGGTGGAAGCGCGAGGGCGGCGTTGAGGTTGAAGTCGTGCCTGGCATTTCATCTGTTCATTCCACGGGTTCATTGCTTGGAGCGCCAATCATGCACGATTCTTGTACGATCAGTTTGAGCGATCACCTTACGCCATGGGAGTTGATCGCGAAGCGGGTGGAAGCCGCGGGGATGGCGGATTTCGTCATCGCCTTGTATAACCCGCGTAGCGGGAGAAGAACGAGACAAATTGTTGAAACACAAAAGATACTACTCAAATATAGATCTCCGTTAACGCCGGTCGGTATTGTGAAAAGCGCCTATCGGGACCGTCAACACATCGTGGTGACTACGCTCGAAGATATGCTGAATCATGATATTGGCATGCTGACGACGATTATTATTGGGAATTCGGCTACCAAGCTGTATGAGGGACTTATGATTACACCTCGCGGCTATCAGCGCAAATATACGCTAGGTGCGGAAACACAACCGCTGAAACCGCATCAACGTCTGAAATCAGAAGCGGAGCCTTGGGCTCTCGAGCAATTGGAAGAGGAACAATTCACGGAGTCTTTTGAAGTGTACGATGAAGAAGACGAGTTCGGGTTTATTGAAGAGGATGAAGAGGATACGGGAATCGAAGAGCCCATCCTGCTGAAATCGTCACCGAGTCCTTCTATGCGTAATTCACTCGAATTAGCAATGGAAGCCTTACAGTTAGTTTCTCAGGGAACGGGAAGCAATATTGCCGAAGAATTTAATAACCACTTGACCGCAACGCAATCTATCTTTGAGTTTGCCGTTAGTCCGGGTATCGCGAATAAAAAGTTGTCTGCCGTTCAGCTGATAGCCATCGGTGAGATTGTCGGAGAGCGCGGAGATATAGAGTATTCGCCTCATCATCAATTGATTGTGCGGGTGCAAACCGATAATCCGCAGCAAATCACTACGGAGTTAAGCGCATTAGGCTTGCTGCTTTCACCAATTGGCGACGTAGCACAGATTAAAGCGTGTGACTTCTGCAATTTGGAAAAAGGGGATTCAATTCCTTATGCGGAAGCGATCCACAACCGAATTGGTCATTTGGAAGTGCCCAAAGAATTGAAAATTGGGTTTAATGGGTGTGGAATGGCTTGTTACGGCGCGGTTCAACAAGATATCGGCATCGTGTACCGCAAAGAGAAATTCGATTTATTTCTTGGCGGAAAAACAGTTGGAAGAAATGCACATGCGGCTCAGCCTGTAGCTGAGGGCATAGACCCGGAAGAACTGGTTGAACTAGTGACACGAATTGTTGAACGGTATCAAAAAGAAGGACATCCGAATGAGCGGTTTCATAAATTTTTCAAGCGTGTCAAAGAGATTGAAGGATATCGCCATCAAGAGGCGGTTGGTTTTGTCATCGAAAAT
The DNA here is from genome assembly GCF_013204855.1 of Paenibacillus alba. Classification (GTDB taxonomy): domain Bacteria; phylum Bacillota; class Bacilli; order Paenibacillales; family NBRC-103111; genus Paenibacillus_E; species Paenibacillus_E alba. Next base: position 504,189 of record NZ_JABMKZ010000002.1, on the reverse strand, counting down.
GCGCTTTGCGGGGATTAAGTAGAGGAGGAAATAGGGATGAATGCAGTTTTATTTGTGGGTCATGGAAGTCGGGAAGAAGGCGGGAATGAAGAAGTGCGTCTCTTCGTTTCGGAGATTGCAAGCAAGATGAAGGAACAAATTGTAGAAACTTGTTTTCTTGAATTTGTCCAGCCAACGATTATGCAAGGCATTGACCGTTGTATTGAATTAGGCGCAACGCATGTTGTGGTAATCCCGATTATTTTATTTGCAGCAGGTCACGCCAAAATCCATATCCCGTCTGCGATTGATGATGCCAAGCAGAAATATCCGTTAGTGAAGTTTACATATGGAAGACCGATAGGAGTACACGAGCAAATTCTTGATATTTTGACATCGAGAGTTGAGGATCTTGGCATACATGTGAAGGAGGAATTAGCAGAAACGGCGCTATTGATCGTAGGCCGGGGAAGCAGTGACGCTGATGCCAATAGCGATCTCTTCAAAATTTCACGTTTATTTTGGGAAAAGCTTCAAGTGAAGTGGGTTGAAACAGCTTTTATTGGCGTAACCGCGCCTCTGATGGATGATGGTGTAGAACGGTGCTTGCTGCTCGGAGCTAAGAAGGTAATCGTACTGCCGTATTTCTTGTTTACAGGTGTATTGATTCAACGGATGGAAAAGATGGTTGAAGGATATAGAGCTACTTATCCAGATAAACAATTCCAGTTAGCGCCATATTTTGGCTTCCATCCGCTGCTGCAAGATATTCTGATCGGCCGGGCACAAGAAGCACTTCAGGATGAAGTGAAGATGAATTGTGATATGTGCCAATATCGTCTGGAAGCGATGAAGCATATCGACCATCATCACCATCACGATCATGATGATCACCACCATGATCACGACCATCACGACCATGACCATCACCATGATCACCATGATCATCACGATCACGATCACGACCATCACGATCATGATCACCATCATGACCACGACCACGCTCACACTGGAGGCAGCAAATGATGATTCTCGTACTTGCAGGTACAAGCGATGCCAGGGAACTGGCTTTGGGAATTCGTGCAGCCGGTTATGAAGTGCTGACCACGGTCGTAACGGAAAGTGCTGCGAAGAGCATGGAGACAGAAGGCCTGCCTGTTCTGACAGGGCGCTTGACGTCTGAAGACATGAAACAACTCATCGAGCAGAAGGAAATTCGCATTGTTGTTGATGCGACACATCCTTTTGCCGAAGAGGCTTCGAAGAACGCAATGGCCGCTGCCAAGCTTGCTGTCGTCCCCTATGTGCGCTTCGAACGCCAAAGCTTATCCATTGAGCAAGGCGCCCTTGTCACAACGGTGGATGACTATAAACAAGCTGCTGAGCTGGCAGCTGATAAACGTGGGAATATTATGCTCACAACTGGCAGCAAAACATTAAAAATCTTTGCTGATCGTCTGATCGGACTTCCGGATACAAGACTTATTGCCCGGATGCTGCCGCGTCAGGACAATATGGAGAAGTGCGAAGAGCTAGGCATCGAGCAAAAAAATATTATCGCTATGCAGGGACCATTCTCCAAAGAGTTGAATAAAGCACTCTATGATCACTACAAAGTGACTTTGATGATCACCAAAGAAAGCGGAAAAGTCGGAGCTGTGGATGAGAAACTGGAAGCAGCTTTGGAGATGGGCATACCGAGCATTGTAATCGGCAGACCTGAGCTTGAATATGGAACGCTGTATTCCGATTTCAACGGTGTCATTCAATTTATTAACGATCGTACTCAAAAGGAGGACTAACTCGCATGGATTTTCATACAGAATTTAAACCACTAACCGTTCAACCACAGGAAATTGAAGAGAAAAGCTTTGAAATGATTACAGAGGAACTGGGGGAGCATCCCTTTACAGCGGAGCAATATCCGGTTGTTCAACGGGTTATTCACGCATCCGCGGACTTTGAATTGGGACGCAGTCTCGTTTTTCATCCGCGAGCCATTGAAGCAGGTATTGCTGCGATTCGAGCAGGTAAAATTGTTGTGGCCGACGTTCAAATGGTCCAAGTCGGTATCAGCAAGCCTCGCATTGAGCAATTCGGCGGCGATGTCAGAGTCTATATATCCGATAAAGATGTGATGGAGGAAGCGAAGCGCTTAAATACGACGCGGGCCATTATCTCCATTCGCAAAGCGATCAAAGAAGCGGACGGAGCCATCTATGCGATTGGAAATGCTCCTACGGCATTGCTGGAATTAATTCGTCTTGTCAAAGAAGGAATTGCCAAACCTGGGCTGATCGTCGGCGTACCGGTAGGATTCGTATCCGCAGCGGAGTCCAAGGACGAATTGGCCAAGCTGGATATTCCGTTTATTACGAATATTGGCCGTAAGGGCGGCAGCCCTGTTGCCGTGGCGGCAGTCAATGCGCTGTCGATCATGGCGGCGCGTAAGGAGTAGCGCCTATGCAGGAAGTACCGGACAAGCCGCTGCGTCACGGCTATACCACCGGCTCCTGCGCAACCGCAGGAGCGAAGGCAGCTCTGCTGGCGCTCATTGAGCAAGCGCCGCAAGCGCTCGTGCACATCCGTATCCCCATCGGGGAAACGGTCGAATTTGTCCTCCACAGCTGCAGCTTTACGCCGCTGTGGGGCGAGGCCGCCGTCATCAAGGACGGTGGCGATGATCCCGATGCGACGCACGGTGCCGAAATCATCGTGCGCGTGAGCTTCCGTGCCGAGCCTGGCGTCGGCATAGATGGCGGCGTTGGCGTGGGGCGCGTGACGAAGCCCGGCCTGCCGGTAGAAGTCGGTCAAGCTGCCATCAACCCGGTCCCGCGGAAAATGATCCGCGAAACCGTGCAAGAGGTGCTTGACCAATACGAGATCGAGCACGGCGTAGACGTGCTCGTTTCTGTTCCCGCCGGCGAAGAGATCGCCAAGAAGACGCTCAATGGGCGTCTGGGCATCCTCGGCGGGATTTCGATTCTGGGCACTCGCGGCACCGTGGTGCCATTCTCGACTGCCGCCTACAAGGCGAGCGTCGCGCAGGCGATCCGCGTTGCGGTGAAATGCGGCTGCGATCAGCTGGTGCTGTCGACCGGCGGCCGGACGGAAATTTACGGTATCCAAATGTATCCGGAGCTTCCGGAGGAAGCCTTCATCGAGATGGGGGATTTTGTTGGATTTGCTTTGACGCAAGCGCAGCGCCAAGGCATCCGCAAAATTACTCTCGTTGGCATGATGGGGAAATTTTCGAAAGTGGCCCAAGGTGTCATGATGGTCCATTCGAAGTCGGCAGCTGTGGATTTCGAATTCCTTGCCCAAGTGGCGATTGAATCAGAGGCGCCAGATGAGCTTGTTGCAGAAGTAAGAGGTGCGAACACGGCCTCGCAGGTTGGGGATATGATGGCTGCGCAAGGCTATTTGCGATATTTTGAACGATTGTGCGAGCGCTGCAATTTGGCTGGACTTGAAGAGGTAGGTCGAGACGGGTTTGATCGCATAGAAACGGTCATTATTTCAATGAAAGCCGAGCTTTTAGGGAAATCGGCCATGGTGAAAAGCAGTGGGAATGGAGAGATGGGATACGAATGAGTACAAATGTGAAAGTAATCGGAATCGGCGATAGCGGTCAAGGGAGCCTAATCCCTTTATATAGCAAGTGGATCAACGAATGTGAAGTTTTGGTTGGCGGTGAGCGCAACCTGGCTTTTTTCCCGAACTTTGCCGGGGAGAAAATCGTGATTAAAGGCAGCTTGCCTGAGCTTATACATAAGCTTCAGACGGAGGAGCGCTCGGTCGTTATTTTGGCGTCGGGCGACCCGCTGTTTTATGGCATTGGCGGTTATGTCGCGAAGAAGCTGGAAGGCGTGCAGTTTTACCCAGCTGTCAGCTCGATTCAATTGGCGTTTGCCCGCATGGGGGAAAGCTGGCACGACGCGTATATTACAAGTGTACATGGGCGCAGCATCAAGGGCTTGGCACAGCGGATTGACGGCAAAGACAAAATAGCGCTCCTCACGGATGAAACCAATTCCCCAAGCGCCATTGCGTCCTATTTGCTTTCTTATGGCATGACGGAATACCGGGCTTTCGTTGCGGAGAACTTGGAGGGAGACGAAGAACGATGCGGTTGGTATGAGTTGGAACAGCTGCGAGAAGCTTCGTTTTCGCCGTTAAATGTTGTGATACTGAAAAGACAATCAACAGGTCCTGTATGGCCGCTAGGCATCGAAGATGATCAATTTGCCCAACGCAAGCCAGATAAGGGGCTCATTACGAAAAAAGAGATACGCGTATTAAGCATTAGCCAATTAGGGCTTCGCGCAGATAGCGTTGTCTGGGATATTGGCACGTGTACTGGCTCTGTTGCCATTGAGGCGGCTCGGATTGCCCGTGAAGGCGCTGTATTTGCTATCGAAAAAAACGAAGACGATCTTCGCAACTGCCTGGAAAACAGCGCGAAATTCCGCGTGGATTTAACGGCAGTGCACAGCAGGGCGCCGAAGGGCTTGGAAGGCTTCGCAGATCCGGATGCCATCTTTATCGGTGGAAGCGGCGGAGAAATGGAAGAACTGCTGGCGGTTTGTGCTTCCAGATTGAAACCGAACGGCCGTATTGTTCTGAACGCTGCAACAATAGAGACGCTTTATGAAGCGGATAAAACATTTGCCAAGGTTGGCTTCACGACGCAAATTGCGCTTGTCCAGGTTTCGCGCAGCAAACCGATCTTACATATGAAACGATTTGATGCACTGAATCCTATCTACATCATTACCGCAGAACGCAAGCAGGCAGATAGCGAGGGAGGAAGCAGTGATGAGTAAACTTGGAACACTTTATGGTTTGGGTGTTGGTCCCGGTGACCCGGAATTGATTACAGTGAAAGCGTTCAGGTTGTTGAAAGAGTGCCCGGTTATCGCATATCCAAGAAAGAAACGCGGTGCGAAAAGCTATGCTTTGGCCATTACTGAGCTTTATGTGAATACAGAGCAAAAAGAGATGATGGGCCTAACGTTTCCGATGACTAGGGATAAAGAAGCGCTTGAAATACAGTGGACGAAAACGGTTGAAAGTGTCTACGCGCATTTGATACAGGGGAAAGATGTTGCTTTTGTAACGGAAGGCGATCCGATGATTTACAGCACCTACATCCATTTGATGCGCCTCATGAATGAACGTCATCCGGAAGTCAAGGCTGTTTCTATTCCTGGCATATCGTCTATTAACGCCTCAGCTTCTCGCTTAGGCATCCCGCTGGCGGATGGTGATGAACAAATTGCCATCGTTCCGGCGATGGATGACTATGACAAAATGCGTAAAGCGATTGAAGAGCATGACTGTGTCGTGTTTATTAAAGTAGCAAAGGTCATTGATTTAATGCTGTCCGTTCTTCGTGATCTAAGTCTTGTGAGCAAAGCTTCTGTGTTAACCAAAGTAACTTCATCGGAGGAAGAGATTTGGCGCAATGTGGATGAGCTGCAAGGACGGGAATTGGAATATTTAACTTTGATGGTGGTGAGAAAATAGATGAAACTTTATATTATTGGCGCAGGTCCTGGCGATCCCGATTTAATTACGGTGAAAGGCTTGAAGCTGCTTCAGGAAGCGGACGTTGTCATGTACACGGATTCGCTTGTGAATGAAGAACTGATTGCCAAAGCAAAGCCTGAGGCGGAAGTGTTGAAAAGCTCTGGCATGGATTTGACAGAGATGGTCGCAATCATTGTCGATCGCTTGAAACAAGGGAAAATGGTTGTTCGCGTTCATACGGGTGATCCGGCTATGTTCGGTGCTACGATGGAGCAGATTGCTTTACTGCGTAAAGAAGATATTGGGTATGAGATTATTCCCGGCGTTAGTTCAGTTTTCGCCTCTGCCGCGGCTGTTGGTGCGGAATTAACCATCCCCGATTTGACGCAGACAGTAATCCTAACACGTGCCGAGGGACGTACGCCGGTTCCTGAGCTTGAGAAGTTGCGAGATCTTGCCGCACATCATTGTACGATCGCTTTGTTCTTGAGTGCGACCCTGATCAAGAAGGTTGTGAGCGAGTTTATGGAAGCGGGATGGAGTGAAGATACGCCAGTTGCGGTCGTACAGCGTGCTACATGGCCGGATCAGCTTATTGTTCGTACCACAGTAGGACAATTAGAAGCGGATATGCGAACGCATGGTATTCGCTCTCATGCGATGATTCTGGCGGGATGGGCGCTGGACCCGGAAATTCATGGGAAAGAAGAATATCGCTCCAAGCTGTACGACAAATCATTCACGCACCGCTTCCGCAGAGGTGTTAAACCATGACGATAAGCCTCAAAGAGGGGATAGTCCCGGAAATTCGTCAACAGAATGATTATGCGGTTGTGGCTATCACGAAGCATGGTGTTGAGATTGCGCGCAAGCTGAATGAGCAGATGAGCGGCACGGATGTTTATTACATGAGCAAGTTTACCAAAGGTGATGAAGAGCAGCGCTCCATTCAACTGTTTGAGGGTAGTGTGCGCATGTTGTTTCCTGCTCTTTTCCCTGCTTATCAAGGACTTATTATCATTATTTCGCTGGGTGCAGTTGTTCGAATGATTGCCCCCTTGCTCAAGGATAAGAAGAAAGATCCAGGGGTTGTTGTGATTGATGATAATGGGGAGCACGTTATCAGTGTACTCTCCGGTCATTTAGGCGGAGCGAATGAGTTAACGCATGAAGTTGCCGCAGCGATTAACGCCAAAGCCGTCATCACAACAGCTTCCGATGTCCAGAAAACGATTCCTGTCGATCTCTTTGGTCGTCGTTTCGGATGGGTTTGGGAATCAGCCGATAAGCTGACACCGGTCAGCGCGGCAGTTGTGAATGAAGAAAAGATTGCGGTGATCCAAGAATCAGGTGAGCCTAACTGGTGGACGCATGATCGACCGATCCCGCCGAATATACAGCAATTCAGCTCTATTGAAGAGGGACGGGCAAGCAGCCCCAATGCGGTGCTGCTCGTTACGCATCGTCTGCTCCAGCAGGAAGAGATGAGTATTCTGACGAACGGCGTCTTGTATCGACCTAAAGTGATCGTGTTAGGTATAGGATGCAACCGCGGAACTTCTGCCGAGGAAATTGAACAAGTTATTCGTGAGACACTGGATGAGCTGTCTTTTTCAATACGTAGTGTAAAAGCTGTCTGCACCATTGATTTGAAGCAGGATGAAGCAGGATTGCTTGAGGTGACTCGCAAGTATGGCTGGGAGTTCAACTATTACACGCCCGAGATGCTGAACACAGTGAGCGTAGAAGCACCTTCTGAAACGGTATTTAAGTTCACGGGAGCTTATGCTGTGAGTGAACCGGCTGTGAAGTTATACACCGGTCATAATAAGCTGGCCTTAATTAAGAAGAAATCAGCAAATGTCACCATTTCAGTAGGTTTGCTCGAATTTGGTATTGCCAAAGAGGATGAGCGAGGTGGCTTGTAATGGATCGCAGGCTTGTGATTGCCGGTACAGGCAGCGGTGTCGGGAAGACAACGTTGACGATTGGTATTATGGCTGCTTTACAGAAGCGAGGTCTTGCTGTTCAAGGGTTTAAATGCGGCCCCGATTATATTGATCCAACGTATCATACAGCCGTGACAGGAAGACCCGCCCGCAATTTGGATTCTTGGATGGTTCCGCGGGAAGCGGTGAAAGAAATATTTCAACGTGGCAGCAGCGGCGCTGATATTTCGTTAATCGAGGGCGTTATGGGCATGTTTGATGGCAAGGACCCCTTATCTGATGAAGGAAGCACAGCAGATATCGGGCGTCTTCTTGGGGCTCCGGTTATCCTTGTTGTCAATATTGCGAGCATGGCAAGAAGTGTTGCCGCGATCGTGCGAGGATTTCAGCAGTTTGGTCAAGGAGACCGGATTGTTGGCGTAATCGCTAATCGAGCAGGCAGCGAGGGGCACTATAAGCTGGTGAAGCAAGCCATTGAACAGGAATGCGGTATTCCTGTGTTCGGCTATTTGCCTAAGGATGCCGGCATGGAGCTCCCTGAACGGCATTTGGGACTTGTTCCCTCCATTGGGCGTGGAGAGCTGCAGCCATTTTTTGACCAATTAGCAGATAAGGTAGCTAGGCATGTAGATCTGGATCAACTGCTTGAAGCTGCTGTAGCTGAACCGATCGAAAGTGGGCCGTACTTATTCCTAGCTGGAGATCGTCCGCAAGCAAAGCGTGTCAAAATCGCGATTGCCAAAGATGCAGCCTTTCATTTCTATTATCCTGAAAATTTGGAGCTGTTAGAAGCAAGCGGGGCAGAGTGCATTTACTTTTCTCCACTGGCAGGTGAAGCTGTTCCTCTTGAAGCGGACGGGCTATATATCGGGGGCGGTTTTCCCGAAGAGTTTGCGGAACGTCTAGCTGCTGATGAAAAAGTTAAGTCATCTGTCAGAAACCGAATTCTTGACGGCATTCCTACCCTTGCGGAGTGCGGCGGTTATATGTATTTGACGGAATCCATTGCCGATACGGCAGGAAATGACTATCCGATGGTTGGCATCGTTCCAGGTAAAGTCACGATGCAGAAGAAGCTGGCTGCGTTAGGTTATCGGGAGGTCACAGGAGCTGAAGGTAACTTCTTGCTTTCATCCGGCGCACAAGCCCGCGGTCATGAATTTCATTATTCGACCATTCAACTGAATGAGCAGGCAGACGGGCAGGCAGCCTTTCAATCCAAAGGCAGATTGGGAACCAAAGCGGAGGGGTACTTGCTCGGAAATTTGGTTGCTGGCTATACCCATTTGCATTTCGCATCTAATCCCAATATCGTGAGCTCTTGGCTGGAAGCTTGTGTAAACTATCAACGAAAGCGCAAATAACAATGAAACCCCTTAGCTTGTCAGCTAGGGGGTTTCGGTTTGCGTGAGGCATTATTTTATGAAAGTCAAAGCTTGGTCCGCAATGGATTGTTTGTAGCGGTCAAGACAGTTGCAAAGGTAATCTTTGCGGCAAATCGGGCATGGTTCTTTCATCAGTCTATTCAGATCAGTTACTTTGCCGATGCCTGTTTCGGAATCTCTCTCGAAGAACAGACGGCATTTATTGCGGTCTTTCAACGAAACGACGACCTCGAAAAGGCCATTTTTTTTATTGTCACTAACGATTGTTGCATCTACTACTTGTGGATCATATGCCATTGAAATTCCTCCTAAGAGTTTTGCTTCAGCAAAACTTTTTACGTCAGCTTAAGCATAAACTTGCATGCCCATGTCTTTGTTCGCTTGGGCGCGTTAGTATATTATATAAATAAAAAAGATTTTATTCAATAGGAGGTCCTATAAGGTGATCATGGACTATTGTGAGCAGGAAATTTTGGAAGAAATGGTACAGGTGCATATAGGACTACAATTCGAAGATGAGCCTGATTCCTTGTATGTAGCAGAGTTAGCTGTGGGGGATGATGGTTATGTGACAGAATGGAAGTTGTTTTTTAATGGCTTTGATTGTAAATATACGTTTCGCCCCGATGAAATTGAGGCCTTAATTGACTATGCAGGCGAGCATGGAATTGTTATTCAAGCACTTAAATCCTCATGAAAAAAGGAATCGTCCCCATGCGAATGGTTCAAATTCCTTGATTTGTGCTTATGCTGTTGTTTGGCTTGCAGTTCCTTCAAAGTAGGTGTAGCTTTGGAGACCGGATTTAAACCATGCCAGTGCAGCCGTTGAAGTGCTGGATCAAGCTTGCCTTCACGTAAACAGCGCTGCCTTTGTTTCTGTGCTTGAGTTCGGGACATGTGATGACCTCTTTTCTTCTTATACGTTCTGTTTTATTCTAGATCTACTTTATTTTAAACAATTAAAGCAGCGGCAGCAATGGAAAGATTGCTTAAAATCAGATGTTATTTTGGTTTGCTTAGGGGGAAATGCTATGCGTATTCAAGTTCAATTGGCCATCAACGGTGAAACAGTCAAGCAGGACGTGCTTGAGATTGCTGAGCAAAAGCTTGGTGAAATGACGGATGAAGAAATCGAAAGTGCGATTGAAGTCAACATTCGGACATGGATGGATCGGATGGTGCAGGTGGAATGGGAAGTTATCGAGGAATAGACCGCTGAATGAAGCAGATAAATGGAGCAGTTAAATGGCTAAGAGCCCCGGATGGGATATCCCAATCGGAGCTCTTTTTTGCTGCGCATGCTATGTATGTTTAGTGAACGATGTTGTCTACTCCTGTCTTCTGCAAGGCATGTTCCCAGCTTGGGTAGTAATAGAGGGCGTTTTTCATTAGATCAGGGTGTAGCTTCTTCACATTCTTTTTGGCTAGTGATTCCCCGGTGTTGTGAAGCTGTACAATGTGGCCTAAAACTTCATCTGCGCTCATGTTTAGCTCCATGGATCGTGTTCTCCTTTCCATCAGAATATAACCCAATAGTTGCCATCTAATTGGCAATTTATACATAGAAGTTCGTGGTTAAGGTTAAAATAACGGCATCCTGCAACGAAAGGGAAGTCGGTCTGCCATGAACTGGTCCTCACTGTCTTTGTTTACTTCAAAACCGCTGCCTCTTTGCAAAGGAAAGATAAGCGTAGGCGCGATTACGAAAGTATTGCTGCGTGATTTACCGCCTGGTAGAATCGTCGTTCTTCAGCATCGCGACTTGGATGAAGTCGTGGCTCAAGAGCTTATTGACCATAAAGTAAAGGCTGTTATTAATTGCCTGACGACGATGAGCGGCGCCTATCCGACCCAAGGACCGCTCATGCTGCTGCAGGCGCAAATTCCGATTTGGGAAGTAGACAGCTCGATGTTCGATTTTTTTACAGCGAATTCAGAAATAGCTATATACGAAAATGAGGTTCGAATAGGTCACTTTCATATGGCCTGTGCGTCTTTCACCAAGGAGAAATGGCTCCATTTCCAGCAGCTTGCGCATGCACAATCCAACCAACTGCTTGAGCAGTTTATTGAAAATTCGTTGACCTATGCGATGCGTGAAAAAAAGGCAGTTCTGGAGCCGCTGCCGTTGTTGCCGCTGCAAACCGAGATGACAGATAAGCATGTGCTTATTGTTTCCAGAGGAAAAGGCTATAAGAAGGACTTATTGGCTGCCAAAGCATTCATTGCCGAAGTTAAACCTATCCTTATCGGTGTTGATGGGGGAGCCGACGCGCTGCTTGAATTAGGCTATCAGCCTCATTTCATTGTGGGCGATATGGATAGTGTGACGGATGAAGCGCTGTTTTGCGGAGCAGAAATCATCGTTCATGCTTACCCTGATGGTACAGCGCCAGGACTGGCTCGCACGAATCGACTGGGGCTGTTTGCACATGTATTGCCCTGCTTTGGAACGAGTGAAGACGCTGCCTTGCTGTTAGCCAATGAGCATGGAGCGCAGTGGTTGGTTACGGTGGGAGCGCATACGCATATGATTGATTTTCTGGAAAAAGGGCGAGAGGGTATGGGCAGCACACTGCTGGTGAGAATGAAGATTGGGGCCAGACTGGTGGATATTAAAAGTATTGGGGTTCTATATAAGATGCCCCATTTCTGGAGAAGAGAAGCGGTTGCAACCATAGTGCTCTCGCTCTTCTTTATCGCGCTTGGGTTCTTTCAAATGCATTGGATTCTGGGACGTATCGCCCATGTCGTGTGGCGATTAGGGGGAGAATGATGAAGCCCTTCGTATCGATTATTATTCCGGCTTGGAATGAAGCGGATGTCATTCAGGAAACGCTGGAGCATATCCAGAGGCAAGTGAACGTTACTCCTCAAGAGAGACTCAGGATTGAAGTGATTGTAGTGGATGACGGGAGCCGGGACAACACTTATGAAGTGGCTTGGCCTTGGGTGGACAAGCTGGTGAAGCATTCGCGGCGCCGCGGCAAAGGAGCGGCGCTGCAGTCTGGCGTCGCCAAGGCGCGCGGCGATCTGCTGCTCTTTCTGGACGCCGACCTGCGGGCTACGGCGGGAGAGGCGTTTGTCCTCATCGAGCCGCTGCTGCGGCGCGAAGCGGACATGGCGATAGCGAAGCTGCCGCCGTCCCGCGGCAAAGCTGGCTTCGGCTTGGTGAAGGGCTTAGCCCGCCGCGGCATTTACCGGCTCAGCGGCTATGAGACCGAAGCTCCCTTGTCCGGACAGCGCGCGGTGCGCGCTGATCGGCTGCGGGAGCTGGGGAAGTTCGCCCGCGGCTTCGGTGTCGAAGTCGCGCTGACGATTGATGCGGCGCGCAGCGGCCTGCGCATCGTGGAGCTGAACGTGCCAATTTCGCACCGGGAAACGGGGCGGGATTGGCACGGCTTCCTTCACCGCGGCAAGCAGTTCGCCGCGGTAGGGTGCACGCTGCTGGCTCGCTGGAAAGGGAGGAAGCGGGTATGGGTCTCATCGGATCAATCCTCGATCTGATTGTGCTTGCTGCCGCAGGGCGGTGGCTGCTGCCGCACGTACAGAGGTTTCTGACGGCTCATGGGCAAGTGGAACTCAACTATGCTGGCCTGATGATTCCAAGAGGGATGGGAATCGTGCTTTGGCTGCTTCTGTGGCTTCAGGAGCTGATGCTGCAGGTGGCAGCTTGGGTGCTGCAGCGTAATGAATGGATGTGGTCAGCCAATTTAGGCAATTTAGGAAGTCAACTGCAGGATTGGGAAGCAAACAATCGCACATATACGCTGGCGGCGACGATCATTTTCTTGCTTGGGTGGACGGATGATGTCATTGGCAGCAAAACGGTAAAAGGGCTAAGGGGCCACTTCCAGTACTGGATTGAAACCAAAATCGTATCTATGGGGGCGGTCAAGGCAATAGGGACACTCGCTGTCGCAATGTGGCTTGTGATTTCGCTCCGAAACGGAGAAACCCCCATCTGGCAGATGGGGGTGCAGCTTCTCTTGCTCGTTCTGATGACGAACGCCCTGAACTTAATGGACGTTAGACCGGGACGTTCGTTAAAAGTGTATGTGGGCATTGCTTTATTTGTCGTGATTGTTGGTTTGCTCGGGATGACGATCCCGATGATGGGCTTGCTGCCAACGATGCCTGTATGTATAGGTGTGCTGTTACTGTACAAGTCAGATATTGGAGGACGCGGGATGCTGGGCGATGCGGGCGCTAATTTGCTCGGTTTTACCCTTGGCTATGGGGTGATTCTATCTTTTCCATGGCTGGCGCAATGTGTGATGATGATAGGACTCATCTTCCTGCATAAGCTTGCCGAGACAAGCTCCCTGACGAAACTCATTGAGCGGAACCGTTTCTTGAATTGGTTAGACCATTTAGGCCGGACTTGAAGGTTCGGTCTATTTGCGGCGTTTGGGTTTAAAACGCGGTGCAAGATAATTGCGTTTGCGGTCGCGAAAAAAGGTCCAGCCGCCGATAAAAGCAACGCCTAATAGAAATAAAATTAAGCCTAGAAAAAATTTCCCCCAAAGGAAGTGACCTTCCAGATTAAACTGGGCAAAAAAAGCATCTTTCATGGCTAGAAACCCATAAGTGGCGGTCAAACCAGGAATAACGAGGAGTAAAATGGCAATAAATCGATAAAATGGGGCTTTCATAGCTGCTCCTTACTGTTTGGTCTCATGTTTTTTTCTATCATCATACTCTGAATCTGTTAGTGTGTCTAATTCACAAATAAGACTATGATTTCGAAGTCAAAAAAGGGTAATATAATAGAGACTAATGGTTACATATGTGGAAAGCGAATGCCTAATAAGGAGGAATTACAGATGAGTGAACATAGATATGATGTTGTTGTCTTAGGCGGAGGAATTGGTGGCTACACCGCTGCAATCAGGGCTGCACAGCTTGGCAAGACGGTAGCGATTGTGGAAAGAGAGAAGCTTGGTGGCACTTGTTTGCATCAAGGCTGTATTCCAAGCAAGGCTTTGCTGCGCAGCGCAGAAGTGTATGCAACGATGCAAAAAAGCGAGGAATACGGGATTACGGCACAATCCGTTGAGCTGAATTTTGATCGTGTGTTGGCACGCAAGCAGCGAATTGTGGACCAACTCCACCAAGGCTTGCAATTTCTGATGAAGAAAAATAAAATCACGGTGCATGCAGGCAATGGCCGGATTATTGGACCTTCGATCTTTTCTCCGCGCAGCGGCGCGGTTTCTGTTGAGAAAGAAGACGGAGATATTGAAACGCTTCTCTCGAGCAATTTGATCATCGCTACCGGCTCCAGACCGCGCAGCCTGCCAGGTCTTGCGATTGACGGTACGCACATTCTGACAAGTGAAGATGCGCTGCGAATGGACGAGCTGCCGAAGTCAATTATTATCGTAGGCGGCGGTGTCATCGGGGTGGAGTGGGCGTCCATGCTGCGTGATTTCGGCGTAGAGGTGACCATAGTGGAGCTTGACAAGCGGTTGGTTGCGTTGGAAGACGCGGATATTTCGAAGGAGTTGGAACGCTTATTCAAGAAACGTGGCATTAACCTAGTTACAGGTGCTAAGGTTCTTGCGGATTCGGTGAAGATTGAAGAAGGTGCTGTTACCCTGCAAGCGGACAAGCAAGGGGAAATCATTGAATTAAAAGCCGACAAGGTACTTGTCTCGGTTGGTCGTATGGCGAATGTTGAAGGAATCGGACTTGAGAATACCGACGTCAAGATTGATAAAGGTGTCATTCGTGTAAATGCCTTCATGCAAACGACGGAATCTCATATTTATGCGGTCGGCGATGTGATTGGCGGACTGATGTTAGCCCATATGGCCGGACATGAAGGAATTCTGGCGGCAGAACATATTGCCGGTCAAACCCCTCATGAGCTGCAAGCCCATCTTGTCGCCAAATGTACATATACAAGACCTGAAATTGCCAGCGTCGGATGGACGGAGCAGCAAGCCACAGAGCAAGGACATAAACTGAAAATTGGCAAATTCAGCTTTAAAGCGATTGGGAAAGCTCTCGTTTATGGAGATACGGATGGATTTGTTAAAGTCATAGCGGACAGTGAAACGAACGATATTCTAGGTGTTCATATGATTGGGCCAAGTGTGACAAACAGCATTACGGAAGCTGCTTTGGCGCAAGTGCTGAATGCGACACCATGGGAAGTTGGCCAAACGATTCATCCTCATCCAACATTATCGGAAGCTTTGGGCGAAGCGATGCTTGCAGTGGATGGGATTGCAATTAGCGGATAAAAATTGTAATCATAAACATTTGCGTTTATAATAAGCTTATAGAGTCAAGTCTTAGGACCAGGTATTAAGTTTTGGTCATTAAAATTTCTTAAGGAGGCAAACTCCATGTCCGTTAGTCAACTTTATAAGCACCAACAATTAGATTTATCAGATGATGAAGTCATTCGTATGTATAAAGTGATGAACCTTGCTCAGAAATATGATGAGCGAGCTTTTATGCTGCAGCGCGCGGGGAAAATTCCTTTCCATGTGTCCGGTATGGGGCAATATGCAGGTCAAGTAGGGATGGCTTTCGCGATGGAAGCGCAAAAGGATTATTTCCTTCCTTATTACCGTGATTATGCCTTCGTTCTTTCCGTTGGCATGACCGTGAAGGATCTTATGCTTGCCGTATTCTGCAAAGCCGAAGATGTGAACAGCGGTGGACGGCAAATGGCCGGACATTTTGGCGATAAGAAAAATCATATCGTCACGGGTTCATCTCCGGTAACGACGCAAGTTCCTCACGCCGCAGGCATTGCGCTGGCGGCCAAGATGAAAAAGCAAGATTTCGTCACGTTCGTTTCCTTTGGAGAAGGCTCCAGCAACCAAGGAGACTTCCATGAAGGCTGTAACTTTGCAGGGGTTCACAAGCTGCCGGTTATTTTCGTTTGCGAAAATAATCAATATGCGATTTCCGTTCCCCTACATAAACAAGTGGCAGGCAAAATTTCGGATCGTGCATTAGGCTATGGCTTCCCTGGCATTCAAGTCGATGGGAGCGATGTACTGGAAATGTACCGTGTGACGAAAGAAGCAAGAGAGCGGGCCGTTCGCGGCGAAGGTCCAACGCTGATCGAAATGGTATCGTACCGTCTTATGCCGCATTCGACATCGGACGATGATATGCTCTACCGCACGAAAGAAGAAGTTGAACAAAACCGTCAGAAGGACGGGATTGTGAAATTCAAAGAATACTTGATGGAATGCGGGCTTTGGAATGATGAGCTGGATAGCGAGCTTCAGGAACTTCAAAAGCAAGAAATCAATGAAGCGACAAAGTATGCGGATCTTGCGCCTTATCCGAAGCCGGAAGATACGCTTCTCCACGTTTACGCAGAAGGAGATGGCAACTAATTATGGCAGTAATCACTTATTTGGAAGCAATCCGCTCTGCGATGCAGGAGGAAATGCAGCTTGATGATAATGTCTTCGTTCTAGGAGAAGACGTAGGGAAAGGCGGAGTCTTGAACACAACCAAAGGGCTTCGCGACCTATTCGGCGAAGACCGTGTGCTCGACACGCCGCTGGCGGAGTCAGCGATTGTCGGTGTAGCCATTGGCGCAGCAATGTATGGAATGAAGCCAATTGCCGAGATTCAGTTCGCCGATTTCATTTTCCCGGCAACGAATCAAATTCTGAGCGAAGCTGCGAAAATCCGCTATCGCTCTAATAATGACTGGACGTGCCCGATTGTCATTCGCGCACCTTACGGTGCGACAGGTGCAGGGGCTTTGTATCATTCCCAATGTCCGGAGTCTGTTTTCTTCGGCACGCCAGGTGTGAAGATCGTAGCGCCCTCCAATCCTTACGATGCCAAAGGGCTGCTGAAAGCGGCTATCCGTGACGCGGACCCAGTGCTCTACTTCGAGCACAAAAAGTGTTATTTGGCGCTTTCTGCTGACGTGCCTGACGACGATTATATCGTTCCGATCGGCAAGGCTGACGTGAAGCGCCAAGGAACGGACATCACCGTAATCGCTTATGGGATGGTCGTTAACTATGCGCTGCAAGCAGCTGAGGAGCTCGCTAAGGAAGGCATTTCCGCGCATGTGCTTGATCTGCGCACGCTGCAGCCGCTCGACAAAGAGGCGATTCTGGAAGCCGTGAGGAAAACAGGCAAGGTGCTGATTGCCCATGAAGATAACAAAACAGGCGGAGTAGGCGCTGAAGTTTCTGCCATCATTGCCGAAGAAATCTTCTTCGAGCTTGATGCGCCGATCGCAAGACTATGCGGTCCTGACGTCCCGGCAGTGGGCAGCAACCCTCCGATGGAGAAGTTCTTCCTGCTCAATGCAGATAAGCTGAAGGATGCCATGCGTCAGCTTGCCATGTTCTAAATCGAATAAAGGT
This sequence comes from Paenibacillus alba, assembly GCF_013204855.1. Taxonomy (GTDB): domain Bacteria; phylum Bacillota; class Bacilli; order Paenibacillales; family NBRC-103111; genus Paenibacillus_E; species Paenibacillus_E alba. The sequence continues at coordinate 486,981 of NZ_JABMKZ010000002.1, read as the reverse complement.
CTAATTCCAACCGCTTATATCTATCATTGATCAGTTCCTGAACTTAGGAGGTACACCTATGAATCAAACCAACAGCCGTCTGACAGAGGTTACTGTTCCGCATTTGGCGGAAAGTCTCGTTTCGGCGACCATCGGCAAATGGCTGAAGAAGCCTGGCGATTATATCGAGCAATATGACGTTCTTTGTGAGCTTTTCACAGAAAAAGTAAATACCGAAATGCCTTCTCCTATTGAAGGCAAGCTGGTAAAAATCATCGTCGGAGACGGCGAAACCGCAGCTGTCGGCGAAGCGATTTGTTTGATTGAAGAGACGGTAGATGCGTCGACTGTCGCACATACAGAAGCTGTTAGCCCAGTAGGCGCTGCGCTGTCCGCCGATACGGACCAAAGCATGCGCGGCCGTTACTCGCCGGCTGTGCAGCGTATCGCGCAAGACAACAGCGTTGACTTGGCGCGTGTTGCAGGAACAGGACTTGGCGGACGCATTACGCGCAAGGATGTTGAGCAATTCATCGGCTCCGGCGGCGCCAATGCGGTTGCTGCTCCAGCAGCTCAGCCTGCTGCTGTACAATCGCAGCAGCAAGCGGCCTCTGCCATCGCTGCGGAACAGCCTCAAGCTGCGAACATGCCTGTGCGCAGCTCAGGGATTCATCTCTCAGCGAATCCACAGACTCCGCTGATCGAGGCCGAAGGTCATTCGCTCGACTCGCGTAATGAGCATTTCATTGATGTAACGCCAATACGGAACGCGATTGCATCCCGTATGCGTCAAAGCGTAACCGAAATTCCACATGCTTGGACCATGATTGAAGTCGATGTTACGAATCTTGTCGTTCTGCGGAACAAAGTGAAGGATGAGTTTATGCGCCGCGAGGGCATTAATTTGACGTATTTGGCTTTCATGCTGAAAGCTGTTGTGAATGCGATCAAAGATTATCCGATCATCAACTCGGTTTGGGCTGTTGATAAAATTATCGTGAAGCGGGATATTAACATTTCCTTGTCTGTCGGGACGGAAGATTCCGTTATGACGCCGGTGATCAAAAAAGCGGATCAGAAAAATATCGCCGGTTTGGCTAGAGAGATTGATGAATTAACGAAGAAAACACGCGCGGGGAAATTATCGCTGAACGATATGGTGGGCGGAACGTTTACGGTAAATAATACAGGCTCCTTTGGTTCGATTCTGTCTTATCCGATCATCAATTATCCGCAAGCAGCGATTGTGACCTTTGAATCGATTGTGAAGAAGCCTGTCGTTATTCAAGATATGATTGCCGTTCGCTCGATGGTCAACCTCTGTTTATCGCTGGATCACCGAATTCTCGATGGTGTCATTTGCGGAAGGTTCCTGCAGCGAGTGAAAGAAAATCTAGAAAGTTATAATGCGGATACGAAGATTTATTAAAATTAAGAAGTAAAAAATAATCCCGCAGTAAACAATAGGCTTGATAATACCATGACGATCAACATAATATAGATCACGACTTTAAACCAGCGTTTATTTTGTAACAATGAATACTCACTCCTTTGTCGTAAAAGCTTGTACCGTTATATTGTAACTCAAAGTAAGTATCGGAGGAAAGTACATGATTCAACAAAACCGTTTAGTGGAAGAATTTATAGCACTTGTGCAAGTTGACAGCGAGACCCGCTTCGAGCAAGACATCTGTGTCGTTCTGAAAGAGAAGTTCAGCCGTTTGGGCTTACACGTGGTGGAAGATGATTCCATGGCGAAAAGTGGTCACGGCTCTGGAAACCTGATTTGTACATTGGAAGCGACGGACAGCAATGCTGCGATTCCAACGATCTTCTTTACCTCTCACATGGATACCGTAGCGCCAGGCAAGGGGATCAAGCCGCAAATTGGTGAAGATGGCTATATTCGCAGCGACGGGACCACGATTCTGGGCAGCGATGACAAAGCAGGTATTGCCGCGATGCTTGAAGGCATCCAAGTGTTGAAGGAAAACAATATTCCGCATGGCCGCATTCAATTCGTTATTACCGCTGGCGAAGAAAGCGGTCTGAAAGGCGCTCGCGCCATGGATCGCAGTGTGATGGAAGCGGAGTTTGGCTTTGCGCTTGATTCCAACGGCAGTATCGGAGACATCGCAACGGCTGCTCCTGGCCGTGCGGAGATTGAAATTATTTTCCATGGCAAATCTGCGCATGCCGGCGTGAATCCGGAAGATGGCATCAGTGCCATCCAAGTTGCCAGTAAAGCGGTATCCCGCATGTCGCTGGGACGTATCGACAGTGAAACAACAGCGAATATCGGCAGTTTCTCGGGTGTAGGTCCCTTGAACGTGGTCTGCGATAAAGTGAAAATGGAAGCAGAAGCTCGCAGTATCGTTCAGCATAAGCTGGAGGCGCAAATTGCTGCGATGAAGCAAGCCTGTGAATCCGCTGCGGCAGATGCGGGCACAACTTGTGAATTTCATGCGGACATCGTGTATGCTTCCTACATGCATGACGATTCAGCGCCAATCGTACAGCTGACGAGCAGAGCGCTCGCGACGCTTGGACTGACAGCTCGGACTTTCCACTCCGGTGGTGGAAGCGATGCTAACATCTTCAATGGCATGGGCATTCCTACGGTGAATTTGGCCGTTGGTTATCACGAAATTCATACAACCAAAGAACATATCGCCATCAGCGATCTGGTCAAAACGGCTGAATTGCTTGTTGCCCTTGTCAAAGAAGCAGCAAACGTCTAATAAATGAACTGAAAACCTCATTTTCTACTTAGGTGGAATTGAGGTTTTTTGCTTTGAAAAGGGGTAAAACTGCGGCAGCCCACATATGCTTCGAGTAAGATGCGTCCAAGCGGGGGGGGGATTGCCACAATGTTGAGAAGAGATATAGGGACGGTAGAAGGCGTTGAATCGGTTCGTGAAGGCGTGCAGATCGTTCGTGTCCGGATGCGAAGCGGGAAGCTTGAACGCGCGGTGCATTACACAGACAGTGCCCCGCTATTGGCGGCAGGGGAGGTGGTTGATTTGAATGTAACGGCGATGGACCTGGGGTTAGGTTCTGGAGGCTATCATTTGGTTATCGGTGCACGCGAATGGCGAGCTGATCCCGAATGCGTGCCAGCAACAGCGGAAGGGCATATCATGAAGCTCAAATACACCCCGATGCAGCGGAGTGTGTTAGCCGTCGAAGAACCGCAAAGCAGCTATCATGCCACTTTTTTGGAACCAATGCATCTATCGGGAATGCCTGTATTGCTGGGAGAATTGCATAGCATGCTGCCTATTGCTATAAGTTGGCTGCGTTACCGAGAGTTAAAGGGTGGTGTTGAGGAGGCAAGGAAGGTAGCTTACGTGATGTCGGATGGAGGCGCGCTGCCGCTCGCATGGAGTCATCATGTGGCGTTTCTTGAGGCGCTTGGGTGGCTGGAGACTACGATTACTTATGGTCAAGCTTATGGGGGTAAAATAGAGGCTGTGAATAAGTTCAGCGCCTTAGTCGCAGCGAAACATGTCGCCAAGGCTGATCTTTGTATCGTTTCGATGGGTCCGGGAATCGTTGGCACGGGAACTCTCTATGGCTATTCGGGTATAGAAACAGGGGAGCTTGTTAACGCCGTTCATGCCCTTGGCGGGACGCCCATTGTGATTCCGCGCATCTCCTTCGCAGATGCACGGTTGCGGCATCGAGGCATAAGCCATCATACGCTGACAGCGCTGCAAATAGCTGCCAGCTGCCCTGCGATCGTACCCTTGCCGCACCTGCAGGGAGAAGAACATGGGCTCGTCCAAGAGCAGGCGCAAAGTCTGAAGCGGCATCAAGTTGTGCATATGCCGGCTATTGCCCAAGATGAGATAGACGAGGCTCTCAGAAAATACCCGGAATCCATTACCTCGATGGGAAGGGGATTATTTCAGGACCCCGCTTATTTCCAAGCCGTTTGTGCGGCTGCTGAGTATGTATATCAGTTACATAATCGACAAGAGTAACATGGTTTCCACCTTGCTGGAGCATTAGCTGCAGTTGGCGTTTGACTTCCCAAGCTTTGCCTACAAGCCTAATTTGGCGATCGGTAACATAGCTCTTCATATCCAATTTCCTCTTTTCAGGTTAAATTTTGATATAATGAACGATATGCGCGAATGGGACAAGATAGACCAATTAATCATGATGAGGTGTTAGTATGTCATTACACAAAAAATTCGAAGAAGTAACCGTAACGTCTGAACAAATTTTCAAGGGGAAAGTTATTTCGCTGCAAGTAGACCATGTCCGTCTGCCTAACGGGGAAATGGCGACACGCGAAATTGTAAAGCACCCAGGCGCTGTTGCCGTCATCCCGCTTCTGGGGGATAAAATGATTGTTGTCGAGCAGTATCGCAAGCCGCTTGAGAAGAGCCAGGTTGAAATTCCTGCCGGCAAGCTGGATGCGGGGGAAGAGCCTATGAAAGCCGCCCTGCGAGAGCTTGTGGAAGAAACCGGTTATCGGACTGAGAATATCAGGCTGGTCAGCTCTTTTTATACCTCGCCAGGGTTCGCTGATGAAATCATCCATCTCTATGTAGCGGAAGATTTGGTGAAGGGTGAAGCGAATCCAGATGAGGACGAATTTCTGGAATGTGAAGCGATAACGTTGGAGCAAGCGCTGCAATATATGCAAGAGGGGCGTATCAGCGATGCGAAGACGATCATGGCCGTCTATGCGTGGAAGTTGTATCGTTTAACTGGGCAGATGGGATGATGAGATCCTATTACGCAGATCTGCATATTCATATTGGCCGAACGGAGAAAGGACAAGCCGTCAAAATCAGTGCGGCTAACAACCTTACGTTTTTCAATATTGCCCATGAGGCAGCGGTTCGCAAAGGAATGGAAATCATCGGGATTATCGATTGCCAATCGCCGTCGGTGCAGGATGATATCATGACTTACTTGGACCGTGGCGAGATGGAGGAACTTGCAGGCGGCGGCATCCAATATCGGGATACGGCTATTATGTTGGGAAGTGAAATCGAGGTGCGGGAGCCAGGAATGGGGCCTGCCCATTTGCTGGCTTATATGCCGAATTTATCGGTGATGCGGGAGTTCACAACATGGATGAAGGGTTATATGAAAAATGTGGAGCTAAGCTCCCAGCGCATTTATGTTCCGGCTCGTGTACTGCAAGACGAGGTAATAGGGCGGGGAGGGGTTCTAATCCCTGCCCATATTTTCACCCCGCACAAAAGTGTATACGGCAGCGCGACGGGTAGAATGGAAAATCTGCTGGAGCTGGATGGGATCGCTGCGGTTGAACTCGGACTAAGTGCAGATTCGGAAATGGCCGGCTTGATTTCCGAGCTGGACCGCTTCTCTTTCGTGACGAATTCGGACGCGCACTCGCTTGCCAAAATCGGACGTGAATATAATGAAATGCAGTTGGCTGCTCCCACCTTCGAAGAGCTGGTCAAAGCGCTGAATCGCCAGGACGGACGTGGAATCACCGCGAATTACGGGCTTAATCCTCGTTTGGGCAAATACCATCGCACTTATTGCAGCGTATGTGAGTCCATCCTGGATGAGCGTGTAGAGACGGTAGAACGATGCGCGGACTGTGGCAGTGCGAAGATCGTAAGAGGGGTCATGGATCGAATCCTTGCCTTGGCTGATCGTGAGCAGGCGTATCTTCCGCCTTATCGGCCGCCCTATCATTTTCAAATTCCTCTAGAGTTTATTCCGGGTCTTGGGCCTAAGAAGCTTGATCAATTGCTGCAGCGCTTTGGAACGGAGATGAATGTGCTGCATCGGACAACGTTGGAACAATTGCAACGTGAAATTGGGGAGGAAATTGCTTCCTATCTGGTCAAAGCCAGGGAAGGCTCCTTGCAGTTGGAGGTTGGCGGCGGCGGGCGATACGGCAAAGTGAATAAAAATCGTTCATAGTTTTCACGAATCGCTCATAAGCTTGTCTTTGTACAGGTTGTACAAGGAAGGAGCAGCGAGGGTGAATAGAAACCTAACGATGAAACAATATATGAAGGATAATTTGCCGCTTTTTATATTCGTCTCCGTACTTTTCATTATTGGCGTGGTGTTTGGCGCTGTGATGGTTAATGCTCTTTCATTGGAACAAAAGCAAGAGATGACGCGTCATTTGGGCAGTTTTTTCCATGAAGTGAATGAGGGCGCCGAATTCGACAGCAGGCAATCCTTTGTACAAGCCTTTGGCATGCATATGAAATGGATATTGTTGATCTGGCTGTTTGGATTGTCGGTTATCGGTTTTCCGTTAATTCTCATTCTTGATTTTCTGAAAGGTGTGTTGATTGGCTTTACGGTTGGTTATTTAGTCGGGCAAATGTCATGGAAAGGGTTGTTATTTGCGCTTGTTTCTGTTGCGCCTCAGAATTTAATTGTCGTCCCGGCTATTCTATTCTGCAGTGTCGCGGCGATGGCCTTCTCCATTTATATGATAAAAAATCGCTTTTTGAGCCGGAATGGCAACATGTACCAGCCTTTTATGCGCTACACATCCATTACGCTCGTGATGGGAATATTCCTTTTGGGAGCAGCCCTTTGGGAAGGATATATGTCACAAATGATGATGAAATGGGTAACGCCGATGCTCGCTGGACTTTATAGCTAGCGTTTTATGCATGTTAATGTTTGACTTTGTCAGCTAGCTCCCCCTATAATAAAAAGAGTGGCTAAAATTGGGCTTGGATGCCCACCTTTCTGAGGGGGAGGCATATGGAAGCAAGGATTGAGAAGATTAAGCAGCAACTGCAATCCCAAGGGTACAAGCTAACTCCCCAACGGGAAGCGACAGTGCGCGTGCTTTTAGAAAATGAACAAGATCATTTGAGTGCGGAAGACGTGTTTATGCTTGTGAAGGATAAAGCTCCGGAGATCGGTCTGGCAACCGTATACCGAACACTAGAGCTGCTGAGCGAGCTGCATGTTTTGGAAAAAATGAATTTTGGCGACGGCGTAGCTCGTTACGATTTGCGTGATGACAGTACACGTCACCATCACCATCATTTAATTTGCGTGCAATGCGGATCCGTAGATGAAATTATGGAAGACTGGCTCGGACCTTTGGAAGAAAGGCTAGACAGTGATTTTAATTTCCAAGTGCTCGATCATCGACTTGATTTTCAAGGTATCTGCTATCGCTGTAACGAACGAGGAAAGCCGGACTCATTGGACAAATCCAAAACAACAGGATCTGAATAGAACTGTTCATACAAAGAAAATGCCTGTAAGCACAGCTCGTGCATACAGGCATTTTTTCGTCTTTTTCATATAATGACAGAAAGGACAGATCGTTCTTCAGCTCACATAATTGGACTGGAAGCATGGGCACATTATGACTAATGAACATAGGAAGAAGGTAGCCGTGATGACAAGACAATCGAAGGTGATCGGTGTTCCCAAAGAATTGAAGAACAATGAGAACCGTGTTGCATTGACGCCGGGAGGGGCAAGTATGCTGTTTCTGGCAGGCCATCAAGTTGTGGTCGAAAGCGGAGCAGGCCAGGGCAGCGGCTTCGCGGATGAAGATTATGCCAAGGCAGGTGCGGATCTTCTCGCGGATGCCGCAGAGGTGTGGGCACGCAGCGATATGATTATGAAGGTGAAGGAACCGCTTCCTGAGGAATATGGATATTTCCGGGAAGGGCAGCTGCTATTCACTTATTTGCATCTGGCTGCTGCCGGTGAGTTGGCGGACCATCTACTGAATAAGAAAGTAACAGGCATTGCTTATGAAACCATTCAGCTGCCGAATGGCTCGCTGCCGCTATTAACACCAATGAGTGAAGTCGCGGGTCGCATGTCGGTACAGATTGGCGCACACTTATTGGAGAAGTTTTATGGAGGACGGGGGATATTGCTTGGAGGGGTACCGGGCGTACCGCCAGCCAATGTCGTTATTCTTGGTGGCGGCATCGTGGGAACGAATGCAGCCAAAATGGCTCTTGGCCTTGGGGCCAGTGTAGTTGTTATTGAACGGAGCGCGGATCGGATGCGGGCCTTGGATGATATTTTTGGCGGAAGATTGATCACCTTGATGTCGAATCCATTTAATATCGCAAATGCCGTCCCGAAAGCAGATCTCTTAATCGGAGCTGTTCTGATTCCAGGGGCGAGAGCGCCTCGCTTAGTGACAGAGGTGATGGTACAGAGCATGAAGCAGGGTGCTGTTGTTGTGGATGTCGCGGTAGATCAAGGGGGCTCCATTGAGACGATTGATCGTGTTACAACGCATAACGATCCTACTTATGTGAAGCATGGAGTCTTGCATTATGCGGTTGCCAATATGCCTGGTGCAGTCCCGAGGACATCTACGCTGGCATTAACCAATGTCACACTGCCCTATGCGTTGGAATTAGCTAATTCTGACTTTAAGCAGGCGATTTCTGTCAATTACCCGCTGCAGCTGGGGGTAAATACCTATCAAGGAAATGTGACTCATCCTGCTGTTGCCGAGGCGTTAGGGCTGCCTTATGCAAAGTTGGCTGAGTTGTCATAAACAGGCCTGCTTCTTCATATCTTGTCCTTAAGAAAGGCAAGGAAATGAGGACGGGCTATGATTTTTTCTTATCGAAAATTACTTGTTCGCTTACGATACATTTTGCTTTTCATGGCATTGACCGTCATTTTATATCAAGTTATGCTGGTCTTGACGGGCTGGATTGAGCCGGTGAACAAGTACAAGACCCCTTCGGGGAAGTCTGTGAAGGTTTTTGGTCAGCATGATCCTGTTTCCTTGAAGGAAACAGGAACGATGAGCGATCGATTGCGGTTATTTTATTGGTATGGTGAATAAAGCGTAAAAAAGAGGAGTTTGCTCAGGGATCGTTGAATGCTATCCATATGAAGATATGGCAAGATACGAAGGAGCATACTGGCATGATAACGAATGAGCTGCAATCCTTCATCCGATTTCTATCAGTTGAACGGGGGCTATCACGGAATACGTTGGAATCTTATCAAAGAGATTTGAACCAATATGTGGATTACCTGCTGCAGCATGAGATTACAAGTTGGAAAGATACGAATAAAACACATATTGCCGGACACCTCTCGCAGATGAGAATATTAGGGCGCGCATCAGCAACGTTGTCGCGTACTTTAGTTTCCATAAGAGCACTTTACCAGTTTCTAGTGAGGGAACGAGTGCTGGATGCGGATCCTTCGATTTACATTGAAGCCCCCAAGCTGGAAAAAAAGCTCCCCAAAGTCTTATCGATCCAAGAGGTAGAAAAGCTGCTGGATGCGCCTCAGGCTGAGCTTGTAAGCGGTGCGAGAGATAAAGCGATGCTGGAGCTTCTCTATGCGACGGGCATTCGTGTGTCTGAATTAATTTCTTTGAATGTAACCGACGTAAATCTACAGATGGGGTTCATTCGATGCGTCGGCAAAGCGGAAAAGGAGCGCAATATTCCTCTTAGCGCGATCGCGAATCGATGTCTGACCACCTATATACATAATGATCGGAAGAAGCTATTGAAGAAAACGGCGGATGAAGAAGCCTTGTTTATCGGGCATCTGGGCACGCGAATGACGAGGCAAGGCTTTTGGAAGATTTTGAAGCGATATGCCAAAGATATCAATATTGCAAACGATATTTCTCCGCATGCGCTTAGACATTCCTTTGCGGCACATTTGATTGAGAATGGGGCAGATCTTAGATCCGTGCAAGAAATGCTAGGGCACTCCGATATTTCATCTACACAAATGTACGTGCAAGCAGCTAAGCTTAAGATGAAGGATGTTTATAATAGCGCGCATCCCAGAGCGAATATGTAGCTAGAGACAGCAGCTGTTTCCAAGCGGAAATGCTGCTGTTTTGCATTCAGCCATAGGAAATGAGATAATTAAGGGTGGATAACAGAAGGAATTGATTTGGAGGGAACAGCGTGCGCTTTGAACGAATAAGCTTAATCGTATTGGATAGTGTAGGTATCGGCGAATTACCGGATGCCAAACAATTTGGAGACAGTGGCGCTCACACAATCGGACATATCGCAGAGAAGGTAGACGGGTTCTCACTTCCGAACCTACAGCGTTTGGGCCTTGGAAGCATTGCAGCAATCAAAGGGATTCCAGCAACGGATTCACCGGAAGGATATTACGGTAAAATGGCAGAAGTGTCCGTAGGTAAAGATACGATGACAGGACACTGGGAATTGATGGGATTACATATTTCTACCCCATTTAACGTGTATCCGAATGGATTTCCAGAAAGCTTAATTTCGCAATTTGAGCAAGAAACAGGTCGCAAAGTGATTGGGAATAAGCCGGCTTCCGGAACGGAGATTTTGGATGAATTGGGCGAAGAACAGATGAAAACAGGAGCTTGGATTGTGTACACTTCGGCTGACAGCGTGTTTCAGCTGGCCGCGCATGAGGACATTATTCCGCTCGAAGAGCTGTACCGGGCATGTGAAGTTGCCAGAAGATTAACGATGCAGGATGAGTTCGCGGTAGGCCGAGTTATTGCAAGACCTTATCTAGGGGAGCCTGGAGCCTTCAAGCGTACATCAAACCGGCATGATTATGCCGTGAAGCCTCCGGCGCCTACGGTCATGAATCATCTCAAAGATGCGGGGCTGGACGTCATAGCCATCGGCAAAATCAATGATATCTTCGATGGTGAAGGCGTCACACAAACTTCCTCAACCAAGAGCAATCTGGATGGGATTCAGAAGACGATTGAGGTGCTTGGGACGTCATTCAAAGGATTGGCTTTCACCAATCTTGTGGATTTTGATTCTTTGTATGGGCATCGCCGCGATCCAGAGGGGTACGGCAAAGCGCTGGAGGAATTCGATGCGTTCGTGCCGCAGCTGAAATCGGTCATCGGTCCGAATGACCTGCTAATTTTGACGGCGGATCATGGGAATGACCCGATCCATGCAGGGACAGATCATACCCGCGAATATGTGCCTATTTTACTGTACAGTCCAAGTTTTGAATCGCCTGTATCGCTTGGTATTCGCAGCACGTTTGCCGATTTGGGAGCTACGATCGCAGATAATTTCGGCGTAAAAGCCACGGAGCAAGGCGAAAGCTTTTTGTCGCTTTTAAAATAACAAAGTTTGATAAACGTTTAGGAGGAATTTATCCATGTCCGAAGTATCCCTGATCCAGAAAATTCAAGAGGCAGCAGCCTTTATTAGCAAAGAGACGAATATTAAACCGCAAATTGGGCTTATTCTCGGTTCCGGTCTTGGCGTTCTTGCTGATTTGATCGAGCAGCCTATCGTCGTGGATTACGCCCGTATTCCTCATTTCCCGGTCTCCACGGTGGAAGGCCATGCTGGCGAGCTTGTTGTAGGAACGATTCAAGGGAAGCAAGTTTTAATGATGAAAGGCCGTTTTCATGCGTATGAAGGGTATGGCGCAGAAACGGTTTCTTTCCCAGTGCGTGTAATGAAAGAGCTTGGTATCGAGATCTTGATCGTTACGAACGCGGCTGGTGGAATCAACGAATCCTATCAGGTCGGTGATTTGATGGTAATTAGCGATCACTTAAATTTGACATTCCGGAATCCGCTTATCGGGCCTAATGACAACGCGCTGGGTGCGCGCTTCCCGGATATGTCCGAAGCGTACAGCAAGCGCCTGCGCAAGCTGGCGCATGAGGTTGCCGCGACACAAGATTTTAAACTGCAAGAAGGGGTATATGTCGGCTTGCTCGGACCTAACTACGAAACGCCGGCTGAGATCCGGATGTTCCGCACGCTTGGCGGGGATTCCGTGGGAATGTCAACGGTACCTGAAGTTATCGTAGCCCGTCATGCAGGGATCGAAGTGCTGGGCTTCTCCTGTATTTCCAATATGGCTTCCGGCATTTTGGATCAGCCGCTTTCTCACGCCGAAGTGATGGAAACGACAGAGCAAGTAAAGCCTAAGTTTCTGAAATTAGTTTTGGGAATCATTGACGCTCTATAAGATGAACCGGCACACTGCATGAAGGGTGTTGGGGTTGAAATTTTATGAATTTTTAATGAGATTAAGCATCAGAAGACCTAGAAAAAGTGAGGAAGTCATGCTAAGATATAGTTAATTAGAACTAGATCTTAAGGCGTCCCAGAGCGGGGTACCTATTCCATAACAAGGATGTGGTGGAGCATGGCCATCCCACAATTAACGGTAGCAAACTGTCCGCGCTGCGGTAAAGTATTCCAGAAGAATCTGAGAAATCAGTGCTCAGACTGCAGTCATAGTATGGACGCCATCTTAACCAACAGCTTGGATTTCTTGCGCAGAAACCATCGTTCTAGGAATTCGCAGGTTTGCGTTGCGACGGGAGTAACACCTGAACAACTGCATGCTTGGATCAGAGAAGGAAAGCTGCATTTGACGGATTATCCTAATTTGAGCTACCCCTGTGCTTCTTGTTCGAAGCCGATTCGTCAACAGAAGATGTGTCCAGACTGTGCGTATCGAATTACCCAAGATATTCGGGAGCTGAAGGACAAAGATAAATCTTTTCAGGTGCTTCGCAGAGAGAAACAAACGATAACTTCCGGCGGTTTCCAAATCCGCGAAAGATTAAGAGGCGTGTAATTTAAGCGAACTTGGGCAATAGTAAGAGTAATATCCCCCGTTAAGGGGGATGTTTTTATGAAAGTCTCATTCACAATTTCGTCACAAAATATTCAATGATTTGCCACTAACTATGTATGTGAATGTCTTAAGTTGTTAGGTAGAATAGATAAAGTGAACACATGATGAGGGGGATATGCATGCAAAAGTGGATTTTCTTTGTATTATTTATACTTGCGGGCGCATTGGGGCTGGGAGTCCTCTTTACTGATATTTCTGCTCGCCAAGAGGCGAAGGATGCAGAAGCTGCATCTAGCAAAATTCAGCAACTGAAAATCGTTGCTTCCAACTGGCAGTTTGACCAAGCTGACTTCACAGTGAAAAGCGGAGAGCCAACGAAAGTATCTTTGTCTTTGAAAGAGGGCGTTCATGCCATCGAAATCGTAGGTTTGGATATCAAGTTGGATAAAGAGAACCCTTCCAAAGAATTAACGTTCGACAAGCCAGGTACATATGAAATTGATTGTGTGCTTCCTTGCGGTGAAGGACATGCTAAAATGAAATCAAAACTTGTTGTTCAATAAGTGGAATAGCAAGACTAAGGGGGCCTAACAGCTCCCTTTTTTCGATTTGGTGAAGCGTCAGCAGCCGTATAGATATATAATTGTGTAAAGAGCTAAGGAGGAAGACATAATGAGAATGGTTGATTTAATACATAAAAAGCGCTTAGGCGAAGGACTTACTGATCAAGAAATTACACATATCGTAAGCGGATATACAAACGGGGATATTCCGGACTATCAAATGTCTGCCTTATTGATGGCTATTTTTTTCAATGGGATGACAAGTGAAGAAATTTCAGCGCTTACGCTGGCTATGGCGGGTTCAGGAGAAATGATTGACTTATCGGCGATTGCCGGGATCAAAGTGGATAAACATTCAACAGGCGGCGTTGGCGATAAAATCAGTCTTATCGTTGGGCCAATCGTTGCCTCACTAGGTGTTCCTGTTGCCAAAATGTCAGGCAGAGGACTTGGTCATACAGGCGGAACAGTTGACAAGCTGGAGTCGATTCCGGGCTTCCAGATCGAGCTGACGAATGAGGCTTTCATCGAAGCCGTGAATACCAACAAAATTGCGATTGTCGGTCAAAGCGGAAATTTAGCTCCTGCGGATAAAAAGATGTACGCCTTGCGTGACGTGACAGCAACGGTTGATTCTATTCCACTGATTGCGAGTTCGATCATGAGCAAGAAAATTGCTTCAGGCGCAGATGCGATCGTACTGGACGTGAAAATTGGCTCAGGCGCATTCATGAAAACGGTTGATGATGCGCGTGTTCTAGCTAGGACGATGGTCGACATCGGCAAAAAGTTGAATCGGAATACGATCGCGATGATTACGGACATGGAGCAGCCGCTCGGGCGTGAAATCGGCAATGCCAATGAAATCCGTGAATCCATTGACGTTCTGCGCGGTACTGGCGACAAAGAGCTGACTGAAGTTGCGATCTCGGTAGCGGCTTATATGTCAGTGCTGGGCAAAGTGTTTGAGAGCTTTGAAGAGGCTCAGGAAGCCGTTCGGGACATTATTGCCAAGGGGAAAGCTTTGGATACGTTCAGACGCTTCGTAGCAAGCCAGGGGGGCGATCCGAATGTCGTAGACCAACCTGATTTGCTGCCGACGGCTGCCTATCATTTTGAAGTGTTAGCTGAGCAAGAAGGCTACGTCAATCAGATTGATGCGGAGCATATCGGTATTGCTGCCATGCTGCTGGGCGCTGGCCGTGCGAAAAAAGAAGATCAGATCGACTATGCGGTTGGCCTAACCCTGAATAAGAAAATCGGTGATTCCGTGAAAAAGGGAGAATCGATCTGTACGATCCATGCGAATCGCGAGGAAGTCAAGGAAGTGAGTGCGATGATTCTTGACGCGTATCGTATCAAGTCGACAAAGCCTGCCCCAGTTCAATTAATCTATGACGTAATCGTTTAATTTCACGAAGTCAGCTGCCCTAACGGCCACAGGAATGTGGTAGTTAGGGTTTTTTGCTTTTTTCGGAAACGGACAGCGCTTTGGTTCTATCTTTATTTTCCTTCTCTTGGAATATTTTACGATGAAATCGTCAAGACTGATTAGCAGTCATTCAAGCTGCAAGTGTCAGGCTTTCACTTCATTTATCACAGGAGGGGTACAATTGCTATGCGAAAAAAAGGGCTAATTTGTTTTATCTGTTTCCAAATTTGTTTGACGCTTCTCGTACCGGCGGCTTTCGCCGAAGAGAAGAAGGCACCTACGGTTGATTTGACGCCAAATGCCCAATCCGCCGTCTTGATGGATGCAGATACAGGGACGGTCATCGCCGAGAAAAATAAAGATACGAAGCTTCCGCCTGCAAGTATTACGAAGATCATGACAATGCTCCTGATCATGGAGGCTGTCGACAAAGGCAATATAAAGATGGATGAGAAAGTTGGAGTCAGCGAATACGCGGCATCCATGGGCGGATCGCAAATATTCTTGAAGCCGGGTGAAGAAATGACCGTTCAAGATATGCTGAAAGGAATCGCGATGGCGTCCGGCAACGATGCTTCTGTCGCTATGGCAGAGAAGATTGCGGGCTCAGAAGAAAATTTTGTGCAGATGATGAATGAGCGAGCACAGCAATTGGACATGAAAAACACGCATTTCTCGAATTGCAACGGACTGCCAGTGGCAAATCACTATACAACGGCCAACGATATTGCCATCATGTCTCGCGAACTGCTGAAACATGAAGGCATAACGAAATTTACAGGCGCTTATCAAGACTATTTGCGCAAGGAAACGCCAAACCCTTTCTGGCTTGTGAATACGAACAAGCTCGTTCGTTTCTACAGCGGTGCTGATGGATTGAAAACGGGCTACACAAGTGAAGCGAAATTCTGTTTATCCGCAACAGCCAAACGAGATAATTTGCGTGTTGTCGCGGTCGTTCTGGGTGAACCGAATACCAAAACGCGAAACGCTGAAGTATCCAAGCTGTTTGATTATGCGTTTGCGCAATTTACGAATTATCCGTTGTTTAAATCAGGAGACAGTTTAGGGAATTTCACCGTAAACAAAGGGCAGGTTTCGACAGTTCCGCTTGTTGCCAAGCAGAATTATAGCATTTTAATGAAAAAAGGCACGCCTACTGAAAATATTCGACATGAGCTGAAATTGGATCCAAACCTTAAAGCACCGATCACTATGGGACAGCCGATTGGTAGAATCGTTGTCTATAATGGCGACAGTGTGCTGTCGGAGTACCCGTTGGAGTCACCTGTTGATGTGGCGAAAGCGACCTGGTGGAAGCTCTTTAAGCGTACAACTACTCAGATTTTTACCACGGATTAACCGTGAGATTTCGCGAATAAACGCAGTTTAGTACATCTTTTAGCAGTTTTCTTCTAGTTTTGTCGGGTGGCAGGATATTCCAACTCAGATGTAGAAACTTATGTTTCATGACTGGGAAGGAGTGAACATGTTGAGCCTGCAAATAGAATTTGAGCAAGGCCGAAGAGCGCTGATTGTTAGATTGAAAGGTGAGCTGGATCATCACACGGCAGATAGTGTGAAGGCTAGGATGGAGGAAGCGATTGCCAAAGAGCATACGCAGCACTTGATTCTTAGTTTGAAAGATCTATCTTTCATGGACAGCTCAGGCCTAGGTGTCATTCTCGGTCGCTATAAGCAAATTACGAGTAAAGGCGGCAAGATGGTCGTATGTGATGTCTCTCCTGCTGTTTACCGCTTGTTCGAGCTTTCAGGAATGTTTAAGATTGTTTCGATTCAAGATAATGAACGCAATGCAATGTCCAGTTTGGAGGTTGCGCTATGAGTGAACATAACTTTATGACGCTGCAGTTTGCCAGCCGTTCCGAGAATGAAGCTTTCGCCCGTGTTGCTGTTGCTGCTTTTGTCTCTCAATTAGATCCCACGTTGAATGAATTAACGGATATCAAAACAGTTGTGTCGGAAGCGGTAACCAATGCCATCATTCATGGCTACAATAACCAGACCGATGGCATTATTACCATTTCCACACACATTGATGACGATGTGGTGCGCATTACGATCGAAGACAAAGGTTCAGGTATTGCCGATTTAGAGCAGGCGAAAGAACCGCTGTATACCTCTAAACCAGAGCTGGAGCGTTCTGGAATGGGATTCACGATTATGGAAAATTTCATGGACGAAGTGGAAGTTGTGACGGCCGTCGGAATCGGAACCAAAATAAACATGTTGAAGCGAATTGAATCTAAAAAAGCTTTATACAATTAGGGGTTTGATCTATGGATGTCGATCTGAAGCATGCTTCTCATAGTTATTTAGACGATTCGGAAGTCAAACGGTTAATCGCCCTCAGTCAATCCGGAGATGGACTCGCTAGAGAAACACTCGTCAGCTGCAATATCCGCTTGGTCTGGTCAGTGGTTCAACGCTTTTTGAACCGGGGTTACGAAGCCGAAGACTTGTTCCAGATCGGTTGCATCGGACTGCTCAAGTCCGTTGACAAATTCGATCTCTCTTATGATGTTAAATTCTCAACGTATGCCGTACCGATGATTATCGGTGAGATCCAGCGCTTCCTGCGTGATGACGGAACGCTGAAAGTAAGCCGCTCGCTGAAAGAGCTGGCGAATAAGATTCGCAAGACGAAGGATGAGCTGTCCAAGCGTCTGGGGCGTCTTCCTACGATTAAAGAAGTTGCCGAAGAACTCATGATTACGCCGGAGGAAGTGGTTTTCGCGCAAGAAGCGAATAAGCCGCTCTCCTCGATTCATGAGACTGTGTTTGAGAATGATGGAGATCCCATCACATTAATGGATCAGATATCGGATGAATCCGGTGATAAATGGTTTGAGAAGCTGGCATTAAATGAAGCGATAGGCACGCTTTCTGAACGAGAACGGCTTATTGTGTATCTTCGCTATTTCCGCGACCAGACCCAGTCTGAAGTCGCCAGCAGATTGGGGATTTCCCAAGTCCAAGTGTCACGATTGGAAAAGAAAATCTTGCAATCAATCAAGGATCAGATTGCTCAATAACGACGGCAGCGCTAATCATGCAGCCGTGCGAAACACAAAAAGCCGTTCTCCTTCTGGAGAGCGGTTTTTTGCTTATGCAGGTTTGTTTATATTGCTGCAAAGTCATGGTTTAACGGACAGCGCGTCTGTCATCAGCGTAAAATCTAACACAATAGATCCCACATAAGCCAACGATCGTGTAGATGACGCGGCTTAGTCCTGAAGATTCTCTGTGAGAATCTCCGCCGAGCAAAGCAGAAACTAAATCCCATTCGAAGAGCCCAACCAAAAGCCAATTCAACGCACCAATAATAACGAGTGTTAATGCGAATTTTGCCATGTTATCACCTTCTTTATATGGAATAAGTTATCGTTATTCATTTCTTACTATGCCAAATGTATGCTTGCTTTATTCCTGGAGAATTTACCATTAGACCAAGTGTTTATGCGTAGGAAGGAATTTGCATACTACTCCTATACATGGAGGATGAAGGGAGTGAGACCATGGCACAGAATGGAGCTCCATATCTCTACATTAGACTTCGCCGCAAAGCAAGTGTCCGCAAGGGCTCTGTTGTGAAACTAAGCCAAATCGCTCAGCTCATTGTAGAGCCTCAATATGAACAAGCGCTGCATGAACTGATCATTCATCAACCGCAGCATGAGGATGGCAACCGCGTACTGATTGATATGATGCTGATTGTTCGCAAAGTCAAAGCGAAATATCCGGAGCTGCAAATCGAGCATTTTGGAGAACCGCATGTACTTCTGGAAATCTTCACGGACAACAAGAAGGCCAGCCCGGTTCTAATTGGCTTGGTATGGCTGCTCTTATTTATTGGTTCAGGGCTTGCGATCATGAATTTTCACGCCGATGTTTCTATGCTTCAAGTTCACCAACGCATCTACGAGCTGATGACGGGGAAGAAGGTTGAACACCCGTTAATCTTGCAAATTCCATATTCTCTGGGCATTGGAGTGGGTATGGTCATATTCTTCAATCATCTCTTCAAGAAGAAGTTCAATGAAGAACCGAGCCCTTTGGAGGTGGAAATGTTCATGTATCAAGAAAATATCAATCATTACGTCATCACGGAAGAATATATGAAAATCCATTCGGAAGGTGAGTCGAAGTGATCACCCTTCTCGGGGAAGGCCTATTAATCGCATTTATTGGACTAGCAGGCGGTATCGCTGTAGGCAGCGGGATGGTTGCCTTCCTGGTGGTGCTCGATATCATCCCAAGGCTGGCGCAAATCACCTACTCTTTTGCCAAAATACGCGCGTATGAAGCGGCGGTGGTGCTGGGTTCACTCTTTTTTACATGGGTTGACTTCAGTGATATCGAGCTCCCGCTTTTTCCGATGGGGACAGCGATAGTGGGTGTATTCGCAGGCTGTTTCGTTGGTATGCTGGCAGCTGCGCTAACGGAAATTATTAATGTGCTTCCCATTCTGGCCAAACGTGTGGGCATGGATTCTTATATGATTTTACTGCTTATGGCGATGATTTTCGGTAAAGTATTTGGTTCGTTGTTTGAGTGGTTATTTTATTAACAGAGGCTAAGGGGGCTCGCTCGATGAAATTGATTGTAAAAAAAGGCAATGCCAGCGATAAAAGTAACTCGAATGGCACGCAGGAGCAATCGGATAATCAGCAATCTGACAAGCTGGCGATCGATGAGGAGGGGAATTTGTCTCCCTACAATCCAGTTACGGATATGACCGCTGAGGAAAAAGCGCTTAAAACCCAAGAAGACATTCCTCGAAGCTTGCGCGAAATTCAAAGGGTACTCGAAGAGCGGGTAGGGCTGAACCGGAGCTTTGATCTGGTTCTTCGAGAGATGGTGTTTGGCTCCAAGCGTGTGGGCATTTTCTTCTGCAACGGCTTCGCGAAGGATACCGTATTAACGGATATTCTTACAAGGCTATCGTATGCCGACAAAGAAGCCGTTTCCTATCATACCCTGGAAGCGTTCATCGAAAAACTGATTCCTCATATTCAAGTTAAATCCTACAAAAAAATGTCAGAAATCGTAGGACAAGTATTGATGGGCGGAACGGCCTTCTTCATTGAAGGTGAGACCGCCGCGATTACGATTGATGTCAAAAATTATCCAGTACGTTCCATTGCCGAGCCTGATTTGGAGCGGGTAGTTCGCGGTTCACGTGATGGTTTCGTCGAAACCTTGTTATTGAATGTTACTTTGGTGAGACGGAGAATACGTGACGAGCGATTAAAGCTGGAAATTATGCAAATCGGCAAAAGAACGAAAACGGACGTCTGTGTGTCTTATATCAATGACATTGCGAATGCAGACTTAGTGAAAGCAATCAAAGATAAAATAAAGGGCGTAGATATCGACGGACTTCCATTGGGTGAAAAGCAGCTTGAAGAAGCGATCGTGAATAAAGGGTGGAATCCATATCCGATGGTTCGCTATTCAGAGCGGCCTGACGTTGTTTCAGCCCATCTGCTCGAAGGTCATGTTTGTGTGTTTGTGGACACTTCGCCGAGCGTGATGATTTTGCCAACGACGTTTTTCCATCATGTGCAGCACGCCGAGGAATATCGGCAAACCCCTTTTATCGGAACGTATTTAAGATGGGTGCGATTCGTTGGGATCATGGCCTCCCTCTTCTTGCTGCCGCTCTGGTTCATGATGGTGATGGATCCGTCCTTAAAGCCTGCAGGTCTGGAATTCCTCGGTCCGCAGAAGGAAGGTACTCTGCCACTGTTAGTCCAGTTCCTGCTGGCTGATATCGGAATAGATTTGATGCGCATGGCAGCCGTACATACACCTACACCACTTGCAACAGCGATGGGTCTGGTTGCAGCCATTTTAGTGGGGGATATCGCTGTCAAAGCCGGGTTGTTTATCAATGAAGTTATCTTGTATTTGGCCCTTGCCTCCATTGGGATGTTTGCCACTCCGAGTTACGAATTAGGGCTGGCTAATCGAATCGTCCGGCTTGCTCTGCTCATCATTGTGGCCATCTTCCATGTTCCGGGTTTTGTGATCGGGTCTACGTTATGGCTCATTTTATTAGCAACCAGAAAATCGTACAACGCTCCGTACATGTGGCCGTTCATTCCGTTCAATGCGAAGAGCTTTTTCTCCATTCTCGTTCGTCGTCCTGTGTTGGCCGGCAAAACACGATTAAGCCTTACGAAGCCTATTGACGGTACACGTCAGCCTAAATCGTAATCACGAAGAAAAAGGGCGCAGATCACGGGTGCCCTTTTTCTTCATGCTTGGATAAGTGTATTGTCAAATGAGCTTTCCCTATGTTACTTTTATTAGTAATGCGAATTGCCGCTTAAGCGGATAATGGCAAGAAATGGTTCCGGAAGAAGGGGAAATCAAGCTATGTATTTACATGGTACTAGTAAAGTAAACGATCAAGGCCACCTCGAAATCGGCGGTGTCGATGCAACACAGCTGGTTGCGGAATACGGCACGCCTTTATATGTATTCGATGAAGCGTTAGTACGTCAACGTTGTCGTGAGTTTGTTGACGCCTTCCGCGCGTCTGGCTTGAAATTTCAAGTGGCTTATGCCAGCAAAGCATTTTGTGTGATGGCGATGTGCCGTATCGTGGAAGAAGAAGGAATGTCCTTGGACGTAGTTTCCGATGGAGAGCTGTACACGGCGCTGCAGGCGGGTTTTCCTGCTGAACGCATTCATTTCCATGGCAATAACAAAACTGTGGATGAGATCGAAATGGCTATAGATGCAAAAATCGGTTGTTTTGTTGTAGATAATTTTATTGAGCTGCAATTATTGAACGCTATTGCTGGAGATAAACGCCAGAAAGTAAAAGTTTTGCTGCGCATTACACCAGGAGTAGAAGCGCATACGCATGAGTTCATCTCTACAGGCCAAACCGATTCCAAATTCGGCTTCGACTTGGGGAATGGGTCCGCCATGCGTGCGATCAAAGAAGCGGCTTCCTTAAGCAATTTGGACGTTCTCGGTGTGCATTCCCATATCGGCTCACAAATTTTTGAAGTAGACGGATTCCGCATTGCTGCTGAGAAAGTTGCTGGTTTTGCCGTTCAAGTGCGTAAAGAAACAGGAATTATTTTCCCTGTCATTAATCTTGGCGGCGGCTTTGGTATTCGTTATGTGGAAGGCCATACTCCGCTTCCGGTTGCTGTCTATGTGGAAGCTATTACAGAAGCTATCAAAGAGAACTTCGGCAACAATGATTACCCGCTGCCTGAGATTTGGGTAGAGCCAGGTCGCAGCATCGTCGGCGATGCAGGTACGACCTTGTATACAGTAGGGACTACGAAAGATATTCCCGGCGTACGCAAATATGTAGCTGTAGATGGTGGTATGACAGATAATCCGCGTCCTGCGCTGTATGAGGCTGAATATGAAGCTATGCTGGCAAACCGAGCTACAGAGCAAACTGAAGAGGTAGTTTCAATCGCTGGCAAATGCTGTGAAAGCGGCGATATGCTGATCTGGGACTTGAACCTGCCTAAAGTGTCAGTAGGCGACATACTGGCTGTTTCCTGCACAGGTGCTTATAACTATGCAATGGCGAGCAACTACAATCGTATTCGTCGTCCTGGCGTTGTTTTTGTAAAAGACGGCCAAAGCGATCTTGTCGTGAAACGGGAATCGTTTGACAACATCATCGGCAACGACCTCATTCCAGCAAGAATGAAACAAGTCAGCACAACGATGTAACGGAGCGTTCGCAGGTGTGAGCTGTCAGGAATGCTGATAGAATCGGTATTTGGTAAATACCTGCGATTATGCATCTTTTTCATTCCTTGAATAACCGATATTACGAAATTCCTGCATATCTGCATGTTTATTCAGCCTTTTCACACTTCGTTGAGAGAAAAGATGAGAATGCCTGCACAATTGCAGGTTTTTCACTTTTCTCACGATTTATGATGAAAATGCCTGCACTTTCGCAGGCTTTCAGTGTCGAGGAGTCATTCAACTTGCTCAGCATCTGCGAGGAAAAAGGGGACAAGTTTAGGTGCAGTCTCGCGTGTCATTTGTGAAATGTAAAGTTTCATAGTAGAATAAGATATTATTGTCAAAAGGAGTGGACCACAAATGGCCAAACAAGCAAATATTAAACTAGCAGGTGGCGGCGAGGTTGTTATCGATCTTTTCGAAAACGACGCTCCAAATACCGTTGCCAACTTTGAAAAATTAGCAAACTCCGGTTTCTATAACGGTCTTGTTTTTCATCGCGTCATTCCAGGATTCGTAGCACAAGGCGGTTGTCCAACCGGCACAGGAACAGGTGGTCCAGGCTACCAAATCAACTGTGAAATCAACCCGAACAAACATGAGCGCGGCTCCTTGGCGATGGCTCATGCAGGCAGAAACACAGGTGGAAGCCAATTCTACATCGCTTACCAACCGCAACCACATCTGGATGGACAGCATACTGTTTTCGGTAAAGTGTCCAAAGGCATGGAGTTGGTCGATGCTTTCAAAGGCAAAGACGTTATGGAAAAAGTTGAAGTTGTAGAAGTATAATTTACGAATGGAATCAAAGAATCTGTTGAGGTAACTCGGCAGATTCTTTTTTTTATGCAAAATTTGACAGAAGTATGATGAAAACTAACACTCTCCTGAAACCTTATTGCGTATTTTACTAACAATTCTCTAGGAAAATAGAAAGAGAGCTAAATACCAAAGTGGAGGAAAGCGATATGGTGCATAGAGGAGATTTTAAACTTAGGAACCTAGTCAATGCTATTGTGCTTATTTCTGTCCTCACAACCTTGGGCGCAAGTATCTTGATCAGTTATTATAATGAGAAAAAATCGTTGACACGGACTACCTTTGAATTAAACAAGGCATATGCGGATAAAATCGCGGACACGGTGGACGGCTTATTCTCGAATTTAAAACAAGGACTCGCCGTAACAGGCGAATATTTGCAAAAAGATCTTAAGCGGCCGGACATGTTCGAGCAGTTGGAACTGTTTCGACTAAATCATACGAGCCTGAATACGATTTCGCTGATCGATCGTTCAGGGATTATCACGAATACATCTCCTTATAATAGCGATGTGATTGGGAAAAAGATCATGCCTGATGTTGAGAAGCTTTTTATTCAGCAGCGTCCAATTATTTCAGAACCGTTTTATACCAATGCCAATTATTTGTCTGTTGCCATTATCCAGCCTTTATTTAATGAATATGGGGAGTTTATTGGTGCACTTGGCGGAACAATAAGATTGCATGAAACGAATATGTTTAATGTGGTGTTAGGGGATAAGCTCAAGGGGGAAGATGGTTCCTATTTTTTTGTTGTGAGCTCCGGAGGAAATTTGATTTACCATCCTGATCCAGCCCGGATCGGAGATCAGGTTGGCGAGAATCCAGCGGTAAGAGAGCTGCTGCAAGGGAGAAGCGGTATGCGGAGGCTTATTAATACCAAAGGTGTGGATATGCTCGCCAGTTACACATACATGAAGGAATCGAGATGGGGGATTGTTGCTCAAACGCCAATGAAAGTCGTATTAGCGGATTCTCATCACCTTGTTAGGCAAGTTCTTCTTTATGTCATTCCAATTGTGCTTGCGTTCATGTTCGTGATCTATATGCTCATCAGGAAAATGTCCGAGCCCCTCTTGAGGTTGGCTAATTATGCTGCGAAGCTCTCAACGAATAATCTTGAGCAAGAAGATCCGCCGCGCATTCACTCCTGGATGTATGAAGCGAACAAGCTTCACAAGGCGTTCAGTTTGGCGGTTACTCATTTGCGCACGGAATTTGATGACCTTTCACATATTTCCCAAACAGATCCCTTAACGGGCGTCTATAATCGCCGTACGATGGAATTGTTTATGCAAAACCTGATCTCACAGCAAAATCCATTTGCTATTCTGGTTCTCGATATTGATCATTTCAAAAAGGTCAACGATACATATGGTCATGTTATTGGAGATAAGGTGTTGCAATTTCTAGCCGAGAGCCTGCAAAACTCGTTAGGCAAAAGCGGAGCCATTTTCCGCTATGGCGGAGAAGAGTTTGTCATCTTGCTGCCAAATACTTCGCTGAAAACGGCGATGAGAAGAGCGGAAACAGCGCGGAAATCGATGGCTGAAGCGAGGGGACCCAGTGGGAAACATATTACGGTGTCCATAGGGGTGGCTTCATTTCCTGATACAACGAAAGATGTGGACGAGCTTATTGCTTATGCCGATAAAGCGTTATATCGGGCGAAAAGTAGGGGGAGAAATCGCGTGGAGTCAGCGTAAGGCATATTCATATTTGGGAATCATGCAAAAAAAGCCCTTGCTTTTTCGAGGTGTGAGTGATAAATTTTTCATTACCAAAGTAATTTTTAGCTAGTTCCTAGTTGTAAGTTACTTTCATATGTATGCAAAACCTTCGGGGCGTGGTGAAATTCCACACCGGCGGTGATTCGAAGTCATGTACCTAGTACTTGGTTTCGATAAGTCCGTGACCCGTTTTGAAGCTAGCGGTACCTGACATACAGCTTCGCTACGGCTGATCCGGTGCAATTCCGGAACCGACAGTATAGTCTGGATGGGAGAAGGAATACGCGAATTTAACATTCGCTATGCGTACTTGTTCATTTTTTCACGTAAACAAAAATTCGGCAAGTCTGTCTTTTGAAGCAGAAACGTCGATCTTGTTTGGTTTGATCAAAAATGCGGCAAGTACGTATAGGCAGAAGCTTATTCGTGTTATCTCGACAATCTCTGGCCCCTTCCCGATATACGGAGGGGTCTTTTTGCATTCATAATCAAGCTGGATGGGTGGAAGGCGGTAAACGACGTGCATGTACTGAATGACGAAGCTTACATGAAACTTGCCTTGCAAATGGCAGCCGGCGCATTAGGCCAAACGGGGATCAACCCGGTTGTAGGCTGCGTCCTCGTGAAGGATGGACGTATTGTAGGCATGGGGGCGCACTTGAAACGCGGCCATGGGCATGCGGAAGTTCTCGCCTTGCAGATGGCAGGCGAGGAAGCTAGAGGAAGTACGGCTTATGTTACTTTGGAGCCGTGCAGCCATTTCGGCAAGACGCCGCCATGCAGCGACCGCCTGATTGAGGCGGGGGTGACACGCGTCGTTGTTGCGGCCACAGACCCGAACCCGCTGGTGGCGGGAACGGGCATCGCCAAGCTGCAAGCCCAAGGCATCGAGGTCAGCGTGGGGCTGCTAGCCGATGAGTCCTCAGCTATGAATGAGGCCTTCAACAAATACATCATCACGCGGATGCCATTTGTGACGATGAAAACGGCGAGCACGCTCGATGGTCGCATCGCCTCGAAGACCGGCGACAGCAAATGGATTACATCGCCGGCGTCGCGTGCTTATGTGCACACCCTGCGCCATCGGCATCAGGGGATTATGGTCGGCGTTGACACCGTCATCGCCGACGACCCGCAGCTGAGCGCGCGCGGCGACGTACCGGCTGTGCAGCCGGTACGGATCATCGCGGACTCGCAGCTGCGAGTCCCTCTCGGCGCCCGCGTGCTCACCGAGCAGGATCGTCAACCGACGATCCTGCTCGCCAGCGCACAGGCGCCGGCAGAGCGGCGTGCCGCGCTGGAAGCGCGCGGCATCACGATCCTCACCTGCGGGGATGGCCCGCAGGTGGACCTGACGCTCGCCATGCGCCAGCTGGGCGAGCGGGAGATCGGCTCCATCCTCATGGAGGGCGGAGGCAAGTTGAACGGCGCTATGCTGGAGCAGCGCCTGCTAGACAAGCTGGTGCTGATGTTTGCGCCGAAACTGATCGGCGGAGGCCACGCAGCACCTGTGAACATCAACTTCGAAGGCTTCGCGAAGATGGATGAAGCAATTACGCTCGACCGGGTGAAGGTCGAGCAGCTCGGACCGGATATTTGCCTAACAGGCTATCCGATATATCCGAACTAACGAATGGAGGGCTGTCATGTTTACCGGCATTATTGAAGAAATCGGCCACATGCGCCGCATTCATAGCCAAGGTCAAGCGATGGTGCTAACGATTGGCGCCAAGAAAGTGCTGTCAGATGTCCATCTGGGAGATAGTATTTCAGTGAACGGTGTATGTCTGACTGTCATTGCTTTCGATAGCGAGTCTTTCTCCGTGGACGTTATGCCCGAAACGTATCGCAAGACCAACCTTCGCAAGCTGCAAACCGGCACACGCGTGAATTTGGAGCGTGCGATGGCGGCGAATGGTCGATTCGGCGGACACATCGTTCAAGGACATGTGGATGCTACGGCCACGATCCTTTCCCGCACACCGGAAGAAAATGCCGTTGTTTACCGGTTCGAGCCGGAGAATACGCATATTTTCCGTTACATCATTGCCGGCGGCTCCATCACGATTGATGGCATTAGCCTTACGGTGGTGGACGTCAATGAACGTGAAGTCGCCGTCTCGATTATTCCACATACGCTGGCTCAAACGGTTCTCAATGATAAAAAAGCTGGAGATACGATCAACATGGAATGTGACGTTCTTGGCAAATATATGGAGCGACTGCTTAAGTTTGGTTCATCCGATGCCTCGGAAAACAGCAGTCCTAAACCAAGCAAGCTGACCGCAAGTTTTCTGGCTGATAACGGATTTATGTAACAGCCCATGCTTACGAAGAAAGTTTTGCTAAAGCAAAACTCAGCTTATGCTTACGAAGATAGTTTTGCTAAAGCAAAACTCAGCCCATGCTTACGAAGATAGTTTTGCTAAAGCAAAACTCTTAGGAGAGGTGAATATGACACAAATCAAATTCAACAAAATTGAGGAAGCTCTGCAGGATCTCATTTCAGGCAAAGTCATTATCGTTGTTGACGATGAAGATCGTGAGAACGAAGGCGACTTTATCGCACTCGCGGATAAAACGACGCCGGAAGTTATCAACTTCATGATTAAAGAAGGACGTGGACTTGTCTGTGCGCCGATTACGGAAGAACGTGCGCTGGAACTGGACCTGCCGCCTATGGTCGCAAGGAATACGGACTATCATGGAACGGCATTTACCGTCTCGGTAGACCATAGTGAAACGAGTACCGGAATTTCGGCACATGAGCGTTCCCGAACGATTATGGGCTTGATTGATCCGACAACGAGACCACAGGATTTCCGCAGACCTGGTCATATTTTCCCGCTGATTGCCAAAAAAGGCGGCGTTCTTCGCCGAGCAGGCCACACCGAAGCCGCTGTTGATCTAGCGATCTTGTGCGACTCTTATCCGGCCGCTGTCATCTGTGAAGTGATCAAAGAAGATGGTACAATGGCGCGCGTACCTGATCTAATGGAGCTTGCAGCCAAGCATGATTTGCGCATTATTACGATTCAGGATTTGATTCAATATCGCAATCAACAAGAGAAACTAGTTGAGCGTGAAGTTGAAATCAAGCTGCCGACGGATTTCGGAGTGTTTAAAGCAATTGCCTACACGAATCAGCTGGACAACAAAGAGCATGTTGCTCTTGTCAAAGGGACAATTGATCCTTCCAAACCAACTTTAGTGCGTGTACATTCCGAGTGCTTAACGGGAGATGTGTTCCATTCTCATCGCTGTGATTGCGGCCCTCAGCTTGATGCGGCATTAAAACAGATTGATGAAGAGGGCAGTGGTGTATTATTATATATGCGACAGGAAGGTCGCGGTATCGGCTTAATCAACAAATTGAAAGCTTATGCGCTGCAGGAGCAGGGATTGGATACCGTAGAGGCGAATATTAAACTTGGGTTTGCTGCTGATCTTCGGGATTATGGGATTGGTGCGCAAATTCTGAAGGACCTCGGTATTACTCAACTTCGTCTATTGACGAATAATCCGCGCAAAATTAAAGGTCTTGAAGGCTATGGCCTCGAGGTCGTTGAACGTGTTCCGATTCAGATGGATAGCAAAGCGGACAATCTCAGTTATTTGCAAACGAAAAAGCACAAGCTTGGCCACATGCTGAGTTTTCATGATTCGGGCAGCGGCATTTAAGCATAAAGGTCCAATTTACACATACTACAACGTTTTCTAAAGAGAGGGAGACTATACTCATGGCTAACATTTTTGAAGGACATTTAATTTCACAAAACTTAAAATATGGCATCGTCGTAGGTCGTTTCAATGAATTCATCACTTCCAAATTGCTTGGAGGAGCTCAAGATGCTCTGAAGCGTCACGGTGTGAATGAAGAGGAAGTTGATATCGCTTGGGTACCTGGTGCGTTCGAACTTCCGTTAATCGCTCAAAAAATGGCGGAGAGCGGCAAATACGACGCTGTTATTACCCTAGGTGCTGTCATTCGGGGGTCAACGCCTCACTTCGATTATGTGTGCAGTGAAGTAGCTAAAGGTGTTGCGGCAATTAACCTGAAAACGGGCGTTCCGACGATTTTCGGTGTGTTGACGACAGATTCCATTGAGCAAGCCGTTGAGCGCGCAGGAACAAAAGCCGGCAATAAAGGCTGGGAAGCCGCAGTAACAGCTATTGAAATGGCGAATTTAACGAAACAATTTACTTCCTAATGCTGTCTTATTATCATTTGGAAACACTGCTTCCCCGACTGCTTGCCTTTCTAGTCGCTATGACGCTGCATGATGCTGCGCACGCGGGAGCAGCTTGGCTGCTCGGAGATCGAACAGCTCGGGAAAGCAAACGATTATCGCTTAACCCCTTGGCCCATTTGGATGCCTTGGGGTTGGCCATGATTGTTTTTGGACCGTATGGCTGGTCGAAGAAAATGCCGATTGACGAAGCTAATTTCAAGAAAAGGCCAAAACTGTCCAACACACTCGTTTTCCTGGCGGGTCCTGTTATAAATTTGCTGCTCGCTTTGCTCTTCTGGTGGCTCTATTTCTTCCTACCTTCCATTGTAGGAGGAACAGCGGAGTCGATAACCGTGGAACAATGGCGAGTCTATTTGCAGTATGGCGTCATCGTCAATATTATGCTTTGCTTCATACATATACTGCCTCTTTATCCGTTGGATGGCTGGTACATCCTCAAAGGATGGGTACCAAGCCAAAGAAAAGTCTGGTTTGACAGAAACCAGCGCTACGCACTTATTCTAGTTGTTTTTCTAATGATTACACCTATGGGACAATGGCTGCTGGGGCATGTGTATCCGCTCGCCGCGCAGCTGGTTATGCAATTATTTTCAATATGACAAGGGGGAACAGAAATGAAAGTCACTTATAAGTTAGAAGCTTTTGAAGGCCCCCTTGATCTATTGCTTCATCTTATCGATAAAAATGAACTTGACATTTATAATATTCCTATCAAAGAAATTACAGATCAGTATTTAAGTTATGTGCAAGCCATGCAGGAATTAGAGCTCGAAATCACGAGTGAGTTTCTGGTCATGGCTGCAACACTGCTCTCCATTAAGAGTAAAATGCTGCTGCCTAAACCGCCTGTAATCGAATTTGATGAATATTTTGATGATATGGAAGATGAGCTTGATCCACGTTCTGAGCTTGTTGCGAAGCTGATTGAGTATCGCAAGTATAAGTCAATTGCGGATATGCTTAGGGATAAAGAGGTTGAGCGCAGTTTAGTTTATACGCGTGAGCCTGAGGATTTAACGCCTTTCCTGCCCCATGTTCAGGAAAATCCGGTGGAAGGGCTGGATGTGGCGGATTTGCTTTTCGCATTTCAGCGGACTTTGAGAAAGCTGGCTAATCGGAATGTTGTTGCAAGAATACGCCGCGATGAGATCTCCGTGAAGGATCGTATTCGTGAAGTCGTTGATTTGCTGAAAATACGAGGCGGCAAATTGCTGTTCTCGAAGCTTTTTGATTATGAAATGACGCGGGAAGAAATCGTTGTTACGTTTCTAGCCATTCTAGAATTAATGAAAATGAAAAAAGTCGTTTGTCATCAACACAAGCTGTTCGAAGACATCGTGATCCAAGCCAAAGAGGAGGGTTCTGACATTGACACTCAATTTTCCACAGATGAAATCGATTATTGAAGGACTGCTCTTTGCCTCAGGTGACGAGGGCTTAGATGCGAAGCAGCTGGCAGAGGTGATGGAGCTGGATTTGTATTTGGTTCGTGATCTGCTCAAAGATATGAGAACGGAGTTTAAACGCAAAGGACGAGGAATTCAAATTGTTGAAGTGGCCGGAGCTTATCAACTGACAACGTTAGCTGAGCACGCTCCCTATTTTGAACGGCTCGCCTATACACCGTCGCGTTCCTCGCTCTCCCAAGCTGCTTTAGAAACGTTATCCATTGTTGCCTACAAGCAGCCTATTACGCGAGTTGAGATCGAAGAGATACGCGGCGTAAAATGTGATCGCGCACTGGCGACACTAACTGGGAAAGATTTAATTACTGAGGTGGGACGGGCTGACGCTGTAGGGAGACCGATTTTATATGGCACATCCAAGCAATTTCTTGAATATTTCGGCTTGAGCTCAATTCAGGAGCTCCCGGATTCGACCGGCTTTCAAGGCAATTTTGATCTGGAAGAAGAAACTCGCCTGTTATTTGACCGGCTTGGCGGAGATCAGAAGCAGCTTACTCTTGAAGATGTGAACGAAGAAGCCGAGTAAGAAGATCATCATCAAATGCATTTCATTCCCATTCTAAGAACATACTAACTCCACTGGCGAGAAGACTTTTTCTTGCATTGGAGTTTTTTTGCTGAGGAGGCATATCACTTTGTTGTGGATCGGACTTGCTGTACTCATTGTCATTATTGCGATTATCGTTGTTCTGATTAGCTTTATCAGAGGGGAGCTCTACTTCTCTCGCGTTCGGGACAACGATACGCTTTCGGTGGAAGTGCGTGCATTGTTTGGGATTGTACGTTATCGCTATGTGATTCCCATTATTCAATTCAAAGGATTTGCTCAGGGAATCATGATTAAATCAGAAGTAGTGAACAAAGCAAGTACTAAATTGAAAGATGAAACCAAGGATCATATTACCAAAGATAAAGTGATCGCCTACTACAACGAAGCTAAAGTTCTTCTGGAAAATACGTTGCAATTGTATAGCTGGTTGAAACAAACACTTGCCAGAGTGGAATGTACGGAGTTGAAATGGATTACGCGAGTAGGGGTAGGAGACGCACCAGAAACAGCCATCACAACAGGAGCCATTTGGGGGATTAAATCAACCCTGCTTGGTTTTACGATTCGGTATGTGAAACTGATGACGAAGCCGCGGGTGGATGTCATTCCGCAATACAATCAAAAACAGTTCTCGACTGAATTTCGCTTTGCCGGCCGGATTCGTGTATGGTTTGCCTTATTCGCCGGCGTACGACTGCTTGTTCGCGCAGCAAAAGTGAAAGGCGGTCTTCGTACTTGGATTCAACTAGCGCTGAAGACCAGATCTAGGGTTAAAACGGCATCTTGATGTGTACATAACGATATTCCACTAAGGGCATTCTAAAAAAGAACCAATATTGGTCTTTGACGCTTGCGTTTCCGATGCCAGTTTACTGGCTAAAATCGCTAAGGAGGAATACGATTATGTCCGAACATCCAATTCAAGGCCTCATGAAAGTCGCCATGGAAAACATTAAAGAGATGGTTGACGTAAACACGATTGTCGGCGACCCGGTCGAGACGCCGGACGGCAGTGTTATTATGCCGATATCTAAAGTAGGATTCGGTTTTGCTGCCGGCGGCAGCGAGTTCATGACCGATTCCGAAATCGAAATCGAAGGCGGCTCAATGAACAAAAGCGATGCCCTGAATGCGAAGGTTTCCCTTCCTTTCGGTGGAGGCAGCGGCGGCGGGGTATCCATTACGCCAATTGCTTTCCTCGTTGTAGGGAAAAATGGGGTGAAAGTTGTGCCGCTCGACAATCAAACGCATATCCTTGAACGTCTGATTGATTCAGCACCTCAAGTTGTGGACAGAATTCAAAGCATGATTAAAGGCATGAGTTCCAAAGCTCCAGCAGGCGCTGCGGGTGCCAATGGAAGCAATGTAACGAATATTGAGAACCAAAATTTTATTGTGTAACAGATCGGCCTTCGTTGGAGCTGTCCTTTGTGGACAGCTTTTTTCTTGCGCTTTGGGAACTACGTTCCCTTATTCTTGATCAAATTAGCCATTTGGCTAGTCAGACGGAACTACGGTAAGCTATTTTGTTCAATTTGCTTGAATATCCCCCGAATGAGGTGAAATAAGGGATACTACTTCCCTTTCAGCCGCAAATACCGGTTTCTGAGTCATTTAGCGGATCCCAGTTCCTTTTCGTAAGGAAATTTCCAGAATTTCTGAGGGCTGACGTAAGTCCTGCCTTTTTTCTATGTTTGTCTTCTGGCAAAGGAAGACAAGTCTTGGACATATCCCCAATCTCCAAGCATATACTTGTACAAAGTTTTGTGTTGTCGATGGTACAAGTTCTTTGGTCTAGGGGGAAAACAATGAAGAAAAGAGTCCGGTTCATCCTATTGTGCAGCACGCTGGTTGGTTTGCTGCTCGCTCCACTGGCACAAGTGGAAGCAGCACCGCCTGGCATCCATACGAATGCGGTTGGCGCCACCTTGATTGATGTGGAGTCGGGGCGTATCCTCTATAGTCAAAAAGGGGACACGCCAATGCGAATTGCTAGTCTAACGAAAATTATGACGGCCATTATTGCCATTGAACAGGGGAATTTGAACGATAAGGTTAAAGTGAGCAAAAATGCCTTTGGCAAGGAAGGCTCGTCGATTTATTTGAAGCTGGGCGAAGAGATGAGGCTCCATGACATGCTTTATGGGTTGATGCTGCGCTCCGGCAACGATGCAGCAACTGCTATCGCTGAGCATATTGGGGGAAGCATAGACGGCTTCGTTTACCTTATGAATGAGAAAGCGAAGATGCTAGGCATGGATCATTCGCATTTCACGAACCCTTCTGGCTTGGACGAGGGGGAAGGCCACCGCTCCAGCCCGAACGATATGGCGAAGCTGACGGCTTACGCCTTGAACAACAGTGTGTTCCAGGATATTGTATCCACGAAGCTGAAGAAAGTGCCGAATCCGAATGAGGCATGGGATTACTCGTGGCTGAACAAAAACAAAATGCTGAGCCTGTTTGAAGGAGCAGACGGTGTCAAAACCGGTTACACGAAGCTGGCCAAGCGTTGTCTTGTCTCTTCGGCTACGAAAGATGGGCATCAACTGGCGGTAGTTACGCTGAACGATCCGGATGATTGGGGCGATCATGCACGTTTGCTGCAATATGGCTTTACGTATTATCCTCTGCAAACCATCGTTAGAAAAGGGGACGCGGTTGAAGGGACAACGGACGTTGTCTCCAGAAATTTTTCTTATCCATTGGCTGAAGGTGAAGCAGCCTTGGTGAAGCGCAAAGTGACGCTGGCCGATCCGGCAACGGCTTCCTATCGGTTAGGCGAACGGGGTACGCTGCAAATAACACTGAAAGATGCCATTATTGGGACGATACCCATTTATGAGAAGACAAGTCCACTGCTGCAATCAGCCAGTCAATCTACCTTTTCTTTCCAACAAGGAGAAGCTTACAAGGAAACGCTGCTTTCCCACTATGGCTATGTGTTCAGATTATTAGTCAGGGAATTGTTTATGATCTCTGAATCCGAGTGGGCAGATTAGGGGGACATAGCCATGGTGAATTGGATCTGGTTATTTTTTATAGTGGTGGGATTTGCAGTAGCCGCATTAAACGGAAATATTGAGGCCGTTACGCAAGCTGCATTTGATGGGGCCAAAAGTGGGGTTACGGTTTGCTTTGGATTGATCAGTGTGCTTGTGTTTTGGATGGGGATGATGAGAATAGCGGAGGATGCAGGCATTCTAAGCAAAATCGCCAGGCTTCTGCAGCCGGCTATCCGCTTCTTATTCCCGAGTGTTCCGAAAAACCATCCGGCAATCGGTTATATTATGTCGAATATGAGCGCCAACATTCTGGGGCTTGGGAATGCAGCTACCCCGATGGGCATTAAAGCCATGCAAGAGCTGCAAAAGCTCAATCCGGATAAAGAGACAGCGAGTACGGCGATGTGTACTCTACTTGCGCTAAACACGTCTAGCGTAACCTTAATTCCGACGACATTAATTGCTATCCGGATGAATTATAATTCCGTCAATCCAGCGGAAATCGTAGGAACGACGCTCATTGCAACCATCATCTCTACCGCTGCAGCGATTGTTGTAGACCGTTGGTATCGCAGGTCTCGCTCGCCAATTCCTCCGCTGAAAGGATGATGTCAAGTGTATGCCCTTGTTTCTCTCATCTCTGCTTGGGCCATCCCGATAATGATTGTTTTTATTCCTTTATATGCGGCTTACAAAAAAGTGCCTGTTTACGAATCGTTCGTAGACGGCGCCAAAGAAGGCTTTGATACAGCCATCAAAATTATTCCGCATCTCGTTGGCATGATGGTGGCAATCTCCGTGTTTCGAGCTTCGGGGGCGATGGATTTACTGCTCGGCTGGATGCATCCTTTGTTTGATCGCATGGGCGTTCCAACGGAGGTGCTGCCATTAGCGATACTGCGTCCAATAACGGGAGCGGGCTCTTTAGCCTTTACCACGGATCTCATCGAGCAGTTTGGTCCGGATTCGATGATTGGACGCATAGCTTCAACCGTGCAGGGGAGCACCGATACGACCTTATATGTGATAACGGTTTATTTTGGGGCTATCGGAATTCGTAAAGCCAGCTATGCGTTGAAAGTAGGCTTAATCTCGGATCTTGTTGGCTTTGTTGCCTCCATTGTCATCTGTTATCTGGTATTTGTTTAAAAGATGTTGTATAGATTACCCCTCTGCTCTTGAGATTTAGAGGTAAGTCCGTTATCATTAGCTTGAGGTGAAAGCGGATCATGGAAAGACTGCAAAAAGTATTGGCTGAAGCGGGAATAGCTTCCCGACGGAAATGTGAAGAAATTATTACAGCCGGACGAGTTCAAGTGAACGGCGAAGT
The DNA here is from genome assembly GCF_013204855.1 of Paenibacillus alba. Lineage (GTDB taxonomy): Bacteria > Bacillota > Bacilli > Paenibacillales > NBRC-103111 > Paenibacillus_E > Paenibacillus_E alba. Next base: position 451,541 of record NZ_JABMKZ010000002.1, on the reverse strand, counting down.
CGTCACTACGCTTGGCGTGAAAGTGAACACGGACGAAGATGAAATTAAGGTGGATGGGCGCACCATTGGCCAACAGAAGAAAATCTACGTGATCTTGAATAAGCCCAAGGGCGTTATTACAAGTGCAACGGACCCAGAAGGACGCAAGGTTGTAACAGACTATCTGCCTGGGATCAGAGAACGCGTTTATCCGGTTGGAAGACTGGATTATGATACGGAAGGCTTACTGATTTTAACAAATGACGGCGAATTTGCGCATTTGCTTACGCATCCGAAGCATCATGTACCTAAAACTTATCAAGCTACAGTCAAAGGCGTTCCGCACGGCACGTTATTAGACAAGCTAAAAACGGGCATACAGTTAGAGGATGGACTTACGGCACCAGCTGAAGTTGAATACGCGGATGTGAATATGGAGAAGAATGAATCCATTATTACGATCACGATCTACGAAGGCAGGAATCGACAAGTCAGACGGATGTTCGAAGCGATTTCCTTTCCGGTTATCAAGTTGAAACGCATCAAATTTGGTCCAATCTTTTTGACTGGCTTGCCAAGAGCGAAGTATCGCCACTTGACGCCCAAAGAGGTTGAAGAGCTTAGGAACGAGGCTCTCACGACACATAACGTTCAAAAAGGCCAATAAGAATTGGCCTTCTTTTCGTTATAATAAAGGTATTACCCAGTTAGGAACTACTAACATTGTCGAAAAAGCGAAGGTGATAAATTGTGGGTGCAAGAAAGAAATGGGTACAGATTGCGATATTTGCAATTGTGCTTATTATTGGCGTATTTACCATTATTACGAATTTGTCGGCTTCAAGCAGCAAAAAGTATCCGCAAGAAGGGGATAAAGCGACGAATTTCACTTTGGTCGGTTTAGATGGACAAAACCATCAATTATCGGATTACAAGGGCAAGCCGGTTTTGATCAATTTCTGGGGTACTTTCTGTCCGCCCTGCAAGGAAGAAATGCCTGCGCTGCAAAAGCAGTATGAAAAATGGAGCAAGCAAGGCGTTGTTTTTCTAGAAGTTAATGTCGACAAGAATAAAGTAACCGTCCAAGGTTTCATGGAGCAGTACAAATTGAGTTTGCCAGTTCTCTTGGATGCCAAAGAAGTTGTACGTAAACAGTACGGTGTCATGGATTACCCGACGACCTTCTTTATTGGCGCTGATGGCAAAATTGTTGTCAAAAAAATAGGCCAGATGACCGAATCGTTTATTGATGAAACGTTAGGTAAGCTTGTTGCCAATAAGTCTTAAACCGATTAAACGCTTGAAGTTTTCAGGAGGTCAACATGCTGTTCTACAACACCAAATGCGATTGTGGGCATCAAAATCCCACAGGAACTACACTCTGTGAATCATGTGGAAATCCGCTGATTGATATAGATGGTAGAGATATACTGGAAATGCGCTATGACGGAATGGCTCGCCGTTCACAGAAATCCAATCCTTCAATTTTGGATAAAGTCTGGAATTTCTTTTCCTCGGTTAAAATAGCGGTATGGATTATTTTCTTTACTGTCGTGGCTTCCGCTGTTGGAACTATTTTTCCACAAGAAAATACGTTCCTTGATATGGACCCTGCGCAGTATTACTCGGAGAACTATGGGACATTGGGTACCATTTATCATGTGCTTGGTTTTTCCCATACGTTCAATTCATGGTGGTTCATCACTTTGTTGTTCATGATTGGGACATCGCTCGTGATCTGCAGCTTGGACCGCGTACTGCCTTTGTACCGCGCCTTGTCCAAACAGCAAATCCGCAAGCATTTGAATTTCCTTACTCGCCAAAAAGTTACGCTTACGGCTGATCTTCCTGCGAGTACCGATGAAGAAGCTTGGACAAGCAAGCTGGGCGCCATTTTGCGCAAAAAAAGCTATCGCATACATAAAGACAAAGACGGCAAGGCGCTTCTTGCCGAGAAGTACCGTTTCAGCCGCTGGGGTCCCTATATTAATCATATAGGTCTCATTATTTTCCTGATAGGTGTCCTGATGAGGAGTATTCCAGGTTGGCATATGGATCAATATATGGGCATTCTGGAAGGCGAAACAAAGCAAATTCCACATACGTCTTATTTTATCAAAAATGAGAAATTCACTTTAGAGCTTTACGATGAGAAAGACTTGCCGGAAAGTATTAAGGCCAAGGGGCAAATTGTTCCCAAAACCTATGAAACGCAAGCGGTCTTGTATCATTGTTCGGCTAATTGCGAAGATTCGGATAAAGAGCCTGTTCTGGAAGAGGTACATAAAGGCAACATTCTGGTGAACCATCCTCTTGATTACAATGGATTGCAAGCGTATCAATTTGACTACAAATCGACACCGCTGCTCATTTCTGTCAGGCCTACGCTAAGCAACCCGACGACAGGCGAATCATACGGAAGTTTTGACTTGCCAATGAACAATCCGAAGGATTCGTATCAAGTAGGACCTTATAAGCTGACGTTAAAAGGGTATTTCCCAGAATTTGGTCTGGAAAAAGGTCAGCCGATCAGTTTGTCCAATGAACCGAAAGCGCCTGCATTTATATTCAGCATCACTGGTCCAGGACTTTCTGCCAACGGTGAACCTTATATGTATTTCCCTCGGCAAATAGATAAAGAATCATTCTCTCAAGACACCATTAACGGCGCTATTAGTCAAAAGTTAAAGCTTGCTGTAGGCAGCATGGAAGGCGTGCAGTTCGCAAACTATACGACCTACTTGAACATTCGCGTGGACAAAGCGATGCCGTATATTTGGGTAGGATCTGCGATATTCATGATCGGGGTCATTATGGGCTTTTATTGGCAGCATCGCCGGATCTGGATTCGGATTGACAATGGCAAGCTGACCTTGGGCGGGCATACGAATAAGAATTGGTTTGGCCTTCGCAATGAAGTCGCAGCCGCGTTGAAGAAGAACGATTTGGAAGTTTCACCAAAATCATTAGACACCGGAGGGAATCAAGGGTGAATGTAAATTCAGTCAGCAGCACCTTTTTACTTATTGCTTTTTTCGTTTACCTGGCCGCATTTTTACTGTTTGTCCTTTCTATCACCGGAAGGAAATGGAGTAATCGCGATCCAGAACAACATACCAAGAAATGGGGATTTGTCGCTTTTCTAACCTCAGTCGCCGGATTTGCTTGTCATGTCACCTTCTTTTTCACACGATGGGTTGAAGGCAGTCATATCCCAACTTCCAATATGTACGAATTTATGACCTTTTTGGGTATGATGATCATGTTTGCCTTCTTGATTGTCTATCTGATTTACCGGACTCCGGTACTTGGTGTTTTCGCATTGCCGATTGGTTTTATCATTATCGCTTATGCTTCCGTATTTCCAAGTGAAGTACAACCGTTAATTCCGGCCTTGCAAAGCTACTGGCTTAAAATTCACGTGACAACGGCAGCGACAGGAGAGGCATTCTTTGGCGTAGGCTTTGCCGGCGGATTAATGTATCTGCTGCGTGCTGTTGATTACTCAGGGAAGACCAAAGTCGATAAACGCGAACAAAGAGGCGTGGAGCTTACGCTCTTTTTCATTCTGATGCTGGTTGCTTTCATTGCTTCCATCTTCACATTCAACGGCTCTGGCTATAAGGCTGTTTTCTCGAAGCAAGTGGTTGTTACGGACGCGCAAGGGAAACAACAAACGAATATTCAGAACGAAACTTATGTATTGCCGCCAATCGTGAAACCTCATGGCATGGATGTTGTTGAGATGAAGCCATTCTTAGGAATGAAGGAGCCATTATTCGCAGCTCCGTCCTGGATGGAAGGGGCAAGCGCTGGACGGAAGCTCAACACGGTGATTTGGTCTGTGCTTGGAGGACTGATCTTGTATGGCTTAGCGCGATTGGTTACTCGCAAACCGTTAGGCGCAGCCATTGGTCCTGTTGTAAAAGGGATGGATGCCGAGGACTTGGATGAAATCAGTTATCGCGCCATTGCTATCGGATATCCGATTTTCACATTAGGTGCTTTAATTTTCGCGATGATTTGGGCGCAAGAGGCTTGGGGCCGCTTCTGGGGCTGGGATCCCAAAGAGGTTTGGGCTTTGATTACTTGGCTCTTCTATGCGGTATTTCTTCATCTGCGTCTTTCCAAAGGTTGGCAAGGGAAGAAATCAGCATGGTTAACGGTTATTGGCTTTATTGTGGTTATGTTTACGTTAGTAGGGGTAAACCTTGTCATTGCAGGTCTGCACTCCTATGCAGGTGTATAAATCAGTAGAACTAAATTAGATAAGGATGTGAAGCTCCATGGAAATGAAAGCCAGCATACTCGTTGTGGATGATGAGGAGAGAATTCGCAGACTGCTGCGAATGTATTTGGAGAAAGAAGGCTATATCATCGAAGAAGCCGAAGATGGTGAAACGGCGCTGCGCATGGCGACAGAATCCGATTTTGACTTAATTTTGTTGGATGTCATGCTGCCGGGGATTGACGGGATTGAAGTATGTGCCCGCCTCCGCCAAGTGAAATCAACACCGGTCATTATGCTTACGGCCAAAGGGGAAGAAACGAACCGAGTAAGCGGCTTTGAAGTAGGGGCGGATGACTATGTAGTCAAGCCGTTCTCGCCTCGCGAAGTGATCTATCGGGTGAAAGCGATTCTTCGCCGCTCCTCTGCGACAGCGTATTTGTCCAAGGATGCAAGCTCGAGCAATAATATCGTATTTCCTAATCTGATTATTGAACATGATGCCCACCGTGTAACAGCTGGAGGCCAGGAAGTTGCTTTAACGCCGAAGGAATATGAGCTGCTGCATTATTTGGCGGTTTCGCCGGATAAAGTGTTCTCGCGTGAGGAGCTCTTGAAGGATGTATGGAACTATGAGTTTTTTGGAGATTTGCGAACAGTGGATACGCATGTGAAACGACTTCGTGAGAAATTAAACAAAGTTTCCCCGGATGCTGCAGCAATGATTACGACGGTATGGGGAGTAGGCTATAAGCTAGAGGTGCCTAAATAACGTGTTTATTTTCAGAAGTGTTGTTGGGAAGCTTTGGTTAACGATTATCGGCTTAGTTGGGGTTGTTCTGCTCATACTAGGCTTTTTTCTTATCAGTTACATGCAAAATTACTTCTCTCAGGCTAACGATCAGAAGCACAACATGGAGAAGCTGGCCCTCAAGTTTTCGGAGGAAGCCTCTAATCATATGTTCAATGAACAGTTCTATCAGCTGAGCAATGAGTTGTTAGGCTTCCAAGATGCGAGAATGCTGATCATTTCGACGGATATGAAAGAGATGGACCTGCCGATCTCCAAAAGCAGTGAATTAGCTACCTTTCATGTCTCGGACTTTTATACAGCAGCTGAGCTTCGTCCTGTCTTTGCGGGTCAAACGATAGCCAAGCCGGTGAATATGCCAGGCAAAGAGAAATTCAAGCTGGGCAGCGATTATCTTGTCGTAGCGGTTCCGCTGCGGAGTCTGCAAGGCGGCATTGTGGGCGCTACGATGATTTATCAATCCCTGCAATCCTTAGAAGCTACGCAAACGTATATGCTTAAACTGTTTATCTATGTTTCAATTGTCGGCTTTCTGATGACGACCTTCTTCGCTTTCTTCTTATTTTCTCGAATTACTCGACCGCTGCAGCAGTTGAAAAAAGCTGCAGATTTCATCACTATGGGCGAGTATGGCACTCGCGTGCCGATCCAATCAAAGGATGAGATCGGGGAGCTCGCCAAAACCTTTAATCACATGGGCGAGAAGATGCAAGAGAGCATTCGCGCACTTAGCCAGGAGAAAGAGCATTTATCCAGCATTTTGCGCAGTATGACGGATGCTGTGATAACCTTGGATGCGAATGGTTCTGTTATGCTGACGAATCCGCAAGGCGAGAAGATTGTGCAAGAGTGGAGCCAAATTGAATGGTCGGAAGATGACGAGGAAACGCAGCGCTTCCGAAAGCAGGATACCGCGCTTGGCGATTGGGGGCTGACGAGCTTCAGCAATCCCTACTCAAGCCCGATTCCTGTCCCGCTGATTCCTCTGTTTGAAGCGGTTGTGGATGAGTCCTCGGAAGCGGCAACGAAGCTTCATGTACAGAATGGCGTCTGGTCTGTCGCGATGACGCCGCTTTACACAAGAGATCAGGTGCGCGGCGCCGTTGCCGTCCTCCGTAATGTTACGGAGGAAGAACGGCTCGATAAGCTGCGCAAAGATTTCGTGGCGAACGTATCGCATGAGCTGCGTACGCCGATTTCGATGCTGCAGGGCTATAGCGAAGCCCTGCTGGACGACATTCCCTCCACGCCGGAGGAGCGCGTGGAGCTGGTGCAGGTCATCCACGACGAGTCGCTCCGCATGGGGCGCCTCGTCCGTGACCTGCTCGATCTGGCGCGGATGGAAGCCGGCCATCTCGAGCTGGTGTTCAGGGAGGTCGAGGTGGACTCCCTGATCAAGCGCATGCACCGCAAATTCGCGGTGCTTGCCAAAGAGCGCGGCATCGCGTTAAGCAGCGAGCTGCCGGACGAACGCCTCATCCTCCTGCGGGCAGATGAGGACCGGCTCGAGCAGGTGCTGACGAACCTGCTCGATAATGCCTTCCGACATACGGCCTCGGAGGCACGTATTGGGATGAAGGCAGAGCTGGCCGTCTACAAAAATAAGCCGGCGATTCGGATTGAGGTTTCCGATGAGGGGCAGGGGATACCTGCGGGAGACTTGCCGTTCATTTTTGAACGTTTCTACAAGGCGGATAAAGCCCGTACGCGTGGTTCATCGGGAGGAACAGGACTTGGGCTTGCTATCGTGAAAAACATTATAGAAGCCCATTATGGCAGCGTCACCGTACAAAGTACGCTTGGACAGGGAACGACATTTACGTTATTCCTTCCTTGTGAACCCAAATTAACGTGATCTCACGGATTTCGACATAAAAAAGGCGTTTGCCGAGAAGATCTCTCAGCAAACGCCTTTATTTTTGTAGAATATTCAGACAAAATCTTGTTGTTCGTGAAACACTTTGTGATTTCGTCGATAAACTTAGACCGTAAGAGCTCTTACATTCACGATTTCTGCTTGTTTCGTCAGCTCTTCCAGTACTTCGGCAGGAGCGGATTTATCAATCGTCAAGACCATGATAGCGGAACCGCCGATCACTTTACGTCCTACCTGCATCGTTGCAATGTTCACGTTGTTCGTTCCTAGGAGCGTACCTACGCGACCGATAATACCTGGTTTATCGTTGTGGGAAATTAATAACAAGTTGCCTTCAGCTGCGAAATCCACCGGATATTGGTCGATACGAACAATACGCTCGCCGTAACCGGCTAATAAAGTACCTGCAAGTGTTTTTTCTTCTTGTTTTGTTTTCACAGTAACAGTGACCAAGTTGGTGAAGCTGTTGGAAGTGTTTGATTTCTGAACCACGATATTCACATCGCGGGATTTCGCCAAATGCATCGCATTCACGATATTGATGCTTTCGAGCTGATTCTCGAACACACCTTTTACAATGTAGCGAGTTAATGGACTTGTATCGACATCAATTAAATCACCGGCATAGTTAACGACGATTTCATAAACAGCACCTTGTGCGATTTGACCAAGAATCGAACCGATTTTTTCGCCAAGTCCGAAATAAGGCTGCAGCTTATTCAACACATTCGCTGGTACCGGCGGCAAGTTAACGGCATTTTTGAAAGGCTCGTTGCGCAGAATGTGAAGAACTTCCTCGGAAACGTCAATCGCAACGTTCTCTTGCGCTTCAATCGTGGAAGCACCCAGATGAGGAGTTACGATAATTTTCGGATTGTTCAAGAAAGGGTGATCGTGTTGCGGAGGCTCAACTTCGAACACGTCGAAAGCAGCTCCAGCTACAATGCCTTGATCAATAGCTTCGACCATTGCCATTTCATCGATAATTCCGCCGCGCGCACAGTTAATTAGGCGCATGCCTTTTTTCATGATATCGAATTGTGGTTTGGAAATAAGGTGGCGCGTCTCAGGTGTCAGTGGTGTATGCACAGTAATGAAATCAGCTTTGGCAACAATTTCATTGACGGTCCCAAGCGTAACACCGATTTTCTCAGCGCGTTCTTCCGTTAGGAAAGGGTCGTAACCGATAACTTCCATCCCGAATACTTTTGCGCGTTTGGCAACTTCACTGCCGATACGTCCCATGCCGAGAATACCCAGCGTTTTGTTGCGAAGCTCAACCCCGATAAATTTGCGATCCCATTCGCCGCCAACGGTTTTTTTGTAAGCTTGTGGAATCATCCGCGCTGTGGACATCATCATTGCGAACGTCAACTCACAAGTAGCAATTGTGTTCCCGTCTGGAGCATTGATGACAATAATCCCGCGTTTGGTAGCTGCTTCCAAATCAATATTGTCGACACCGACACCAGCGCGGCCAATGACCTTCAGCTTCGTGCCGGCACTCATAATTTTCTCTGTTACTTTCGTTTGACTGCGAACGAGTAGGGCGTCATAATCACCAATGATTGCAATAAGTTCATCTTCAGAAAGGCCTGGTTGTTTAACAACTTCTACATCGGTTGCATCATAAAGCATTTGAATTCCCATGTCACTAATTGGATCGGATACTAGAACTTTGTACATAATTCGGTTCCTCCTTAGAATATGAACATAAAAAAACTCCCAGCCCTCAGGTACAGACATGTCATGTCTGTAGCCAAGGGACGAGAGATTGCTTTCGTGGTACCACCCTAGTTCGCTGCCCATTCGCACGGGTAGCCTCAATTGGTCTTGCGACCTGGAACTGTAACGTGTTCCGCACCGATTGCATCTACTTGAATTCAATGCAATAACTCTGGAGTGCTCCGCAAATATTCGCTGCCGATTCTCACCTGCCATCGGCTCTCTGAAAGCTACTTTATTTGCTTGGCTCCGTCAACGCTTTACTGTGATAGAATTTTCATTAGATTACCATGCGTTTGAAATCGTGTCAATACATGTCGAATCATTTTTACAGGAAAGTTACAAATGATTTTAGTGCAAACGGATTCAAAGCTTTTTGTTTATTTTAATGCAATCGGGAACAGAAAGCAATGTCATTTTGCTTGTATTTTAGCCTGATTTTCGCTATTCTACAGGATATTATGTATTGTATTGATTAGAGTAGGAGAGGAAGTAAAAAGATGGAAATATCCAGCATTCACCCGCAAAAATTTCTTGACCTGCTGAACGAGCAAGCACTTAAAGATAGTGTCATTATTGATGTTAGAGAACTGCATGAGTGGGAATATTATCATCTGGATGAAGCGAAGCTCATTCCTATGCAGCAGATTCCTCCGCGAATCGGAGAGCTTCCGGAGGATCAAGATATTTATCTGGTTTGCGCTCATGGCGTGCGAAGCTACCGGGTAGCGGAGTATTTACAGGAGAATGGCATTGAACGTGTCATTAATGTGGATGGGGGCATGGCAGCAATTGCGATGCTTCGCGGCTTCCAATACGATTAAAGCAAAAAGCCGAGCGCAGCAGCGCACGGCTTTTCATTTAATTCACATCGGAGAAGAAGGGCAGCTGAGGCAGATCAGCATTCGGATACCATTTGGCTTTTCCCTTGACGAAGTCACCCGATCGAACTGCATTCGTACTGATCAGAAGATCTATCGTTTGATTTACGTCGTTGACGTTTAATTTCTTGGCTTGTCCGGAGGCAATGAATTCATCAATACGAATCGTGAGGTCTTGCGGATAAAAAGGGATGAACGTTTTATTTTTGAGCAATTTGGTTGTGATATAAAGATTCTTAACATTAATGTTCATGGCACGCCATTGATCCAAATTGGCATTATTGTTCGGATCGAAGTTCTCGATATCCGGATCGATGGTACCGTTCCAAGCGACAATCGAATCAAAGTAATTTTTCTGAGCAGTCAAGGCCTGAGCTTTTGCTTCAATGAAGTAAGCGTCTTTCTGTATAGCATCCAGCAGTTGACCGCCACTTAATCCATTGGCCTTCCCTTGGTATCCTTTGAGGGTATCTGCAAAAAGCTTTAAGCTTTTGAGATAACCTTGATGGGACTGAACGAGCAAGGGGGAGGAGGCTGGCATATTCTTGCCTTGCAAGACGGTGTATTTCTCATCTGCAAGCTTGTACAGCTCCTTCAGAACTGCGGAAGCATCAACAGTAGAGTTGCCAAGTTCAATTTGACTCATCAGTTCAAACCATTTATTCTGAAATTCCCTAAAGGGCAAAAAGATGGTATGGTAATATGATACGAGTACTTGTTGATCGTAGGCTCCAAATTCTTGAACGACCGCTTTATCAGCGTTTAATATTTTGTCATATTTTTGATCTGATTTTTCCTGGCCGACTCTTAAACCGTAGAAAAAGGCGCCAAGGGTACAAACAAGCATAAAGATAAACATGAGGGCGAATAAATAATCTGTGCGGGTAAGACGCTTATCCATAATCAAGCTCCTTATTCTCTCTTTTTCTTTTAACTTAGTATAGGGGAAATAGCTTTAAAAGGGAATATGTCACGAAAAGAGGCAGCATCCATGAAAAAATTCGATTTCAAGAACATTCGTTTTGGCAAAGTTGATATGAATGAATTAAATGACCGAACTTTATTGCTTAATCTGTACATAACCCAAGTGCTTACGCTTATTATCGGAATTATCATCCTATTTTTTCAGAGCAATTCAAATATTCTTTCCATGTTCACATTTCAGGGCGGTTGGAAGATCCCACTGTGGGGAAGTATATTTGCATTGGTCGTGCTTGGTGTCGACATCTTGATCTCAAGATGGGTACCGAAAGAAGTGTCTGATGACGGCGGCATTAATGAAATGTTGTTTGGCAAAAGGGCGATATGGCATATTGCGCTTATTTCTCTCATTGTGGCCATCTGCGAAGAGCTGCTGTTTCGAGGAGCCATTCAGCACGCTTGGGGACCCTACTGGACGAGTATTTTATTCGCGGCTATTCACATTCGGTACTTACAGCACTGGTTAATGACAGGAATGGTCTTTAGTATTAGTTATGGACTTGGTTGGATTTATCTTCAAACAGGAAGTCTTTGGACGCCTATTATTGCTCATTTTATTATTGATTTTGTGATGGGCTGCATACTTCGCTATAGCAAGGAGGAGGAAGAGCAGAGCGTATGAATGTAGAAGGAAACACGCCTCTACGGTCTAATCGTAGGTCGGAGGAGATGCCAGTTGATGAAACTTATTTACCGCCACGCAAAGTGGTGCATCCTTCTGAGCAAGGAAAGTGGACTAGCATTTTCTACCTCTCCCTACTCTGGATTTTCATTATTCTTGTCATCGGTCTTACCGTTTGGGGGATTAAGTATTACTCATAGACCTATAAAAATGGGACTGTCGAACTATGTCGAACTATATTGAATAATGGCACCTGAGAAGCTATGATAGATTCATAGCTTTTTTTGCTGTTTATACTTTCTTATAGGAGGAGATTCAGGGAGATGATGAACTTGAAAACACCGAGATGGATTTCCTATGTTAAGCTTGTAGCCATCTTGTTTCTTCTTGTACCCAGCTTTATTTGGACGGCTAAGCCGGCCTATGCGCTGACGTACGAGTACTTGAATTACCCGCAAGGAAATGTGGGGATTGTACGTCCCGTTATTGGTCTTAACGTGACATTCAGTGATGGAATGACACCGCAAAGCTATCACTTTTATGTCAATGGGGAAGAAGTAGCCGTCAATTATGATCCGACCACGGCGAAATACGATTATGTGCCCAAATCCGATTTGTCGTCTGGTAATTATCAAGCAAAAATGGAGTTTCAATTCAAAGGCTATTCACCAATTAAAATCGAATGGTCATTCTCTGTGAGCAAAAGTGCGGTTTCTTTAGCTTCAACTGTAACCAAAGAACAGGAAGACGGACTTCAAGCCATTAATGATTATCGACTGAAGCTTGGACTTTCCAAAGTGAAATTCAGCGATGGGCTGAATACCGTAGCTCAGAAGCATGCCCAATATTTATTGCAAAATAAAATAGATCCCATTAAAACCGCGGTCTCTCTGCACGATGAGAACCCGGCATTGCCAGGATTTATCGGCAACTCGTTAAAGGAAAGAGCGCAATATATCGGATACACAAGAGCCAGCAGTGAAGATGTTGCCTCTAATCCGGTGCCTCTTATTGAGGCAATTGACAGCCTGTTTGATGCTCCATACCATCGTTCTCCCTTTTTGGCGCCAAATCTTGATGAAATAGGCGTATTCCGAGCTGGTGATTATCATGTCATTGAGTTCGGCTTCGCAGATGGCGGTTCGCCAGATCTTGTAGTTTCTCCAAGCAACAATGATAGTTATGTGCCAACGAATTTTGACGGACATGAAACCCCTGATCCGCTGCGCATCCATTCAAGCTTGAACTATCCAGTGGGATACCCGGTTATGGCTGCTGTGAACGGCCAAGGTGTGAAGAAGGTTACCTTGGTTGATGCCGAAATACGGGATGAAAGCGGGACCACGTTGACCTTGCTCACGAATGATTCAAGCAACGACAATCATTTGACAAATGAAGTTATTGTAATGCCGGATAAGCCGCTTGCATTTGATCGTACGTATAAAGCCAAAATGACGCTATCCGCAGTAATGGAAGACGGCACGACAAAGCTTTTCTCAAAAGAATGGACGTTCCATACGGAACCAAGCGCAGGTTTAGGCGTGGCTAAGCTTCATGCGGACGCGGCTGCCTATGCGGCGCAGATGGCCCAGCCTTTTCGAGTCGGAGCACATGTCGTGACTTTCGGGTTAAATGGAAATTCCTATACCCTTGATCAAGTTCCTTTCCCGATGAAGCAGAAGCCTTACATTCAAGATGGCAGCTCTTATTTATATATTCGTGATCTAGCCGCGGCGCTTGGCGCAACGGTGGAATGGAATGATCAATTGAAGGCGGCTGTTTACAAAAAAGGGGATAAAAATCTTCTCTTTTACACAAATCGCAGTGCTTTCAGCGTAAATGGGGTGGAGAAGGTAACTCAAACCCCGGCACTTCTTATTAATGAAACAACGATGATTCCGGTCCGATTGCTTTCAGAGGCACTTGGCGCGAACGTGGCTTATGAAGAAAGTACAAGAACAGTAACAATTAAGTATTAAACGAAAAAGCCTTGCATGCCCACGTTGGTGGATTTGCAAGGCTTTTCTTATCTCATTTCAAGTTCTATGGCATTGGGATCTACGAAAGAGTAGCCTTTTTCTTCAAGCTGCGTCAGCAAGGTTTCTAACGCTTTCACCGTCCAAGGCAGCTCATGCATCAATATATTGCTTCCGTTATGCAGCTGCTTCATGACGTTCTCAATGACTTTGCCGGAGTCATTTTTTTTATTGGTCATTTCCCAGTCCAGAGAACCGTTAGACCATGTCATATAGAGCATCCCATTGCTCTTGATTTTGTTTTTCAGGTAATCATTGCCGGATCCGAATGGAGGTCGGAAAAATTGCGGCGCTTCTCCAATCAGCTCTTTAACGATTTTCTGTACATCGTCCACTTGCTGATCTGTTTTTTCCTTGTTCATATCTTTTAAATTATCGTGATCCCACGCATGATTCCCAACGATGTTTCCGCTATCGTGAACCAGCTTGACAAGCTCAGGCTTCTGCTTGATTCGGTATCCGTTCATGAAGAAGATGGCTTTCGCCTTATGTTTGTTTAGCGTGTCAATGAGAGCTTGGTTCATCTCTTGTTCTTTGGGACCGTCATCAAAGGTCAAGAGGACCACTTTTTTGTTCCCGTTCGGATCGTTAGGCACAATATCATAATTTTTGTTCATATGATATTCCTTCTTAACCTCTTGTTGAACAGGCTTCGTAGGCTCAGGCGTTGGTGTCGGAGTTGCAGTTGGCGTAGGTACTGGAGTTGGGGTTGTCACCGTTGTTGCTGCCGGCACGGAAGATGAACTTGCAGCCGCTGCCGGGCCTTTGCTGGGCTGATTATTACTGCATGCTGCAAGCAGTATCATGACACTAATTAATAATACACTGGCTTTATTTGTTGTCATTTTTAGGTTCTCCTCATGTTGATAACTAGTTGATCTCATCTTATAGTACCACATTTTGATGATCTCATATCTCCTTTGTTTTCCTCCTGATTTGGCGTATGTCGACGAACGAACTCGCGCAACCTATAGAGGATTCATACTAATTTGCATGGAGGGAGACCCAATGAAAATAGGTACATTTTTGTTAGGTGGTATTGCCGGTGCTGCAGCGGTCGTCTATCTGAATCGTAAAAGCAAGTCCATGTTGTTCTCAGCATTCAGTTCGTCCAGTGAATCCATGGGCAAAGTAGTTGATAAAGCGAAGGATACCTTCACAAGTAAAACCTTCAACAGCACCTCCACAGCACCTAAAAGCTTCACGAATTCGGGAGCCAGCAACTTGACGCAAGTGGAGAAAATCGTCAAAGAGGATCCTAGCTTGAAAGCTACGGTAAACGAGATCTTAAGCGAAAATAAGGAAAATACATCAAACATCCAATAAAGCAAGCTTAAGGCGCAGTCAGGCATACCCACGGGGCCGGCTGTGCTTTTTCTTTTATACATAACTTAACGCGTGCATTTGGAATCATTTAATGTTAACATGGTAGGTGAAAACGATTAAAGGATACATGTCCAATTCGTGCTCACGGACTCACCTTTTTTTCTTTGTTATCATATTCTGTTGTAATAAGATGACCATGCTTTCGATGCAAGCTTTCCTGTCGGAAAGCTCAAAGGAGGATCCTATCATGAAAATAGAACGCTTAAGTCAGGATAAGATACGGATTTTCCTAACATTCGATGACTTAACTGAACGCGGAATTCAAAAGGACGATATGTGGAGAGAAATCCCCAAAGTACACGAATTATTCAGTGAAATGATGGATCAAGCCTATTCCGAGCTCGGATTTGACCCGTCCGGCCCACTTGCTGTCGAAGTATTTGCACTTCCGGCGCAAGGCATGGTTGTTATTGTAACCAGAGGAAAACTTGATTTATATGCGAATTCAGACGCATATGACGATCAAGAAGCTGAAGAAGTGTATGAAATGGAAGTAACGCTTGAACAAAGCGATCTGATTTCCTACGCATTCCGAGATTTTGAAGATCTGTTGCGTGTATCCAAAGTAATTAATCCCCTTCTGATGGAAGGCGGTACCCTGTATTCTTACAAAGGGAAATATATCTTGCAGCTTGAGCCTGTAGATCTCGAAGATACGAAGTACCAAGCGTTAATCGCATTCTTGTCTGAATTTGGAGAAGCAGCCTCGGTTACGCAAGCAGTACTGGAGGAGTATGGGAAGACCATTATCGCAGATGATGCTGTGAAGGTCCTTTGCCGACACTTCAAATAATCCTTCATTCTTGCTTTTTTATTGTAGAATGAAACAAGCATCTTCAAAAACAACTGTTTTTGTTGGTGCTTTTTTTAGTTGAAGCAGCTACCTAGAGAGAGCATTGGGGGAACTTACATGACAAACATTGAACGCAAACAATTGGTGCCCACTTTGGCTGCTGTGGATTTGGACGGTTTGCTAGGCTATTACCAGAAGCAGATGAGAGAAGAGGCTTATTTTTATTTGCATAAAAGGGGCATCACGGAGGAAACCGCGCAGCAATATCGCATGGGCTTTGAAATCGGGAAGATTGGTTTCTATGTAGATCAGAATCAACTTGGAGATTACTTTGAGCATCGGGTAATTGTCCCGATTCGTAATTATGAAGGAGAAATTGTTGATCTCATTGGACGTTCTATTGACAATAGGGAGCCTAAATATAAAGCTTTATACGGCTTGGATCAATATCTGTTTAATTACTCGGCCTTGGAAGAATCGGATGAAGTCGTATTATGCAATGGCATATTTGATGTCTTAACATTGAATCAGGTCAAAGTGCCGGCTATTTGTGTGCCAGACTTCGGAGTATTCAAGGAACAACACCTTGCCCTTTTTGCTGACAAACGTGTCTATATCTGCATGGGGAATGATGAATCCGGCCGCAGGGAATCCACGCGAATAGAAGCCCTTTTACGAGAACATGGGAATGAAACCTATATTATTAGTTTACCCGAAACAATTCGGGATATTAATGATTTGTTTGTAAGAGCCCAGAACCCGGCGGAGACTTTTCTATCGCTGGTCAGCCAGTCTGTCGAGGAAGCTACCTTGGCTCCCGTTGCGCCGGATATTAAGAATAGTACCGTATATTTGGAAGAATATATGAAGCGATTCCGCGGCCAAGTAGCTAATTTGCGTACAGGCTTTGCCAAGTTGGACACGCAGCTCTTCGGTGGCTTTGGGAATGGACTTTATTTGCTTGCCGGTGTTGGAGCTGTTGGCAAGAGCATGCTGTTGAAACAAATCGCGGATCAGTTGGCTGCAGACGGAACGCCGGTTGTTTTTGTATCCTGGGATATGACGAATTTTGAGTTGTGGTCCCGCAGCATTGCACGTATTATAGGAGTAGAACCGCAGAAAGTGCTTGGAGGGAAAGTTGACCCTGAGCAGGTGGCTGAAGCGAATAAACAGTATGCAAAAATAAGCAAGATGCTTTGGATGGTGGAATGTACGATGGATACTACGCTTGATCAAGTGGCAGCATCTATTGAACGAATCGCCGTTAACGTTGGCAAAGAGCCGGTTATTTTCATTGATCATTTGCAGCGCATTCCGGTAACGAATGGGAAGTCGCCGCTAACCTGGCAGCAGCAGCAGGCTGCTATTGCCTATACGCTTAAGCAATGGTCAAGGGAATGGAATTGTCCCATCATCGCTGCGACAGCTATTGAACAGGGGCAAGATAATGTTCCTGATAGCGTGCAGGCATCTGCTGACGTGGTTATGATTATGCAGCCTATGAAGTCGGATGACGAGCAGCAGCAGGCCATTTCACTTGTTTTGACGAAGAATCGCAACGGAACGATAGGGAATATCCCGCTTATTTTTCATAATGATCGTGCTCTATTTACAGAATAATTCATTAAAAAGGGGGACTGTATGTTGCAAATTCTGCCGATTATTCTGGCAGCCGTAGCGCCAGGTCTCTCGCTGCTTGCCTACTTTTATCTGAAGGACCGATATGAGACGGAACCGATTCATTTGGTCATTCGAATGTTCGTGTTCGGTTTTCTGCTTGTATATCCCACGATGGTGCTGCAAAACGCTTTTATCAAGGAAATAGGCGAAGGTAATTTTATCACCGCTTTTTTCCTTTCTGGCGGGATTGAAGAATTTCTAAAATGGTTTGTCATCTATCATATTATTTTCAAGCACAAAGATTTCGACGAGCCTTACGACGGAATTGTTTATGCAGTTGCGGTAAGCTTGGGGTATGCGACGTTGGAGAACATTATTTATGCTTTTCTGAACGCCACATCCTTCTCAGCCCTAATGATCCGCGCCTTGCTTCCAGTATCCGGGCATGCTCTGTTTGGGGTAATGATGGGCTACTATTTGGGCAAAGCCAAATTCATTCCGCATAAGGCGTCACGCTATTTGTGGATCTCTCTGCTGCTGCCGATATTCTGGCACGGATTGTTTGATTATATTTTACTTGTTTTCAAATCGAACTGGATTTGGATTATGATTCCGGTCATGGGTTATCTCTGGATGCGGACCATCTGGCGTGTCGATCGCGCGAATGCCCATTCTCCGCTTCGCGTCGTGACGACGGAGGAGAAGATTAAAGTCAGTTAAATTGGGTCATAATGGACGGTATAGATGGCGATTCCTGGAAGAAGCCAGGGACGACCGGGAGGGTATACATGTCCACAACACGAGTGAAAGTGAAGATCCGCTGTCGACAATGCGGCGAGAAGTTTGTGCTGAAAGGCAAAAGGGATAAAGGGAAGATCGAAACGGGATTCCGGCAATGCATTTGCAGCAATGAGCATGATTTTGAAATAGAAACAGAAGATTAGTGAGGGGCCATTCTTTCAGAATAGGCCTCTTTTTGTTGTCATTTCTGCATAAACCTGACTTTCCACGTAAAAACTAAGCGCAAGTTTGGGAATGAAAGGAGCAGTCGCGTGTATAAAAGATTAAGTATTGTTATGTTTCCATTCCTTTTGCTAGCCGTAATTGGCGCATCTGTATGGGGGTACTTAGAGCACCAGGAGAAGAATACGATTTTGATTAAAGCAGAAAATCAATATCAGAGAGCGTTCCATGATCTATCCTTCCACGTAGACAAGCTCCACACCGAGCTCGGCAATACGCTGGCCGTGAATGCGACGTCGGAGCCTTCTTATCGAAAAGGATTGGTCAATGTTTGGCGGTTAACAAGCCAAGCTCAAAGCGATATTACACAGCTTCCATTAACATTGCTGCCGTTTAACAAGACCGAGGATTTCTTGGCGAATATGGCTAATTTCTCCTATCGCATGTCGGTTCGGGATATGACGAAGCAGCCGCTTAATGAACAGGAGATCAAAACGCTGTCAGCACTGTACGATCATTCTGCGGAAATTACGAAGGAAATTCGCGGCGTCCAGGATAAAGTCATCGCAAACAATCTGCGTTGGATGGATGTGGAAATGGCTTTGGCCTCCGAGAAGGAAACGCGTGATAATGCGATCATTGATGGCTTCTCAAGCGTTGATAAAAAAGTTGGAGCTTATGAAGAATTAAATTGGGGTCCAGGCAATTTAACGCTTCTTTCCAAAAATGATGTGAAAATGCTATCCGGCAATAACATGACAGCCGATGAAATTAAACAGAAGGCTGCTACATTTCTTGGAGTAAGCGATACTGCGGCTATGAAAGTGGTGGAGAATGGCGGCAGCGCGCCAGAACTTCAAAGCTTTAGCGTCATCCTGCCGGCTGCTCAGGGCAATGAAAATGATACCCAGCTGGATTTCACCAAAAAGGGCGGGCATCTCATCTATTTTATGAAGCCGCGAACTGTTCAAGCTTCGAAGTTTGATCTTAGACAAGCACGCGATATTGCCAACGAATTTCTAGATCAACATGAATATAAAAATATGAGTGCGGTGAGTTATGATCAATATCAGAACACCGCTAATATTATTTTCGCCAAGCGCGAAAAGGATGTGACCATCTATCCGCAGCAAGTAAGCGTTAAGGTTGCTTTGGATACGCTGGAAGTAACGGGTGTGCAGGCTACGGATTATATTTATGGCCAAAAGCAGCGAAACTTGGGCCAACCTAAGATTTCTGCGGCGGAAGCCCGCAAACAGCTCAGTCCCAATATGAAGGTGACTAGCGAGACTTTGGCGATTATCAAAAATGACTTAGATGAAGAAGTGCTGTGCCACGAATTCATCGGTACTATGAACAATAACATTTATCGTGTTTATATGAATGCCGATCTGGGCGGACAGGAGAAAATTGAAACGATCCGCCCTGAACAGGCAGAGGCTGCCTCTGGTGCAGCTAAGAAATAGCGAGAAAGAAGCTGGTTTATCCCCCAGCTTCTTTTTTTTTGCTATCATAATTAAAGTGGCGTGGTATAATTGTGCCATATTATCTCACGGAGGTGCAGAAATTGCTTCCCAAGGTCAACCAGATTTTGCATATGAATATTAATAGCATTGATGATGAAGAGGCCAGAATTGAATACAAATCCCGAATTGCTGATGTTACGGAAAATGAATTAGTTATAGAAATTCCGTTGAATGAGAAGACAGGCAAACTTAAGAAGCTGTATCAAGGTGATGAGCTTAGTACGTTTTTCTTAGGGGAAGGGGGCGTGAAGTATTACTTCACAACTTCTGTCGTCGGGTATAGGGAAGACGTGATTCGTCTAGTCGAATTGCGTAAACCAACGCTTGAATCGATTACGCAAATTCAGCGCAGAAATTTTCTGCGGGTGCTTGCTGAGCTTGAAATTGCCGTGAAAATGTCGGACCAAATTCAGTTTATCGGTGTTACCGACGATGTAAGCGGAGGAGGTATCTCATTTATCTGTGATGGACAAGTTCCCATCGGGATGAATGCGGCTATTTCCTGCTGGATTCTGGCGCCATTCAAAAATGGCAATATTGAACATATCCCATTCAGTGGTGAAATCGTTCGTATCAAGCAGCTCGAATCAGGCAAGCAGCTGGCGATGGTTAAGTTCGTTGATATTGCCGATCGTGAGCGTCAAAAATTAATTCGTTTTTGCTTCGAAAGACAAATGGATTTCCGCAAAAGATAATAGGCATGAGAAGCTCAAGGTATGGACATACTAGCAGAAAATATGTCTATGCGAGCAGGTGAGGCGTCTCATGTCTTCGGAACAAGAACATAAATCCTACGAGCAGCTGTTTATCCTTTTCTCTGCCAAAGTAGAGAAAGTGATCATTCGGACAACGCTCGTATTTTTCATTTTATTGATTTGTGCGCAGGCTTTGCTGCAAATTCCGTATATTCGCAAACATTTTACACGTGTCGAGCCGTTGGAGGGAAAGCCTTATATAATGCCTCATTCAGGCGATGAAGAGCGCTCCTAAAGACACTCTAGTGCTCTCTTGCATAGGTCCAAGTTTTGCATATACCATAGTAGTGTGATATAATTTGAATTAATTAGCAGGCAGTGCCTGCTTTTTTGTTCGTAAGGTACTGTAAAGTATTGTTGGGAGGAACAGCAGCTTGGAAAAGTTCAATATTGCCATAGATGGTCCTGCTGGAGCCGGTAAAAGTACCATTGCACGGTTAGTTGCCGGAGCACTTGGTTTCGTTTATGTGGATACAGGAGCCATGTATCGAGCAGTAACATGGAAAGTACAGCATGAAGGGCTGCAACCTGAACAAGAAAATGAAGTAGCTGCTATGGCGAATCGCATGCAGATTGAGCTTATTCCTCGCGAAGAAGGACAGCAAGTGATCGTGGATGGTGTCGATGTGACGAAGGCAATTCGCACAACGGCCATTACGGACTATGTTTCCTTAATCGCAAGCTATGGAGCTGTACGTCAGCTTCTTGTAACACTGCAGAAGCAAATGGCTATATCCAAGGGTGTTGTGATGGATGGCCGGGATATTGGCACACACGTGATGCCGGATGCAGAGATCAAGGTCTTTCTGACAGCTAGCGTGGAGGAACGAGCCGAGCGTCGTTTCAAAGAAATGCAGGAAAGCGGCACAGGCAGCATGACTCTCTCCGAACTGGAGCAAGACATCGCTAGACGCGATCAATTGGATCAAGATCGAGAGATATCACCGCTTAGGCGTGCTCATGATGCTGTGCTAATGGATAGCACCTCAATGACCATTGAGGAAGTTGTGGACGAAATACTTGGGCTTTGTAAAGACAAAGTCGGAGGTGGCAAATAAGATGCTGTATCGCATCGGCAGGGCCTTGTTTCGTTTCATGTTCACTGTATTTTTCCGTATGCGTGCCATAGGCACGGAGAATGTGCCTGCAGATGGGGCCGTTGTGCTTTGCGGGAATCACACGAGCTTATTGGATCCGCCATTACTAGGTACTCCGCTCAAGCGCATGGTACATTTTATGGCCAAAGCCGAGCTGTTTGATATCCCAGTCCTTGGTTCCGCTATTGCCAAAGTTGGCGCATTTCCTGTGAAACGCGGTGGCGTTAGCAGAGAATCCATCCGACTTGCCGTGCAATTGCTTCGCGACGGTAACATGCTGGGCGTATTCCCGGAGGGATCGCGCAACAACGCCGGTGGCATGGGCAAGAAGGGCGCAGCCAGTCTTGCACTTAAATCCGGAGCTGCTGTCGTTCCTGTAGCGATTATTGGCACTTATACGTTATTCCGACGCATGACGATCGTGTATGGAAAGCCACTCGATCTCAGCGCATATGCGGGAGGAAGCTCTGAAGACTTGGAGCTGGCAACCGAAGCCATTATGAAGGAAATTCGCCGGTTACATACCGCTTATAGCAAAGGTTAGCAACAATGTATGGAATCGAAAGCTTGGAATTATACTATCTTTAAAGCGAATGGAAGTTATTGTTTTGTTTGAAACAGAGTAGAAGCTAATATCCTGCTTTGTGACTTATAAATTATTTATTGTTGGTTGTAATTAGAGGAGGGTAATCCCATGTCAGATGAAGTAAAAGTTGAAGATCAAACCCAAGAAGTTCAAGAAGCACAAGAAACAGCCGTATCGCAAGCAGAAGCAGAACACGCACTTAACAATGTGCCGGTTCTTAAGAAAGGCGCTACTGTAAAAGGCAAAATCGTTAAAGTAGACGCAGATCAAGCCTTCGTGGATATCGGTTACAAATACGATGGTGTTATCCCGGTTAAAGAGCTTTCTTCCGTAAGCTTGGACGATGCGGGTCAAGCTGTCCAATTGGGTCAAGAGGTTGAACTTAAAGTCGTTTCAATCAACGATGCGAAAGAAACTCTTGTATTGTCCAAACGTGTAGTCGATAACGAAAAAGCATGGGAAACATTGCAAGGTCAATTAGACAGCAAAGAAGTTATTGAAGCAACGGTATCTGAAGTTGTTAAAGGCGGACTTGTTGTTGATATCGGCGTGCGCGGTTTCGTACCGGCTTCCATGGTTGAGCGTCAATTCGTTGAAGATTTCTCTTCTTACAAAGGCCGCACTTTGCGCCTGCGTGTGAAAGAAATCGATCGCGAGAAAAACAAAGTCATCCTTTCCCAAAAAGATGTATTGGATGAAGAGTTCGAAGCGAACAAAAAGAAAATCATCGAAGGACTTCAAGTTGGTCAAGTACTGGACGGTACAGTTCAACGTTTGACGCAATTTGGCGCGTTCATTGATATCGGTGGTATCGATGGTTTGGTTCATATTTCTGAACTGGCTTGGCACCACGTAGAACAAGCTTCTGACGTAGTCAAAGAAGGCGACAAAGTAAAGGTGCAAATCCTTAAGCTTGATCCTTCCAATGATAAAATCAGCTTGAGCATCAAAGCGACTCAAGAAGGCCCATGGTCCAATGTTGAGCGTGACTTCAAAGCTGGCGACATCGTTACAGGTACTGTGAAACGTCTTGCAGCTTTCGGCGCATTCGTTGAAGTAGCTCCTGGTGTTGAAGGTTTAGTGCACATTTCCCAAATTGCACACCGTCACATCGGCACTCCGCATGAAGTGTTGAAAGAAGGCCAAGAAGTTCAAGTGAAAGTCTTGGAAATCAACACAGCTGAGAAACGTGTTAGCCTAAGTATCAAAGAAACAGAAGATGCTCCAGAAGCTCCAGCTGGCGCAGCTGCTCCAACAGCTGGCAAACCAGACAGAGAAAGACAACCAAGAGGCGATCGTGACCGCGGTAACAGCGCAAGTCATCAAAAAGAAATCGCTGGTAATGAGAATGTTTCCCTGAGCAATCAAGGACTTTCCATGACACTTGGCGAGCGCTTTGGCGATAAATTAGCTAAATTCAAAAAATAATAGAGTGATTCCATACTTCTTAGGGGGACCATAAGGATGCGCATCTCACGCAAAATGGAACATGTCCATTACGCGCTGGAGCTTGGTCAATCTGGGCAGCAGGGGCTGTCAGATATCAAGCTTGTGCATAACTGTCTACCTGAGACTTCGACGGATCATATTGCATTAACCACCCAAATCGGCGACCTCATTATGAGTTCGCCGATTTTGATTAATGCCATGACAGGCGGCGCTCAGGAAACAGAAAGCATTAATCGCGAGCTAGCGATTGTGGCAAGAGAGAAAGGGATGGCGATGGCTGTCGGCTCCCAAATGTCAGCGATTAAGAACAGCGAGGTGGCATCCAGCTACCAAGTTGTACGTCGCGAGAATCCGAGTGGCATCGTGTTTGCGAATTTGGGCAGTGAGGCTTCCGTGGAACAAGCTGTTCGAGCCGTCGATATGATTGAAGCGAATGCGCTTCAAATTCATTTGAATGTGATGCAGGAGCTCATCATGCCGGAGGGAGATCGCAGCTTTGTCGGGATGCTGGGGCGTATTGAAGCCATTGTCCGGCAGGTGCCTGTGCCGGTCATAGTGAAGGAAGTAGGCTTCGGCATCTCCAAGGACAATGCCAGACAATTACACAATATCGGCGTCCGTGTGCTCGATGTTGGAGGCTCAGGCGGCACGAATTTCGCCGCGATTGAGAATGCCAGACGTCCGGCCGCGATGGACTGGCTGAACGATTGGGGGACACCGACCAGCATCTCGCTTCTGGAGGCGTTGTCGGTGTATGCGCGAGGCTCAGTTATCGCCTCAGGCGGCATTACGAACGCTTTGGAGGCAGCCAAAGCGTTAGCGTTGGGAGCATCAGCCGTTGGAATGGCAGGCGCGTTCCTGAAGGTGCTGCGCAGCGAGGGCGTGGATGCGCTGCACCGATTTGCGGACGAGCTTCATCATGGACTTATACTTATCATGACAGCCTTAGGCACAAATACGGTTCAAGCATTAGGGAACAGCCCGGTTGTCATTACGGGTGAGACGGCAGAGTGGTGCCGGGCCAGAGGAATCGACTTAACTTCATATGCAAGATAATGCCAACCGGAGTAAATAATCGGAATATTGCCATACTAAGGATCAGATAGAGCTTCTCTCCGCCAGACGGAGCAGGAGCTTGAACGATCCGCAGGCAGTTCAGTGACAGCATGATGTCATCAGAGCAGCCTATGCCTTGTAGGGTGGTTAGATTATGAACTCCGGTTATTTGTCGCTTATTCTCCTTAGCATCACGATGATCTTGTTTGCCAGCGGTTGGAAAGACCTGTATGTCAGAAGGATATCGCACAAAGGCATGCTTCTTTTTTTTGTCTCATGGCTTGTTTTATCCAGATTGGCAATAACCGTTCGCCACGTCCATGTGCAGTTGGTTTATGTAGAAGTTTTTCTGATCAGTCTGGGAATTCTCTATGCAACTCGAGGTTTTATACATAAGCTTCATTTGCTATCCATCGGTTTGCTTCTTGGATCTTTACATTTCTTATTGCAGCAGCTGCTCGAAATGGATCCCATCCTCATCGTGCGAAATTCGCAGTGGGATATTGCATTGTTGCTAGCAATGGTCGTTGTTATTTTGCAGCGCAAAGCCAGCGATCAGATTGCTGCCTTATCCATTGGTTATTTGCTTGGTGATATGTACCAGGCGGGAATTCACCCAGTGAATGGCTATCATCAATTGGGGAACGCAATGTTTCAAGATCAGTGGTGGTTGTCGGTCTTTGCAGCGCGTACAGTGACGATCATCGTTCAAGCCGCCTATCAAGGATGCCGCAGTGCGATAAGAAATTGGATGGAGCGCAAAGGAGGGTGGCGTAAGTAAATGGACTGGTTTTACTCGCATCGCTACACGATTGGTATTGTGATAGGGGTCATATTTGGCATTCTCGCAAGGCTGAATATGCTCAGAACCGATTACCGGCAATACCCTACCTATCCTCATGGCAAAATTATTCATATCTCCTTGGGGGTCATCGCGGCTGGATTAGGCGCAGTGGCCGTCCCGGCTTTGCTTGACAAAAATTATACGGCGGTTACCTTCCTTTCTCTAGCGGCTCAGCAGTTCAGGGATGTCCGCAATATGGAGCGGCAAAGCTTGTCCAAAATAGATGAACTTGAACTAGTCCCCAGAGGTGCGGCATATATTGAAGGCATAGCAATGGTGTTCGAGGGGCGAAATTATCTCGTTATTTTCACCTCGTTTTTGGCCTCGTTGTTCAGTATCTTGTTTCCATGGTATTGGGGAATAGCAGCAGGTCTTATGTCAATTTGGATGGCTAACTATTTCAAGTCAGGCAATAAATTAGGCTCTATTGCTGACATTGAATCGGTCGCGCTTAGGATGGATGGACCTGATTTGTTTGTCGGCAATATTTACATCATGAATGTCGGGTTAAAGGATAGCAGGGACAAAATTGTTGAACACGGCCTCGGTTTTCTGGTCAAACCCAAAAATCGGAATGCACGTGTGACCTTAGCGAATTTAGGTCAAAGACAGGCGATACTTCACGATATGTCCACCTTATTTGGCGTTTACCGCGATGAAGGCGAGCCCTCATTAAGACCGATGGCGAAGCTGGATATGAATACGGGAACCATTGGCGTTTTTCTGCTCTCGCAAGAGAAAGATATAGAGAAGACGACCACCGCTCTTCATCGGGTCCCTGTTCTGGAAAGCGCAGTACGCATGCCTTCTGAAGCCGGAGTAAACAAAGGGAAGGGGAATTGATGCAGGGTGGCGCAAATTGTTGCAATCGTGACGTTAATGAAGGATAAGGTGGCTGGCGGTGCCCCCATTTTCGTGGTAGATCAAGAAGAGGATCTGCAAAAAGTGTC
Organism: Paenibacillus alba; assembly: GCF_013204855.1. GTDB lineage: Bacteria > Bacillota > Bacilli > Paenibacillales > NBRC-103111 > Paenibacillus_E > Paenibacillus_E alba. The sequence goes on along the minus strand of NZ_JABMKZ010000002.1, from coordinate 425,377 downwards.
ATTTTCACTTGAGAAAATATTGGATGCGAACGCCCACGATTTGAAAAATGGCACGATGATCTTGGTCAAGCATACATGAAAGTTGATGTAAGCTTGCGCTCTTAGGAGCGGAATCTCAAATGAGATTAGCCAAGCCGTGTCTTTTTTGTTATGATGTAAGTTGCGTATTTTTCCGTGGCTGATCATGGAATTCGAAGGAGTGAATGAGAAGTGGCTAGACCTGTTCTTGCAATTGTTGGCCGACCGAATGTCGGCAAATCCACCATTTTTAATCGAATCGTTGGCGATCGTCTTGCGATTGTGGAAGATAAACCTGGTGTTACTCGTGATCGTTTATATGGAGTTGGGGAATGGCTGAATACGTCATTCAGCGTCATTGATACAGGCGGTATTGAAATTGATGGCGAAGATGCGATTCTTAAGTCTGTGCGTATCCAAGCGGAGCTTGCGATTGAAGAAGCGGATGTTATTGTATTCATGGTAGATGCCAAAGCAGGCGTTACCCCTTCAGATGAAGAGGTAGCTCAATTGTTATTCCGTTCCAAAAAACCAATCGTGCTGGCTGTTAATAAAGTAGATAACCTTGCACGTCAAGATGATATCTATGAATTCTATTCTCTTGGCTTTGGAGATCCTGTTGGGATTTCAGGTTCCCATGGGATTGGAATCGGCGATTTGCTCGAAGTGGTTTGCAATCTGTTCCCGGATAAGAAAGACGATGAATATGGCGAGGAAGTTATTAAATTTGCGCTGATCGGACGTCCGAATGTCGGCAAATCGTCCATGACGAATGCGATACTTGGCGAAGAGCGTGTCATCGTAAGTGATGTGGCAGGCACAACGCGTGATGCCATTGATACGCCTTTTGAGCGAGATGATCAGAAGTTTGTTATCATTGACACAGCTGGTATGCGCAAAAGAGGCAAGGTTTATGAAAATACAGAGAAATACAGTGTGATGCGCGCTATGAAGGCGATCGAGCGTGCGGATGTTGTGCTTGTTGTCATCGACGGCCAAGAAGGCATTATCGATCAAGACAAGCATATCGCTGGTTATGCGCACGAAGCAGGAAAAGCGATTGTCATTGTCGTAAATAAATGGGATATCGTGGACAAAGACGATAAAACGATGCAGCATTTTACACAGACGATCCGTGATCATTTCCTATTCCTGAGCTATGCTCCGATTGTATTCGTTTCAGCGAAAACAACGCAGCGATTGCATAAATTGCTGCCTGTCGTCATTCAAGTGGCAGAAAACCACTCCTTGCGCGTGGCGACTCATTTACTGAATGATGTTGTTTCTGATGCGGTTGCTTATAACCCGCCGCCAACGGATAAAGGGAAACGTCTGCGCATCAATTATGTCACGCAAGTGGCCGTTAAACCTCCTGTCTTTGTACTATTCGTGAATGAGCCTGAGCTCATGCACTTTTCATACGAGCGGTACTTGGATAACAAAATTCGTGCTGCCTTTGGTTTCGAAGGGACACCGATTCGTATCTTAAGCCGCAGAAAGTCTTCGGACAAAGAATAAGGAGATGTTGTAGCTTGCTTTTACTTTCCATAATAACAATTGTAGTGGGTTATTTATTAGGCTCCATAAGCTTTAGTTATTTATTCGGGAAATGGTTTAAAGGCATTGATATCCGCAAGCATGGCAGCGGTAATGCAGGAGCAACGAATACGCTACGTGTGCTGGGCAAAGGTCCGGCAATTCTGGTGTTGCTTCTTGACGGCTTCAAAGGAGTTGCCGCTGTCTGTTTGGGGATGTGGGCAGCTTCTGGGCCGGATGACATTTGGGTTCGCGTGTTGTGCGGGTTAGCGGCTATTGTAGGTCACAATTGGCCTGTTTTTTTTGGGTTCCGAGGTGGAAAAGGCATAGCAACCACTATCGGTGTTATGGCGACACTTTGTTTCATCCCAACGCTCATTGCAGGTCTGACAGCTATTGTGATTATTGCCATTACGCGTTTCGTCTCACTCGGTTCCCTGATTTTAACGGCACTTTTACCTTTCCTTATTTGGGGGATGGACCGACCTATGCCTGTTTTGTGGATTAGTATTTTGTTGTGTGCGTTTGCATTTATGCGGCATCGAACCAATATTGTGAAATTAATTCAAGGTAAAGAGAACAAGCTGGGTCAAAAAAGAGCATAGCCTGAAAACTCTTAGGAGGGATTACCGTGTCAAACAAAGTATCGGTACTTGTGGCTGGAAGTTGGGGAACGGCGCTTGCCTCGGTACTGGCGGATAACGGGAAGCAAGTCCTGTTATGGTCTCGTAACGAGGAGCAAGTGCAAGAAATTAATACAAAACATACGAATCATCGGTTTCTCCAAGATGTCGAGTTATCACCACTGATTGTCGCTACGCATTCGCTGCAGGAAGCTGTTGAGGATGCGGACGCCATTGTCATGGTCGTGCCCTCAGCCGGAATGCGAGACGTTGCTGCGCAAATACGTCCATTCTTGAAGAATGACGCGCTGATTATCCATGCGACCAAAGGCTTCGAGACAGGCACGCTCAAACGGATGACAGAAGTGCTGTCCGACGAGCTTCCGGAGCATGATCCCAAACGGTTCGTTGTCTTATCAGGGCCTAGTCACGCCGAAGAAGTCATTCAGAAACGTCCGACTACGGTTGTAGTCGCGGCTGAAGACTTGGAAGCTGCCGAAGCTGCCCAAGATTTAATGATCAATGCTTATTTCCGCGTCTATACGAATCCGGACGTAGCCGGTGTAGAAATTGGCGGCGCGCTCAAAAATATAATTGCGCTTGGAGCAGGTCTCACTGACGGACTTGGCTTCGGTGACAATGCCAAAGCTGCGCTAATGACAAGAGGCTTGGCCGAAATCGCTCGCTTAGGAGCGACAATGGGCGCCAATCCATTGACGTTTGCTGGTTTGGCAGGTATCGGGGACTTAATTGCTACGTGCACGAGCCAGCACAGTCGGAATTGGCGAGCAGGCAACAAATTGGCGAAGGGCGTTCCTCTTGATGAAGTGCTCAAGGAGATGGGCATGGTCGTTGAAGGCGTGAAAACAACGAAGGCAGCCTATGAGCTGGCACAGCGATATGATGTTGTGATGCCTATTACGAATGAGCTGCATAATGTTCTTTTCGAAGGGAAATCGCCGCAATTGGCTGCACAGGATCTGATGGGCCGCGTACGGACGCATGAGATTGAAGAGGTTGCCGTGGAGACAACAACAAAAGTATTCAAGTAGCCTACACCAGATTCTTGCCGCATTCATACTATACCTTATAAGCTTTGCGATTAAGAGGTATAGGGAGGCGGCACATTTGTCGAATAAAGATATGTCGAAGGACATCCTGAATGTGGTCAAGAAGAAAACAGGGAAGTCCGTTACACCCAAAGATATTGAGAAATTGGCAAGCGGTGTGAAACCTTCTACATTGCAAAGTGAGACCCAGCTTCGTCAACTGATCAAGCAAGTCTCAGGTTTAGTCAATGTCAAGGTTTCCGAAGAGACGATCAATGATATCGTTCAGGCTGTCAAAAGCAGTAAGCTGGATACGAATAATATGCAGCAGCTCATGAATATGATGATGGGTAAAAAATAAGAGCATAAAGGGGAGCTTGCTGCCCTTTATGCTTTTTTTCTCATCCTATGCTATACTTACTGGTGATCAATTTTAATGTTTTCTACATAAGGAGTTATGAACAATGTCAAGTTTAGACAAAATGTGGGCGTCTTTTGTGGCCATCGGTCTCATGGTTGTTGCGTCATTATTAATCTCTTATGCAAGAACACGAACCCAAGGGGCACTTCGTGTCGTTTTATCCTTCATTGCTTTCATTTTATTTATTCCGATTTTACTTTATATGCTGCTATCATTGTTTTAACTTTCTGGAGGCGAATAACCGATGTTGGAACTGAAAACGCGCAAAACACAGAAAACAGTTGAGGTGGTAACCGGATTAACGATTCTGGACCATGCGCTCAAAGATGATGTGGATTGGGGATTTTCGTGTACACGGGGCACATGCGCCAGATGCCGTTGTTATGTAGCCTCGGGTCGAGACCTGCTTTCTGTGCCTTCGGAGGAGGAAGAAGATCGACTGGAGCCTGAGGAGTTAGAGCAAGGGTATCGTTTAGCTTGCCAGTGTGTCGTGAAACAAGACGGCACGATTTCTGTGACGCATAAGCCTTATTTCTAAAATTTCTGCCTGAAAGGTGTGGGCATCTTGGTCCTGCTAGAGCCGTTACTCCCAACGATTACGACCATTCAGACTCAATTATTGCAAGCTCCTCACGTACGATGGCTCATCGGTGGAAGCTGCGGATTGCTTTTACAGCATGTAGATATTGGAAGAAGTCCAAGAGATCTGGATCTGTATGTGGATTATCAAGACGTCACAGCTGCACATAGCTGCTTACAGCCTTATTCGGTAGATGTACCGATGTATAATGAAACGCCAATCTATGCGTCGATTCTAAGTCATTACATAATCGATGATAATGCCGTCGAGCTCGTAGGAGATTTCAAAGTGAAGGCGATGCAATCCGCCTATCAGGTTGAAGCTTCTTATTTGTGGGAAGCTCACAGCCAAACGGTTCAAATAACTGGTCACCATGTGAGGTTGATGCCGCTGGCTCATGAGCTTCTTTTTAATTTGCTGCGAAATCGCCCTGACCGCTATGAAGCTATTAGGCATACGATGCTTGCAAATCCAGGGCTGCATATGCCGGTATTAAACGACCTCTTGCAAAGAAATAGCTGGGGAACGGAGTTCCAACACAGATTGGAACAATTAATGAAAGACTCACTTCGCTAACAGTTTGATGCGATAAGAAGGTGAATGGGATGAATGCTACAGAAGTGCATTTTTGGCCGGACAACAAGAAGGTTACGGTCAGGTCAGGCACAACTTTGCTGGATGCAGGGCGTAAAGCGAAAGTGAACATACGTACGCGCTGCGGCGCGAAAGCGGCATGTCTCATGTGCAAAGTCAAAGTGACCGATTCCAGCGGCTTAGCACCGATGAACATCAATGAACGGTTGAAGCTTGGCTCACAGGCTGACGAGGGCTACCGGCTGGCTTGTCAGGCGAAGGTGATAGGACCTGTACAGGTTACCGTGCCTGAAGACCCTCTAAAAGCAGCCATACGGGCTCAGCTTGCAAGACAACATGAAGATGACGATTTATTTTAGAAAAAAAGATAGGATGATCATTAGTGAAAATATGGCGAAGCCTCTTCCAAGTCAGACTATTGGGGCTCACGATATGTCTGGTACTGCTTCTGGGCGGATGTGCATACCCTCAAGAATTACGCAAAGAAAATCAGATTAACCCCGCGGAATTCATTACAGTCGTGCAGCAAGCGATTGATCTGTATCATGAGAAAACCGGTGTTTTGCCCATTAAGAATAGTGAGATGACGACACCGCTTTACGAGAAATACGTCATTGATTTTGCCAAGCTGAAAAAAACAAATCTACTTAGCACGGTACCGGCCAATGCTTTCGAGAGCGGGGGTATCTTCATCTATGTGCTTGTTGATGCGGAAACTAAACCGACCGTGAAGCTGATGGATTTATCAGCCTATCAGAGTGTAGAGGACGTTCAAAAAAAGATAAATGACTATAAAGCCAAACACGATGGCAATTTGCCAGAGGGCGTGGCTATCAATGATGCTTTTGAATATGTTGATTTTGCTCATCTTGGTATGAAAGCACCTGATATCAAATCCGTGTACAACCGCAAAAACATCATTTCTTATATCGTAGATAAACAAACTGGCGATGTATCGATTGACTATGCCATGGATATTATGCAGCTCATTCAAAGCGGATCGCTGGCTGGCAGCCTTAAGCCTAACCAGGATTTACGCGAGATTCTGGTGACCAAAACGCTATTCGTTCCAATCCGGAGTACGGCTTATTTATGGCAAAAGGAGCAGCCCATGCCGCAGATTGCCCCGTAATCCCAACCTCTTACAGAAATCTTGTAAGAGGTTTTTTTGCTTTTTCAGAATATCTGCTAGCTGTCTATCATATATTTTTTCAATGTGGTGAGACTTTGGTCTAAGATTAAAGTCCCTGGTTATGGTTCTATAAGGAAAGCCGTATGTGCTTCATAAAATATGAGCGGCAAAAAAAAGATCTACGCATCTATCATATTTCTATCGAAAGTACATATATTTCTTACTAGTCCAAATGAATGTACGAGTAGTCAATTGTTACCGTCACATGAGTCAGTTGACGACCAAACTGTAGGAGGGATTCTCTTGGAGAAAGTGGATATCTTTAAGGACATTGCAGAACGAACGGGAGGGGACATTTACCTGGGGGTAGTCGGAGCAGTCCGGACAGGAAAATCAACCTTTATCAAACGTTTTGTGGAATCTGTAGTGCTGCCTAACATTCAAAGTGAAGCGGATAGGATCCGGGCTACCGATGAACTCCCGCAGAGCGCTGCTGGCCGCACGATAATGACAACGGAGCCGAAATTCGTACCGAATACGGCGGTTCAAATTTCTGTGGCCGAAGGGTTGAACGTCAATGTTCGCCTTGTTGATTGTGTAGGTTATGCAGTCGATGGCGCCAAAGGCTATGAAGACGAGAACGGCCCTAGAATGATCAACACCCCTTGGTTCGATGAACCGATTCCGTTTCAGGAAGCGGCAGAGATCGGGACACGGAAGGTCATTCAAGAGCATTCTACTCTTGGCGTAGTAGTGACAACCGACGGAACGATATCGGATATTCCGAGATCTTCGTATGTGTTGGCAGAAGAACGAGTGATTAACGAACTGAAAGAAGTAGGTAAGCCTTTCATCGTCATTATCAACTCGCAGAAACCGAATAGTGAACCGGCTCTTGAGCTGCGCAGCGAGCTGCAAAGCCGCTATGACGTTCCAGTTGTAACGATGAGTGTCGCCAGTGCCGGGGAAGAAGAAATGGTCTCTGTCCTGCGTGAAGTGCTCTACGAGTTCCCTGTTCATGAAGTTAATGTGAATTTGCCAAGCTGGGTTATGGTATTGGATGAGAATCACTGGTTGCGTACGCAATTTGAGAATTCAGTCCGGGATACCGTTCAAGATATCAGACGCTTGCGTGACGTAGACCGTGTCGTTAGCCAATTTGGTGATTATGAGTTCATTGACAAGGCAGCTTTGGCCGGGCTTAACATGGGGCAAGGTGTAGCTGAAATTGACTTGTTCGCGCCGGATGAGCTTTATGATCGCATCCTCGTTGAGGTGGTCGGTGTCGAGATTCGAGGGAAAGATCATCTGCTCCAATTAATGCAGGACTTCACGCATGCGAAACGAGAATATGATCAGTTTGCAGAAGCTCTTGAAATGGTCAAAACGACCGGGTACGGGATAGCCCCTCCGACGCTGGCTGAGATGGCGCTGGATGAGCCGGAGCTGATCCGTCAAGGCTCTAGGTTTGGAGTACGTCTAAGGGCTACAGCACCGTCCATTCACATGATTCGGGTAGATGTCGAGTCCGAGTTCTCGCCGATCATCGGAACGGAGAAGCAAAGTGAAGAGCTCGTCCGCTATCTGATGCAAGATTTCGAGGATAACCCGCTCAAAATCTGGGAGTCGGACATCTTCGGAAGGTCGCTCCATTCGATCGTTCGCGAAGGGATCCAAGGAAAACTGGCCCAAATGCCGGACAATGCGCGCTATAAACTGCAAGAAACTCTTGGGCGAATTATTAATGAGGGCTCGGGCGGATTAATTGCCATTATTTTGTAAAATGATGAACAAAAAACACTCGATTGAGTGTTTTTTGTCGTTTAGTAGCGGAAATCCCCACATAAATTGGAAAACGATACTTGAAATTGCTGTCGGAGTATATTACTATGAGTTTATTCGTCTGCTTTCGAAGTTCATTTTTACTAAGAAAATCAACGATTTTTCATTGGATAATGTATATTTTCTGAGGAAACGGTGAAAACAGGAAGTAACGGAAGTGAGAAATCTTGGGGGGAGGTGAATGGCATGAATAAATCTGAATTGATTAACAAGGTTGCTGAAACCTCTGAGCTTTCCAAGAAAGATGCAACAAAAGCAGTTGACGCTGTGTTTGATGCAATTTCCGAAGCGCTGCAAGGCGGAGATAAAGTACAACTGGTTGGATTCGGTAACTTTGAAGTTCGTGAACGTTCTGCTCGTAAAGGACGCAATCCACAAACTGGTGATGAAATCGAAATTCCAGCAAGCAAAATTCCAGCTTTCAAACCTGGTAAAGCACTTAAAGATGGCATTCAATAATTTGCGTTTTACATACTATTGAACGTTATATAACAACAAAGCCGTGACCGCTAATCGCTGTCGCGGCTTTCTTTATTGAGGATAGAAAATGCCTTTACAATTCCAAATTCTCCTACTATAATTACAAAAGTGAATAAGTTTTACAGCTACAAACGGGGTATGGCGCAGCCTGGTAGCGCGCACCCTTGGGGTGGGTGAGGTCGCACGTTCGAATCGTGTTACTCCGATTAAGAAAAAGACATCGAAGAAGCGATGTCTTTTTCTCGTGAAGAGGCTTGTTCCGAGAAAGAGATAACACTGCTTAGATCATTGTAGGGGGAACGGTCTTGAATAAGTTGAAATTAAACGAGCTCGTGAAATCGCAAGATTGGACGATGTTCGGCATTATTGCATCTATTTATTTGGTTTGGCGAATAGGTGTGGTTGGGAATTGGACGAAAGAATGCTGGATTCTATTGTTAATTTGCTTATTGGGTGTTCGCAAGGATCAGATTGATGTGGATTGGAGACGCTTCTTTCTCTTTGGTATTCCACTCCTTGGTGTTTTTTATTACTTTTATGGTTCGGGAAACGGCTTCTGGTGGAAAATCGCCAATTGGATGTTTGAGAACAATCGACACCCGTGGCACTGGGATGATTACATGAACGCGATACCGCTGAATACGGGAGGTTGGGCGAGATGGATTGCCACGCCATTTCTGGATAAAGCGATGGTGTGGATTTATAATTACGGCTTCGTCCTATCGTTATGGATCTGTCTTGTAAGAAGCTTCTGGACACGCAGCATCAAGAAAATGCTCTCCTACGCATTATCGGGTCATATGCTTCAATTCCCACTCATTTTGCCTTTTTACAACTTAATTCTGCTGCACGAAGTTTGGTACGTGAACAAGCAGCCGGATTTATTGCATCGGGTGTTTACAGACCAGAATTCACTTCTAGTAGCGGTCATGAACTGTTTTCCAAGTATGCATACCTCGATTTCATTTGCGATGCTGCTTCTGGCTTTGCGAGAGAAGGATCGTATTTTCAAAACGATGATGGTGACGTACTGCGCTTCCATCATTTTCTCAACTTTGTATTTGCAGATTCATTGGTTGATTGATGTTTTCGCTGGCATGCTGTTTGCATACGGAACAGTGAAACTGTCAGATCTATTAATACGAATTGGCTCCAATCGCATGCTGCCGGCCAAGTTCAAAAGCTTTTACCGAAAAGGCAACCAAACAGTATCTAATCATGCGTCTGTCTAAATCAAGTTGACTTTGGGCTGCTTTTTTTGGCATCATAACAGAAGGATCAGTAGTTTAGGCAAGAACGGAACGGAGGATGACAAGTGGAACAACCGAACAATAAAACAAATCCAACAAACTCGAACGGCAATGAATATTTTGTCATTAAAGCCAAAGATAACGGTGTGCATGTGATCGGATTAACGCGTGGACAAGATACTCGCTTTCATCATACGGAGAAATTGGACAAGGGTGAAGTGATGATTGCTCAGTTCACTGAACACACATCAGCTGTCAAAGTACGAGGCAAAGCTATCATTATGACGAAGTATGGCACGATTGATACAGAAGAATAATTTGTAAAAGCAGGCATAGCCTGCTTTTTTTCTTTGTACAATGATGTATAGAGCTTGTAACATGCGAATGGATATGCATTTTCAGCATGCTCTTGGAATCGTGTTGGAGGTGCTTTGGTCATGAAATGGTCGATGCGTATCATCTTGACAATAGGAATATCAGTTGCCATGGTCATCTGTTTATCGCTGCTTCCCAAAATGGATCGTTCTGCCGGTCTCAGCTCATCCGCTAATTGGTCAAGCAATCGGCCCAGCGAGCTAACGGACAGCAATTTGGTTGACTTGCTGGTTCAAGTTCCGCTTCAACTGCGAATTCGCAAAGTAGAGCTGAGCAATTCCCGGATGTCGCTTGATTTAAGCTTGCCGAAGAATGCAGATTCTGTATCTGTTTACAGAGACTTGTACACCATTGCTCAAACGATGATCAATCGAACGAAAAATGTGGAACAAATCTGGGTGCGCGTGATCGACTATTCGGGGACAAAGGATTCCGCTTCTACCCAGCTTGTGCTCGCCATGGTTGCGGAGCGTGAAAACGGGAAGGATATGGAGAAGAACGCGAATGAATTAAGCCTGATTCAGCTGGAACAGCAATTGCAGAACCGCTTTCGTCTGACCTACACCTCGAAGTGGCAGCAAAAATATCCGCTATAATTAAATGTGCGTCGATTTACGTGTTATGATATAATGACTTGAATTGAAGCATTGAAGAAGACAAAAGAGATTTGGCACACGGTTACGGAGGCTTTTGCATGAATTCTTATCGGATCCCTGAGATCGCTAAGCAATACACAGATTATGATATGATTCAAATTCACACAGACTTGCCCGATTTTCCGGAGCTTCGAACACGTCTGTTGTTTGCTTTTTTGAATGGCAGCAGCAAGCTAAGCGCTTCAAGCGAATTGTTTACCTTAGCTACATCGCTGGTCCAGCTTGCCCTCGACACCCATGACATGGTCATGGCTTCTAATGACATCAAAGAAAAGAAAGCAGCTAGATCGAGGCAGTTAAAGGTACTTGCAGGAGACTACTTCAGCTCCCGTTTTTATCATCTATTGGCTCAGGCGGGTCAAATTGAAATCATTAAGCAGCTATCCGAAGCTATTTGTGAAGTCAATCGTCTGAAGATGAACTTGTATATCAAAATGAAACAATTGAAATTGACAGCAGAAGATTACCTCCACCAGACTGTGGAAATTAAATCTCAGCTTTTTTTGTCTTTCTCGGACCTCATGTCTGACACGTATGAACAAGATTGGTCGGACATTCTGAGAAGCTTTGCCCAATGCGAAATCATTTTCGAAGAAATTTTTCACATTGAAGCGATTGCCAGTTTTCGAGGAAGTTGGGCGTTCTGGCACATTCTACAACATGGTACCAAAGAAGAACGGAAGCAGCTTCACGCAGAGGAATCAGACCAAACCAAAGTTCGCACGCTTTTACATAAGTATAATATCAAGTCTCAGCTTTATCAGATGCTTGATACGCATACGAAGCAACTGCAGGCGATTGTGCAGCAGCTGGACTCGGACAAACTAATAAGTGAACTGTTTCACATAGGTGAGCCATTTCTTCGATTTTTAGCGAAGCCATCCAAAGTGATGGAAGAAATATGAGGTGACAGAACAGATGAGTATGACAAAAGCAACGGGCAAGCCGAAGAAAAGCAAAGAAGAATTTGTGCATTCCGTCTTTGAGAGCATTGCCCCCAAGTATGATTTGATGAACAGCATATTGAGCTTCCGCAGGCATAAAGCATGGCGGAAATTCACGATGAAGAAAATGAATGTTCAACCGGGAGATACGGCCATCGATTTATGCTGCGGGACCTGTGATTGGACCATCAGCTTAGCTCAAGCAAGCGGCAATGGCAAAATGGTTGGCTTGGATTTTAGTCAAAACATGCTCGATTATGGCGCAGAGAAAATTAAGAAGCTTCACTTGGACCAGCAGATACAACTAATTCGCGGCAATGCGATGAGTCTTCCGTTTGACGACAACACATTTGATTTCGCTACCATCGGGTTCGCGCTGCGAAATGTCCCTGATCTGGAGCAGGTCATTCGTGAAATGCAGCGTGTCGTGAAGCCAGGAGGGCTAGTTGTGTCTTTAGAGCTGTCTAAGCCAACTTGGCAGCCTTTCAAGTCTATCTATTATTTTTATTTTCAACGTGTACTGCCCTTTTTGGGAAAACTTATCGTTAAGAAATACGAGCAATACAAGTGGCTGCCGGAATCACTAGTTCATTTTCCGGACCATAAGCAATTGGCTGTCATTTTTCAAAAGCAAGGTTTGGAACAAGTACAAGCTTACCCATTAACAGGTGGAGTTGCCGCATTACATTTAGGCACCAAGGGGAAAACGAAATCAGGAGTGTAATCAGCATATGTTTACTAAACTTAAAATTTTTCTGGAAATGATTAAATTCGAACACAGTGTATTTGCATTGCCGTTTGCTTTCATGGGAGCCATTCTGGGTTCTGTTGTGTTAAATGGTCATCTGCCCAGCTGGGCGCAAATTGGCTGGATCACTCTAGCCATGGTAGGAGCGAGAACCGCCGCGATGGCGTTGAATCGCGTTATTGATAAGGCAATTGATAAACGCAATCCACGCACAGAGAATCGTGCCATTCCAGCAGGACTCATTTCGATCCCGCAGGTCATTATTTACATTATTATTTCCTTCGCACTACTGTTTTGGGCAACATCCAATTTAAGCGCTTTGTCCATGAAACTGCTGCCGATTGCAGTGTTTTTTCTTGTCTTTTACTCATATACCAAAAGGTTTACATGGACATGCCACTTTGTATTAGGCTTAACGTTAGGCTTAGCCCCGCTTGGGGGCTGGATCGCCGTAACAGGCCATTTCACATGGTCTTCGCTCATTTTCTACTTGACGGTCGTATGCTGGAGCTCAGGGTTTGATTTGATCTATGCCTGCCAGGATGCAGAATTTGATCGAAATGAAGGCTTGCATTCCTTGCCGAGTCGGTTTGGCATCAAAGCTGCTTTAAATACAGCTCGTATCTTGCATGTGCTCACTGCTGTAGGCCTTGTCGCTTTATTTTTTATCACCCATTTGAGCTGGTTTTATTTAATTGGTCTCGTCATTGCTTATGTGATTTTGTACAAAGAACACCGGCTTGTTTCTCCACAGGACTTGTCCAAATTAAATACCGCATTCTTCACGATGAATGGAATTTTGAGTCTGGTGATGTTTGCCTTCACTTTGATTGATGTGCTTGTGAGGCAGCATTCATGAACGGGAACTGGGTAGTCGGGCTAACGGGTGCAAGTGGCGCAATCTATGGGGTGCGACTCGTTCAAGTGCTGCTTGATCAAGGCTTAGATGTGCACTTGATGATTACGGAGGCAGGCTGGAGAGTTCTGCATGATGAACTGGATTGGCAGGCAAGCAAACGCCAAGAGATGCTTCAAGCGCATTTTGGCGGCCGAGCAGGCTCCTATGTGTTTCATCCGATTGCCGATATTGGAGCTACGGTTGCAAGTGGCTCCTTTCGCACCAAAGGGATGGTAGTCATCCCCTGTTCCATGGGTACTTTGTCCGGCATCGCACATGGTTCGTCCGATAATTTAATGGAGCGAACGGCAGATGTTATGCTCAAAGAAGGAAGAAAATTAATTCTGGTTCCAAGGGAAACCCCATTGCATGCCATACATTTGGAGAACATGCTTACTTTATCCAGAATGGGGGTACGCATGCTTCCGGCGATGCCGGCCTTCTATAATCGTCCGAGCTCCATTGAGGAGATGGTCGATTTTTTGGTGGGTAAAGTGCTGGATAGCATGGAGATTGAGCATTCCTTGTACCGAAGATGGGGAGATAACAATGAGCAACCAAGACCCTAAAATACGCATAGGCCGAATTAATTATACAAACGTTTGGCCTATTTATTATTACTTTCCTGAGCTGATGAATAGCAGCGAGGTCGATATTATTGAACAAGTCCCGACTTCACTGAATCAAGCGATGAAAGCTGGCAACATTGATATGGGGCCGATATCCTCCTTTGCTTACGGAGAATCGTTTGAGCAGTATTTGTTATATCCCGACCTCTCCGTTAGCGCTTATGGAGAAGTAAATTCCATCCTGCTCTTTCATGAAAAGCCGCTGCGCGAAATAGCAAATGGGCACATCGTCTTGCCAACCACCTCGGCAACATCGGTCAATTTGCTTAAAATTATTCTCGAAAAGTTCTATAACGGAAAACCAACCTACGAGTATGCACAGCCGAATATTGCTCAAATGATGGAAAAGGCAGATGCAGCTTTGTTAATCGGTGACGATGCCATCAAAGAGAACTGGCGCAATAAAACGTATATGATTACTGATCTTGGGCAAGAATGGGCCAAATGGACCGGACAATGGATGTCTTTCGCAGTTTGGGCCATTCGCAAAGAAACAGCCGAGCAGTTTCCTGAGCTGGTGGCGGAGGCGTTTAATGCTTTTATGGCGAGCAAAGCCAAAGCACATAACGATCCGCAAGAAATGATGCAAGAGGCGCAAGATTCAGTCGGTGGCACATCGGATTATTGGCATCATTATTTTCATACATTATGCTATGATTTTGGAACGGAACAATGGGATGGACTTGCTCTGTATTATAAGTACTGCTATGAGCTGGGTTTCCTGCCGAAACCAGTTAGCATCGCTTTATGGTCAGAGAATAAAGTGGCACGGGTGACTGAATGAAAAATTTAATGGATATCTATACAAGAAAGAAAAAAGATATAGCAGCGATTGAAAAAGAGCTCGAAGAAAGTGTATATACCGATCATTCGATGCTGAGAGAAACGTCTATGCATTTGCTGAAAGCAGGAGGCAAGCGAATACGTCCCGTTTTCGTTCTTCTCTCAGGTGAATTCGGCAATTATCAGCTGCAGACGATGAAGCGAGTGGCTGTTCCCTTGGAGCTGATTCATATGGCCTCGCTCGTTCATGACGATGTCATTGATGATGCCAATACAAGGCGTGGGCAATTGACGGTCCGTTCCAAATGGGACAATCGCATTGCGATGTTCACAGGGGATTACATTTTCGCCAAAGCGCTTGGTGTTATTACGCAAATCCCCAAGCCGGCTGTCCATCAGATCATGTCCAAGGCGATCGTCGAGATGTCCATTGGAGAAATGGAACAAATTCGCTTCTTTTTTCATTCCGAGCAATCCATCCGCGATTACTTGCTGAGAATCAGACGTAAAACGGCATTGCTTATCGCGATTTCTTGTCAACTGGGGGCTATAGCGTCAGATGCGCCTGACTGGATTTGCAACAAGCTGTATTCCTTTGGATACAATGCGGGAATGGCTTTTCAAATTCGAGATGACATCCTTGATTTGATTGGAACTGAGAAGCAAATCGGCAAGCCGCCAGGCAGTGATGTGAAACAGGGCAATATTACGATTCCAGTGCTGCTCGCTATGCAGGATCCTACATTAAAGCCATTTATTTTATCCGAATTAGAGCGTATACATCAGTTGGACGGACAAACGGACGTCAGCCGTTTTCTAGATGCGATTCGGTCCAGCAAAGGGATCGACCAAGCGGAGGCGCTTTCCCAGAAATACATTGACAAGGCTATTGCTGCGCTTGATTTGCTGCCTCAAACACAAGCCAAGAAAGACCTGACTGAAATCGCGCATTTTTTCGGAAATCGTTCGTACTAAGGACCATTTGAGAAATGCTGCCAAAAAGTGTAAACTAATGCTTACTACATAGGTTAAACCTTACTGAGTAAATGCTTACGACATCAATTCCTGACGAAAACTCAAAGGAGGAAGTCCTGACATGGAAAAAACATTTTTGATGGTTAAGCCTGATGGCGTGCAGCGCGGTCTCATCGGTGAAATCGTAAAACGATTCGAACAGAAGGGCTTTCAATTAATCGGCGGCAAGCTAACGATGGTAACGAGAGCACAAGCAGAGTTTCATTATGCCGAGCATGAAGGTAAAGACTTTTATGAAAGACTAGTGAACTTCATTACATCGGGACCTGTATTCGCCATGGTATGGCAAGGGGATCAAGTGATTCCTTTATCGCGCACATTAATCGGCAAGACCAATTCACTAGAAGCTGCTCCAGGGACGATTCGCGGGGACTATGCGGTTCATACGAATTTTAATTTGATTCATGGATCGGACTCACCGGAAAGCGCTGAACGCGAAATCGGCAATTTCTTTCAAGCGGACGAGCTGATCACCTACAATAAAGTGGTTCAACAATGGATCTAATTGGAGCTATCGACTAAGAATCTGCCATCTTTTTGGATGCAGGTTCTTTTTTTGTCGTTTTATGAAGGATTCTAACGGTAACCTACAGAATGTATCAATGAGAATATGTCAGGGTAGGTGGACAACATGGAAGATCAAGATTTTTTATTGTTTATAAAAAAAGTGAAAGAACACACGTCCATTGATCTCGCTTTGTATAAAGAAGCGCAAATGAAAAGACGGTTAACCACCTTGCGTATGAAACGCGGATATGACACATTCGTTGCTTTCTTTGATGCAATGATGAAAAATAAAGAACTGTTTTATGAATTTTTAGACCGCATGACGATTAATGTCTCCGAGTTTTGGCGGAATCCGAATCGCTGGGAGTTGGTTGAACAGAAGTTTGTTCCCGATATGCTGAAGAAAAACCGTCGCTTGAAAGTATGGAGCGCTGCGTGCTCAACAGGCGAAGAACCATATACACTAGCCATGATCTTGGCCGAGCAAGGCGCATTGAACGAAGTTCATTTGCTTGCGACGGATATTGATGATGGGGCGTTGGACAAGGCGCGCAAAGGCGTCTATCTGGAACGTTCTTTAAGAGATGTGCCAGAGAAATATGTGAAGAAATATTTCCGTCAAGATCAGTTGATGCATTATATTACAGATGATCTGAAGAAGACGATTAAATTTCAGAAGCAGAATCTGCTGGTCGATACTTTTGACACCGGATTTGATCTCATCGTTTGCCGGAATGTCATTATTTACTTTACAGAGGAAGCCAAGCATGTTTTGTATCAAAAGTTTTCGAAAGCTTTGAAACCGGGCGGATTGCTGTTCGTTGGCTCAACTGAGCAAATTTTTTCTCCGTCGCAATATGACTTGGAACCAGCAGATACGTTCTTTTATCGCAAGAAGGGTGTATAAGATCTTCCATATCTTCCAATACTAAGAGTAACTAAGTCTAAGCTTATACGGATGAAGTCATGATTGATTAGGGCAACGTCAGTAAAGTTTACGGTATCTGTCTTGGTTTAAGCAGAAACTCCTAGGGGGCTCTTATGGACAAACGCAAGGTAATCACCGCTTATCGCAGGGGAATGATTTCTATTCAGGAATGTGCGCAAATTTTGGGTGTCGACTCGTCACAGATTATGGGATTGATGAATGATCCACAGATGGCCGAATTACCGAGAGTTATCCAGAAGCAGCCAATGCTCGGATAACATTGCTCCTGATCAGATGTTGACACGCTTACGCTAAAGGGTTTTTTCCTTATCGCGAGGCGTGTTTTTTGCGTTTGCGCTGTTGCCAAACCACAGTACCTATACTATAATGACAAAAGGTAATCGCGCGTCAAAGCGCTAAAGTGTTCGACAGGACATACATACGAAAATCATAAATGAATCAGCGAATGTTATCGAAGCCAGCTTTGATTCGCCATACTTTAGGGGGTAACGGATTGTGAGATATTTAACAGCAGGTGAAACGCACGGACCGCAGCTCACTGCGATAATTGAAGGGTTTCCAAGCAATGTAACCTTGAACTTTGAAGATCTTAACTTTCAACTACATAGACGTCAGAAGGGTTACGGTCGTGGTCGTCGGATGCAGATTGAGAAGGATACTGCGACAATTGCGGGCGGTGTGCGCCATGGCAAAACAACGGGAGCTCCGATTGCGCTTGTCGTCGTTAATAATGATTGGAAACATTGGACAACGGTTATGGGGATTGAGCCTGTAGAAGAGGACAACGAAGGCAAACGTCGTGTGAATCGCCCCCGTCCAGGACATGCGGATTTAAACGGCGGTCTGAAATATAATCAAAAGGATCTGCGCAATATTCTCGAGCGCTCCAGTGCGCGTGAAACGACGATGCGCGTTGCGACAGGAGCAGTTGCCCGTCAATTGCTTGCTGAGTTCGGTATTAAAGTGGCTGGACAAGTGATCCGAATCGGCGATGTCGAAGTGAAACGTCAAGAGCTGCCAGTTGATGAGCTTATCCGCATTACGGAAGAATCACCTGTACGCGTCGTAGATAAAGAAGCGGAGGCTCAAATGATCGCGGCTATCGATGCTGCCAAAGAAGATGGCGACACACTTGGCGGTATTGTTGAAGTCATCATTGAAGGCGTGCCGGTAGGTCTGGGCAGTCATGTTCAGTGGGATCGCAAGCTCGATGGCAAAATCGCACAAGCAGTCCTTTCCATTCAAGCTTTCAAGGGTGTTGAATTTGGGATTGGTTTTGAAGCAGCGGAGCGCAGAGGTTCCAATGTGCATGATGAGATCCTGTATACACAGGAAAGTGGCTTTAGCCGCAGAACGAACCGCGCTGGCGGCTTCGAGGGCGGTATGACTACGGGCGAGCAAATTATCGTGCGCGGTGTCATGAAACCTATTTCTACGTTATACAAACCGCTGCAAAGCGTAGACATTGATACGAAAGAAGTATTCACAGCACAAGTAGAACGCTCCGATACTTGCGCCGTGCCAGCGGCAGGCGTCATTATGGAAAATGTGATCGCGTGGGAAGTGGCGAATGCGTTCTTGGATAAATTCGGCGGCGATTCCATCGAAGAAATCCGTGCGAATTTGAACAATTTTCTAGCGCAAGTGGAGAGCTACTAATATGAGAGAGCTCACCGTAGAGCTTGGCGAACGGTCTTATCCTATTTATATCGGTCAAGGGATTCTGAACCAAATCACGGAATATTTCGATCGTGCGAAGCTCAGCCGCA
The DNA here is from genome assembly GCF_013204855.1 of Paenibacillus alba. Classification (GTDB taxonomy): domain Bacteria; phylum Bacillota; class Bacilli; order Paenibacillales; family NBRC-103111; genus Paenibacillus_E; species Paenibacillus_E alba. Next base: position 406,559 of record NZ_JABMKZ010000002.1, on the reverse strand, counting down.
AGTCGCCGCTGCTCATCGTCACAGATGATGAGGTGGCGCCACTGCATTTGGAGCGCGTCTTGACGCTGCTCCGTGAAGGCGGCTTCGCCGTTACAGCCTGCGTCGTCCCCGCAGGCGAAACATCCAAATCCCTCGCGCAGCTCGAGGGAATCGTCTCAACCGCCCTCCAGGCGGGCCTTGATCGCAGCTCTGCGATTGTGGCCCTCGGAGGAGGCGTGGTCGGCGATCTCGCCGGCTTCGCGGCGGCGAGCTTCATGCGCGGGGTCCGCTTCGTGCAGATCCCGACGACCATCCTTGCCCACGACAGCTCTGTCGGCGGCAAGGTAGCGGTCAACCATCCGATGGCGAAGAACATCATCGGAGCGTTTCACCAGCCTGAGCTCGTTCTCTTCGATATCGAGCTGCTGTTGACATTGCCGCCCCGCCAGGTGAAGGCGGGCCTCTCCGAAGTGATCAAGCACGGCTTGATCTGGGATGCCGCATTCACGCAGTGGTGCGATGACAACGCAGCTAAGCTGCTGGCTCTCGATCCAGAAGCGCTTAGCTATGCGCTTTATATAGGCTGTCAAGTCAAGTCCATCGTTGTTTCCCAAGATGAGCGAGAGAATGATCTTCGCGCGATTTTGAATCTCGGGCATACGATTGGACATGCGTTGGAAGCGGTGGCCGGTTATGGCGAGCTGCTGCATGGAGAAGCCATTGCGATTGGCATGGTAGGAGCAGCTAAGCTTGCTCAGCAGTTTGGCTATGCCGAAGAGATCCATGAAGTTACGAAAAGATTGTTCGTGAAATTTGGTTTGCCTGTCCATATCCCGGCTCATTTGGATACGGATCGTATTATGAGCGCAATGATGCATGATAAGAAATTCAAAGAAGGCACGATGGTTTACATCATTCCGACGGAGATCGGCAAAGTGGAAATTCGCAAGGATGTTACTGAGGATCAAGTCAGACAAATTGTCGAGCTTCTAAAAGAGGAGAGTTAGCCAATGTTCTTAAGGGGAATTCGTGGTGCAACGACGGTTGCGCACAATGAGGCAGAAGAAATTTTAACCGCAACAGGCGATTTGCTTCGTGCGATTGTAGAAGCAAATGATTTTCATCCGGAAGATATATGTTCCGTATTCATTACAGTGACTGAGGATATTACAGCTACCTTCCCGGCGCGTGCGATTCGCACTTTGGCTGGTTGGGAGCTTGTGCCGCTTATGTGTTCTTTGGAAGTGCCGGTAGAAAATTCACTTCCCAAATGTATTCGATTAATGGTTCAGGTCAACACAACCAAAACCCAAGCCGAAATCAATCATGTTTATTTGAAAGAAGCGAAAGCGTTAAGACCTGATATTGTTAAATTGACAAATGAAGCAACCCGGTAGTATAGTGGAATTAGATGAGTTTAGGCAAGTAGAGCAGAGTTTAGTCGAGTAGAGCTGAGTGCAGATGAGCTGAGAAAAGGCAACATAGGTTGGTGTATGTAAGGTACGACTCTTAGGGAGCCGTTTATTTCTTCATACATACCGATGTCTTCTTTTTTCGTATTCGTCTTGATCTTCTACTGTAACTAAAGTCAACCTCTACTTCTGTAGAGGTTTTTTTGTATTCATAATAGAGTTTTGAGCACCGCACTGACGAGATGCTCGCAAGCTGAGAGGGGATGTTTCCATGTATACACCGGAAATTCAAGAAGTTATTCGTTTGGCCAAAGATTATAATCTCATTCCTGTTGTGCGTCATTTATTAGCGGATACGGAAACACCTATACGTGTATTTCAACATCTCTATCAAGAGCCGCGCGCCTTTCTGCTGGAAAGTGTAGAGGGTGGTGTGAAATGGGCGCGGTATTCCTTCATCGGCAGCGATCCTTTCTTAATGATTAAGGCGAAACATGGAAAAACGATGGTGGAAACCCAAACGGAAAATAAAGTGTTGGATGAGAAGCCAATTGAAGTATTGAAAGCTTATCTTCGTACGTATTCCAGTCCTCAACTTGCCGATTTGCCTCGTTTTACTGGCGGTGCTGTTGGATTTTTCGGCTATGATTTATTGCAATACTACGAAAAGCTGTCTGCCCATCAAATTGATGATTTGCAAATGAACGATATCCAGTTTATGTTCTGCGATCAAGTTATTGCATTCGACCATTTCAAACAACAAATTAAAGTGATTGCCAATGTGCATGTCCCTCCATTTGCGACAGACGCTGATATCGTCAAAGCTTATCAAGCGACGTGCGCCAAAATTGATGCGACGATTGAGAAAATCAAACGTCCGCTGGGTTCAGAAACGATGACGCACAATCCGATCGTATCCGAGCCGGAACTTGGTGAGATTCGCTCCAACATTACGAAGGAAAAGTACATCGCCAACGTGAATAAAGCCAAAGAATACATTCGCGCCGGCGATATATTCCAAGTTGTATTGTCTCAACGATTCGAGATGGAAACTACGGCGTCGCCTCTTCAGGTCTATCGCGTACTGAGGACAATGAATCCTTCGCCATATATGTATGTGCTCAAAATGGACGATGAAGTCGTTGTCGGAACCTCTCCTGAGCTGCTGGTGCGAGTGGAGGAGGAGAAAGTGGAGACGCGGCCTATCGCAGGCACAAGACCAAGAGGGAAAACGCCCGAGGAGGACTTGGCGCTGGAGAAAGAGCTTCTGGCCGATGAGAAAGAGCGCGCTGAACATTTAATGCTGGTTGACCTAGGTCGCAACGATATCGGCAAAGTATCGGAATTCGGGACAGTGAAATGCGATACGTTTATGGAGATCGAGCGTTATTCTCATGTCATGCACATTGTTTCTAACGTTACGGGGAAAATTGCCAAAGATAAAGACTTCTTCGATGCTTTTCTCTCCTGTATGCCTGCTGGAACGGTGTCTGGCGCTCCGAAGCTGAGAGCTATGGAGATTATTGCTGAATTGGAGCCGGAATCTCGCGGATCTTATGCGGGAGCGATTGGTTACCTTGGCTTTTCCGGGAATATGGACACTTGCATAACCATTCGTACGATTGTTTTCAAAAAAGGCAAAGCTTACGTTCAAGCAGGAGCTGGCATTGTGTGGGACTCCGTACCTGAAAGCGAGTATCAGGAAACGATCAATAAAGCGACAGCCTTGCTGAAATCGATTCGAATGGCTGAGGCCATGTTTAGCCCGGAACCAAGACCGATTAGTGATATTAACAAAGATTACTTTGTTAGCTCTTAAGGGAGTAGACGCATAGGAGGATTAGAGTCATGAGTGGACTTATTCATATACAGCAAGCGATTGGCAAAGTAATTAGCGGAGGCCATCTGTCCCGCGAGGAAGCACGCAGCGTGATGTCCGAAATTATGGAAGGTGCAGCTACACCCGCACAAATCGGGAGCTTATTGACAGGACTTCGAATTAAAGGCGAAACGCTGGAAGAAATCACCGGCTTCGCGGAAACGATGCGCAGCAAGGCGATGCAAGTCAATGTGCTGCAAAGCGATCTGCTGGATACGTGCGGAACAGGGGGAGATGGTGCGGAAACCTTCAACATCTCTACAACGGCGGCGATCGTCGCTTCTGCGGGTGGTATTCGGGTAGCGAAGCATGGGAACCGGGCGATGTCGAGCAAAAGCGGCAGCGCTGATGTGCTGGAAGCTCTTGGCGTGAAGATAACGCTAAGCGGGGAGCAAGCAGCCAAATGCTTGGACAAAACGGGCATCTGCTTCATGTTTGCCCAAACGTATCATCAATCGATGAAGCATGTTGCTGCGCCGCGCCGTGAATTAGGCTTTCGAACGGTATTCAACTTGTTGGGTCCGTTAACGAATCCGGCTGGAGCAGACCGTCAAGTGCTTGGCGTGTTTGACAGGACGAAGACAGAGCTGATTGCGCAAGCGTTGCAAGCGCTAGGCTTGAAACGTGCACTCGTTGTAGCGAGCGAGGACGGTTTGGACGAATTCAGTATTTCGGCACCAACCAAAGTGACGGAGTTGAAAGCGGACACGATTACGACCTATACCATTACGCCAGATGATCTGGGACTGCGGGCACACAGCATCAAAGATGTAGCGGGCGGAGATGCCCTGCTGAATGCAGAGATCATTCGTCATATTTTTGCCGGAGAAAAAGGGCCCCATCGCGATATCGTGTTGGCTAATGCAGCCGCGTGCTTCTACGTAACAGGGCATGTTGGCACGATGCAGCAAGGCGTAAAGCTGGCGGCGGATGTAATTGATTCAGGACGCGCAGAACAGAAGTTGAATGATTTAATCCAATATACAGGAGAACTATGCCATGTTTCTTGATAAAATTGTAGCTACGAAATTAGCCGAAGTAGAAGCGATGAGCCATTTTTCAATCAAGGAAGCAGAGAAGCTCATCGCTGCGCTTCCTCCTTGCCTAGGCTTTGAACAAGCGTTGACAGTGCGCAATAAACGGGCTATGGGCCTTATTGCAGAGGTGAAGAAGGCTTCTCCTTCCAAAGGATTGATTCGCGAAGATTTCGATCCGGTTCTTTTGGCCAAATCGTATGAGCAAGCGGGTGCCGATTGTATATCCGTACTAACGGATGTGCAGTACTTCCAAGGGAGCAATGCTTACTTGCAAGCTGTCCGCGGTGCGGTAAATGTGCCACTGCTGCGGAAGGATTTCACCATTGATCCGAAACAAATTTATGAAGCCCGATTGCTGGGGGCAGATGCCATCTTGCTGATTGCGGCTATATTGACCACGGAACAAATGAAACAGTATTTGCAATTGGCGAGTGATCTGGGACTGGACGCGCTAGTTGAAGTACATGATCGTGAAGAGCTGGAGCGTGCTCTCGAATTGGATACGCAATTGATTGGCGTGAATAACCGCAACCTGAAGACTTTCGTTACGGACCTGCGGACGACGGAAGAATTGATACAATACATTCCTGCTGGTAAAACGGTTGTTAGCGAAAGCGGCATTTCATCCATACAGGATATGGCTTATTTACAACAAATCGGCTCGAAGGCCGTACTCATCGGCGAACATTTCATGCGCCAACCGAGCGTTGAACAGGCTGTTCATGATCTGATGGGCGCGCGCATTTAAACGACAACCTGCAGTAGAAAGAGGCGAATGGAATGGCTGCGAAGACGGCTCCTACGGTAAAAATTTGTGGACTTCAAAGCGTTGAAGTGTTAAAATCAATCGTGCATTTGCCGATAGATCATATCGGCTTTGTTTTTGCTCCAAGCAAGCGACAAGTAACGCCGGAGAAGGCGGGCGAGCTGATTGCTTTCCTGAAATCGGAAGAGAAGAACGGCATTGCGGTCCCGCTGACCGTAGGTGTGTTTGTTAACCCGACGGAAGAGCAATTGAAGCAAGTTCTGGCTGTGGCTCCTTTGGATGTTGTTCAATTGCATAGCCAGGAGACACCGGAATTCTGCCGCTTTGTGCGTGAGCATTTTCAGGTGAAAGTGTTTAAGTCAGTGTCGATTTCCAAATCAGATCATAAGGTGCCTTCACTTGATGAAGTTAGCGCCCAGCTTGACCCTTACAAAGGGACTGTAGATGCCGTACTTCTGGATACGTTTGATCCGGTCTATGGCGGTGGTTCAGGCAAGACGTTTGCTTGGGATTGTATTCCTGTGTACCAAGAGTGGGCTCGCTTCGCTGGCGTACAGCTGCTGGTAGCAGGCGGTCTGCAGCCTGATAACGTGAATGAGTTAGTGACAGCCTATCAACCCGATGGTGTGGATGTTTCCAGCGGTGTTGAGACAGAAGGCGTGAAAGATATTGCGAAAATTACCGCATTTGTGGAAAGGGTGACTCAAAAGTGACGCAAGTACCTGACCAGCACGGCAGATTTGGCAAGTTCGGCGGCCGTTATGTACCGGAAACATTGATGAATGCACTTAGTGAGCTTGAAGAAGCTTATAACCAATACAAAGATGACCCTGAATTCATTGCCGAGATCCGTTATTTGCAAAAGCAATATTCGGGCCGTCCAACGCCTCTGTATTACGCGGAACGTCTAACCGAATTATTAGGCGGAGCCAAAATTTATCTGAAAAGAGAAGATTTGAACCATACAGGCGCTCACAAAATCAATAACACCATCGGACAAGCCGTCCTCGCGAAACGAATGGGCAAGAAGAAAATTATTGCCGAGACTGGCGCAGGGCAGCACGGCGTTGCTTCTGCTACGGTTGCCGCGCTAATGGGCTTCGAGTGTAAAGTATTCATGGGCGAGGAAGACACGAAACGTCAGCAGCTGAATGTTTTCCGTATGAAGCTGTTAGGTTCTGAAGTTATTCCTGTTACTTCAGGAACACGTACGCTGAAAGACGCATGTAATGAGACGCTGCGTTATTGGGTTAGCAATGTTCAGGACACTTACTATATCTTGGGTTCAGTAACAGGACCTCATCCCTATCCAATGATGGTGCGAGATTTTCAACGTGTCATTGGCGATGAGTCTCGTGAACAGATTCTTGAAACAGAAGGCCGATTGCCTGATGCTGTTGTGGCCTGTGTTGGCGGTGGCAGCAATGCGATGGGGATCTTCTACCCGTTTGTCCAAGATGAATCGGTCAAATTGATCGGCGTGGAAGCGGCCGGCCGAGGTATTCATACCGAAGAGCATGCTGCAACGATGACGAAGGGCACGCCAGGCGTATTCCAAGGGTCACTCAGTTATTTGCTGCAAGATGAGTATGGCCAAGTGCTTCCGGCTCACTCGATCTCCGCAGGACTGGACTATCCCGGCATCGGTCCTGAGCATTCCTATCTGAAAGATATTGAGCGTGCGACCTATTATCCAATTTCCGACCAGGAAGCTTTAGATGCTCTTCAGCTGTTGAGCCGCACCGAGGGGATTATCCCAGCCTTGGAAAGTGCTCATGCCATTGCCCAGACACTTAAGCTTGCTCCTACCATGTCGAAGGATGAAATCATTATCGTGAGTCTGTCCGGCCGAGGCGATAAGGATGTAGAATCCATTATGAGCTATCTCGACAAAGGGAGGGACTAGACGATGAACCGTATTGATCAACGATTTGCCGAGCTCAAGGAACGCGGGGAAACGGCTATGATTCCTTTCTTGACGATTGGAGATCCATCTTTGGAAGCTTCGCTGGAGCTTATTCTAGAGATGGAGCGGGCTGGGGCTGATCTTATCGAGTTGGGCGTGCCTTATTCGGATCCGCTTGCGGATGGTCCCGTTATTCAACGTTCGTCTGAGCGTGCATTGAAACGCAAAATATCCATCTTCGATGTGATTGAAGTTGCCCGCAAAGCTAGAGAACGAGGTTCAAAGCTGCCTTTCATTTTGTTTACTTACTATAATCCGGTTTTGCAAATCGGGCTTGAACGTATTTTCCAAACGATGCAAGAGAATGAAATCAGCGGCATTATTATTCCGGATCTTCCGCTGGAAGAAGACAGCGAAACGAGAGCCATTGCTGAAGCTCATGGCGTTCACTTGATTCCGCTTGTTGCGCCAACCTCGAATGAACGCGTGAAACGAATCGCAGCGGGTGCTCGCGGCTTCGTTTACTGTGTGTCATCCCTAGGTGTTACAGGCGAGCGCGCAGAATTTTTTGGAGGCATTGAGGATTTCCTAGCGACCGTAAGAGAAGCTGCTCAAGTGCCGATTGTAGTCGGCTTTGGCATATCGAACCGCGAGCAAGTTCAGCGCTTTGAGAAGCTCTGTGATGGCGTTGTTGTAGGAAGTGCGATTGTGCGTACAATTGAGGATGCTTTGACTCATTTTGAGAACGATGCTGCACACCCCGAGGGGCTCTTGCAAATTCGCAACTTTGTGGGAAAATTAAAGGGTTCGGACAACTAATTGACGAGGTGACTTACCGGTGAAACCGAAACAAACGATTGTGCATCTACCTGTTTATCAACCAGGCAAACCGATTGAAGAAGTGAAAAGAGAACTTGGCTTAACAGAAGTAATCAAACTAGCTTCAAATGAAAATCCTTTTGGGTCATCACCCAATGTGAAAGCAGCCCTAGAGGCAGAAATAGCCAATATCAGCCTGTACCCGGATGGCGGGGCTGTTCAGCTGTCTGAAGCTGTTGCTCAATCGCTGGGAGTGGCTACGAATCAATTGATTTTTGGCGCGGGATCCGATGAGGTTATCTTGATGCTGGCAAGGGCTTTCCTTGTTCAAGGCGACGAGACGGTTATGGCTTCCCATACATTCCCTCAGTACAAACACAACTGTGAGATTGAAGGAGCGGTATCCATCGAGGTTCCATTGATTGATGGTACTCATGATCTTGACGGCATGTTGGCTGCCATAACGGACAAAACGAAGATTGTATGGATTTGCAATCCAAATAACCCAACGGGAACCATGAATACCGATGCGGAAATTAAAGCGTTTTTAGCAAAGGTTCCGGCTCATGTATTAGTGGTTTTGGATGAAGCCTACTGTGAATACAATACAACGGGACAATTCCCGAATAGCATTGAGCTCATCGGTCAGTATCGCAACGTGATTGCCTTACGGACTTTCTCCAAAATTTATGGCTTGGCTTCACTCCGTGTGGGCTATGGAATCGGGCATCCCGATGTGATTCGATCCATTAACCAAGTGCGGGAACCGTTTAATACCTCGAGATTTGCTCAAGCAGCGGCTCTTGCTGCTGTCAAAGATCAAGACTTCATCACAAGCTGCCGAGAAGCCAATACAGCGGGGTTGCAATATTTAAACGAGCAATTTGCTCAGTTGGATCTGCATGCTTTCCCAGCGCACGGTAACTTCATTATGGTTAATGTAGGGCGCCCTGCGGCAGATGTATTCAATGGGCTGCTGCGCAGAGGCATTATTATTCGCGGAGGACATATGCTTGGATTCCCAACGTCGATACGGGTAACCATCGGCTCGCGCGAACAGAATGAGAAATTCATTGCAGCCCTGAAGGAAGTTCTTGCTGAAGTGGCTGTTCAAGCCTAATTCATATTATAAAGGTTGATTTCATGACAAAAATTGCGATATTCGGCGTCGGGCTAATCGGTGGATCACTTGCCCTCTGCTATAAAGGAAAACCAGAGTTTACCGTCGTCGGTCATTCACCGAACCCGAAGTCGGTTGAGAAATTGCTTAAGCGTGGTGTCGTCGATATAGGGACAACAAGTATGGCTGAGGCCGTAGCAGATGCTGATTATATCTTTCTATGTGTGCCTGTTGGGATGCTGGAGGATTATGTTCAGCAGTTGGTACAACTTCCGCTTAAACGGGGTTGTATCATTACGGATGTTGGCAGTACCAAAGCCTCCGTTACAGAAAGCTCGGCTAAGATCGTGAAGGAAGGCGTCTACTTTATTGGTGGTCACCCGATGGCTGGTTCAGAGCGTCACGGCGTAGAAGCAGCTTCTTCCCATCTCTTTGAGAATGCCTTCTATGTATTGACGCCGGCTGAAGGAACTCCTCAAGCTGAAGTTGATCGACTGACAGAGCTGTTAAAAACGACAAAGGCTCAAATTGTCCAAGTTGAGGCGCGCGAGCATGATGATATCGTAGGCGCAATCAGTCATTTACCGCATATCATTGCAGTTGCTCTAGTGAATCAAGTCAGAGGCTACAACGCAAGCAATCCCTTGTATCAGAATCTGGCCGCCGGAGGATTCAGAGATATTACCCGAATCGCCTCCAGTGAGCCGATGATTTGGCGGGATATTCTGATTAACAATCGTGAAGTGCTGCTCAAGCTTTTGAAGGATTGGAACTTGGAGATTGCACAGTTTGTTAAGCTTCTTGAATCCGGAGACGGAGATGGCATTGTCGAGCAGTTCCGTTTGGCAGGTGAGTTCAGAAGCCAGCTGCCTGAGCGTAGAAAAGGCATGATAACATCCTTATTCGATATCTATGTGGATATTCCCGATCACCCAGGCATTATTGGTCAAATCACGACGCTGCTGGGGAATGCCCGGATTAATTTGAGCAACATTCAAATTATTGAAAGCCGAGAAGATGTTCCCGGTGTTCTGCGTCTTTCGTTCCGCAATCAAGAAGATGCAGATCGCGCTTCTGCGCTGCTGGGACAACAATATGCTGTTCATGTTTAAGCTGTCAAAACGATTAAGCAAGCTGTGAATTTTCTTCCTGTTCAAAGTAACAGGGAGGGAAATCCAGCTTGTTTTTTTATTATGTCAACTGGATATTCAAAAAAAGGGCTTCATGCTATAATGACATCTGTTGTTGCACTTATTATTTTTATTTTACTTTCTAACTGTGGGGCGAATTGGATGAAGTTATGGATGATGTGGAAAAGTCTTTTGATTGGCGTACTTATTTTTGTTAATTTTTTTCCTTCTTTCGTAAGTGCGAACAAAGTCATGTTTACGAACGAAGTAGCTGTTCTGGTTTACCACCACATCGATGACCAAACGGAGGGAGCTGTCACCATTTCGTCGAAATTATTCGAAAAGCAATTAGGTGCATTGCGAAGACAAGGTTATCAATTCATCACCATGGATCAGTTTAAGCGTTTTTTATCCAAAGGGGCCGAAGTGCCTGATAATGCCGTGTTAGTTACTTTTGACGACGGATATGAAAGCTTTTATACAAAAGCATTTCCTATTCTGAAGAAAATGGGCATTCCTGCTGTTAATTTCGTCATAACGAACGGTCTCGACAGTCCGAAAGGGACGTTGCTGCCTTCCATGTCAAGGGAAGAAATCAAACAGATGCGCAAAGAGTTCGCAGGCATTGATTTTCAAGCTCACTCCGATCAATTGCATGCCATGAAAGATGGAAAACCGTTATTGACAAACAAAGTGACAACGAACGGCGCGTTAGAAACCGATAGCGAGTTTAGAAATAGAATTTTGGGCGATACACGAAAATGCCTGACTAAACTTAGGGACCTAGGCGGGGCCCAAGCGGTTGATTCCTATGCTTATCCATTTGGAAGCTATGATGATCAAACCATGTCCTTGCTGCAGGAAGCCGGAGTGAGGTTTGCCTTTACCACAAAGGCAGGCGTCGCGACAAAACGGACAGATCCGATGCAAATCCCGAGGATAAATGCAGGCAGTCCGTATATCCGACCGCATTCCATCAACAATCTCATCAAACAAGCCAATAGGCACGAAATGCCAGGTTTAAATAAAAATTAAAATGCAGGTAAACGTTTTCAAAAAAACGTTGACAAAATGAAACCGTATACATATAATAAAAGTACAGTATGGTTTCTCTCCACTCCTATCCGATAATCGCACCATAAGTGCAGCCGCCAATTTGGCGGTTTTTTTTTGTGCAAATGTACCATATTCTTGGGATTTTATAATATAATAGGAAAGACGTGCTGTTGTTTATATTCGACAACCGTGAATATGAACTTTATCCAACAATTTGTCGAACTGAGCAGGAATTTGGGAATCGACCCAGAAGAGTTAGTATGGGATAGTCTAAATATTTATGTATTCATAATCTTTTTACAAATAACCGCAACTTTTCACTCTTGCTGCAGTACAAACATGTATGAGCAGTTGGAGTGGCAATTGGATCCGCTAGGAGGGTCGCCACGTAATGACCGATTCCCAATTGATCAGAGAAATCAAGGATGGAAATGTTCAACTTTATAATGAACTTATGCGTCGTTACGAGCGTAAAATCCTTGCATTTATCTTTCATATGCTCAAAAGTACACAGATGGAAGCAATCGCAGAAGATCTGTGCAATGAAACATTTTATAAAGCGTACCGCAGTTTGCATTCATTCCGAGAAATTGAGGCATCCTTTTCAACATGGTTGTACACAATTGCCCGGAACACGGTTCTGAGTGAGCTGCGCAAAAATAAAAGTGTTCAAGTCTCGTTGGAGCAAAGCGGGCTTACGCCGCATGCATCCTTTGATGCGATGCCGGAGCAAGCGATGCTGCGCAACGAGAAAGTAACGATGGTTCGCGATGCGATTAACAGCTTGCCAGAGAAACAGCGATCAGCTTTGATCTTAAGAGAGTATGATCAGATGGATTATCAGGAAATCGCAAACATACTAGGTCAAACTGTAAGCTCGGTGAAGTCTCTTTTATTTCGAGCAAGAGCCTCCGTCAAGTTGCAGCTAGATCCCTATTTCAGTGAACCGATATTCGAAGAATCGAAGGGATGAAAGCGCGATGAAGTGTAGTGAGATCCAGGAGTTATTTGGAGTCTATTGGGATCTGCCGAATGATGACCTGAGACGTGTCGCGGTAGATCAGCATATTGCGACTTGCGCAGAGTGTGCGGAGGAATTTCAGATATGGGAAGAAAGCACAATGCTCATACGCACAGCCGCAATCGACAGTGAACTGCCTGACTACGAACCGAAGGTTTCCAATATGGTAATGAATCGCATATATGAAAACGAGTCCTGGCGGTTGCCTGTAACGGAACGCATGTATGCAATCTCTTACAAATTGCGCAGGAATCTCACGGCGGTCATTGCTTTTTGCATAGCACTATTTGTTTTTAGTTTTTTGTTTGCGGTGGTCTATGAAGGTACACCGCAATCTACGATTGCTTCCGCAGATAACTCCTTATTCGATCTGCAAGCACCGCAAGCTTTGAAGTCAACGAATGCGGAGTCAATGAATGGTCACAAGATGAAGGATGCAGTAGCTAGTTTGAATCCGAGTTTCATGGAACCACTGCGGTTCCACGTGGGACCAATTTACTCCTATCCACATTATTTGCTTGTGGTTTCGATTCTAGGGCTGATTGCCACGATTATTATTATGAATTGGCTGTCACGAACGAAAACATAATGCTCCGGAAGGAGCATTTTTCATTTTAAGGGCAATGGGGGACATTACGATGACGACAATTGGATTTATCCGGCACGGAAGCACAGAATGGAATCGATTGGGCAAGCTGCAAGGACAATTGGACACGGATTTAACCGAAGAAGGGAAAGAGCAAGCAAATCTGTTAGGACTAAGACTTGCTCAAGAACAATGGGATGGCATTATTAGCAGTGATCTGACAAGGGCCAGAGAAACGGGACTCATTGTTTCGAAGTTGTCGGGAATTCCCTTTATCAGGACGGATAAAAGGCTCAGAGAGCGCATGTATGGGCAGGCTGAAGGAACTACGGTCGCGGAGCGGGAAGAGCGCTGGGGCCCAGACTGGAAGCTGCAGGCACTAGGTCAGGAGTCGGATGATGATCTGTGGGCTCGTTGGATAGAACTAGAGAAAGAAATCATACAGGACTATCCGAATAAGAAAATTCTGCTGATTTCTCATGGCGGATTCATTGTCCAGATCCTGCGCGTTCTGCGGATGGACAGTGAGGATTTTCTGCAAAATACATCGCTTACCATCCTAATGCGCCAAGAAACAGGCTGGGAGCTGCAATTGTACAATTGTCTAGCACACTTGCATTCCGTATCCAAATAACATTGATAGACGAACATGACTCGATAAGAGTCATGTTTTTTTATGTTAAACGGAATATTTTCGGAAAAAAATCCCATAATGGTTACTAGAAACCACGAAGCAGAAGGCTTCGCAATTGGGGGATGTAGGATGCAAATGAACCTAGCGGACATGCTCAGCTATGCTGATATTCATGATTTAGGTCGAATTGCTCATACCTATGAATGCCAATGCAACGGTCATTCGAAGAATGAATTAATTCAATCGATTCTAAGCACAGCGCTGCGCAGAGAAATTTTCGAGAAGCATATTCAAAGCTTAAACCTAGAGGATATCCGATTCTTGAATTCTCTTCTGTTCGATTCTCGCAATGCGTTCAGCATTGAAGAATTGATCGCTAGAGTTCAGCAATCGCGTTTCGAGAAAGACGAGTCGAGCGATTGGAATCCCCGGGATATGGTTATTAAATTTAAGAAGCTGGGTTGGCTGTTTAACGGCTATTCCCAACAGACGAAATTTTTGTTCCACGTACCGGAAGATTTGAAACGCAAGTTTAGCGATGCGCTGACTAATCAATTCAAACAGTCGCTGCAGCTATCATCGGAGCCTACTGTTTATAGGGATGAGCAAATGCTTATTGTGGATGACATCTTTCATTTCTTGACATTCATCTCGGGACAACCAGACATACCGCTTACGGCTGATGGCTCGATGTACAAACGACAGCTGCAGCAGCTTCTTGACCGTTTATCGGTTCAGGAAGAAATGGTTCCAAAAGGGACATGGCGGTTTGGCTATGGTCGTTTATTTAAAGAGTATCCGAACCGATTTTCATTCATCTACGATTATTGCTACTATCGGAATTTGATTAGCGAGCATGGACTAACCTTGCGCTTAACGGAAGAAGGGAATTCCCGGTTGACGGAGGGGAAGAAAGAAAACCTGACAGAAGTCTATAAATTTTGGCTGCGTCTCTACAAAAATCCTATTCCAAATCTCCCAAGCATGGCGGGCTGGATTGATCGTTTGGGGGGGCAATGGGTTACGATGGCCTCCCTGTCGGATGTGCTCTGCAAATTGGTTAAGCCTTTTTATTATGACAGCTCGACTTCGATTGTTGAACAGCGCATCCTGCAAATGATGATGCATTTGGGATTAATTCGGATCGGGGACGATGAGGTGCATGGAACCGTTGTCCAGCTAACGAAGCTGGGAAGCAAAGTGATTCAAGGGACTTTTGTAAACGAAGAAGATAAGGTCGTTCTATTTTAAAAGGCATGTATTCAGAGAAATCCGATAAAGTAGGTAAAGGCACATTCCTAGCTAATCGGGCGATTGAAGGAAGCGCTCCTGTGCGTTATGAATATGATGAAGTAGGAGCCACATACAGGGGTTGGCATACACCAGGATACAATTCAACATGTTTTTGCGAAAAAGAAGCTCCTGACAAACCGCGGACAACATTTGGAGGTAGGTCTCATGGGAAAAATGAATGTATCTAACAACGCGCTGCTGGCACTTTTCGCGGAAATGGTTTGGGATGATGCCATTCGCAAATATAAAGAAGAAAATCTCTATAAAGAGATTGATCGTGCACTGGCCAAGGGAGATCAAACGACGTTCCTTGCTCTTACGTCAGAGCTGAAAACATTACAATCATCAGGTTCATGAGGTCATTGCAGCTGCGATAGCAAGATATGAAAAAGGCAGGTGATGTTTAATCACTTGTCTTTTTTGATTTGAATTGATGCGAGAAAAAGAACCAAATCGTTATCCCTTACGTCCATTTTATTAAAACAGATCATTTGAACATAAGGAGAAACAACATGGAATCCAAAAAAGGCTTTACTAAAAAACGGAAAATCATCATGGCAGGGATCCTTGCAGCCGCTATGCTGGTGGGCTCATTATCCCTTTACGCTGCTTTTCTGACTCATAAAATTAATCAAACGATTGATCACATTGCGGCACCGGAAACAACCGAAGCGCCCAGCTTCTCCGGTAACAATATTACGCTGAGTCAAACCGTTAAAGCCGAGAGCAAGCCATTAACGTTCTTACTGGCAGCAACCGATGAAAGAGAAGGAAGCGAAGGCTCGCTAAATACGGACGTCATGATGCTGTTTCGGATAGATCCGCAGACCCATCAAGGCACTGTCGTTTCTATCCCAAGAGATCTAGAGGTTGAAGCTGCGAAATCAGGACTGGAAACTTCTCACAAAGCGAATTATTTCTACGCCTATTATTATAATAAAAACAAAAATACGGCACTCAATGAAACGAAAAACCTGTTTAGTCACGTCTATCAAGTGCCAATTGATTATATGTCGGTCATTAATTTTGATGGATTTCGCAAATTAATTGATCAATTGGGCGGTATGACAGTAAATGTAGACATGGATATGCGTTATCAGGATGATAGTGACGGTACAGATATTAATTTGAAAAAAGGACTTCAGCTTCTGGACGGCAAGCAGGTACTCGATTATATTCGTTATCGCAAATCCAATATGGGTACAGCAGAGTCCTCCGATACGGTTAGAAATCAAAGAGAACAATTCGTGCTGAATGAATTGCTTAATAAATTAACGTCCTTGAACGGAATTACAGCTTGGGGCGGCATTCTAGACATTATCGGAAGCTCCATCAAAACGGATATCCCTTCTGAGGAACTGCGGACGATGACGAAATCCTATCGCGAATTGAAACCGGCAACTGTTCAATACATCCATTTGGACGGTGAATGGGAGAGTCCTTATCTGGTTGTCAAGCAGCAGGATTTGGATGATGCATTTGCTGCGCTGCGCGGAGAAAACAGCCTTTCAATTGACAGTCAGGTGAGGACGGATTAAAGTACAAGAAGAGATTGCTGAGATTACATAGTAAGCCCTTTTTTGGCAAACGATAGGGAGGTAAGCGGCATTGAAGTTTAATGATGTACCTGCACAAGAATGGCCTGATTTGAAACCTTATTTGGATACTTGCTTGCTCCCGGTCACTGGGTTGACAGGATTTGAAGATCCTACCCAAGTCACGATCACGTTAGAGCAGCTGCGCGATGCTTTGGAAACGATAGAGCTTCCTTACAAAGGCAGAGTGGTCACATATCCAGCGCTTCATTATATAACAGGCACCCAGATCAGAGATCAGCTGAACACCATTTCGCTTCATTTAAAAAGAATGGGGTTCCGTTATATCATCGTTCTCACCGTACATAAAGAAGCTGCTGAGTGGAAAGCGGAAGAAACCGATTTATTCATTGCCGTAGATATGGATCAGTGGACAACAGAGTCGGAGCAGATCAAATCAAGTATTTCCAAGCAAGTTCAACAATTATGGCAGCGGAGTGATTAACTTTATTCGCAAAGCGTATTATTGGAAAAAAAAATGTGCAGGATAAGGGGAGTAACTGCTTACAATGGCTGTGAAAAAGTTGTGACAATTTCGTTAAAATTTGTTCAAAGGCCAAGATTTCAATCGACTAAAAGGAGTTATGGATTCTTGACGACCTAGTAGTCCTAGGCTATTATTAGTAATGTCCTAGTTATGTAGTGTAATGTCGAACGACACGTGATAGAGGTAACTGACGTCCGAGAGGGTTCGGACATCGGCCAATGTAGGAGGGTAGACCTGAGAATGAGTGATCACAACAATCACAAAGAAGAACAGCATGGGAAGAAGCCCGGGACCAAACGCGAAATGTCTCGTCGGCAATTTCTTTCTTACACCCTTGGTGGCGCTGGAGGATTCATGGGGGCCGGTATTATTATACCGATGATACGGTTTGCTGTAGATCCTGTCCTTCAAAAGAAAAGTGCTTCGGACTGGGTTAAAGTTGTCGAAGAAAGTAAAATTACAAATGTTCCACAAGCGTTTACGTTCCAAGTCCATCAAGTCGATGGCTGGTACGAAAGTGATGCTGAATTGGTTGCATGGATCTCCAAAGACAGCGGCGGCAAGCTCTTTGCGTTGAATCCAACCTGTAAGCATCTTGGATGTACAGTCAACTGGAACGACAACCCTGCCTACAAAGATCAGTATTTCTGTCCTTGTCACGGTGCTCACTATACGCAAGATGGCAAGAACCTTGCGGTAGCACCTAAGCCACTGGACGAATACACGACCAAAGTAGAGAATGGTTTCGTTTATGTGGGACAACTACATGCTAACACAAGAGTATAAGGAGGCGTCAGCATCAGATGTTTAAAAACGTATACAACTGGATTGACGAACGTCTTGATATTACGCCAATGTGGAGGGATGTAGCAGACCACGAGGTTCCAGAGCACGTAAACCCTGCTCATCATTTTTCCGCTTTCGTATATTGCTTCGGCGGATTGACGTTTTTCATCACAGTCATTCAAATTCTGTCAGGTATGTTCTTAACGATGTACTACACGCCTGATATTATCAACGCGTATGCCAGCGTTGACTATTTACAACATAAAGTGGCTTTCGGTGTTATCGTCAGAGGTATGCACCACTGGGGAGCCAGCTTAGTAATTGTTATGATGTTCTTACATACCCTGCGCGTGTTCTTCACTGGTTCGTACAAAGCTCCTCGTGAAATGAACTGGGTTGTAGGCATGTTGATTTTCTTCGTTATGTTAGGTCTTGGTTTTACCGGATACCTGCTTCCTTGGGATAACAAAGCGTATTTCGCTACGCAAGTAGGTATGAAAATTGCAGCATCTGTTCCATTTGCGGGACCTTACATTGAAACATTGCTGCAAGGTGGAAGCATCGTTGGCGCACAAACATTGACTCGTTTCTTCGCCATCCACGTATTCTTCCTGCCGGGCGTTCTGTTAGCTTTGCTTGCTGGACATTTCTTCATGATTCGCAAACAAGGTATTTCTGGACCGCTATAATTGAAGGAGGGGCAAATAGCGTGGCGCATGGTCATAAGTCTGACGAAAAAATCGTTTATGTGGGAGATTCCCGCGTAATTAAGAAATCACAAGAGCAACGACTGATTCCTAGAGATTATTCTGCTTATCCTGGGAAATCAGAAGCGTTTGTACCAAACTTCTTACTGAAAGAATGGATGGTTGGTGTTGTCGTCTTGGTCGGTATGTTAGTACTGGTCATGTCCGATCCAGCTCCGCTCGGTTATCCTGCGGATCCTAAGAACACGGCGTTCATTCCAATGCCGGATTGGTACTTCTTGTTCATGTATCAATTGTTGAAATACCCATATACATCAGGAGATTACGTTGTTCTTGGTGCGGTTGTTGTTCCTGGTTTACTGTTCGGCGGCTTGCTGCTTGCTCCTTTCTTGGATACAGGCAAAGAGCGTCGCTTCTACAGAAGACCCATTGCTTCATCCATTATGATCTTGTCTTTAGTTGCATGTACATATTTGACGTACACGTCATGGGCTCATTATCAAGTGGAATTGAAAGAGAAAAATATCGTCCCTGAGCACATTAAGCGTGAAGAAGAAATGCACGCAAACAAAGGTGCTGCTGCTGGCGGCGGTGCTTCCAAAGACACGAAAAAAGGCGCAGCTATTGTTGCCGCTGATGATCCAGGCGCAGAAATTTACAAGAAAGCGACATGCTTATCTTGTCATGGCGCAGGACTCAAAGGAATGCCGGCTTCTGGTGTACCAGCCCTACTTGGTGTAGGTGACAAGCATTCCCAAGATGAAATTCTTGGCATTATCAAAAACGGTAAGGGCAACATGGGTAAACAGTACCAAGCTAATATTGATAAAGGCTTAACAGATGCTGATATCACGAAGCTGACAGAATGGTTAGCCAAACAAAAAGCCCAATAAAAAGGGAAACCTGATCGCGCGAGCGATCAGGTTTTTTTAAATCAGTTTGAGGAGGAGCTTACTTGCAGGAAGGGTTATCTATTGCCTATTTTTGGAGCAAGGATTTTCTGTTAAGCAAAAAAATGTTGTGGTTGTTTTTCATCACAAATCTTCTTGGAACCATCTACGGTTATGAGTGGTACTGGTTACAAATGACTGAAACCATTGCAGAGAAACCGCTGTGGTATGTGTATTTCGTGCCAGACAGTCCAACGGCGAGTCTATTTTTCACCTTAACCATTGGCTACTTGCTGATCGATTACCGTTCAACTAAAAAGCCTAGTAAACTTTATCAAGCCATTCGCGGATTTATTGAAGCTTTTGCATTAATTACATCCTTTAAATATGGCATTTGGGCGGTCACGATGATTTGGGCAGGGGCCTGGCAAGGAGTGCCGGTTGGCTGGGATGGTTGGATGCTGACAGCATCTCACTTGGCTATGGCCCTGGAAGCGTTATTATTTGTTAGATGGTACCGCTACAAGCTTACAGCAATAGTCCTTGTAGCAGCGTGGACGTTCTGGAACGATTTCATGGACTATGAAAGAGGCGTTTTTCCAAGACTGCCGGATGTACTCGTAGACAATTACTATCGGACAATTGAAGGCTTCACAATTAGCTTAAGCGTGATAGGTATCATCATTGCTGTTCTATGTCTGGCGACACGTCAGAAAACAGAGCGATAACTGCCTATTGTCTGGTCTAAAGTGGGACGAACCTCCATATGATGATGGTGAAGGAGGGGATGTCCCATGTTTATTTCCATCAGGTCGAGAATGGTTGCAACAACTCTTATGCTCACGATTGTTGCAACGATCAGCGCGGCTTGCGGGGCTGGTACAAGTACGACAGGACAAGCTGCTAAGCCCATAGATACAGATCAAATTCAGCGTGTGGAGTTTTTGAATCAAATCACCGACGAGATGTACAAACAAACGATGGATGGACAAGTCGTGGAGGCACGGAATAAATTGCAGCAAATATCGGATCAAATTCCTAAAATCCATTTTGAAGGCATTACTTCTGTGGAAGGCCTGAACGCTTTGACGGAAACGATTACGCAAGCGAAAAGAGTCTATAACGCGGCTCAATATTCTTCCGACGAAGGACAGGTTGCCGTTGCCAAGCTACGGCTTGCCACAGATGCCCTGACACATAAAAATCAACCCATGTGGTTGCAATATCATAAAGTGCTGCAAAACGATGCCCTGTTATTGACGCAGGATATCAAGTCCAATAAACAAGCAGAAGCATTGACAGATTTCGGTAAAATGTCACAGCATATCGCGATTATTCATCCTGCTTTACTGATCAGCCGCGAGGCAAGCTCGGTAGAGAAGCTCGATTCTGTGCTGGTTTTTCTGCACAAGAATATCAGCGAGAAACCAATGGCTGCACGCCAACTGGAGTCAGGCTTAACGCATTTGAATCAAGTCTTGGATGAATTGTTTCTCAAGAATAAGGATGCCATTGCCTTTGTACCTATTACAGACCCGAGGCAGCCGATTATTTGGTCCTTAGGGATTGGTCTCATAATCGTCAGCGTTCTGTCTTATGCTGGTTGGAGGATGTATCAGTCAGGGAGAAGCTTTGTAACGGTCAAGCCAACGCGTGAGAGCGAAAACAGATGAAAAAAGTGGGTTGTGCAGACGTGCTGCGCAACCCACTTTTTGTCATTGTGTCTTGAAGCCTTCTCCAATGACATCGTGTACTTCACCAATAATAATAAAAGCTTGGGGATCTATGGAATGAATGAGTTCTTTGAGTCTTCGTGTTTCATGACGATAGACGACGCAGTAAACAACTTCTTTATTATTGCCGGAGTAAGCACCACGGGCAGGAAACAGGGTTACGCCTCGGTCTAGCTCCTGGGTGATGGATTTAGCCATAGGAACAGCTTGATCGCTAATAATTGTAAAGGCTTTGGCGGTATAAGCACCTTCCGATATGTAATCAATGATGCGAGAACTGACGAAGACAGCAACGAGCGAGTAAAGGACTTTCTCCTTCGGCAAATAAAGAAAGGAAGAGCCGATGACGACAACATCGATGATCAGGATGACCTGTCCGACACTCCAGCCTCTTTTTTTCTGTCCGATACGGGCTAATATATCGGATCCCCCCGTCGTACCGCCAAATCGGAATACGAGTCCAAGCCCTGTTCCTAAACTGATCCCGGCATACAACGTAGCTAAGAAGTAGTCTTGGCTGGTGTGGAAAGGGACTAGCCACTGAAGCCGAATAAGCACTTCCATCACCCAGAGAAAGAAAGAGAGAGAGACAACGCCGAAAATCGTATACAGCATGGGACCTTTGCCAAAGACTCGCCACCCCAAATAGAATAAAGGAATATTAATGACTAAAGTCGAGATCGAAGGCGGAACGTTCAGAACGTATTTTAACAGCAATGAAATGCCCGTAACGCCCCCTTCCATCAACTCATTCGAGATGACGAAATAATGCAAACCAAACGCGTAGATGGCTGTACCGATCATAATGGCAAGGACATTCATAAATTGATCAGCAAATCGTTCTTTGAAAATCATTTTTATTCCTCCGGATACGTGATGAGTTGGTCAAAAAAATTTGTCAACTTTTCTTGTTTAGTTTAACATAGTAATGATAGCTTTGGTGAAGATGATGGAAAGAAGGGTGAACATGTCAGAACGTACACTTAAAGATATACAGCAAGAAGTTGATACTTATATTTCCCAGTTCAAGGAAGGATATTTCAGTCCCTTGGCGATGCTGGCGAGAATGTCTGAAGAAGTTGGGGAGCTGGCACGAGAGGTCAACCATACCTATGGTGAAAAGCCCAAAAAAAGTACCGAAGCAGATAATTCCATAGAGCTGGAGCTGGGCGATATTCTGTTCATTACGATTTGTTTTGCCAACTCGTTAGGGATTGATCTGACCGAAGCGCATGATAAAATCATGCACAAATTCAACACAAGGGACGCAGGTCGTTGGACCAAAATTAACACCGAAACTACGTAAGCTTCATAAACTGTACTATCCCTCGAAGACGGGAGACTGACTTTCGCAAAGGAGGATGGGCAGATGAATGGAGAAGATCAAATACAGAAAGCGTACGAAGCCATACTTGGTCATGATTTCGAATTAGCCATTGAATGGTTTGAAAAAGCGATAGCTGCAGAACCGGACAATGCTGCCTATCACTATAAACTTTCGATTACCTTTGCAAGAAGCAATAAGCTGGTTCAGGCTATTGAGCATGCCACGAAGGCGCTTGAACTGGAAGCAGGCAATGAAGTATATCGCTATCATTTGCAAGTCCTGCATGCCAGAGAACTGGTCGATCGTGCTCAGAAGGAGTTAAGCACCGAATCTGAGCATGCCGAACGAGCTATTTTTTTGCTGAAAGAAGCGATTGTTCTTGATCCTCTCGCGATAGAAGCGTATCTTATACTAGGCGAAGTGTTTGCTCTTCGCAATGATTATGTAAGAGCGTATCAAACGATATTGGAAGCCATTCGCTTGGAGCCTAATCATGAGCTTGCGAAGCAGCAGGCTGCACGCTATAAAAGGAAGTTGAAATCGTAGGCTGGAAACATACACAAAGGAGATATACGGCGCATGGATCGTAAAATTCGAGTAGCAGTCATTGGAGCAAGTGGAAGAATGGGTCGAGAGGTCGTGAAGACGGTACTCACAGAGTCCGATATGGAGCTGGTTGCAGGTGTTTCCCGTACCTCTGGCCCAATTGATTTGGGGAAAATGGTTGGATTCGAGGAGTGCGGCGTCAAGATGAGCAACGACGTGGAGCAGGCGCTTACAGAGGCAAGACCGGATGTGATCGTAGATTTTACAGGTCCGCAAACAGCGGTTTCCCATACGAATCTAGCGATTCGTCTAGGTATCCGCCCAGTGATGGGGACGACCGGCTTCACGCCTCAAGCTATTGCTGAATTGGACAAGCTGTGTCAAGAAAAGGGCATCGGTGGCTTGATCGCTCCCAATTTCTCGATCGGCGCGATTCTGATGATGAAATTCGCAGCACAAGCCTCTAAATATTTTCCGAATTTGGAAATCATCGAGTACCATGGTGATCAGAAGCTTGATGCGCCTTCGGGTACGGCAGTGAAAACGGCCGAGCTTATCTCCGAGGTGAGAGAAGAACGTCGTCAAGGGAATCCGAATGAAGAAGAAACCATTGAAGGCTCGCGCGGTGGGTATTACAATGGGTTTAGAATACATAGTGTTCGACTGCCGGGCATTTTTGCGCAACAGGAAGTCATCATGGCCGAGCCTGGCCAAGCGCTGAAAATAAGACATGATTCTTATGACCGTGCGGCTTATATGCCGGGGGTTGCGATCGCCATACGCAAAGTAATGACGTACAGCGGAATGATTTACGGTTTTGAGCATTTTATAGATTAAAGAGCCCTAGGGGAGTGGAATGTAGGATGTTGAAGATTGCACTAATTGCCCATGATCGTAAGAAAGACGAAATGGTGAACTTTATAACCGCCTATGAGCATGTTTTTCAAGGACATAAGCTCTATGGGACAGGAACAACAGGACAGCGCATTATGGACAACACGAAATTAGACGTTCACCGGTTTATGTCAGGTCCTCTTGGCGGGGATCAACAGATTGGCGCATTAGTAGCTGAAAATGAGATGGATTTTATTATCTTTTTGCGAGATCCATTGATGGCTCAGCCGCATGAGCCTGATATTATTGCCCTCCTGCGTCTTTGCGACGTTCAAGGCATTCCTTGCGCGACGAACGTTGCGACAGCGGAGCTGCTCGTTAGAGCGCTTGATCGCGGGGATTTTGCATGGCGAGAACTCGTACATAAATATAAGCCGGGTATTGAATAACATGAGCGAAAAACTGGATATCCTTATTTTTGGCGCACATGCTGATGATGCTGAGATTGGGATGGGTGGAACGATTGCCAAACATACCGCTCAAGGCGTGAAGGTTGGCATTTGCGACTTAACGTATGCCGAGATGTCTTCGAATGGAACTGTGGAAACAAGAATGGAAGAAGCGAATGAGGCTGCAAGCCTACTCGGATTAACGGTCAGGACCAATCTGGGTTTACCGGATCGGGGGCTGTCGGCCACACGCGCCCACATTGAACGCATTACGCAAGAAATTCGAACGTATCAACCAAGGATTGTGTTCGCGCCTTATTGGCAGGACCGTCATCCTGACCATATCGCTTGTTCAGAATTAATTCAAGAAGCAGTCTTCAATGCGAAGCTGCGAAAATATTTGCCGGATTCCGAGCCGGTGAATGTGGAACACTTGTATTTTTATTTTATAAATGATGTGTATGAAGCAGATATAATGGTTAATGTGACGGAATGGTATGCCCAAAAATTAGCTGCGTTAAGCGCCTACCGTTCTCAGTTTATTACAGGGCAGGGAACAGTAGCTACGCCGCTTAATCAAGGGTATGTAGAGCGCGTAGAGGCTCGCGACCGCCTTATGGGGCAAAGACGCATGATTACGTATGCAGAAGGTTTTGTATCCAAGCTGCCCTATGTGGTAGATCGTTTCGATTGATCGAAAAGAGGTGTAGGATGAACGACAAACTTAAAATTGGCATCACTTGTTATCCGACTTTGGGCGGATCAGGTGTAGTTGCTACTGAACTTGGCAAGCTGCTTGCCGAAAAAGGACACGAGGTTCACTTTATTACCCACAGCATGCCGTTCCGCTTGGGTAAATTTCATAAAAATATTTTTTATCACGAAGTTGAAGTCAGTCAATATTATGTTTTCCGTTATCCGCCGTACGACCTTTCTTTGGCTAGTAAATTGGCCCAGGTTGCCAAAATGGAAGATCTGGATCTATTGCATGTTCATTACGCGATCCCACACGCTGTGTGCGCGCTGTTAGCGAAGCAGATGGTGGGTACGAAGCTTAAGGTAGTTACGACGCTTCACGGGACAGATATAACCGTTCTGGGGCAGGATCAATCGATTTCTGATTTAATTCGGTATGCGATTAACGAAAGTGATGCGGTTACTGCCGTATCGAAGGATTTAATTAAAGAAACTAGGGAATCACTGGATATAGATCGAGATATTGATTTAACGTATAACTTTGTTGATAAGCGCGTGTATTATCCACGGGATATTTCCAAGCTAAGAAGTGAGTTTGCACGGCCGGAAGAAAAAATATTAATTCATATTTCCAACTTCAGACCGGTTAAACGTGTGCAGGATGTTATTGATATTTTTGCAAAAGTCAGTCAACGCATTCCTTCACGCCTATTGTTTGTCGGGGAAGGGCCTGATCTGTCCAAAATGATTGCGAAAGTCAAAGAGATGGGACTTACGGATAAGGTGACCTTCTGCGGCAAGCAAGATGATGTCGCTCAGGTGATTTCATTGGCGGATGTGATGCTGCTGCCTTCGGAGAAAGAAAGCTTTGGACTAGTTGCTCTAGAAGCAATGGCTTGCGGTGTGCCAACGATTGGCTCGAATGCCGGAGGTATTCCTGAGCTTATCACACACGGCGAAACGGGCTATTTGGCAGAAGTGGGAGATACGGAGAAAATGGCTGAGCTTGCCGTTAACCTGCTAAGCAATCAAGCATTGTATGAGCAAGTTGTGCAAAATTGCTTGATGCGTGCCAGAAATACGTTCTGCAACGACATCACAACCATGCAATATGAAGAAATCTATTACCGCGTGCTGGGAAGAGAGCTTCCCGAATCACATCGGATTACAGCGTCATTCTGTCAATAAGCAGGGTAGAAACGCTGGTCAGGAGTAACATGTCAGACAAGGTTAATAGTCATATACAGGATCGTGGTGCTTCGGCTGTCATCTGCAAGCTGGAAGAAGCCGGGTATGAAGCTTATCTGGTTGGCGGTTGTGTACGGGATGCTGTGCTGAATCGGCGGATCAAGGATATTGATATCGCAACCTCTGCACTTCCGGAGCAGGTCATTGCTTGTTTCACGCGCACAGTGCCAACAGGCTTGCAGCATGGTACAGTTACCGTGGTATTAGCTGAGGGAACTTACGAAGTGACCACATTCCGCAAAGAATCCGAATACGAAGGTTTCCGAAGACCGGCTTCCGTCGCCTATATCTCCGATTTGATCGAGGATTTGAAGCGTCGTGATTTCACGATGAACGCGATGGCGATGGACAGAAATGGAAGGATTCTGGATCCTTTTGACGGTCAGAAGGATCTGGAGGCCGGTGTGCTTCGCTGCGTAGGCTCGGCCGAAGAGCGATTTGGGGAAGATGCGCTGCGCATGCTTCGCTGTGTTCGTTTTGCTTCGACCTATAAGCTTGAGGTCGAAGCGGGAACTTGGCAGGCGCTGCTCAAGCAAGCTCCGCTCATGCGCCACATCGCGATGGAGCGTGTGCGCAGCGAGCTGGAGCGCATGATCGAAGGCCCGGCGCCCGCCCGGGCCGTGCGCTTATTGCTGGCGAGCCGCCTCACGGCACACCTCAAAAAGCAGCTTCCGCTGCCTTTTGAGCGTTGGCTCGCTTGGGATGACGCGCTGGACGCCGTCAGCGCGCTGGAAGGGCAGCATGACCGCTGGTCGATGCTGCTGATGCTCCTGGAGGTGCCCTCGGACATCGTCCGCACGGCGCTCCAGGAGCTGACCTTCTCCCGCGCCGACGGCGACGCGGTCGTAGCGGATCTCGCCCTGCGCGAGGCGGTAGCCGCGCAGATGCACAGCGGCGGCGCTCCGCAGGACGCCGTCGGCCAGATAGACCCGGCTCATCTGGAGCGGGTCTGGAAGCTCGGCGCGGTGCGCCGCGGCGAAGCCGCAGCCCGCGCACTGCTGCGGCAGCTTCGCGCGCTGCCGGATGCTTCGCAGCAGCGCGGCGAGCTCGCGCGTTTCCTCCAGACCGCAGCGCCCGAGCTGGTGCGCAGCGGAGAAGCTTGGCTGAGCGAGGTTCTCTGCTTCAGCCTGAAGCAGCTCGCCATATCCGGCAAGGATCTGGCGGGGGAGCTTGGCCTGCAGCCGGGCCCATGGATGGGCACCTTGCTGCAGCAGCTGCTTGAACGAACCGCGCTCGGAGAACTGGCGAACGAGAAAGACATCCTAATACAAGCCGCGCGTGCTGCACAGTAGCAGTGCAGCGCGGTTTTTTTAAATTCCTGA
The DNA here is from genome assembly GCF_013204855.1 of Paenibacillus alba. Lineage (GTDB taxonomy): Bacteria > Bacillota > Bacilli > Paenibacillales > NBRC-103111 > Paenibacillus_E > Paenibacillus_E alba. The sequence goes on along the minus strand of NZ_JABMKZ010000002.1, from coordinate 379,301 downwards.
TAGATCGCGAGTGAAAGAGATGAACGAACGTATTTTGGAGTTGTTCCAGGAATCACCGGATGCCTATGTATCCGGCGAGGAAATCAGCCGCAGGCTGAACGTAAGCCGTACGGCAATATGGAAGCATATTGAAGAGCTTCGCGCAGCTGGCTACGAATTTGAAGCAGCGCCTCGCAAAGGCTATCGGTTGGTAAGCAAGCCGGACCGCTGGCAGGTCAGCAAGCTGCTCAGTGGATTGAAGACCAAAGTGCTGGGGCAGAAAGTTCATGTGTATGGCGCAGTAGACTCGACTCAGACAATTGCTCACGCTTTGGTTGCTTCAGGGGCTCCTGAAGGCACGATTGTGCTTGCTGAGGAACAGACAGCCGGGCGAGGCCGAATGGGCCGTGCGTGGCATTCTCCGCCGGGTAAAGGGATATGGATGAGTATGGTCTTGACGCCGCGCGTCCCAGTGTATTTCATGCCGCAGCTAACGCTCTTGAGCGCCGTAGCGTTGTGCCGTTCTATTCAAAAGGTATGCCAAGTTGAAATTGGCATCAAATGGCCTAATGATCTTTTGATCAAAGGTAAAAAAGTCAGCGGTATTTTACTGGAGAGCAGCGGTGAAGATGAGCGTCTCAAATATGTCATTGCCGGGATAGGCATCAGTGTAAATCTGAAAACAGAGGATTATCCTGAGGAGCTGCGAAACATTGCGACATCGCTTGCTATCGAATCCGGTCAAGAAATCTCGAGGGAGCATCTCGTACAAGCCTTTCTTCAGGAGTTTGAAGATCTTTATGCGCTCTATATGGATAAAGGATTTGCGCCGATTCGACTGCTCTGGGAGGCGCTGAGCGTGACCTTAAAGCGGCCGATTCGCACTTACTCGCCTTCGGGCCCTATTGAAGGAATAGCCGATTCGTTGGATGACTCCGGCGCTTTGACGGTCATTACCGCAAACGGGGAAAAAATTAAAATTTATTCCGGCGATATCGAATTGAAATAATTTAAGGTATCAAATGGAAGTCGGATTTGGTATAATAGAATGACAAGGCGGTATCCTTAAAGGAACTGCACTTGCAGCTTGAAAGCCAATCTATTGGACATTTGAATAACGTTACACGAGATGTTGGATTCTGCTCTGAGCCTTATGGGACCGAGACAGAAGGATCACCTTAGATTCTTTCTGCATGCGATCCTTTTAGCTCTTAGCTAAAAGGTTTTTTATTTTATATGGGAAGCTGGGATGGAAATGGAACAACGCAAGGCGCTCACAACGACTAAGATGAGAAAAATGAAGCAAGACGGCGTGCCGATTACGATGATTACGGCGTATGATTATCCTTCGGCCAGATTGGCGGAAGAGGCTGGAATTGATGTGATCCTCGTGGGAGATTCGCTCGGGAATGTCGTAGACGGTTACGATTCCACTTTGCCCGTCACCATGGATGATATGGTTTATCATACTCGCGCGGCCGTACGTGGGGCTTCACGGACATTCATCGTTGCGGATATGCCATTCTTAACGTATCACGGCAGCTTGGATGCAACGTTAAAAGGAGTTGCGCGCTTGATGCAAGAGGGCGGAGCGAAGGCAGTCAAGCTCGAAGGCGGCGCCGAAATCGCCGCAACGGTCAAAGCTATTACAGAGGCAGGCGTTCCTGTCGTTGGCCATTTAGGCTTAACACCGCAGTCGGTCCATCAGCTTGGCGGGTTTCGTGTGCAGGGGCGCAGCTCGGAGCAAGCAGAGAAGCTGCTGAGCGATGCGAAAGCGATTGAGGCAGCCGGTGCTTTTGCAATCGTCTTGGAATTGGTTACTGATGAGCTGGCTGCTTGGATTTCCAAGCAATTGGCGATTCCGACCATCGGCATTGGTTCCGGCGTTCAGTGCGACGGACAAGTGCTCGTTTATCATGATTTATTACAGTATGGTTCTGACAGTGCTCCCAGAAAGTTCGTCAAAGCTTACGCCAATATAGGGGAAACTATTCGAGCAGGTATTGGCGAATATGTGAAAGAAGTGAAGTCGCGAGCTTTCCCTAGCCCGGATCATTCTTTTCATATGGATAACGATGTGGTTCAATATTTATACGGCGACAAGGAGGAATGACCGTCATGGAAGCTACGCAAACCATGCAAGTAGTTCATTCAATTGCCGATTTACGTTCTCGGATCAAGGATTATCGACGCAAGCATGATCAATCCGTGGGCTTTGTGCCCACGATGGGGTATTTGCACGAAGGGCACGTCAGCTTGCTTCGCAAAGCTCGGGCCCAAAGCGGCCTTGTGGTGCTAAGTATCTTTGTGAATCCGCTGCAGTTCGGGCCCGGTGAGGATTTCGAGCGTTATCCTCGCAATACCGAGAAGGACCTCCAGCTGGCGGAAGCCGCGGGGGCTGATCTCGTGTTTATGCCGACGGTAGCAGAAATGTACCCGACCCCTACGCGCACGACGGTTAGTGTGACAGGTTTGACCTCGAGACTTTGCGGGGCCTCGCGCCCTGGACATTTTGACGGGGTAGCAACGGTTGTCAGCAAGCTGTTTCATATTGTGCAGCCAGATCAAGCCTTCTTTGGTCTTAAAGACGCCCAACAGATTGCTGTGATCGAGCAAATGGTGCAGGATCTTAATCTCGATATCGAAATCGTTCCTTGTCCGACACTCCGGGAAGCGGACGGTCTCGCTATGAGTTCACGTAATGTCTATCTCTCGGAACAGGAACGGAAACAAGCGTTAGTATTATCGCAATCGTTAGACAAAGTCAAGGAATTCATTCAATCTCATCCTTCATTTTCCTCAGAGGAGTTAGTACAATTGGTCAGCAGCCATATTGCATCTGCGCCGCTAGCGACTATTGATTACGTAGAAGCACTAGGTTATCCGACACTGGAGCCTTTCGAAATTGGTCATCATCCCACATCTATTATCGTGGCTTTAGCTGTTAAATTTGGCAAGACGCGTTTAATTGATAATCTCATTTTACAAGTTAGGAAGTGATGTCTATGTTTCGCACAATGATGAAAGCCAAAATCCACCGTGCTACCGTTACGGAAGCGAACTTAAACTATATTGGAAGTATTACCATCGATGAGGATTTGATCGATTTGGTCGATATGCTGCCGAATGAGAAAGTACAGATTGTCAATAACAATAACGGCGCACGGCTAGAAACTTATATTATTCCAGGGCCGCGAGGCTCTGGGATCATCTGTTTGAATGGTGCAGCCGCTCGGCTGGTGCAAACTGGCGACACGGTGATTATTGTTTCCTATGCCATGATGAGTGACGAGGAAGCGAAGAAGCATCATCCAACGATTGCGATCATGGGGGCCAACAACAAGGTTGCCCAGCTGCTGAAAGAGGAAGAGCATTCCACGATCCTTTAAGATCATTTCCTCCATGCATGAAATCGGCGCTGTTTACAAAGAATGAGGATAAGCTTTCGAAGCAAAGGTGGGATGCCAAATGTTTAAGCATTTATTTTCCACAATGAACGAGGTTTTGGAAGAAATCCAAAAAGAATATCCGAATAGTAATGTGGAGAAAAAGGCGGAGCTAGACGAGCAATTGCAGGTATTGAAAACGATGAGCGATGAGTTCATCGAGGCATGGCTGCTTTTTGAAGAGAAGCTGGGAAAGTTCTATGGGGCCGTTCCGATCAGCACCCAAACCCTTCATAAGGAACTGATGGATCTCGATGTTTCCGGGAAGCAAACGGATGAATTCGTGCGGGGCCAAGGCTATTACAAGCTCTACATGTATGATCAGGCGATTAAGGAATTCGAGATTTTGATTGAAAGACAGCCTGATTTCCTGCTGGCAAGAGTGTATCTAGCTATGGGACATTTACGGAAAGGGGAGTTTGGCGAAGCGTATCAGCACTTCAAATTCCTTCTTCCCCTAACCGATAATTCCCAAATGAAAGCCATCTCCTACAATGCTATGGGGTGTATTCAAGTTCAGAATCAGAACATGGAGAAAGCCTTTGAGTATTTCCAAAAAGCGTATCATACCGATCCTTCTTGTATAGAGCCGCTGATCAATTTGGACGAGTCTTAATTACAAAGCGGCTAACTGGGTATTCCCTTTTCCTCATGAGATTTGGTATGCTAGGAGAAGTGCAGGACGAAGGGATTGAAGATACACGTCATGAAATTTGCAGTTTTGGATTTTGAAACAACAGGAAGTCAGCCGGCGGATGAGATTATCCAGGTTGGATTAGTCATTATAGATCAATTTCAAATTACAGACAGGTATACTTCTCTGGTCAAACCAGGGATCGGTATACCTTCTTCGATTACAACCCTTACGGGCATCACCGATGAGATGGTGGCGGATGCTCCTACTATCGACCAAGTGATGTCGGATATGTTTCCGCTGTTGTTTGATTGTGTGCTAGTGGCGCATCACGCAGCCTTTGATGTTTCTTTTTTGCAAAAAGGGTTAACGAAAACCGGCTATCCTCCGTTCTCAGGACGCGTGCTGGATACCATTGATATGCTGCGTATGTTATTCCCCTCGATATCAAGTCTTCAGCTCAGCATGGTGGCCGCTTTGTTTGGCCTTGATCATGAAAGGCCTCATCAGGCAGACAGCGATGCAGAAGTAACGGCAGCCATCTGGATTATGTGTTTGGAGCGCTTGATTGGCTTGCCGCTTCTTACCGTTCAGCGCTTGCAGCACATTTTCGAAAACGGCAACACGGATTTAGGTTGGTTTCTTGATGAAATCTGTCTATACAAAGAATCCATCACGAGTGTTGATATGGATACGAATCGGTATTTCCGTCAGTTTACACTGAACGTTGCCGATTGGGGCGAAGAAGAAGAGATTCGCACGGAAGCGGATGAGGCCGGCTTGGGCGCTTCTTTCAAGGAGTTTCATCAAAGTCTGAAGACGGCTCTCCAGGAAAAATTTGAGATCTTTGAAGATCGGGAATCCCAGGAGCAAATGATCTGGGAGGTAGAGAAATCGCTGGAGCAAGATCAGCACTTGATGATCGAAGCGGGAACAGGGACGGGCAAATCGCTGGGCTATTTAATTCCGTCAATTTATTACGGCATTAAGTATGAAAAGAAAGTGGTTGTGTCTACACACACGATCAACTTGCAGGAACAGCTGCGCGACAGGGATATTCCGCTGCTTAAAGCGATTTTTCCGGTTCCGTTCAAAGCCGCGATACTCAAAGGCAGAAGCCACTACTTATGTTTGCGGAAATTCGAAACAAAGCTGACGACACGGGATTATGAGAATGGCAAGGAAGATCCGATTACAGCTGCCCAGATGGTCGTTTGGCTCAGTGAAACCGAGCATGGCGATGAAGAAGAGCTGCATTTTGGCAATAAAGGGGCTCAGTTCTGGCATTCCGTTGCCAGCGATACCGACTCCTGTCTGAATCGAATGTGTCCATGGTACAAAAAGTGCTTCTATCATCGCGCCCGTAATGACGCCAATACGGCCGATGTTATCATAACCAACCATTCCCTCCTCTTTACGGATATGAAGGCTGAGAACCGCCTTCTACCGGCTTACAAACATCTTGTGATTGATGAGGCACATCATTTTGAAGAAGTGGCGAGCAAACATCTGGGCATTGAACTGCATGCCTCCGCTTTCTATCATTCTCTCTTATGGCTGTATAAGGACAACAGAAGCGGTCAATTGCCAATGCTGCGGTTCCGCTTGCAGAAATCCGATGACCACCAAGAGCGCGTTGCGGCTTGGGGTCAAGCGATTGACAGTGTTTTTCCGAAAATCATCAAAATCAAAGAGGATTGGGATCGTTTAAGCGAGTCGCTGTATGAGCTGTTGTCTTCCCAAAGCGATCCGTCTCAAACGGAAAACTCGCAATATGTTCTTCGCATGAAGCCGGAGAACCTGCCCGATAATTGGCGGGAATTGGTCATCATGGAAGACAATATTTATTTGAATGCCAATGACATGCTGAGAACTTTGGATAAGCTGCTGAGCGAAGTGAAAGACATGCAGGACGTGTTCGGTGTTCAGGGGCTAGTGACCGATCTGAACGGAACGGTCAAAGAGCTGTACAACCACCGCGATGCTCTTCACTTTTTTATGAAGCTGGCTGACGAGGGGTATGTGTATTGGATGGAAGCGGGGACATACGCCAAGGCGAAATCCCTGCAGCTTAACTCCGTGCCGATTGATGTCAGCAGCTTGCTGCAGCAGCATTTCTTTGAAACCAAAGAGAGTATAATCCTTACTTCGGCGACGCTGTCCGTAAACAAGTCCTTTCAATATTCAGCGGATCAGCTGGGATTAACGATTCCTGAAGATGAAGAGAACGGCAAGCTCAAAACGGTGCAGCTGCCTTCTCCTTTTAATTATCGCGAGCAAGCGCTTGTTGTGATTCCGCGTGATTTTCCGATGATTAAAGGGGCGGGTGATCCTGTATTTATCAATGCCCTTATTCAATCGCTCAGCGATGTAGCGCAAGTCACCAAGGGGCGAATGCTGATTCTGTGCACCTCGAACCGGATGCTGAAGCAAATTCACGCGGGCATGAAAGACGTCCTGAAGCCGTATGGCATTACCGTGCTTGGTCAGGGGATTGACAGCAGCAATCGCAGCAAGTTGACCCGAATGTTCCAAGATAACGCCATGTGCGTCCTGCTGGGCACCAGTTCATTCTGGGAAGGCGTCGATATCCCCGGGGATGCGCTGAGCTGCCTGGCTATCATTCGCTTGCCGTTCCAGCCGCCGAATAATCCTCTGGTCGAAGCCAAGTGTGAGAATATTAAAAAACGCAATGAAAATCCCTTTATGAAATTTTCCGTGCCGCAGGCGGTCATACGTTTCAAGCAAGGGTTTGGCCGGCTTGTTAGACGCGCTTCCGATAAAGGAATTGTCATCATTTATGATACTCGCGTCATTGACACTTATTATGGCAAGCATTTCCTCTATTCCCTGCCCGGACCTAAGATAGAGCATATGACGACAGAACAAATGTTACCGCGGATTGAGCAGTGGATGGGGGAGGCGTAGAGATGAAAACACAGAAAATTTCGGAGGCTGTCGTACGCAGGCTGCCCATATATTTACGCTATCTGAATGAGCTTTCGATGAAAAATGTATCGACGGTTTCTTCGCAGGATTTGGGTCAAAAGCTGGATCTGAATCCTGCTCAGATTCGCAAGGATCTGGCTTATTTCGGAGAATTCGGGAAAAAAGGCATTGGCTATGATATTTCTTATTTGATCGAGAAAATCAGGCAAATTCTTAAGCTCGATCGTCATATTCAAGTAGCGCTTGTCGGAGCGGGCAATTTAGGCCGTGCGTTATGCAATTATAATACGTACTTGCGCAATGATATGAAAATTGTCGCTTTGTTTGATGCGATGCCTGAAAAAGCGGGCGAGATGATTAATAATCTGATCGTCCAGCCGATGTCTGAAATGAAGACCGTGCTGTCGCAGTTGGGTGTGCGCATAGGCATCATTACGGTGCCTGCTAACGAGGCTCAAAATGTCGCGAATCAATTCGTCGACTGCGGTATCGAAGCGATCCTCAATTTTGCCCCGGTTATCATTAAGGTCCCCCCGGAAGTGCGTGTGCATTATGCGGATTTCACAACGGAGCTGCAGAGCTTGGCCTACTATTTGGATTGAGGCGGGCTAGGGGTAGATAAGATACGATAAGATATAAGCCAACCGTTCCGTGTTGATTGGTGTCTATCGAGGTAACTGATCAGCCGAAGTTAACAGTGCTAAGCATCCAAAGAGCTTAGTGCTGTTTTTTGCGTTGTGGCTGCAAGGAAACAGTTGATTAGAAGATTTGGCGGAGAGAGTGGCCTCTTAAGGTGCTATGTGGTGCGATACAGTGCTATGTGGTGCGATACAGTGCTATGTGATGCGATACAGTGCTATGTGATGCTATGCAGTGCTATGTGATGTTATGCAGTGCTATGTGATGCAATGCCATGCTATGTGATGCGATACAGTGCTATGTGATGCTATGCGGTGCTATGTGATGCTATGTAGTGCTATGTGATGCTATGCGGTGCTATGTGATGCTATGTGATGCTATGTGATGCTATGTGATGCTATGTGATGCTATGTAGTGCTATGTGATGCTATGCATTGCTATGTGATGCTATGGAGTGCCATGTGATGCTATGCAGTGCTATGTGATGCTATGTGATGCTATGTAGTGCTATGTAGTGCTATGTAGTGCTATGTAGTGCTATGTGATGCGATACAGTGCTATGTGATGCTATGCCATACCATACCATCCATGCTATCCGGTGCCATCCTATCCCTAATTTTTCGGCAAGATTTTGTTCCACACGACCGAAAACCTGCAAAAGTGCAGGAATTTTCACCGAATTCGCTTAAAAAGTGGAAATGCCTGCAAAAATGCAGGTATTTTCAGCTTAACCAGCCTCCAATCCAGAAAAAGCCTCAAAAACCTGCACAATTGCAGGCATTTCATAATAGAGGCTGCTCCAAGCGTAAAAAAGATGCACAATTGCAGGCTTTCTTTTAAAAAGCCACTAGAGCTGGAGAGTTTCAACAAAAAGGAGCTGCCTTCAAGTAGTTTATCTACTCGAAACAGCTCCTAAGATTAGAAAATAAGTCTAAATAAAACGAAATAGATCGAGAACGCTAACACGATGCTAATCGGAATGGTGATGATCCACGTTATCAGCATGCGGCCAACGGTACCCCATTGTACATCATGGAATCGCAGCACACTGCCTGTCCCGATAATGGCGGACGAAATCACATGTGTTGTTGAAAGTGGTTTACCGATAAATGTTGAGAACTGAATAACAATGGAAGAGGTTAAGTCTGAGGCAAAGCCGTTTATCGGCTCGATTTTAACAATTTTACCTGAGACTGTTTTGATAATGCGCCAGCCTCCGATGGATGTACCAAGCCCCATAGCCAGTGCCGCGGCGATTTTCACCCAAAGAGGAACGTTCAGATCGGTTTGCACGCCGGCTGCGACGAGACCAAACACGATGATGCCCATTGCTTTCTGTGCATCGTTTCCGCCGTGCGAGTAGGAGAGTAGACCAGCGGATATAATCTGCAGGGTGCGGAACATCCGATTCAGCTTAGATCGCGATGTATTCCCTGACCAGATGACGATGTACTTGATCAACACCATGATCAGATAACCTAGCCCAAAAGCAATAATTGGCGATAGCAGCAAGATGATGATAATCTGAGTGAAACCATCCCAATTCACAGAATGGACGCCGGCTCCAGCGATGACAGCCCCAGCCAAGGCACCAAGTAAAGTATGGGAAGATGAAGATGGGATTGAAAGATACCAGGTAAGTAAATTCCAAATAATAGCGGCGAGTAGAGCGGCAATGACGATTTCTACACCGTTCTCAATCTTGGCTGGATTGGCAATGCTGCCCCCAACTGTTTTGGCAACTTTAGAAGAAACCATAGCGCCAACAAAGTTAAGTGTGGCTGCCATGATGATAGCAACTCGCGGACTCAATGCACGTGTTGAAATGGAAGTTGCTATCGCATTCGCTGTGTCGTGAAATCCATTGATGAAATCGAATAGCAGAGCAAGTACAACGATAATGATTAAATAGGTTAACATGAGTTCCTCCTAAGCGTTTTCCGGCAGGAAAACTTTCTTCGCACCACAGCAGCGAAAACTCCTATGAATAACGAAGTACGACACTATCAAGGATATTGGCAACATCTTCACAGGCATCCGTCGTTTCTTCCAGACGCTCATAGATTTCTTTGAGTTTGAAATCCTCGTAGGGGTCTTTGCGGGTTATGAAAATTTGGCGAATGCCTTCGCGCATTAAGCGGTCTCCATCATTTTCAAGCGAGTTGATGGCAACGGTATGCTCAGGAATTTGCATATACTTTTTCTTGGCGAGCAGTTTGAAAGCATCGAGCATATGTTGACAAGAGTCCACAATGACTGCTGAAAATTCTTTCATATAAGAATCAGTGTGAGAAACACCTAAATAGTCGAAACGGGCAATGGTCGCTTCAATACCGTCTGTGACATCGTCAACTTTGGAAGCGAGAACCATAATGTCTTCGCGGTCAATCGGGGTAATGAAAACCTTGTTTAGACCTTTGAAAATTTCATGCGTAATGGAATCACCGGCATGTTCTAGATCATGGATGGGTTTAACATATTCGATCGGAGGCTTTTCACCCATCATGGCTGTGCGAAATAACTGGGCGGTTTGAAGTGCGTTTTCTGCAGCCCGGATAAGCAGCTGTAAGAAATCGACTTCGTTCTTTTTTGTGAATAACGTTGTCATAAGATCCTCCTAATATTTACTATATATACAAGATAAACGCATTCGCTCATCATTGAATAACCTCAAAAGAGGGTTTTTTCTTCGATTTATGAGGATAAACAGACCCCTATGTAGAAAAAAACTCACAATGCTAAAAGTATCATAACAATCGTACTTTAAGCAACGAAAATTCCGTGACAATTTACAATTTCTTTACACGGGGTTGCATTCTTGATTTTACAAGCCTGAAGATGTAAAGTTTAGAGTGCAGTGTTTGTTTATAGAATGAGCATAGAGAGGGTTTTTTAGTATGAAAAAAACATTAATTACGAATGGTATTTTTATTTCTAATAATGAAGCGAAATCATCCATCAAAGGCTGTATGGTTATCGAAGGAAGTTTAATTACATACATCGGAGAGCAAAGTCCGGAGCCCCGAGAAAACTATGATGAAGTTATCGACGGAACTAATAAGCTGTACATGCCGGGCTTGGTTAATACGCATGGTCATGCCGCGATGTCGCTTTTGCGTGGTTACGGAGATGATCTTGCGCTGCAAATTTGGTTAGAAGAAAAAATGTGGCCAATGGAAGCCAAATTCACGTCACAGGATGTGAAATGGGGGACATTATTGTCCATTTTGGAAATGATCAAAGGCGGTACTACGACCGTAGTTGACATGTATGATCATATGAATGAAGTAGCCAAAGCTGTGGAAGAGTCCGGTATGCGCGGCGTGCTTACACGGGGTGTGATTGGACTTTGTCCACCGGAAGTACAAACTTCTAAGTTAATCGACGCGACCGAGTTCGCCAAAAATTGGCATGGCGCAGCAAATGGCCGGATCACAACGATGATGTCGCCTCACGCGCCATATACATGCCCTCCGGACTATATCGAGCGTATCGTTCAAGCTGCTCATGATTTGAACTTGCCGATTCATACGCATATGTCTGAGACAAGTCGAGAAGTGCAAGCGAATGTTGATCAATACGGACTTCATCCAGTAGCTCATTTAGAGAAACTGGGTGTGTTCAGCCGACCAACCCTTATCGCTCATGGCGTTCATCTCACGGATGAAGAAATTAGCATTCTCAAACAATACGATGTTCGTGTATCGCATAATCCAGGCAGCAATCTTAAACTGGCAAGTGGAGTAGCGCGCGTTCCTGAGCTGCTTCGTGCTGGAGTGAAAGTTTCCTTGGGAACAGACGGGGCGGCTTCCAATAACAATTTGGACATGTTCGAGGAAATGCGATTAGCGGCGTTGATTCACAAAGGGGTTTCCGGTGATCCACTTGCTGTTCCCGCAGCTGAAGCGCTGTTGATGGGCACTCGCATGGGGGCGGAATCCATTTGGCTTGATCAAGTCGGTACGCTGCAGCCTGGCATGAAAGCCGATTTTATTGCGTTGGATATCGATCAGCCGCACTTCTTGCCGAAGACGGATTTCGTTTCTCATGTTGTCTACTCGGCCTGTGCGAAAGATGTTGTAGACGTATGCGTGGATGGGAATTGGATTGTGCGCAAGGGCGAATGTACTACGCTGGATGAAGAGAAAATTAAGCGTGAATTTGAACAATGCTTTGACAGATTGATTGGATAAGCAGATAGCCGGCAAGTTCGTCTGGGGAGGTGAGCGGCGTTTATGAATCTGAAGCGATCAATCACATTAGGTGTATTTATTATAGTGACACTTGGTGTCGTGCTCAGCCGCTTTTACTTGAATGTACAGAGTGAACACTGGGACGGAAAAAGCAAAGCAGTGGAAACGGCCTATGAGAAAAGTATCATGACCAAAGCAACCAAGGTCGATTTTTTCTATGGAGACGAACCGTTCCAAATTGTGTATGGTGAAGATAAGATTGGCCAAGATCTGATTGTTTGGGTGTCAGATAAAGAAATCCACTCGGAAATGGCTAATGAAGGTTTTACAGAAGAGCAAGTGCGGGATATCATGCTGAAAAAGGGCCAAGACTTTGAGGTCCAACGTGTGATGCCTGGCAAGCTTGGTCAAGATTACGTGTGGGAAGTGTTCTACAAAAGACAAGAAGACGGCGGCACGCGCTATTTCTATGATTATTATAAATTCAAAGACGGACAATACTTGGATACGTATCGACTCAGCCTTCATTAGGCTGAGTTTTTTTGTTTCCACTCATTTCATAGAGCAATCGTATATATGACGTGATATACTTTTCGTATAGAAACGGACGAAACAAAATAACCGTAGAAAGGGGGACGTTGACTGATGAAGCTGCGTCTCTTACCTGTCGTGTTGAGTGTTATTATCTCTGCCGGTGTTTTGTTCGGCGGTTGGTTTGCCTATACAAGCTTTGCCATGGAAAATCCGTTAAGTGACATCATAAGCAAGGTTCCCGGTGTAACAAGCTCTACAATGAAATTGAACAGTGACCGTGTTGATATAGAAGTAGCCTTAAGCCAAGATGCCAGTTTAAGAACGGTGGTTGATCGCATTCACAAAGATGGTGCCTCAATAATTGGCAAGCGTACAGTTAATATTGATGTCAAAAGCAACCCGTCAGACAAGCTCGAGCTGTGGTGGTCCAAAGCTTTATTCGAGGTTGCTCAAGCGATGGAAACCAAGCATTATGCCGATATTCCAACCACCTTGCAGAAATATGCGGCAGAAGTTCCGACGATGAAAGTTGAAACTGAAATGGACCAGTCGAATGTGTACATTCGTTTGACAGATGGTGATGCTACGAAATTTATCATGCTGCCTAGATCGTCACAGATAGGAGTGTGGCCGAATGAGTAAAATTTATAAGGAAATCGGTATTGGATTTATCCCTGTTTTACTTATCTTTCTTGCTTTTCTAGGTGTGAATGTGATTCCGATATTGTTTGTCGCGGTTCTCGGTGTTTCTTTATTTTATATGATTAGAGGCCGCGGAGGGGTTGGAGTTGCGACTGGCGGCGGTGAACGCAAAAATAAAAACCGCACACCCTCGTATTTAACCTTTGATGAGATCGGCGGACAAGACCGAGCAAAAAAGGAGTTAACGGAAGCTCTTGATTTTCTGATCAAACATGAAGAAATGAAGAAGCTGGGCATTCGACCGCTCAAAGGGCTTTTGCTCACAGGCCCTCCGGGGACTGGGAAAACATTAATGGCCAAAGCAGCCGCGCATTATACGAATTCTGTTTATTTGGCAGCTTCAGGAAGTGAATTTGTAGAAATGTACGTCGGTGTTGGTGCCAGCCGTGTACGTGATTTATTCAAGGAAGCCAGAACTCGTGCGGCCAAAGAAGGTAAAGATAATGCGATTATTTTTATTGATGAGATTGATGTAATTGGCGGTAAGCGTGATGGCGGTCAGCAGCGAGAATATGATCAGACTTTGAATCAGCTATTAACGGAAATGGATGGCATCCATACGAACGACGCTCCGCGTATTCTGATCATTGCGGCAACGAATCGTAAAGAAATGCTCGATAGTGCTTTATTGCGTCCAGGTCGATTTGACCGTCATATTGAAGTGGATCTGCCTGATAAAAAGGGACGTCTATCTATTTTGGATATTCACGTGAAAAATAAACCTTTAGCCGATAGCGTTTCACTGGATACTATTGCAGATCAAACCTTTGGCTTCTCAGGAGCACAGTTGGAAGGCGTTCTGAATGAAGCAGCTATTTATGCTATGCGTGAGGAAAAACCGGCTATCGAGCAGCATCACCTTGCTTCGGCGATTGATAAAGTGATGATGGGCGAGAGAACAGATAAAGAAGCTGCATTAGAGGAAAAAGAGCGTGTCGCCTATCATGAATTAGGCCATGCGATCATTGCCGAAATGGTCCGCCCTGGCTCGGTTTCTCAGGTTACGGTGAGTCCGCGAGGAAAAGCACTTGGTTATGTACGTCATAATCCTCCGAAGGACCATTATTTGTACACGAAAGATTATATTGAACATCAGATCATGATTGCTCTTGGCGGTGCCGCGGCTGAAGAAATTTTCTACGGCGGACGCAGTACCGGCTCCCGTAACGACTTCGAGCAGGCGCTTTCCATGGTGCGCAATATGATGGATTCCGGCTTAACTTCCCTCGGTATTATCGACCGCGAGATGGTGACGAAGGATCAGCTGATGAAAGAAAATACGGCAATTCTGGATGCGCTAATGATACGAACGAAGGAATTGCTAGAGCAGCAGCGCAGTGTATTCGATCATTCTTTTGCGATATTGATGAAAGAAGAAGTCCTATCAGGTGATACGTTCCGTACCCTGTTTGATGCGTCTGTTTCACAAAGTGCATAGTGGAGGAGCTGTCCCTTAAGTAGATAAACTACTTGAGGGCGGCTCTTTTTTTGAAATACATAAGCTTTATGGAAAAGAGAGCGTGTTAGTAAGCCCTTGATGTTGTCCTGCTATAGCCTCCAGTTACTTTTATAAACCTGCAATTGTGCATCTTTTTTACTCCTCTAATAGCCTTAATCATTAAATTCCTGCGATTGTGCATGTTTTTGAGGGTTTTTCTGGATCAGAGGCTGGAAAAGATGAAAATATCTGCACAATTGCAGGCATTTCCACTTTTTAGTCCAATTCCTCCGGAAATTCCTGCACATCCGCAGGCTTTTACTGTTGGGGCTCACCAGAACTGGAATCCCCATTTTTCACAAAAAGCGGCGTTTAACTATCATGGAATAGTCATTTTCTATGATCTAGCATCTGTATCTGAAATGTGTCTAAGCTGAGAAAGTCTCAGGAACGTTTTGTGTATACTAATGAAATTAAGCATCAAAAATTGTATGATATGAGTGGGTTTTCATGATTCGCAGGAACCCATAGACATAGATTTCAGTTTGAACAAGGGGCAAGAGAAGGAGAAATAGGTATGAACTTTAAAACAATTGGCGTCGTTGGTGGCGGTACAATGGGGCAAGGCATTTCGGAAATGCTTGCCGCTCGTGGCCTGGAAGTCAGAATTGCCGAGAAAACAACTGAAAAACTGGACCGTGCGTTAGAGCAAATTACGGTCAGCTTAGATAAGCAAATAGAGCGCTGGGCGATGACAGAATCGGAGAAGAAGCTGATTTTGGCCAAAATAAAAAAGGCAGATTCGCTTGAGGATATGGCCGATTGCGATATGGTTATTGAAACGATAACTGAAGATCTGAATGCTAAAAAGCATGTCTTTTTTCAGTTAAATCAAATTTGCAACCCTGCCATTATTTTGGCGACTAATACATCGACTTTAAGCGTTACCGAGATTGCTGCGATTACAACGAATCCACAGCGGGTTATTGGGCTGCATTTTCTGCATCCAGTAGCCAAGATCGATCTTGTCGAAATTATTCGGGCTATGAAAACATCGGATGAAACATTTGAACGCACAAGACGTTTCGTAGATGAGCTAATATTGAAAAAAAGTATCAAGGTGACGGAATCACCTGGATTTATCACAACAAGATTGATCTGTACGTTAATCAATGAGGCGCTGCATACTTTATCTGAAGGTGTTGCTTCCGCGGAAGATATCGACACGGCCATGCGAATTGGTTACGACTTCAAATATGGTCCACTTGAAATGTGCGACCGGTTCGGGCTGGATTCCGTTCAGGCAGCTCTGGAAGGCATGTTCCGCGATTACGGAGACATTAAGTACCGTCCATCCTTCCTATTGAAGCAAATGGTACGAGCAGGCCATCTAGGGGCTAAAACAGGGGAAGGCTTTTTCCGTTACGATAAGGATGGTGATCGTCTATGAACATTCTCGTTATTAACGCGGGCAGCTCGTCACTCAAATATCAGCTTTTTCAAATGAAAGATGAAGCTGTTCTGGCAAAAGGCAAAATTGAACGCATCGGGATGGAAACCGCGATCTTAACCCATGAGCCTGCTGGCAAAGCCGAGGTGCGGGAGGTCAGTGAAATTCTGGAGCACACGACAGCTATTCGCAAGGTTCTGGCGCTGCTCGTTCACTCAGAGCATGGTGTTCTTGCATCCACGGCTGAAATTGACGCTGTAGGTCACAGGGTTGTACACGGCGGTGAATCGTTCAAGAACTCCGTCCTCGTCACGGACGAAGTGAAGCAAGAGATCAAGCGGCTCTTCGATCTGGCGCCGCTGCACAATCCGGCGCATATGCTGGGCATTATTGCGGTGGAGGCGAACATGCCTGACGTGCCGCAGGCCGTCGTGTTTGATACCGCCTTCCACCAAACCATGCCGGCGCCAGCCTATCTCTATCCGATACCGATGGTGTTGTATCGGAAGCATAAGGTGCGCCGTTATGGTTTTCACGGCACCTCGCACAAGTACGTCAGCGAGCGTGCCGCAGCCTTTCTGGGCCGTCCGTTAGAGCAGCTGAAGCTTGTTACCTGCCATATCGGCAACGGAGCTTCCTGCGCCGCTATCTTGGGCGGCCAATCCGTTGATACGAGCATGGGGATGACCCCGCTCGAAGGTCTGATGATGGGCACGCGCAGCGGCGATCTCGATCCGGCCATCGTCCCCTATGCGATGGGCAAGGAGGATTTGACGCTTGGCGAGATCAGCTCCATGCTGAACAAACACAGCGGTCTGCAGGCGATCTCGGGGGGCTCCAGCGATATGCGGGAGATCGTGGAAGCGATGGAAGCGGGCGATAAGAACGCTGCTCTCGCATTTGACATGTACGAGTATCGGCTGCGCAAATACATCGGTGCGTACGTGGCGGCGATGAACGGCATCGATGCTATCGTATTTACCGCAGGGGTAGGAGAAAACTCCGAGCTGCTGCGCAAAGCGGTTTGCGAGCATCTTACCTTCCTAGGCGTGGAGTTCGATGAAGAAGCTAACCGTCAGGGAAGAGGGCTGGAACGGCGCATCACGACACCTAGCTCAAGGGTACAAGTGCTCGTTATTCCTACGAATGAAGAATTGGTCATTGCAGAAGATACATATCGACTTGTCCAAGCAGCGGTCGACTGATTGTTTGGAGAAAATAGTGTACAATAGATAAGGATTCTGAAACACATAAGGAGGTTCGATCGGAAGATGAAATGTACGATAGGTGAAGTCAAACATCATGTCGGCGAGTCTGTTACGATTGGCTGTTGGTTAAACAAGAAGCGTTCCAGCGGTAAAATTCAGTTTTTACAACTTCGAGACGGTTCCGGCTATATACAGGGCATTGTGGTCAAAAGTGATGTCAGTGAAGAGGTATGGGAAGCGGCTTCCAAACTGACCCAAGAAAGTTCGCTGTACATAACAGGTACGGTAAAAGAGGATACACGCAGCAAAGGCGGCTATGAGCTTGACGTGCTGGGGGTAGACATCATTCAGGTGACCGAAGAATATCCGATCTCACCAAAAGAGCACGGTGTAGACTTCTTAATGGATAATCGTCATCTCTGGATTCGCAGTCCGCGACAACGGGCAGTACTTGTGATTCGCGCGCAAATTATCCAAGCCATTCAGCAATTTTTCAATGAACGCGGCTTTCATCTGGTTGATCCGCCGATTCTGACGCCATCTTCCTGTGAGGGAACGACTAATTTGTTCCATACGAAGTATTTTGATGAGGACGCTTTCCTTACACAGAGCGGGCAGCTTTATATGGAGGCAGCAGCGATGGCATTAGGCCGCGTGTATTCCTTTGGCCCGACATTTCGAGCTGAGAAATCGAAAACGCGCCGTCATTTAATTGAATTTTGGATGATTGAGCCGGAAATGGCATTCGTTGATCACGTTGAAAACCTGGAGATTCAGGAGCAATTTGTATCTCACATTGTTCAAACCGTACTCCGCAATTGTACGCAAGAGCTGGAAACCTTGGAGCGTGATACGTCCAAACTCGAGAAAATTCAAGGCAGTTTCCCAAGATTAACCTACGACCAAGCGGTCGATTTTCTGCAAAAAAATGGTCATGAATTCGAATGGGGCGAAGACTTCGGGGCTCCGCATGAGACGGCGATTGCTGCTCAATATGAGACGCCTGTTTTCATTACCCATTGGCCGACAGAAATTAAGGCGTTCTATATGAAGCCTGATCCGAGCCGACCTGAGGTCGTACTTTGTGCCGATATGATTGCTCCGGAGGGGTATGGCGAAATTATCGGAGGCAGCCAGCGAATTGACGATCCAGAACTAATGGAGCAGCGCTTCCAAGAGCATGAATTGTCCAAAGAAGCTTATCAATGGTATCTAGACCTGCGGAAATATGGCACAGTGCCTCATTCCGGTTTCGGACTTGGACTTGAACGTACTGTCGCTTGGATCTGTGGACTTGATCATGTCCGCGAAACGATTCCATTCCCGCGTCTCTTATACCGTCTATACCCGTAAACAGATTTATCAACCATGGGTAGAAAGGGGAGCCGAATCGCACATTGAGTAAACAGACAATTACACAGCAGCAGATAGAAGCAGCTCTTCTAGCCAGTTTTCAGGAGGGCAGCGTGGGGATTCCGCTTCTGCTTTTGAAACATTATCGGGCACTGGACGTCAGTGAAATCGAAGTGATGACGCTGATTCATCTGATCTCCTTTTTGGAAAAAGAAAAAAAAGATTTTCCAACTACAGATGAGATTCAGGCGCGAATGTCAGCTTCCCCTGATCAAGTTATATCGAGCTTGCAGAAGCTGATTCATGAACAGTTTATTATGATTGACGAGGATATCGAAGCATCCACAGGCATTCGGAGTGAACGCTACAATCTGACCCCGCTATATCGTAAACTGGCAAAACGGGTAGCTGAGGAGCAGTTAGCCGAAGCGGCAAATGCGCGGCAGCCTGTTATCGTCGACGAGAATGCCAAAAACATTTTCACAACTTTTGAGCGGGAGTTTGCACGTCCCTTAACACCGATGGAGCTTGAAACCATTACTGGCTGGTTGGATAAGGATATGTACAAAGAGGATCTGATTCTGACAGCGCTCAAGGAAGCCGTGTTTGCGGGCAAAGTCCATTTCCGCTATATTGATCGGATTTTGATGGAATGGAACCGCAATCGGGTGGCTACTGTGGATCAAGCGAAGGAATATTCTCAGCGTTTTCGGCAATCTAGATAAAAGTTGTAACTAGCCTCCTGCCCCGCGTTAATCGTGGGGTTGGAGGTTTTTTTACGTGCTTACGGGTGATGTTTTGGCTTGCCAGGCAGAAAATCCAAGCAGATAGGGCTGTTTTTCAGCCTTACCGGTGGAAGTCAGAGCCAAATCATATCTTTAAGGCCGAAAAACGTGCTTACGGGTAGTGTTTTGGCTGGCAAGGCAGAAAATCCAAGCAGATAAGGCTGTTTTTCAGCCTTACGGGTGGAAGTCAGCGCCAACCCACCACTTTAAAACCGAAAAACAGCCTTACAGGAGGAGAAGGGTACTGATTCTCTAAAATCGGTAGCGGAGTGGTTGAAATTCAGCGCAAGTTGAGGCAGGATGTCCGAGATGACCTTGTTTCTCTTCTGGGAGATACCCCAAACCACCTACACACTCCAGAAGTCACAGCATCCAGGCTGAAACCCCTCTCAATATCATCTCGACAAACATCAAGAGGCATTCAGCAGCTTAAAAACCTGCGAAATCCCATTTTTCTTATAAAATAAAAAGAAACGAGTATGCGCTGCTATGCCCGCATACTCGTTTCCTATGAAGTGTTTTCTTATACCCCTTTGTGCAGCAAATGGGAGCGGTAGACGTATTCGAAGAGGAATTCGAACGCTTCCAGATGGCGTTTGGCTTCAAAAGCATTGGCGCCCCATGCATAGATGCCATGTTTACGCAGCACGATGCCAGGAATGCGTGGAACAATCGCACCTTCGACTAGCTCGGCAATGCGTGGGATTTCTGCGTAATTCGGCAAAATAGGAATTTCGATCTGCGCTTCTTCATCCCAGATATTAAAAGCTTTAATCAGTTCAACACCGTCAACAGGAATGCTTTTGCGTTCCCAATAAAGCTCAGAAATCAAGTTGTTGAAGATGGTATGTACATGGAAAATAGCGCCTGCGCCGGTTAAACGGTAGATTTCACTATGAATTAACGTTTCAGCTGACGGCTTAAGGCTCGTAGCTTCCGTAGGCTGGCCTTTTTCATTCACAAGCAAGAAATCTTCCGGTGTTTGTACGGATTTATCTCTGCCGCTTGAGGTGATGGCAAAAGTGAAAGCTTCTGGCTCAAAGCCTCCCACACGAACGGACAAATTGCCGCTTGTTGCCGGAAACCAGCCTCTCGCTGCTAAATTAGCTTTGATCTCGCGCAAATCAGCGAATGCTCGTTGTTTCTCTTCTAGTAGAATGCTCATATGACAGGTTCAGCCTCCAGTTGCTTCATAATATCGAAGAAGGTATCAAATGCGTAATAGGGATAGTTCATCTGTTCGCACATGTCGATCAGATGTGAGCGTGCGAAGATGGTATCGACCAGCTTCGCGCCTTCGAAATCGGTAATGCTGTCTCCGATAATGATCCGCTCATATTTCTCAGCTGGATAAGAACGAATGATGCTTGTTTTGCACATGCCGCAATCGGTTGTGCAATGTTCATCACAGCGGTTTGGCCATAAAATTTCAATGGTGCTGCCTTCAAAAGAGCTGGCATTGCAATAAATATGATCAACGCTAATCGGGAATGGCTTAAGCAGCGGATAAATAAAGAAATCAATGCCGCCGCTCGTAATCAGCAGCTTAATCCCGTTGACTTGGCAATAATCAACGAACTCTTTGAAGCCATCTCGGATCACAGCATTAGAGATGGCATAGTTGACAATTTCTTCTCTGCGTGAAGTAGGGAGCAGGGCGAACATAGCGCCTACGCCTTGCTTAATTGAGATTTGCTTACTCAAAATTTGCTCTACAATGGCATCCCAGCCAGGCGGGTTGAAATGCTTCATGATCGCAACGATGTTATCGTTAACGGTAATGGTACCGTCAAAGTCACAGAAGATAATGCGTTCCTTGCTCATTCCGGAGTCCCCCAAGTATCAATAGCTGACTGTAATTCTGGATGTGTTTGGGCATAATCGCGAAGGCTGATGCCTTGTAATGTTGCGTCAATCGCTTGCCGGAAAGCATGTCCACCGGCGATCGTTCCCATGCGATGACCATGTATGCCGCCGCCTGCGTTGACGATGACGTCTGTGCCGAAATCTCGCAGGATATGAGGCACGAGTCCCGGATGAATGCCGGCAGAAGGTACAGGGAAGCTGGCTGCAAGCTTCAAAATCGCATCGGTAGAAGCATTGTAAGCATAGTCCTGATGTAAATTCTTCGTAAGCAATACATGCTTAATCGCTAAATTTTCTTCTCTTGGCATGACGACCGAGCCGTAAGGTGAAGGGAAAAGGACCAAATCAGCCCCGGCCAAACGCATAAGCTTCCCAAGCAGTACGGACGGAGAGATGCCATAATGCGGAGAAGGATAAGTCGCTCCTGCCAAGGCAGGATGCGCCATGATCGGAATCGTAATCTCCGGATCGGAGCTTAGCTCGTGCAAGACATCGAAGCCATAAGCCAAAACATTAAACAGAAGGGCATTAGCGCCTGCTGCGATCGCTTTTTTGGCTTGCGCGGCAAGCTTGGAGGTGGAGCCTGTCAGGTTAACGGCATAAAGCAGCTTTTGGCCGGTCAACTGGGTGGCCTGCTCAGCGGCTTCCAGACAAATCTCAATTCGCTTCTCGAGCGGAGTTAAAGGATTTTCGAATAAAATCTCATCGTCCTTAATCAGATCAACGCCGCCGGCCGCTTGCAAATAAAATTGCTCACGCAGCGCAGGCAGCTCATAGCCAACAACAGACTTGAAAATGCTCATCAACAAAGGTCGATCATGCACCCCAAGCAAGTCTCTGACTCCTTGCATGCCGAATTTCGGACCCGAGAAGCCGGATAAGAAGTCGGAGGAGAAAGATAAGTCGATCAGTCTGATTTTGCCATCCATCGAGAGCTTTCCGAATACGGTAACTAACAGAGCCGGAATGTCGCGGCTGAAATTAACATCGGGATAGGCAATGGTGATATCCGCGTAACGGCTCGAGGCAGCTTCGCCTGACACGGGTTCATGGACCTCGACGGAAATGACTTTGCCTAAATGCTTCTCCATTTGCGCTTTTTGTGCTTCAGGGAGCTCCGTCCAGCTGCCGACGGTGAGACCAACGGCAATACTTGTTGCTTTTTTATGAAAATCGGCTTTCTCATCGAAACTCCGATACGTTGCTAAACAATAGGCACTCATCGAAACATTCACCTGCTTAAGTTAGTATAAATCCTAATTCGATTAGGATGATTTGGCAATCGGGCTTGGCGCAGCAATCTGCTCGCCCATTTCTTTGGCCCGCTCGGCGGAGCGGAAAACAGCTTGCACAACGGCTTCGCTAAATTGAAAACGATCCAGAGCTTCAATCGAAGCTTGCGTTGCACCGTTGGGTGACGTCACTTTGCGTCTTAGCTCAGCAGGGTCCTCCTGTGTATGCTCAACCATATGCGCGGCACCAAGTACGGTTTGCAGTGTCAGTTGGCGCGCATTCTCTTCTGTAAGCCCGCCTTCGATAGCAGCTTTGATCATAGCTTCCATAAAGTAGTAGACATAAGCAGGACCGCTGCCAGATACGCCGGTTACGATTTCCAGTTTCTCTTCTTCGACAATCGTCACGATGCCAACAGCTTCGAACATCTGGGTAGCCAGCTGTTTGAATGTATCATTGACCTTAGCGGAGAAGCTCATTCCTGTAGCGCCTAAACCAATGGTGCTGGAGGTATTCGGCATCGTCCGAACGATTGGCATCGTAGTTTGCAATAAGGCTTCTGCTTTGGCGATCGACAGCCCCGCAATCACGGATACAAGAAGCTGCTTTTCATTCAGCAGTGGCTGCAGTTCTGCGAAAGCTGTAACGACATCTTTGGGCTTCATGCATAACACGACAACGTCAGCTTCACGCAAAAAAGTTTCTTTCGTTTGGTTGTCAGACGTGGCTTGCAGCCCGTATTCTGAGCGGAGGAACGCCAGACGGTTTTGATCCGAACGGTTCATGACATATAAATTTTGCGGTTCGGCTACCTTGGTTTCGATGAGCCCGCGGATGATCGCTTCTGCCATCGAGCCCGCGCCGACAAAGGCAATCTTGGCCTGTGATAACGTTGTAGACATTGTGCAAACCTCCTTAATGGTGAATTCTTATTCTCTTATTTGTCCGTTTCCGTAGACGCGGAATTTGGTTGAAGTTAAAGCAGGCAGCCCCATAGGTCCACGTGCGTGCAGCTTTTGAGTCGAGATACCGATTTCGGCTCCGAAGCCAAATTCAAATCCATCCGTAAAACGGGTCGATGCATTATGATAAACCGCAGCAGCATCCACTTCCTGCAGAAATCTTTCAGCATTAGCGGCATCTTCCGTTACAATACACTCCGAGTGCATCGTGCCATATTCCCGAATATGGGAGAGTGCTTCGTCGAGATTTTTGACCACTTTGATGGAGAGGATATAATCCCCGTATTCTGTCTTCCAATCCTCAGTTACAGCTTCATGCATGCTAGGCACCAGCGCTCGAGCGCGCTCGTCACCGCGAAGCTCAACATGAGCACCTGTGAATGCTTCGGCAATCGCACTCAAATGCTTTTCGGCAATCGCCTCATGTACGAGCAAAGTTTCCATCGAATTGCAAACAGAAGGACGCTGAGCTTTGGCATTGATGCCAATGCGTACCGCCATATCCAGCTGTGCACTTTCATCTATAAAAGTATGACACACACCTGCGCCTGTTTCAATGACAGGAACAGAGGCGTTATTGACAACATTTTGAATAAGTGAGCTGCCGCCTCTTGGGATCAGAACATCAATCAAGCCGTTCAACTTCAGCATTTCATCCACCGAGCTGCGATCAGCACTGAGAATTAATTGCAGGGCATCCGCTGGAATCGCCGAACGGTGAAGTGCTTCATGCAGAACTTCCACGATGCGCTCATTGGAAAATAAGGCGGAAGAGCCTCCACGCAGCACAACCGCATTGCCAGTTTTTAGACATAACCCAGCGGCATCCACCGTTACATTGGGTCTAGCTTCATAAATAATGCCGACAACACCTAGGGGAACACGGATTTTGCGAATGCGCAAGCCGTTTGGACGATCAAAGGCTTCCAGCGTATCTCCAACCGGATCCGGCAATTCAGCAATTTGGCGAAGTCCTTCGGCAATTGCGGCAATCCGCGATTCATTTAAAGCCAAACGATCGAGAAGCGAAGCGCTAGTGCCTTGCTCTTTGCCTCTTTGCAAATCCTTCGCATTTGCTTCAATAATGGACTGCTGTTCAGTGACAAGAGCATCCGCCATAAGGAGCAGTGCCGCATTTTTTTGTTCGGTTGTTAAATTGCCCATAGTTTGAGCCGCTTGTTTGGCTAATTTTGATTTTTGAATGACTTCACTCATGATTCGATCGACCTCCTGATTGGAAAAAGGATTGGCAATGGCTAAGCAGTTGATTGGCCATTAATTCATATTGTTTTCCGCTGCGGCGTTCTTTGCATTCTATCATTTGTTCGTTTGCTTTCTTACCTACAGTTATTCGCAATGGGAAACCTAGCAGGTCAGAATCATTGAATTTCACACCTGGACGCTCATCGCGATCATCCCACAGAACGGAGTAACCGGCATTTTGCAGGCTTGTATAAATATCTTGAGAAAGCTTCATCTGCATCTCGTCATGGACATGTACGGTAAGGAGATGAATCGAAAATGGCGCAAGAGTTTCTGGCCAAAGGATACCTCGCTCATCGTAGTGTTGTTCTATAACGGCAGCAAGCACACGGGAAACGCCAATGCCATAACAGCCCATAATGATGGGTTCAGTAACGCCATTTTCATTGCTGAATGTCGCGCCAAGCGAACGGCTGTATTTGGTGCCGAGTTTGAAGACGTGCCCAAGCTCGATTCCTTTGGCAAAGGAAAGCTCATTGCCGCAATGGGAACATAACTCCCCTTCAGTGACATTGTGGACATCTTGAAAGGTTAACCCAGGAAGATCGCGCTGAAGATCAACATGGAGCAAGTGATAGTCGGGTTCATTGGCGCCAACGATAGCATTTTTCAGCCCATAGACCGACACATCTGCAACGATTTTGACATTATGCAGTCCGATGGGACCGATAAATCCGGCAGTTGATCCTAGCTTTAGGATGCCATCTTCGGATAGTAGAGTGACATTCTCTGCGCCAATCGCCTGCTTCAGTTTGACTTCATTCAGCTCATAATCACCTCGGAGGAGCACGATGACGGGCTTTCCATCCGCTTCCAGGGCAATCGACTTGATGATCTGAGCGGGCGATTGACCGAGAAATTGGCCTAATTGCTTAATTGTGCTAACGCCAGGCGTATGAGTTTTTACGAGCTCAGATACTGCCGAATCATTATGAGTGTCTAAGGACTCCGATGATTGCGGTATACGACCAACGGCTTTTTCCAGATTGGCGGCATATTGGCAAGTCGGACAATAGACAATGGTATCTTCGCCGATATCGGCAAGTGCCATGAATTCATGGGTGTCCGTACCGCCGATGGCGCCGGAATCTGCTTCAACAGCTCGGAACTTCAAGCCGCATCGTGTGAAAATTCGGACATAAGCGTTATACATGCTGGTATAGCTGTCATCAAGTCCGCTTTCCGTTCGATCGAACGAGTAAGCGTCTTTCATTAGAAATTCTCGTCCGCGCAGAAGTCCAAAACGCGGTCTGCGTTCATCCCGATATTTGGTCTGAATTTGATACAGGGTAACCGGCAGCTTTTTGTAGGAATGAATCTCATCCTTCACAAGAGAAGTAATAACTTCCTCATGGGTAGCGCCAAGGGCAAATTCCCGACCATGTCGATCTTCCAAACGCATGAGCTCGGGGCCATAAACGTCCCATCTGCCGGAAGCTTTCCATAATTCGGAAGGATGGAGGGCAGGCATGAGCATTTCTTGAGCGCCTGCTGCATCCATTTCTTCACGGACAATTGCTTGTATATGCTGAAGAGCTTTCAGCCCTAAAGGTAAATAAGAGTAAATTCCGCTTGAGAGCTGACGGATCAAGCCCGCTCTCAGCATGAGGCGATGGCTTGCGGCTTCGGCATCTCCCGGTACGTCGCGTTGGGTTGGGATCAGCATTCGTTGTTGTCTCATGTGTCAGCTCGCCTCTCTTTCTTATCTAGGTCAAAGGGACCCATTCATCCCGATGAATCACTTCAATGCGGGAGACTTCGACCCGCTTCTGAACTTCATCGGTGCTTAACCCTGCGGCAGCTTGCACCTGCCAAGCGGCGTAATTGACGACGCCGCGGCCAAGCAGCGAGCCTTCCTTGTTCAAGACCTCGACGACATCGCCGGGGTGGAAATCGCCGGTAGCGCCGATGATGCCAGCGGGGAGCAAGCTCTTGCCACCGCTGATCAAAGCTATCATCGCGCCTTGGTCCACAAGGATTTGTCCTTGGGGTAGGGAATGGAAGCCAACCCACTGCTTCTTCACGGGCAAATTGTTGAGCGCCGTGTCAAAGTAGGTGCCCTTGCCGGTGCCGTTCACGGCATAGGCCAAATCGCTGGGCTCGAGCACGCGCCCGATGAATACCGGCACGCCCCCGCGCATCGCGATGCGGGCGGCTTCGACCTTGGAGCGCATGCCGCCGGTGCCGACCGCGCTCCCAGAGCCTCCAGCGAAGCTGAACAGCTCATCGCTGATAGCGTCCACGCGTTCGATGCGCTGCGCGTTCGCGTTTTTCCGTGGATCGTCCGTGTAGAGGCCGTCCATATCGGTAATGATGATCAATTTGCTGGCTTTGACCAAATTGCCGACCAAGGCAGACAACGTATCGTTGTCGCCGAATTTCAGCTCGTCGACCGCGACGGTGTCGTTCTCGTTAATGATCGGAACGACGCCGCGCTGCAGCAGCTCGTCGATCGTCATCAGCGCGTTCTGGACGCGCTTGCGGTTGGAGAAGTCGTACCGGGTCAGCAGAATTTGCGCCACGCTTACCGCGTGGGACGCAAAGGCTTCATGGTACGCCTGCATCAGAAGCGCTTGGCCGACGGCGGCAGCGGCCTGTTTCTCATGCAGCACCTTAGGCCGTGTGCGGTAGCCGAGAGAGGTGAAGCCTGCGGCAACCGCGCCGGACGTGACGAGCAGCACTTGATTGCCGTCTTTCTGCAATTGTGCAAGCTCAGTGGCGAAGAAACGGATTTTGTCAGGGTTCAAACCGCCTGTATCTGAAGTTAGTGAGCTGCTGCCGATTTTGACAACAATGCGCTGAGTCATAACGATCCCATCCTTTATTTCTATCTATGTACATACAAAAAAGACTCCCGTCCTTAACACATAAGGACGAAAGTCTGTTGCTTCCGCGGTACCACCTTAGATTGGCGCATGCCTCAAGGCAGCACCCACTCTAGATTCCCTAATAACAGCAGGGGGCTGTTCAACTCATCGTTGACTGTTCAGGGGCGGGTTCAGAATCGGTTCACGGCAGGCTCTCTCAGACTATGGAGCTTACTCTCTGGCTACGTGCTTCACGTTCCTACTATTCCCATCATTACGTTGTGATATAGAAGTTTTGGAGGACTTCCTTTTTTGGTTCTATCTAGAATAGCACGCTGATCGAACGTTTGTAAAGAAGCAAGCACCTAATTCTCCAACGCATCGAGCCTGTTCGTGGCGACTACTCAAACAAATGCAGGGTGCCGATTCGCTGGACAGCTTCTTGCAATCTCTCTTCCGATGATAGGAGTCCGAGTCGCACATATCCTTCTCCATGTGTCCCGAAGCCGATGCCCGGTGCGACAACAACTTTGGCCTCTTCCAGAAGGAGGTCAGCCAAGCTTTGTGAGGTATGGCCTTTGGGGACCGGCAGCCACGAGAAGAACGAACCTTGTGAAGGACGAGCATGCCAGCCAATGCCAGCCAGTGAGGAATAGAGGGCATTGCGGCGGCTCTCATACACGTCGCGCAGCTCGGTTACACAGTCCTGCGGCCCTGTTAATGCTGTTGCGGCAGCAACTTGAATACCGCCAAAGAGAGAGCAGTAATAATGATCCTGCATCAGGTTAATAAGACGGATTACTTCTTTATTGCCGAGGGCGAACCCTACGCGCCAACCGGCCATGTTGTATGTTTTGGAAAGCGTATAGAACTCGATACCCACTTCTTTGGCACCGGGAGTTTGCAGGAAGCTCACGGGCTTCTGACCATCGAAACCGATAGCTCCGTAAGCGAAATCACTTGCTACCACGACACCATTGCGTTCTGCGAAAGCAACGGTATCTTCATAGAAGGAGGCAGGGGCTGTGGCGCCTGTCGGATTGTTCGGATAATTAATGAACATAAGCTTGGCTCTGTTCAAATCGGACTCCTTAAGCTGGGAGTAATCAGGCAGGAAGTTATTTTCTTCCCGCAGAGGCATGAACGCCATTTCTGCGCCTGCCAGCGCTACGCCTGACCAGTAGTCTGGATAACCTGGATCGGGAACTAAGCATACATCGCCGGGATTCAGCAAGCACTGAGCGATCTCAATGAGTCCAGTTTTGCCGCCGAACAGAATCGCGACTTCTGTCTCGGGATCAAGATCGACGTTGTGATCTTCCTTGTAACGCTGGGCAACAGCTTGCTTCAAGAAAGGGAAGCCGCTAAAAGGCGGATATTTGTGATACAGCGGATTGGCTGCTGCTTCTTGGATGGATGCCACGATATGCGGAGGCGTGGGACGATCCGGATTTCCTTGGCCCAAATTGATAACGTCGTGGCCTTGTGCGATCTGTGCGTTGGCTTTGCCAACGAGCGTTGCGAAAAATTGCGTCGGTAAACCTTTCATCCGTTCAGCAGGCTGTATGGAAAAGGCGCTTGATTTCGTAGATAATTTCGTCACGGTTTAATTCACACTCCGAAGGTCGGGATTTTGATTAATATCCTTAATGTAACATGATTAAACTTTTTTTCATAGTGATGAAAATAATCGATTTTACTTCTGGCGATCCTTGTCTTATGGTTATCCCATAGGATGAGAAAGGTGATGAGACGATGTCGGAACAATCCCAAGTCGCAGAAGCTTTTTTGCAGGAATCAATACGTGCGTTTGTCAATATGAAAAAGCTGGCGGATAAAGCCTTGGCTCAAACCGCGGAAGCGCATTTTTATTTAACCTTAGATGAAGAGTCGAATTCCTTGGAAGTGCTGATCAAGCATATGCATGGGAATATGAGATCTCGCTGGACGGATTTCTTAACCACAGATGGTGAGAAAGAAACAAGGGAACGCGATGGCGAATTCGAAGGCAAACAGCTTGCGCGTGAAGCGCTGATTTCCCTTTGGGAGGAAGGCTGGGCCATTCTTTTTCAGACATTGGAATCCCTCACAGCTGAGGATGTTCTCAAGATTGTCCTTATTCGTGGGGAGGGACATACGGTACTGCAGGCCATTCAGCGGCAAGTTTCGCATTATGGCTATCATGTTGGGCAAATCGTATTTCTGAGCAAGCATTGGGCAAGTGCGCATTGGCAGACTCTGAGTATTGCCAGAGGACAGTCCAAATCGTTTAAACCATAGCGCTAATGATTGAGTTGAACACTAATTTCGACTACTATGAGGAGATAGCACTATTTTTGCCCATGAAAGGAGTTTCAAGCGCATGTCCGAATCACAGTTGTTGCATATTGCTCTAATTCAAATGGATATTACCATCGGTGAGCCCGATACTAACTTTTTG
The DNA here is from genome assembly GCF_013204855.1 of Paenibacillus alba. GTDB lineage: Bacteria > Bacillota > Bacilli > Paenibacillales > NBRC-103111 > Paenibacillus_E > Paenibacillus_E alba. Next base: position 349,420 of record NZ_JABMKZ010000002.1, on the reverse strand, counting down.
CACCTGGAAAAACTTTTGGAGCAAGCGATTCAGGCTGAGCAGAAGCCGGACGTTATTGTATTTCCCGAAATGTGGAATACAGGCTACGCCTTGACCGAGATTCAGCAGCTTGCTGACTCCAACGGAGAACGGACGAAGGCCTTTCTAAGTAAGTTTGCCCAAAAGCATCAAGTCAATCTGATAGGCGGTTCCATCGCGGATAAAAGAGAAGATCGTGTCTTGAACACGATTTATGCGTTTGACCGGGAAGGAGCGGAAATTGCGGAGTATTCCAAAATTCACTTATTTCGTCTGATGGATGAGGAAAAGTTTCTGCATAGCGGGGATCAGCTTGGCCGTTTCGAGCTGGAAGGCGTTCCGGCAGGTGCTATGATCTGTTATGATATCCGGTTTCCTGAGCTTGCTCGCAAATTAGCGCTTGATGGCGCTAGAATCTTGTTCGTTCCTGCGGAATGGCCGCATCCTCGCTTGCATCACTGGCGTACGCTGCTTATGGCTAGAGCAATTGAAAATCAAATGTATGTTGTTTCTTGTAATCGTGTAGGGACGAGTGGAACGACGAATTTCTTCGGACATTCGATGGTTATTGATCCTTGGGGCGAGGTTTTGGTGGAAGGCGAGGAGCAGGAAGCGATCTTGCAAGCGACGATTGATCTGACAGAGGTCGTGCGTGTGCGTGCCAAGATACCTGTTTTTGAAGACCGTCGTCCGCATTTATACTAAAAATAAAAAGTTTAGCGGATACCGTTTGATTTTTTGGCGGTTTTTCTGTAAACTAAAGCCAATTGAATGATCAATTGTGGCTGTGAAGGATGAATAGTACTTGAACAACTTCTTGTTCAGCGAGCTGGGGACGGTGAGAGCCCAGACAGAAGCTCAAGGAAAAAGGCTATCCGGAGCCAATACGATAAAGGGGATGCACGCTTTGAACAGGTGTATCAACTAGGGTGGAACCGCGGGTGCTTCAGGCTCTCGTCCCTAGGCATTTTTTGATGCCTTTGGATGTTGAGCCTTTTTGGCGTCTGCTCAGCACCAGAGGGTCAGTAGAGGTCATTGACCCCATTTTACGAGAAGATGAAGGAGCGATTGAGCAATGAGTGTCACAATGGATCAAGTCGTAGCATTAGCGAAACACAGAGGTTTTGTATTCCCAGGCTCGGAAATTTATGGCGGTTTGGCGAATACGTGGGATTACGGTCCGCTGGGTGTTGAACTCAAAAACAACATCAAACGCGCATGGTGGAAAAAATTCGTGCAAGAATCCCCGTATAACGTAGGTCTTGATGCAGCGATTCTGATGAATCCGCAGGCATGGGTGGCATCCGGTCACGTAGGCAACTTCAACGACCCGATGATCGATTGCAAAAGCTGCAAAGCCCGTCATCGTGCAGACAAATTGATCGAGAACAAGCTGGCGGAAAAAGATATCGAAATCATCGTGGACGGCATGACCTTTGACGATATGATGAAGCTGATCGTGGATAACGACATCGTTTGTCCAGATTGCGGAAGCAAGGATTTCACGGATATTCGTCAATTCAACCTGATGTTCAAAACGTTCCAAGGCGTAACAGAAGCCAGTTCCAATGTGGTGTACCTGCGACCGGAGACGGCACAAGGGATTTTCGTTAACTTCAAAAACGTGCAGCGCACGATGCGCAAAAAACTGCCATTCGGTATCGGCCAAATCGGCAAAAGCTTCCGTAATGAAATCACGCCAGGCAACTTTACGTTCCGTACGCGTGAATTCGAGCAAATGGAGCTTGAGTTCTTCTGTAAGCCAGGAGAAGACATGAAATGGTTCGAGTACTGGAGAAGCTTCTGTCACAATTGGTTGTTGTCGCTGGGCGCTAAGCCAGACAATCTCCGTCTGCGTGATCACAACGAAGATGAGCTTTCCCACTACAGCAATGCGACTACAGATATCGAATACAAATTCCCATTCGGCTGGGGCGAGCTGTGGGGTATCGCTGATCGTACCGATTTCGATTTGAAACAGCACATGGAGCATTCCGGTGAAGATTTCAATTACATCGAGCAAGATACGAATGAGCGTTATGTTCCTTATTGTATCGAGCCATCACTAGGTGCTGATCGGGTTACCTTAGCGCTGTTGATTGATGCTTTCGAAGAGCAAAAGCTCGAAGGTGACGACAGCCGTACGGTTCTTCACTTCCACCCGGCGCTTGCACCGGTTAAAGCGGCTATTTTCCCACTATCCAAGAAATTGAATGAAGGCGCACAAGCCGTATTTGCGGATCTTGCGAAGCATTTCATGGTGGATTACGATGACACAGGATCCATTGGCAAAAGATATCGTCGTCACGATGAAATCGGTACGCCATTCTGTATCACATACGATTTCGAGTCCGAAACCGATGGTCAAGTGACCGTTCGTGACCGTGATACGATGGAACAAACGCGGATGCCTATTTCCGAATTGAAAGCCTTCATCGAGAACTCGCTTCAATTTTAATAGCAAAACCCCCTGTAAGCACGCATTGCTGCGTGAATGCAGGGGGTTTTTCATAGTTAGATGACATAGTCAAGGATTTCGCTATAAGGGAGGTACCGTTCTACTTGTCGAAGGGGAGGACTGTAGACATGGATAGAAATGGCCGCTTCTGGGCTAGGATTGCTTAGCTGATGAATTTGCTCGGAGGGAGCTGTGAAGTATTCTTTGGCGTTAATGGCATCCTCAGCGTCGGTCACAGGGTACCCTTCAGAATCCAAATGAAATTTGGTGTTGATTAATGAGCCTTGTGTTAGATAGGCAACTCCGATGGATTGACCGTGATTGTGGATAGCGGTAGCTTCAAATGCGGGAATATGGATGACGATCACTTCCAAGTTTGTAGCGCTATAGATGACATTTCGGCCATAAGCCAGATGCTCTGGTTCTGTTTTATATTTCGGGACCTCATGAAGCAAGCTTTCAATGGAGGCCATCGCTGCTTGAAGTTGTTCAAGCGATGGCTCCTGCAATTTACAGAATGACTGTTCAATTGCTTTCAATAATGTCATGGTTTTCCGCCTCCTAGGCATTTGCTTCTTTATCACGATAAATTGGTCAAGTGATAAGAAATCTTTATATATTATATGCACGCAAAGTTCAAAGTGTTAGGGTGTGCGTTGATGCAATAAAAAAGGCGATTGGACATAGCAGTTTTTTCACAACTGCTGAATCCAACCGCCTATTTGTAATCAAAAATGGTTCATGGGGGGCTGCGCTTGAGATTATCCGCCATGGAGCGGGTCATATTCGCAGACGCACGTTTGACCGTGTCATAGAAGACATTAATCAGATAGTCGCCTCCAATATCCGTGAAGACGCCTGTATTAATGATCAGACCGTGCTTTTGTTGTAATGTTCGGACCGTATGCATGCTGCATGGCATGAATCTGCTCGCGAATCCATTGCACCATTTCTATCGGCTCTTCGACGACCGCTTCTTTGCCCAGACTCAGATAATATTTGGAAAAATAATGTAAGTTACTGGGGTGGATATCGGTGATTAGCAAACCGCTGCCGTCTTCCTTGCGTTCGAGATTCTCATCCAGCCCATTGCTGCGTTCATAAGCTCTTACGCCATCGGGAGTCAGCCTAACTTTCAACCTCAAATAGGAAGCTTCTGGCGTCATGTCTTGTCCTGCTTTGAGCCAGTCGCCAAGCGTATAGTGCTGGAAGCTTTGGCGTGGGTGATCTGTTTCAGCGTTCTCAAGGGCTAGGATGCGATCCGCGCGAAACAGGAGAATGGCTTCCTTCCGAAAGCAAAAGGAGGGGAAGTACCAGAAGCCATTAGAGGAATAAATGCCGACAGGCTGCACAACTCGCTCCGTAGCCCCTTCTTTGGAGGAATAAGTAAGGCGCAGTGGCTGCTCTGCGATCGCTGCTTCCAATAATTGCTCCAGAAAGGGGGAGCTTTGCGTTCGAGTAGGCGTCCAGAAGGAGACACGATCCTTCAGAGCATCTATCCGCGCCTTCGTATCTGAAGGGAGATAGTGATAGAATTTATTCAAGGCTGTTGTTGATTCTGCTGCAAAAGGGAGCGCTCCATAAAACTGGAGAGACTGAAAAGCGAAGAACATGGCAACGGCTTCTTGTTCCGAGAAGAGGATCGGCGGGAGCATCCTCTTTTTCAATAAACGGTAGCCACCATGCGGGCCGAATTCCGTATAAAGCGGCATGCCAAGCTCGCTCAGCTCTTGCAAATAACGGTGCATAGTCCGCTCCGATACTTGGAATTCGTCAGCCATTTCCTTGGTGGTAAATTGCATGCGTTCGTTTACGGCCATCATGAGTTGAATCAATCGCTGTGTTTTGTTCATTGCCTTGATTTCCTCCGAATGTTAGACAATTGTGCCCATCACTTCTTTCATGGTTGACACGAAGGCTTCCGCTGCTTTAGAAATGTATCTGCCTTTGCGATAAGCAATTACCAGGGTCCGTGTTGGTCTGCCTTCAAGAGTTAGATGGACAGGGAACAGCTCGCTGAAGCTTCGCTTGGAGATTAAGTAAGGTACAAAAGCAATGCCCATACCGGCCGCTACAAGCGATTGCACGGTTTCCATGTTGCTGGATTCGAAGACGATATTTGGCGTTATGCCAGCTTCTTGGCATAATTCCAGCGTCAGCTTGCGAAAGCCCTGGCCTTTTTTCAAAGCGATAAAGGCTTCCTTCTCGAGCTGTTTAATGCGGATTGGCTCATTGCTTGCGGCTAAGGGATGCTTCGGAGGTACGGCAAGGACGATTTCTTCCTCCAGCAAGGTTTCATAGACGAGCGATTCCTCGCGCAGGGGCAAAGAAAGCAGGGAAATATCTGTTTGACCGTTCATGGTTAAGGTTTCTAAGTTTGCGGAGGTTTCCTCTACGAGTGAGATCTCGATATCCGGATAAGCCGCTTGAAAGGCAGGTACGACCAACGGAAGAATCGTCGATCCCGTAATTGGCATACTGCCGACAACAAGGCGACCTTTTTTCATTTGCGAAATATCTTCCATTTCCTTCTTGAGCTGTTCAACCATATCGAGAATTTTTTGTGATTTTTCTACAAAAAGGGCTCCTGCGTGCGTGAGTTCAACAGAATTCGTACTGCGCTGAAAGAGCAGAACGCCTATTTCTTTCTCAAGCTTAGAGAGTTGCTGGCTGAGCGAAGGTTGGGCGATGTGCAGCTTTTCCGCGGCGCGCGAGAAATTTCGCTCAATCGCAATTTGAATCGCATATTGAAGTTGACGTAATTCCATGGATGGATCATCTCCTGAAAAGTAATCATATAAGCTGTAATTGATTGGTTTATAAAGCTTATCCTTACTATATCAGATAATAACCATTTCCACGCAAAAAGCAATCTGCGGATAAGTTCCACAAACTGCTTTAGGCAGGTTACTTGTAAATTAAGGCATCCTCATGTCGTTAATTGCTTCTTCGTCCTGTTACCAAGTTAAATATTAATGAAATCAAGGCCAAAACGAGAAGCAGATGAATTAAACTGCCGCCAATTCCAAACCCCATTCCCAAAGCCCACATCACAAGTATAATAACGAAAATTGTCCAAAGCATAGAAACACACATCCTTTTCATACTGGTATAATTGCTTATACTAGACTCTAACCACCTATTCCGATTTTCAAACACTCGTACACGGATAGCTTTGTGAGGGTGGGGCGGAAGACAGTTGGCAGCAGGGCTATATTTGTCATTCTGTTTAGACACACTTCATGGCGTTGCGTTGGCTTGAATAGTCTACGTTTGCTCATGCTGGCAGGGGGCCTCAGGCCCGTCCGTTTATTTCGCATAATTCCTGCAATTATGCATCCTTTTTGCCTTGGAAACGGGAGAAATAAGGAAAAGCCTGCGATTATGCATCCTTTCGATGCCTTTTTTCGATTGCAGGATGGAAAAGCTTAGAAAGCCTGCATAATCGCAGGCTTTCTGACGTTTTCATACGATTTGATCGAAAAAGCCTGCACTTTTGCAGGCTTTCATACATTAGTGGGTCGCGCATAATACCTATAGCTGGCACAATCGCTAAACTTTGTTTTTGAGCAGCCTCTTTTTTATTGTTAAAGATAACAAACGGTTAGTTAAATGCTGGAGTGGTTGGAGAGAGTGGAGTACTGTAGTGGCTGGAGTTGCTGTAGTGGCTGTAGTGGCTATAGTAACTAGAGTGACTGAAGTGACTGGAGTGTCTGGGGTGAATGGAGTAATTGGAGTGTCTGGAGTGACTAGAGTGGTTGGAGTAACTGGAGTGAGTAGTTTGCTGGAGTGTTTGGAGTGTTTGGAGTAACTGGAGTTGCTAGAGTGATTGGCGTAACTAGAGTGACTGGAGTGTCGGGAGTGATTGGCGTGACTGGAGTGACTCGAGTGAGTGGGGTGATTGGAGTGACTAGTGTGATTAGAGTAACTGGAGTTGCTGGAGTGATTAGAGTGTCTGGAGTGTCTGGAGTGATTGGAGTGTTTGGAGAAGCTGGAGTAACTGGAGTAAACCGCTGGAGTCGCTTAAGTTCTGCACAAGCTGTGAGTTTTGCTCCACGTCTGTTTATTTCGTATAATTCCTGCAATTATGCATCCTTTTTCGTCTTGCAAATAAGCTAAATCTCCAAAAGCCTGCGATTATGCATCCTTTCGAGGCCTTTTTTCGATTCCAGGATGAAAAAGCTTAAAAAGCCTGCATAATCGCAGGCTTTCTGCTGTTTTCACTCGATTTGATCGAAAAAGCCTGCACTTTTGCAGGCTTTCATACATCGGCGGGTAGCAGATTTAGCCATAAGGTGGCGCATTCGCTAAAGATGGCTTTGGCTCGGCCCCATTCAATCCCACCGCATACTTTTTCCGCAAATAGTAGACCCAAAAGTCTCTTGTTCTATTGAAATGCGATCATTTCTTCAGTTTTATGTCAAATGAGGCTGTTTCGCTAGTTTTTTAATCAAATAGTTTTCAGTTAAAAACTCAATTAACAAAAAAAGCCCTAGCAAAGAAATAAATGCTAAGGCAGTCTTTTGTTAAATCTACATTATTACCATGCAAAAGCCATTGTAATGATAACCAAAAGGATAAAGAGAACTAAAACTTCAGCTACATTATTACGACGATGCCCTTCTGCTCCTACTACTCCCATATTCTTATCACTCCTTTGAAAGGATTAGCTTACACAATATATTATGTTAGTAATTATCCTTTGGTTGGACGGATGTTTATGTTATATGCCTTATATTCCTATAAAGAAGTTGCTATTGTAGGGCCACACTTTACTCCTACGAGAATTAATCCTTATTTAACAGTGTTCAACGTAGAATACCAATACAATCCTATAGTCTATTCCTATCAAGCTTATAGTTATTATATCTTGGAGCAATGACGAGTTCCGTGTTAAACTACGTTATGAGGGTAAGACAAGAACAAAAAGAGCGGATAATGACAAGAGGTGACTGGATATGAGTAAAAAGACAATGTTTGAGAAAATCTGGGATAATCACGTAATTAACCAGGAAGAAGGCAAGCCTAGCGTTATCTATATTGACTTGCAGCTGGTGCATGAAGTAACTTCTCCACAAGCATTTGAAGGACTTCGCTTATCGGGTCGTAAAGTTCGCAGACCGGATCTGACATTCGCAACAATGGATCATAACGTACCAACGAAGGATCGCTTCAACATTACAGATCCAATTTCCAAGCAGCAAATTGATACACTTTCCCAAAACTGCCGTGATTTCGGCGTTACGTTGTTCGACCTAGACAGCATCGACCAAGGTGTCGTGCACGTTATGGGTCCAGAACTTGGCCTTACACACCCAGGTAAAACGATCGTTTGCGGCGATAGTCATACTTCGACTCACGGTGCGTTTGGTGCGCTTGCTTTCGGTATCGGAACAAGTGAAGTTGAACACGTGCTTGCTACGCAAACACTGCAACAGTCCAGAGCAAAATCTTTGGAAGTGCGTATTACAGGTGATTTGAAACCAGGCGTTACAGCCAAAGATTTGATCTTAGGCGTCATTGCCAAATACGGCACAGATTTTGCAACTGGCTATGTTATTGAATACACAGGCGAAGCAATCCGTGGTCTTTCCATGGAAGAGCGCATGACGGTTTGTAACATGTCCATTGAAGGCGGAGCGAGAGCAGGTTTGATTGCTCCTGACGCAACGACTTTCAACTATCTGCGTGGTCGTGAATACGTACCGCAAGGTGCTGATTTCGATGCAGCGGTAGCAGAATGGGCTACGCTTGTTACTGACGAAGGCGCTGAATATGATTGGGTATTGGAATTTGACGCGGATACGTTGATCCCGCAAGTAACCTGGGGAACTAGCCCAGGCATGGGTACTGGCGTTGACGCACTTGTTCCGGATCCACAAAGCTTCGAAACCGAGAATGAACGCAAAGCCGCTGAAAAAGCGCTTGAATATATGGATTTAACACCAGGTACGCCGATGACGGACCTGAAAGTTGATTATGTTTTCATCGGCTCCTGTACGAACGGTCGTATTGAAGATCTTCGTGCCGCTGCCAAAATTGCTCAAGGCTACACTGTTGATCCTAGCGTGACCGCTATCGTCGTTCCAGGCTCAGGCCGTGTGAAAATTCAAGCTGAAAAAGAAGGCTTGGACAAAATTTTCTCAAATGCAGGCTTCGAGTGGCGCGATGCAGGCTGCAGCATGTGTCTGGCGATGAACCCAGACGTACTGCAACCAGGTCAACGTTGTGCATCCACATCCAACCGTAACTTCGAAGGTCGTCAAGGCCGCGGCGGACGCACGCATCTGGTTTCACCAGCTATGGCTGTTGCTGCAGCGATCAAAGGTCATTTCTACGATGTTCGTGATTGGGAAATCAAAGAATACCAACAAGCTTAATTTTGGTTGATTAAGGAGAATGAAAACATGGAAGCTTTGAAACAACATACAGGTCTAGTTGGTCCCGTGGACCGTGTAAACGTAGATACAGATGCAATTATCCCTAAGCAATTTCTTAAAAGAATCGAGCGTTCAGGCTTCGGACAATTCCTTTTCTTCGAATGGAGATGGGATGAAGCGGGGAATGTTATCGAGAGTTTCCCTTTGAACCAAGAACGTTTCCAAGGAGCATCGGTCTTGCTCTCCAGAGCCAACTTCGGTTGCGGATCTTCCCGTGAGCACGCGCCTTGGGCGATTCAAGATTTCGGATTCCGCGTTATTATCGCACCTTCCTATGCGGATATTTTTTACAACAACTGTTTTAAAAACAGCATTTTGCCAATCAAGCTATCGGAAGAGCAAGTGGATGATTTGTTTGCCCGTACAGCGAAATATGATGGCTACAAGCTGAGTGTCGATCTTGAAAACAACAAGCTGACAGATGAACATGGCTTGGAAATTACGTTCAACATTGACGAGCACCGTCGTCAGTTCTTGCTGCAAGGCTTGGATGATATCGGTCTGACGCTGCAGCATGAAGAGAAAATTACAGCCTATGAGCAAGCTCACCAAAAACGTTTAGCTTACAAATAAGCTGTGACTGATAGCGTAATTCATGGGAATTTCCATGGATTGCGCTTTTTTGCATTTAGCGAAACCTGCCATGCCAAAACAAGCTGTTGGCCGTTCAGCCAATGGGTTGTTTTTTTTGTTTATTTTGCAACTTTTGGTAGTTTGCTACGTCTAATAGATTACCAGATTGTCGAACGAACGGAGGTTTTGCTGTCGGGAGAGTGACTAATTTGATATAATTGACATGCTGCTGCTAGATTTAAAAGATAGATTTCCAAATAACAAAGCTAATATCCACAATTCCGACATTACATAGAGGTGAATGATGAAATTTCCTGCATTTTGTTTATTCTTGTTTGTTTGCATGCTGCTCCTGCCAACTTATGCGCTTGGCGCAGAATCCCCCGCTGCTATTAAACTTTTTATGAATGAGAAGCGATTGACTTCTACGGAAGTAGAACCCCGCATCGTTAGTGGAAATACCATTGTGCCCGTGCGAATTATTGTTCAAGAAATCGGAGCTAAAGTAACTTGGGACCAAGCTGCCCGCAAAGTGACAATTGTCAAGGATGATGTCAATATTCAACTGGTCATTGATAGCAAGACTGCCGTGATCAATGGCAAAAAAGAAACGATGGAAGTAGCGCCGATCATTGAAAATGGAAATACCATGCTGCCTCTTAGTTTCATTGGTTCCAGAATGGGTATTGAATTTAAGTGGGACGGATTAACGTCTTCCGTCCATATGTTCAAAAAAGATGATACCGACTCCAAACCAGTAACGGCTCCTGTTGACACAGGGGATGGGAATCAGCCAGGGACTCCGAAACCGACAGCGCCTCCAACGGTGGCGCCAACGAAACCAACTACGCCCCCAACTGTGCCTCCAACTGCACCTCCGACCGGGGATGAGAACGGGATAAAGCCTCCTGATCCCAATGTTCATTTGTTGAACTTGATTCAGCTTACGGAAAAGGATTTGATTGTGAACGCCAAGGACGGAGCACTAACGCCAACCGTGTTAAAATTATCCAATCCCAATCGCATTGTATTCGATTTCCCGAATACGAAATTGGATGAATCTCTCCAGAAGCTGCTTGTTAATAATGCTGGTGAATTACCGTCCAAGCACCCGTTAGTTCAGAAAGTGCGCTTTTCCAATTTCGCGGATAACCCTGCTACCGTAAGGATTATTCTTGATTTGAAAGGTGCGGCGGACTATAAGGCACAAACTTCCAAGCTTCCTAATCAATGGACAGCTACGATTGCTGAACACCAATTAACAGTCGTTATTGATGCTGGACATGGTGATCAAGATCCGGGAGCTTTGTCTATTACCGGAAAGCACGAGAAGGAATTTACACTTGCAACAGCGAAGAAGGTAGAGAAGCTGCTTGCTCAAGATAAGCGGGTTGTTGTAATGATGACGAGATCCGATGATACGTTCATACCGCTGGATAACCGAGTTTCTTTTGCCAATGACAATATGGTAGATCTATTCCTGTCCATTCATGGGAATAGCGCCAAATCAACCGTAACAGGGACGGAAACGTACTATAACAGACCGGAAAGCATAGATTTTGCCAATGTCGTGCATCAGAAAGTGGTGGCAGCGACGGGATTCCCTGATCGCAAGGTGCGCCAAGCGGATTTTCGGGTAATTACCAAAACAACAATGCCAGCTGTCCTAGTAGAAGTGGGATATTTGTCTAACAAAAGTGATGAATCTGCCATGTACAAAGAAGCTTTTCAAGACAAAGTAGCCGCTTCCCTCGTAGCTGCAATCAAAGAATATTTGAACCTTAAATAAGAGACGAGAGCTTATATGCAGCTTTCGAAGTTAGTTTTGCTATGCAAAACGCTAAGGAGTGAGTGAGATGACCAAAACAAGTCGCCTGTTCCATGGGGTTCTGCTTGTAAGTGCCATCACGTTATCGTTAACTGCCTGTGGTCAGAAACCGCAAATGATAGGTGGAGCTACGCCTCCATCTACGGATGCGCCTCTAACAACACCGGTGGCACCAAGTCCTACACCAATCCCGTCCCCAACACCCGAACCGTTGAAACAGAAGACGGTGAAAGCTTTTTACAGTGATCAGGACGAGATGAAGCTTGTTGAAAAAGAAGTCACAATCAGCTACAAACTGGATTCCGATGTCTATGAAGCCGCTTTGAAGGCGCTCAAAAAGAGTGATGATCCGAAAGCCGTTTCGTTATTTGACGATTTGACATTCACGAGTACGGCTTTTGACAAAGCCAAGGGTGAACTTAAAATCGATCTTAAATTCGGACCTAAAACACAATTAGGCGCCCCAGGCGAGGAATTGTTTTTGCAGGCCTTGAAGAAAACCGTTTTTCAATTTCCGGAAGTGAAAACCTTGTATGTTCTGAAAGACGGCAAACAAGTCGATAGTTTAATGGGTCATATAGAGCTTCCGTATCCGATTAAACGACCTAACTAAATGGAGTAGCAGAGGAGTCAATATCAACGATGAAAAATAAGAAATTGGCAAGTGCAATTGTAAGTTCATTAATCGTAACAAGTCTTGCGGGGACGCCGGCATTGGCTGCAAATACGACGCCTAACTCAACATCCCCAGCTAATAATGTGAAAACTTCTTTCCCAGATGTGAGTTCAGACTATTGGGGCATTCGTCATATTTCCAAACTGGCTTTAGAGGGCGTTATTGATGGATTTGAGGACGGAGCCTACCGCGCTGAAAATTCGGTTACGCAGCAGGATGTACTGATTATGGCAACACGAATGATGGGCCTTCAAGGTGATGTCGATGCCATGACGAATTCAACGATTTTCCCTGACTTCATGTTAGTGGATAACTATGCACGCAATTATGTGGCTATCGCTCTTCAAAAAGGCTTAATCACCAATGAAGAAGAGAAACAAAGAAGTCTGGATGAGAAGTCCAAAGAAAAGTGGGGCGAACGGAAAGCAACCCGAGAATGGGTAGCTGAAGTCGTGGTCCGTGCAATTGGCAAAGGTGCGTTAGCGCAAAGCATGTCAACGACGCCAACTACGTTTAAAGATAATAATTCCATTAGCAGCACAACGTTAGGGTATGTGAATGCGGCGGTTTCGCTGAAAATCGTAGATGGCTTTGAGGATGGCAGCTTTCAGCCTAAAGGTGTTGTCACGCGCGCACAAATGGCAGCATTTCTGAGTCGCTCTCAGAAGAATCTGGCTACACTGCCATCACGTGTCGTCAAAGGCTATTTAACTTCGCTAACAAGCGGCAGCATTGGTCTTATGGATAAAGACGGGAATACAAGTACATACAAACTCTCGTCAAACGCTGTATTCTACGGCAACAAGAATGACACGGCAATTGAAGCGAATACGAATACGTTCCAAGAAACATATGAAGTGTCTATCGTTCAAGTAAATGGTACAGCTTACTATGTAGAAATTCTCAGCGATGAGCTTCAACTGGATATCAAAGAAGGCAAGCTGCTCAAGCTGAATTTGGGGACAATGAAAGCTACGCTCGATGATTACGAAAGTTATGATCTGGCTACAGACGTTAGTATAACCGATACGAAGGGTCATGGAATGAGCCTTGGAGAGATCGTCCCAGGCAGTACACTTCAACTGCGTAAAAGCAAGATTGTAAAAACGGACAAATATACATCTGTTGTTGTAAAGCAGGTTCCCGTTAACAAGACAGCAACTGGTACCATTCAGAACATTAACAAAGATACGATGCAAGTTACTCTTTTGGAATTAACTTCCGGAGAAGCTGAAACGTATACGTTCTCCAGCAGTTTGATTGCAACGTTGGCAGATAACAGCTTGGTAGATATTAATTCCTTGCATGTTGGGGATACGATTGATTACACTGTCAAAAACAGTGAAGCTGTTAAGATTATTGTTAAAAAGCAGGCAGACGTTGGTGTCAGCATAGAGGGAACGCTTAAAGGCTTAAGTGATGATAAGACTTATCTGACCATTACTAAGACATCAGGCTCCGCGCTAGCGGCATATTTACTTGCTGATAATGTTCAAGTTCAAATTAATGGTTTAACGTCGCCTAGTATCTATGACATTGCTCCTGGCGATCAATTGAAGCTTGATGTTCTGAATAATAAGGTTACATTAATAACGGTGACGAATCGTTCGATTGATAATTTATACTTTGCTAAAATTGACAACTATAATGCAACGTCGAAATTACTAACCGTTATTGATAACATGGGTATTCCGCATGCTTATAAATTGACGGATACGGTTTCTATTTCTTACGCGGGGCAAACACTTCCCTTCTCCAATTTCACCAGTACATTTACCGCTGGGAAATATGTTGATTTGTTAGTTTCTAAGAGTAACGTAACACAAATTAAAATGTCCCAACAACTGGATGGTGCGCTGACACAATTAAATCTGCAAACCAACGATGTTACGTTGAAAACAGACAGTGGTCAAAGCTTAACGTTCAAGCTTACTTACGCGCCGCAAGTCGAACTGGCTAATAAGCAGAACAGCACATTGTCTGATTTAAAAGTAGGCGATAATGTAAGCTTAATGCTCAGCTTTGATCAAAATATTGTTACGAAAATTGTGACAAGCAAGATGGGACTTTATAAAACAGCGATTGTAAACATCAACAGTAAACAAATTACGGTGACCGATGACGCGAATAACTCTTATACGATTTCCTTAGAGGGTGTTCCAATTGTCAAAGCAGATCAAACTTCAGGAGCGCTTTCCGATTTCGCTATTGATGATTACGTGAGATTAACGTTCAAAGGGCTTGCTGTTTTGAAAGCAGAAATCAATAGCCCAATTCGCGGTAAAGTAACAGGTGTTAATGCAGCAAGCATGAGTTTAACGGTTCAGGATTTCGCAGGCAGAAATCAAGTCGTTAGCGTGGGCAGCAACTATGGCGTCAAGATGAACGGTGGTTTGGATCTTAGCTTCTCTTCCATCAAAGTTGGCGATCGCGTTCAGGTGATGAAGGATGCGAGTGACAAGGTGATTATTCAAGTTGCTGCTGCCTTAAAGCGTGAGGTGGATAATTTTAATAGCATCGTAAATCAATTTAATTTCAAATCAACAAGCGCCGGAGACAAAACGTCCTATAATCTTTTCCCAAGAGCGTATTACCATAAAGGGACAGATGTTGTGGTTCCAACTGCTTTTGTAAGTGGAGATCAAGTCATGATTTATGTCCTGGATAATAAAATTGTCGAGATTGAAAAATAAGTTTTGAACAAATTTGATTGCTTATCCGTCTGTAAATTAGAAGCAAAACTTCTATGACAGGCGGATTTTTATTCATTTTAAAAATAAATATGGCATTTTTTTAGAAAATGTTCGCATTTTGACGCTTTCAAGCATTGATTCTACCCGCACAATTCGATAAACTGGAGAATATTACGTCCCTAAGGAAGTAAAGACATGACGCAGAAGATTGTAAGGCATATTTTGGATACCATCGCTGATCTCTTTCCGGATGCACATTGCGAGCTTCGCCACAGCAACCCTTTCGAACTTACGATAGCGGTACTGCTGTCAGCGCAATGTACCGATGAAACCGTGAATAAGGTGACATTGGATTTATTTCAGAAATATAAGACGCCTGAAGATTATTTGGCTGTTCCGCTTGAGGAGCTTGAGCAAGATATTCGACGGATTGGACTATTTCGAAATAAGGCAAGTAATATTCAAAAATTGTGTCGACTGTTACTGGACAAGTTTGATGGCGAAATTCCAGAAAAACACGAGCAATTGATCGAGCTTCCTGGCGTAGGCCGCAAAACCGCTAATGTCGTAGTATCGAATGCTTTTGGTGTCCCTGCTATCGCGGTTGACACACATGTTGAGCGAGTCTCCAAAAGGCTGGGATTGGTTGGCTGGGACGACTCGGTACTAGAGGTTGAGAAGAAGCTGATGAAGAAGGTTCCGCGAGAGGAATGGACACTGACCCATCATCGTCTAATCTTTTTTGGTCGTTATCACTGTAAAGCACAGAACCCCATGTGCACGGTATGCCCTTTGCTCAATGTATGCCGTGAGGGCAAGAAGCGTATGAAATCAGGCCCAATTAGGAAAACTATTACAAACAAATGATATGCAGACAAAGGATGGGATTTAAAATGAAATGCATCGCCGTATACACCAATAGTTTTGAACTGTTCTCTGATATTTTTGAACAAGTGATTAATACACCATTAGCCGATAATGAGGAAAAAGTCATTGAAGGTGTAACAGTCAGTGAATCAGGTGAGGTTCCTCAGAATTACATAGACAAAATGAAAACAAAAACAGAAGTTGTTGTCATGAAAGTAAGGGATTCAGACATTACAATTTTGCAGCACCGCGATGTTTTTGAAATTTTCTTACCGGAAAAAGAAAAAGCCGTCATGTCCTAAACAACGAAATCTCCCTTTGGGAGATTTTTTTCTGTGTCGTGAAGGGCACGTTTAGCTAGAACGGTGAATAAGGAGCGGAATGGACGAATGACGCAAGCGATAGATTCAAGTATCTCGGTGATGCCGGATGCGATCAGGAACATGCAGGTTACGCTGCAAACAGCAGGTGATCTTGATAATGCGAATAAATTAGGGCAATTGCTTGATAAGATTCAGTCTGGACGCATGAACATTGCCTTCTGCGGACATTTCTCAGCTGGGAAATCTACTTTAATTAATCAACTTTGCGGGCATGCTTTATTGCCTTCAAGTCCTATTCCAACAAGCGCGAATATCGTAAGCATTCGCAATGGGGAACCGGGGGCTCATGTTAGTCATCGGCTGCGTTCAGAAGATGCAGGGGTGCAGGCGAAGCAAACGACGATTGCTCTGGAAGAGCTTGATGCTTATTGTGTTAATGGGACGGATATTGAAACCGTGGAGATCACCTATCCGATTGCTTTCTTGGGCGAGCATACGGCGCTGCTGGATACCCCAGGAATTGATTCAACGGATGATGCCCATCACCAATCCACAGAGTCGGCCTTGCATTTGGCTGATGTGGTGTTCTATGTGATGGACTACAACCATGTGCAGTCGGAAGTTAATCTCGCGTTTACGAAAAAGATGAAAGAATGGGGCAAGCCTCTCTACCTGGTTGTCAATATGATTGACAAACACAAGGAATGGGAGCTGCCTTTTGCTCAGTATCAAGAAGGGACGAAGCAAGCCTTTTTGAGCTGGGGCATCGAGCCGGACGGCCTGCTGTTCGTTACGATGAAGGAGCCGAGCCATCCGCATAATGAGTATGCGAAATTGCAATGGCTGCTTAGCCGTTTGATTGAGCGCGGTGATGAGCTGCGAAGCTACAGCATCGACGCTTCCGCGCGTTATTTGGCAGCGGAGCACGGCAAGTGGCTGGCTGAACAGCATGAGCCGCTCAAGGCGGAGCTTATGGAGCAAATCAGCCAAGAAGGCGACGTGCAGGAGATTCAGGCGCAAGTTGCTGCGAAGCAGGCGGAGCTTGCGTCTTTGAAGGGGCTACCTGAAGCCTTGACGGCAAGCTTGCGCAAGGAAGTTGGCGTGATTATCGAGAACGCCAATATTACACCGGCTTTGACCCGGGATCAGGCGCACTCGTATCTGGAGAGCCGCAAGCCAGGGTTCAAAGTTGGTTTCTTCTCGCGCGCCGCGCAAACGGCTGCAGAGACGGAGAAACGGTTAGCTTCGTTTCAAGCCGATCTAGCTGAGCAAGTAGAAGCGCAGATCGACTGGCATCTGCGGGATGCTTTGAAAAAGGCTGCGCAAAGCAATGGGCAGTTCGATACGGCGCTAATTGCGCAAATTGAAGCCATTCAAGTTCCTGTGACAACGGCATGGTTGGCGTCACAAGTGAACGCCGGCGCTACTTTCGGCGGTGAATATACGCTGAATTATATGAAACAGGTGTCATCCGACATTAAGCAGCAGTACCGCAAAATGGCTTTTGCGATCATTGATCTGTTGGCGGATGCTGTACGTGAGCATTCCGCGCAAGCGATAGCAGCGCTTGCTGCAGAGCTTGAAGCGCTTGGCGTTCGTCTAAGCGCGAGCAGGGAACTGCAGCGCCTGGAGGACGCCGAGGCGGCGGGTACCGCCCAGCTGCTGGCTATGGCCAGCTGGCGGAAGCCCGCTGCGCCGGCGCTGCCGGACGCGCAGCTGTACACGGCCATGGAGGAGACGGCAGCCGCCCCGCTAAGCGGGGGGCTGGTCGGTGACTCCGTCACCTGCTCGCCTATGCATCCAAGGCTAGCCGTGACCTCCATGGATAAGATCCTGCAGGCCGCCGCGACAGCGTCAGCGGCCGCAGGCGCCACGGCTGCCCCTGTGGAGGCAGCCGCTGTTCCAGCGCCTACCGCGTTCACCTCAGGTGAACACGGCAGGCGCATGGAGCGCAAGGCCGCCGACTTGCAGGCGGCCTCGAGCCTCATCGACGCCTTGCCGTCGATGAAATCGATCGCGCGCTCCATGCGCGATAAATCGGAACGTCTGCGGCAGCGGACGTTCACGATCGCCCTGTTCGGCGCTTTCAGTGCCGGCAAATCCTCTTTCGCCAACAGCTTGATTGGCGAAAGAGTGCTGCCGGTCTCGCCGAACCCGACGACGGCGGCGATCAATAAGATCATGCCGCCGCAAGAAGGTTGGCCGCATGGTACGGCTAAGGTGAAGATGAAGAAGGCTGACGCGATTCAGGAGGATGTTCTGTATTCCTTGGAAATTCTAGGCGTGCCGGCCTCCGATATGGCGTCTGCGCTGAAACGCATTAGCGCACTTTCGCCATCGGATGTAACCGCCAAAGGAAAACCGCACTATTCTTTCTTGAAAGCTGTAGAGAAAGGCTGGTCACTGGCAGCGGATCAGTTGGGTTCCGAGCTCAAAATCACAAAAGAAGAATTCCCCAGCTATGTGGCTGATGAATCCAAGTCTTGTTTTGTAGAATTTATAGAACTGTATTATTCAAATCCTTTGACAGATCAAGGCATTATTTTCGTCGATACGCCTGGAGCCGATTCGATTAATGCCCGTCATACGGGAGTGGCTTTTAATTATATTAAAAATGCTGATGCCATTCTGTTCGTGACGTATTATAATCATGCGTTCTCGCAAGCGGATCGTGAATTCCTTCTGCAGCTCGGCCGTGTCAAAGATAGCTTTGAAATGGATAAAATGTTTTTCATCGTCAATGCCGCTGATCTTGCAGCTAGCCGTGAAGAATTGGATGGGGTCATTAAACATGTGGAAACGAACTTGCTTCAGCATGGAATCCGAAATCCAAGAATTTATCCGATCTCCAGTTATTTAGCTTCCGAAGGGAAAATAAATGGCGATGAAGCGCTCATTGCCCAATCAGGGATTCAGCCCTTTGAGCAGGATTTTGTCAAGTTTACTTTCAACGAACTCAGTGAAGTTGCTGTACATTCAGCTAATTTGGAATTAAATCGTGCGATTGCTACGATGCAGCAATGGTTGGAGCGTGCTCAATCCGGTGAGGTCAATCGGAAGCTTCAGCTCGCCCAGTTGGCTCAGGATGAGCAAGCAGGCGCCACACTGTTAGAGAACACGGGCTTTGAAGCCGAGTTGAAAGAGCTGAGGAAAGAGATTCAGGAGCTTTTGTATTATGTGAAGCAGCGCACGATGTATCGCTTCGGAGAGCTGTATAATTACGCCTTCAATCCCTCCACGTTCAGAGATGAGGCGAGAGACCCGAAACAAGCGCTGCAAGCTGCCTGGAATGAATTGATCAGGATGATTGGCTACGATCTGTCCCAAGAAGTTCTAGCAACCACGCTGCGGGTTGAGAATCGGATGAATTTGATTAGCGGTAATCGAGTGAAACGCTGGGATGACCAGCTTCGTGACATCATGGATGGCTACGAAAGCAGCACTTATGAATTAAATTCATTTGCCACACCGGAAATTAGTGCGAAATTAGAAGTGCCTGATGTTTCCCTGAAATTGCTTCAAGGACACTTTAAAAATGCGAAGCAGTTTTTTGAAGGGGATGGCAAAAGCAAGCTAAGGGCTGATTTGGAAAATCGCATGACGGCCCCTGTTGCCCAGTTTATGGAACATCGCACTTTGGAGCTTGAGCAAGCTTATGCCAATCAACTGGAAAATTGGCTGCTTCAGCAGAAGAATTTGATGCTTCAGCAGTGGCAAGAACATGCCGAAGGCATGCGTGATGCGCTGGAAATGAAGATTGATTTGAATGAACTAATATCCATTCAGCATCAATTGAAAGCCTTTGTTTCTTGAATTTTGTGAAGGGTTGGTCTTGTTCTTAGGAACTTGGCCAACCCTTTTTCATGCATGCTCATGTAAGGGTTTACAATGGCGGGTATCGGGATGATTTTAAAGAATAGAGGGGATTCCTGCAAGTTTTTGTGAGGTTATGGTCGTTTAAGCGTTTAAATCCTGTTTTCTTCTGATTGCTCGCTCCTAGGGATGGTGTTAAGATTCATTAAGTATTAAAACGCTTACCTAGCTTTTCCAATTTATCCTTCTGAGGAGGGGACCCCCAACGTGGATGTGTTCAGGCAACTGAAGCCGTATTTCTGGCCAGAGAAGAAGTTATTTTTCGGAGCAATTTTATGTTTAGCAATGGCAACAGCGCTTGGCCTGGTTTACCCGAATTTACTTCGGTATTTAATTGACAACGTAATCGCAAAGAAACAATTTGAGCTCGTTCCCAAACTCGCACTAATCGTTGTTTTAGTCGTATCAACCAAAGGGATATTCCAATTTCTACATGGCTTATGTGGAGGCCGCTTGGGGAATCGTGTTGCCTATCACTTACGGAATGCGCTGTACAATAAGCTTCAGTACTTATCCTTCCAATATTATGATCAAGCAAGAACAGGGGATCTGATGTCACGGTTGACCGCTGATTTGGAAGCGATTCGGCAATTCATCGGTTTTGGATTTGCACAGCTTCTGAACGTGGTCCTGATGCTGGTGTTCGGGATGGGCATGATGTTCTCGATTAACTGGAAATTGGCGCTGCTGACCATGATTACGATGCCGTTTCTGGCATTTACCGCTGTGCGCTTTGAAGGGAAAATCCATCCGGCTTTCCGAATGGTCCGTCAATCGCTCAGTACGATGACTACCGCGGTGCAAGAAAATATTACAGGGGTACGGACCGTTAAATCCTTTGCCCGTGAGCCTCATGAAGTGACGAAATTCTCAGCCCGCAATGAGGACTACAAAGCGATGAACATCGAAACCTCAGGAATATGGGCCAAATATTTTCCAATCATGGAAATTCTGGCGAACTTGAGTGTAGTTACACTGCTTGGCGCTGGCGGCTATATGGTTATACAAAACACGATCACGCTAGGCGAGCTAGTAGCCTGCTTTAGTCTGATATGGTACATCATTGGACCTATGTGGGGTTTAGGGTTTCATATCAATAACTTTACGCAAACGAAGGCTTCCGGAGAGAAAATCCTGGAAATCTTGCATCAATATATGCATGTGAAAGATCAACAGGACGCTATTGCTTTGAACAACGATGAGGTGCAAGGACATGTGCGTTTTGATCATGTGACCTTCGCTTATCCAGAGAAGCAGCCTGCCCTGTATGACTTCACGCTGGATGCTCCGCCGGGATCTGTCATCGGTTTGTTAGGAAGCACAGGTTCGGGTAAAACGACGGTCATTTCGCTCTTGATGCGGGCGTACAACGTCAAAGAAGGCAAAGTTGAACTGGACGGCAAAGATATTCGTTCCGTGCAGCTGGAAACCTACCGGAATCAAATTGCGACGGTTTTCCAAGAGACCTTTTTATTCTCTTCAACGATTCGCAACAATATCGCTTATGGACGTAAAGATGTGACGATGGAGGAAATCATCCGCGCAGCAACATTGTCCAAAGCGCATAATTTCATCATGGAGCTTCCGGAAGGCTATGACACTGTTGTAGGTGAACGCGGCCTTGGTTTATCAGGCGGACAAAAGCAGCGGATTGCGATCGCTAGAGCTTTGCTTAAAGATCCCAAAATCCTTGTGCTTGACGATGCAACAAGCGCTGTTGATATGGAAACGGAACACGAAATTCAAGCTGGCTTTGGCGAAGTTATGAAAGGGCGTACAACGTTCATCATTGCCCATCGTATTTCTTCTTTGAAGCATGCGGATGAAATTATTGTATTGGATAAAGGCCGAATTGTTCAACGCGGTGTCCATCAGGACCTGCTGCAGCAGGAAGGACTTTACCGTCAAACTTATCAGATTCAATATGCAGACCAGCCTCCGAAGTCAGCTGCCGAGACCCAAGCTGCGGCTGCGAAGGAAACGAATTCCGAGACGTTGCTGGATACTCAACTACATGCAGCTGCGCAAGAAAGAAGGTTAGCACATTGAGTACGAATACAAAGCAAACGGATGCTTCTGCCGATAACGAACAATCGCAAGCCGGACAGCGCTTCGTTTATCAAGACGATGAATTAATAGATAAACCGTTTGATTGGAGCCAGTTGAAGCGTTTATTTAGTTACATGAAGCCTTACCGGAAACAAATGCTGCCCATTATTATCATCATGATGCTAGTGGGCGCCATAACCAAATTGACCGTTCCCTTGCTCATTCGCGAAGCGATTGACAAAGCCATCATCCCGAAGGACACTAATTTGCTTATTATCATTGTTGGCATTATGTTC
Organism: Paenibacillus alba; assembly: GCF_013204855.1. Classification (GTDB taxonomy): domain Bacteria; phylum Bacillota; class Bacilli; order Paenibacillales; family NBRC-103111; genus Paenibacillus_E; species Paenibacillus_E alba. Next base: position 327,326 of record NZ_JABMKZ010000002.1, on the reverse strand, counting down.
GGCGTCTATTTGATTCAATGGCTTGCCAATACGTTTCGCATTAAATTCACGAATATGATTGGGCAGCGCGTTATTTATGACTTGCGTCATGATTTATTCAGTCATATTCAGAAGCTCTCGTTCCGTTTTTTCGATACAAGACCTGCCGGATCAGTCCTTGTACGGGTAACGAACTATGTCAATTCGCTACAAGATTTATTTACAAACGGCGTTGTCAATTTACTTATTGATGTGGTTCAGCTCTGTGGAATCATTATTATTTTGTTGACCTTTAATTTCAAGCTGGGCGCTGCGATTATCGTAACCGTTCCAATTATGTTTTTCGTGAGCACGAAGCTTCGCAAAAAGATTCGCCATGCGTGGCAGGACGTGACGATGAAACAATCGCGCCTGAATGCTCACTTAAATGAATGTATTCAAGGCATTCGCGTAACACAAGCGTATAGTCAAGAGAAAGAGAATATCCATTTCTTCACCAAAATGAATATGGTCAATCGTCTGTCGTGGAACAGAGCTTCCATGCTGAACCAATCCTTTGGTCCACTGATCGAAATTACAGGCGCAATCGGCTATTGCATCTTGTTCTGGCTGGGAGCTCATCTTATTCAAACCGAAGAAATCTCGGTCGGCTTGTTGGTTGCGTTCGCTACATACATCGGTTATTTCTGGGAGCCAATTACACGCCTAGGGCAAATGTATTCACAACTGCTCATTGCGATGGCTTCTGCGGAAAGAATCTTTGAATTTATTGATGAGAAGCCAAGTGTAGCTGAGCTTGAAGATGCAAAACCATTGCCAAGCATTCAAGGGAATGTGAAATTCGAGAATTTGGTGTTTGAATATGAACCAGGCCGTCCTGCGCTAAACGGGATTCAGTTGGATGTACAGGCTGGTCAATCGATTGCGCTCGTTGGGCACACGGGGTCGGGTAAAAGTACCATCATGAACTTACTATGCCGTTTCTATGATCCGAATCAAGGAAGAGTGCTAATCGATGGTCAGGATATCCGTCAGGTTACCATTCAAAGCTTGCGTTCGCAGATTGGCGTCGTGCTGCAGGATACGTTTATCTTCTCGGGCACCATTAGAGACAATATTCGTTTTGGCCGCTTGGATGCGACTGACCAAGAAATTGAACAAGTAGCCAAAGCTGTTCATGCGCATGATTTTATCGTGAGTTTGCCCGGCGGCTATGATACCGAAGTTCAAGAGCGCGGGAACGTATTGTCTATGGGCCAGCGTCAGTTGATTTCTTTTGCTAGAGCGCTGCTCGCTAATCCGCGAGTGCTCATTCTGGATGAAGCTACGGCAAGTATTGATACGGACACCGAGCTTAAAATCCAACAAGCGCTTAAGACGCTGCTTGCTGGACGGACATCGTTTATCGTTGCTCACCGCTTATCCACGATACGCAATGCAGACAAAATTGTCGTGCTTGATCATGGACGTATGATGGAGATCGGCAATCATGATGAATTGATGAAAGAGCAGAAGATCTATTACGGACTTATTCAAGCGCAATATAAATTTTTGCAGGATGCTGTGTAAGGTTAAGGAAGAAGCTGGTTAACTGCTATGGCGGTTAATCGGCTTTTTTGTTACAATAAATACGAACATACGATCTCTCGTCGAACTAATCTGTTTTGTAGCGTTTGCAAATTTAGGCAAGAAGCTATACTCTTAGAGTGAATTATGCCATTTATTCGCAGGAGGGGACTTCATTGAAATCAACTCGTTTCATCTGGGGGGCAATTGGCCTGACCGCAACGATATCCACGATTGTTTTCGCTGTAGGCTTTGCCTATGCCGCGAATCAAATATGGTTTCCCAAAGCATCTGGAGATCTTCAGCTTGTGACCGAAGCCCCGAAGAAAGAATCTATGATTGAAAGCAGAAGCAAGCTTCAAATTGTTGCCTTGGGCGATTCATTGACAGCGGGAACAGGCGACAATACAGGCAAAGGTTATGTCGGCCGTGTTCGGGAGAAGCTGGAGAAGGAAACCGGCAAACCGGTATTTTTGCTTAATAATTTAGCAATTCCTGGCTACAAGAGTGATCAGCTGCTAGCCGATCTTGCCCTCAAAAAGACGCAGGATGCGCTTGCGCAGGCAGACATTATTTTGCTTACCATCGGTGGCAATGATATTTTCGCCGGAGGGGAAGGCCTCTTTACTGGCGAGAACCAAACCGAATTTAACCCTGAAGCCGCAGCCAAACGTGTAGCTCCTGCACTGCTTCAAATGGACAAGATTCTGCAAGCCATCCATCAGGCAAATCCGAAAGCAACCTTGCTCTATGTTGGTCTGTATCACCCATTTCTGGATTTAGATCCAAAAAGAGAAGGTTCGTTAATTGTACAACGTTGGAATGACGGCGTTTTTGGCATGATGAATCGCTATCCGGAGATGGTGATTGTCCCAACTTATGATTTATTTGAACAAAATTTGATTAAATATTTGTCTTCAGCCGATCATTTTCACCCCAACAGTGATGGCTATGAGCGGATTGCTGATCGAATTGTACAAATTTTGAAATAGGAAGGGGAGACCAGAATGAATGGAACAGGAACATCACCAGCCGTTGTGCTATCCGTGAGAAATGTGAAGAAGAGAATAAAAAATAAAGAGATTATCAAAGGGATTTCATTTGATGTCTATGCCGGAGAGATCTTTGGTTTCTTAGGGCCTAACGGATCGGGGAAAACAACAACTATTCGGATGCTTGTTGATCTCATTCGTCCAACGGAGGGAACGATCCATATATGCGGGTTTGACGTGCGTAAACAGCATGATCAAGCGATGCAGCAAGTAGGGTGTATCGTAGAGAATCCGGAGCTTTACAGTTACTTGACGGGTTGGGAAAATCTTGAGCATTTCGCCCGAATGCTGCCGGATGTCGATGAGAAGCGAATTCAAGAAGTCGTCGAAATCGTCTCGATGGATCAACGCATTCATGATAAAGTGCGGACCTATTCCTTGGGCATGCGTCAGCGATTAGGCATTGCTCAGGCACTGCTGGGACGGCCAAGCTTATTAATCTTGGACGAGCCTACGAATGGCTTGGATCCGCAAGGGATCAAGGAAATGCGGGAATTTATTCAGCGTTTAGCCGCGGACGGCTTGAGTCTATTCGTCTCGAGTCACCTGCTTACTGAAATTCAGCAAATGTGTGATCGTGTTGCGATTATTAGTCATGGCGAGGTTATTCAAGTCGGAGCGGTTCATGATTTAATTGCGCAAGGCGGAAAAGTCGTCTGGACGGTGTCTCCGGCTGAACAAGCTGAGGGGCTTCTACATGCGTCGTCACTGGTTACGGCCGTTGAAGCAGTCGAACAGGACTTAACCATTCTTGCACAACCTTCGGTGAAACAAATTGTTACACAAATGGATAAAGAACATGTTCCGCAGCTAAGTCGGCAATTAATGGAAGCAGGAATTAGCCTGTACGCTGTAGAAATCAAAAATCCAACACTAGAAGATTTGTTCTTAAGCCTAACCGAAGGTGAAACCATTCAATAGGGGGAGGGTGAGAGAAATGCTAATTCTTGTGGATCTTGTCAAAAATGAATGTATCAAGATGATTAAGAAAAAACGTTTTTATGTGATTGTCCTCATTCTACTTGCTCTCATCCCCATGTTCACTTATGCCCAGATGCGTGTTGCCCAAAATACGCAGAAGCAGTTTGGAACAACGGACTGGAAAGCGGATCAACGTCAAAAAATTGTCGACTGGGAGAAGCGTTTAAGCTCAGCACGAACACCGGATGAGTGGAAGCAGCAGCTGCGTGTGCAAATCCAGATTGCCAACTATTATTTAGATAAAGATGTGGATCCAACCTCACCTAACGCCGTGACTTTTACACGTGATTTTGTCAAAAATGCAGTAGGATTATTCATTCCTTTGATTATCATGGTCATTTCCGCAGACATCGTATCATCCGAGCATTCTACGGGGACTATTAAATTATTGTTGACAAGACCGGTCCGGCGATGGAAAATCCTATTGAGTAAATTAATTACAGTCGTCTTCTTTACTTCGCTGACAGTTCTGTCTACCGCTGTGCTTTGTTACCTGATTTCCGGTGTGGTTTTTGGCTACGGAGGATGGTTGGAACCTGTGATTACAGGCATTCAGCTTTCGGGTACTGATGTGGATTTCAGTATGGCGCGAGCCGTTGATCAATGGTTCTTTCTCTTGATGGAACTTGGATTGGTTTGGTTCTCAGCGATTGTCGTTGCTTTGATGTCGCTGATGCTTTCCGTGCTTGTCCGCTCTACAGCAGCTGGTATGGGGGTCATGCTGGCGGTATTGATATCAGGTACAATTCTTTCGAATATGGTATCGTCCTGGGAAACCGCAAAATATTTATTCATGGTTAATTTGGACTTAACGAAGTATTTAACGGGAGGTTTGCCGCCGATCAAGGGGATGGACTTGACGTTCTCCCTAAGTGTTTTAAGCGTTTGGGCGTTGGCCTCGCTTATTGTTTCGTTTACCGTTTTCTCCCGTAAAGATGTGTTGAATTAGGATAAACAAGGTGAGACTTTGATCTCTATCAAAGATCCCCTATTAGAGATAAAGGAGGGCTTCAATGACTGAGCAGCTAGAATTTGCGAATGGAAAAGCCCCTGCATCGGATTATGATGTGGATGATATACAGGTTCTGGAGGGACTTGTTGCGGTGCGCAAAAGACCAGGGATGTATATCGGCAGCACAAGTGCTTCCGGCTTGCATCATTTGATCTGGGAGATCGTAGATAATGCGGTTGATGAGCATCTAGCGAAGCATTGTTCCAAGATTACGGTCACCATACATAAAGATCAGTCGATTACCGTGCAGGATAACGGCAGGGGCATTCCGACTGGGACGCACAAGACAGGTGTTCCAACACCGCAAGTTGTGTTTACCATTCTTCATGCCGGAGGAAAGTTCGGCGGTTCTGGCTACAAGAAATCTGGGGGATTGCATGGTGTTGGAGCATCCGTTACCAATGCGCTTTCAGAGTGGCTGGAAGTAGAAATCAACCGTGACGGCAAGGTGCACAAAATGCGCTTTGAGTATTGGGTTGATGATAAGGGTATTGAACATGTTGGTGAACCCGTTACAGGTCTTGATATTATCGGGAATACGAATCGCACAGGAACGAAGGTAACCTTCAAGCCTGACAAACGCGTATTCCAAGGCGGAACAACGATTAGCTATGATACACTTGCAGAGCGATTGCAAGAAATTGCGTTTTTGAATTCCGGTCTTCTTGTTAATTTGAAGGATGAAAGAACGGATAAACTGGATTCATTCCAGTACGAAGGCGGCGCAAGCCAATTCGTTGAATTCCTCAATGAAGAGAAGACGGTGCTTCATCCTGTGATTCATTTTGCCTCCGAGAAGGATGAAATTGAAGTTGAAGTCGCACTTCAATACAACGACGGGTATACCGAAACGATTGCTTCTTTCGTGAATGCGATTCCGACCCGCGGCGGCGGTACACATGAGACTGGCTTCAAGACAGCCTATACGCGTGTGATGAATGAATATGCCCGCAAAGCAGGAATTCTCAAAGAAAAAGAGAAAAATCTAGACGGTACCGATCTTCGTGAAGGTATGATGGTCGTTATTAATATTAAAATGGGCGATGTGGAATTCGTCGGTCAAACGAAGGATCAGCTCGGAAGTGCCATTGCACGAAGCGTCGTAGATGCGATTGTAACGGATAAAATGACTGTGTTTTTGGAGGAAAATCCACAAATCGCCCAAATGATGCTGAGGAAAGCTGTACAAGCATCGAAAGCCAGAGAAGCTGCTCGCAAAGCACGCGAAGAGATTCGCAGCGGCAAGAAAGGAAAGAGCGAAAGCTCCAACCTGAACGGCAAGCTGACGCCTGCACAATCGAAGGATTTGCAGCGTAATGAATTGTTCGTCGTGGAAGGTGATTCCGCTGGCGGTTCGGCGAAGCAAGGACGCGACTCGAAGCACCAAGCTATTTTGCCGCTCAAAGGAAAGCCGATGAATCCCGAGAAAGCGAAGCTTCTCGACATTATGAAGAATGAAGAGTACAAAGCGATCATCGCTGCTATTGGAGCAGGTGTTGGTTCCGAATTTGAATTAGAAGAGATGAATTACGGCAAGATTATTATTATGACAGATGCAGATACGGACGGCGCGCATATTCAAGTGCTGCTCCTGACCTTCTTCTACCGCTACATGAAGCCTTTGATTGATGCCGGCAAAATCTATATCGCCCAGCCTCCTCTGTATAAAGTGACCAGAAAAGGCAAAAATGGCGGTCATCGTTATGCTTGGACAGATGATCAATTGCAGGTTGTCGTCAAAGAATTAGGCAAGAATACCGAGCTTCAGCGTTACAAGGGTCTTGGCGAGATGAATCCGGATCAGCTGTGGGAAACGACGATGAATCCCGAGAGCCGGACACTTCTGCAAGTGCAAATTGAAGATGCGGCGAAAGCTGAGCGTCGTGTAACAACTTTGATGGGTGATAAAGTAGATCCGCGCAAGCGTTGGATTATCGAGAACGTCGATTTTACCGAATATGTAGAGTAGACCAAAAAGAGTGGTGATTGAAAGTTGAGTATTTTAGAAGAGTTTTTGCCCGCCTTTCTAGAGGAGATCGTAGGCGATCGCTTCGGGCGTTATTCCAAATATATTATTCAGGATCGCGCGATCCCGGACGTTCGAGATGGATTGAAGCCCGTACAACGACGTGTCTTATACGCGATGTATGACTCGGGGAACACGCCGGATAAACCTTATCGCAAATCCGCCAAAACCGTCGGTGATGTGATGGGGAACTACCATCCGCATGGAGATGCCTCCATCTATGATGGCATGGTGCGGATGGCACAACCTTGGAAGATGGGACATACCCTCGTTGACGGACATGGCAACTGGGGTTCCTTGGATGATGATCCGCCCGCAGCTATGCGTTATACAGAAGCTCGTCTCTCCGAGATTGCCATGGAGCTGCTGCGTGATATCGAGAAGAGAACGGTTATGTTCAAGGATAACTTTGATAACTCGACCAAAGAGCCAGTTGTGCTTCCGGCCCGTTATCCGAATCTGCTCGTCAATGGCGTCAGCGGTATTTCCGCCGGGTTCGCAACGGAGATCCCACCTCATAATTTACGTGAAATCATCGATGCCTGTACGGCCATGATCGATAAACCGGAAATAACGGTGGATGAATTGATGCAGATCGTCAAAGGTCCCGATTTCCCTACTTCCGGGATTATTATGGGCGAAGATGGGATTCGGGAAGCTTACCGTACGGGTAAAGGTCGTATCCATATCCGTTCCAAAACAGCCATTGAAGATATGCGCGGCGGTCGGCAGCAGCTTGTGATCACCGAGATTCCTTATCAAGTTGTGAAATCCCGTCTCGTTACAGCGATGGAAAATATTCGACTTGAGAAGAAAATCGAGGGCATTGCCGAAGTCCGTGATGAAAGCGGCCGTAATGGCTTAAGAATTGTCATCGAGCTGAAAAAGGAAGCGGATGCGCAAGGGATTCTTGCCTATTTGCTCAAGAAAACGGATTTGCAAGTGACTTACAACTTCAACATGGTTGCGATTGTGAACAAAGCTCCGCGGCAATTAGGTATTCGTGAGATTCTGGAAGCTTATATTGAGCATCAGAAAGAGGTTGTCACTTTCCGCTCGCAATATGAGCTTGAGAAAGCTGAGGACCGCGCGCATGTGTTGGAAGGGCTTGTCAAAGCGTTAAATATTTTGGACGAAGTGATTGCCGTTATCAAGGCTTCAAAGAACAGACAAGATGCACAAAACAACCTCGTCGAGAAATTCGGGTTCTCAGAGCGTCAAGCCGATGCCATTCTCGTTTTGCAATTATACCGTCTGACGAATTTAGAAATTACAACGCTTGAAAAAGAGCTGAAAGACGTTGAGAAAACGATTGCCTATTTACGTGGCATTCTTGGCAGCCTGAAGAAGCTGCTTGGCGTTATTAAAGATGAAATGGGCGAGGTTCGCAAAAAGTACGGGATTGAGCGCCGCTCCGAAATCCAAGGCGAAGTGGAAGAGCTGAAGGTTAATTTGGAAGTTCTCGTCAATTCGGAAGATGTCTTTGTCACCCTTTCTAATGAAGGTTACTTAAAACGGACGAGCAAGCTTTCGTTCACACGTTCTGGCGGTGAATTGGAGAACACGGGACTCAAGGAACGTGATTACTTGCGCTTCCTGCTCGACGTGAATACCATTGAGAATCTGTTGATTTTCACGAAGAAAGGGCAGTATTACTTGCTGCCGGTTCACCAAATACCTGAGTACAAGTGGAAAGAGAACGGCACTGCTATTGTCAATGTCATTCCAATTGCCAAGGAAGATCGGATTGTCAACGTGATTCCAGTCAAAGGCTTTGATGACCCGACGAAATCACTCGTCTTTGTAACTCGTAAGGGTCAAGTGAAGCGTACGGAGCTGAAGGAGTACATGACGAACCGCTCAAACGGGCTTGTAGCTTGTAAGATCGGTGAGAACGACGAAGTGCTGCATGTACACCTGAGTGACAGTACGAAGGAAATCCTGCTGGTCACGAAACAAGGAATGAGCATCCGTTTCCGTGAGGAGGAAGTGAACCCGATGGGCCGTGCAGCCGCTGGTGTCCGCGGCATCCAGCTCAAGGACGACGACGAAATTGTCGCGGCCGAGTGGATTTATGGGGATGAAGGGGAAGTACTTGTGATCTCGGACCTCGGGTATGCGAAGCGCTCCCTTGTCGTCGACTATCCGATTCAAGGACGCGGTGGGAAGGGGATTCTAACCTTCGAATTCAAGGAAGGCAAGCGCGTGCGACCAAACGGTTCGGCATTAATCCGAACGTTTATCGTGAAAATGGATTATCTCATTACAGCGATCATGAGCAATGGCGATAAGCTTCGATTCTCAACAGAAACGGCGCCTTTGGAAGACCGCAAAGCCCAAGGCAAGCAGATGATTCCTGTGACCAAAACAGAAACGATTCTCGACGTGCTGCGATTTCCTCAGTCATAGCTGATTGAAGGGGGATCGAGCTTCTCAATAAGCTGAAAAGCAATTTCCAATAGGACCCACAGAGGCATCGGTTCGTCTAATCGATCCAGCCACTGTGGGTCTTTCAATACGCCGGCATTCAGAGCTTTTTTACCAAGCTCTATTTTCCAATCTTCCATAAGAACCACTCCTTTAGATGAGCATCTGTGCGCTAAACAAGAAGCACAAGCGGGGATAAGAGTTATTTGCATCTACTTCGCAGTATATGTAAGTGCCCAGCAGGTTGTTAAAAGAAGTCGAAAAGCTTGGTTATCTGCGCGTGATTGGACAAAGTTAGGGAATGATCGACAGCATGCCCTGTGAAGTCACAGCATGTCTCAGCAGGGCGCAAGATTTGTCTGAAAATATTAATGGCATTAACCTTTAAACGAGAGAAAAGGCATGCTATACTGGCGTTAGAAGATGTTGGAAGCGAGTTGATGAGGAAGATGTATTCCGATGAGTTCGGAAAGTTATGGCTTAAATTATCCAAGGAATTGAAGAATCAAATGGAGGTAGGCTTGGCTCCTACCATTACGGAAGGTCAGCTGCATGTACTGGAACTGCTAATGGCACATGAGCGGATGAAGCCTTCGGATCTTATTGAATATTTATCCACAACACCTGCGGCTGTCACAACGTTACTGGACCGGATGGAAAAAGCGGAGTTAATTGCGCGGGAGCGGGACGAGAAGGACCGCAGAATCGTGTGGGTCAATGTCACGGAAAAAGGAAAGACGGAATGCGAGAGAGGTACATCCATCCGTGAAGAATTGTTGGATTCGTACCTGAGTCGCGTTTCCGCCCATAATCAGAAATTGCTTATTTATTTGTTGGGGAAAGTCGCCAATTAACAGCTGCAGGTGAATTTACAATTCTGGGATCGTAAATTCAGTCCACGGCCGCTGCATCGGCGGCAGCGACCTGAAGCGCATCGTCTCTTTGAGCGTTGGATGCTCAAAGGAAAGCGCCGTCGCCCAGAGCGCAAGCTGCTGGCCAGGCTTGTTGACCGTGCTGCCGTAGCGCTGGTCGCCGTAGAGCGTGCAGCCGATGGCTGCCAGCTGCACGCGGATTTGATGCGGCCGCCCGGTGTGCAGCTTGATCTGGATCAAGCTGAACCCGTCCTGGCTGCCTAGCAGCTTATAGTCCAGCACAGCCTCCTTGGCGTCCTGCTGGCCTTCTCTGACCACACTGACGGTATTCGTGCGTGTGTCCTTCCAAAGCCAATGACGAAGCGTAGCGGACGGCTGTGGCGGCTTACCGTGCACGACAGCGACATATGTCTTGTCGAGCTGTCGTGTTCTGACCGCGTCCGATAATCGTGACGCGGCTTTTGACGTTTTGGCGAAGACCATCACGCCGCCAACCGGACGATCCAGACGGTGTACAAGCCCGAGGTACACGTTCCCGGGCTTGTTGTACCGCAGCTTGATATCGTCTTTCAGCGCATTCAGCAAATCCAGATCACGCGATTCATCTTCCTGCGTGGGCATATTGACGGGCTTCTCAACCACAAGAATGTGGTTGTCTTCGAACAAAATCGGGATTTGAGATGCTCCCGAAACATCGTTCGATCGGCTCACGTTACGCCTCCCAGCGTCCCAGGATGCCGCACGGAAGCTTTAGGCCGGAGTTCGTAATCGGCAAGCCGATTTCTCCGCTGGAGATCGTGCCGCCATGCTTGGATTTCATCGACATGGTCAAGATATTTTCAAGTACGGTAGACGAAATGCCTGTTGTATAGGAGTTGATCAACAGGAATAACGGATTGTCCGTCAGAATCGTCTTGCACGTTTGGATGAATGGGAAGAGGTCATCCTCCAATTTCCAAGTCTCGCCATTAGGTCCACGTCCGTAGGAAGGCGGGTCCATGATGATCGCATCATATTTACTGCCGCGACGCTGCTCTCTTTGGACAAATTTGAAAACATCATCTGTAATAAAACGAACAGGACGGCTGCCGAGTCCACTCAGCTGCAAATTCTCTTTCGCCCATTGCACGACACCCTTGGATGCATCGACATGACACACTTCAGCGCCGGCATATGCACAAGCAAGAGAAGCTCCGCCTGTATAGGCGAACAGATTCAACACTTTAATCGGTCGTCCTGCCTGCTGGATCTTATCGATCATCCACTTCCAGTTCACCGCTTGTTCTGGGAATAAGCCTGTATGCTTGAAGCTGGTTGGCTTAATGTAGAACGAAAGCTTCTGGTCGTAGGTAATCGTCCAGCGCTCAGGAAGCTCGGCGTTTTGCTGCCATTGTCCGCCGCCACTGGAGCTGCGGTGATAATGCGCATCAGCTTGGCGCCACTGCGCTGTTTCTTTTTCTAACGGCCATATAATTTGTGGGTCCGGTCTTCTCAGAACGATGGAGCCCCAACGCTCCAGCTTTTCGCCGCCGCCCGTATCGAGAAGCTCGTAATCTGCCCAATCTTTTGCATAAAACATTGCTGTAATCCATCCTTCAACTTGTATACTTTAACAAACATTCATTGTACACCATTTATTGACTTAAATCGATCTTTTCAATCAAATCAGGCAGTTCTTTTTGGGAAAATTGTTGGAATTGATCTTGCTCGAGTGCGGCACGCAGCTGCTCTTTCACAGCGTCAAAAGATTTCACGGAACGGCTGTCCACTTTAATCAAATGGTAGCCAAATTGCGATTCGACTGGCTCGCCAACCGTGCCAACCGGCTGTTCAATCGTGGCTTTCTTAAATTCAGGAACCCATTGGTTCACATCAGCGTCCGCATATAAGCCGCCGTTATCTTTGGAACCTGGATCATCGGAATATTCTTTGGCTAGCTTCACGAAGTCATCGCCGTTTTTCAGTTTTTGCTGCACATCTTTGGCAATTTTGAGCGCTTCTTCTTTGGTCCGTGTCTTGCTGCCGTCATCTCCAGAGGTTAATCCAATAAGGATATGTCGGACGGAGGCGATCGTGAATGCATTTTTATCCACTTTGAGGGAATCCTCATATTTGGCTTTTAATTGCGCATCGGTGATGCTGGATTTGATTACGTTTTGGGCGCATAAGCTGCCCACTAAGAAGTACTGAAGATCTGTTTCCGTTACGTTTGCTTTTTTCAAGTCTTCCAAGAATTTAGCTTCGCCAAACTGTGCTTTCCATGCGCTGATCTGTTTTGCCGCTCCGGCTTTGGCCGCAGTTTGATCAGCATCAGAAGATCTGCTGTAGAGGACGCGATTTTGGATCAATTCCGTAACCATGCTCTTCTGATATTCAGGATCATCCTTGGATGTACTGTGACTGTTATTGAACAGTGCCTGCAACGCAAAAAAAGTATCAAACTCACCTTTGGTCACTTGTCCACCTTTGTAAGTAGCCACGACACGATTCGGATTATTGCCTATCCAGACGGTTTCATTTGCTTCATCCCACTCCACTTTTTTGCCAAGTGCTTCACTTACGAAGCGAAGGGGTACATAAGTAGAGCCTTCATAAATGAATGCTTTTCCTTCGGTTGGTGCTTTTTCGACGCCATCAAACATATACTTTAGGCTTCGGAATGCTACATCGATTTGGCTGCTTGCCGCAAAAGCGACAGTCCCGCTAATTAATGAACCAATCGTTATGCCAACGACGAGTCCTTTTACTTTGTCTTTCATCATTTCATTTCCACCTTTCAATTAGTTGTCATCCTATTAATTCACCTGAGGTCGTGTATTTTCCTTTTTTTAATCAAATGGAATTGAAGGAATTCTTTACCTGCTTGTTGTATTTGTAGAGTAAGCGTTTATTGTTGCATAGAGATTCGAATCAAAACGTTGGATTTAGGAGGTTAACATGGGGGCAAATGTTGGTATACCCAGCTCAGAAGACTTATTTCTGCTTCATGAAGGATCCCTTTACCAAAGCTATCGCATCTTAGGGGCGCATGTAAGCAAGACAACCGGACAAGAGGGAGTTCGCTTTACCTTATGGGCACCTCATGCCAAACAGATTTATTTGCTTGGTGATTTTAATCAATGGCAATCTGGGGCACACCCCATGGAGAGAGTAAGTACACTTGGTGTTTGGATGGTATTTGTGCCAGAAGCAGGTGAAGGCGATCATTATAAATACGAAATTCATAGCCAGACAGGTCAAGTTCAGTTGAAAGCTGATCCCTACGCCTTTTATTCCGAATTACGACCAGGCACTGCCTCGCGTGTCGTTGATTTGGACGGTTATGAGTGGCAGGATCAAAGCTGGCAGCAGCTCAAAAAAGAAGTGCCTGCCTACAATAAGCCACTTGCTATTTATGAAGTACACTTAGGGACATGGCGCAAGAAAGATCGCCACAGTGAAGATTTATATACATATGAGCAGTTGGCAGACGAGCTTGTGGATTATGCGGCTGAAATGGGCTATACCCATATTGAATTAATGCCGCTTGCCGAGCATCCGTTTGACCGGTCTTGGGGCTATCAAGCGACAGGCTATTATTCTGTAACGAGCCGGCACGGTTCTCCGAAGGCGTTCATGCAATTCGTTGATCGCTGTCACCAGAAGGGGATTGGCGTCATTATGGACTGGGTGCCAGGCCATTTCTGCAAAGACAGCCATGGTCTTCGGCAGTTCGACGGAAAACCTCTGTATGAATATGAAGATTCTCGCAAAGCGGAAAAGCTGGAGTGGGGGACGCTCACGTTCGACTTCGGGAGACCGGAGGTGCAGAGTTTCTTAATTTCTAATGCTGTTTTTTGGATGGACATGTATCATATTGATGGCATTCGTGTGGATGCTGTTGCTTCTATGCTTCATTTGAATTTCGGAAGATGGAATGAAAAGCCGATCAAGAATCAATGGGGCGGGGATGATAATCCCGAAGCGGTAGCATTTCTACGCAAATTGAATCAAGTAGTATTCTCCTATTTCCCAGATGCTTTAATGATGGCCGAGGATTCGACGGATTGGCCGCTCGTTACAGCACCCGTTCATGACGGAGGGCTTGGATTTAATTACAAGTGGAACATGGGTTGGATGAACGATATGCTTCGTTATATGAAGCTTGATCCGATTAACCGCAAATATCATCATAAGTTAATTACGTTTTCGTTCATGTACACGTTTAGTGAAAATTATGTGCTCCCTTTTTCTCACGATGAGGTCGTACATGGCAAACGTTCACTCTTACATAAAATGCCAGGAGATTACTGGCAGAAATTCGCGAATCTACGTGTTCTCTACGGTTATATGTCAGGTCATCCAGGCAAAAAGCTGTTGTTCATGGGCAGTGAATTCGGTCAATTCGACGAATGGAAGGATCAGGAGGAAGTGGACTGGTTCTTATTGGATGGCTATGAGAAGCACCAGCAAATGCATCATTATGTGAAGTCGCTTAATCAATTTTACTTGGATGAACCTGCCTTGTGGCAGTTGGATCATAGTCAGGAAGGCTTTCAATGGATTAATCCGAATGATGAAAGCCAAAGTGTTGTGACTTTCATGCGCAAAGGGAACTTGCCCGAGGATGACTTGATTCTGGTCTGTAATTTCACCCCGGTCGTTCATCCCGATTACCGTATTGGTGTTCCCAAGCATGGCGTCTATGAGATTGTTTTTAACAGCGATGATCCTGCGTATGGCGGATCTGGACAAGGCAACAAGCTTCCGATTACAAGCGAACAACGCCCATGGCATAATCTGAGTCATAGTCTATCCCTGTGTATTCCGCCGCTTGCGGCTGTTTATATAAAATGTAGAAGTGAATTCCAAACTGTGATTGACGAAGTTGAAGGGGGAAATCAGATATGCGCAGTAAAGAGTGTGTTGCCATGCTCCTCGCTGGAGGAGAAGGACGAAGATTAGGCGTTCTGACGAACAATTTGGCCAAGCCAGCCGTTCATTTTGGCGGGAAGTATCGGATTATTGATTTCACCCTTAGCAATTGCACGAATTCAGGAATTGACACTGTCGGTGTTCTTACGCAGTATCAGCCGCTGGTACTCAACACGTATATCGGCATTGGAAGCTCATGGGATTTGGACCGTAAATATGGCGGCGTCACGGTACTGCCACCCTTCATGGAGCAAAAAGGCGGCGATTGGTACAAAGGCACAGCCAACGCCATCTATCGCAACATTGGTTTTATTGAACAATATGATCCTGAGTATGTCTTGGTCATTTCAGGTGATCACATTTATAAAATGGACTATGATCTCATGCTGTCGTATCACAAAGAGAAGAAGGCGGATGCTACCATTGCTGTTATTGAAGTGAAATGGGAAGAAACAAGCCGCTTCGGGATTATGAGCGTGAATGACAAACAGGAAGTAACTGAATTCGCAGAAAAACCAAAAGAAGCTAACAGCAACTTAGCTTCGATGGGTATCTATATTTTTAACTGGAGTGTACTGAAGGCTTATCTGCTTGAAGATGAAGCTAACCCTAACTCCAGCAAAGATTTCGGTAAAGATATCATTCCAATGATGTTGAAAGATGAAGCAAGGATGTTCGCGTATCCTTTCGAAGGGTACTGGAAAGACGTCGGTACGATCGACAGCTTATGGGAAGCGAATATGGATCTGCTGGATGATAAAAATGAGCTTAATCTGAACGATAAGGATTGGCGTGTTTATTCCCAGAATCCCTATCAGCCAGCGCAATATATTGCTCCAACGGCAAACATCAAACGTTCGCTTGTGAATGAAGGCTGTGCGATTTTCGGCGATGTCGATCATTCTGTGTTATTTTTTGGCGTGCAGGTGGGCGAAGGCAGCCAAATCCGCGATTCTGTCATCATGCCGAATGCCAAAATCGGCAATAACGTCACAATTCGTAAAGCTATTATCGGTGAAAATACGGTAGTTGAAGATGGCGCTGTCGTGGATGGCAACGGGGAAATAGTACTTATCGGCGGCAATGAACGGATTACAGCGAACGCCATTCAGAAGGGATGATATCAGATGAAACATGTGATGGGTGTCATTAATTTAGTAAATGAACCGGATGATTTGGAGGAACTGACTTATTTTCGCTGCCCGGCTTCGGTGCCGTTCGGAGGACGTTATCGGTTAATTGATTTTACCTTATCCAATATGGTTAATTCAGGAATTGATAATGTGGCCGTGTTCACCCAGCACAAATATCGTTCGTTAATGGATCACCTGGGATCCGGGAAAGAGTGGGATCTGGACAGAAAGCGCGGCGGTTTGTTCGTACTGCCATCTGTGATGGATGAGCCTACAGGAATTTCCCGTGGGGACTTATATCAATTCTACAGCCACCGCGACTATTTCTATCGGGGGAAAGAGGAATTGGTCATTATTTCACGCAGTCATATGGTGTGCAACCTTGACTTGCGCGACGTGGTTCGCTATCACGAAGATTCACAAGCCGACATTACGGTTATATATAAACAGACGGATGAAGAGATTCAAGGAAAGTTTCGCCGCCTAGCTGTGAAAGAAAGCGGTCAAGTGACCCTTATGGAAGATCACACGGGACGTTTGCGGACCAACAATATTTCGATGGAAATGTATGTCATGAGCAAAGCATTGCTGCTGGATATGGTTGAATCGTGCTTAGCGCAAGGGTATGATCATCTGGTTCGCGACGGTATCATGAAGAACATTGATAAATTGAGTGTTTATGGGTATAAATTCGAAGGCCACGTTGGCATCGTTAATTCGATCCAAGGCTACTATAAGCACAGTATGCAGCTTCTGAATCCTGCCATCTGGAGAGAACTATTCTTCCAGAAAAATCTGATTTATACCAAGGTCAAGGATGAACCGCCGGCCAAGTACTCGGATTCCGCAGCAGTCAAGAATACGCTTCTGGCGAACGGCTGCATGATCGAAGGCAAGGTCGAGAATAGTATCCTGTTCCGTGGTGTGAAAATTCGTAAGGGTGCTTATGTGAAGAACAGCATCATTCTTCAGAACTGTGAGATCGAGGAGAATGTGATTATCGAGAATGCCATTCTGGATAAAGATGTCTTCATCAGCCGCGGCCGCGTGTTGACAGGTGACAACAAAGCGCCATTCATCGCAGCGAAAACGAAAGTGATTTAGTCTGGAGGAGTGGGAAGATTGAAAGTACTTTTTGCCGCATCAGAGGCTGTACCTTTTATTAAAACTGGAGGTCTGGCTGATGTCATTGGCTCACTGCCGAAAGAGCTGAGCCAGCAAGGTCTGGATGTCAGAGTCATTTTACCGAAGTATGGCGATATCCCAGCCAAATATCGGGAGGCCATGACGTCGGTAATCACGTTTGATATTTATGTCGGTTGGCGCAAGCAGTACATCGGGATTGATGTGCTTGAACAGGATGGCGTTACGTTTTATTTCGTGGATAATGAATTTTACTTCAAACGACCTGGTATTTATGGATACGGCGATGAAGCTGAGCGATTCGGCTTCTTCTGCAGAGGCGTAATTGAGGCTTTGCCGCTGCTTGATTTCCAGCCGGATGTCATTCATTGTCATGATTGGCAAGCCAGTATGATTCCTGTTCTGCTGAAAGCTCACTATCAGCATTTGCCTTTCTTTAACCAGATGAAAACGGTAACGACCGTTCATAACCTGAAATATCAAGGCGTGTTTGATCAATCGCTCTTGAAAGATTTGTTCGGTTTGTCTGACGATCATTTCACGGGCAATGCGCTTGAATTGCACGGCGGCGCCAGTTTCCTCAAAGGCGGGCTTCTGTACTCGGATCGTTTGACTACGGTGAGTCAGACTTATGCTGAAGAAATCCAGACGCCTTATTACGGGGAATTTTTGGACAGCCTGCTGCGGCACCGGAAGGATCAACTGCAAGGCATCGTCAATGGCATTGACTATGACATCTTCGATCCGATGACAGACCCGCATCTTGTGGTGAATTATCGTGATTCTTTACCTAAGAAGCAGCAAAACAAGCTGGCTCTGCAGGAGCGTTTGGGCTTGCCGGTGGATGGGGATGTCCCGATGATTGCCTTGGTCACACGTCTCGTGCAGCAAAAAGGGCTGGATCTTATCCAGCACGTGCTTCCTGAGATATTAGGTTTAGATATCCAA
Source organism: Paenibacillus alba (assembly GCF_013204855.1). Classification (GTDB taxonomy): domain Bacteria; phylum Bacillota; class Bacilli; order Paenibacillales; family NBRC-103111; genus Paenibacillus_E; species Paenibacillus_E alba. Next base: position 309,273 of record NZ_JABMKZ010000002.1, on the reverse strand, counting down.
CTCGTTGTGCTGGGTACTGGGGAAGCGGGCTATGAGCAAATGTTCCGCTACGCCGCTCAGACACATCCGGGGAAAGTTTCGGCTCAAATTAATTTCGATGAAGCGTTGGCTCATCAAATTTATGCGGCTTCAGACATGTTCTTGATGCCTTCGCAGTTCGAGCCTTGCGGCATAGGCCAATTAATTGCCCTCAGGTATCGATCAGTCCCAATTGTGAGAGAGACAGGCGGGCTCAAAGATACGGTTCAACCGTACAATGAGTTTACTGGAGAAGGAACTGGTTTCACCTTCAGCCATTATAACGCGCATGATATGCTGCACACGATTCGCCGAGCTGTATTTTTCTACAAGAATGATCGAGATGCTTGGTTGAAAATGCAGCAAAATATGAAAAAGGGCGATTTCAGTTGGAAAAAATCAGCGGCGCAATATATGGCACTTTATAAGGATATGGTGAAATAAATGGTGGAAACAAGGACTGGGGGCTTATGGCTTCCAGTCTTTGCTTTTCAGAATACTCTTGCTCCCATTACGCGGACAAGGGCTTTTTCGTATTTGGCCTATTTGAGGTATAATGGGTATCATTGGACAATGAAATGGTGGAGTTGAATTATGAACTGGTACTCACACGCACTTACATTTTTATTCGTTATTAACATTTTGCTTGCGATTGCGGTTGTTTTTTTGGAACGGCGAAATGTAGCTGCAACATGGTCATGGTTGATGGTGCTTTTGTTTATTCCTATTTTAGGTTTTATTCTATATGTGATATTCGGACAAAACCTAAGCCGCAGAAAGCTGTACAAATGGAATCGCCGCATGCTGGAAAGGGTGCAAACCGTTATTTCCGAGCAGCGGGAACAATTGATGGATGGGACATTGCCTTATATTGATCCTATGGTAAGCCAGTATCGAGATTTAATTTATTTGAATGTGGCTACGAATGATGCTTTCTTAACGCAAGACAATGGTGTTCATATTTTTACAGACGGCGTAGCTAAATTCAGTGATTTATTGATGAAAATTGAAGCTGCTGAATCACATATCCATATGCAGTATTACATCGTGAAGAATGATTCTTTAGGACAGAAGGTTATGCAGGCTCTGACTAAAAAAGCGGAGCAAGGCGTTGTTGTCAGGTTCTTGTACGACGATATTGGATCGCGATCTTTGAAGGATTCGTTTTTTCGAGATTTCCTGAAAGCTGGGGGTCAGAAGGCGGCTTTTTTCCCTTCACGAATTCCTTATTTGAATTATCGGGTGAATTATCGAAACCATCGCAAGCTTGTCATCATTGATGGCCAGATCGGTTATATGGGCGGCTTCAATGTGGGCAATGAGTACCTTGGGTTAGACCCGAAATTTGGGTACTGGAGAGATACCCATTTGCGTTTGACGGGCAGTGTAGTCAGGGCGCTGCAGTCTCGATTTATTCTCGATTGGAATTTAGCCTCAGAAACGATGATGGAATTGGAGCCGTACTATTTCCCAGATCCCAAACAAACCGAAGAACCAGCACAGGTACCTATGCAAATTGTGGCAAGTGGACCGAACGAAGCTTGGCCTCATTTTGTATATACCTTTTTGAAAATGATTCATATGGCGAAGAGCCGAATTTTGCTGCAAACGCCTTATTTTATCCCCGAAGAAAGCATGCTGAATGCTTTGCGAATAGCAGCTTTGTCAGGGATCGAAGTACGCATCATGATTCCACAGAAAGCAGATCACTTATTCGTTCATTGGGCATCCTTGTATTATGTAGGTGAGTTGCTGCGTGCAGGGGTGAAATGTTATCTGTATGATCAAGGTTTTCTTCATGCGAAAACGATCGTTGTCGATGGGAAAGTTGCTTCAGTGGGGACGGCCAATTTCGATATTCGCAGCTTGCGGCTTAATTTTGAGACCAATGCCCTTATGTACCATGCGGAGACAGCTAAAAAGCTGGAAAATACGTTCTGGAAGGATATGGAGGGGTGTATGGAGTTGACGCTTGAGGAATACGATAAACGTTCGCTTCGCATTCGTTTTCTGGAATCTGTCTCTAAACTAATATCTCCGATTCTTTAGTTTGTTCTGGTTTTGGGATATGCGCAATGATGGGCGCTGGCTTGAAAGAATCCCATGCAAAAGAACCGTCGGGAAGTTTCCTGACGGTTTTCTCATTTAAAAGGAATTAGTAAACAGTTTCGCCACTGTCATAGTTAAACTGCCACTGGATACCGAATTTATCTTCTAAGTTGCCATAGCATTTGCTCCAGAAAGTTTCTTGCAGTTCCATGCCTACTTTTCCGCCTTCTTTTAGCTTATGGAAGGCATTTTGGACTTCGACCAAGTTGGAACTGACCAGCGATAAGCTGATATTGTTTCCGGCTACAAAAGGCATGCCAGGAAACGTATCAGAGAACATGACTGTGCTGCCGCTAATGCTAAGGCGAGCGTGCATAACCAAATTCTTGGCTTCTTCTGGAAGCGGGTAGGAAGGATCTTGAGGGTTGTCTCCAAATGTCATAATGTTTGGCTTCTCTAAGCCGAATACGGAGGCATAAAACTCAACGGCCTCTCGACAGTTTCCTTTGAAATTCAAATAAACATCTAATGACATTCATTTCACTCCTTCGCTTTATTGGGTAGAAGATGTACCTTACAAATTGTAACATTTTACAGTTCTAAAGCCAATTTTAGTTGACGTAAGGCTTTAGGCTAGCGGTAGGTTGAGGAAGTTAAGCCGGTTTTTCGGCTCTAACGTTGCTAAGCAGAACAAAAGTGGCGCCATAGAGCCGAAAAACGAGCTTACGGAGAGAAACGTGGAGGTAAAGCGGCAGGTGGATGGAGTTAGGGCTGTTTTTCGGCTTTAAAGCTACTGAGCAGAGCAAAAGTGGCTGCATAGGGCCGAAAAACGAGCTTACAGAGAGAAACGTGGACGTAAAGCGGCAGGTGGAAGTTGTTTTGTTGGGGGAAGAGCGCATTAGGGTAAACACACAAAAAAGGCTACCCTAAGGCAGCCTCATTTACCGCGATGCTTTTCTTTTGCTTTTTGAACTCGGAGTTGATATTTTTTGTCTTGATATTCCTCGTGTTGCTGCTTGTTAAACGCTTTTCGTTCCTTCTTCCGTGACTCCAGTTCCAGCTTCATTGCTTCTTGCGCGAATGTGGAGACGCCTGTCGTTTTAAGCTCTTTGGCAATTTGTCTAGCTAGCCGCTTGGGATTGATCTTGTGATTATTGGGCTTCTTGATGCTGACTTGTTGAGAACTAGAGGCAAGCAAGCTAAGCATGTGATGCTGGACAAAATCCCACACCTCGCCGTCCTTGGGCTCCGTCCCAAACAGAAATTGACATGCCTTCAGCCTGGAACCGTTCTCGTGCTCAACGACTCCGATCCAAAATTGACCATTAAAATATATCCAAGAATCCCTTCTGTTTATCAAGCGGTATATCACATGCCGTTTGGGGTCAAAGTAGGATGGAATAAGTGAAAAGGAATGTGATCATGAAGGAAACCATAGTCGCGGACATTACCAAACCGAAAAGCAGAAGAAGTCTTTATCATTTTACGAGAATAAGAAATTTACCGGCAATGGCTCATTTCGATACGTTGTTCTCCAGCTATATGCTCAATCCCGTCCTACCAGGTGAGCGCCGAACTTCAGCTTTAAACGCAATATTTAAGGAACATGCAATCACGATCAATGCTCATTTGAAAATTCCAGACAGTATGATAGATCCGTCTACTTCACAGGAGCAGTTTCGAGCGTGTATAGATCGGCATGTATTTTTTTGGCCAACCTTGAAGGATTGTCAGAAAATGCTAACTACTTATGCGAGAAGAGAGCCACAAGAAGGGTTTGCTGTACTAGAATTCGACGCGAGTGCACTACTGCTTGCACACTATTCCGAAGTGAAGTTATCCAAATATGACTCCGGAAGCTCACCGCGGTATCCCAAATCCTGCTCCTACAAAAAGAGTCCCGAGATGTTCCTACCCCTGAACAGTTTTAAGACAGTTAAAAATCATCTTGTACCTACAAAAGCTTCCGAAATTCGAGAGGTTGTTATCGAAGATCAAGTTACTTTCATATCACATTATTTACAAGCTGTATATGCAAATCATAGGGAGGAAATACCGGCAAGATGGGAGAGTTTGGTAAAGCCATTGGCTTATTTGCAACAAGAGAACATGTGAAAAACGGTCGATGCTAGAGCGTAGTTATACGATTGTGCTGCTTATCTACGTAAACTCAGCATTTTTGCGTATTCACAAATAGGCAATATTCATATATACTCCACTATATCGATAATGATAATCAGTATCATTTAAGGGGAGAATAGAATGAATCACGCAAGAAAATGGGTAAATATCACAGCAGTATGTGTGCTAACCTCGTTATTTGTAGCTGGCTGTGGAGCCGGTAACGATACAAAACAAGGGGGAAGCAGTCCAACAGCCGCACAATCTACTGAAAAAGCGGTTCAAACTGCCGCGTCCGATCGGATTTTGAAAGATGCCATGGGTCATGAGGTTAAGGTTCCTGTTCAGCCCAAGAAAATCATCGCGCCATTTTTGGAAGATTCCATGACTGCTATTGGGGTTAAGCCTGCTGCACAATGGTCCGCCGGTGGTGAGCCGCAGCTGTATTTGCAAAATGTACTTAAAGATGTGCCGGTTCTTGATATGAACGGAGGACTTAAACCAGAGCAAGCTCTAAGCCATAACCCGGATTTAATCATTATACTCGCGCCTACGTATATGAAGAATGGTTCCTATGAAGAGTTTTCCAAGGTTGCCCCTACCTTTGTGCTTTCTACGGATGAAAATGACTGGCGCGGCAACTTGACGAAGCTTGGCGAAGTCCTTGGCAAAACGAGTGAAGCGGAGCAAGCTCTGAAGAAGTACGATCAGCAGCTGAAGGAGTCGAAGGAGAAAATTCATGCGGCAATTGGCGATAAAACGGCAGTATTATTTCAATCGGCTGATGAAAAGGGATTCAAGTTGTTCGGAGCAAATTTCTACAGCGGCAAAATGCTCTATCAAGGCCTTGGGTTTAAGCAGCCGAAATTGTTAAAAGGCGATTATGATTCTTATTCGCTAGAAGCATTAGCCCAGCTGGATGATGTTGATTACATCTTCGTCTTGTCAGGCAAAGGTCGTGCTAAAGCGCCTGTTGATAATCCGCTATGGAATCAGCTTCCTGCGGTGAAACAAGGCCATGTTTATGAAGTGGACTCGGGTCATTGGTTCAACCACAATGCGATTGCCAACAAATTGATTATGGATGACGTGCTTCGTTCTTTGGTTAAATAACAGAAGCTTATGAAAATAGATGAGAACAAATCCTTTTTAGAGAATGAAGAACTGCTTTCCAAGCTATGGTTTAAATTAATTGGGGTTGAGCGGTTAACAGAGCCACAGCTGAAATATCCGCATGAGCGGGATTTTATTGAAAGCGATTCGCTGATGTTCATTGTCTCGGATACGAGTGAAGGCCGTCTCGTTGTTAACGGACAATATTATCCATTGCGCCCCGGTGCTGTGTTCCTATGCCGGCCAGGTCAGCTGATTGAAGCGGGTTTGCATGCAGGACGGGAGTTTGGGCTGACCATTTTACGGTTTCAAGCATATGAAATGAAATCAACCTCCGAACACACGGCTGTGGCACATGCGATACATAATTTCTCTGCGGAAGGCGAAGCTATGATGCTGTCCGCAGCTGCGGTACTGCCCTTATGCAAAATGATTGCCGCGACTTGGAATAATGGCAGCCTGGCAGACCGTTTTAGCAGTGAAGCAGGCTTCCACGAATTGATTGGACTTGTGTTAAAGCATCAAGAGCAGAAGACGGCCATGGCGCTGGAATATGCGAAGGGGCAGCTTGAACGTGATTTTGCCCAAGAAATTACAATTGAACAGCTCACGGCAAACATTGGACTGAGTCGATTCCATTTCATGCGCCTTTTTAAAGAAAAATTCGGTAAAGGTGTTATTGAATATGTGACAGAGCTGAGATTGAGCGAGGCCAAAAAGCTGATGAGGGAGATGCCCGATTCTACGCTTCGCGATATTGCTTTTCGTGTAGGGTATAAGAATGAAACGTACTTCAGCAACCTTTTTAAGAAGCATATGGGCGTAGCTCCTGCGGTTTATTTGAAACAAGCACATTTGAAAATAGCTGCATACAGCTGGGTTAATATCGGACAATTACTGGCGCTGCAAATCATCCCTTATGCTGCTCCATTGGATCATTACTGGACTGACTATTACCGGAGTAGATATGCTTTTGATGTGTTGGTGCCGTTAAGCCATCATTATGAATTCAATCGTGAGTCTTTGAGAAAAATGCAACCGGATTACATTATCGGAATCGATTGTTGGATTGAAGAGGACGAACAACAGAGGCTGGCGCAAATCGCTCCTGCTCTTTTCTTGCCATGGGACAAAAGCTGGCGTGAGCATCACCTGTTAACGGCACAGTTTCTAGGTAAAACAAAAGAGGCTGAGAAATGGCTCGATGCTTACGATCAAAAGGCAAAGAGGATCCATAAATCTATTAAGATGACCTTGAAGGATCAATCGGTTCTAGTTGTCGTGGTTCACAATGAGCGATTATTAATTTGGGGACGTCGTGCTGGAACAGTTTTATATGATGATCTTGGGATTGCTCCGGCAGAGCATATAGACCAAATTGGATGGACGAAGTCAGTTGAAGTCCGAGACCTTGCTGATTTCGATGCAGATCATATGATTATGAACATCTCCAAGGATCCTATTTCGCAATCAACCTGGCAGCTAATTTCCAAACAGGAGGGTTGGAGGGATCTTAAGGCTGTGAAGAAAAAACAAGTTCATTATACTTCTGGCCTAACTGGCTTGGAAGCTCCTTGGAATGAGTACAATGCTTTTGGCCATGAGCGCTTTATGCAGCAGATGGGTCAGTTATTTCATAACTAGAGTTTTATAAAAACTGTTCACTCCTTGCTTCCGTTGAGGGGATTTGAGCGGTTTTTTGTTGTTTCCCCAAATTGAGGATGCTAGAAGACAGGCTTGAGTTGATATGGATGTTATTCACGCAAAATATGTTTTTCAAGCTAGGCATGATAGTTGTAAAGATCGTCCCTCCAAGAGTGAATATAGCGGATCATGGGTTCAAGTTGGTAAACATAGCCTGATTTTTGAGTTTGCACAAAAAGTATTTTTTGAGAGTAAGGCTGATGTACAAGCAAAAAAACCGGAGAAGCATTTAATAGAAATAGAGGTGCTGTCAAAGTAAACGACTGTGTATAGGTGCATTGCTAGAAGGTAGAAAAACTTGTAATGGGAGGGGCTAATGTAGATGTACAATAGCAACTCGAAGTATAGCCGGGCACTTTCGGGATGCACGAGCAGTAATTGTTCCTGTTCGGATTCTGGGGGTTTGAGTTGTGATGGAATTACTCCGAAGAAAGGAATAACGGGTCCTACCGGTCCGACGGGTCCGACGGGGCCCACTGGGGCGACAGGAGCTACAGGGGAAACAGGAGTGACAGGAGCTACAGGGGAAACAGGAGTGACAGGAGCAACAGGAGCAACGGGGGTTACGGGTGTAACAGGTGCAACGGGGACAGTGGGAGCCACGGGAGTGACAGGAACCGCAGGAGCCACGGGAGCGACAGGTACGGCAGGGGCGACGGGAGCGACAGGGACAGTGGGAGCCACGGGAGCGACAGGGACGTCAGGAGCCACGGGTGCGACAGGGACGGCAGGAGCCACGGGAGCGACAGGGACGGCAGGAGCCACGGGAGCGACAGGGACGGCAGGAGCCACGGGAGCGACAGGTACCGCAGGGGCGACGGGAGCGACAGGGGCCACAGGAGTAACAGGTGCAACAGGTGCAACAGGAACCGCAGGGGCGACGGGAGCGACAGGAACCGCGGGAGCCACGGGAGCGACAGGGACAGCTGGGGCAACGGGAGCGACGGGGACCGCAGGGGTAACGGGAGCGATAGGGACCGCGGGAGCCACGGGAGCGACTGGGACCGCGGGAGTAACAGGAGCGACAGGGACCGCGGGAGCAACTGGTGCGACAGGTGCAACAGGAACCGTAGGAGCCACGGGAGCGACAGGGACAGCTGGGGCAACGGGAGCGACAGGTGCCACAGGTGCTACGGGAGCGACGGGGACCGTAGGGGTAACGGGAGCTACGGGCACAGCGGGAGCAACGGGAGCGACAGGGACAGCGGGAGTAACAGGAGCGACGGGGACCGCAGGGGTAACGGGAGCGACGGGGACCGCAGGGGTAACGGGAGCGACAGGGACCGCGGGAGCCACGGGAGCGACAGGGACCGCGGGAGTAACAGGAGCGACAGGGACAGCGGGAGCAACAGGAGCGACAGGGACCGCAGGAGCAACGGGAGCGACGGGAACAGCGGGAGCAACGGGAGCGACAGGGACAGCGGGAGTAACAGGAGCGACAGGGATCGCAGGAGCCACGGGAGCGACGGGGACAGCGGGAGCCACGGGAGCGACAGGGACTGCGGGAGCAACGGGAGCAACGGGAGCTACGGGAGCTACGGGAGCGACAGGGACAGCGGGAGTAACAGGAGCTACGGGAGCGACGGGGACCGTAGGGGTAACGGGAGCTACGGGAACAGCGGGAGCAACGGGAGCGACAGGGACGGCAGGAGCAACGGGAGCCACAGGAGCAACGGGAGCGACGGGGACCGCAGGGGTAACGGGAGCCACGGGTGCGACAGGGACAGCAGGAGCCACGGGTGCGACAGGGACTGCAGGAGCCACGGGAGCGACAGGTGCCACAGGTGCCACGGGAGCCACAGGAGAAACAGGGGCTACTGGTCCTAATTTTGCTATTCAGGGATTTTCGGCTTTTTTGTCCACGGTAACCATTTCGGCAAGCTCACAACTTACAAATTGGTCCGTAGCTAGTCCTTATTTTTCGAATGCTAATTTTAATGCGGTCACTGGTAATTTCACGGTTCCGGCGACAGGTAGATATTCGATTGCTGCAACGATTAATTACACGACTACTGCGGCTTTATCTGTAAGTCTTGGGGCAGGGATTAATCCCTTTTTTGTTGTTCAACGAACATCGCCCACAGCTACCAATTTAATAACCGGTCTGTTGCCTATTTTAAATGTGAACGTTGCCTTGCTTTTAACCTTAAGAGCAGTGCTCGGTAATGGATGTATAACCTTGGCAGGGGATGTTACACTCACAGCAGGTGATGTTATTGGACTTTTCTATAATGCGAATGGGCTTACGATTTCACTTAACGTAGGTAGTGGGGCTTCGAATGGTGTCGTTTGGTCGATGCACGAAATAAGTTAAGTAAAACTTCGCAAGAGCGATAGGTTTATTGAAAATAGAAATGAATTTAATAGGCTCCTACCCGCTTTTGAAATAAATCTTGATATTGAAGGACCATGTACCGAGAAGATTCATTTAATGTAAGTGAGGAACTATTTTTGTGCTTTTGAAAGAAGGGGAGAATGCTGAGAAGGAATTGTTGTCCCAATAAAAATGCCTTATTAGCATTAAAGGTCATCGTCGTGGTGAAGTCCTCTTATGTGCATAAAAGTAAATGCAAGTTGACATGCCAAAAAAAGAAAAATCGTCGAAAGCACCGAAGACGAAAAAGGAAATGCTTTCCTATATTCCCTTGTCCTCCAAAGTGCAAGCATAAAAAGAAACCAATTCCTAAACGTTGCTTCATACCAATATGTACTTTTCCTCTAACTCCAGTGCCGCCTGTAACTCCGATAACACCAATAACACCAATTGTTCCAGTAGTTCCAATTACTCCAATAGTCCCAGTAATTCCAGTTGATCCACCAATTCCTTCTCCCTCAATTGTTGTCGAAAAGGAATGCTGTGGAAACATATTAATTCAAGGAATACAACCTCCTTTTCTAATATGGGAGGCGGATGTGGATGCAGCGATTACGGTAGCACAGTTAAGTATTTATTGCGACTCATCCAGTACAGACGCTTTGCAAGTAGAAATTGAAGGTGCGGAAAAGAAACATTTGTCTGTAGCACCTGGCAACACAAACAATTTTATAGGTCAAGGCATTACTTCAATCAGGATTTCCTCGAAAGAACAGACAATGACCTATGTGGAAGGGAAATATGTGATATCGACTACGTTGCAATTGCAAGCTAAGCCACATGAAAAATAGGAAAGGTGGTTCTTCCGTTGATGAAAGAACCACCTTGAGCTTGAAAGTTATAGATTATAACGGACTGTTAAACAAAATTCACCCTGGGCTGCTGCTGCTGTGGAGGTTAAGGAGATTGAATTAAATCTGGAAATTGTGAATGAGGCGCTGCCTCCTGCTGGTATAACAATGGTTTGAATTGCAGCAACGACTCCTGTTATAAAAAAATTAACCGTCAATGTGCCGGTTCCCGTTTCGAAATTAACATAGCCTGTGCCATTGATGTTTTGAGAAATGTTGCTAGAGTATATGACTTGAGTACCAGCGGCAGCTATTAGAAAATTAGTGCAAACTTTATCCTGTACAGTGATTTTATCCGAACAGCAACTAAGTGCTAAATCAGAATTACACATACGTTTATCCCTCCTCTTAAAGGTCTTATTGGACAGGGTATCGAGTTGTTATACAAAATTCACCTTGGTAGGTGCCAGGTGTTGCTGCTGGAAGCGTTAATTGAATAGCACTAAAGCGCCGATAAGTAAAGGCGAGGCTAGTGCCTGCTGAAAGTGTAAGTGGGGTCGGATTGATAGGGTTCCCTGTACTATCGAGGAAATTAAGCGTGATATCCGCGGGTCCGACATCATATTGCACATATCCTGTACCTACGATGTTTTGATTGATGTTGTTTGTAAATAGAGCAACTAGGACATCAGCCGCGACAACGGTACCGCTCCAAGGTGTACATACTTTATCCTGCACATAGTTTTTATCCGAACAGCAAGTGAGTGCAGCCCCTGTAGAATTACATCCCATAGTGAAATACCTCCTATTATAATTTCTAAGCTATTTAATGCGAACAAGGAGTAACCCGCTTGGACATCTGTCTGATATCTGTAAAATAAAAAAGGATGTTTCCTCCAAAACGCTGAGGATAACATCCTTTTATGTTGTTTCTCTCAAATGACTACACGGCCCCGCCATTCCCAATGAAGGGCATTTGCTGGTTATATCTGTAGGTCGATGGATAATACGTAGCTCCGGTCGGCTGTGTTGGTTGTTGAGCAGAGGGTGTTTGGTTGCAATTCGCCGGCGGACCGATGATGAGTGTGCTCTGGATAGGGGCCAATGCTTCTTTGATCTGAGCCTCATTGAGACAATAAGTATGTGCCAGTATTTCTGCTGGAGTAAGCCGAAGTATGTCGGAGCCTGCAATGAATTCAGGAATAGGCGCATCAAATATCGCTAACAAATGGGTATTATCAACCGTAGCTATTTCGTAATGCCACCAACCTTGGGGGATGTTTGCAACGATTCCTGGTGTGACAGGGATATTAACTAATTTTTTGGTAAAAGGATTAATTAAAGAAACAACGGCCGATCCGGAGATACAGTAAACCAGTTCTGAGGCATTTTGGTGGCTATGAGGTTCGACGACGTTCGATTGGCTAAGGAAAATATCCAGCAAAGAGACATTTCCCAAGGTGTTCAGTTGATTGACTGACAGCGTATTAATAAAGTTGCGACTATCTTTAATGATAAGCGGATTGTTGCGCAGATCATAAGAAAACTGCACGGATGGTGATGTAAAGTCCATATATGAATTCATTTTCTTTCGTTCCTACCCTTCAGCTAAATTAGGTGTTGTCGGATTATACTATGTAAATGGCTAGGCGGAGGGACCTGGGATTTAGGCGAAAATTCAATATTGCATCTTTTATCCAAAAGCAGTCATGCAAAAAGCAATTTAAAAGAAATATAGTTGGCGGATCTATGTTAATATAGGCTTGTAATCATGAAGAAGTCAGTAAAAGGGGAGAACTGGGATGATGAGAACAATTTCTAAAGGCCGTTTATGGACGGCAAGAGTAATGAGTGGTATTGCGATTCTATTTATGCTGTTTGATGGTGTCATGAAATTAGTTAAACCTGCTGTTGTTGTTGAATCAACGGTATCCCTTGGCTTTCAGGAGCATCATATTGTCTTGCTTGGCATTCTTGGACTTATCTCTACGATTCTTTATGCCATGCCGCGCACAACGATTATGGGAGCTGTATTGTTAACCGGATATTTTGGCGGAGTGATGGCCACACAGATCCGAATGGATGCCCCGCTTTTTGCAAATATTTTATTTCCCGTGTATCTCGCGATCTTGGTTTGGGGTGGCCTTTGGCTTAGGAATGAGCAAGTTCGCAAACTTTTTTCTTGGCAGAAATAGTAGAGTCTAAATAGTAAAGTCTAAGATGAAAGACTTTTCGCGAAATTGAGATGGAGCTTAAGCATTAGCCAGTGGTTAATGCTTTTTTTGTTATGTTGGTTGATGTGAATTTACATATAATTGAAATGTATTTTTATGTATAATAGTTAAATCTAGGGTTTAGCAGTTCGTTTGTTTTAGCAGCTAGTCTGTTTTGGATCAAGTGTCCGGAAATTGGGGAAATGGTGGGAGAACCTATGAAAAAGCTCATTTTAATTGCAATTATTGCCAGTAGTTTTCTCACTTTATGTTTCTCCTTGTATTATATGTTCACGATATATCAAAGCGATTTGGGCATCGCAAGCAGGGCTGAGCCGATGCTGAATGAGCATGCGGAGCGAATTGTTATTATTTCTCAAGAGCAAGGCAGCTTCATGATGAACGAAATTCAGAAAGGAGCGCGTACAGCGGCAGATGCGCATCAGATCAAAATAGATTTCTGGGGGGTATATCGCTCGAATTTAGATGAGTTGATTAAGCAAATTGATATTGCAATCGCTTCCAAAGCGAGCGGGATTATTGTAGAAGGTGTTGATCATCCTGAGTTTGATCGTATGGTGAAGAAAGCGACAGCCAAAGGGATTCCGGTTATCACGATAAATTCCGACGCGCCTGGCAGTTTGCGCAAATCGTATGTTGGATCCGACCACTATCAAGAAGGCATCATAATGGGGGAGTATATTGCAACTCGGCTGAACGGTCACGGAATTATCGGTGTCGTCAAAAGCATGACATCTCCAGGTACGGACGAGTTAAGACTAAAGGGACTTGGAGAAATATTTGGCAAATATCCTGGGATTAAACTCGTTTTCGCTTCGGCCGATAATGAAACGCTGCAGCCGAAAATACAAACGAATGATATTTTGAATCATTACCCGAAAGTGGATGCGTTTATTAGTCTGCCCTCCGATTCAGGCGAGAGCATTGTTCAAGCAGCGAAATCACGTTCCCGGATGAAAGAATACCCTATTTTCATTTTTGATGATTCTCCGCAAACGGTCATGTTGATCAATAATGGGCTTGTTCAAGCCGGCCTTTCGCAGCATTATGAAGAAATGGGCGAAATGAGCGTGAATTTGATGAAACGCTGGCTGGATGCGATGCAGCTGCCACTGGATAATAGCTACTTCACGCCAATCAGTATCGTAACTTCAACGGGAGAAGAGGAGACAGCCGTTGCAAACCATTCGAAGTAAAATGATGATGCTGTCGATCTTAATCTGGGTCATTATGGCTATTATTTGGATATCTATGAGCCTTTTTAATCAGAAGACGGTGGAAAAGTACAACGAAATTCTTCAGCGCTATATGCAGATGAACCAAGCCTCGCAAATAAGCCGTCAATCTTTGACCTCCTTGAATAAATACCGTATTTCTCCTACGTTAGACAGCATGAACCAGTATGTTGAAGACAACAGCAGATTGCTGCGTACGAGGTCTGACATGAACTGGTTGAGAAATACGAGCAACAGCATGCTGTTAGACAATCTTCAGAATATGCTCGAAAGCCAATCACAAGCGATGGATTTAGCGGTTCGTTTCCAAAAAGACAACGATGACGAAAATGCCGCCAAAGAGTTCGATGAAGCAACGAACATGTCCAAATATATCTCGGAAACGACCTTAACGTTAATTAGCGGCGAGCAGAACACGTATGATGCATTTTATAGGAAAATTATTAAACGGAGTGAAGATATTAAAAAAATGGGCTTTTGGACGCTGGCTTTGGTTTCCTTGCTGTTGCTGCTGTTTTCCTATCGGTTCGTGAACAGTATGACACAGCCACTATTAAAGCTTACACAATCTGCTCGTGAATTATCGCGAGGAAATTTCAAAAATCCGATCGAAATCAAGAACAATGATGAAATGACATTTTTGGCGGTTACCCTGGATAGCATGAGGATGAAAATTGGCAATTTAATTGACGATATCCAGAGCAAAGCGCAATTGGAATACGATCTTCATAAGCATAAGCTCATGTTGAAAGAAAGCGAATTGAAAAGCTTGCAAAGTCAGATTAATCCGCATTTCCTTTTTAATACGCTAAATATGCTCTCCAAAGAGGCCTATCTGGCAGGCGCAGATAAAACCAGTGAATTAATCAGCTCTGTGGCAGGGATGCTTCGATATAATCTCCGCAAGCTGGATAGCAAGGTGTCGCTAAAGGATGAACTGGAAGTTCTTGAAGAATATTTAACCATTCAAAAAGCAAGGTTTGGCGAGCGTTTGCGAGTTGTAAGAGAAATTGACGAAGAAGCGCTGTCCATTGAACTGCCAATTCTTATCCTGCAGCCGCTAGCAGAGAATGCTTTTATTTATGCGATTGAACCTGCCGAAGAAGGCGGAACCTTAACGATCCGAGTTAAAAATGAGGTGACTTGCGTTATCGTACAGGTGCAGGATACAGGTCAAGGCATGGATCAAGAACAATTGAATAGGCTATTATCAAATACGGAAAATTCAGCTTACAAAGGGCATTCCACCGGAATCGGTATTTGGAATGTTATTCATCGGCTCCAGCTGTTTTATGGAATTGAGGAAATTATGGATGTGGAGTCCCAGTTAGGAATTGGTACCTGTATGACATTGAAGCTGCCAAGGAGGCAAATGAAATGATTCGTATGATGATTGTGGACGATGAACCTATTGAGCGTATCGCTCTTCATAAAATCATGGCGGAGAGCTCCCTTGACATCGAGGTTGTAGGCGAAGCCTCAAATGGGAGGGAAGCAATCGAAGCTGCCGCTCGGCTTCAACCTGATCTCATCACGATGGATATTAAAATGCCGGGCATTAATGGCCTGCAAGCCATTGAAAAAATTAGAGAAGCGAATGACAGCATTAAATTTATTATTGTAACCGCATTCGATACCTTTGAATTTGCCCAACAGGCGATAAGACTGGGTGTTTATGATTATATGCTTAAACCAAGCAGGATATCGGTGGTGCTCGAAACCATAGGCAAAGTGGCGAATGAGATTAAGAATACCAAAATTGAACGGCAAAAGCGAAGCTCGGAAAAGATTAGATTGCAAAAAATGATGCCGATGGTAGAAGCTGATATTGTGGAACAGTTATTATTTGACTACGTTCCTTCCGCATATTTTAGCGAAATGATGGATTTGTTAGGCTTTCCTTCGGTGAAAAATGGCTTTGTCGTCAATGTGCTGTTCACGCATGCTATGGCGGGAGGACAACCAGCAGAGTTGGAGGAACTGTATTCGAAACTCATACAGCAGATTCATGATTCATCCATAACGTGCTGGGTCGGTAAAATGTCTGGAAAACAAGTCCAACTGATTGTCTTTACCGATGGAGAGTTGTCCTATCGTGCACAAGCAATCGGCATAGCGCGAAATTTGATTCTAGCTTTGAACCGGAAGAGCGATTATTGTCTATTTATCGGTATAGGAGGACAATGCCAAGATGTGAGGGAAATGCGCAGATCCTATCACGAAGCGCTCCTAGCCTCAATCGATAGCTCATTGCCTGTTCATTATTGTTTATATGAGGATGTGCCGCATTTTGACAATCAGGCGGGTGGAAGCCTAACGATTGAATTGGAAAAAAGTGTTCTTGATGAAGTTCGATGTGGAAAATGGGAATCGGCCGGGGAACAAGTCGCCAAAATTATTGATGTATTTGAAGGTGTTGGTCAAAGGATCGACATGGCGCAGCAGCGAGTTTTTGAGTTGCTGGTGAATGTAACTACATTGCTGCAGGAGATGGGTAT
This sequence comes from Paenibacillus alba, assembly GCF_013204855.1. Taxonomy (GTDB): domain Bacteria; phylum Bacillota; class Bacilli; order Paenibacillales; family NBRC-103111; genus Paenibacillus_E; species Paenibacillus_E alba. The sequence goes on along the minus strand of NZ_JABMKZ010000002.1, from coordinate 293,136 downwards.
TGACGTAAATAAACCGTATTTCCGTTACCAAACGACTAGCTATACGCAATTAAAAGCAGAGACACGCTATCTGATTCATCAGTTAGTGGAAGTAAGAGAAGCAGAATCAGATCTGCTGCAAACTATGAAGCAGTATATTCGGAAATACGCGCATGAGGATCTTTCATTGGAAAGAATTGCGGCTATCGTGAATCGAAATCCTTTTTATGTGAGCAAGCTCTTTAAAGAGCATTTTGGGATGAACTATATTGATTATTTAACGGAATTTCGGATTGAAACGGCCAAACAATTAATGCAGGAATCAGATAAAAGTTTGAAGGAAATCACGTATGAAGTAGGTTACCATGATCCGAATTATTTTAGCAGAGTGTTTAAAAAGCTTGTTGGCCACTCACCGACAGATTATCGTAAAATGCTCATTCGGCCAGCGACCAAAAAGTGATGAGAAAAAGGCGGCAGACAATGAATAAACGGTACATAATGAGCGGAATTGTAGGTGTTGCGGCGGTCTTGGCATTTTCTTTTTCCTCCTGTTCGATGACCTTATCAAGTCATAAATCAAGTGAAGCTTCAAAGCAGCAAGCAGACAGCCCGTCAGTCGATAATGAAAAGTGGAAAAAGAAAAAGGTCGTTATCGGGTTATCCATCGATACGCTTCTGGAAGAACGCTGGCAGAAGGACAGAGATATGTTCAAAGCTGCTGTTGAAAAGCTTGGCGCACAAATTGAAGTTCAAGCAGCCAATGGAGACGATGCCAAACAGCTTTCGCAAGCGGAGAACTTGATTTCACAAGGCGTAGATGTGCTTGTTGTTGTACCGCATAATGCGGAGATATCATCGGCCATTGTAGAAAAAGCGCATAAAGCAGGCATTAAAGTCATTTCCTATGACCGCTTGATCGTCAATTCGGATGTTGATTTATATGTGTCTTTCGATAATGAGAAAGCCGGCGAGCTGCAAGCGAAAGCCATTACAGCGAAGGTACCCAAAGGGAACTATGTCCTCATTGAAGGCGCCGACACAGACAACAACGCCCATATGTTCAAAGCAGGGCAGATGAATATCCTGAAGCCATTCGTTGAGAATGGAGATATCACAATCGTATTTGACCAGTCTACGAAAGAATGGAAGCCCGCAAACGCTTTGGCGAATATGGAGCTGGCATTGGCGGCTAACCATAATAACATTCAGGCAGTAGTTGCCGCGAATGATGCAACAGCAGGTGGCGTTATTCAAGCTTTGGCTGCCCAGCATTTGGCTGGTCAAATTCCCGTTTCTGGACAAGATGCAGAGCTTGCGGCTGCTCAACGCATTGTAGAAGGCACACAAACGATGACCGTGTACAAACCGATCAAAAAGCTTGCTGAAACGGCTGCTGAGCTGGCTGTACGAATGGCAAAGGGCGAAAATGTGCATGCAGATAAAAAAGTCAACAACAAAAAAATTGATGTTCCCTCGATACTTCTTGAGCCTATTGCCGTGGATAAATTCAATATGGATGAAACGATTATTGCCGATGGGTTCCATAAGAAAGAGGACGTTTACAAGAATGTGAAGCCATGATCCAAATGACAAAATAGTATAGCAAGCTATAAAAAAGTGCTAATTTAAAGCGGATACATGAGATAAATCCAGTGATATACTCATTTTGTAATTGGCACTAAGCCAAAACAAATGAGAGGGGTTTACGAATGAAAAGTACTGTGAAAGCGATTTCGCTCCTGTTGGTGATCATGATGTTTGCCGTTGTTGTTGCAGCCTGCGGCACAAGCAGCAAAGTCAGTGTGGGGATTGTCTTGCCTACGAAAGACGAGCCGAGATGGGTTCAAGATGAGCAACGCTTCAAAGATGCCTTAAACGGCACCAAGTACACAACGGAGATTTTGTTCAGCCAAGGATCTTCTGCCAAGGAAAAAGAAAACGTCGATGCCTTGATCGCCAAAGGTATCAAAGTATTAATCATTTGTCCGCAAGATGGCGATGCAGCAGCAGCTTCAGTTGAAGCAGCCAAAAAAGCTGGCATCCAAGTCATCTCCTATGACCGTTTGATCACAAACACGGATGCGGTTAACTATTATGTAACATTCGACAGCGTTGCCGTAGGCAAAGCACAAGCGAAGTATCTGGTTGATCATGCCAAAGGCAAGGGGCAGCCTTTGTACTTGTATGCGGGCGCTGCTTCTGATAACAATGCGTTCTTGTTCTTCCAAGGCGCTTGGTCCGTTCTTCAGCCTAAAATTGCCGACGGCACTTTCAAAATTGCGAACTCCAGCGAAGCGGTTGGATTGCAAGCAACTGCTGAGTTGACACGTGATCAATTAAGTAAAATCATTGGCCAAGTGACAACAAACTGGGATGCGAACGAAGCTAAAAATAAAGCACAAACCCATTTGACGGCAGCTTCCGCCGATAAAAAAGGCGATGTCGCCATCTTGGCTCCTAATGATGGTACAGCTCGTTCAATCGCCGATGTTTTTGCAACAGATAAAGCTGTTACTAGCTTTGTAGTTACAGGGCAAGATGCTGAAAAAGCATCCATTCAATACATTATTGACAGCAAGCAATCGATGACGGTATTCAAAGATGTGCGTACGCTTGTCAAAGATGCGATGGGGATGGCGGTCGCTATACTTGATGGCAAGACGCCTGAAACAACTGGATCCTACAAAAATGGCAAAATCGATGTGAAAGCGAAACAAACGAACGTTATCGTTGTTGAGAAAAGCAACGTGAAATCCGCACTCATTGATTCTGGTTATTATCAAGCGAGCGATTTCAAAGGATTGTAACCGTATTCAGACATAGTTTGGAAGGAATAGTGATAGAACAATCTATCACTATTCCTTTATTCCACGAGATATTTGGGTAAGGAGCGCTATGTGGTTATGAGCAAAAATATACTGGAAATGAATCATATATCCAAAGAATTCGTAGGCGTAAAAGCGCTCACGGATGTCAGCTTTAAAGTTCAGACAGGTGAGATTCATTGTTTGATCGGTGAAAACGGTGCGGGTAAATCAACATTAATGAAGGTGCTAAGCGGTGTATACCCTTATGGAACCTACGAGGGAGATATTGTATTTGAAGGCCAAATCCAACATTTCTCGAAAATCAGCGACAGCGTGAAAGCAGGCATTGCGATCATTTATCAAGAATTAGCATTATTTCCTGATCTCACGGTATATGAGAATATTTTTGCAGGAAATGAAGTGAAAAAAGGAATGCTGGTGGATTGGAATCAAACCATTAATCGAGCCAAAGAAATGCTTGAAAAAGTAAAGCTTCAGGTGAATCCGGAAGTTCTGATCAAGGATTTGGGCGTAGGCAAACAACAGCTTGTTGAAATTGCCAAGGCTTTGAGCAAACATGTGAAACTGCTTATTCTGGATGAGCCAACCGCTGCGCTGAACGAGAAAGAAAGTGAGAATTTGTTAGAACTGCTGAGGGAGCTTAAAAAACAAGGAATTACAAGCATTATGATCTCTCATAAGCTGAAAGAAGTTATTTCTATAGCGGATAAAGTCACTGTACTGCGTGATGGCAAAACGATCTGTACGCTGGATGCTTCTAAAGACGAGATTTCCGAAAGCGTCATCATCAAGAGTATGGTGGGTCGTGAAATTGATGATATTTACCCAAAAAGAATGAACAAGCAATTCGGCGATACCGTCCTCGAAACGCACAACTGGACGGCTTATGATTCCGAACTGGGCCGAGAAGTTGTGAAAGATGTTCATATCCATGTCAAAAAAGGCGAAATTGTCGGTATCGCTGGCTTAATGGGTTCTGGACGAACAGAACTGGCACAGAGTATTTTCGGAAATCCCAAATCGTATAGATTAAAAGGCGAGTTAGCTGTAGACGGTGTGAAAAAAGTATTTAAACATCCCAAAGATGCGATCCAAGCAGGAATCGCTTATGTCACAGAAGATCGTAAAGGTGACGGCTTGTTTTTGATTCAAGATATTAAACAAAATATTTCAGCAGCCAATCTGCCTTCGATCGCATCGCAAGGGGTTATTAACAATAATGAAGAAGTGAAAATCTCCAATCATTACAAACAATCGTTAAACATTAAAGCCCCTTCGGTTGAGCAGCTTGTCGGCAACTTAAGCGGAGGCAATCAGCAGAAAGTATCGCTGGGGAAGTGGTTATTTGTGAACCCAACTTTGCTTATCTTGGACGAACCAACTCGTGGGATTGACGTGGGCGCCAAATTTGAAATTTACACGATTATGAATAAGCTGATTGGCGAAGGCATGAGCATCATCATGATCTCTTCTGAGCTGACTGAAGTCTTAGGCATGAGTGATCGGGTATATGTTATGGCTGAAGGGAAAATAACGGGCGAACTGTCCATTGATGATGCAGATCAAGAAACCATAATGAAGCTTGCAACGCAATAGGAGGAAGACAGGTGCAATTCTACAATGAAGCGAAATCGTTGATTAAAGTAAATATTCGGGATTATGGGATGTACATTGCCTTGTTTATCATCATGCTGACGTTCTCGATCATGACAGACGGCCTGTTCATGTCGTCTCGAAACATTAGCAATTTGATTGATGCTACAGGGTATATTGCCGTGTTGGCAGTAGGCATGACGCTGGTCATTGTGATTCGGCATATTGATTTATCCGTTGGTTTTGCCGCTGGATTTTTGGGTGCCATTACAGCCGTCCTACTGACACAGGCAGGGGTTCCGTTTTATATCACCATTCCAATCATCTTGGTACTCGGCATTGTTGTTGGTTTATTTAATGGTCTATTGGTTGCACAATTCGGTATTCCTTCCTTTGTTGCTTCCTTGGCGGGAATGCTCATATTCAGAGGCGCCTTGCTGCGAGTTACTGAAAAGACAGGAACCATCATTATCAAAGACGATCATTTCAACGCCATCGGTAACGGTTTCATTCCATCGATTGCCAAAGTGAACGGCTTGAATTTGCTTTCCTTAATTTTGGGCGCCATCTTGATTGTCATTTATGTGTATAGTGAATTATCCAAACGTTCCAGCAAACTGAAATACAATTTTGAAGTGGTATCCAAGAGTATTTTTGTCGTAAAAGTGGTTTTCGTTTCAGCCATCATCGCCTATATCACGTGGATTCTCGCAGGTTACAACGGATTCTCCTGGACAGTTATTATTGTGCTGCTCGTCGTAGTGATCTATCACTTTTTGACGACTTCAACTGTGCTGGGAAGGCATATTTACGCAGTAGGAAGCAATCCGGAAGCTGCGAACCTAAGCGGGATCAGTGTTAAGAAGATAACATACATTGTATTCGGTTCCATGGGGATGCTTTCGGCATTATCCGGAATTCTTTTCACATCTCGCCTACAGTCGGCGACTACGACGGCAGGAACGTTGTTTGAACTCGACGCGATTGCGGCTGCTTATGTAGGCGGTGTTTCTGCTGCCGGCGGGGTAGGCAAAGTGACGGGTTCCATTATTGGCGCAATTGTCATGGCATCGCTGTCCAGTGGCATGAATTTAATGGGGATCGGGATTTCCTATCAATATATGATTCGCGGTGCTGTGTTGGCTGCTGCTGTTATTTTCGATGTGGTGACTCGGAAGAAAAGGGCTTAGTGAATGTGGCTGTCCCATATGCCAAGTGTAAAAACCTGCGGAAGTGCAGGAATTTTCGAGCGAATTTGGTTGAAAAGTGAAGATGCCTGCAATTGTGCAGGTATTTTCTTTTTTTCCTGCCTCTAATCTAGAAAAAGCCATAAATGCCTGCACAAATGCAGGCATTTAGTATTTTAGGGTATCTGAAGGGTGAAAAAGATGCATAATCGCAGGAAAATGTGAACTTTAAACACCAACTGTATTTGGGTTTCAAAGTGATGACCCTACTTAACTTTGCTCAAAAAGTCGGATCAATACGTATAATACCTGATATTCTAGAGGTAAGAGGAGGTGATGAGCAGACATGATTGACAGAATGAATAGTGCTTTAACCTATATTGAAGAAAACCTTGCAAATGAGATTGAGTTCAAGGAAATAGCCAGATTGGCTTATTGCTCGGAGTACCATTTCAAAAGAATGTTTTCTTTTCTGGCTGGCGTTTCCTTGTCGGAATACATTCGCCGCAGACGGCTGACGCTTGCAGCATTTGAGCTTCATGAAAGTGATAGAAAGGTTATTGATATTGCCATTAAATATGGATACAACTCGCCAGACGCTTTTACCAGGGCTTTTCAAAGCCTGCATGGTGTGACACCAACTGAAGCCAGAAGTAAGGGACAATCCCTGAAAGTTTACCCGAAAATGTTCTTCACACTTTCTATTCAAGGGGGCAATGAAATGAACTATCGTTTTGAAGAAAAGGAAGTATTTCGCATCGTGGGAATCAAGAAAAGAGTTCCGATCCAATTTAGTGGGATTAATCCGGAAATTGCTTCTATGTGGAAAAGCTTAAAGGAAGAAACGTTAGATAATCTTAAAAAGCTTTCAAATGTCCAGCCCATTGGACTTCTTAACGCATCTACGAATTTTTCTGAAGGAAGAATGAAGGAGCAGGGAGAACTTGATCACTATATTGGTGTAGCCACGTTAGAAGAATGTCCTGATAACTTCACCCAGCTTGAAGTTTCTGCATCAACATGGGCTGTATTTGAAGCCGTCGGCCCCTTTCCAGATACGCTTCAAAATGTTTGGGGTCGCATTTATTCAGAATGGTTCCCATCCTCCAACTATGAGCAAACGGAAGGTCCTGAACTATTATGGAACGAGCATAAAGATATATCGTCACCTACGTTTAAGAGTGAAATCTGGATCCCAATTGTGAAAAGTCAGCCGTGAGCTGGCTTTTTTTGCTTTCGCTGATTAATCAACTGCGTACTTGACAATAGGTTGCAGCTGCGATACATTTTATTTATTCTGTCTGTTCAGTATAAATAAAATCAATGGTTTTTTATGAAATGAGGACGCAAACATACATGCCTAAAGTAGGAATGGAACCAATACGTAGGGCAGCTGTTATTAATGCTACATTAATGTGTATAAGCAGACACGGGATTGACGGCATGACTTTGGATAAAGTCGCTGAGTATGCAGATTGCTCAAAGGGTGTTGTCACGTATTATTTTAAAAATAAAGATAACTTGATGATCGAGTCATTTAAGGCTTTTTTTGCTTATTATGGTTTGAAAATCAATGCTGATATTCAGCCTACCATGAGTGCTGCGGATATGCTCGAGGTCACTCTGGCACATCTCCTACCGCCGCTTAGCGATGAAACGCAGGGAGCAATCAATGTATCGGAACTTGAAGGTACTGCAAAGATGGTTATCCCACTTGAAGATCAAGCCAAACTGTTCCTTCACTTCTTTTCCAGAGCGGCATTAGATCGTAATTTGCAAGAGGTTGTTTCTGCGAGTTATTCGGTGGATATGCAAGGCCTCATGAAGATTTTTGACTATGGGAAGGCGACAGGGCAGATGAAAGTTGAGGATTCCCAAAGCGCTGCTTATGGATTGCTGGCGATGGTAGTGGGGCTAAGCTTCTTTCGAGTGGCGAATGTTCAGCCATTGAACAGTGAGGACAATCGTTCTATTTGTGAGGATTATGTCAAGAAACTGACCAGAGGATAACAATAAGCATTCATTGGAGGATAATGATGAAAATTACAACATTAACGGAAAACGACGTAAAAATTGCTGTTGTAACGAGCGAAGAGTTACTAATAACTGACATTCAGTCAGCATTAGATTTAATAGCTACGGTAAATTATGAAGCAGGCTGTGATCGTATAATTTTGAATAAATCAGCCATTTGTGAAGACTTTTTCAACTTAAAAACACGGCTGGCCGGTGAAATATTGCAAAAGTTTATTAATTATCATGTGAAAATTGCCATCGTTGGTGATTATTCGATGTATTCAAGTATGAGTTTGAAACAATTCATTGGCGAGAGCAATCAAGGGAAGAATATCTTTTTCTTGTCGACTGAACAAGAAGCTGTAGAGAAGCTGAGACTTGCTTAACCCAGAAGATGATTTTTTGCGTGAATGAGGAGAGAAAGCATGAATCATGAAGGAATGAGCCTGGGCGATTATCCAATGGTGAAAATTCCAGGTGGAGTTATTGATTTAAGAGATGATAGAACGCAAAGTAAATGGCAGGTTGAAATCAAGCCGTTTCTTCTTGCCCCTTATCCTGTAACTAAGGCGCTTTATGATGTTATTTCAAAAAATTCTCTAACTTGTGACGGTGACCAAAAACCAGTTGTCAATGTGTCTTGGCATGATGCCATTTCTTTCTGTAATCACCTTTCCCAGCAAGCAGGGCTTCGGGCGTTTTATTCCAAGCCTAATGATGGAGAAAGTGTCATCTGTCATTGGGAATCCAACGGCTTTCGTCTTCCTTCAGAAGCAGAATGGCAGTATGCCTGTAAAGCAGGAACGACTGGATACAGATATGGTGAGATTGATCACATTGCCTGGTATCGTGACAATTCAGGAGGAAGCATCCACGAAATAGGCACAAAAGAGCCGAATGCCTGGGGACTGTATGATATGCTAGGCAATGTTTGGGAGTGGTGCTGGGATGTTTATGATGAGAAAGTATATGGCTCCTACCGAATTTTTCGTGGCGGCAGTTGGGCAGAAGAGGCGAGAGGCTGTGGAGCTTCGTGCCGTCGTCGCAGTCATCCGTCATTAGCGATCGACGATCTTGGATTCCGCCTTGCCCGGAACGACAAATAAGATATCCTCTGAAATACTACTATGCCCAATATTATGGCTTTAAGTCGATTAAAGAATTAGATCATTAGGTACGGAAGCTTTCAACCCATTGCTGAGCATGGGTTTTTTCTTTTATCTGAGAAGCCGAGTAATCGCGGCAGAACGAAGCAAGACTAATTTGCAGCACCACTTTTTGGTCAAGTGACCGTATTGACTGTTGGTGAATTGCAGGTTATTATGAAGTAGTCATTTAGTAAATTAGTAATTTAGTAAATTATAAAATGGAGTGTGCGAAAAATGAAAATACCAACAACCTTAAAACATAAACCTGTTATCGTATCTGAAAATTATGAGCAGGTGGACGGCAGATATGCCCTAAACACGGATGCCAAAGGGTTATCCCTTGGGTTAGCTCAGTGGAATGACAGAGGTAAGGTCGATATTTCGGCAAAAGTATGGAGGCATACTGGGGAGAAATGGTCCCGTCAATCCGAAGAGCTGCCTATGCATCGTGTACTTGATCTGGCCATTCTAATATGCAGAAGCAGCTTGCATTTCCAGGAGGCCTATCGGTTTCCGAAGCTGTATGATCCAGAGAATGCCACGATCGATCGTATAGGTCTGCAAGGAGATGCGATGAGTGTGGCTGTATGTGAAGATAATCCGATGATTGATAATGATATCAAACTGTTCGCTCAGGCTCTGAGTGATGATGGCGAAATGATTGGAGAAAGGCTTACTGTATTATCCCGTCTGTTAAAAGAAATGGGTTATTGAAATTTTCGGAAAGGAATACGGGTATGAGTAACCATGATAATGATGTACTGTCACCAACTAGACAATTAACGGATATAGAAAAAGGGCTTGTCTGGACAAAGCCATCGTCTCATAAGGAAAGCGAAGAAGAGCGGCGGATTTGTAAGGAAATAAAACGCAATTGGCATCGCGGGGAAATGAAAATCGCCAATATTTTGTTAGAAGGTGATGCCGGTTCAGGCAAAACGCAGCTTGCCAAAGCACTTTCAGCTGATTTAGGGCTGCCCTATACGAAAGTGACGTGTTTTGCCGATATGGACAAATCCGATATTATTGGCTCTATTCTGCCAGTTATTTCATATGAACGATTAGAAGAGATGCAGTCCGAGGATCAACTTGTTTTGAAAGCCATATATGAGAGCGATAGTTTTCAAAGCACATCGGAAATCGTGATGAACGTGCTGGGCATTTCGCAGGAACAGGCAGCTTTAAAGATGAAGAGGTTATTGAAAATGATGGCTCAAAATACCGAGGACAACGTTGTTGAGTATCGTTTTTACCCTTCCGAAATCGTTCGAGCTTTTCAAAAAGGCTATCTGCTAGAAATTCAAGAACCAACGGTTATACGGGATGCCGCGGTATTAATGGCACTCAATTCTGCTTTGGAGCTGGATGGGAGCATTAATCTTCCTACAGAAATAATACACAGGCACCCGGATTTCATAGCAATCATCACAACAAACCGCAGTTATACGGGGACCAGACCACTAAACGAAGCACTGCGTGACAGAATTCAGCATTCGGAAAAGATGGACCTACCGACGAAAGACATGATGATAGAACGGGCAATGGCCAAAACCGAATATAGGAATCAGAAGGTGCTTGGCTTATTGGCGGATATCATAATTCTCTTGGATAAAACAGCCCGAGCAAGTGGCATTAAAGGCGTCGCTGGAATGCGATCCTACTTCTACTGGGCAGATGCTGTTGCTGAAGGTGCTTCGGCAAGAGAATCGCTTTATCATAAGGTCATTTACAAAATAACGACCGATTCGGAAGAAATTAAACTGCTGGAAGAAGCACTAAAAAAACATGGCTTGTTGGCAAGTCTGGATGAAGTCGAGATCAATTTTCAAAAAAAAAACGAATTTTTGATACGGTAGAAATCAAGACAATGGGAGAAATAGACGATACCGATTGTGAGCATGTGAGCAGCGAAGAGGAGCAGGGAATCGCCTTGAAGAAATCAGCGGATAGTGACGATAGCACTTCTGACGTTTCTGATGATTCAACTGATATGGAAAGTTCGGATACGGGGGAAGCGGATACTCCCAAATATCATCAGGCCAACCCTGAAGCCATGCTTGAGAATGCGAAGCAAAAGGAGCGGGATTTCCGCAAAAAGTTAAGTCAAGACGCACGGACGATTGTGTCCGATTCGATTCACAAAGGAGTTAAACTCATTGTTCACCGTCCCGAATACGGTCCGAACAGTGAGCAGGAATATGAAAGCTTAAGCAATGAGCTTATGCCTGTCATACGAGAAATTGCCAGAAAGACGCTTCCTTTATTGGAACATGACATTTCTGCTGAATTCGCAAGGAATCATTATTATGGCAGTAAATTTCAAGCAGATAGTGTGGCTTATAAGGATTTTAAGTATTTTGCCAAAAAACGTCCGCCAACGGAATCGCCTTCACTTGCGGTTGGTTTAAGGATTGATGAATCAGCATCTATGGCGGCTTTTGGAAGATTAGAAGCAGCCAAACGCGCGGTATTGGCGGTATATGAGTTTTGTACAATTTGTTATATTCCCATTTTAATTTACGGTGATACGGCGGATGTTTCCAGATTGGAGCAAATGTCTATTTATGCCTATGCGGATTATGACCAAGTGGATGCCAATGACCGCTTCAGACTAATGGGGATTCGAGCTAGAAGCAATAATCGAGATGGCATGGCGCTGCGAATTATGGCCGAACGTTTGGCTCAAACAACGCAACAGACCAAGCTTTTGATTAGCATAAGCGACGGACAGCCGAAAGCAATGGACAATTATACGGGAAGTTATGCTACGCAAGATATGCAGCAGACGATAGCCGAATATGAACGCAAAGGAATTACATTCCTTGCAGCCGCGATTGGCCAAGACAAGGATGTGATTAACCACATCTATGGAAACGAAAGATATCTGGATATTACCAATCTAACAGAACTGCCCGCACAGCTGGTTCGGATCATCGCAAGATATTTGTAATGTCTGTAAACTTTTATGGACGCTGAAAGGAGATATATACATGGACAAGAGCAAGCGCAAGGAGCTGCAGGAAGAATTCAAGCAGATAAAGACCTATATGGGTGTCATACAAATTAGTAATAAAATCAGTGGTAAAATTTACGTTGATAGTTACCCCAATCTCAAGAACAAATGGATGACCATTCAGATGCAACTGGATTCGGGAAGGTTCGCCAATGCCCAATTGCAGAAGGATTGGAAGGAACTAGGGACGGAAGCATTTGCCTTCGAAGTGCTGGAAGAGAAAGAAACGGATGATGTTGCAGACATCAAGTGGGAACTTAAGCAGATGGAAAAGCTGTGGTTGGATGAACTGCAGCCTTATGGGGATAAAGGATATAATAGGTTGAAAGTTTAGTTGAATGGGTAGAGTTTTTGAAAATGAACTTCAACAGTTTACATTGGTTCACATAGTCTGAAAACCTGCAAAAGTGCAGGCTTTTTCAGCGGAATTGCCCGAATAGTTGAAAAGCCTGCGATTATGCAGGCTTTTCAAGCTTTTCCATCCACAAATGAGAGAAAGGCTGCGAAAGGATGCATAATCGCAGGAATTTCACCAAAAAAGCGAATTCAAGCTCAAAAAGGATGCATAATCGCAGGTTTTATAAGAAGCTCAACCGTATATCTCGCTGAATGACCGTTGGCGAGGGAAATGGAAATCAGGCAGTGCTTGACTGAACGGTATTAAAGTGGATCTGGAATAGAGAAGCGGGTATACTTTATTTATAGATAACTCATAATCCATAAATTGGTTTCCGTGGAGTGAAGAAGAATTTTCAAAGCAACCAGAGAAAACAAGCCTATATTCTTGCGTCATTAAAGCGAAAAGAAGGGGATTTGTTTAATACAGGAGGAACATTCATGATACGACAGGCCAAAAAAGAAGATGCGACTGCAGTCATAAATTTAATGTATACGGCGATAGGCGATATTGTCCACACACTGGCAGGCACCAGTGATGTTGGGACAGCTCTCCATGTTCTGGAGGGATTTTTCCGGGAAAAAGGAAACCGTATCAGCTTCGAAAATGTTCTAGTGATGGAAGAAGACGAGCGCGTAATCGCCTTTATGCTTGCCTATCATGGCAGTCGAGCGGCGGAGCTGGATCGTCCATTTCTCGAACGTCTAGCTGCGATCGGCAGCGCAACGCAAACCATTGAACGTGAAGCACGCGAGGATGAATATTATTTGGACTCCATTGCCGTTCATGCGGACTATCAGGGCAGAGGGATCGGAACCAAGTTCCTTCGTTTGTTTGAACAACAAGCCGGTGAGCTTGGACATGATAAAATTATGCTGCTCGTAGATCAAGAAAATACGGCCGCCAAGCTATTGTACGTTAAGATGGGATATAAGGAAGATGGCGTCGTAACGGTCAGCGGACATCTTTTTGACCGGATGATTAAATGGTTAAATTAGATAATTGAATAGTCTGTAGAGACTACGAGTTATTGCTAATACAATCTTGGAGGATCATTTATGCATAGAATATGGGGCTTTTCTTTCATAGAAAAGTTCCATATTCTTTTTATTTTCGCAGTTGTTAATTATGATAGGATCCTAATTGTTTCTTGGAAAAGCTATGAAGGGAATTTTTGTTGCGAAGCCACATGTTCCCTTTCACAATGAGAATATAAACGGCGACGATAAAATAGATCATGCCCACAATCCAGTCAGTTGGATTTATTAAGCTGTGTTTATTCATATACGAGAGATACCAGATCCCGATAGGAACATGAAGAAACAGTGAAGAAAATAATCCTGGGTTATATAAGCTTTTCGCTTTCAAATTTGCGAAGACTCCATGCCAAATGACTTGGAAAAAGCCCATCATAATGGGGGCGAGGCCCAGCCAAACGATGGAGGGGAACAATAGAGGGAGCAAGTAAAACACATAAGCGATGATTAGATTAATCATCATGGCAGATTGTTTATTTAGCGGATATCTTTCAGGCCACTCACTTTTAAATATAACCTGATTAAACAAACCGGCAAAATAGCCCGGCCAACGATATTCTTCAAATTGATGAAGGAGAATCGCAACAAAGCTTAACCATAAAATGACTTGTAGTTGGGGAAGCGATTCCAAATTGAACATCAGATAGAAACATACAAGAAGTCCCACCGCAAATCCTAAATCTTGCCAATATTTTCTCAATAGGTTCATGTTCATCACCTCAATGATTTTTAATGAAAATATCGTTCAAAGAGCAGCTCAATTTGTTTATCTTTAGGTGCTATTTGCACAGAAGCCCCCGATTCCAGAATCGGACTCATGAGTGCAGGTAGAAAGATGGCTCCAAAAATTTGCACCATCATCGTAATCAACTGCTCGGGCTGCTGTTCACCGGTTAATTCTTTTAAAATAGCTTGAACTTTGGGAAACCCCAGCAATTGTAGAAATGAGCCATATTCATGCTGAGATGCGAAAACAGTGTTTCCCATAAGAATGATTCTGGAGAGCAATTCGGGATATTGGCGGATGACTTGTAAATAATCAAGCAGAAATTGTTTCAATCTCTCCTTGGCAGGCAAGGAAGGGTCATCAAGCACAGCAAAAGTATGCTGGAAGCTGTTCAGGATCAATTTAATGGATTCGCTGATTAAGTTCTCTTTAGAACCAAAGTAATAGTTAACGAGAGAGACATTGGTGCCGGAGGCTTGAGCAATTTTTCTTATAGTGATACTTTCAAAGCCTTCTTTTTTGGCCAATTCTAGAATGGCATGCATAATTTTTTCTTTTGTTTCACTTTTTTTGTTCGTTTCCATCTTTTACCTCCTATCGATCTTGAAAATTAAAACAGTGTTTTAAACGTTGTTTAAATTTATTGTAGCACTTCTTTTTGTTATTTCAAGTCTTAATCTCGCTATTTTCCACCTTCTGTAAAAATTTTGTTGCACACGAGTAAGAAGCAATGTATTATACAAATAAAGCATTTTTAATAAAGCGCTTACAAACCTCCTAGTTCTTAATTAAACCGGTTTAATAAATAAAAGCTTTCCGCTCTATTTCATGCATTCCAAAGTCCCGAATAAAATTAAACCGGTTTAATACAATTGAGGAGGTGGAACGTTTTTCAAAGTACCAAGAAATAATTTGATGGCAAATTCAATTATGGAGGGGTTATCTTGAAAAGAAACATGGTTTTCTTACTTTTATCCATTATCATGGCTATTACTGTTTCAGGTTGTGATGATAATTCATCGCCAAATAAAGTAACGGATGCAGACAAGGGCGCTAAAGAAGCTCCAATGCTCGCATCGCTTGTAAGCGCAGGCTCACTGCCGGCTTTAGCTGAACGTATGCCTATTCCGGCGGATATCAAAGTTGAAGAGGTTGTTGAGGAAATTGGACAATACGGCGGAGACTGGAAAATGCCGTGGATGGGTCCAAGTGATAAATGGGGCGTCGGACAGCCCACAGAGGAAGCGCTCTTTCGCTTTAACAAAGAAGGAAACAAGGTAGAACCCAATGTGGCCAAAGGTTTCGAAGTAAATGCCGATTCTACGGTATTCACCATCCATTTGCGCGAAGGCATGAAGTGGTCTGACGGTGTGCCTTTTACAGCGGATGATGTTCTTTTCTACTGGGAACACATGCTGACGAAGGGAACCTTCGGCAAAAAGACGTATGATGCATATTATTCGGTTGATCCCGTTACAGGCGATAAAGCATTGGCGGAAGTGAAGAAGATTGATAATTACACGTTCACCGTCACACATAAGTACCCGAGTGTGCAGTTCCTGGAGCGTGTCGCAATTGACAACAAATGGTTTTTTGCACCCGCACATTTCCATAAAACAATTCTTCCCGAATTCGTAGGCGATGCCAAAACGCTTGAAATCACGAAGAAATGGGGCTATGAGGACCCCAAAGTCTTCCTGGTGGAAACAGGCTACTATGACTGGTTACATAAAGAGATTCCGACACTTAGAGCGTGGGTACCTAAAACAGATCCGAATAGCGATCAGTTCATTATGGAGCGCAACCCTTATTTCTGGAAAACGGATTCAAAAGGGAAACAGCTGCCTTATATCGACCGTATCGTTGCGACGAAGATTCAGGATCCCAGCCAGAAATTATTAGGTAAGTTATCCGGGGATTACAATCTAGTTGTATTTGATTCTAAAGATTTCACTGTCTTGAAGGAAAATGAGAAAAAAGGCGATTACCGGGTTATACCTTGGACACAGCCAGCGTGGTCGAGTTCAGGTATCCAATTAAACCAGACAACCGAAGATCCTAATCTGCGCAAGCTGTTCCAAGATATCCGATTTAGGGAAGCGCTATCCATTGGAGTCAATCGTGTAGAAATTTCAGAAATTGTTTCCAATGGACTTGCTGAGCCTATTCAAGCTTCCGTTCCTAAAGGTGTTATCGGGTATCAAGATGGATGGGCGAAGCAATGGTCCGAATTCAATCCGAAACGTGCCAATCAGATACTGGATGAGATTGGGCTGACGACACGTGATAAGAATAACTTCCGCAGATACGCGGATGGCTCGGATTTGACGCTCACGATCATTGAATCAAGTACCGATTCTGCCGCATTCCTGGAGCTGCTTAAGAAATACTATGAAGACATGGGACTGAAAACCAATATTAAGGTAGTCGATGGAGGCACACACTTTGATTTGAAGTATGCCAATAAGATTCCAATCACGACAGAGAATATCTCGGTTGCTAATGTGGCATTTCGTCCTGATACGCTTGTGCCGTTGCGTGTTATTACGCCATGGTTTGGGCATTATGGCCTTTACAGCTCTTCTGGAGGCAAAGAAGGGGTTAAGCCTGAGGGGGATGTAGCGAAGATTTTAGAAATCTGGGATAAAATCAAAGCGAGCAAGAGTGTCGATGATATCAATAAGCTCAGCAATGAAATCGTAAAGCTGCATCAGAAGAACCAATGGATCATCGGATACGCAGGTCCAACACCAATGCTGATTGCAGCAGCTAACAGCATTCACAATATCCCGAAGGATGCGGTGTGGGCGGATGAGTACCGCTCATTAGGTCAAGGGCATCCATCGCAATTTTTTATCAAGAAATAGCACTTGAGGGTAATAGCAACAATAGCGGGGAATACAACTTCCCTGCTGTTGCTTTCTCATCAAGCTTCAAATTGTTACGGAGAGGATAGGATATGAGATGCTGCAATACATTTTAAAACGAATCCTATTGGTCATTCCTGTTGTTATCTTTATTTCCTTTATTGTCTTCTATATCATCCAGCTGCCGCCAGGTGACTATGTTTCCAGTTATTCGGCCAAAATGTCCGCAGCTGGCGATGTGATGACTACGGCTGAAATGGATGAGATGAGGGCAAATTTGGGATTGGATCGTCCGGTGTACGAACAATATTTGGTGTGGATGAAAAAAATCGTGCTGCACGGTGATTTCGGATTTTCATTTAACTATAATAAACCGGTTACAGCTGTCATTCAGCAATATATGGGCTTAACGTTGGTCGTCTCGCTGGTTACCATGCTTTTTCAGTACGCTGTGGCGATTCCAATTGGTATTTATACAGCAGTAAAGCAGTATAGCGCAGGAGATTATATCTTCTCTGGACTCAGCTTTATTGGGATGGCAACGCCTAACTTCCTTCTCGCTATTATATTAATGTTTCTCTCTTATAGCTGGTTTGGTGATCCTTTGCTGGGCTTGTTCTCAAGTGAATATGTCAATGCCGCTTGGTCACTGGACAAGGTGATGGATCTTATGAAGCATTTGGTCATTCCCGTCATCGTGATTGGACTTTCGAGTACGGCGGATTTAATCCGTGTCATGCGAGGTCAGATGCTGGATGAGTTGAATAAACCGAACGTCGTAACTGCTAGAGCGAAAGGCTTGTCAGAAATAAAGATATTGCTAAAATATCCGACAAGAGCAGCTTTAAATCCTATCGTCAGTACGTTCGGGTGGTCGTTATCTTCTATTTTTACGGGTGCAACCATTACAGCCATCGTGTTGAATTTGCCTATACAAGGTCCCGTGATGTACAACGCCCTTTTAGGACAAGACATGTATCTTGCAGGTTCCTGGCTGCTCTTTATGGCTTTGTTAACGGTTGTGGGGACATTAATCTCTGACATTTTACTTGCGTGGCTAGATCCAAAAATTCGTACAGAGTTCAGGGGAAACTAACCGATGAGAACAATTCCTGTATTCAGAAGATCCAAAGTTCAACCTATCCATCCGGCCAAAATCAAAGATGCCAACTACAGCTCACAATGGCGGCTCATATATCTCCGTTTCAAGAAGCACAAGTTGGCGCGCATAAGCTTATTTGCCCTGGCTTTGCTGTATGCTGTCGCATTGTTTGCCCAGTTTATAGCCCCCTACGGATTGCAGAGTTATGACAGCAAATACGTAAATGTGTCTCCCATGGGGATTAGATTCATAGATGCGGAGGGCAAATTCCATATCAAACCGTTTGTCTATGACCTGAAGTCTGAGCGTGATCCGCAAACGATGCGTAAAATATTCGTGCCGGACACGGAGAAACGCTATCCGCTTCAGCTTTTTGTCCAAGGAGAGAAGTATAAGTTTCTCGGATTGATTCCAACGTCAACGCATTTAATAGGTGTGGAGGAGCCAGGGCGCGTATTCCTGCTAGGCACAGACGGGATGGGAAGGGATATGTTTTCCCGTATTGTACTTGGCAGCCAAATATCGCTTAGCATCCCGCTTGTAGGTGTGGGAATCAGCTTCGTGCTGGGCTTGATTATCGGAGGCATCTCCGGATATTTCGGAGGCTGGCCGGATGCGCTCATTCAGCGGGTCATCGAAATTATTCGTTCGTTTCCAACTCTTCCATTATGGATGGCATTATCTGCTGCTATTCCACCGCGAATACCTGTAGTGACCATGTATCTGTACATCGTTATTATATTTGCTTTCATCGGATGGACCGATTTGGCAAGGGTGGTTAGAGGCAAATTCATCTCACTTAAAAATGAGGATTATGTCATTGCTGCGAAAATTGCAGGCGTTGGCAATACCAAAATCATTGTTAGGCACCTTTTGCCTGGATTTATTAGTTACTTGGTCGTGGCTACAACATTGGCGATTCCTGGTATGATCCTCGGCGAAACCGCGATGAGCTTTCTAGGTCTTGGTATTCGTTCGCCTGCTACCAGCTGGGGGGTATTGCTTCAAGAAGCGCAGAAGATTGAAAATGTCGCCTTGTACCCTTGGAAGCTTTTCCCGCTGGGAATTGTCATCCTGACTGTATTGGCGTACAACTTCCTGGGCGATGGATTGCGAGATGCCGCAGATCCTTATAAGAAATAACCGACTAAAATAAGAGGCAAGCGAGGGGATAGCATGACGACTCAAGCGGCTCAGACTGAGCAGCCCTTACTGTCCGTTCAGAACCTTAGAATTCGGATTCAGATGGATAATGGGGAAATGAATGCGGTGGACGGGGTCGATTTTGAAATCCATAAAGGAAAAACATTGGGACTTGTAGGCGAATCCGGTTGTGGTAAAAGTCTGACCAGCAGAGCGATTATCAGTATTAATCCCAAGGAATGTGAAACGACGGGAAGCATTGTTTATCATTCTCAATCTGAAGAGTCCTTGAAAAATCTAAATTTGTTGTCTTTAAATCCGACCAGCAAGCAGATCCGTTCCATTCGCGGGCGGAAAATTGCCATGATCTTTCAAGAACCGATGACCGCTTTCTCGCCTATGTATACAATCGGCAATCAAATTATGGAAGCGATTCAAATCCACCGTACCAAAAACAAAAAAGAAGCCAAAAAGATTGCCCTCGAAATGCTGGCCAAAGTGGGAATATCCGATCAAGAGAAGCGATTTGACCAATATCCGCATGAGTTTTCCGGAGGTATGCGGCAGCGGGCGATGATCTCGATGGCACTATCTTGCAATCCTGAACTGTTGATTGCTGATGAGCCAACAACAGCGCTCGATGTGACCATTCAAGCTCAGGTGCTCGAATTAATGCGTGGACTTCAAGCGGAGTTTGGGATGGCTATTCTGCTCGTCACGCATGATCTGGGCATCATCGCACAGATGTGTGACGAAGTAGCCGTCATGTATTTGGGCAAGATTGTCGAACAGGCGCCTGTCAAAGAAATATTTTATAACCCAAAGCATCCGTATACGAAAGGCTTGCTGAAATCTATGCCAAGATTAGGAGGAGGCAAGAGCAAGCGACTGGACTCTATCGAGGGATCGGTTCCAATGCCAATCAATATGCCTCCCATGTGCGGATTCTTTGATCGTTGCAAAGATCGAATAGAAGGTGTATGCAACACGAAGGTAGTTCCAAGCACTCGGATTTCAGACCATCATATGGTAAAATGTTTTCTGTATTCGGATCAGCGTGAAGGAGAATCACAATGACCAAAACAATTCTCGATGTGGTTAACATGAATAAGGATTTTCAAGTAAAATCCAAGACTTCTCTATTTCGCAAGCCTACTCCAGTACGTGTGCTGAACAATATTTCTTTTGAGTTAATGGCAGGTGAAACATTAAGCATCGTTGGCGAATCCGGCTGTGGCAAGACTACGCTTGGCCGCTGCATCGTCAGAGGGATGAACGTATCCTCGGGTGACGTGATTTACCATACGGAAGACGGTCAAAGCATTGACTTTCTCAAGTTAAAAGGCAAAAAATCCAAGCAATTCAGAAAAGATATCCAGATGATATTCCAGGATCCGTACTCCTCGCTGAGCCCGCGGATGAGCGTATTCGACATTATTTCTGAACCGTTAACGGCTAATTTTAAGCTGAAAAAATCGCAAATCGAAGAAAAGGTAATGGAAATTGCAGAAAAGACGGGGTTAAATGTAGGCTATTTGAAGCGTTATCCACATGCTTTCTCAGGCGGACAAAGACAACGTATCGCGATTGCCCGCGCACTTATTACACAGCCTAGACTCATCGTTTGTGATGAAGCTGTATCCGCTTTGGACGTTTCCATTCAGGCGCAAATTATTAACTTGCTTAAGGACCTGCAGGAGCAGTTCCAAATTACTTATATTTTTATTTCACATGATCTTTCTATCGTGCAGAACATATCGGACAGAGTCGCGGTCATGCACTTGGGAAGAATTGTTGAGCTGGCAACAACGGATTCGTTATTCAGCCAACCTAGGCATCCCTACACAGAGGCACTTATGTCGGCAGTACCTCAGCCTGATCCGGAGCTGAAGAAGAATAGGATCATCTTGGAAGGCGAGGTTCCGAATCCGGCAAATCCGCCAAGCGGCTGCCACTTTCATCCAAGATGCGCATATAGAACAGATAAGTGTGTAGAGGAAGTTCCGCAGCTCCGTGAAGTAGGACATAATCACTTCACAGCTTGTCATTATGCGGAGGAATTAAATCTGAGGGGTGCAGAGAATGAAACAGCAAGCGGAATCTAAGGCCGAAGAAAAGAAATTAATTGTTTTTTTGGATTGTGGAGATACAATTATCGATGAGGGTACTGAAATACGCGATGAACAAGGGATTGTGATTCATGGCAAAGTGATTCCTGGCGCGGATATTATGGTGAAGACACTTGCCGAACGAGGTTACAGGCTGGCTCTTGTCGCCGACGGCGATGCGCAATCTTTCAAAAATTTACTGACCCAGAATGGCCTGTATGATTATTTTGAAACATTGACCTATTCAGAGCCTGTCAAAGCTTCAAAGCCCAGCCCTCGCATGTTTAAGGCGGCAGTTGGCGCAATGGATCTAAGCGAAAAGGATTATTCGCGAATCATTATGGTTGGAAATAACCTGAGCAGGGATGTCAGAGGAGCTAACCAATTAGGAATAACCAGTGTTTTCCTAAGCTGGACCCAGCGATACCCGAAAGCACCGGCAGATGATTGGGAAATTCCGAATTATACCATAAGTGAGCCGCAAGCCTTGATTGATTTGGTGGAAGTACTTAATTTACAATTAGCTTGAATCTGCTTGGAGGGGATGTTACTGCACAATGGCAAAAATCGACGATGTCGCCCGTCTGGCGGGAGTTTCCAAAGGAACCGTATCCAATGTATTTAGCCAGAAAAGAGCTACAAGTCCAAAGGTGACGGAAAGAGTGTTGAGGGTTTCCAGAGAATTGAACTACGTGCCGAATCACACTGCAAGGAGTTTAGTCACTAAGAAAACAATGGCGATCGGCCTTACGATTCCACACGGGAATTTCTTCTTCAGCGCCTTTCATAATCAATTCATCAACGGAGTTATTCTGGAGGCTTCTACTTATGGATATCGCGTACTGCTGGACATGATAGCTGTCGAGGAGGTCAAGACACCTTCCCTTGCCAGTTACCCCATTGACGGTGCTATTGTGCTAGGTCCAACGAAAGAAGATAGGCGTATTCAGCTGCTGCATCAGAATCAAATTCCTTTTGTCACGGTTGGCAAAATCATGAATCAAGGCATTGAGGACGTTTCTACCGTAAATAACAACAATGACAAAATTATTCGTGATATATGCAACTATTTGATTAGCAAGGGTCATCGAAACATCATGTTTCTTAACGCGGGTCAGCAAATGACCGTTTCTATTGTACGGACAGAGGCGTTCATTCATGCCTTGGAGGCACATCAGATCGAGCTTCAACCGCACATGATTCATTACAAGCCGCTCATATATTCAGAGGAATATATGAGATATGGTTACGATGAAACGTACAATACACTAGCAAATCTCGAAGAAAAGGTGACCGCCATTATCTCAGATGATGACCGCACGGCATTCAGTGCGATGAATGCACTGAAGGATCTCGGTTACAGCGTACCGGAGGACATCTCATTGTTCGTCATCTGCGGTGATCTTTCTATGATGCATCAAGTGACGCCTTCCTTAACGGGAATGGATTTGCAGCCTTCGGAGCTGGGTGTTCAATCCGTCAAGCTGCTCATGCATAAGTTGTCTGTCCTAGAGGGCGAATTTACGAATCATTGGATCGTAGATAGCAAGATTGTTGAGCGAGACTCTTGTTCATCGGTATGAGCATATGCCTATTGTTTAGCAGGCTGCTAAACTTCCTTAACAAAGAAACCACGAATAAACTTACAGAAGAGGGCAACCTCTTCTTTTTTGTTTTTCCTAATAAATTGGCTCCGAGATCAACTGCAGATTCATTCTACAAGTCGTGTAAGACGGAGAGTACAATTTTCCCATTCTACATTCTTGTCTAGGTCATGCTGCTAATCACCACCATAAAATGAAGAGACTTGTTGTTGAAGGAGGTAATGCTGAGGTTTGGATTTGGCATGATGCAATAAGTGAGGCCTTTATTTAGCATGTTTTAAATTAAGCTGATATGATTTTTAAACGAGGAGGAATCAGGAATGCAACCCATCTATCCAATATGTGCAGATTCATGCAGACCCTACATTGGACAACAGGTATGTGCAGTTCTTCATGATGGCACTCAGGTTGTAGGAACGTTAGACAATGTCTCAGGACATGGATTATTTATTAACCAGGGTTTCAACAATGCTACAGTTCTTTCAACCAAACCTGGTAAAGTAAAAAAAGAGCTGAAAGTACTCAAAAACAAGGCGCAAACCACAGCTTGGGGCTTTGGCGGTTATAACCCATTATTGTGGTCATCCATTGCTTTATTATTTCTTTTGCCATTTTTCTTTATTTAATAAAACGAGCGCGCACCGGAATTTCAATCGGTGCGCGCTGCTTCTAAATCGAATTGCTTTATTTCACTAACACAAACTTATCCGCATTCTCGGTATATCGGTACTTCCTGAGACCAATATCCTGATTCAGCACCGTAAACATTCCTGATGCTTCTTCGTAGGACACTACATCTTGTTCGCCTGCCCCAAGCGCCTCTCGTACGCTGACCCAGTATAACTGCTCCGCGTTTTCCTTGAAGATATAAATCTGTCCAGTTGTATTAGAAACAGCGATTGCTTCTTCCAATCCATCCCCGTTAAGATCGCGTTCGTACATCGTCGCATTATCGAACTCCAGATAACTGGCCATTCCTCCGTTTTGCTCTCTATTATAATAAGTACATACACGGATACTATCGGCTCCGCATACTAGCCATATTTTTAGAGCCTGGTGACCAAAAACACGCGTGACTGCCATCTGAGCATCGTAGAGGTTAGCAGTTCCAAAGTCATAAATAACCTCAGGTCCGGTTAAGCCGTCAACGGTGTAACCAAAATGTTCGTCCCCTTTTTTGAAGTATGGCAGCTTGGGGTCATCCTTAATCGCCTTATATTTCAAGAGGGTGCCAAAACCGTCCATATCCTTTTTGCTCAGCACTTCGATATCAGCATAGGGGATCTTGTAGATCATCCGATTGTCATAGGCGTGCAGCGGGTTCACCTTATTGCCCAATCCAGGCAGGATGTCGGGGTCGTTCATGGAAATTATGCTGCCATTGCCAGTGATTCTGGCATCGAGCAGCTTATAAGCAAAAGGATGCTCCTTTATATCAATACCCGAAATGGAATGAAATGGAGTTCCTGCCGGAGGGGATGCGGATTGCTCGCTTTTTTTAAATAAAACCCCTTCATTTGTTACAAGAAGCAAGGACAATCCCAGTGCCATGCATACCACTATTGCCGCGAGCACTTGTTTAACCGACTGCAAATACCGCGTTTCGCGTCGATCAATCTTGCTTAGTACAGACCGCTTTAGTTCCTCATCAAATGGGGTGCTTGCTATTGAGCCTTTTTTTGCAATCTCGTACCAAGCTGGTTTGGGTTCACTCACGTTCATTTTCCCTCCATTTCTTCTCTACCATTTTGCGCGCGCGGCTAAGTCTTGACTTGACCGTGCCCTCCGACACATTCAATAGGCGAGCCATTTCGGACATCTTAAGATCATGTTCCAGATCCAGCACAAGGACTTCACGAAGTTTGGTTGACAAGCTCATCACAATTGCCCAAATATCCCTGGCCGATTGTTCGCCCAAAAAAGCCACTTCGGCGGACGCCCCAGTAGCGTGAGGCTTCACTTTCTCAAACAATATAATGCGACGCACATAGCTTGACCTGCGCACATTGATCGCTTCATTCCTCGTAATGGACAATAACCACGTCTTCAACGAGGATTGCCCGCGATAGGAACCGATATGGTTGTACACCTTAATAAAAACCTCTTGGGCCACATCGCTCGCCTGCTCGCGGTTTCGTGTGATCGCATAAGCATATTTCCACACATCAGGCCCATACTCGGTCATCAGATGGTTCAGATCGGTTTTGTCTATGTGATTCATATAGGTCAGATATTGATAATCCATCTGTTCACCCCCATCCTATTAGACAAGAGTAGGTCTAGAGAAGTTCCCTTGTTGTCTTGAAAATTTATTCTGAATGCACGAAATTTGAACTAAACTGATTGGAGAAAAGCAAAAAAACCGCTATTGCGGTTGAAAGGTTGTTTCAAACTTTATGAGAAAAAATAAGGAAGCATAACACTAAGAAATACGATCAGTACAATTACACTGCTAATTCTACTCATCAGAATGTAAGCATCACTTGGTTCTGAATCACCATTAACCATCCAACCATATCTCAAACGCCAACCAAAAGTAGGGTAAAAGATGTTCAACACCGCAAAAATTATGAAGAGAAAACAAATGAAAATCATTTTCATCAACTCCTTTTATAATCATACGCTTCAAAGGAGCAATTGTTTCGATGATGAAGGAAACGACAACTAGAGGAGGAATGATGGGTTTCATATTCTAAGCTGGATTTTCGTTGTATAATAACAAGAAGGAAATGGTAATTCATACATATTTACATGTTGATAAAAGGATGTTAGGTCACTAACTCAATCAATGAAAGCACGATTTTAAATATATGGTGATTATAAGATGTGGGAGTGAATGAGGTGAACGAAAAATGAATAAAATAATTGATTGCATTACGGAGTTATTAAATAATGTTGATTATTTTTCTGAAATAGCCGCAGCAGTTGATTTAAGAAAGTACGTGTTTGATGAGATAGATTCGTTTAAATATCCAGTTGGTGTGAATTATATATCTATTAATAAGTCATATGTTGATGATTATCAGCAAGCCTATAGCATATTGTTTATTAAATGGCTTTATTCCGAAAATGAATGGAATCTGGATGACGAGTCAATTACAGAAGCAAGATGGGCTGAAATTTTAAAAACTATTTGGATCCCTAGTCATCACAAAAACTTAAACATAAAGCAGTATAGTCCTTTAGAATTTATTAATGAAGTAACAGATTGGTTAAATCATAATGAATTTCCAAAAGAACGAATTGAGCAATTTAGAGCTCAACATAGTCAGGCAAGCTTAATAGAAGTGATTGATATATATGCGTGTCATCATTGTTTTGGAGAAACAGAAAATAAATTTTTTGTTTGCGAATTTGGTTGTGGCTACGATTAAATTCCATGATGAGTTTCATGCATCGAACTTTCGCAGAAAAAGAAAGAGACCGCCCTTTTGACGAGGAACGCGGTCTATTGTAACGCCTTGCCTATAAGTCTAAAGCCAACCGCCCTTAAAAGCAGCTATCGTGGTGCGGGAGTGTAGACGTTGACTCGTTTGCACTCTCTTTTATTGTACGCTTGTAAATGCTGAAGGGCAGCTCTGAATAATATGTTGTTTTATCTAATAAAATAGATCTATTGTGGATTATTGAAATGAGGAGGGAGTGAGGAGGATGCGTGATGGGAAAGTTCATAAATCTAGTCAAAACACGCCACAACCAAAAGACATTGCCCCCAGTAGTAAGAAAGAATCTACGAGTAATCATTTATCTCTTGGTAATTTATCAGGCAATATGATTACACAACTTCAACGTACTGTTGGGAATAAAATGGTAGGGCAATTACTCACCAATAATAATGTTATCCAGCCTAAAAGATTATATAAAGATGTCCCAAATAATAGACAGGGAACAGATAGCAGAGTTCAAGAATTTTCGTCGTCAACTCATGCAACAGTTTTCCCTGATTCTCAAGCTTTTGCAGGTAGTTTGGATTATGAATTTATAAGTCCAAGGTGGGTCTCTTCCTTTCATATTACACAAGATGGAGGACGAAACCGAGCCTATTATACAGATGAGGGAGATTTAATTGATACACATCTAAATCGTGGAGACGAGAAAGCTTTAAGTGGCTACGCTGCTCGATACCAATCGATGTTAGATGGGGTAGATCACTATACGGATGATGAAGCAAGGGATGAAGATATTGTTTTGCAGGACGCTGAGGACTCAGCCAGAATTGCGGCAGCAACTGCGGATGCTGAGAGGAAAAAGAAGCAGACTGCACGTACGAATAATTTAATTGTTGAAACCATAAAGGCATCCGAAGATTTCAATCTATCACCAGAGCAAATCATAACTAAATGGTTTGTATTTTTCAGAGCAAATAAAGCTAAAGATGGCATTCCTGACATAACTCAAGATAATTTCGTTGCTAGATATGAACATTATCAAAAACAACTTAGAGATCGCGCGGCGAAGAGAGCACTAGAAGCAAACACTGTACCAGACCTAGAGCAAGAAAATGACGATAATAATAAGAAGCGAAAAGTAGATGATGAGAAAAAGGAGGAGAAGAAAGAAGCAGAAGTAGATAAATAAAATGGGAATAAGCAAAGTGAAACAACAAAGAACGGCAAAAAGAAGATAACAATCGAATCGTAGGAGAGAAAATAGATAATGACGTGGAAATTAGATAGCGCTGTTGAAATTCATAAAGAGTCACCTTATACGTTTTATCTTCCAAGCGATCAAGTAATAAGTCAACTGAAGGTAGGCGATTTAGTTAAGCTAATATTCATGGCAACGGAGACATTTGATAATGGATGTCAAGCTGAAAGAATGTGGGTGGAAATCCTTGAGCGAGATGAAACTGACTTCCGTGGGAAGTTAGCTAATCAGCCATACTATTTGAGTTCACTTCAGCATGGTGACTTGATTGATTTTAAATCAGAACATATTTGCAGCACTCAGCTAGAGGATCCGTATTCTAAGGACATGGACTATTATTTTGACAAGAAAATTACAGTAAGTAATGACGTATTATCAAGAAATGAGTTTAACTTCATGTTACGTTTCGACCCAGATAATGAGCATGATTTGGGATGGGTTTTCTTTAGTGGATATGAAGATGATGAATTTTCTGCTAACTCAGAGAATTTTCAAGTGATTTCAGTTGGAAAGATGTTAAATATGGATGATTCTATTTTGGAGTTTATTGACGTTTCCGAAACCTTGCATTGTGCGTATGAGAGAAACAAAGATACTGGGAATCTTACGAAAATTGAAAATTATGACTGGAGCATTCATGAGTAAATACAAGTGATGAAAAGAATAGTTTTGTTTACTTTAAAGGAGGCGTTGATAGTTGAGAAATCTACTCAATTTACTGGTTACTTTGATAGTGTTTTGGATCGGTAGTGAGTACTTCAACCAATACATATCTATCGCAGACACAAAGACATTGATACTTGCATCTATCCTTATGTTTGTTATTAGCTTCCTATATAGTTTGATGCTAGCTGCGTCGATGCTTTCAATTGTTGTGGGCATTGGTTGTTTAACAACACCTTTGCTTATTCTAGCGTCCATTATACTAACACCTATAAAGTTGTGGTTGCTTGATAGGTATTTATCTGGTTTCGAAGTTCATGGTTTTTGGACATATGTAGTACTTTCTGTTGTGTTGAGTATTTTTACTACGAAAGTAAAGTCTTTTAAAAAGGAAAAATAATGAGAGGCAATTAAATCAAGAATTTCATTTGTAATTGAAGTTTAATGGGGGAGGGCGACTTAGACGCTGGCGGCCATTTAATTGAAGTGGAGTATACGAGTGAAACACCAGAAAATGTTGTAACTGTTAGAAAGACGTAACGATAAAATCGAACTTTCAATGGTAACAGGAATTTAAATCAGAAAGATAATCAAAGGTGACCCTTATGGCTTTACAACCATTGCGAATCCCCACAGGCTGGAAAGTGAATTGGAATGTGTTTGACGAAGCAGACCCTGCGCACTTTGTTGAAGAAGATACATCGTTTTGCTGGAACTTTAGGGAGGACTTATTACAACTACAAAAAGATAATATTACGGTTGATTTAGGTTGGTATCCCGAAGCCAAAATGGAAGGGAATTATGTATTGCTTCTTATAAAAAACGAAGATTGGGAAAATCCAGTTATCCGTTTTGAATCAAGAGATATTGCAGTTATTACTCATGAAATAGAACAACTTCTATTATGATTTATGAGGAAGGAAACGAAGCTGAATTGATTTTTAAAAGGATGTTGGCATGAGCATATGACAATAGATAGAATTGATGAATTATTGCATTTGTACGGTTTAGTACCAAAGCTAAGTAAATTAGCTGATATACGTACCCTATTAGTTAATGAACTGAATAATCAGGAATTTGAAGACAACGAATATATAAAGACGTTATGTATTCAATTGTTTATTATTGGTCAAGTAGAGGATAGCATCTTAATTTGGAAGGCAAAAAAGAAGAACTTCGATACATTTTGTTATATTGATGTTCAGTTGCTTTGTGGGGCAGGGTTAGAGCAAACCAAAATGTATTTGGGAGATGCTAATATTTTTGATGCCCTAGATGCACTTGCGTATTTGAAAAAAGCGGAATTGGCAAAGGATTTTGTTGGTTTTAGTAGAGAGAATTCAATAAATTTTTACCTTGGATACTACGGACTAAGTTGAGCAGCGCTTACTTTTCATTAAAATTAATTGAACAATTTCCATTCACAGAACTAGGGAGAATTGTTGCATTACCAATAATATTTATAGTAAACAATATCATCATTATTATCGTAATAAAACAGAAATACAAACAACCTCGTTATACTCTTAGATATGTAGCAATTGTCTTATTAACAATTGTAGTTTCTATTTTATTTTATCCTCAAGAGAGTCGTCCATATGTTGTAAAGCAAATTTGAAATGCTGTTTTTAATTAGATAGAACATAAAGAAATTTGTAGAGAATATTCAGAAGGTAATAGAAAATAAACGGAGATTTTATGGAGTGTGCAAATGAATACTATAAGGAAAAAGGCATATAACATATTAATATATCAGGCTTTTCTTGACATAAAGAATTTTGGGGAGTTAAGCGAGGAAACATTTAATAGGAATATGCGTATTGCTCATGCCTTCCATAATCTAGCTGAGAGTGTTGCTACCGAGTTTAAAGACTTCAATGAAGAAAATTTTTGGTGTGTTATTGATTCACTTGAGGTTCAGTATGATTTATATCATTACAAAAAAATCTTTAATGAAATGGTTAATGCTTTGAACGGGGAGGAATAGCCATGATTTACATAACAGGTGATGTACACGGCAGCATTAGTATTGGTCGAAGGCTCAACACTAAAAATTTCCCCGAACAAAAGAAAATGACTAAAGATGACTTCGTGATCATCTCAGGTGACTTCGGCTTAATTTGGAATGGTGACAAAGAGGATCAGTATTGGCTTAAATGGCTTCATAAAGAGAAGCCATTCACAACGCTGTTCATCGACGGAAATCATGAGAATCATGATATGCTGGACGCTTATCCAGTTGAGATTTGGAACGGTGGCAAAGTGCATAGAATCAATGATAGCGTGATTCATCTTATGCGCGGCAATGAGGTGATGCCCCATGACAACTCAAAAAGTACCCAATAGATTAGCCAAGGAAAAATCCCCATATCTGCTGCAACACGCATACAACCTGGTCGACTGGTTACCTTGGTCCGAAGAAGCTTTCATGAAAATAGAGGCAAGTAATTATATTATAATAGTGGAGGGAAATTATTTGAATGGAAAAAAACGAAGAGATTAAAGTAAGTTTTAATAAACAGCATGACAGATTCTAGTGAAAACTATAAATCGTATATATCAAATTGGCTTAATGATAATTTTATGTATTTTTCATCAGACTTTTTATCAATACATGTACCAATATCACCTGATTTATCAATTGATCCTTATGCTATGATGAGGCAAAACATAATTGACTTAAAATTAAACAATAATGAATATAAAAGTAGGGATGATAAAAATGCATTCTTCAATGTCATTATTGAAAAAGTATTTCGTGAAATAAATGATGTTTTATTGAAGTGTTTAAAAACGGATAAAGAGTCTATAATGGAATTTCTATACGGTTCTTTAATTTATAACAGATACTTAGGTCAAATGATAGTAAAGAAACAGGATGGTAAATGTGTCATAATAGATAATAATAAAGACGATTTTTTGCAAATATTATTTACTGTGATGGAATTATCAGACGATAACTGTAGAGAAATAGAGCAATATATTGCAACTCAAGAAGATGCTATAGAATTGCTAATTAAGATATCATATTCATGTGATTTTTCAGAAAATAATGATGTAGTAAAACGTGATCTTAAAAAAGTAAATAAGCTCTTCTCTCTAAGCCATCTTTTAGTGTTACTAATTCATACTAAGCAAGATTTAACAATTGGAATAAATAAGGATAAAAAGGTATTTGTTGATAATGATGGAATCATAGACGTGATTGAGGCATTTCAATGGGGCAATTTGAGTTTAGATAACTATAATTATAAATTTTCTCAAAATTTTGATGAATACAGTAGAATTAATATGAATCAGTTAAGTAATAGCATTTTGCAAGAACTTGGGTTCAATTTGGATGATGTTAATATACTTCAAAAATATTTGATTTCTAAAATGAGAGAATTAGTAGTTGTTGCTGATGAAAGTGAATGGATGGAGAAATTTTCAAAACTGAGAATGAATATGGACAGAGCACTCAAGTTGTTTGAATATTTCAAATTTAGAAAGTTTAGTGAAATTATTTCGTTAGAACAATTACATAAATATGTAAATGCCAATTATTATCCAATGCTGTCTCAAAAAGTGTACATTGAATCAAATCATTTATATATATGCTATACGGCTCAAGCTGTTTACGCTTTAGAGTATTTTAGAAGCAATGTTTTCAATAATCCACATAAATTTGTAGCAAACAAAAAGATTGTAGATAAAGTTTCCAACTCGTTTTGTGATTCCATTGCAACTAAATTAAAAGCTTCTTTCGAGGAAGCCCAAATCACTTTAAATTACCATTTTTCGCAATCATGTCCAAGTGATAGAGAAATTGATATAATATTTGTTCTGTATAACGTTATTTTTCTTATCGAATGCAAAAGACTAAGTTTTCCACTGAGTAACACCGGAATACATAACGAGTATAAACAACTAATTGGGAAATATACTTATCAGTTGAATGCAGAAATTCAAGATTTTCTAAAATACCAAGAGAGAATAAAAGCTCACTTGCAATCCTGTAAATTAATTCAATTTAATAAGAATATTGATTACAAAGTAAAGGAAATAATTGTAGTGAAAGAATTTTCGCCTTCACAAATTCATAACAATTCAATCATTCGAGAAGATCAACTCATCCAATATATAAAGGATTATATTAACCTTATTTGATTGATGGATGAGATTTTACAAGTTGGGAGAAGAAAAAGCGATTAGTCCAACCCCAACCAAGGAGGTGATGCCCTATGACAACGAACAGCAAACCCAATAGATTAGCCAAGGAAAAGTCACCTTACTTGCTTCAACATCAATACAACCCAGTAGACTGGTTCCCTTGGTCAGAAGAAGCCTTTAACAGAGCCATACAGGAAAACAAACCTGTCTTCTTATCTATTGGGTATTCGTAGTGTGGCTTAGTCAACATGCCATTGGTGCCACACCATGGCACACGAATCCTTCGAAGACCAAACCGTAGCAGATATGCTGAACAAGGATTTCATCTCCATTAAAGTCGACCGCGAAGAGCGGCCGGACGTCGATCACATCTACATGGCCGTATGTCAGGCGATGACTGGTCAAGGCGGCTGGCCGTTGACGGTGTTCCTGACACCGGAGAAGAAGCCTTTCTTCGCAGGAACTTATTTCCCGCGCAGTCGGAAGTATAACCGGGCTGGATTGGTAGAGATCATAGCCCAGATGGCCGCGAAGTGGAAGGAAGACGCCGAGCGAATTCGTGAGGTAGGGGAGCAGATTATGCAAGAGACGACAAGTCGACTGCTCGAGCATCGTACGGGTGGCGAGGTTACGGAGGAAACGCTCCATGAGGCATTCCGTTTGTACGAGAGTACATTTGATTCAGCAAATGGTGGCTTCGGCAGCTCGCCGAAGTTTCCGACCGCTCATAATCTATCGTTTCTACTAAGGTATTATCATAGAACCGGTAAGGAAAAAGCGCTTGAAATGGTTGAAAAGACGCTAGATGCTATGCATCGTGGAGGGATGTACGACCACATCGGCTTCGGATTTTCGAGGTATTCGGTCGATGAAAGATGGTTGGTTCCTCATTTTGAAAAGATGCTGTATGACAACGCATTGTTAGTTATGACGTACACAGAAGCCTACCAAGTAACGGGAAAAGAGAAGTATGCTGAGGTCGCTGAGCAGATTATTACGTATGTTCTGCGCGATATGACGGACGAAGGCGGAGGGTTCTATTCCGCCGAGGACGCGGATTCGGAAGGCGAAGAAGGCAGGTTCTATGTCTGGACGCCGGACGAAATCGAGGTTGTTTTGGGCGTAGAGGACGGCGATCTCTATAGTGAGCTGTACGATATTACGGAGTCGGGGAACTTTGAGGGGCATAATATCCCGAATCTGATTGACACGACGTTAGCTTCTGTTGCGAAGCGTAAGCAGATTCCCTTGAAGGAGCTGAAGCATCGGTTGGAAGCGGCCCGCGTCAAGCTGTTCGAGCACCGCGAACAGCGCGTTCATCCGGGCAAGGATGATAAGATTCTGACCTCGTGGAACGGTCTGATGATCGCTGCGCTGTCCAAGGCTGCATGTGCCTTGGACAAGCCTGTTTACGCGGAGGCGGCTGCCAAAGCCGCGGACTTCCTGCTTCGCGAGCTGCGCCGCGAGGATGGACGTTTGCTCGCTCGCTACCGCGATGGCGAAGCAGCTTTTCTCGGCTACGTGGACGATTACGCGTTCCTCGTGTGGGGCCTGATCGAGCTGTACGAAGCCACGTTCGAGCTGCGCTATCTCCGTGAAGCGGTCCAGCTGAACGCAGAGATGCTTCGCCTCTTCGGCGACGAAGAGAAGGGCGGGCTCTACTTCTACGGCAGCGATGCCGAGCAGCTGCTCACCCGCCCCAAAGAGATCTACGACGGCGCGATGCCGTCGGGGAACGGAGCAGCCGCGCTGAATATGCAGCGGCTGGCGAGGCTGACCTACGACGCGAATCTGTCGCAGGCAGCGGACGTGCAGCTCCAGGCGTTCGCCGGAGCTGTGGCAGCGCACCCGCCGGGCCATGCGCTCACGCTGGCCGCGCTCGATTTCGCTTATGGCGAAGCCAGCGAAATCGTGATTGCCGGCGACCCGGCGAAGCCGCTGACGCAGCAGATGCTCCGTGCGGTGCAGCGGCAGTACCTGCCGAATGCGCTGCTGATTCTGCACCCGCCGGGCCCGGCCGGCGAAGAAGTGAGCAAGCTGATTCCGCTTGTGCAGGACAAACTGCCGCTTGGGGGGCAAGCCACAGCGTATGTGTGCCAGAACTTTGCCTGCCAAGCGCCAACACAGGAGCTTGAGGATCTCGAAAATCTTTCCAAATAAATAGTGATAATAATTATCATTATTGGTTACAATGTCTATAGAGAACAAAAAAGAGGCCAAAACGGCCTCTTCTTTACAAACTAAACCTTAGGCTCAAACGTTTTACAATCGGTTTCCTCGGAATTGCGGGCTTGGTTGCTGCCGTGGTGGCTCACGACATAAATCGAGTTCGCATTGCACTTATTGCCTGTAGCCCAGTTTTTGCAGGAATTGACTTCACAAAGAACATCTTTAGCCATGCTTGTTTCACCTCCTCTACGTTATAGGGTAGGCGAAAGAGGCCTATTTTTATACATAGACTGGAAATGATTTATTGATGAGGGAACCTATTCACCCGCAAGGCTATACGATACATATACTTGGAGTAAGAATGTTAAACTTCAAGGAGTTGAATTTATGGCTGAGAAGAGTGAACTGCAAACTTGTTTCCGGTGCCAGTATGTGGCAGATAAAGACGACAAATATTGCATTCGTTGCGGAGCCCCGCTAAAAAATAAATGCACAAAAGAGAAATCTTTGCTCCATAAAGGGTGCAGCAAGGTGAATAAAGCAGATGCCAAATTCTGTTCGGATTGCGGTACGGAGACGACGTTTAGTCAATGGGGATTATTTTAGCCAAAATCTAAGAAAAAGCACATTCAGGTCTAATGCCCTGTATGTGCTTTTTACTATTAACGTTAAAAACTACTTGTTTTGCAGCACGGATTTCCATAAATCCGCTGAATCGTAACCTAGGCGCCATGCGGCGACACCGGCGATGTCATATTTTTTGGCCATGTCCAGACGGGCTTTGACAGTAGCTTGATCTTCTAGCCAGAATACATAGGTGAAGCCATTTTCTTGATACTCAACGCGGTATTGTTCGAAGGTTTTGTCCCATGTCTGCGTTGTGGTTTTGGACGCGATTAGCGCCGGAATGTCTTTCATTAATACGGTACGATTGCCCTGTAAAACACCGGCAGCATCTAGTTTCCATTCTCTTACATAATAAGGGATGCCTAGAATGATTTTGTCCCGTGGGATGCCATAGGACAGGAATTCTTGAATACCGCCGTCTGTCCAAGGAAGACCAGCGACTGAACCTGCGGAGGTACTTCCTTTGTAGAACTGATCGTAAGCCATGATGACTACGTAATCAACGAGATTCCCGAGCTTCTCATGATCAAAAGCGGAAAGATGATTCCATTTGACACTTCCGCGGGGAAGATCAATGGAAATGACCAAGCCTTGCAAATGAGCATAGGCGGTTAATTTGGTGATGAATGCGGTAAAAGCATTGCGATCTGATCCGGCCAGGCTCTCAAAGTCTACATTGATACCGGGAACACCGAGGAGGACTGAGCGATCAACCAAAGCCTTAATGAATTTATCTTGTGCAGCGCTATCTGCAAGAAACTGTGTTGTTAGGCTTGAGCTGAATTGATTGCTGACCAGTGGATAGACGGTGAAGCCGTTTTTTTGCAGCCATTTGACGGTATCCGCATTGGAATTGTCCTTCAAGTTGCCGGAAACGTCAGCCAGTTCGAAATAACTGGGAGAATCGACATCAAGTCCGATGGTGTTGTTGACTTGCGATTTAATGGTCTCACCACCGGACTGGCCATTCCAGCCCCAAACCTGAAGTTTTTTGAAATTATCCCAAAGCAAATTATGATCTAGTGTTTGAATGGATGCATTGCTGTATTGGACGCTATAATTCAGTGCTTCCGGAATGGTTTTGAATTCACCGATGAGAGTGGAGTTCTGCAGCACTTGATAGGATGCAAAGTTATTCCAAATTTTGTGCCCGTCTTTAAAAACAGCGCTATGACCCCATTGCTTGCTATAATCAATAGCATCATCCATGGACGTAAATTCTTGCAGGAAGGTATCGTTTTGAAATACTTTATAAGATTTAAGATTGCTGTATACGGTAGCTTTGGTCGTTGTATTAACAACTGTTGAATTGCCCCATTTGAGAGCTTCTTTAACGGCATCTTCTAAGGAGGCAAACGCCCAATTATCGGCTGAAAAGGTTCCTTGATACACCTTATAGATGGGATCGCCTGAGCTAAGCAGCTTTTTGACATCACTTGCGATGTTGTCCCACACCCATTGATTGCTGTTAAGCTCAATAATATGGGCGCTGCCCCACTTCTTAGCTTCCGCGATGGCCTCATTCAGCGTTTGGTATTTCCATGAATCAAGGGTGATTTCGTTCTGATAAACCTGATACTTCGGATAATTATTCCACACCCAGCCCGTGGATTGGAGGTCTCTTACGCTTGCGTTTGTCCATTTCTTGGCTTCCGCGATGGCGGCATCCAAAGTGGCGAATTGCCATTCTGGCAAGGAAGCATCTAATTGATAAACTTGATAACGGGGGAAATTATTCCACAGCCATTTGCGTGTGCCGATTTCTTCGACATGACTATTCGTGAAACCTTTGGCAAAGGCTTCTGCTTGCGCATAAGCAGCAAATTCCATAAGCACATGATTGTATTGATAAACGCGGTATTTCGTAGTTTTGTCTGAGCCAGTGCCTGCTGCTTGAACTGCAGAGGGTACGGTCATGGCGAGTATCAGGGTGCTGGCAAGCATCCATTTTCCAATTTTCATTCATCACGCCTCTTTCTAGTAAGCTACTTAATTGGACGTTTCAAATGCTAGAATGGTTGCGCTGGGAAATGGTAGAAATTCAGACTTTAGGCATTCTGATATTGGACGCTGACACAACTTTCGAGTAACATGAGGAATATAGAGGCATTGCCGTGATTACAACAAGGTGAGGGGAACGATTCATGAAGCAGTATCCAGAAGCTTATCTCGCATATTTACTTTATTTCCATGCGGAGCGTGACTACTTTGAATGTCATGAGGTAATGGAGGAGTTCTGGAAGGAACATCCAGGAGATGAACGCAGTAAGACGTATGTGGCTCTTATCCAAATCGCAGTTGGCATGTACCATATTCGAAGAGGGAACCGCAGCGGTGCATCGAAGATGCTGCAAAGCGCAGCAGGCAATATGGATGCCGCCCATCTCGCTTCATTGGGGCTGGACGCTGACAAACTCCAGCAGATCCTCAGTCAAACACTAGCTCAGATTGAGCATCAGGATTACTTATTCGCGGATATCAATTTGCCGATTTCAGATATGGCGTTGAGCGCTTGGTGTGCAGCAGAATGTGAAAGAAAAGGATTGATTTGGCAGGGGGCGAGCCGTTTGCTCGATGAGGAGCTTACCCATAAGCATACGCGGCGAGACCGTTCAGAGGTTATATCAGAAAGAGCGAGACAACAGCAAATCCGCAAGGAAAAGGGTGGCGCCAAGTGAGTTCGGAAGGTAAAGTTTTAGTCGTTGATGATGAGCCCAATATTGCGGAGGTCGTCCGCTTGTACTTAGAGCACTCCAATTATGAAGCGATCCTGCTGCCTCGCGGTCAGGAGGTGCTTCGAACGATTGCAGCCGAGAAACCGAATTTAGTGCTGCTGGACATTATGCTGCCTGATATTTCGGGTTATGAGCTTTGTGATCAAATTCGCAAAATGGAAGCCCCACTTCATCAAACGCCAATCATATTCCTCACGGCAAAAGGGGAGTCTATCGATAAATTGAGAGGGTTCAATCTTGGTGTTGATGATTATTTGGTTAAGCCGTTTGACCCCAATGAGCTGATTGCCCGGATTAAAGCAGTGCTGCGCCGTACAATTCAAGTATCTCCTGAACCAAGCGGCACTCAGAGCGCCACACGGAAGTGGCTGGAGATCGGCAATATCGTCATAGATTTGGAGCAGTACCGGGTCATGGTCGGCGGCAAACGGGTTGAATTAACACCGAAGGAAATCGAATTGCTCTATTTCTTGACGAGTCATCCAAGCCGTGTATTTACACGTGAAGATTTGCTGGGGTATGTGTGGAATTTTGATTTCTCAGGCGGTACGCGAACCGTAGATGCGCATGTGAAAAACTTGCGTAAAAAACTCGGACAACATGACAGCTGGAACATTCAGACTTTATGGGGGATAGGCTACTCGTTTGAGGTGGTTCAGCATGCTTAAGGCCAAACGCTGGATCATTAGCAAGTACAACAGTCTGTATTTAAAAATATTTTTATCTTTTCTTGCGACTTGTGTTCTTTTCTTCGCAGGTCTCTTTTTGTTCTGGAATTACTATTTCACCGATTTATTTTACAAAGATAAGATCGAGCTGCTGGAGAAACGCAACGTCGAAGTGACGCGCCTGATGAACTCTGTACAGGATGGCACGATTACGACACGTGAATTAAAATATACGATCCGTATTTTGGCACGAAGCATTAACGGACAGGTGTGGCTGGTTGATGATAAGGGCAATATTTTGAATGGCTCCTCGGACAGTGAAGGACGGGGGATTCCCAAGCAGATGGACGCGTTATTCATTGACGGGCTGCACGGTCATTCCGGGTATGGGATGGTTGCCTTAACGATGCCTGATGGACGGAACGTTAATCTGTTTACCTATCATGCACCTTCTCAGCTCAACGGTCAGCCCATGGTCATCATTCTACATTTTCCCGCAGGCGATATTAGTGAAGCCATTTCTGCTGTAAGGGTCAATATTATGGTGCCGCTATTGTTCTCTCTCCTTGCGGTTGGATTCATTCTATTTATTATTTCTCGCAAGCTTGCAGGTCCGCTGCAGCAAATGAACCGAGCGGCGCTTGAGCTGGCGCATGGAGATTTCACAACGAGAGTACCCATTACCTCGCAGGATGAGGTTGGTCAGCTTGCAGCAAGCTTCAATTTCATGGTGGAGCAGTTGGAAGGGTGGGAAGGAACTCGGCAGGAATTTCTGACGAACGTCTCCCATGAACTTCGTTCGCCTTTAACGACGCTTCGAGGCTTTATCGTAGCGATGAACGACAAGGTCATACCCGAAGATAAATATTCGCATTATTTACGTATTTGCGATCAAGAGGTTCAACGCCTTCAGCGGCTTGTCACGGATCTTCTCGATCTGGCACAGATTCAAAATGGGGTTGATGTCTTCCGTATGAGGCCTGTGAACATGGCAGAAACGCTGGAAGATTCGCTTGAGCTATTGAAAGCCCCGATTGCTCTCAAGCATATTTCGCTTCATCTAATCTTGCCTGATCCGCTCAAAGAACCAGGTCAAGTGCAGCTGGATCCAGATCGCTTTGCGCAAATTGTGCAAAATTTAATTTATAATTCATTAAAATTTACGCCAGAGGGCGGAACGCTAACGGTTGCACTAGAAATTCAGGAGCAAGAAGTCATCCTTTATATTCGGGATACCGGGACTGGTATGACAGAAGCCGAGCTGGCTCGAATTTGGGATCGGTTCTATAAAGCTGATGAAGCAAGAACCTCACGTTCGGATGTAGCGACGGGTACTGGTCTTGGTTTAACAATTGTGAAACATTTGGTCACTGGGATGCAAGGAACGATACAGGTTCACAGTCGAGTGGGAGAAGGCACGGAATTTCGTGTCGCATTTCCACGCATTTCGTCGGATATTCACAATTTTTTTACAAGTTAAGCAAACTTAATTCATGTTTATTTCGTATCCTGTTGCTTGTGGACAGGATTTTTTTGTCTTGGAGGTGTATGTATGATTAGGTGCACACACATAGTGGTTTCGAGCATGATACTCCTAACTTTTCTGTTAAGCGCTTGCAGCTCTAACGTGCCTGCCGTGGATTCTGTAACGGCCGTGGCGACGTCTTCTCCTGCATCTGGGCAATTCTCACATGTTGGACAGCCTGACGAAGATGTTCAAAATCTGACGGAGATGCAGTTGGTTATGCTCTTTCAGACGTTGCTTCGGATGGATCGGAATGCTTCTCTCGTTATAACGACTAAGCAAGCTGCTGCTATGCTGCCTTCTATTCGTCAAAGCATGGAGGAAGGGAGCATGAGCGATGCTGAACGCAAGCAAGTGCTTCGCAGCCTGACTGCCGAGCAGAAAGCATTCCTTGATGAGCAAATCAAGCAATTGACGCAACGCATTGCGAAGCGAGTGGACAATCCAGGTCTGGCATTATCTGATGAGGAGCGAGAAAAGCGGATCGATGCTTTTATAGCGCGAAGAAAAGCCGGGCGAGAGGCTGAAGCCGGTGAAATGGATCGTACAGACGGGGAGAAGCCGCAGATGGATCCCAAAACCATGGGGATGAGCATTGAACAGCAATTAGTCGATTTGCTTGTTTCCAAGCAGAATTAACCGCTCGCAATTCGTGGTTAAGGCAGACAACTCAACGTGAAATCAAGATAAGATTGGGCTCGAGATTATATCTTAGGAGGAAGCAACTTCATGAAATGGTATCGCAGCAAATGGCTTATTATAAGTCTCGCAGTTATCCTATGTGCTGGCGGCACGTATGTCTATCTGACAAAAGGAAAGAAAACAAAAACAGCGGATGTCAAGGAAGTAACGACCGATGTGAGGAAAGGCAATATTCGATCGTCTGTATCCGGGACGGCGCAGTTCGAGCCAAAGGATACACAAATCATTTCAATTACGCAGGATGCCAATATTAAATCAATTAACTTGAAACGGAATCAAGCGGTCAAAGCCGGCGATGTTCTGATTGAACTCACGAGCTCCAGCTTGGAAAGCGATTTGCAGGATGCTGAACTGAACTATGAGCAGCTTGAGAAAGATTTGAGTTCTTTACAGCAGCAGCAAGGCTTAATGGGTGTAAAAGCACCGGTTTCCGGCAAACTTACATACGCTACGAATCTTGACTTAGGAGCTTCCATTAACAAATCAACGAAAATAGCTACCATTGCTGACGTAAATACACTGACAGTAACGCTTCCTTTCTTTGTGGAAGATGCTGCGCAGCTGCATAAAGGCGATGCTGTAGATATTACGCTGGATGGCTTCATGATTACCAAAACAGGAAGCATCGAAACGATATCCAAAGATCCAAAATCCGATGGCAAGGGCGGAAAGTTGATTGATATCGACGTTACGGTTCCGAATGACAACTCGATGGATGCTGGTACGAATGTATTGGGTTCCGTCACTATCGGCGGCCGTTCTGTGGATTCGCAAGGCAAAAGCGCCTTGCAGTATCTCAAAGTAACAACGATTCTGGCTGGGACAACCGGCAATGTGTCTACCCTGCCTTTCAAAACAGGCAATATGGTTCATCAAGGCGATGTCATCAGCACCTTCGTGAACGATACCTTGGGCGATGATATTCTTGCGAAGCAGTCTGCCATTGAACGTCAGAAGCTGAAAGTGGACGCAGCGAAAGACAAGGTTGACGGATTGAAAATTTTAGCGCCATTTGATGGTGTTTTCTCAACAGACTTCGTGAATAAGAAAAATGATATTTTGAGCAACTTTCAAGTGGGAAGTAAAGTGACGAGCGGTACGCAGCTCGGAGCGGTAGCCAGCTTTGCCAAAATGCAGCTGCCTGTTCAAGTGGATGAGTTGGACCTTCCTAACATTAAGACGGGGATGAAAGCGGAAATTAAAGTAGATTCTTACCCAGGACGTATTTTCCCGGCAGAAGTTACGCAGGTCTCCACCGTTGGAACGACAACGAATGGCGTAACGTTCTATGATGTTGTTCTAGCTACTGACAATAAGGATAATGTATTGAAATATGGGATGACGGCAACCGGCGAAATTTTGATTCAAGATAAAAAGGATGCCATCTATATCCCGCCAGAAGCGCTTCAATCCTCCAAAGGGAAGCGTATTGTTACGCTGAAGAAAGCAGATGGCACGCTGGAAGCGGAACATGAGGTCAAGATTGGCATCCGTTCCAAAACGCAAATCGAAATTACCGAAGGGCTTAAAGAAGGCGATAAAGTTGTTCTGCCAAATGTGAAAAGACAGCAAAATTTAAGTCAAGATGAGATTAATAAGTTAAGACAACAGTTCCAGCAAGGCGGCGGCGCAGGTGGTGCAGGTGGCTTTGGCGGCGGTGCCGGATTCCAACAAGGCGGCGCTCCGGGCGGAGCAGGCGGTGGTGGCGGCAATACAGGAGCTACCCGGATTAACGGCGGTGGTGGTGGCGGTGGTAGATAATACTGCCTGGAAAGGAGTGATTGCGGTATGAATATCATTGAACTCAAAGAAATTACCAAAACCTATAAGCGTGGTCTGGAAGATCTGCCCATATTGCGCAGCATATCGCTTTCTGTAGCCGAGGGTGATTTCGTAGCCATCATCGGCCCCAGCGGATCGGGGAAATCAACGCTAATGAATACCATTGGCTTGCTGGATGTTCCCACATCGGGCAGCTATATACTGGATGGCGTCGTAACCGAGCACATGAGCGATAATGCCCTTGCCGAGCTGCGCAATCAGAAAATCGGCTTCATTTTTCAACAATTTAACTTATTGCCTCGTTTATCGGCGATGGAAAATGTCGAGCTCCCGATGATCTATGCCGGAATTCCCAGGAAGGAACGGCGGGAACGGGCTCACAATATGCTAAAGATGCTTGGCATGGGAGAGCGTGGTCATCATAAGCCAAGCGAGCTTTCCGGAGGCCAGCAGCAGCGTGTAGCGATTGCAAGGGCACTGGCGATCTCGCCTTCCTTAATCTTGGCGGATGAACCAACCGGAGCATTGGATTCCAGAACCGGCGAAGAAGTGTTGGAATTAATTTTACAATTAAATGCCCAAGGCAATACGATCGTGTTGATTACCCATGATCATCACATTGCCGATAATGCGCAGCGGGTCGTAGCACTCCGAGACGGTGTTATCATTGATGATTACCGGAATAATACGGTGAAGAGCCTTCAGCAAGAGGTGGGCATATGAAGGTAAATGAACTGCTCAGAATGTCGCTTCGGACGATCATTTCAAGTCCGTTGCGAACTTTTCTAACGATGCTGGGTGTCATTATCGGGGTTAGCTCTGTAGTTACACTGGTGTCGATCGGGCAAGGGACTTCGGAACAAATCGCCAAGCAGTACGAGAATATGGGGACGAATTTGCTTGTTGTAACCGCAACAGGGAACGGGCGTGCTACACAGCTGGATTACAATGAGCTAAT
The DNA here is from genome assembly GCF_013204855.1 of Paenibacillus alba. GTDB lineage: Bacteria > Bacillota > Bacilli > Paenibacillales > NBRC-103111 > Paenibacillus_E > Paenibacillus_E alba. Next base: position 249,756 of record NZ_JABMKZ010000002.1, on the reverse strand, counting down.
GAATTTCGAGAACTTTCCGGAGTTCAAATCCATTGCCCCAACCATGACCAAAAACGGATCGAACATTAAATATGATCGTACGCAGGAGAAATACAACGTCATTGGTACGAATGATCGCTACTTCGGGATTATTAAAGCAACCATTGATAAAGGCCGCAATCTTTCTCCTACCGATCTTGAATTTCGCTCGAATGTTGCGATCTTGGGCAGTGAAGTAGCTAAGACTTATTTTGGAACGCTGGACCCTGTAGGCGAGGAAATCAACATTGATGGAGCCGTTTTTAGCGTCATCGGTACCTTGAAAGAGAAGGGGTCCAATATTGGTGGAGCTTCTGTCGATAGCTCGGTTATTGTCCCTCTAGAAACAGCTCGACGCGTGTTTAAATTGGGGCAAATCCGCACGACCTATGTGGAGGCCCCAACGAAGGATGATATTTACGCCGCCCAAGAAACGATGAAGCAGTATCTGACTTATAAATTTAAAAGCGATACAGGCTTCGTTTTGACGAATCAGGATGAACTGCTCAAAGCACGGACTGAAGCGACGAATACACTTACGAATCAATTAGTAGCTGTTGCTCTTATTTCCCTGCTGGTAGGCGGGATCGGAATTATGAATATTATGTTGGTTACTGTCAGCGAACGAACCAGAGAAATTGGTATTCGCAAATCGATTGGCGCCAAGCGGCGAAATATTTTGCTGCAGTTTCTCGTTGAAGCTGTCGTCATTAGCGGCATGGGCGGATTAATTGGACTTGCGTTAGGCATTGGATTATCCTATGCGCTGCCGTACTTCAGTCCGAAGCAAACGACGAGCTTATCGTTCGATATTAGCTTGTATGCCTTCTTATTCTCTGTGCTTGTTGGCGTGATATTTGGCTTATACCCAGCGAACAAAGCTTCTAAATTGCGTCCTATTGACGCTTTAAGATCTGATTAATTGTACGAAATGCAGCTAGGATAGAAGCATCATTCTTATGCGAAATTTGAAGGAGGACTCCCTGTGATCCAACAACGAAAGATGAAACGCTTGCTGAGTCGTTCAGCCCTCGTGCTGACAGCTGCAAGCTTCCTAACACTACCTTTGGCCACTTCGGCTTTTGCTGGGAAGGAAGGCGTGTTTCTGAATGATTCCGTCTACTTTACCTTAGACAAGGTTGCTTTGTCCGCAGGCGCGGATGACAGCTCGCTTCGCTTCTCACTCGGGCTGAATAACAACAGCAGCACGCCAGTTGATTTCAATAACTATGGCGTCAAGGTGATTGACGCGAACGGCGTGTCCTATACAGCCAAGCTGACGGAGAAAGTAACAGCGCGCGTTAAAGGAGGAGAAACGGGGACGTTCAAGTTTACGTCCGAAATTCCTGCGAATTTAGCGCCAGGTCAGCTGAAAGTCGATATTTTTGAATGGAATTATAATAAAATGCATGATCTTGGCGCATTGTCTGTCGATGCGGCATTAACGGAAACCGGACAATCGGTACATCAGCAAGCTGTCATTAATTTACAGGAAATAGATGCGACACTAAGCGACAATGCATTAGTTACCGCGGAATTAGGCAACAGCTATAAGGTTTATAAAGATGGGGCATGGATGATTTATACCGATCTGGTACTGGAAAACTTAAGCGATGCTGCCCTTAAGCTGCCGGATGGCCTTGAATACAACTACCAGGACAGCAAGGGCTTGACGTATAACGCCCAGTTTGCCAAAGGGGCAGGGCAATCCTTGCTTCCGCAGCAGCCGATCAAAGCAACCTTGCAAACGGCGGTTCCGGCTTCGCTTGACACAAGCAGCTTAACCTTGCTTTTCTCGCCCAAAGGCAAAGTGAAGACAACCGTATTAGGCTCTCTGAATACGGCGAAGTCATTTGTCATTGGCAAAATCGGCACCAACACCGATTATCCCACCACGGATGAAAACGAACTAACGATATCGACCTCCTGGGCGGCAGCAAGCAAGCAATCCGACGGCTTGCATCTGCAAGCGAACGTGACGTTAACGAATAAAAGCGAAGGGGTAGTGACTATCCCTAACCTTTCAGCAGAGTTCCAGGCACTTCGCGGCAGCGTTGCGGTGTTAGCGAATGACAACTCCGTTCGTACAACCTATTTAGCTCCGAATGAAACGACAACCTTCCGTTTCACAGGCATTTTGCCGGCAGGCTTGAACACCGATGCGCTGCAATTGGTTGTTCTTGAGAAGCAGGAAGCCGCCGGAGGAACAACGCAGCCGGGAAGCAACACAGGAAGCGGTACAGGAAGTGGGACAGGAAGCACGGACGCAAGCACCAATAAGCAAGCGGCAACCTTGCCGGTTTCGATTACGACACTGGCAGGGGCGGGCAGCGGAGGGGAAGTTTCCTCTTATTCAGCCGCAGAAGATTATACAATGGGGACTCCGTTCAAGTTCACGGCGAGTAATCTGATTGATTCTAATATCGACGTCTCGCTGGTAGAAATGGGCATGAGCGAGAATGCTGATTTCGGCTTCAAAACCGTTGTGGCGAAGTACAAATTAACGAATAAAGGGACAGATACTTTAACGATCCCAGATTTCCAATCCGATCTAACCAATGCAGAGGGCTACACGTATTCCGGCGTACGTCAAACAACGTCTTCGAAGAACATCGCTCCGAACACCAGTTACGTAGTAAGCTATTCCTATCTGCTTCCAGGTACGGAAAAGGCTGATAAACTTGCGCTTAACTTATACGATGCCAATCGTCTGGCAGTTGGTTCTTACAAAACGGCTGTTCAATCAATACCAACGACAGGTCCTGTGTCCTTGTATCCATTCACGATTAACCTCAAGGACTACTCAGTGAGTGCAACGTATAGCAAAGATGCCTCTTATGCCTATCGTTTGCGTGTTGACCTGGATGTCAGTCGTCAAGAGCAAGTAATTACGGATGCTAATTTCTCTTCCTTATTGTTTGAAGTGGTCGATTCAGAAGGACGTCTGCTCAGCTCCAAAGCGATGACCTTCACGGGTCAGCAAAAAATTATGTCCGGCGTCCAGTTTATTGATTTCGGTTCGATTAAATCCGAACAATTGAATACAAATGTCACGATTAATATGTACGAGGTAGTAGCAACTCCAAATGGCGATGCCAAACGTCTGATTAAATCATTAGACATGTAGCAGTCTTTCCATGGTGTGGACATCTGTGAGTGTGAAGTGCAGTTTTACTTTTGACAAAGCCTGCGATTATGCATCCTTTTGCGCTTGGATTAGCCATAAATCAATAGATTCCTGCAATTATGCAGGCTTTGGCGCCGTATTTCTGACTTCAGGATGAAAATGATAGAAAAGCCTGCCTAATCGCAGGCTTTTCTATTTTTCATTCCATTTTGTTGAAAAAGCCTGCACTTTCGCAGGTTTTGGACTCCGCGAACCAAGGAACTTGTTTGCTTTCTTGCTTGCGGCAATTTGAGCACCCTTAAAGAGAGCAAGAAAGAGCTGCAGCCTAAGAATTAAACTAGGCAACAGCTCTTTCGTTTTAGCTATGTACGTCTTCCGGTTGTTGATAGCCGTCTGCGACCAAATCAAGCCGACCTGTTTCGGGATCTATGATCAACCCGTGAACTGGCAAATTTTTGGGAAGCAGTGGATGATTCCGAATAATATTTACACTTTTCTCGATACCTTCTCTGACGTGCTCAAAGCCTGCCAGCCAACGAGATAAGTCGATGCCGGAGTGGCCCAAAGTGGCGATGACATCATCGGAAATTCCGCGTTTTTTGGCATTGGCAATGACATGATCCGAGTTTAACCCGGTCATCCCGCAATCATAGTGCCCAATGACGAACACCTCGTCCGCATCCAGCTGATACACGGCGACAATGATGCTGCGCATGATACTGCCGAAAGGATGGGAGACGATGGCGCCGGCATTTTTGATAATTTTGGCATCTCCGTTATGGAGGTTCATAGCTTTGGGCAACAGCTCTACCAGCCGAGTATCCATGCAGGTGAGAACGACCATACGTTTGTCGGGAAACTTCGTCGTCAAGAACTCCTTGTACTGCTTGGTCTCGACAAATTCCTCGTTGTAATTCAAAATTTCACTCATCAAAGACATGGCTTTCCCTCCAAGTAAGTTGTTGCTGCTGTCTTTGTTGATGCAGCTTTATCTCTTGTTAATTAAGCTCATACTTGCATTGTAAATCTGATTATTACTCTTTAGTATATAGGATTTATTCTTCTCGTGGAAGTCAATTGTCATATTCTCTTCGAAAAAGATCTCGTCCTTGGCTTTATAAGTCAGTGTAAACCGATTCGTCTCAGCAACAAGTTTCTCTTCATTTGCTTTCGAGACAATCCAAAGGGTGGGGACGCCATTCACCGAGCAGCCGCAATCTTCTGTGTCAAAAACGAGATTCAATACCGCGTCATCTCCGGTTAATAAAGGCGTTATACGATCTATGGCTGTTTCTGTAAAAGTAATGTTCATGCTGCGTCAGCTCCTTCAATAATTTGCGTGTTTTGCGCCAAAGCGAAAAGGCTTGTCATTATTCTAACACACACTAGCATAAATTTGATTCTGAGAAGGGGACGAAGTATGATAAATTAAGAAACTTTTGGGAGGAGATTAGAGCATGAGTGTGCAAGCTGCACCAGCAAAGCTGGAATCGTTCAAGGCGTATGTTCGCAAAATGAAACAGTACGAGGAGGCCATCGCTCTCATTTATTGGGATATGCGCACCGGCGCTCCGAAAAAAGGAATTGAAACTCGTTCCGAAGTTGTCGGAGAACTATCCACTGAGGTTTTCCGGATGTCCACATCGGATGAAATGGGAAGTTATGTACAGTTTTTTACTCAGCCGTCAGAGCTGGATAAGTTAGATGCCATTTCACGCAAAATGGTTCTGGAATGCCAAAAGGAATATGACCGCAGCAAAAAAATACCGGCTGAAAAATATCAAGCCTATGTTGTGCTGACTTCACAAGCCGAATCGGCATGGGAAGAAGCTAAACATAACTCGGATTGGGTGTCTTTTCAGCCCTATTTGGAGAAAATCGTCGCGGCAACCCAAGAGTTTATTGAGCTGTGGGGCTATGAAGGACATAAATATAACACTTTGTTAGATATGTACGAACCTGGCATGACCGTTGAAAAGCTGGATGAAGTATTTGGCGCGCTGCGCGAAAAGGCAGTTCCATTGCTGCAGCGGATTCAAGCTTCTCCGAACCAGCCGAATCGCTCCTTCTTGGATCAGCAATTCGAGATTAGCAAACAGAAGCAATTTTCACTTTCGATTTTGAAGCAAATGCAATACGACTTTGATGCGGGCCGCTTGGATGAGACGGTGCATCCTTTTGCCACGGCGTTGAATCCGGGCGATGTGCGTATTACGACCAGATATTTGCCGGATGACATTACGTCTGCTTTATTTGGCACCATCCATGAGGGTGGTCATGCGCTGTATGAGCAAAACATATCCAAGGATTTGGTCGGGACGAATCTGTGCACAGGCACCTCGATGGGGATTCATGAGTCACAGTCCCGTTTCTGGGAAAATGTGATTGGTCGCAGCAAGGCGTTCTGGGAACGGTATTATGGCGAGCTGCAAACGACGTTCAGCGGTCAAATCGACGATGTCGATGTGGATTCCTTTTACAAAGCGATCAATCATATCGAACCTTCGCTAATTCGAATTGAAGCCGATGAATTGACGTATAATCTGCATATTATGATTCGCTACGAGCTGGAAAAAGGCTTGTTCAACGGTACGATCGCTGTAGCAGACCTGCCGCAAGCGTGGAATGAGAAATATGAAGAGTACTTAGGCGTAACTCCGTCTAATGATGGGGAAGGTGTGCTGCAGGATGTACACTGGTCCGGTGGCGCTTTTGGCTATTTCCCTTCTTATGCGCTTGGCAACATGTACGCGGCGCAATTCACAGAGACCCTGCGTAAACAATTGCCGAATTTCGACAGCTTGATTGCCGAGGGCAATCTAGTGCCGATTAAAGAGTGGTTAACAGATAAAGTATATCAACACGGCAAATTATTAACGCCAAACGAAATTATTGTGCAAGTGACAGGGGAAGAGTTGAATCCTGACTACTTGGTATCGTATTTGGAAGAGAAATACAAATCGGTTTACGGGATCTAACGATACTAGCTGGAACTCTGCTGCAGAATAAAGAGGACGCTCAAACTTTCCGAATAAGGGAAGGTTGGGCGTTCTTTTTTTGTTTGACAACGTTTTCTGTTCGAAACACCGTTAACCGACTTCTGGGCTTCTGCATAGGATACAGTACAACTTTAATCGGAGGGACGTCTATGAACAATCGGAAAAGATGGGGAATCGCATTATCTGCCGTCCTACTGCTAAGTATTGTCGTTTCCGCGTGCGGCACGAAAAGCACAGAAACAACAAAGGTGCGGATTGGCGAAGTAACACGTTCATTATTTTATGCACCGCAGTATGTGGCGTTGTCGCAAGGGTTTTTCAAGGAAGAGGGTCTGGATGTGGAGCTAACCACAACGCCAGGCGGCGATAAAACGATGACTGCCTTGCTTTCAGGCGCGATTGATGTCGCGTTGGTTGGCTCGGAGACTTCCATCTATGTCTCGCAGCAAGGGTCGGATGATCCAGTCATTAATTTTGCGCAACTGACGCAAACGGATGGCACATTTCTCGTAGCCCGCAAGAAAGTCGACGCTTTTGACTGGAATGCTTTGAAGGGCTCTGTATTTCTTGGTCAAAGAAAAGGCGGCATGCCGCAAATGGCCGGAGAATTCACACTTAAGAAGCATGCCATTGATCCGAAGAAAGATCTGGAGCTGATTCAAAATATTGATTTCGCCAATATTGCCTCTGCCTATTCTTCAGGGACAGGGGAGTATGTACAGCTCTTCGAACCACAAGCTTCCATCGTTGAGAAAGAAGGCAAAGGATTCGTCGTCGCTTCCTTTGGCGTAGAGAGCGGGCATCTGCCCTACACGGTGTTCATGACGAAGCAAAGCTTCTTGAAGGCGAATGCCGAAACAACTCAGAAGTTCACGAATGCCATTCAGCGTGCGCAGTTATGGGTTGCAGCCAAAAGCGTAGATGAAATTACAACGGCGGTTCTGCCCTTTTTCAAAGATATCGATGCTGGAATTGTGAAGAGTGTTGTTCAAAGGTATAAAGATCAAGGTTCATTCGCTACGGATGGCATTGTGGATGAGCAGGAATGGAACAATTTGCTGGATGTGATGACGTCCGCGGGCGAGCTGAAGGAAAAAGTAGCTTGGAAAACGCTCGTAAACAACACATTCGCTGAGAAAGCAAAAACGACTGTAAAACCATAATCAGTTTGCAACAAGTCGTCATGGATGCGAACAAGAGAGGAGTATGAACATGGATTCAGCTGTGACTGTACAGGACGTAACACAGGTCTATGTAACCGAGGAGCGGGCAACGCTTGCTGTTCAGCAGATTAATTTGACTATTGAACGTGGTGAATTCGTCAGTCTGATCGGTCCTAGCGGCTGTGGGAAGACAACTCTCTTGTCCATTATTGCCGGGCTCATTCAGCCGACTGTTGGCACGGTGACGATAGCAGGGAAGAAAGTTACGGAACCATCCACGAGAGTCGGATACATGCTGCAGCAGGATTATCTCTTTCCTTGGCGCACGATTGAAGATAATGCTTGTATGGGCTTGGAAATCACTGGGGCATTAACGAAGGAAGCCAAGCAGAAAGTACTGCATCTATTGGAAGAGATGGGTTTGCTGGGTTTCAAAGATTATTACCCGACTCAGCTTTCCGGAGGCATGCGCCAACGCGTAGCGCTAGTTCGCACGCTGGCCACGGAGCCCGAACTCCTGCTGCTGGATGAACCATTCTCTGCATTGGATTACCAAACCAAACTGCAGTTGGAAGATTTGGTTGTAGAGACGCTGCATGCCAAAAAGAAGACAGCGCTCCTTGTCACGCATGATATTACAGAGGCTATTGCAATGAGTGACCGTATTATTGTGCTGGATCCGAATCCAGGGCGCATCCGTCAAACCTTCGAGATTCCGGAAGATATTCGGACGACAGTCCCTTTCGCGGCGCGGGAACTGCCTGGCTTCCATGCCCTATTTCGCTTGATTTGGCAGGAATTTGGAGGGCAAGAAGCATGAAGGATAAGCAGCTTAATACGAAAATCATCGCAGCCGCAGATGAAGTGCTCACGAAACAAATTCATCAGAAGTATGTGAACGCCAAAAAAAAGGAAACGAAAAATGTCCGACTTGTCCAGCTTGCGATTCTCCTGCTCTTCTTCGCCATTTGGGAAGCCGCTGCTCGCTTGAAATGGATTGATGTGCTGCTATTTAGTTATCCGACCAAAGTGTTTCGGCTGCTCTGGGATAAACTGCTTGACGGAAGCCTGCTTCCACATGTCGGGGTCACCGTCGTAGAGACGATTATCGGTTTTGCTTTAGGGACATTGTTTGGAACGGCCCTAGCCGTCATCATTTGGTGGTCGCCGTTTCTATCCAGAGTGCTTGATCCCTATATCGTCGTCCTGAACAGCATGCCGAAGGTAGCGTTGGGTCCGCTGTTTATTGTAGGGCTGGGGCCGGGATTACTTTCGATTATTGCCACAACGCTATCGATTACGGTCATCATTACGACGCTCGTCGTATATGGGAGCTTCAAAGAGGTAGATCAGAACTATGTCAAAGTCGTTACGTTATTCGGGGGGAATCAGCGAAAAATATTCCTGAAGGCTATTCTGCCGGCGTCCTTTCCGGCTATCGTTTCCACTTTGAAGGTCAATGTAGGGTTAGCGTGGGTCGGTGTCATTGTGGGCGAGTTTCTCGTTTCTCAGATGGGGCTCGGCTACTTGATTATATATGGCTTTCAAGTGTTTAATTTCACCTTGGTCATCTCTACGCTGTTCGTCATCGCCATTGTAGCTACGATCATGTATCAACTGGTTTCTTATTTGGAAAAAAGATTGACAAAACATCGGTGAAGCTTGCCACATCTTGTCGAAAATGAAATAATGAGCCCATAGGTAAAACCAGTAAAGAGGTGAAGACGCTATGGGCTTTCGTGTGCTGAAAACCGCCCTTGCGGTAGTAATTGCCATGTATCTTGCGCATATTTTTGGGGTAAAAACGCCTGCGGCAGCAGGGCTTCTAGCCATTCTCGGGATAGAAGTGACGAAGAAAAAAGGAATTCAAAGCGCCCTTCATCGGATTGCAGCCTCCTTGCTAGCACTATTGATCGGTTGTTTGCTGTTTCAAGTAGTTGGGTTCCATGTTTGGGTAGTTGGCGTCTTTCTACTTATTGTCTTTCCCTTGCTGCATCGTTTGCGAATTACAGAAGGTGCTGTGACCGGAGCTGTTGTCATGCTGCATCTTTTTGCTTACGAAGACGCAGGGTGGAGATCAGTATTGAATGAAATGAGTCTGCTGCTTGTCGGACTGGGCACGGCGACACTGATTAATATCGCTTATATGCCGAAGGCCGATAAAAAGATTGTTCGGCATAAGCAGCGTATCGAGACGTTGTTTTCCGATATTTTCGTCAACATGGCCAAGCATCTTCGGGATAACACGGTTATCTGGGATGGCAAAGAGCTATTGGAGGTTAGCGAAGAAATTGAACAAGGGGCTGCTCTAGCTAAACGCTCAATGGAAAATCGGCTTATATTCGGAGGAGATCCTTATTGGCGGGTCTACTTTTTCATGCGTGGCGAACAGCTGGAATCCATCCATCGCATGATTGATCTTGTCGCCCAGGTGTACCAGACATTGCCGCAAGGAGAGCTTGTTGCTGGTATCCTTGAAGATATTAGTCATTCTGTGAAGGAAGATTACTATACGGGTGAATCGGAGAAAGACTTGAAAGGGCTTGATGATCGTTATAAAATGATGCCGCTGCCGGAAAGCCGCGCTGAATTCGAAGTGCGGGCGGCTATTTTTCAGCTGAACAGAGAACTTATGCACTATTTATCCATTGCCAAAAAGCAGAAAAAACAGCGTCCCGAGGCAGGTTGACTCTGACAGCTATCAGTATGTTTCTTGCTCAAAAATAATATAAAAATATTTGTCACTCTAGACTACTGTCCTGCATACACTTGTAATGAATGATTGTATGGAGGAGGTTGAAAGGATGTCATTAGATAAAGATTTGCAATGCAGAGAGATCATTACAAAAGCTGTCTGCGGTAAAGGTCGCAAATTTTCGCATGTAAGTCATACCGTGACTCCGCCCTTTTCTCCGACCAGTATATTGGGCGCTTGGATTATTAATAACCAATTCGAGGCGATCCAATCCGGAGATGGCGTAGAAGTAGTTGGTACTTATGATATCAACATCTGGTATTCTTACGATCGTAACACCAAAACAGACGTAGCAAAAGAAACCATTTCGTATGTAGAAATTGTTGGACTAAGCTATCTGGACAAAAAACATAAGCCGACTACTGCCGAAGTGTCTGCTGTCGCAACGCAAGAGCCCAACTGTGTGGAAGCTAGTATCTCTTCAAGCGGCGACAGCGTCATCATTCGGGTAGAACGCGAGTTCCAAGTCGAGCTGATTGCCGAAACGAAAGTCTGTGTAGTCGTTTGCACCAACGGCTGCAATGACTTCGACGACAAGCATGTGGATTTCGATGATCATGGCGATGGAGATTTCGAGGATCTCGATGCCGACTTGCTCGAAGACGATTTGGATTAAGAATCTTTATACGCCAGTGTATGCGGGCGATAGAGGTTCGGCAGAGGGCATTTGCCCTCTTTTTTGTTTTTTGTCAATAATTGGGCATATGTACCGTCGAGTGGACGGATAGGGCATGTGAGGAATGGGGAGCCAAGGCCATGGAAACTTTTTTGCTGCACGCACAGGAAAAAGAAGCACTGGAGCTGGCGGGACTTATACGTGTCCCCAGCGGAACAAAGCTCCCTGAGAATTGGCGCGGCAGGATCATCATTCACTGGGGAGCAGCGCACGATGAGCTGCCGAATAGGCAAGCTTTACAGCCAATTAAAGCGATTGTGAGAGCTCAGAAACGTTCGAAGCGCGATGAATTGCTGCAAATGCATGGGATTAAGACGATTGCTTCCTATGGTGCACTTGGCGCCGGCAAGGAGGAACGACCAACCTTTACGTATAAATATAAAGTAGCTATCTTTCATTTGCAGACATTAGTCGTATATGAGAAAAAAGAAACCTTGTTGTTATCGGAGAAAACACTCGTTGATCAGAGACAGTCGAGTGTTCATTCGGCCTACATAGAAGTGGCTCCTGAGCGGGCAAGCTTTCATGTTCGCAGAGCAAGCCGCGAAGCTGTCAAAGCGATCTATGCATTGGGTTTGGATTATGGGTTAGTCACCATCGGTGTGCTGCGCAGCGGTCACACGTTGGTATTGGATGTCGATCCTGTTCCGAAGCTGAACGGGAGGCTCGCTTCGCTATATGCCCAAGCGATCGACCGCTACGAGATGGGCTTGGCGAAGGAGCTGCGCCGTAAGGAGCGCGTGATGCTTGGCAGCGACCCCGAGTTTCTGCTGCTGAGCCCGCAGGGCAAGGTCGTCTTCGCTGACCGCTTCCTGACGCGGGAGGGCGAGGTGGGCTGCGATGCGATCGTGCTCAGCGGGCAGCGCTTGATTCTTCCGCTGGCGGAGCTGCGCCCGCAGCCGAGCACGGACCCGCGGGAGCTGGCGAGGAATCTGCAGGCTACGATGCAGCTCGCCACGCGGAAGATTGCAGACGAGAGCCTCGCTTGGCTCTCGGGCGGCATGCCGGTGGGAGGCTACCCCCTCGGCGGACATATTCATTTCAGCCGCTGCTGGCTGAATGGGCATTTGCTGCGCGCGCTCGATAATTACCTCGCGCTGCCCTTGATCTTGATCGAGGGCGACACGACGCGCGAGCGCCGCCCTCGGTACGGTTTTCTCGGCGACTTTCGGAAGAAGTCGCACGGAGGCTTCGAGTACCGCACACTGCCGAGCTGGATGCAGTCGCCGGTGATCACGCGCGGCATCTTTGCTCTTGCTTCGCTGATTGCGGACAATTATTGGCTGCTCACGCGGCAACCCTTGCAGGAGCCGGATGTGCAAGCAGCTTACTATTGCGGAGATAAACAGCGGCTTCAACCCACTGTAGCGAAGCTTTGGCAGGATCTTGAACATTTGAATGGGTATGAGGTCTACGCAGCGGATCTGAATCGGCTCCAAGCAAGAGTAATGTCCATGGAACCATGGGATGAAAGAGCGGATATTCGCAAGGCTTGGAAAATTGCTCCGTATCATAGGAAAGAAGCTTTTGAAGAACAAATCATGTTATAATAACTTACTACAATGATCTCTTGGGAAATAACCGTTCAGCGGTTAGATGGCGAGTCTCTAGAGGCTGGTTGAAGAACAATTTCTAGAGGCTCTTGTCGCTTTTCACCAGGATTTTCTCAGGAGGTCAAATCAGCTCTTACGCGATAGGGAACACGTACTTACACGTCCAAAGCTCTCTTTAGGGGCAGCTTAGATATGTCTTTTTTGCACACATATGAAAATTTTAATTGCTAGTTTCATAGTTTTATGATGAATACTGTGATTGGTTGGAGGAACGCAAGGTGGCCCAATATACGCCGATGATTCAGCAATACTTGGCCGTGAAGGCGCAAGTCCCGGATGCTTTTTTGTTTTTTCGTCTGGGAGATTTTTATGAAATGTTTTTTGACGATGCGATTAATGCTTCACGCGAGCTGGAGATTACGTTAACTGGCCGAGAAGGCGGCGCTGACGAGAAGATTCCGATGTGCGGAGTCCCTCATCACGCGGCAGAAAATTATATGTCGCGGCTCATTGAGAAGGGCTATAAAGTAGCGATTTGCGAGCAGGTGGAAGATCCTGCTGAAGCCAAGGGTGTCGTTCGCCGTGAAATCGTACGGATTGTCACGCCTGGAACGGTTATGGACAGCAAATTGTTAGGGGAATCGAGCAACAATTACATCGTTTCCATTGTGAACGAGGCGAATAGTTATGCTTTTACAGCCTGTGATATTTCAACGGGCGAGCTGTATACGACCCTGCTCAACAGCTCTTGGGAGCTCGTTGTTGATGAACTTAATGTGTACAACCCGTCAGAAATCATTACGAGTCAAGGAATTCTCGCTACCATACGCGAAACAGGCATTGCCTGGGGGCGCAGTACGGTATTAACAGAGTGGACAGAGGTCGATGAGAAGCTGCTGGATGAGCATTTCGCCGAAGATTCTGCTCTAGCTTCGCTATCCGGCTTGAATCGGCAAGGTGTAGCTTCCTTGCTGGCTTATTTGAAAGAAACGCAGAAACGCGCGCTGACGCATGTCAAGCATATTCGTGTGTATGAGCCGGATCAATTCATGACGATGGATCCTTTCACCCGGAGAAATCTTGAACTGGTCGAAACGGTCCGCGAACGCGCCAAAAAAGGTTCACTGCTTTGGCTGCTGGACAAAACCGTCACGGCGATGGGAGCGCGCATGCTGCGCCGCTGGATTGAGAAGCCGCTGATGAGCGTTTCGCGCATCGAAGAGCGTTTGGAGGCTGTTAATCTTCTCTATAATCAGCTTATCGTCCGTGAAGATGTGAAGCAGGCATTGAAGGAAGTTTATGATTTGGAGCGATTGGTGGCGCGTATCTCCTACGGGAATGCGAATGCCCGCGATATGATCGCTTTGAAGCATTCCTTGCAGCAGGTTCCGCTGCTGCAAGAGGTATGTGCAGCTTCCGGTTCTGAAACACTGCGCAAGCTGGTCGACAATATGGACAACTGCGATGATGTGATGTCATGGATTGCCAGCGCCATTGAAGATGAGCCTCCGGTGTCCATCCGCGATGGCGGCATGATTCGGGAAGGCTACCAGCCTTATCTGGATCAACTCAGGGAAGCAAGCAAGAACGGCAAGCAGTGGATCGCTGAGCTTGAGCGTCAGGAGCGGGAGGCGACAGGCATCAAGTCGCTGAAAATCGGTTACAACAAAGTGTTTGGTTACTTTATTGAAGTGACGAAGGCGAATATGTCTGCCTTGCAGGAAGGCCGTTACGAGCGCAAACAAACGCTGGCCAATGCCGAGCGTTATGTGACGCCGGAGCTCAAAGAGAAAGAAGCGCTCATTCTGGAAGCGCAGGATAAAATGGTTGATCTGGAGTATGAGCTTTTCACGGAGCTTCGCGACCGGATCTCGCAGCATATCTCCAGATTGCAGAAGCTGGCGGAAGTGATTGCGACCGCCGATGTGTATCAATCGCTGGCTGCGGTCAGCGCGGCGCAGCACTTCCGCAAGCCGGAGATCGGCGAAGGCTTCGATCTGTTGATCGAAGAAGGCCGCCATCCCGTTGTGGAGGCGGTCATCCAAGACGGCTCGTTCATCGCGAACGATACCCGTCTGGAGCAAGAGCAGGGCCGCATCCTGCTCATTACCGGTCCGAATATGGCCGGCAAAAGTACCTATATGCGGCAAGTGGCCGTCATCTGCCTGCTCGCGCAGATCGGTTGCTTTGTGCCTGCCCGATCCGCGCGTATTCCGGTCACGGACCGGATCTTCACGAGGATCGGTGCTGCCGATGACTTAATCGGTGGGCAAAGTACCTTCATGGTTGAGATGATGGACATCCAAGTCATGACCGAGAAGGCAACGAGCAGAAGCTTGGTCATCATTGATGAGCTTGGCCGCGGCACCTCAACAGGTGAAGGCATGGCCATCGCGCAGGCTGTGATTGAATTCCTGCATGACCGCATCGGCTGCAAGACGCTTGTGTCAACGCATTTCCACGAGCTTGCCCATCTGGAGGAAAGCCTCCTGCATCTGCGCAACCACTGCATGGCTGTGAAAGAGAGCGGCAGGCAGGTCACCTTCCTGCGCAAGCTCATTCCCGGGGCAGCCAGTACGAGTTACGGCATCTATTGTGCCGAAATCGCCGGGCTCCCGGATACGATCATTCAGCGCTCATACGAGCTGCTGAATGGCTTTGAAGAGCGGGCGGCTGGCGCAGCTCAGACCGCCGCAACAACGGCTGCTCCGCAGGCGAAGGCAGCCCCGATCCAGCAGTTGTCCCTCTTCGAGGAGGACAGCCCCTCAAGCGCAGCCGTCAAGAAGAAGCCGGACGGCAAATCTCAGCTCGTGATCGACCAGCTGAAGGGGATTGATTTAATTAATATGACGCCGCTGCAGGCGCTCAATTTAGTATACGAATGGAAGCAAAAGCTGCAATAATCTTATTTATTTCATCCTACAATTCAAGGAGAGACGCATATGAACAAACAGCCAAGATTGAAAACAATGAAGGTTTCCTTAGCGCTTGCGTCGGCTTTGATGACGGTGCTGCCCGTAAGTGCAATCGCACAGGAAGATTTGCAAACGCAGCAAGTTCGAGAAATCATCGGTAAAATGCATGTGAGCGGTGTGACGGAAGAAGCGCTTGCGAATCAAAGCATCAAGCAAATGATTGCCGGATTAAAAGATCCATATACGGTATTTTTTAGCAAGGAAGAATACAGTCAGTTCAACAGTTCTCTGGAAAATAATTATGTCGGTATGGGTGCGCGCATCGGTATTGATGAGAGCGGAGTCTACTTGTCAGAAATTTTCGCAGGGTCTCCAGCAGAAATTGCCGGCTTAAAGCGTGATGATTATGTTCGAGCTATCGATGGCGTCACCGCTTCCAAAACTTCGATTGATGAAGTGCGCAACAAGATTGTCGGTGTGGAAGGCTCCAAAGTCAAAGTTACGGTGGAGCGAGCTGGCAAAGAGCTTACGGTAGAACTTACTCGCAAAGGCGTGAATGTCCCCGAGGTGTACAGCCAAAGCTTCTCTAATGGTGTTGGCTATATCCAAATTACCGATTTCTCAAGTGACGCTGATGAAGATTTCGACACGCAATTAGCGGCGCTTCAAGCGAAAGGCTTGAAAACTTTGATTCTCGATGTGCGCAATAATCCAGGCGGCCTTGTTGACACGGCACAGAACATTGCCAAACATTTTGTCAAAGAAGGCGTCTTGATTCATACGCGTGATCGCAATGGCGAAGATGATCCTGTTCTAATAACAGGAGGTTCGGAATTGAACATTCCTGTTTATGTTTTGGCTAATGAAAATAGCGCAAGCGCATCGGAAGTGCTATCAGGCGCTTTGCAGGATTATAACGTAGCGAAAGTAATCGGCATGCAAACTTACGGCAAAGGCAGCGTGCAACAGCTTTATCAACTGGATAATAACAGTGCGCTGAAAGTAACGATTGAAGAGTACTTGACGCCGAACAAGCGTAAAGTGAACAAAGTTGGCATCACACCAGATATTAAAGTGGATGGAGCTGCGGCACAGTTAATCACAGCTTTACATCAATCCGGCATTGCGGATATTAACGTGCAGATTTCTAAGCATTCTGTAACCTTTAATGGTGTTGAAACGGCAACTGGCTTCGGCAGCTTTCATGAAAACGGGAAATTATATGCGTCAACCCGGGGGCTTGCTGCACTTGTCGGAGCTACGATTACTTGGAATGAAGCCAATCGTACCGTTGATGTCGCTGACAGTAAAGGAACGCATGCCATTCCAGTTGAAGATGATAAGTTGATCATTGAAAATGGCGCAAGCTATGTCAATGTTGATCTGTTTGATGATTATTTTCCACAGCTGAAAGTGAATGACCAAGGAGAGAATGTTTCCATTCGCGCAGTAAAGGGGAACTAGGAAATATGGGTAAAATTCAACTCTTAAGCGAACATATAGCGAACCAGATAGCAGCCGGGGAAGTGGTGGAACGCCCTTCCTCTGTCGTGAAGGAGCTTGTTGAGAATTCGGTTGATGCTGAGAGTACACGCATTGACGTGACCATCGAAGAGGGCGGGCTTCAGTTAATCCGCGTATCCGACAATGGGTCTGGGATGGCGCTGGAGGATTGCGAGCTGGCGTTTCAGCGTCATGCGACGAGCAAGATCGCAACGAGCAAGGATTTATTTTCGATTCGGACATTAGGTTTTCGAGGCGAGGCTTTGCCGAGTATTGCTTCCGTATCCAAGCTGGAATGCGTCACAAGCTCAACTACCGATGGCTTAGGGCGCAAAGTTCTCATCGAAGGCGGCACGATTCGCAGTGTCGAGGAAACCGCTGCTTCGCGTGGAACGGAAGTAACGGTAAGAGATTTGTTTTACAATACGCCGGCTCGCTTGAAGTATATGAAGACGATTCAGACGGAGCTTGGGCACATCTCTGATTATTTGTACAGATTGGCCCTAGCGCATCCCGGCATCGCTTTCTCGTTGAAGCATAACGGCAACGTGCTGCTCCAAACGCTTGGCAACGGTGATTTGCTGCAGGTGATTGCCGGCATCTATGGCACGGCCATCGGCAAGCAAATGCTTCCAATCCAAGTGGAAAGCTTGGATTACACCATCTCGGGTTTCGTGGCGAAGCCCGAGATGACCCGCGCGAACCGAGGCGGCATATCGACCATCGTGAATGGTCGATACGTGCGCAATTTCGCGCTGAACCAAGCGCTGCTGCAGGGGTATCATACCCTGCTGCCGATCAACCGCTTTCCCGTCGCGGTGCTGCAGATCGGGATGGACCCTTCCCTGGTGGATGTGAACGTGCATCCATCCAAGCTTGAGGTCCGCTTCAGCAAAGAAGCGGAGTTGACCGCACTGATCGAAGCGGAAGTGAAGCGATTGTTCGGCAGGCAAGTGCTGATCCCGCAAGGCGTCAAGCCGGCAGCGCCGAAAGGCGCTTACGTGCAGGAACAGCTGGATCTGGCAAGAACATTAGAGCCGGAGCCTGCGCCTAAGCAGCAATCCTTCACACCAACAGAGATGTCGATTCATAGCGCTGGTCAACAGCGGGAGTCCAAAGCTCAAAACTTTGCAGAAGCTTCGCCTCAAATCAAAGAAATCTTGACTCCGTATCGCTCAGATTCAGGGAAAACAAGTGAAGTCCCAGCGTGGACACCAACGGTGGAGTCCACAAAAAGCACATTCACTCCAGCGGCTTCCAGTCCGGTTCGTGCCCAATCAACATCCAATAACGCATATACACCTCCAATCGGTAATCCAAGAAGCGCTTCGATCCAGCAGCAGCGCCGCACGAACGAAGCCTTCATGGACTTGCTGCCGTCCACGACGGACAGCGAGACGCCAAAACTGCCGGCATTTCCAAGATTGGATCCCATTGGACAAATGCATGGCACGTATTTGGTCGCGCAGAATGAAGAAGGACTTTTCTTGATTGACCAGCATGCCGCGCATGAACGAATTAACTATGAATATTATTACGAGCGTTTTGGCAATCCTGCTGAGGCAAGCCAAGAATTGCTCGTTCCGATTACATTGGAGTTTACACCGTCCGAAGCTGGTTTGATTGCGGACAAGCTGTCTCTGTTTGAACAGGCGGGCGTGTTTATGGAAGCCTTCGGGGGGAATACGTTCCTCGTTCGCGCTCATCCGCATTGGTTCCCTTCCGGTGAGGAAAAAGGGATCGTTGAAGAAATGTGCGAGTGGGTGCTGAGCGAGAAAAAGGCCGTAGATATCGCCAAGCTAAGAGAAAAAGCAGCCATTATGTGTTCATGCAAAGCGTCGATCAAAGCCAATCAAGGACTCAGCGTTCTGGAGATGGAAACGTTGATTGACCGTCTTGCAAGCTGCCGTAATCCGTATACGTGTCCGCATGGTCGACCGATTGTTGTTAGCTTTACGACTTATGAGTTGGAAAAAATGTTTAAGCGAGTGATGTAAACCCGTGTTAGTTACAACTTCATACAATCCGTCTATGGAACTGCTGCACAAAGCAGGACGACTAGCGGCCGATTATGGCGGTCAACTTGTCCAGCGCAAAAAGTATTCTTTGGAACATCTTAGGAAAAATTATAAAGAAAAGTCCCTTCTGCTTGTGACGAGAGATGAGATCAGGTACTATGAAGATGACCATCCTGCGTACTTTTTCCACCCGAGTATGGCGCTCGTTCGTGTGAAACGGATGCAGCGGGGGGAATCCGACCTCTTAATTGAGGCGTCAGGTGCAGAAGTTGGTCAAGTTATTGTGGACTGTACAGCCGGATTAGCTTCGGATGCGATCGTCTTTTCCTATGCGGTTGGCAAGCAGGGAAAAGTGACTGCTCTAGAAAGCGAAGAAATCCCGGCGATGCTGATTCATGAAGGCTTAGCCGTGTATGAATCAGAAATTGCGGAGCTTAACGAAGCGATGAGACGTATCGAAGTCAAACAAATGAATCATCTCGCTTATTTGCAGCAGCTTGCTGACCAAAGTGTGGATATCGTTTATTTTGACCCGATGTTCCGCAGTCCGATTGAGGAATCTCAAGCGATTTCTCATCTTCGGCGCAGCGCGAACGATGAAGCAGTTAGCTTAGCTTCCATCTCAGAAGCCAGACGTGTCTCCCGCAAGAGCATCGTGCTCAAAGAGAACAGAGATAGTAAAGAGTTTGATCGGCTCGGATTCGAGCATGTCTTAAGATCAACGACCAAAACAACGTATGGAGTGATTCGACTGTGTTAGCCCCATCAGCCAAGCCGAAATTACTCGTGCTTCTTGGTCCCACGGCAGTTGGCAAAACCAAGCTGAGCTTAGAAATCGCCCAGCAGTTTGGCTGCGAAATTATTTCCGGTGATTCCATGCAGGTCTATCGTGGCATGGATATTGGAACAGCCAAAGCGAGCGAAGCTGAGCAGAAGCTTGTCCCGCATCATTTGATTGATATTCACGATCCTTCTTATCCCTTCTCGGCCGCTGAATTTCAAGAGCGCGTGAAGGATTTGATTATGGACATCCACTCGCGTGGCAAGCTTCCTTTTATCGTAGGAGGAACGGGCCTTTATATCGAATCCGTCTGTTACAATTATCAGTTTACGGATGTCAGTATGGATGAAGCATTCCGCCAAGAACAGGAAGCATTCGCCCTCTCGAGTGGGGATGAGGCGCTTCATCAGAGGCTGCGTGAGATTGATCCTGGTAGTGCGGATCGACTGCACGCCAATGATCGCAGAAGAGTTATACGTGCGCTTGAGATTTACCATGTTTCCGGTGAAACGATGTCAACCCATTTGGCTTCCCAGAAAAAAGAGTCGCCCTACGAACTATGTATCATTGGTTTAACGATGGACCGCGCGCTTCTTTATAAGCGTATCGAAGAGCGGATTGATGCCATGATGCAGGAGGGTCTTCTCGAAGAGGTGGAGTCTTTGCTTGCGGCCGGCTGTCCCAAACAAGCGATTTCCATGCAAGCTCTGGGCTACAAAGAGATCGTAAGTTATCTGGACGGGGACATGAGTCTCGAAGCGGCAGTCACCCTGTTGAAGCGTGACACACGCCGATATGCCAAGCGCCAATTATCTTGGTTTCGGCATATGAAGGACATTCATTGGGTGGATGTAACGGATTCAGCAAATTTTTCTGCCCATTTCCAAATTATTAATGATATACTAGCAGGAAAGTTTGTACATAAAATTGAATATAATTAACAAATATCACCATTAGAAAATAGCGCCTTCAGGCGAAAGTTTCATTCCATTAAGGGGGACCTATTGATGAACAGATCCATTAATATCCAGGACAATTTTCTTAATCAACTGCGCAAAGAAAGCATTCCCGTTACCGTCTATTTAACCAATGGGTTTCAAATCAGAGGATTAATTCGCGCTTTTGACAATTTCACCATCATTATTGATAGTGAAGGCCGTCAGCAAATGGTGTACAAGCATGCGATCTCTACCTTCACACCGCAGCGTGCAGTTTCGCTCATGGCGGCAGCTGAAGCTACGGAATAATCCATTGTTCGTTTCGTTCGTTTTGCAACTTTTTAATGGACTGAATCGTCTAACCGAATAGAAACTTGTGGGAGCAACCTTGTTTAAGGTTGTTCTTTTGTTGGTTATTAGATAAAGATATGAACAACGGGGGAGTCGGTGGATTTGGAGAAACCTACGAACAAGCAAACGGCAACGAATACGAAATCGAAGCCGAAAGGAAACGGTAAAGGTTCTAAGAAAAAGGGATTTAGTTTCCGCAAGCTGATTACAGGTACGATTATCGCAGCGATTTTAGCTCTTATATGTGCATTAGCCATTTATATCGTCGTTATTATGAGCGGCTTCAAAATCCTGGAAAACAATATTGATAAAATTGAGACTACGAATGAATCAACGCTTATTTATGCGCAAGAAGAAGGCAAAGATAAAGATGGCAAAGACAAGCCAGCGACGGAGATTGCCAAGATCTACAAAGGCGAAAACCGTGAGAGTGTCAATATTAAAGATGTTCCGGAGCGATTGAAGCAAGCGTTCATTGCAACAGAAGACCGCCGCTTTGAACAGCATGCAGGTGTCGATTTCTGGGCGATTGGACGCGCTTTGGCCAAAGATATTATTCATATGAGCGCTGTGGAAGGCGGAAGTACGATTACACAGCAGCTGGCCAAAAATGTGTTTCTAAGCTCGGAGAAAACAGCGTTCCGCAAAGGAACGGAGATGTCCATTGCGTTTGCGCTAGATGAGAAGTATACGAAGGATGAAATTCTTGAAAGATATTTGAATCGTATCTTTTTTGGGAGCAATGCTTATGGGATCAAAGCCGCTGCCAAGGTATACTTCGGGAAATCCAATCTGAACGATCTGAAAATTTGGGAAATGGCGACACTTGCGGCATTGCCGAAGGCGCCTTCGAAATATTCGCCGCTCAAAAACCCTGATCTTTCCAAAGAGCGCCGGGCTGTTGTTCTTAGATTGATGACCGATCAAGGCTATATCACAGAAGCCGAGCGTGCGGAAGCGGCTGCCGTTGATTATGTAGCTCCGCCGGCAGCAACCCAAGGTTCACAGGAATATGCATCTTATGTGGACTATGTGATGAATGAAGCGGAGGATATGTATGGCATTGACGAAGATGAATTGCTGACAAAAGGGTACCACATCTACACGTCAATGAATGTGAAAGCTCAACAAGCGATGGAGAAAACCTATGCGAGCCCTGCCCTTTTCCAAAAGGATGCTTCAGATGGTGAGAAAATTCAAAGCGCGATGGTCATTATGGACAACAAAACCGGTGCTTTAATGGCGATGATAGGCGGTCGGGATTATAAATCCAGAGGGTTCAGTCGCGTGTATTCCAAAAGGCAGCCAGGTTCATCTTTCAAACCGATAGCCGCCTATGGACCGGCACTAGAAAGTGGAAAGTACACGCCTTATTCCATTATGGATGATACGCAAACATCATTCGGCAACGGAACCTATTCACCTCGAAATTATGACCGTACGACACATGGACAAATATCGATGTTTGAGGCGGTCAAAAAATCTTATAACTTGGCTCCGGTCTGGCTGCTAGACCAGATTAAAGTCCCAGCCGCAATGGAGTTTGCCAAAAAGCTGGGTATTCCATTAAACGCAACAAAAGATCGCAACTTGTCGATCGCTTTAGGTGGCTTAACCGATGGCGTATCGCCATTGCAAATGGCATCGGCTTATACAGCTTTTGCGAATCAAGGTGTTCAAAATAAGACTCATGCGATTCTGCGCA
Organism: Paenibacillus alba; assembly: GCF_013204855.1. Classification (GTDB taxonomy): domain Bacteria; phylum Bacillota; class Bacilli; order Paenibacillales; family NBRC-103111; genus Paenibacillus_E; species Paenibacillus_E alba. The sequence goes on along the minus strand of NZ_JABMKZ010000002.1, from coordinate 227,254 downwards.
TTACAGATGCCAAAGACAAGGAAGTTGCCGTTTATAAGCCTGAGAGTAAGCAGGTGATTCAACCGAAAACAGCTTATTATATGACGCTCCTGCTGCAAGGGGTAGTTGAACCGGGCGGTACAGGAACCAAAGCGAAAATGAACCGTCCTGTAGCGGGAAAAACAGGTACAACGGGACTCGACATTAAGGGAATTGAGCAATATGATCGTGATGTTTGGTTCGTTGGCTATACGCCGGAATGGACAGCAGCGGTGTGGGAAGGCTTCGATAAAGTCGATGCCAAGCATTACGTGACGATTGGAAGCGGCAGTCCGTCGATGATTTTCAAGGAAGTCATGACCAAAGCGTTGGAAGGCCGGCCCGTTACAAACTTCATGAAGCCGGAAAGTGTGCCTGATTTGACGGAACCGCCAAGCGGTATCAGCGATTTGACGGCCATCTATGAGCCTGATAAAAAGTCAGTGAAAATAGCATGGTCATCTCTGGGAGACAAAATTGCTTATCAGCTTTATCGTAAAGGAGCAGCAGAAGCAGATGCTAGAATGCTGATACAATCAGCCACGCCTAGCGTGAATGATACCTCTGTAAACAGTGGAGAATCGTACCAATATTATGTTGTGCCTATTAATTTAGATACGAATGTCCAAGGGGCCAAGTCGAATGTGGCAGGCGTAGAAGTGCCGAAGGATGATACATTGCCGGGTGGTGTAAGTCCATCGCCAACTCCAACGATGTCACCATCACCTTCGCCTGGCAATGGGAAGGATCCTTTGGGGCCATCACCGTCACCAGGAACTAAACCAACGACTTCGCCGACCAATACGGATAAGCCTGGTTCTAGCCCAAGTCCAAGCCCGAGCACGAGTCCTGGTAGTAATCCCAATCCAAGTCCAAGTCCTTCGCCAAGTCCAAGCGCTCCTCCGGCAAACAAGCCAGTGGATGGAACTTCAGACAAACCGAAGGATGCAGGTCAAGTCATTGCTCCAATCAATCCATAAGCATTAAAATGAAGAAGATTTAATCTGACGAATCCCACTAATTCATATTTGGAGGAAATGACAATGAACGCAGTCAAATCAAAGAAATTATTGCCGGTTGTACTAATCGGATTGACCTTGTTAGCCGCTGCTTGCGGCAACAAGCCGTCTGAAACAACAGGAGGGACAGCAACGCCGAAGAGCGGAGCAACGGCGGCAGCAACCGCTACTCCAGCAACAAGTGCCACAGCTTCACCTGCGGCAGCCAAGCAATGGACGAAAGCACCGGATATGGTGATTGACGTCAAGAAAACTTATCAAGCTGAAGTGAAAACGTCTAAAGGCTCCTTTACGATTGATCTGTTTGCCAATGAAGCTCCCAAAACGGTAAATAACTTTGTCTTCTTATCCAAAGAAGGGTTTTACAACAACGTTACGTTTCATCGGATTATCAAAACCTTCATGATTCAAACGGGAGACCCGCAAGGAACAGGCCGAGGAGGCCCAGGGTACAAATTTGCCGATGAACTGAAAACAACACATAAATATGAAGCGGGTATTGTTGCTATGGCCAATTCAGGGCCTAACACGAACGGCAGCCAGTTCTTCATTTGCTCAGGAGATGATTGCTCCGTACTCAACAAAAAGCCTGACTACACCATTTTCGGCAAAGTAACGGCTGAAGGCATGGCGACGATTGCCAAAATCGCCGAGACTCCTGTAGAAATGGGTGGAGAGTCGACTCCGAGCAAGCCCAAGGAAAAGGTAACGATCGACGCGATCACCATCAAAGAGAAATAACAGTATTTAGCATGAATGCTTAAACAAAGGGTAGGAGAGGATGCCGAGTGAAGCAGCCATGTTTATTGTTCCACGGTTTTACGGGGGGGCCTTATGAGGTGGAACCGTTAGCTCGGCATTTGCGAGACCGCGGTCAGCTTTGTGAGGTGCCCAGACTGCCATGGAATGGGGATTCGTACCATCATCTGAAGTCGTCTCATTGGGAAGACTGGGTGCGGGCAGCCGAAGAGCATGCACAGGGAATGACAACGAAGTACGGTTCTTTTGATATGGTCGGTTTCTCCATGGGGGGACTGCTTGCTGCATACTTAGCGGTCAGATATCCAATTCGCAGGCTTATTCTACTCAACACGGCCGTGATTTACGTCAGTCCAGGCAGAATGCTTGAAGTGATACGCGATGAGTGGAAGTACCAGCGCAAAGTCAGTCTGGTCAAAGCGAGGTCAACGCCGCTCAGAGCCGCTTGGCAATTCACCCGGTTGGTCCGGCATCTGAAGCCGGAGCTAAGCCAAGTACATATCCCCACATTGATTGCGCAGTCTGAAAGGGATCAGGTTATACATCCACAAAGTGCGCGCTATATTTACAGTAAATTGAGAGGTCAACGCGAAATCCACTGGCACCCGAGATCCGATCATCTTATTTGCCATAGTGACGATGCACCTAACCTGTTTCGTCAAGTGAGCGTATTTTTGGACAAGGAGTAGCTTGGATGACTGTGAGAACCCATATGAGCAAAAAACAAAAAACAATGACAGCCAAACCTAAGAAAAGCAAGGGGAATGCCCCAAAATCGAAGCTGCGTCGCAGTTTAACGACCTTGTTTCGGCTTTGTGTGATTGGATTTCTCTTGGCGGTTGCGTGGATCGTTTATGTACAGTGGAAAGTGCAAGTAGCTCCCGACCAGCCTCTGCCAGAACAAGTAGATGTTGGCATTGTGCTGGGCGCTTCCCTGCGGCAGGACATTCCGAGCCCAGGGCTGCAGGAACGGCTGGATTTGGCCATTCAGCTGTACAAGCAGGGGAAATTCAAACAACTGATTGTCAGCGGCGGCTTGGACCATAATGGTTCCAAATTGACGGAAGCCGAAGGGATGCGCGATTATTTAGTGCAAAAAGGGCTGCCGGCCAAGAGCATTCTGATCGAGCCGCGGGCAACTAGCACTTATGAGAATTTGCTCTACAGCAAGCAAATTATGGATCAGAAGGGTTTGGTCAGTTCGATTATTATGACCCATAGCTACCATGGCTCGCGGTCCCTGGATATCGCGGAAACGGTTGGTTTGAAGCAGCCGCTTGTCTCCTCCACGAAGTCGGAAGTGCTGTTCATGCCCTATCATGAGGCACGGGAAACGATGGCCTATACGAAATGGATATGGACGAAACTGCTGCTAAAGGCTGGCATATAAAGGAATAAAGCATGGCAGATAGGTGGAGAATTCCACTTGTCCGTCATGCTTTTTTTTGACGTGCATCCTAGTCCTAGTTCAACCGTTTACGATTGTTCCGCCATTCACATGCAGTACTTGCCCGGCCATGTAAGAGGAATCTTCGCTGGCAAGGAAAACATAACTTGCTGCTAATTCGCCGGGCTGACCAGCACGTTTCATGGGAGTGGTTGATCCGAAAGTTGCCACTTCATCTGCCGCAAAGGTAGAAGGGATGAGAGGCGTCCAAATCGGCCCAGGTGCCACGGCATTCACGCGAATCCCCTGAGCATTCAATTGAAGAGATAATGAGCGTGTGAAGGTGACGATGGCGCCTTTGGTAGCTGAGTAATCGAGCAAGCTCTCGTGCCCCTGATAAGCTGTAATGGAAGCTGTATTAATAATCGCGCTTCCTGGCTTCAGATGGGGCAATGCCGCTTTCGTCATATAGAAGAAGGAGAAAATGTTGGTGCGAAACGTTCGCTCGAGCTGCTCTGATGTAATATTGGCTATGCTTGGCTGCGGGTGCTGCTCAGCGGCATTATTAATCAGGATATCGAGCTTGCCGAACTTCTGAATAGTTTGTTCGATCAAATTTGTACAGACGTTCTCATCGCCAATATCGCCTGCGACATGTAGGCATTGCCGTCCAGCCTTTTCTATATGACGATGGGTTTCTTCGGCATCAGCATGCTCGTTGAGATAGACGAACACGACATCTGCGCCTTCTTTGGCATAAGCAATAGCAACGGCACGGCCTATGCCGCTGTCACCTCCGGTAATCAAAGCAACTTTATTTTGCAGCTTGCCTGCCGCCTTATATTGAGCTGGTTCAAACACAGGCCGAGGATTCATCTGATCTTCGATACCTGGCTGCTGATTCTGATGCTGGGGTGGGAAAGCAGGTTTCTGTTCGGTTGCTGTAGCCATGAGGAAATTGCTCCTTTCATCCTATCCAAATTCTTAGTTAGGATGCAGCAATGGCCTACAAATCATACTTGATTCGGTAATGATAGCCAGAGACAGCGTGATAGCCAAGCTTTTCATATAGGTTAACCGCAGGCTGATTGCCGGCAACGACTTGCAAGTATTGCCGCTGAGCTCCTTGCTCCATACTCCATTTCGTTAAGGCATGCATCAGCAGGTAACCGATTCCTTTGCCGCGGTGGTTCTCATGGACGACAACGTTAACGAAGCCCGCCCATTCCCCTTCGACGAGAGCGGTTCCTAATGCAAGGATTTGGCCATCTTGCAGAAGCTTGACGAACCCTTTGGCTTCTGGCATTCTATCAAAAAGACCTGCGTAGAAAGCTCTGCGTTCTTCAGGGAACTGTTCCAGTTCGAGAAAAGCGGCCAGCCAATCGGCATCAGGCTTATCTGTCCAAACGGTCGTGATCGTGCAATGAGTTTGCTGAACCTGTTTGTTATAGACTCGTTCTGCAACCTCATGACTGGATGCACTCAGTAATAAACATGGCGTATCAAGCGAATAACCTTCTGCTTCCAGCCTTTCATCCAGCCCTGCTGGAGAAGCGCCGCTCACATGAAAGATAGCGGGCAACTGCTGCGATAAATAAAACTGCTCGATTTTCGCTAACCATTGGGGATCTTTGGGGTACTCACCAATCGCAAGCACACTATTTGCGCGTTTAGTAACGCCTTGAGAGGCGCGAACAAGCCAATGCTCAAGATGATGCGAGGCTTCAGCAGGCCAAGTATTCGAAGCTATGGGTTCGATTGTCGAGCACAAATCGGTTTCCTTGTTCATTGGGGAACAACTCCAATCTAAATATCATCACTAATAAATATACATATTTATGCATAAAAATACAATAAGGTAAAGTGGAAAATAAACGTTTTATAAGGTAAGCTATGAGACAGAGGATTGAATTCAGCTGCAGATTAATAGGAGGCAGATTGCTTGGAACTCAAGATACGCTCAGCGCGCTTGGAGGATTATGAAGCAGTAAACGCATTGATTCGTACCGGGCAAGAGGAGCATGCAGAGGCATTGCCTGATCGGTTTGCCAGACTTGACCGTGTTGTAGCAATGGGCTGGTATCGGAGCTTCTCCGATCAGATGAGCAAAGCGATTCTGGTAGCGGAAACAAGCGGAGTGGTAGTTGGCGCAGCCATGCTTGAAATGAAAAAAAGCCCGACTTACGAAGCTTTAGTTCCTCGCACCTATGCCTATATCAACGAATTGGCTGTTTCACCCGATTATCAGCGGCAGGGTATCGGTACGAAGCTCTATCAAGCGGCTGCCGACTGGGCTCAGGAACGGCAAGCTTCATCGCTTGAGCTTAATGTTTGGGAGTTCAATGAACGCGCCATCGCCTTTTATCAATCGCTAGGCATGCTGACCTTGAATCGAACGATGACCATTCATTTGCAAGATTGAAAGAAGGAGAACGCCAATGCTATTTATAGACAATGAAGGAATTACAGATCCGCGCATTAATTTGGCGATTGAAGAATATGCACTGAGACAATTGCCCCCAGAGGAAAGTTATCTTCTGTTTTATATCAATGAGCCATCCATCATTATTGGTAAAAACCAAAATACACTGGAAGAAATTAATTCGGAGTATGTGAAATCCCGCAACCTGCATGTTGTTCGCAGACTATCCGGCGGCGGGGCGGTGTATCATGATTTGGGAAATTTGAACTTCAGTTTCATAACCAAAGATGACGGCAACTCCTTTCACAATTTTCAAAAGTTCACCGAGCCGGTCGTGGCTGCGCTTAGCAGTCTTGGGGTTGAAGCGGCTTTGACGGGAAGAAATGATATTCAAGTCGGTGAGCGTAAAATTTCTGGCAATGCCCAGTTTTCAACGAAAGGCAGAATGTTCAGTCATGGCACACTGCTTTTTGACTCCGAAATAGAAAATGTCGTATCCGCGCTGAAAGTAAACCCGGATAAAATCCAGTCCAAAGGAATTAAATCGATTCGCAGCAGGGTAGCTAACATTGTGGAGCTGTTAAATGAACCCATTACGATGGAAGAGTTCCGATTAAAGCTGCTTTCCTTTATTTTTGGCGTCGAAACCGATCAGATTCCAACATATACATTGACGAAGGAAGACTGGTCCGGTATTCATGAGCTATCCCAAGAACGTTATCAGAACTGGGACTGGAATTATGGGAAATCGCCCAAAAGCACGGTTCAAAACTCCAAACGCTTCGAAGGCGTTGGCTCTGTGGATGTGCGGTTAGATATTGAGGAAGGGCGTATCCTCCAAGTGAAAATCTACGGTGATTTCTTCGGTGCAGGCGATGTGACTGAGCTGGAAGACATCTTAAGAGGTTCGCGCTATGAGGAATCAGCGCTCAGAGAGCGATTAGCGCAAGTGGACATGCGCCGTTATTTTGGAGCGCTCGATCTGGACTCTTTTATAGCACTAGTCATGTTATCTTAAATTGTAGCAGCGACAGGGGGAAATCAGGCAATGACGAAGCTTTATTTGATTCGGCATGGGGAAACACAGTGGAATGAGGAGCGCAGAATGCAAGGGCACTTGGACTCGCCTCTAACCGCAAAAGGGCAGCAGCAGGCGGCTTGGTTGTCCAATGCTTTGCAGGATGTTCAATTTGACAGGCTGTGTGCAAGCAGCAGCGGGCGTGCTCTTCAAACGGCAACGATAGTGAAAGGCGCGCGTGACATTGACATTCATACTTCCGATGACTGGAGAGAAATGAACTTAGGGTCATGGGAAGGGCGAATCTCGTCTGAAATTGAGGAACTGGACCCGGATAACTTTCATGCGTTCTGGCACGCTCCCCAGATGTACAAGACGTCGAAAGGCGAATCGTTTGAAGATCTGCAAAGACGTGTTATTCCTGCTCTAGAACGTTTAGTTGAAGAACAAGCAGGGCAAACAATTGCCTTGGTATCGCATTCGGTTACATTGAAAATTATTATGGCGTATTTGGAGCAGAAATCGCTGGCCGAGCTGTGGAATCCGCCTTATTTTCATCAAACTTGCTTAAGTATCGTTGAATTCAAGGATAGCAAACCGCATATTCAACTTCATGCGGATACGTCCCATTTTCCGGAGGAAAGGAAGGAATATGTATGATTTTAGAAGCAGCCATACTGCCTGTCATTGCAGGCAAAAATGCAGAGTTCGAAGCAGCGTTTCGTCAAGCTTCGTCGATCATTTCATCTATGAAAGGCTATATTTCTCATGAGTTGCAAGTCTGTCTCGAGGATAGCAATAAATATTTGCTGCTCGTTCACTGGGAAACGCTTGAAGACCATACAGTGGGCTTTCGAGGCTCTGCGGAATATCAAGAGTGGCGCACGCTGCTGCACCATTTCTATGATCCGTTCCCTGTGGTGGAACATTATACCGTTAACCAATCTTATAAGCCCCAATAAGGGCTGGCGCGGTCTAAAATGGATCAAACGAGCGTAGGATGGATTGATACGAACCAAGAAACCATCCTGTGAACGAGGTGATCCTCATGAGTGGTCGAAGCTTGCCATCCAGACAGATCAACATCGTCTTGCGGCAGCCTGAGCCTGGCATGCATAGGCGGTCGGTAGATGGTGTAGGCGACCCACTAAACGCTTCACCGCTGGCCGATTCCGAGCCGCAAGTAACCGGAAAAAGGACGCCGATGGAAGGTCCTCTTTCGGATATTTTCAAGGAGCTTAACCAATTGATCGGCCTCGATAATGTCAAAGAGCTGGTACATGAAATTTATGCGCTGCTGCAAATCTCCCAGTTTCGTGCCGAAGCGGGACTGATTAGCAATGCGCATGTGTATCATATGATTTTCAAAGGAAGCCCAGGTACAGGGAAAACGACGGTCGCAAGGCTGATGGGCCGGATGTTTCACGCGATGGGCGTTCTGAGCAAAGGTCATTTTATCGAGGTGGAACGGGCAGATCTCGTAGGAGAATACATTGGGCATACCGCATTAAAGACCCGAGAACTGATGAAGAAGGCGATGGGCGGGATTCTATTTATTGATGAAGCCTACAGCTTGGCGCGTGGGGGAGATAAGGATTTCGGCAAGGAGTCGATCGATGCGCTGGTGAAAGGGATGGAGGATAAGAAAAATGAATTTATTCTCATCCTCGCCGGCTATAGCGACGAAATGGATCAATTTCTGGCAACGAATCCAGGCCTGCCTTCACGTTTTCCGATTCAGATTGATTTCGAGGACTATCCCATTGAACAATTGATTCAGATCACGGAGCTGATGGCGAAGGATCGAGAGTACGTTTTACTGCCGCAGACGATTGTGAAGCTTAAACAGCATTTAGTTGAGGAGAAAGCTACGACATGGCGAGCTTTCAGCAATGCGAGGTACGTGCGCAACATCTTGGAGAAAGCGATGAGGCATCAAGCGGTAAGGCTGCTTAGCCAATATATCAACGCCCCTTCGAAAATAGAGCTGATGTCGATCAGGCCGGAAGATATGAAATTTAAGTGAACGTTTCAGGTAGGGAAAGCCTGCGATAGTACAGCCTTCTTCGAGCAAATAGGGTGAAAAGGGTAGAGAGCCTGCGAAAGTGCAGGTTTTCTACTCTTTTCCATTCTGGAATCGAGAAAAGGTCTCTAAAGGATGTATAATCGCAGGCTTTTCCCGATTTTGATGATTCCCGATACGAAAAGGATGCATATTCGCAGGAATTATGCAGAATTAGGGGACTGGGGCAAACTGCCAGTTGACTTTCGAAAAAAACGAACAATTTCAGAATGAAGAGGACTGTTCTCAAGTAGTTTTATCTACTTTGGGGAGAGCCTCTTTTTTTATTGTATAAAACAATTGACAGATTGGCTGATCGGAGTAAAATAGACAGAGTGAACTTTTAAGATGATAATGATTATCACTATTGATGAAGTTGAAATTGGTTATATATGATGGGGAGTTGTGGTACATGCGTAAAGTTTTCTTAGCGAGTTGGATAGCGCTGCTTATGTTTATATCCGTGCCAATGAGCGCAGGGGCAACTGCCGAAACGGATCTGGCCAAAGCGGATGAAGGAATCGTGAGTGCCATACAGGCGGCGGAAAGCGGTAAGCTTGAGGATGCCTCCAAGTTGTTCGATACATTTCAAATGAATTGGTTGACATATGAAGAGGGGATTAAGTTGAAGTCAACTGCTGCGTATCAAAAGATCGAACAAGCGATGGGAGAAGTATCCTTTCAGACACTGAAGCAGCCAGTGGACGCACAGAAGCTGGTAGCTGGTCTTAAAGAACTTCACAATTTGAATAAGAGCTTCGTTGATGGCAATTTGGAAGCTTTCGGTAAAGCCGTTCAAAACAATGGCAACGTGACGGTGGGGTCCTTGGTTACCTTGCTCGAAACTGCCGCTGAACAGCTCAAGAAAAATGATGCTGCCGGCGCTTCAGATAGCATCCAGACGCTGCGGAATTCCTGGCTGCAAATTGAAGGGATTGTCCTAACACAATCTTCGGCTGTTTACACGTCAATGGAGAGAGACATGGTTACAGCCTATGCGCAGTTGTCGGCTGATCCTCCTCAAGTGACGGATGCCTCAGCTACTATCGCGCGCATGCACACTGATTTGGGGCCATTGGCAGCAAAAACCAGCTATACGATGTTAGATGCGACGACAATTCTGCTGCGTGAGGGATTAGAAGCACTGCTTGTTGTTATTGCGCTGCTTGGTTTCTTAAATAAATCAGGCCATAGTGATAAGAAGAAATGGATTTGGTATGGCGTTGGCTCTGGCTTGCTTGTCAGTGTAGCCCTCGGGGTTGTCGTTCAGCAATTGTTCTCTGCTAGTGCTTTTGGCAATAATAATTTCTTGATTGCAGGGTGTACCGGCATTTTCGCTGCTGTGATGCTGCTGTATATGAGCTATTGGCTGCATAGCAAATCCAGTGTCTCCAACTGGCAGCAGTACATAAGAGATCAGAGTGTCAAAGCTTTGGCTACTGGCAGCCTGGTATCGCTTAGCCTGCTTGCTTTTCTTGCGGTCTTTCGTGAAGGCACAGAAACCGCACTCTTCATGATCGGAATGGCTTCCTCGATTTCTTTGAGCTCTTTGCTCGGCGGTATTGCTATCGGGGTTGTAATCTTATTGATTGTGTCTTTCTTAATCCTGAAGATTGGGTTGAAAATTCCAATGCGTCCATTCTTCCTGGTGTCCAGCTTCTTCGTGTTCTATCTCTGCTTCAAATTTGCCGGGATGGGTGTTCACGGGCTGCAATTAGCGGGTTATTTACCAGCAACAACCGCTTCTTGGCTGCCGAGCTGGGATGTAATTGCACTTTATCCGACATTGGAAAGTGCAATCCCACAATTTATTCTTTTGCTATCAGCCGTATTTGCAGTCCTTTGGGACCGTCGCAAGTCCATTCAAATCAGAAACATGGCATTATCCAATAAATCATACAAATAGAAATAGTGGAGGGGTTTTTCCCGATGAACAAACGTCAGCAACTTATTATTTTGGCAGCAGCTACAACACTCGTACTCGCAGGCTGTGGTAAAACAACAACAACAACGGAGCCAGCTAAAGTTCCATTCAAAGATGGTTCTGCGGCACTCACAGCAAGTATTGATCAGTTGAAAACCCAATTGGATGCTAACAAAGTGAAAGATCCGAAGAAATTATCAGAGCAGTTCGATAATCAATGGTTAAGCTTCGAAGACGAAGTTAAACCGAAATTTCCTGAGCTGTATTTTAAAGTGGAAAAATTCTTAACACCTTTGGAAGCCGGTTTGAAACAAGACAAGCTGGATTATCCGACATTAACCGCACTTAACAATAATCTAAAAGCTGCTGTTGCCGAACTGACAACTTCCTTCGCAGACAACAAAGGCGCAGTGAATAAAGATGTCATCTCAGCCTCCAAAGAGCTGCAAGAGGCAGCTAAGGCTTACAATAAATATGTACAGGACCAAGGCAAGCAATTGGTTACTCTTTTGGAGCAGCTTGACGCGGCAGTGAAAAGCGGTGACTTGAAAAAGGCACAAGAAGCCTATGGACAATCACGTATGCCTTATGAGAGAATTGAACCGATTATCGAGACATTCAGCGAGTTGGATGGCGTTATGGATGCTCGGGTGGATGACTTCAAAAATGAGAAAGATCCAGCATTCACCGGGTATCACCGTATAGAGTATCTATTATTTGTTAAAAAGAATGTAAAAGATGCGGAGCCTTTCTCTGCTCGTTTATTAGAAGACGGCAAGAAAATGCAGCAAGCCATTGCTTCAACAACCATAGAACCAACTGACTTTATCGCTGGTGTTGGCGAGTTGATGGAAGAAGCTCAATCGAAGAAAATCACGGGTGAAGAAGAGCGCTGGAGCGGAGCGACTGTACCGGTCATTCGTGCCAACGTTGAAGGCGCACAAGCCATTTACGACCTCGTCAAAGCTGAATTGAAGAAAAAAGACGCAGCACTGGATGAGAAGATCAGCAAAAGCCTTGCCGCTGTCATCGAGACGATGAATACTCTTTCTCCGGTTGGAGCGACTTGGAACGATTTCAGTAAAATCGAACAAGCCAAACAAATTGATTTGAAAAATAAACTGGAAGCACTGGCTGAACCGCTTGTGAAAATGCCAGGCACATTAAGCAAATAAGAATGATGATGAGAGGGGCTTACGAAGGTCATGGGGGATAAAATGAATCGCCGTGCGTTTCTGGGGATGACAGCTGCAGGCGCGGCTGGGGTGGTACTTGGAGATCTGCTGGGGAAAGCCAAACAAGTGATACCCAGTGGTTCTCATGTCGCCTCTGCGGATGCTGCGAATGAAACCATTTCGTTCTACGGTGCTCATCAAACTGGAGTTGTGACTCCTGCCCAGAACTTTGCCAATGTAGCTGCCTTTGATGTAACGACAACGGATGTTAAGGAACTGCAAGAACTCATGAAGCATTGGACGGAGATGGCTGCTACGTTAATGGCTGGCAAACCTTTGGCCGTGGAGCCGCAGGATGCTAAATTTCCGCCTATCGACACGGGGGAGCAGATCGGGCTGGATACGGGAAAACTGACCATTACTTTCGCGGTTGGTTCTACTTTGTTCGAAAAAGAGGGGACAGATCGCTTCGGACTGCGTTCACGCAAGCCGGCGGGCTTGACGGAGATGCCTATTTTCCATAAAGATTCGCTCCAGGACCAACTGACACATGGGGATATTGTGATTCAGGCTTGTTCTGACGATCCTATGATCTGTTTCCATGCTATCCGTAATTTGTCCAAGGCTGCTCGCGGTGTCGCTCATTTGCGGTGGCAGCAGACAGGACAGCTCGGCGTGAAATCCCAGGGGACGAAACGCAACCTCTTTGGCTTCAAAGACGGTACCAATAATCCTGCACTCAATGATGAGAACTTCATGAAAAATAATGTGTGGGTTGAGAGTTCCGATGGTGCACCTTGGCTGGCTGGCGGTACTTATATGGTCGTTCGCCGAATTCATATGCGGATTGAAACATGGGATCAACAGTCCTATTCCGATCAAGAAACCATTATGGGCCGTCAGAAGGTATCAGGGGCACCGCTGGATGCGCATGGCGAGTTCGATCAACCGAATTTCGCTGGCGATGCTGAAGGCAAAGTTACCGCGCTTGATTCACATATTCGTTTATCCAATCCGCGGGCTGGAGAGAGTTCGGAGCGGGAACGTATCCTGCGGCGCGGCTATAATTTCATGGATAATCTGGATGATGTCGGTCGCATTAATGCAGGATTGCTCTTCGTATGCTTCAATCGGAACATTCAAACACAGTTTGAAGCCATTCAAAAGAGATTGACGAATCCGAAGCTTCCGGATCGAATGCTAGCCTATACCGATACAACAGGTGGCGGATATTTCGCTGTCCTGCCGGGGGTAACGGCAAAAGGTGCCTATTTAGGGCAAAGTTTATTTGCATAATGCCATGAAATGCTAACCGGAAGGCCACTGGCCTTTCGGTTTTATTTATGTTTGGCAGCGGACTCGATTATAATCAAATATTCCTGCTCCGCAAATTGACTTTCCCATGCATTTCCTACACAATGATGAAGGAATACGCCGAATTGCGGCTATTTCCAACGTCTGAATGTCATGCAAAGGAGACCTTATATGAAAACAACTTCACATATGGTAGAAAAAGAAATCGATGACCGCGCGGTGCTGGTTAGCCTGGTCACTCAGAAACAAAAGAAAAATGAATTGCTTGCCGAATATTCCTTGCAGGAACTGGTCAAGTTAGCTGAAACAGCAGGGGTCCTTGTTCTGGAAACGATGACGCAGAATAAGGAAACCAAAGACTCCAAATGGTTCATCGGCAAAGGGAAGGTCGAAGAGCTGAGACTTCGGCTTGAGGAGCTTGGCGGGAATACGGCAATTTTTGACCAAGAATTATCGGGCGCTCAAGTGCGGAATTTAGAAGCAGCCCTAGATGTGAAAATTATCGATCGTACTCAGCTCATTTTGGATATCTTCGCGCAGCGAGCCAAAACGCGTGAAGGGATTATTCAAGTTGAGCTTGCGCAGCTTAGCTACTTGCTCCCAAGGCTGTCTGGACAAGGAAAAAACCTCTCGCGTCTTGGAGGAGGAATTGGAACCAGAGGTCCCGGTGAATCCAAGCTGGAAACAGATCGAAGACATATTCGCGGGCGAATTGATGAATTGAAGGCCCAATTGGAAGAAGTTGTTCGCCATCGTACCTTGCATCGCGAGCGCCGCAAGAAAACAGGCGTGTTTCAAGTAGCGCTTGTTGGCTATACCAATGCTGGCAAATCAACTTTATTGAAACAATTGACACAAGCCGACGTCTATATAGAGAACCAATTGTTCGCTACCTTAGATCCAACATCACGGACAATGGAGCTGCCAAGCGGCAAAGAGATCGTTCTGACGGACACCGTAGGATTTATTCAGAACCTGCCGCATGATCTTGTTGCATCCTTCCGTGCAACGCTAGAGGAGGCCAATGAGGCTGATTTGATCCTGCATGTAGTCGACAGCTCAACAGATATGCGCAACGAGCAAATGCGTGTCGTTGCAGAAGTATTAGAAGAGTTGGGAGCGCATCAGAAGGAACAATTGACGCTTTTCAATAAGATTGATGTTTGTTCCCAGGAAGAGCGGGAAATGCTCTCTACCGAAGGGGAATTTCTGAAAATCAGTGCGTACAATCAGGAAGATTTGGAACGGCTTCGCGATGTGATTCAAGAGAAGCTGATGGGCGAGAGCAGAGAGTTTCGCATCCCGGCAGACAAAGGCGATATTATTTCCTTGATGTACCGCATCGGCGATGTGCTCGAGACAGAAGTAGATGGGGAAGACATGGTATTCAAAGTGCGAGTCAACAAGGATGATTATGTGAAGCTGGCTTACCAATTAGTCGCCTATGATCAACAAGCCCAGCAAGAGTTACAAGATCATGAGGGAGAGAGTTATTAACCATGCAATTCGGGGATAAAGTTATGGGTTTAATGGAAAGCGCTGAACGCAAAGTGGAAAGTGCTTTCCGGCAAATTGAGAAAACTATTGATTTGAATCAATGGAAAGTCATTAGCGCCTTTCAGGAGCACAAAGTAAGCGATTATCATTTCGCCTCTTCGACGGGGTATGGCTATAATGACCGCGGCAGAGAAGTGCTCGATCTTGTATATGCCGATGCTATGGGAGCAGAAGCGGCACTTGTTCGTCCACACTTCGTTTCGGGTACCCACACGATTGGGACTGCGTTATTTGGTGTTCTGCGACCAAGCGAACATCTACTTTACATAACGGGGAAGCCCTATGACACATTGCACAAAGTGATTGGAAAGCCAGGGGACGGTACGGGTTCCTTGCAGGATTTCGGCATCGCTTACAGCGAGGTTGCATTGACCGAAGAGGGTGCTCCCGACTGGCCGGCTATCGCAGCGGCCATTCAGCCGAATACCAAGGTTATCGGCATACAGCGCTCCCGCGGCTACTCCTGGCGCCCGTCATTCACGATTGAGCAAATCGGCGAAATGGTCCGATTCGTGAAGGAAATCAACCCAGCACTTATCGTTTTCGTCGATAATTGTTATGGCGAATTTACCGAGCTGCAGGAGCCGACGCAGGTTGGCGTCGATCTGATGGCCGGCTCGCTGATTAAAAATCCGGGCGGCGGCATTGCCCCGTCCGGAGGTTACATTGCCGGGCGGCGCGACCTCGTGGAGCTCGCCGCTTATCGGTTAACCGCCCCAGGAATCGGGGGCGAGGTCGGCGCCATGCTCGGGACTACGCGAGCGATGTTTCAAGGGCTGTTTCTTGCCCCGCATCTAGTCGGGCAAGCTGTTAAGGGCTCCGTCTTCGCCGCCGCGGTATTCGAAGAGCTGGGCTTCGAGAGCCATCCGCGTTGGCAGACGCCGCGTACGGACCTTATCCAAGCGATCCGCTTCACATCCGCAGATCACTTGATCACTTTCGTGCAGGGCATCCAGAAGGCGGCGGCTGTGGATTCGCACGTGGTGCCGGAGCCTTGGGACATGCCTGGATATGAGCATCCCGTTATCATGGCGGCAGGGACTTTCATACAAGGCGGCAGCTTGGAACTGTCGGCAGATGCGCCTATTCGCGAGCCTTACATCGCTTATATGCAGGGTGGACTAACGTATTCGCACTGCAAATTAGGGGTGCTGACAGCTATCCAGCATATGGTAGACAAGGAATTGATATGAAAAACAAGACTGTGAACAAACCTAACACTCCTTGACACGTTTTTGTGAGAAAGGTACAATAAGGTTGAGGTACTTACGGAGCAGGAGTGATTAGCATGAGTGATGAAATACGTAGAAATATGGCGTTGTTCCCAATCGGAATTGTCATGAAGCTGACAGATTTAACTGCGAGACAAATTCGCTATTATGAACAGCACGAACTTATTATTCCGGCAAGAACAGCAGGTAATCAAAGACTCTATTCCTTTAACGATGTAGAACGTCTTCTTGAAATTAAAGATTTGATTGAAAAAGGTGTCAACATCGCAGGGATCAAGCAAGTTCTTATTCCTGTGGACAAAGATTCCGAGGATGCGACCATTTTGAACGAGCATACGGAAGTTAAGCGTAAAGAATTAACCGACTCTCAGCTGCACAAAATGTTGAAGCAGCAATTGATTGGCGGCGGAAAACGGCCTGATCAGGTTTCACTGATTCAAGGGCAACTTTCCAGATTCTACAAGTAACATTTCGTAAGCGTTTGTAAAATCGAGAGGAGAATGCACACGTGAGCTACAATGATAATTATACAAAAGAAGATATTCTTCGTATTGCAAAAGAGGAAAACGTTCGCTTCATCCGTTTGCAATTTACAGACTTGATGGGCAGCATTAAGAACGTGGAAATTCCTTTCAGCCAGCTTGAAAAAGCGCTCGACAATAAAATGATGTTCGATGGCTCTTCCATTGAAGGATATGTTCGTATTGAAGAGTCCGATATGTATCTATATCCGGATTTGGATACATGGGTTATTTTCCCTTGGGTGACAGAGAGCAAAGTAGCGCGTTTGATCTGCGATATCTATATGCCGGACGGCAGCCCGTTCGCTGGAGATCCTCGTGCTATCTTGAAAAATGCTTTGAAACAAGCGGAAGAAATGGGTTACACGGCAATGAACGTAGGTCCGGAGCCTGAGTTTTTCTTATTCAAAACAGATGAAAAAGGCAATCCGACAACAGAACTGAATGATCAGGGCGGATACTTTGATTTGGCTCCAATGGATCTTGGCGAAAACTGTCGCCGTGACATCGTTCTGACACTGGAAGAAATGGGCTTCGAAATCGAAGCTTCCCACCACGAAGTGGCGCCAGGTCAACACGAAATCGACTTCAAATATGCAGATGCGATTAAAGCAGCTGACCAAATCCAAACGTTCAAGCTGGTAGTGAAAACAGTAGCTAGACAGCATGGCCTGCATGCAACGTTTATGCCTAAGCCTTTGTTCGGTATGAACGGCTCCGGCATGCACTGTCACCAATCGCTTTTCAAAGACGATGTCAATGCTTTCTATGATGAGAACGACAAGTTAGGATTGAGTACTGTAGCAAGACAATATATGGCAGGCGTACTTCGCCATGCACGTTCTTTCGCTGCGATTACCAATCCTACGGTTAACTCTTATAAACGTCTTGTTCCTGGTTATGAGGCACCTTGCTACGTGGCATGGTCAGCGAGTAACCGGAGCCCGATGATTCGTATCCCGGCTTCCCGTGGATTAAGCACGCGTGTTGAAGTGCGCAACCCGGATCCTGCGGCTAACCCATATTTGGCGCTGGCTGTTATGCTTGCTGCTGGTCTTGATGGGATTAAGAACAAAATGCAGCTGCCTCCTCCAACTGACCGCAACATTTATGTCATGTCGGAAGAAGAGAGAGAAAGTCAAGGCATTCCAAGCTTGCCGCTCGATCTCAAGCAAGCGCTGGACGAGTTGCTTCGTGATGACGTGATCTGCGATACACTTGGCGAGCATGCTTTGGCTCACTTCTATGAGCTCAAAGAAATTGAGTGGGATATGTACCGCACACAAGTTCACCAATGGGAAAGAGATCAATATCTGTCCTTGTACTAGAATGATCGTCAATTCGAGCATAAACAACTAGATAGGAGAAGCCCGTCAAAACTAGGAACTTTCTAGGTTGATGGGCTTTTTCACGCGAAGGAGAAGAGATGTAATGGACAATTTTCAGAGGAATTTGGAAAAGTATGCCGAGCTTGTCGTCAAAATCGGGGTGAATTTGAATAAAAGGCAAGACCTTATGATTGAATCGCCACTTGAGTCCTTGGAGCTGACTAGGCTTATTGTCAAAAAAGCTTATGAAGCGGGTGCGAACTTCGTTCAAGTACATTGGCAGGATGATGTCATCACTCGCAGCAAATTTGAACATGCGCATGATGATGCTTTGGATTATTATCCTCTGTGGTATACAGAAATGTTGGAACGTTTTGTTGAGAACGGCGGGGCTTTGTTGAATATCAAGGTGCCAGATCCTGATTTGTATGCAGGCATAGAGGCAAGCTTGATTTCCAGAGCATCCAAAGCCGCTGCCAAGGCGAGAGCCAAGTATCAGCAGTATGTTAGGACAAGTACATTCAGCTGGTGTTTGATTAAAGCACCTACTGTAGCATGGGCGAACAAGGTATACGCAGAACTGCCGGAGGAGCAGCGTGTTAATGCGATGTGGGAGGCTATTTTTAAAATAAACCGCGTATATGAAGAAGATCCGGTTGCCGCGTGGCGAACGCATATTGAGCAGCTAAAACGCGTTCGCAAAGTGTTGAATGAGAAGAAGTATCGAGCCCTGCACTATCGCGCAACAGGAACTGACTTAACCGTCGAGTTGCCAGAAAACCATATTTGGCTTGGCGGCGATAAAGCGAATGGGAGTGGGATTCGATTTGTTGCCAATATGCCAACAGAAGAAGTCTTCACAATGCCAGCGAGAACGGGCGTTCGCGGTGTCGTTTCAAGTACAAAACCATTGAATGTGAACGGGGCGTTAGTGGATCGTTTTTCATTCCGATTCGAAGAAGGGAAAGTTGTGGACTACCAAGCTGAGGTTGGTTATGAGCATTTATCCCGATTGCTGGATATGGATGAAGGTGCTCGCTATTTGGGCGAAGTAGCTCTTGTTCCCTATGATTCGCCGATCTCCAATCTGGATCGAATTTTCTACAACACTGGCATTGATGAAAATGCTTCCTGCCATCTTGCTTTGGGCAGCTGCTACCCCATTAATGTGAAAGACGGAGCTACGCTCTCAACGGATGAATTGAAGGCGCGAGGCGGGAACACGAGCTTGATTCATGTTGATTTTATGATTGGCACATCAGATCTAGAGATCGATGGTTATTTGGAAGACGGCACGGTTGAACCTATTTTCCGTGCGGGGAATTGGGCGCTTAAGTTTTAAGCAGACTGCTTAGGCGAAGCTTGGCTGAGGCTTAGATGGCGTCAAATAGATGCCAGCATTGAACGTGCGTTGAGCCCGCGAAAAAGGCGGTCTCGGGAGGCTGACAGCAGCGAACCCGCTCTGAGCCTGCCGAAAAGGCAGGCTCAACGCTTGAAGAAAGCTGTAGCCCCGCGAATGTAGGCTGAGCCGGCGAAAAAGGCGGTCTCGGGAGGCTGACAGCATCGATCCCGCTCTGAGCCTGCCGAAAAGGCAGGCTTGACGCTTGAAGAAAGCTGTAGCCCCGCGAATGTGGGCTGAGCCAGCGAAAAAGGCGGTCTCGGGAGGCTGACAGCAGCGAACCCGCACTGAGCCTGCCGAAAAGGCAGGCTCGACGCTTGAAGAAAGCTGTAGCCCCGCGAATGTGGGCTGAGCCAGCGAAAAAGGCCGTCTAGGTTCGCCGCAATCGGAAAAGGACATTATTAAATTAGCAGACATGAAGAAAACCAAAATAAAGGCGAATTTCCATTCAAATTGAATGGGAATTCGCCTTTATCCACTTTAATGCGTTTCAAAAAATTAAAAGTAGTCCTGTATGCCGTGCTACATGTCGCGGAACAAGCCGATAACACGACCCAGAATCGTTACGTGCTTCAGGAGAATCGGTTGCAAAGCGGAATTCTCCGGCTGAAGACGGATATGGTCACGTTCTTTGTAGAAGCGTTTCACGGTTGCTTCGTCGTCTTCTGTCATTGCTACAACAATGTCTCCGTTATTAGCTGTTTGCTGCTGCTTAACGATGACGTAATCACCATTATGAATACCAGCTTCAATCATACTGTCTCCCATAACGCTGAGCATAAATACATTATTGTCTTTGACCATACTGACGGGAAGCGGGAAATAGTCTTCGATGTTCTCTGTTGCTGTGATAGGAACACCGGCGGTAACTTTCCCGACGAGAGGTACGCGAGCGACAGAGATGGCAAAATGCGTTTCTGCGCCATCCAAGCCCAGAATTTCAATTGCACGTGGCTTGGTAGGATCTCGACGAATTAAACCCTTCTTCTCAAGACGTTCCAAATGGCCGTGTACAGTAGAACTGGAAGCTAGTCCAACAGCTTCTCCGATTTCTCTAACGGAAGGCGGATACCCCTTATCTTTCACTTCGTTCTTAATGAAATCCAATATAGCTTGTTGACGCTGCGAAATCTTACTCAATAGTTATCACTCCAATACTGGGAATCATTACCCAAAGTATAACATAGAACCCGAGTTCGTACAAACATAAGTTCGAGAAAAAGCATTGACTCAAACATGTGTTCGTGTTATTCTGATATCAGAACAAATGTTTGGGAGATGATTACTCATGTATATGGCTTATTCGAACTCTAACCACTCACACCTACCTCGTAGATCAGCTGACGCATCCAAAAGGATGACTTTTAGTTTCGGTAACACAAAAGCGTTTGTTCGCTTTTTCTTGTTAGCGATTATTCTGGTAACGGTGTTTTCGTTTGGTGCTATGGTTCAAGCCTATGCAGGGGATGCAGCAACTACTTCAACAAACACTTCAGCGGTTAAGCAAGCTTCTTCGAACTCAAATCAAATTTACAGAACAGTCGTACAAGAACGAGTTGTCATTCAACGAGGCGACACGATCTGGGAGATTGCTTCATTACATAAAAAGAGTGGAGAGAACATTCGTTCCTATATAGATAAAATTAAGACAATCAATCATTTAACGACCAGCGCCCTTCAAGAAGGACAAGTACTTATTCTTCCGGGATCCTAATCTCACAATTAATTCGTTTATATAACATAGGGGTGGGGACTTTTCCTACACCTCTTTTTGCTGTTTCCTTGACATTCCTGAAGCGGGATGGCAAAGTATTATTCATATTGAATTTTTGTCAGGGAGGATCATTATGAGTGATGATATGGATAAAAACATCGAGCGTATCAATGAACTTGCTCGCAAAGCAAAAACAGTCGGCTTAACCGATGAAGAAATTGATGAACGCAATGAATTAAGAAAAAAGTACATCGAAGCTTTCCGAGGCAATCTTAAAGTTCAACTTGATTCCATCAAGTTTACGGACGAAGAGTAGTTGCTTGTTTATATAGAGACAACATTCAAAAGGGGAAATGAATGATGACGTTGAAAGCCGTACTTTTTGATTTGGATGATACGCTTTTGTGGGATGATCGCAGTGTGCAGGAAGCTTTTGAAGCGACATGTGCCGAAGCGGCTAAGCATGCAGCAGTGAATCCTGAGGAGCTGGAGGCTTCTGTTCGCAAGGAAGCTCGCGCATTATATGAAACATTTGATACTTTTGCGTTCACGAAGATGATAGGCATTAATCCATTCGAAGGACTTTGGGCTAATTTTACGCAAGGTGAAAACGAGAACTTTCGTAAGCTGGAAAAGCTAGCACCTGGTTATCGCACGGAATCTTGGTCAAGAGGGTTAAGCGCGCTGGGCATAGAAGACCGCGAGCTTGGTTACAAGCTTGGGGAACTTTTTGCTGCAGAACGCCGCAGCCGTCCTTTCGTCTATGAGGAAACATTCCGAGTGTTGGACGTCTTGAAAGGAAAGTACAAGCTTCTATTATTAACAAACGGCTCTCCTGATTTGCAAAAAGAAAAATTGGCAGGTGTACCGAACATCGCTGCCTATTTTGACCACATCGTCATCTCTGGGGAATTTGGTGTAGGTAAACCAGATGTTTCTATTTTCAATCATGCTTTAGGTTTGCTTGGTATCCAAGCTGAAGAGGGAATCATGATTGGGGACAAGCTGACAACGGATATTCTGGGGTCAGGCAGAGTGGGGATGCGCAATATATGGATTAACCATCATGGCCTTCAAAGTGGTGATGAGATCGTACCAGCGTACGAGGTGTCACGACTACAAGATATTTTACCAATCATTGCGAACGGGTAACACAATTATTCAAAAAGCCCAACGGCTGTATGGACCAATGTCCTGCACTGTTGGGCTTTTGTTTCATTGATACAATTAAGCTTTGATAAATTCCGGATCTTCGATGTTGTAAGCAACCCAGCCATCTTTTTCGATAAAGAGACGAACAGCGACGATTTCACGGTTGTCCATTAAGGTAAAGAAATGGTTTGTATTCTCTGGAACAGAAATTACGTCACCAGGCTCAAGCTCAACGTCAAAATAACCAACTTCGTCTTCGGATTTAATAATGAAAATTCCTTTGCCGGACACGATAGCGCGAATTTCATCTTCGGTATGCGTGTGGACTTGCTCGAACTTCTGGAGAAGCTTTTCGATATCAGGCGTTGAATCCGAGAGGGCAATAACATCCCAAATTTCGTAGCCACGTCTAGCAGCCAAGTCGCGGATTTCTTCTTCATAGGTGCTGATGATTTGAGCCTTCTCGTCATCACTCAAGATGAATTTCTCGCGAAGTGCCTCAGGAAGCTTAGTAGGATTCCAGTGCTCATAGACGACATTGTGGCTATCCAAGAAGGCTTTTACTTCTGCTTCGCCTTCAATTCGTTCATTGGTTTTGCGAATTCTTATTTGTGCCATGCTGCATCCCTCTTTCTAAATAAATATACTATGTATTATAGTTGAAATGAGAGTGGCTGTCGATGGAGGAAGAAAAATTTTTCCGATAAAACCTATAGGTAATTAAGTTTATTCAAAATCTTTTCATAGAAGCCTTATTCTGTTACACTAAATCTTAACATAATTTGTCGTTTTTAATTCGATATCGTTTAGGATAAGTTGAAAGGGAGTCATGTAATGTCTAAACCGCCGATTCAAGAGCAGCTCAAGAAAAAGATCATGATCCTCGATGGTGCCATGGGTACGATGATTCAGCAGGAGAACTTAACTGCTGATGATTTCGGAAGCGATGATCTAGATGGATGTAATGAAATTCTTTGCGTCACACGCCCGGACATTATCCGTAAAATTCATGAAGCTTATTTCGCAGCGGGTGCTGATATGATAGAAACGAACACATTCGGTACAACGAGTGTGGTTCTTGCAGAATATGAATTACAAGACCGTCATCGGGAATTAAATTTGGCGGCAGCCAAGCTGGCGATTGAAGCGGCGAACAAATACTCAACACCGGAGTGGCCGCGTTATGTTGTAGGAGCAATGGGTCCAACTACGAAGACGTTGTCAGTCACAGGTGGAGTCACATTCGAACAGTTGGAAGATAGCTACTATGAACAGGCGTTAGCTTTGGTTGAAGCAGGTGTAGATGCGATTCTGCTGGAAACTTCACAAGATACGCTGAACGTGAAAGCGGGAAGCATCGGAATTCGCCGTGCATTTGAACAAACGGGTATTGAGCTTCCGATTATGATCTCAGGAACGATTGAACCGATGGGGACTACATTAGCCGGTCAAAATATTGAGTCCTTTTATATTTCACTTGAACATTTGAAGCCTATCTCTATGGGACTTAACTGTGCAACCGGTCCCGAGTTCATGAGGGATCATATTCGTACGTTATCTGATATAGCAGATTCAGCGATCAGTTGTTATCCGAATGCAGGCTTGCCTGATGAGAACGGCCACTATCACGAATCTCCGGAATCATTGGCTAAGAAAATGGCTGGATTTGCCGAGCAGGGGTGGTTGAATATCGCAGGAGGCTGCTGTGGAACAACGCCGGATCATATTCGTGCAATGGCCGAGACATTAAGTCAGTATAAGCCTAGAATGGAATATGGGACTCATTTGCCTGCGGTTTCTGGGATTGAGACGTTGTTCATTGAACCTGAGAACCGTCCAATTATGGTCGGCGAACGGACGAATATTTCGGGCTCCCGTAAATTTAAACGTCTGATCAAAGAAGGCAAGTTTGAAGAAGGATCTGAGATTGCCCGTACGCAAGTGAAGAACGGCGCTCATGTCATCGACATTAACTTACAGGATACCGACATTGATGAGGCGTATGCGGTTGAAGAGTTCATGCAGCAAGTTGTGAAAAAAGTAAAAGTTCCGCTAATGATTGACTCCACGTATGATCACATTATCGAGCTTGGACTCAAATATTCACAAGGGAAGGCTATCATTAACTCGATTAACTTAGAGGATGGCGAAACGAAGTTTGAGGGCATTTTGCCATTAATCAAACGGTACGGGGCTGCTGTCGTCTGTATTCTCATTGATGAGCGAGGCCAAGCTGTTTCGCGCGAGGCGAAAATTGAAGTGGCGACGCGCTCCTATGAGCTTTTAACACAGAAGTATGGGATGAATCCCGAAGATATTATCTTCGATCCGAATATGTTCCCTGTTGGCTCAGGAGATCCACAGTATATCGGTTCTGCTGTAGAAACCATTGAAGGAATTAAGATGATCAAGGAGAAATACCCGAAAGCCAAAACGATTTTGGGCTTAAGTAATATCTCTTTTGGTTTGCCGGATGCTGGGCGTGAGGTTCTAAACTCCGTTTATTTGTACCATTGTACGAAAGCAGGTCTTGATTATGCTATCGTAAATACGGAGAAGCTTGAGCGGTATGCTTCCATACCGGACACAGAACGTCAATTAGCTGAAGAGCTCATTTATAATACGAACGACGAGACACTAGCTCAATTCGTTGCTCATTTCCGTGAGAAAAAGGTTGAGAAAAAAGAGAAAATTTCCAATCTTTCCTTGGAAGATAGACTTGGTTCTTATGTGGTTGAGGGAACCAAAGAAGGCTTGATTCCAGATTTGGAGATTGCCTTGCAAACCTATTCACCGCTGGAGGTCATTAACGGACCGCTCATGAAGGGAATGGAGCAAGTAGGCCGACTTTTCAACAACAATGAGTTAATTGTCGCAGAAGTTCTGCAAAGCGCCGAAGTGATGAAGGCCTCCGTGAATTATTTGGAGCCGTTTATGGAGAAATCCGAAACTGCGGTGAAGGGCAAGATTATTTTGGCCACGGTGAAGGGCGATGTGCATGATATCGGGAAGAACCTGGTCGAAATTATTTTATCGAATAATGGCTATAAAATTGTTAATCTCGGCATTAAAGTACCGCCAGAGCAAATTATTGAAGCTTATCGGAAAGAACTGCCGGACGCGATTGGTTTATCTGGATTGCTCGTCAAATCAGCCCAGCAAATGGTGATCACGGCGCAGGATTTAAAAACAGCCGGTGTAGACGTACCTATATTGGTTGGCGGCGCCGCGCTTACGCGTAAGTTCACCAAAACACGTATTCAGCCGGAGTATGAAGGTGTTGTCCTGTATGCGAAGGATGCGATGGACGGGTTGGATATTGCCAACCGACTTAGTGATCCTGAACAACGCAAGCGACTCATTCAAGAGCTTAGAGAGAGCTTGGAATCGGACGTTATGGATACTGGCAAGAAAGAAGAAGCTATGCCGCAGCTAACGCGTGTGAGTTCTTCCGCTGTTTCCAAAGATTTGCCGGTTCAAGTTCCTCAGGATACAGAGCGCCACATTCTCAGAGATTATCCTATTAGCCATTTGATGCCATATGTCAATATGCAAATGCTGCTCGGACATCACTTGGGCTTAAAAGGCAAAGTTGAACAACTGCTCGGCGACAAAGATTCGAAGGCCATGCAGTTAAAAGATACAGTGGATTCCATCCTCTACGCGGCTCAGAAAAATGGCATCATTAAGGCACACGGGATGTATCGCTTCTTCCCGGCTCAATCGAATGGGAATGATATCATCATTTATGATCCGCAGGATCACAGCAAGGTGCTTGAGACCTTCACTTTCCCGCGTCAGGATAAAGAGCCGTACTTGTGCTTGTCAGACTATTTGAAATCTGTTGAGAGCGGTCAAATGGATTATGTAGGGTTCCTATTAGTTACAGCAGGACATGATATTAATGAACTTGCCAAAGAATGGCGGGATAAAGGGGATTATTTGAAATCCCATGCGCTGCAGGCAACAGCTCTAGAGGTTGCGGAAGGATTTGCGGAACGCATCCATCATATTATGCGGGATGTACTAGGAATTGCCGATCGTGCAGATATGACTATGCAAGAGAGATTTGGCGCGAAATATATCGGCCAACGCTTCTCCTTCGGATATCCGGCTTGTCCAAATCTGGAAGATCAAGCGAAGCTGTTCCATCTGTTGAAGCCTGAGGATATCGGAGTAGAGTTGACTGAATCCTTCATGATGGAACCGGAAGCGTCCGTATCCGCGATTGTATTTGGACATAAAGAGGCGCGTTACTTTAACGTAGGTTAGTTCGTTGATGAATAAAGCGAGGCAGCTGGTACGGACATTCATGTTCGGCAGCGTCCTCGCTTTCCATTTGTAATTCACAAGCAGAGAATGGAGTTTTAAATCGTGGATTTGTATTTTTTGGGAACAGGGGCAGGCATGCCCTCCAAGCAGCGAAACGTGACTTCGATTGCGTTGAACTTGCTTGAAGAACGAGGAACCTATTGGCTATTCGATTGCGGTGAAGGAACACAGCAGCAGATTCTGAATTCACCTGTGAAATTGGGACGTACAGAAATGATTTTCATCACCCATTTGCATGGCGATCATCTGTACGGTCTTCCAGGGTTGTTAACAAGCCGCTCTTATTTAGGAGGGGATACGCCACTTACGCTGTATGGCCCTCCAGGCTTGAAGCGCTTTGTTGACACAGCCCTTGAAGTGAGCGGTGCTCATTTGACGTATACACTTCAGATCGTGGAAATCTTAGAAGAAGGCATTATTTTTGAAGATGACAGCTTTCAAGTGCAGACGGCACGATTGGAGCATCGGATTGAGTGTTTTGGCTTTCGTATCATAGAGAAGGATCAACCAGGCAAGCTTATGCAGGATAAGTTGAAGGAACTGGGAGTCCCCGCAGGGCCGATCTATGGAAAGTTGAAGCAAGGCCAGACGGTTCAGTTGGAAGATGGTCGAACGCTTCACGGGGTGGATTTTCTGGGAGCTCCGATTTCTGGAAGGATCATCGTCATTCTAGGTGATACACGTTATTGCAATGGAGCACAACGACTTGCTCGCGGCGCGGATGTATTGGTTCATGAAGCCACGTTTGCCATGGAGAAGCAGGAGCTTGCGTATTCCTTTGATCATGCTACATCACATGATGCAGCAAGGATAGCTCAGGAAGCAGGAGCCAATGTCCTGATCATGACGCATATCAGTTCACGCTATCAAGGAGATGCTGTGTCCGAACTTCTGCATGAGGCTCAGCAGGTTCATAAGAACAGCTATTTAGCCAAAGATTTTTGGAGTTTCGAATTGCCGCGAAAGGTGTGACAAAGAAGTCTTCTTCCAACAGGGAGGAGACTTCTTTCGCTTTTGTAAGGAAGCTGAGTTTTTCGTTAGAGAGCAGTTATTTTATCCCGTTTCCCTCATAAACTAACCAAAAGCAGTTAGAAATCTGAGGTGAAGCTATGGGAATCACTTGGGCAGAAGTGCTGCTTTCAATCTTCATGTCTTCCATTTTCTACATTATGATCAGGGAAATATGCCAAGCCTACAAAGACACTGAATCATGATAACAGTCATCGTCAGGTTGCTTCTTTTGGCCGTTTAACGGCATACATAAGACTATCCGCTTGCAGGAGAATGGGTACATCCTGTCTCGTTATTTCTAGGCGCATAGGTGTAGTTGATAGATGAAGCCGCTCCCAGCCTGTATATTTCGCTTGTAGAGACGCTAAAGCACGCTCTTGTGACATGACTACTTCGATATATGTTTCGCGTTTCTGGCCTGTGCGTTGATCGAATTCTTCAATATTTGTATTCATCATAATAAAATTAATGCCTCCAGGCTTGGTTCCTTCAGCCATCCTGCGCAGAACCTTGTTGAAGGATTTTTCTGACTTTACATGCTCCAGACTTGAAGCGGCAACAATGTAATCGTAAGTATCCGGGGGAATTTCATAGCTGCTGATATCTGCTTGTTCGGTGCTAATTAACGTGTCAACGTTGAATTCATGACTGTAGACTTGCAGCTTCTCTAAAGCTAGATCAAGCAGATCTACACAATGGATTCGTCCTATGGAGGGCTTTAATCGTTGTGCCAAAGGAATGGAATTCCGACCTACCCCACAGCCCAAATCCAGAAAGGCAAGCGGGCGCTCATTATCCAACTTCTCTATTAGCTGCATGACCAAAGGGATCGGTTTATCCAGCCAAGATCCTTTGGCATAGAGACGATGCTGTTCAAAGCACGCTTCATGATATTGCTTTTCCTCTTGGCGAATTCGTTGTAATCGAGCTGTATTCATGCGGATTCCTCCAATTTCAACAATAGATAGTTTGTCTACGCATATATACCTCGTATCCGGGAAATTCAAACAATTTTAGCCATATAGGGTTAGAGCTTGCCTGGCAATAGGGGAGGAAAATCGACTATATACGGATGTGCTTTTGATCTGATAAAATTAATGTAAACGCTTAAGAAATGGGGTGGACATGACGTATTCAGTTTACAGACGGACTGTAATGGAAATATTCCTGGTCGTGTTTGTAAGTGCAATGTTTAGCTTAATAGGTTATAGCCAGACTGCCAAAGCAGCGGAAATTCCTGTATCTGAAGGAAAATCTGCCGTTGCTTCTTCTGTGACAGGGGCAACCTACAGTGCAAACCAAGCCATAGATCGGTTTATTCAGACCAAGTGGGCCGCCGGGAGCTTGCAATTGCCGCAATGGCTAACGGTAGATCTTGCTCAAAATGTTCACGTGAAACGTATTGAAACGGTTTTTGAAAAAGTCGATAGCTCCTATCAATA
Organism: Paenibacillus alba; assembly: GCF_013204855.1. Lineage (GTDB taxonomy): Bacteria > Bacillota > Bacilli > Paenibacillales > NBRC-103111 > Paenibacillus_E > Paenibacillus_E alba. The sequence goes on along the minus strand of NZ_JABMKZ010000002.1, from coordinate 198,468 downwards.
CACGATTGAAACATCAGCGGATGGTATGAATTGGAGCAGTTTTGCCGATAAGTCTACGAATACGGAGCTGAATTTCCCCTATTATTCCGATATTGGGGATAGCTTAGCTAGATTCGTACGCATACAAGTGTTAGGCGTTGGGACTCCTGGCGATGGAGCAAGTATTTATGATTTTCGCGTCTATACAACGAATGAACCTCTCCAGCTGCTTTCCCTTAATAAAACGACAGCTGCTTACAGCAGTTTCTCCTCTGCTCTTGGTTCTTCAAAGGCTGTAGATGGTGATCTATCAACTCGCTGGGCACCAAGCAGCACCACATTGCCACAGTGGCTTGTAGTTGACCTCGGGCAGCTGCTTAATGTGCAGCGTTTTGAGACGACTTATGAGAGACGGCGTGAGGCTTATGGCTACAAGATTGATTTTTCAATCGATGGGCTTACTTGGTATACGTTTGCGGACCGGACCGGAAATTCACAGCTGGGAGAGCCTCGCTATGTGGATGAAGGGAATGTAACGGCTCGATACTTCCGTTTAACAACAACAAGCGTGGGGACGCCGGGGACGTATGCGAATGTAGCCGAGTTTCAGATTTATGGACCAGGCGGAGGAGCAGTGCCAGGAACTTCGCAAACTTTAAATCGTATTGCTCTTGATTTGACCAATTATGCGATAGTGCCAGGCCAGACCGCAACCAGCTATTTGACAGCCACGTACAACAATGGAAATTCACAAAATATTTCGGCAGGAGCGACCTATACGATAAGCAATCCTTCCGTAGCAACGGTCAATTCAAACGGTATTATTTCGGGTGTTTCATCCGGGACGACCTATTTGACCGCAACCTATCAAGGGAAAACAGCTTCAGCATCTGTGACGGTTTCTACGGCACTTGCTAATTTGAATCGTATTGCTTTTGACACGTATTCTTATTCCATGCAGATCGGCGCGAATCGCTATCCTTATGTGATCGGTTACAAAATTGACGGCAGTACGCAAACTTTGACAAGCGGTATCACCTATGTAAGTTCAAATCCTTCTGTTGCTTCTGTAAATACAAACGGAGCTATAACGGCGTTAGCGGTAGGTTCGACAACGGTTACTGCCAGTTATAGCAATTTCACTGCTTCAACGACGGTTTCTGTGACAACAGCTATGAGTCGACTTGAAGCAGATTCCAGCAGCGTAGCCTTGGCGCTTAACGGAACTAGATATCTAACCATCAATGCTTACGACAGTAATAATAATGCGACAAATGTAACATCCAGTTCAAGCTATACCAGCTCGAATCCCGCGGTTGTAAACGTCAACTCAAGCGGCTATCTTTCGGCGTTGTCAGCAGGCAGCACTACGATTACAGTCACTTATAATTGGATATCCACTTCCATCTATGTGACAGTAGGCGCGGGCGCGGTTGATGGGCTGGTTCCGACCTGGAATTATGGATCCAGTCTAACTTCTTCGTCGGCAACAGATTCTAGTGTGACGTTAGCTTGGACGGCTGCAACGGACAATGTTGGTGTTACCTCCTACCGGATATACAACGGTTCGAATTTGTTAACGACCGTAAGCGGGAGCGAGCTAACAACCAATTTAACTAGTTTGACGCAAGGTGAAACCTATCATTTTAAGGTTGAAGCGGGTGATTTGGCTGAGAATTGGTCAGCGACTGGACCTGCCGTGGATGTAACTTTACAAAGTGTTGCCGTAAATGCTTTGGCGAACAAACCCAATAGTGTCTTGAATGGTGAATTAATTCGCGAGAACTCGCCAGAAGGAGGCTTGTTGTCCAGAGTTCGAGTGAATGGCGAGGCCTTAAATTCTGCTTTTACTGCACTTAATGCCAATGCTGAGACTTTATTGACTATGCATTTGCAGGATTATAAAGATACAACCCTGATTGAATTTCCTGCAAGTGCTTTTGCCAATGTACAAGTGACCAACTACACGGCTGTTATTCGGATTGAGTTGGACGGCAATTATATGTCTATTCCACTGCTGCTAATGAAAAATCATGCCATGCAAGCTGGTGGTGGAGATGGTTTGATCAGTGTGCAAATTAAACACATAGCAGGACAACTAGCTGGAAAGGTTAGTCAGAAGGTTACTGGGGCTAATGCCAATTTGCTAGTTACGAATCCTATGGAATTTCAGATCCGTGTCGGCGGAAACGAGCTTAATACGCTAGATGGCATCTATGTGGAGCGTTCGCTTGTTCTGCCGGGAGCATCGTACCCGACCAATTCTACAGCAGTCCGAGTAGATGCGATGACAGGAGAATCATTTTTTGTTCCATCTACATTGAGCAATGACGAAGGCAAGTGGACGATGCATATTAAAGACCAGTATGGCGGTATTTATACGGTTATTAATGCCAACAAGTCCTTTGTCGATATGCAAGCTCATTGGGCGCAAGCTGATGTAGAGAAGCTAGCTTCGAAAGGGATTGTCAGTGGTGTGAGCGGTGATAAGTTTGATCCAGAGAAAGAGATTACACGAGCTGAGTTTGCAGCTTTGTTAATCAGAGCGCTTGGCCTTCGCGAGAATAGCCTAGATGCTTCTGGAAGTGGAACCTTTCAAGATATTCGCAAAGAAGATTGGTATGCTGGAATCGTGGATATGGCGGCGAAAGCAGGCCTCATTCAAGGTTATGATGACGGCACGTTTCGTCCGCTTCAGAAAGTTTCTCGCGAGCAGATGGCGGCTATGGTGACTCGTACCCTGCAAAGCGCTGGTCAAACGGCTGTAACTGTAGCGGAAGACACAATTTTGAACGCTTTTAAAGACCACAATGCCATTGACGATTGGGCTCGAGAAGCGATGGCCATTACTTTGCAAAACGGGTTGATTCAAGGTGTTTCAGATACCAAGCTTGATCCAAACGCAAATGCAACAAGAGCACAGGCAGCTGTCATGCTGAATAGATTGCTTGTTTATATGAAGTTTATAAGTTAAATGTTAGATGCTGACCGCAATTCGTCTAGAAGACGAGTTGCGGTCTTTGGCATGCCGCGCAAAAATTACAAAAGCTTAACAACACGAAGACGAACATTTAATAATCCTCTGCTAACCTTGAGAAGTGAGACTCCAGTTGAAAGGTGTGAGGAAGTTGAGTGGAATGCTTCTGAATACGGCCGCCCAGCATACTAAGCTTTCGGTTTCGCTTGCCCGCAGTGCACGAGAGATTGAGCAAGCCCTGCGATTAAGGTATCAAGTTTTCGTTGAGGAAGAGAACAATCTGCAGCTGCGAAACGAAGAGGGTATTGAAAGAGACGCTTATGATGCGTACTGTGATCACCTGATTGTCAAAGATATCGAAACAGAGCAGGTGGTTGGTACGTACCGATTGCTTCCTGGAGATCGTGTTTTGCATGGAATAGGATTTTATTCAGAAACGGAATTCGATCTGGCGTCCTATGCTGCTTACAAATTACACACGCTTGAACTCGGGCGCAGCTGTATTGATCCAGCATATCGCGGAGGCAAAGCCATTCAACTGCTGTGGGAGGGGATTGCCGGCTATATCAGTGAGCAGAATTATACGCATTTGATTGGTTGTGCGAGTGTTCATATCAAAAATCTGGAAGAGCTGAATTTGATCTATTCACTGCTCCGGCACAAACAAGTCATTACAGACCGATACGGAGTTAAACCCCTTTCAACACATCGCATTCATGGTCTTGCACAAATTGAAATAGACAGCAATGATAAGGACATTTTCCGTAAACTCCCGCCTCTGATGAAAGGCTATCAATGGCTTGGTGCAGAGATTGGCGGAGATCCGGCTTATGACGAGAGTTTCGGGACTGTAGATTTCTTCATCATTTTGCAAAAAGATCGCATTACGCGTCGTTATAAACGTCATTTTCTTACCACATAACCAAGCAAGGAGGATCTGATTTGTACGATTGGATCGGACAATTAACGTCAAATGAGCAGAAAATGGCTCGAATCGAAAAAGTCATCCGTTTGTTCCCAGACTGGATGATATCAATGACATGCTCAGTGGTCGCTTTTATTGTATACATGGCACTCGGCAAAGGATTTCTGCGGCGCATGAAGCTTAATTTAGTAGAACTGCTGGGTGGAATGCCTGAACGTTCATTGAAACTATTGATCAAGCAATACGTGGAAAATGTTGTGTTTACTTTGTGCGAAATTTTATTTCGATCCCAAACATTGCCAACTCATTCTACATCTAATTTTAATGTTCTAGGTGAGGATGCGCTTGAAGAAGCGAGTAAACAGGCAAACGGGAAAGGTTTCATCATCTTTACTCCGCATGTTGGGAATTTTTTCTACTACTATTGGTATTTATCTCAGAAATATGATTGTTTGACCGTTGCTTCAGCAGGGAGTCCAGAACTTAAACCGCTCTACTTGAAGTTTGCTGCATTGGGCTGCAAAGGTTTGGATTATGACAGCGTTCCCCAGCTGGAAATGTATCGAACTTTGAAAAAGCATGTACGATCAGGGGGGATAGTCTTTCTGCTTGGTGATTTCTGGCGGCCGAACTTTCCGTTATCCAGACTATTCGGCAAACTAACGCGCACCCCGGAAGGTGCTGCCATGTTAGCGCTGGAGCTGCAAGTACCTGTTGTCCCCTTTTACGGCTATCGTCTTCACGGGTTTAAGCATCAGCTTCAATTTGGCGCACCGATATATTTGCATGAACAATTGGATGGCTCTGGTCGCAAAGAGCGTTCCGCGGCGAATCTGACTTTAAATTCATTCATTGAGCAAGTCGTTCGTGAACAGCCATCGGCTTGGTTTTACTGGTTCAATACACATGAGCGTTGGGAAATCAGTTCAGATGAAGCGGAAGGCAGTCTAGTAGGAAATCATGCATTTGCAACAGCGGAAGTGGGATAACATACAGCGATCCAAAGGATAGGTGATCATCAGATGGACACAGGAAGCCACTTGCTTTTCGGCGTTTCCCTAGCAGGTTTAGCCTGCTTGGAACCAGCAGTCGTGCAAAATCCAGATCTAGCGCATGCCATACTTGCAGGTACCCTGATTGGCTCGCACGCTCCTGATTTCGATACATTGGCTCGTCTCAAAGGATACGCCACATATTTGCGTGTTCATCGCGGCATTACACACTCACTGCCGGCCTTATTTATCTGGCCTGTCCTTATCAGTGTACCTCTAGCAGCCATGTTTGGTGTCTGGGAGCACTTGATAAGCTTATACTTATGGACGTTTGCAGCCGTCGTGTTTCACGTGTTTCTTGACTTATTTAATGTGTACGGCGTCCAGTGTTTTCGGCCTTTGTCCGCGAAATGGTTTCATCTGGACACGCTTTGTTTGTATGAACCTTTCTTATTCGCCCTTCATACGCTGGGAATCCTTGTTTGGCTCTTCGTCTGGGGAGGGAGTGGAGGCAGTCACATCGGTGAAATGTTCGGGCTCATCTATGGCGCAAGTTTCTTCTATATCGCGATCAGGGCATCACAGCGCAAGCGGTTGATTGAATCAGTTAAAAATGAACTCAAACTCAGCGATGCGATATGTCATCTTATTCCAAGCCTGAGCTGGTTTCATTGGCAATTCGTTGTCGAGGGAGATATGCGCTTCTATTTGGGAGAGATTCGCGAGGGGCGAATCCAGGTGCAAGAAGAGTATAGTAAAGCGGAATATACCAATGCGGATACACATCCGATCGTGCAGGCAACGATGGGCACCGATGGGGTCAGAGCATTTCTGCACTTTGCGCAGCGAATTCACGTAAGCTGGAGCGAGAAGAGTGATGGCTACGAGGTACAGTGGCGTGATGTGCGTTTCTGGTATAAACGCAAGCTGTCCTTCGGCGTTAATGTACATCTAGACCGCGACATGAACGTCGTCAGCGACACGCTGGGATGGGATAAAAAGGCGTGGGATCCGCCCTATGTCTAAATGAAAGAATAGCGAAAAAGCCTTGCTCCTAAATGGGAGCAAGACTTCTTTGCTTTTGCTAGAGGGTCTGGCCAAATTCCCCTGAAAAGAGCAGTTCGTTAAGGGGACGTCGGGTTGAAGGCGTTTCGCGTTCTTGGAATTTCTCGGCAAGGGCATCGACAGAGCCGCGGTAGCCGATCGCGATTACAGCATGAATGTCATAATCCTCAGGAATTTGAAGCGCTTCGCGAGCTTGATCGCGATGGAATCCACCCATAGCATGAGTAACAAGTCCTTGGTTATTGGCCTCTAGGGCAAGATATCCCCAAGCTGTACCTGCATCGAATTGATGACTAGGATTGTTGTCGCCTCTTGCTGTCTTGGTATGAGAGATCACAAGGGCAAGCACTGGAGCCTTCTCGCACCATTCCCGATTAGCAGGCATAATGAACTCGTGGAACTTGGCTTTCTGCTCATCCGTACGGGCAATGATGAAACGCCAAGGCTGCAAATTGCTGCCGGATGGGGCCCATCTTGCTGCTTCGAATAGGCTAAGAAGTACATCCTCAGTCACTTCTTGATTCGTAAATGAGCGCGGGGACCAGCGTGTTAGGAACTGCGGATTGATTTCATGATCGGGCTGACGATTCGTTTCGATTTCAGTTGGTAGAGAGCTTGTCACGATGAATTCCTCCTTCAGATTGTATTCTTCCTAATTTTACCTGATTTCTGCAAGTAATACGAGTTTCTGAAAATTCCCATGAATAGTATGGTATTTCTCGATTTTGGCAAAACTAGTTGTTATGAAATCAAGCTCCAAGAAGAGGGTGCGAGGAACTATGAATTTTACTAGTCATGATGTCATTATCATTGAAAGAGCATTGCGAGCGGCTATGAAATATGAAATGGAAGAACAGCGCTCAAGAGATTATCAAGAAGTTTTAGTCAAAATGCAAGAGAGTGCAAAGCATGCCCTCCATGTGAACGCTGCTCTTACAAGTGGAGATCATGATGGTTTACGGTATGATTACGATGATTCATCGGATCTTATGTAGACATGCGAACGTATATTCTGTAAAATGGAAGAAACGAAATGCATAAGGAGATTCGCATATGAATCCTTTAACAGGTAAAGTTTCCTCCATGGTAGAAATGATTGAAGGGCTGCGCAAGTCGCCTGAGATCATGTCGCAAGTAACCTATTGGCATACTATACCCCCGCGTGATCCCAAGCTGGCTTCTTTTCCAGATGGATTGCATGAGGGTATTCGTGTTGCACTCGGGCACAAAAACATTCATCAGCTTTACACGCACCAAGCGGAGTCTTTCAATCAAGTAACAGCCGGTCATCACGTAGTGACGGTGACGCCAACGGCTTCGGGGAAGACGCTTTGTTATAATTTGCCCGTACTCCAAAAAATTCTCGAGAACGATGCTTCTCGTGCATTATATCTATTTCCAACAAAGGCACTGGCACAGGATCAGGTTGCCGAGCTGCAAGAAATGGTAGACTTTATGGAAGTCGACATTAAGACCCATACTTATGACGGCGATACGCCTCCGACGGTTAGACAGGCTATTCGGAATGCCGGTCATATTGTAGTAACGAATCCGGATATGCTTCATTCTGCTATTCTTCCGCATCATACGAAATGGGTGAAGCTGTTCGAGAATTTGAATTATATCGTCATTGACGAGGTGCATTCGTACCGCGGCGTATTTGGCAGTCATGTGGCGAATGTCATCCGCAGGCTCAAGCGCATTTGTCGATTCTATGGCTCAAAGCCGCAATTTATTTGCGCTTCCGCCACGATCGACAACCCCAAAGAGCATGCGGAGCGACTTATTGGCGAAAGCGTCAAGCTGATTGACAATAACGGAGCGCCGGCAGGCGAGAAGCACTTTGTGTTCTATAATCCGCCAGTCGTCAACCAACAGCTGGGGATTCGCAAAAGCTCCGTCTTGGAGACGCGCAAGCTGGCAGGCAAACTGCTGCGAAGCGGGATTCAGACGATTGTTTTTGCTCGGAGCCGCGTGCGCGTGGAGATTTTGCTGACCTATCTGCAGGAGCTCGTGACCCACGAGCTGGGCAGCAAATCGATTCGCGGCTATCGCGGCGGTTATCTCCCGAAGCTTCGCCGGGAGATCGAGAAAGGCTTGCGCAGCGGCGAAATCCGCGGCGTCGTCAGCACGAACGCGCTGGAGCTGGGCATCGACATTGGCCAGCTGCAAGCGTGCGTGCTGAATGGCTATCCAGGCACGATAGCCAGCACTTGGCAGCAGTCCGGGCGTGCCGGACGGCGGCAGGAGACCTCGCTGACGATCCTCGTCGCGAGCAGCAATCCGCTGGATCAATATTTGATCCAGAATCCTCGGTACTTTTTTGAACGGCCGCCAGAGCAAGCGCGCATTCATCCTGACAATTTGATCATCCTGGTAGATCATGTCAAATGTGCGGCGTATGAGCTGCCTTTTGAGGCGAATGAGAAGTTTGGGGATGAGTCTCTTAAGGATGTGCTTGAGTATTTAACCGAGGAGCAGGTGCTTCATCAAGTGAATGATCGCTGGTATTGGATGGAGCAGTCTTTTCCTGCTCACAACATATCGCTTCGCTCGGCAGCTCAAGAGAATTTTATTATTATTGACATGACTAACGCGAATCGGGTTATTGGCGAGTGTGACCGCTTCAGCGCGCCAACGCTTATTCATGAAGAGGCCATATATATACATGAAGGGGTCCAATTTCAAGTTGAGAAGCTGGACTATGAAGAGAAGAAAGCTTTCGTTCGCCAAGTCGATGTGGACTATTATACCGATGCGAGTATGGCCGTGCAGCTGAAAGTGCTCCATGTGAATCGTGAGGGCAGAAGCTGGGGATTGCTTCGTCAATTAGGTGAAGTAACGATCAATGCGCAGCCAACCATTTTCAAAAAAATCCGCTTGAGGACGCACGAGAACATAGGTTCCGGTCCGATTCGGCTGCCGGAGGAAGAACTCCATACCAGTTCCTATTGGTTCACCTTTGATGAAGAGATGGCTGCCGGACGTTCCGCTAACGATATGCAGTACGCGCTGCTCGGCATAGCGAATGTTCTCTCGCATTTGGCACCGCTGTACTTGATGTGCGACCCGATGGATATTCGGGTTGTTCCACAGGTGAAGGCGGTGCATAATAAGCTTCCGACCGTGTTTTTCTATGACCGCTATCCAGGCGGCGTCGGTTTGAGTGATCGGCTGTACGAGGTGCACGGACAGCTGATGGATCAAGCGCGCAGCCTGATTCAGAGCTGCGGCTGCATAAGCGGCTGTCCGGCCTGCGTCGGACCGATCGAAGAGGTCGGCTTGCTTGGCAAGAAGCTCGCACTGGAGCTGCTGGCGCAGCTTGATGGCGGTGCCCGATGAGCGGGCTGCGCGAAAGGCTGGGCCGCCTGAAGGGCCCGGCGGCGCAAGCAGTTCCGCCGCCACTGCCTGTGGCTGACGGCGAGTGGGCGCAGCTCGGCGCCCATATCGAAACGAGCTCAGCGGGCTCGTTCATCATGCGGCGCTGTACGTACGGCGCGGACAGCGTGCACGGCAAGTATCGGCTGCGTGAGCTGGCCGAAGTGGCGCAGCAGCTGAGCGGCTTTCACGACCGTGACGCGGTCGTCCAGCACGAAGCGCTGCTCTTTTTCGATACCGAAACGACCGGACTTGGCGTCGGTGCGGGCAATGTGCCGTTCATGGTCGGCATCGGCTTTTATACAGCTGAGTCTTTCACGGTGGAACAACTATTCATTCGCAATCCTGCGGAAGAGCAGGCGATGCTTGTATATTTGCAAGAGCTGCTGAGCCGCTTCACACATATTGTTTCTTATAATGGTCGAACGTTTGACTGGCCGATTCTGAAAAATCGCTATGTCTTGAATCGCCTTAAGCTGAACGATGCCAAGCTGCTTCAACTCGATCTGCTCTATTCATCACGCAGCTTGTGGCGAAATACGCTGCCCTCCTGTCGATTAAGCAAAGTCGAAGAGAGCCGGCTAGGCTTTGAACGAGTGGACGACGTTCCTGGTTCGATGGCGCCAACCTTATATTTTCAGTATCTGGCTGAGAAGAATCCAGCTATCCTCCAAGGGGTATTCGTTCATAATGAGCATGACATTGTCACTTTAGCGGCGCTGGCCATTCATTTTGGCAAACTGCTAGCAGATGACACACCTGCGTTTATGCCAGAGCCTGAACTCGAGCTCGAAGAGCTTTTTAGGACCGGCCAATGGCTTGATAAAATGAATCGCCAACGAAAGGCAGAAAGCTATTTCAATGAGTTATTCACTAGGCTCATGAATGATCAGGAAGGCGAAATATCTTCTATGGATTATGAACATGCGATTCTGCAGTTGGCTGCATTTTATAAGAAAAGGGCCAATTACTCTCGCGCAGTTGATTTGTGGAAAAGATGGATAGCGATTAAGCATGCGAGTATTGCCTTGCAAATTGATCCTTATTTAGAACTAGCTATGTTCTATGAGCATCGTGAGCGGAACTGGGAGCAAGCTATTTTTTATGCGGAAGAGGCTTGGGCAAAGCTGTGGCGTCGCCGTTCGCTGCAGCGCGCAGATAAGAAGCAACATGAAGTCGAGGAAGCTTTAGAGAAGCGGATCAGGCGGCTAAAGGACAAGCTGAGGAAATCAGAAACACCTGCGCGCCAATCAAACGCATTGGCGGTGCAAGCAAATCAAAGAGCTGCCTCCAAGACTCGCAAAATGAAACCGATCTATGTGAGTGAAGGATTAATATAAACGTTTCCAAATCAAGCTCAGCATGATCCCATTTCCGTTTACGTTCCCCTTCTTTTGGACATACAAGGAAGAAAAGAGCAAGGAGGAAATAACATGCCCGAGCTTCCAGAAATGGAAACCTATCGTCAGCAATTAACACGCTTGATTCAAGGGAGACCGATGACAGGCGCAGAGGTAACACGTCCTAAATCTTTGAACGTAGATTCGGATTTTTTTGTTCGAGCCATGACGGGAAATCGGATTATCCGGATTGACCGCAGAGCTAAGCATTTACTATTTCACTTGGAAACGGGCGAGATACTGGTTTTGCATCTGATGCTTGGGGGATGGATGTTTTACGGCTCGGAAGAAGAAAAGCCAGATAGAACAGCGCAGGTTGTCATTGATTTTGGATTGAAGCACTTATATTTCATTGGTTTGCGCCTAGGGTATTTGCATATGCATTCCCCGTCTGAGGTGCAACAATTATTCGCGAAGCTTGGGCCGGAACCTTTGGAGCCAGGTTTTACATTTCCACTGTTTCAGAAAGTGCTGAACAGTAAGAAAAGCAATCTGAAAGTGTCGCTTGTTGATCAGTCCTTTCTTTCAGGTATAGGGAATTGTTATTCGGATGAGATTTGCTTCATTGCGGGGATTTTGCCCCTGCGTAAATTGCCCACTTTGACAGAAGAGGAACAGAATCGACTTTATCAAGCGATGCGAACTGTGCTTCTTGAAGCTATTCAGTTTGGCGGTTATATGGAGGATCCTTTATTTGTTGGGGATCGGTTGACAGGTCAATTTGATGCCAAATGTCGTGTGTATGATCGAGAAGGCGAGCCTTGCTTGCGCTGTGGGCACCCCTTGATTAAGGAAGAAGTTTCCAGTCGCAAATGTTTCTATTGTGCGAATTGCCAATCATGAAAGCACAGCAAAGTGAACGATTTATTGGGGCACATGTTAGCACAAGAGGCGGTTATTTAGGTGCGGCCAAGACAGCGTTATCGCTAGGGGCCAGTGCCTTTCAATATTTTCCGATGAATCCTCGTCGTCTTTCTACAAAAATATGGAATAACCAAGATGCGCAAGCTTGTGCGCAATTGTGTTCGGAACATGGGTTGTTATCGATTGGCCATGCGCCATATCCGCTAAATCCAGCTGCTGAAGCGGCTGAGCGCGAACTAATGGTAAAACTGTTGAAAAATGCGCTCGACATTACCGATGCCTGTGGGTCAGTAGGGCTTGTGGTGCATTTTGGAAAATATGTTGGAAAAGACCCGTTACAAGGCTACAAAAATATAATACAATGTTTGAATAGTGCGACGCAGGGTTATGAGGGTTCTTCACTCATTCTTCTTGAAAATCAGGCTGGTGAAGGCGCTCAACTTGGCCTAACCATGGAAGAAATGGCTCAGATAAGGAAGTTGTGCGAATCTCCAGGGAAGATCGGATTTTGCTTGGATACGTGTCATGCTTTTGCTAGTGGCTTATGGCAGGGGCATAACTGGAACGAGCTGGAGTCTAAGGGTTTGCAGCTTGATTATCTCCCGCATATGAAAGCTGTTCATTTGAATGATTCGCTGCATCCCTATGGGTCTCGGCGAGATCGGCATGCGAATATTGGGGCGGGCTATATTGGACGTGAGAATTTCGAAACGCTATTGAATTCACCATTCTTAACCCATATTCCAATCGTATTAGAAACGAGTTCGGGTACAGATGGTACGCATACGCAGGAGATCGCCCTTGTGAAATCGTTGGTCAAAAATACTTAATTGCCAAACAACATGAACAAGAAAGGAAATCCAATCATGATTCATGTATACTTAGATGACTTGCGACCTTGTCCCTCCGGTTTTACATTAGCCAAGGATGTCAATGAGTGCGTCTTGCTGCTTGAAGAATTCGAAGTGGATATTCTTTCCCTTGATCATGATCTAGGCTGGACATCAGCGCAAACGGGAATGGATGTCGTGCTCTGGCTTCTTCAGAAGCGGAAATTTCCCAAGACGATTTATATTCATACCTCTAGTCGGGCGGCTTGCATAGCCATGTACCAAATGCTCTATACGGCCAAGCCGGAAGGGACGTCTGTGTATCCGAACCGGATTCCGGATGAGCTGCTTATACAAGTTGCACAAGGTACTTATCCGAAAGAAGCGCAATAAGAAAGGAATCTAACGTCATATGATACATTTATCTCATATTCATTTTATCCGCGGAGAACGACATATTCTAAATGATGTGAACGTACACATCGCACCAGGTGAACACTGGGTATTGCTGGGTCGCAATGGATCAGGGAAAACAACACTGCTCGAAATGATGAATGGATACGAATTCCCTAGTCGGGGGACGGTAGATGTATTGGGCAATCGTTACGGGCAATGCGATGTCAGGGAAGTGCGTAAGAAGATCGGCTATATTTCGCAATCGTTATTTGAAAAAATGAATTTGAACGATCCTGTTCAAGAGGTTGTAGCGACAGGTGAATATGCTTTTCTACGGTTTTATCAGGAAATTCCGCAAGAGGTAAAGGATCGTGCATTGGTTATGCTGGAGCAGGTTCGTATTCCTCATTTGGCCAATCAGCCTTTGGGAAGTCTTTCCCAGGGGGAACGCAAAAAAGTGATGCTCGCGCGCTCACTGATGATGAAGCCCTCCATTCTGATTATGGACGAACCCGCGGCAGGTCTGGATCTGTACGAGAGAGAGCGGTTTTTGCGCGATGTCAACGATCTAAGTAAACAAAATATTACCGTCGTCTACGTCACTCATCACATTGAAGAAATTATCCCTTTATTTACGCATGTTGCCATTATTGAGCAAGGGGAATTGATTGCGGCGGGTCCTAAAGAAGAAGTGCTGACGCCTGAAAATATTCAAAAAGCTTTTGATGTACAAATTTCGTTAGAGTGGTATCAAGATCGTCCTTGGATCAAGGTCATTGAATAGAATTGAAGTTTACATAAAGGATGCGGCTATGACACATACAAATACTTATATTGGCACCTCTAACCATGGGTTCGCTCAATATGCGCAAGATGAAATACGTAAGTTATTTCCGTTAACGAAATTCTATTTGTTGGTGCCTACGGAAGTGTTTTTATTCGAAGTACCGGCGGAGATTGAAGATCCGATAGCCGTCATCAAAGAACAGGAGCCGATGTTTCTAAGGCATGTTCAGCCTGTTACTCAAGAATTTGAAATCAGCCGTACGGATGCGGATATTGAACATCTCAAAGGTTGGTTGAGAAAGGCTTTTCAAGCGGGGCTCATTCATCCTGGGGAGAAGATAGCTACGCAGGTTCGCAAAGATGAGCGCGCTGATGTGCCCTATGCGCCTTTCTCCATTAAGGCTGCATTCGACGAGATTATCGTTTCCGAGATCCTCGGTGAGCCTGTTGTCCGTTATTCGGATCATATTATTTCGGTATATATTAGTGCTGCGAAGTTGTTCGTAGGACTATCAAAGCCAAGTGACAATTTATCCGACTGGTCGGGTGGCGCTATCCGCTTTATGAAGGAGCAAGATCAAATCTCCCGTGCCAAATTCAAGCTGCTTGAAGCTGAACAGCGATTCGGAATTGATTTCAGTGTGGCTCGTACGGCGCTTGATATCGGCGCAGCTCCTGGGGGCTGGACCTCCTTGCTATTGGAGCGTGGGCTGAAAGTGACAGCCATTGATCCAGCGGCGATGAGTCCTCGGCTTCTGGGCAATCCACTGCTCAAAATCCATAAGAAAAATGCCGGAGATGTCAAGCTGCGGGACAATGAATTTGATCTGCTTGTTTGTGACATGAGCTGGGACCCTCGGCAGATGGGACGACTTGTGGCTGATCTTCTCTACTCCTTGCAGAGTGGGGGAACGGCGATCATTACGGTTAAGCTTATGCACAAGAAACCGTTCCAAACGGTTCGCGATATTTTGCGGATTTTGGAGCCATCCTTGTTCCTGCTTAAAGCGAAACAATTGTTTCATAATCGGGAAGAATTGACGCTATATTTGCAAAAGACGTAGAATGTGGAAAAAAATGTAGATTTATAATGATGTCCCTCTTATAATCAAGGTAATTCTTACCTGATAAGGGGGGCTTTTATTTACTGTGAATAGGAAGATAAATTGGATTGGAACTTGCCTTGGAGGCAGATACCGGATCGAAGCGATTCTCGCTGAAGGCGGGATGAGCCACGTATATTTGGCGGAAGATATGAAGCTTAAAGGGAAGAAATGGGCGGTGAAAGAATGTATGCCGCTTGATGGCAAGCTGACGAGCTTTCTGGAAGAGGCAGAAATGCTGGCCACGCTGCAACACCCGCAGCTGCCGCAATTAGTTGATTATTTTACTACGGAGGAAGGAAAGGGCTTCTTGGTAATGGATTATATCCAGGGGCCAACGTTACAAGATTTGTTTGATCAGAAGGGGCGTGATTTGCCTGTTGCCCAAATTGTGAGCATCGCCTTTCAGCTATGTGATCTATTTCATTATTTGCATACGTTTGAACCACGACCTATTATTTATCGTGATCTTAAGCCTTCTAATGTGATGTTGAATGAGCATGATCAGGTACGTTTGATTGATTTTGGGGTGGCTAGGCATTATGAGCGCGGCAAGCAGTCGGACACGGTTCAGATGGGAACCATTGGATTCGCAGCACCGGAGCAATTCCATGGCGATCAAACGGACGCTCGTACGGATCTGTATACACTTGGGTCCATGTTGTATTATTTATTATCCAGAGGGCAATATGCTTATCTTACTCAGAAACTGTTGGGACATATTCGCTCTGGCCTGCCAGAAGTCCTGACCACTACGATACAATTACTCCTTCAAGAGAATCCTCAACATCGCTGTCAATCAGCTTTGGAAGTGAAAATGAGGCTTCGTTCGATTTATTCGGTACCGTCCCCCTTGCAGCCCGAAATGTTACATTCTGACCAACCCAACCTCACCATTTCTTCGGATAAATTAATTGTGATTGGAAGCTTATTTGCCGGAGCCGGTTCTACCTTTGCGGCGATATCCTTGGCGAGAATTCTTCATGCTAGGCAGATTCCTAACGTTGTAGTCGAAGAGCCTACGATCGAACCAGATTTGTATATGCTTTTATATGGCGATATCAACGCACCCAAAAATTATGCTTTCATCCATCATCTTGTGACAGAGCAAAAGTTGTCGACCGCAGTCAGCTGGACAGATGGCTTTACGACATGGGTGCCTGTTCATCCTGATGGGTTATCGAGCAGCTGGCATCCCGCGGACACCTTTAAACTTCTTTACACAATTAAAAAGCCGATCGTCATATGGGACGTATCGACGAATTGGGAAGAAGCTGCTGTTCAAGAGCTATGTCATAGTGCGGATGAAATTGTTGTACTTCTTGATGCTTCTCCCGGCAAATGCCATCGCCCCCGTTCGCGAGCTTTGTTTGAGCTGTTTATGATGTATCAGAAACGAGGCAAAAAGGTTCATTTTGTTGCAAACGGAAATCTGCCTGGACAATATCGCAAGGAATGGCTGGATGCGCTGCCGACTGCTCCGCTATGTACAATGCCCGAAATATCTCGCGGGGAAGTCATGCAGGCTGTTATGAAAGGTGAATGCATTCAAGACAGACCGGATATTCTGGAGCAGCTAAGCGATGCGCTAAGTCCTTTGCTTCACGAGATTTTGCCTGCGAGCATGTGGGAAAGGATGGCGTCACCTCCAAAGAAATCATGGTTTTCCCGATTTAAACAGAATGCTTAGCCTCTTTATTTAGCTGATAAATGGACCATGCGAGTACTGTAGCAAAACAAGACCAGAGCAAGTAGGGGACTAACAGCCAGGCAGCGAGCTTGGAATAAGGAATGGTAGCATTAATTAAAAAGAAGGTCGTAATGGCTACGATAGCTGTATCTAGAAAGGCTAGTCTCCGGTCTTTTAATTTAAACTCAATGAAAGTGAATGCCTGATTCGCCAAATAGTTGATAAGTAAAATAAGAACATAGCTCGCAGCGGCTTCTTGAAATCCGTCAGTTTTGGTATAAACAATGGCCACTGAAGCGGAAATTAAAGCATAAAGAATCCCCCACGCGATGCCAAAAAGCTTAGCTGGCGGATTCCAGCTTGGTTTTTTCAGAGTCTTATAGTAAGTTAGATCTGTTGGGAATAGCACACCGGAGATTGAAAAAAGCGCATATGTAATGAGAAACACCACAATGAATGAAAACATGACAGCACCTCCACTTTGGTTTTTTAGCTTGTATTACTATATTACACGCGTGTCCTAAGTTATAACCACAAACACGATAAGTGTGTTATGATGAGTCATATTTCTATTTTCATGTAAATAATGGGGGCTATTCGTTTATGGAACAACGTTTTGCCAGAGAATCTCGCTGCTTCAAAACATCGCGCATTTTTCCAACCGATGTGAATAATCACAATACCCTGTTCGGTGGCAAGCTAATGTCGTACATTGATGATATTGCATCGATTGCTGCGCATAAACATTGCAGGCGATCTGTGGTTACAGCCTCGACGGATTCCGTAGACTTTTTGTCGCCGATCCACACTTCGGATTCCGTGTGTTTGGAGTCTTTTGTTACTTGGACCGGCAAAAGCTCAATGGAAGTTTTCGTAAAGGTGGTTACAGAGGATTTGAAGACAGGGGCAAGAAAAATTGCCGCGACTTCTTTTCTAACTTTCGTTGCGTTGGATGATAATAAAGTTCCGGTTGAGGTGCCTCAAGTGATTCCGGAAACCGAGGAAGAGACGAAGCTTCATGAATCTGCACCACAGCGAGCAGAGATGAGAAGGATGCGGAGAGTGGAAAGCAAGAAGCTTGCCGGCTTTTTTACGATGAAATATCCTTGGGAATAAAAGGATTGTTTTTTCAGTTGAATGTGGTATAATCTGGATACATATATCGGACAAGCGGAAGCACCGCTGATCGTGGAGACTCGTTCTCTGCCATCGGCGCGTGCTTTTTTTTGTTTTCCGACATACAAAGGAGGTTGATACATGAACGTTGCGACCACCGTACGTCTGGCAATTGTGCTCTTCATCATTGGTTTAGTGTTAATTGGCAGCGGTGTTTATGCGAAATTATCCTCAACTTAAAGGAGGTAGTAATGAATAAAATTCAAATGTATGTCTTGGATGATGACAACCTGTACGCAGAAAGACTCGCAGCGTTTGTCCGTTCTTCAGAGTTCGCAGAGCGTTTGCAGGTGAAATTGTTTTCCAAATGGGAATACATCCTGGAAGTCATTGAGCATCAGCCGGTAGAAGGCATTTTATTGTTCTCAGAGACGTTCTATCCACTTTTGCTCAATCAGAGCACTTCATTATTCAAAATGGTTTTAAGTGAAACCATCGCTAACTCCAAGGAAGCTGAGACTAAAATCCCTTTTTTATATCGGTTTCAGTCTTTGAGTCAATTGCTTTCACGTCTTCATGCCTTCTATGCGGAGAAGAATCATTACGATAAAGGAATCGGGATGAAAAGAACGAAGGTGTTTTCTGTTTTCAGCAGCAGTGGGAACAGTGGCAAAACGATGACCGCCCTGCATTTGGCAAAGCAATTGTCTTTTCGCGGGGAACAAGTATTTTATTTAAGTCTTGAATTGGTTAGCGCTGTTTCACAATGGCTGCAGGGGGATAGAAGTCGATTTTCCCAGATTCTCTATTACATGAAAAGCTCACCTGATCTATTGGGTCCCAAGCTGCAGCTGCTTAAATCTCATGATGCCAGATGGCGTATAGATCATTTAAGCCCTGACGATCAAATTAGGGAAATGCAGGAAATGAGCGGCGAGCATATCCAACTGCTTTTAGATACGATCATTGCTCAGAACGAATACGACTACATCATTGTTGATCTGGAAGCTACTTTGCATCCGAGAATTGTAAAATGTTTAGAATCCAGTGATCACATTATATGGCTGCTCCGAGATGATGTAACGGATCTATTCAAAACGCAGATACTTCATAAACAGCTTGGCTTCAAGCCGAATATTCATTTTGTACTGAATAAATTTACAGGTATTCTAACTAATGATTTTTCCATTTTAGGAAAAGAGCTGGCCTTTAAGCTTCCGTACATTCCCGATTGGAAAACGGTGAGTTCTCCCGCTCAGATGTGGCAATCGGGTGTTTTTTCTGAACAAACGTACGACATGTTCGCAGCTATTTATGGAGGCAAGGATCGATCCGCCACGCAGCGGGAAGGAGCTGCTGCTTCTTGAATCAACAGTTATTCCACACTCTGAAGCAAGATATTAAGGAGAGACTTGATCTTTCAAGCACAGTGAGCGATGCGAAACTAGTTGAACTTATTGAGCATGTCATTTTCAGCCTTGCTGATGAGCAGGGGTGGACCTCTAGTGAGATGCAGCTGGGTGTCAAGCGAATATTTGATTCTTTTCGGGGATTGGATGTTCTTCAACCGCTGATTGATGATCCATCCGTAACGGAAATTATGGTTAATGGTCATGAAAACATTTTCTTTGAAAGAAATGGAGCTGTGGAACGATACCCCTATGCTTTGGAAAGTGCTGAGAAGCTTGAAGACCTGATTCAAATGATTGTTTCTAAAGTGAATCGGATTGTGAATCAATCAACCCCAATTGTAGATGCGCGTTTACACGATGGTTCAAGGGTCAATATTGTACTGCCTCCTGCCTCGTTAAACGGACCTGCACTAACCATCCGTAAGTTTCCGGGAAAGCCTCTTCTTATGGATGATTTAGTTAATATGGGGAGCTTGTCGCGGGAAGCCGCAGATGTCTTGCAAGTATTTGTTGAGTCAGGCTGCAATATTTTTATTGGAGGAGGTACAGGCTCTGGGAAAACAACATTCCTCAATGCTCTTAGTGCCTGGATTCCTTCACATGAACGCATCATCACCATTGAAGATTCCGCTGAGCTGCAGATTCAAAATGTGCCTAACTTAGTGCGAATGGAGACTCGCAATGCCAATACAGAAGGCAAAGGGGAGATCAGCATAAGAGATCTGATTCGATCCTCGCTGCGTATGCGTCCTAATCGGATCATCGTTGGCGAGGTACGTGGGGCGGAAGCGCTAGATATGTTGGCAGCAATGAATACTGGGCATGATGGAAGCCTCAGTTCGGGGCATTCTAACACCTCCGTAGACATGCTGAGCCGGCTTGAAACAATGGTGCTGAGCAGTGCGCCGCTGCCAGTAGAGGTTATCCGTAAACAAATCGCCTCGGCGCTGGATATCATCGTTCACATTAGCCGAATACGCGACCGCTCGCGAAGAGTGACCGAAATTCATGAGGTTCTAGATGTTAGAGATGGCGAGGTGCAGCTTCTTCCACTTTTCTTATTTGAGGAAAGAGGCGAAACGGCAGATCGTAAAGTGATTGGTGAGCTTACGTATACAGGCAACAGACTTCATAACTTGCACAAAATTCAAATGGCTGGCAAAAAGCTTCCGGATTGGTTCGCTTATGAATAAAACATCTCTAACTCCCCAGCCCTCCAGCATCAATCAACTGATCGACTATAATCTTTATGAGATGAACGCGAAAGAAAAAATGATTGCCATATTGATGCTGGCAATTCCTGCTTTTATAGTTGGCTACATTTTCTACAAAAGCCTAATCCTCGCCGCTGCCTTATCCATGATAGGGCTGACATTTCCACGTTTCCGCAAACAGCATGTAATCCAAAATCGTAAAAACAAGTTATATGTACAGTTTAAACAAGCGCTAAGCTGTTTATCATCTTCGATGACGGTGGGGAAATCAATTGAAACTGCTTTTCGAGAGGCTTTGGAAGATCTGAAGCTGCTTTATTCTGATCCGGCCTGCTTCATTGTCATTGAATTTAGTATTATTTGTCGCAGAGTTGAAAATGGCGAACCAATTGAAGCAGCGCTTAAAAATTTTGCCGAGCGAAGTCATTTGGAAGATGTAAGAAGCTTCACGGATGTGTTCCTCACTTGCAAAAGATCAGGGGGAAATCTTGTGGAGGTCATGAAAAGAACGGCTACTGTTATTGGCGAAAAACTGGAGATATCTCAGGATATATCCGTCATGATCGCACAGAAACGTTTCGAATCGAGGGTTTTGCTTTTTGCCCCGATCGCTATTGTGGCCGTATTGGCTTTCACATCCCCTGAATATATGCTGCCTCTTTATACGGGGAGTGGTTTGCTCATTATGACGATTTGTTTACTGCTCTTGGGAGCTTGTTATTTGCTAACTCAAAAAATTATGAATATTAAGGTGTAACATGTGGATCACATTTGTGTGCATGGCACAAGTTATTGTGTTAATTCTGTTGTTTCTATGGGGACGCAGCCGATATGCCAATGTATTGAAAGGACAATTGTATCCATTTCGGATCAAGCTACTTTTGCCATACAGCTATTTGCTTGTAGATAAGTTCAATTTAATGGAGAAATGGCCAGATCTTACAGCTAAGATCTATCACAAGCTAATTACCTTGTATGGTAGAAGCTTTGCTGCACAAGGGACGAAATGGTTTTATACTGAGATGATTTCCGCAAGTACTTTATGTTTAATGACGCTGACTTTCCTTTCTGTATTGGCAGGCGGAGATGGTTCTTTGCTCGGTTTTGGCGTACTTCTCAGCGCTATCATACCCTTGATGATGGTTCGTGATTTGGATATCAAAATCCGCAAAAAACAGCACTTAATTATCCTTGAATTGCCGGAGGTGCTGAGCACAATCGTCCTGCTTGTTAATGCTGGCGAAACCGTCCATCAAGCGTGGATTCGCTGTGTAGAGGCTAGACCTCACAAGTCGGGCACCCCACTGTACAAAGAGCTGGCGCAGGCAGTCCATGAACTGCAAATGAACATTTCATTTACCAAAGTGATGGAGGACTTCAGCAAGCGCTGCGCACTTCATGAAGTGTCGCTGTTTACTTCTACACTTCTGCTGAACTATAAACGCGGAGGTCATGATTTTGCTGTTTCTCTTCATTCTCTTTCATTGGATCTATGGCAGCGCAGGAAGTCGGTCTCACGAACCTTGGGAGAAGAGGCATCTTCCAAGCTGGTGTTCCCAATGGTACTTATTTTCGTTGTTGTCATGGTTATTGTTGCTGCACCAGCTTTACTTATGATGAAACAATAATGAGGAGGAATTCAACAATGGAAAGGTTTGTAATGGGCTTTAAGCACTTCTGGGAAGAGGAGGAAGGTCTCGGAACTCTGGAAATTTTATTGATTGTTGCTGTGCTAGTTGCTATAGCAATTATTTTCAGAAAGTGGATCGTAAGCTGGTTTCAGAAGCTGATTGGCGATGCCAATACGGATCTCAAAGACAATAGCGCTGTTGTACCCTGTGCGCCAAGTCCAACGACTAGCTGTGCACCGTAAACATAAACGCAGTAGCTTGGCAACCAGTGAGCAGGGAAGCTTCACGCTCGAGGCTTCGCTTGTATTTCCTGTTATTTTATTGTGTACCGTTACGCTGCTCTTTCTCGGCATGTATGTGTATCAGCGAGTTTTTGTTCAGCAAATGGCAAGATCCACAGCGGAGCGACTCGCGTTTACATGGGATAACAGTCACAAAGATATCGTTACGGGCAATTATAATCCTAGTGAAAGCGATGGTCTCTACTGGCGGCTTACTCAAAATAATATTTCGGATTTATTCGGTATGCTGACAGGCAGCGGCTCATCTCAAATTCAGCTTCCTACCCTAGAAGCAAACGGCCGAGTTGAGCGAAAGCTTGCCAAAGCGTCAGCTTTATTGCCTCAGGGTGTAACAGGAAGTGCTAAATTTATGAATTATGTACTGAATAGGCAGATTGAAGTGAAACTGAATAAGTCATTTTTAACACCTCCATTTGTAGATAAATGGCTGCATGTAAATAAGACAACGGGTACGGGGATTTCGCATATTGTTGATCCAATTGAACTCATCCGCTTAACAGATATTACAAGAACTTATTTTCAAACGATTAAAGGCAGGATTTCCGCGCAAAAAGCCAAGGAAGCCCTCATTGAGCCCGAACATGGTGATTTAGCTGGACCTGAGGTAACGATCAAGTCTGAGCGTCAAGCTGCTGCTTATTTGAAATCGCTCGTTGGCGGAAAAGAAGTTGTATTGGAAACTGTATCGGGATTAAGCAGAACAGTTGATGCTTTGGACGCTCGAGGAATTGCCCATCAAGCCTTCTATAACATGACGGAATTTCAACTCCGCAGAGAACAAATGCCCAAAGACATTGAACTGCTCCAGCAAGGAACGCAAGTAAAAGGGATTGTATGGCATTTTTTCAAAAAGGATGCTAGCGGCAAAGGGATGCCTTCAAGCTCTTTTCGAAAGGAGTTGGAAAGCAAAGGGATTGTAATTGTTATACACAACTAGAAAGGGGAGAGTATTTGAAGAGATTCATTCGTTCTGAGAGAGGCGCAGTTTCTGTTTACTTAATTCTTATCATCGTACCGATTTTTTTATTTCAAGCCGTATTAATTGATTTTGCGCGTATTAAACTGGCTGAAAAAGAAAGCGAATCAGCTGTTAAAGCTGCAGCTCGTTCTGTCATGTCAGCGTATGATCAGGAGCTTCAAAAAATAGGTCTGTACGGACTGGGCATTTCGCAGAATGAAAGCGAGACATTGTTCAGAGAAGTATTTACCGCCAATTTGTCAGGTCAAACAGCTGCTGGTGCTTTTCATTATGTAGATACAAAGCCAGTAAATGAAAGTATTCGGGTTACTCCTGTGTATTCGTTGGCGAATCATATCGTTTTTGAAAAGCAAGTCCTGGAAGATATGAAAATCAAAGCTCCTATTGAGTATACGTTAGAAATTACGGATAAATTTCGAAAAAGTGGAACAACAACACCATTTCAGTTCGGCACACAGTTCTCAAAAAATGCTGCAGAATTGGAAAAGCTTATTAATCAACGTGAGGAAGCTCTGGATGAGGCTTGGGAAAGCGCTGAGAACCTGCATGCCCAAACACAGCAATATTACACGTATTATCTAGCGCGCATCACAGAGCTGGATCAGTTAGCTGCTCAGATCGGTCTGCATACGGTTGATGAAGTAAAAAGCGAGATGAGCAGCATCAGGAGTCAGATAGAATCGATCCGTGAGTCCATGTCTAATATGGATATGTCTATTGCTGCGATCAGCCAAGCAGGTTCAGGGAGTGCGGCTGGCATACAGAACATGTTGCAAGCGAAAAGCAGATTGGCTGAGCAAGCTCAACTGCTGAATCAGAAATTAAATGAACTGGATGTCTTATTGCAGTTAATTATGAAATATGCGGCGCTGCTAGCGGCGACAAAGCTGGAGGTTCCGGCCGATAGCCGAGTTGTTTTGCAATTGAAGCAGAACATTGAACCCGCTCTTCGTCTAGCCAAACAGCGGAATGACGAGCTTCGAACGAAAATAGATGGAATCCCTCGAGATGCTGGAATTGGAAATGAAAACGTAAATGAAGTGTTTCAAAATGTTTCTATTTTGGGAGATGATTATTTTTATAAATATCAGACCTCAATAGCTAGCATAACTGCTCTGTTTTCTGCTTTTCAGGAAGTGATGGACTCGATTTATCTTTTCACCCCTGATCAAACAAACAGAGCTAATTCAGCAAATCAAAGTTATCACACGGAATCAGTAGGATTTTATCGTACACAGAGCTTACTGGAGAAAACTCGAATGGACCACAACAATATGATCTCCACGAATAAACAACAGCAAAAGACTAAAATTCAAGCAGTTCTTGATCAAGCTAAGCAAGCAATGGGTACGTGCACCGTGTTTAGTTCACCAAATGGGGATAACAGGGTGTATGAGAGATTGCAAGGTTCAGGAAATTCATCTGCGGATACAAAGGGTTATTATCAAAAATATCGGGATGCCAACGCACAGGAAACGACAATTGGCAGTGAAATAGCCTATGATCTCGAGAAATCGGAGCCTGTGAGCTTAAAAGCGATGGGAATGCTGGAGGCATTTAATTTGGCGACGGATTCACTGCGTGATGAAATGTATGTGAACGAATTCGCGCTAACCAAATTTAATTATCGAACCTATGGGCAAGAGCTTGATCCTAATGGGAACCCGAAGAAGTCCAGTGAGCTTACAGATCCGGGAGCCCACCCCCTAAAGAATCAAGAAGTGGAATATTTGTTGTATGGTTTTTCCTCATGCGGTGCGAATATCTCATCTGCGTATGCGGAGATGTTTTCCTTCCGATTGGCGATCCGAACAGTCGAAGCACTTCTGGATCCCAAGAAAGAGCTGCTTAATGTGGGCTCGCCGCTGCTTGTTCTTTTGGCTGCAGCCGCGGAAGGAGCGCTGCTTGCGTTTCAAGACATGAGCAAACTGATTAAAGGGGAGGCTGTGGAGCTATCTGCGAAAATAACGACGTCAGTGCTCCGTTTAACGTACAAAGATTATTTGCGTGTTTTCCTCATGATGCATAGCAATAATACAAAACTCATGGCTAGAATGCAGGCGCTCATTGAGCTCAACAACAGCAAGGATTTGGTGCAAGAGACGACGTATTTGCAGGGATATGCTATCAGCGAAGTGAGATTGTGGTTTATCCCCCAGCTTATGAAGCTTTTGGACGGCTCGGGCTTGCTTGGCTGTAACGTACAGGGCAATCACTGCCGCTTTAGTCAAACAACCGCTGTAGCCTATTAATAAAGGAGAGTGCAGTGGTGATTCATAAATTTTATAAAGAGCAGCAAGGAGGAATCGTACTGGAGGCTTCCTTTGTGTTACCTTTCTTTCTGGCATTTGTTGTCGGTTTGGTTGTTTGTATTCAGATTGCTGTTTTGGAATTAGCTCTGCAAGCAGGTGTGAGCGAAGCAACCAAAAGCATCGCGGGTCAACTGTATCCCGTGCAGCTCCTCGTACAAGAAGCCAAGTCGAAGCTCGCGCAGAGCCGGCCGGTTGAGATGTTGACGGGCGTAATCGAACGTGTGCAATCTGCGAGAACACAAGTGACGAATGCTGAAAACTTGGCCGATGAATACGCCGCTTACATTCCAGAGCCACTCTTAGAATTAATCAGATGGGAGAAAGAGAAGCGTGAACTCAGTGAAGATAAGGGTGCGGAGGCGTTGGACGAGTTCTATGATGTCCACATAAAATCGCGCATGCAAACGGTCTTTACACCGATTGTTTATGCCTTTTGTGATGAACGAACAGTTCCAAAAGATACATTTAAGGTGACCTCGATAACCCTTCCTAGTATGGAAAACGGCAGAAACGCAATCCTGAGCATTGAAGCTCAGATTACTTATAAGCTTCCTTTACCATTTATCAGTCAGAGGATCATTCTAAAAAAGAGAGCCTATGAGCGAGCATGGGTTGGTGCTTAATGGAGGAGGGGAATTTATGATTCATGTTATCCTTTTGCTGTTCGTTACGGTAGCTTGTATTACCGATATCCGTCATTCCATCATTCCAAATAAATTGACACTATGTGGATCAATTGTAGGTGTGTTTTTCCATTTTGCTTCCGAGGGATGGAAGGGGCTGCTTATCGCCTTGGTTGGAGCGGCAGTTGGATTTATTGCGCTGATCTTGCTTTACTTTTTTGGAGCTTTAGGCGCTGGTGATGTAAAGCTGTTTGCAGCAATTGGCGCCATCATGGGAGTCACATTCGTTGTGCAATCCATGCTCTATGCGATCTTGTGTGCTGGTCTTATCGGTCTTTTTTTACTCGTTATTAAGAGGCAGATGGCAGCAACTGGACACAAGCTTGCCTTATGGTTGTATGGGGCTATCGCGTGCCATGATATGAGCAGTTTGCAAGCTTTGAAGCATCAAAAAAACACGAAATTTCCGTTTATGTATGCGGTTGTACCTGGCGTAGGATTGACATGGTGTTATACGTTTTTATGAGGAGAGGTGGTGAAGCCTTGACACAAGAAGTATTTGGCCTTAGGTATGAGTTTGTCTACAATCACGGCCATTATATGGCGCTTCATAAAGAGCGTGGATTAGAGGTGAAAGAGTTGTCCATGCTGCAGGTTAAGATGCTTGAGGCTAATGACATCCCGAATCTGTTGCCCTTGGAAATACAGGAAATAGATTTCCGGATCAGCCTGCTTTACAACATTTCGTCGAAACGCATGCTTGCTCATATGGTGAAAATAGAAGGGCTCTCCAAGCTTAATTTCGCTAAAATGATGGTTGCCATCGTAAGCACTCTTGAAGCGAGTATGAACTATATGTTAAACGAAGAAGGGTATGTGCTGAAAGAGAATTTTATTTTTATGGGTGCTGAATGGTCAGATATCTATTTGACTTACATACCTATTGAACTGTTATCGGAAGATCAGTCCGTTCATAAATCGTTAGCTTTATTTATGGATCACATGCTGCTTGCTTTGAAAGAAGAGGAAAGGAATGAGGTGAATGCGATGCTGGGGTCATGCACACCCATGCATCGACTACAAGATTTTAAAGATTTTTTCTTGCAGCTAATGGACAAGCAAACCGTTGTGCCAAAGGAGTTGGCAGCTCCAGTCATTCACAACTATGAATTAGAAAAGAATCGAACATTGCCAGATCCACCACCTCCTGAGCAGTTCAATAGCTTGCCAAGGCCCCATCTAGCCCGGCAAGTGGACGATCAGCCAGAGCCCCGAAAATGGAATCAAAATGCACTTGAAATGCAGCAAGATGAGCAAGTAGTGAAAGCTGATTTGCAATCAACTTTCTTTACACCTCTAAGGCAAAGGTCACAACTGATTGCACTTGCTGTAGTTATTTTACTCAGTGCTTTTGTATGGCAAAATTATTTTACATATCCGTCGACGGGGACTCTGCATGTTGCTGCTGGTATCACCATAATACTGGCAGATATTTCGTTTGTTTTGAAATATCTTGGTTTGCCCATTACCCCACACGATAGACAACATCAAACGTTCACGCCAATGGGTGAAAAACAAACTGAGAGTATAGTGAAAAGTCAAATTCCAGAGGCTGATGAGAAGCTTATAGATGTTCAGCATTACTATGACAATTTACACCAGCATACATCACTGCTTCATCATAAATTGCCTAATGCAACGGTTTTCTTAGGTAATATGAAGCCAAAGACAGCCGGGCCGCGCATCGAAGTAAAGACCGCAGATAACGAGAGAACGATCTCTATCACTAACGATCATTTTACAATAGGAAGAGGAGACGCGAATATTAACGTTGACTGTATGTTGGAAGAAGCAGGTGTTTCTCGCATTCATGCCGAGATCATAAAAAAAGAACACAGCTACGAGATTCAAGATGCTGGTTCAACCAATGGGACCTATTTAAATGGCGAATCACTGGTTGCTTATCAATCTTATGCACTGAAGGACGGAGACGAAATTCGTATAGTCAGACAGGAAATGAGGTTTAGGCAATAAAGCGAAGGAAAATGTGAAAAGAAGGCGGAAATGACAAGCGATGATAAAATATTGCGTCCCAAAAGGGGCGTTTTTATGCAATTCTTGCATGAATACGCTTCCTAAAACAATTTAACTACTTCCTGTCTTGCAGCGCGAGTGGTATAATAAGAAGTCGCGAATGGATGCGATTAGTTTTTAACAGACAGGGGTTTGTGTTTACGAGATGAGTCTTTTGACAATTGAAGATTTGAGCCATAGCTTCGGAGATCGGACATTATTCAAAAACGTGTCATTCCGATTGCTTGCGGGCGAACGTGTTGGTATTGTTGGAGCAAATGGCGTGGGGAAATCCACGTTGATGAATATATTGACTGGTAAGCTTTTGAAGGATACAGGAAAAGTGGAGTGGACGCCACGAGTTCATTATGGCTACTTGGATCAGCACTCGGTGCTGACGCCAGGCAAAACGATTCGTGATATTCTGCGTGATGCTTTTCTACCTTTATTTGAAGCGGAAAAAGAAATGATGGCCATTACAGAGAAAATGGGAGATGCCACGCCAGATGATCTTGAATTGCTGCTAGAGCAAATGGGCGAAATTCAAGAGCGCTTGGACATTGGCGGATTCTATTTGTTGGATGTTAAAATTGATGAAATGGCTAATGGCCTTGGACTTAATGCAATTGGCCTCGAGCGTGATGTTACTTCCTTGAGCGGCGGACAGCGGACGAAAGTTCTTCTGGCGAAGCTTCTTTTGGAGAAGCCGACTGTGCTTCTTTTGGATGAGCCGACGAACTACTTGGACGTAGAACACATTGAATGGTTGAAGATGTATCTTAAGGACTACCCGTTTGCTTTTATGCTTATTTCACATGACACGGAATTCATGAATGAAGTCGTCAATGTGGTCTATCATCTGGAATTTACGAAGCTTACTCGCTACACAGCGAATTATGAGAAATTCCTTGATATGGCGGAAATGAACAAATCACAGCATATTGATGCGTATGAAAAGCAGCAGGAATTTATCAAAAAGCAAGAGGATTTCATTGCGCGAAACAAAGCGCGTGCCTCAACTTCTACAAGGGCTAAGAGTCGGGAGAAGCAGCTTGATAAAATTGATCGCATTGAACGTCCAGAGACGGCTATGAAACCGACTTTCGTGTTCAAAGAATCGCGTTCAAGCAGTAGAGTTGTTTTTGAGGCGCAAAAGCTGGAGATCGGCTATGATCGCGCTCTATTACCTGAGATGAATGTCACGATTGAACGCGGCGAGAAGATTGCGATCGTCGGGTGCAATGGGGTTGGTAAATCAACATTGCTCAAGACCATTTTGGGTAAAATTGAACCATTCAGCGGCAAAACGTTTCTTGGCGATTATTTAAGCCCTGCTTATTTTGAGCAAGAGGTGAAAGCGCCCAATATGACACCGATTGATGACGTTTGGAATGAGTTCTCTTCCATGACGCAGAATGAGGTTAGAGGAGCGCTTGCTCGAGTTGGACTCAAAAATGAGCACATCACGCGCGCAATGAGCAAGCTTAGCGGTGGTGAGCAAGCGAAAGTCAGGCTTTGCAAATTACTGATGCGAGAAAGCAACTGGCTGCTGTTTGATGAGCCAACGAACCATTTGGACGTCGTTGCCAAAGAAGAGCTCCAGCGCGCTTTGAAAGCATATAAAGGTACTGTTTTACTCGTTTGCCATGAACCTGAATTCTATGAAGGTTGGGTAACTAGAGTTTGGGATGTTGAAGAATGGTCAGCGAAAGTAACTAATTAATTTCACAGGGGGAAATGATTCATGTTAACTCACATTGTGTTTTTTAAGCTGAAAGACCGCAGTCCGGAAGCTGTAGAAGTAACCAAAAATGTTCTTACCAATATGGAAGGCAAAATTGATGTTCTCCGATATATTGAGGTTGGAACCGATATCCTTCATTTGGAACGTTCTTATGATATTGCGCTAATCACGAAATTTGATTCTGTAGAGGATCTGAAGGTCTATGACACACATCCAATTCATGAAGCAGTGAAGGCTCATATGAAGACAGTTCTTGATGGTACTTCGGTTTGTGTGGATTTCTTAAGCTAATCAGGTTTGAAAAACATAAGGGAACAGTGTAGTATCCTTAGAAGAGGTTAGTTGGTGATTTATGTCACTAGCATGCCTAAGTATCCTAGGCTGCACTGTTTTTTGTTTGTTTAGACAGCCATTAATTTATAGAAAAGGGATGATTCCCAAGTGAAGTCAAAACTTGATCAAGCCTATATGACGGACATCCTGGAGATGCTGCTGCGCACACCAAGTCCGACAGGTTATACGCACCACATTATGCAAAAGGTGCAGCAAGAAGTAACTAAACTCGGATATGAGCTTACATATACGAATAAAGGCTGCGGCATTGTAACCATACCGGGAACACGCGAAGACCGAGTGATCGGCATCTCTGCCCATGTGGATACACTTGGCGCCATGGTTCGCTCTATCAAAGAGAACGGTACTTTGAAAATCACTTCTTTGGGCGGATTCATGATGGGAGCCATCGAAAATGAATACGTGCAAATTCATACACGTGATGAACGTGTCTATGATGGTACTATTTTAACTTCACGGCCTTCTGTCCATGTGTATGAGGATGCTAGAGAGTACAAACGGGATGAAGCCAATATGGAAGTGCGTATTGATGAATTGGTAAATTCCAAAAAAGAGGTTCAAGCTTTGGGCATTCGCGTTGGCGATTATATTTCGTTCGATCCGAGGGTACAAGTGAAAGACAATGGCTTCGTAAAGTCACGTCATTTGGACGATAAAGCTAGTGTTGCGTCATTGTTCGGTTTGCTTAAGCTAATGAAAGAAGAAGGCTTGCAGCCTGTATTCACGATCAAGCTGTTCTTCTCTAATTATGAAGAGGTTGGTCATGGCTCATCTTTCATTCCAGAAGATATTACGGATTTCATTGCGGTCGATATGGGCGCGCTTGGCGATGATTTGAGCGGCAGTGAACGCGATGTTTCGATCTGTGCAAAAGATTCCTCGGGGCCTTATGATTATCAGATGACTTCGAAAATGATCGAGCTTGCGGAGAAGCTGGAAATCGGCTATGCCGTTGATATTTATCCAAGATACAGCTCAGATGCAACAGCCGCGCTCAGAGGCGGACGCGATATTCGTGCGGCGTTGGTTGGTCCCGGCGTTCATGCGTCACACAGCATGGAAAGAACGCATATGGATGCAGTAGTGAATACAGCAGCTCTGCTTGCCGCCTATATCATGGAGCCGGTGGAAGCATGAATATACTGAGTGCAGTCAACATTACCAAAACATTTGGCGACAAGGTGTTGTTCGATGATATCTCGTTCACGGTGAACGAGAAGCAGCGCATCGGTCTCATTGGCGTGAACGGCACAGGCAAGTCCACGCTGCTGAAGCTGCTGGCGGGGCTGGAAACAGCGGATCGCGGCAAGCTTGTGCACGCGAACCATTTCCGCGTGGAATACTTGCCGCAGAACCCGGAGTTCGATCCGAACTCCACGGTTCTTGAGCAAGTATTCCACGGCGATACGCCGCTCATGAAGACGCTTCGCGACTATGAGCTGGCACTTGCAGAGCTGGAGCTCGACGCTTCCAGCGAGAAAAAACAATCGCGGCTGTTCGCAGCCCAGTCGCGCATGGATGAGCAAGGTGCCTGGGAAGCCAGCACCTTGGCCAAAACTGTGCTGATGAAGCTAGGCATCAGCCAGTTCGACAAGCCCGTCGGCCAGCTGTCCGGCGGTCAGCGCAAGCGTGTCGCCATGGCGCGCGTGCTGATTCAGCCCGCCGACCTGCTCATCCTGGATGAGCCGACGAACCATATTGATAACGAGACCGCCATCTGGCTCGAGGAATTCCTCGGCAAGTGGCGCGGCGCGCTGCTGCTCGTTACGCATGACCGGTACTTCCTGGAGCGGGTAACGAACCGCATGCTGGAACTGGACCGGGGCAAGATCTACAGCTACGAGGGCAACTATGAGGCGTTCCTCGAGAAGAAAGCAGAGCGGATGGAGTCCGAAGCATCCAGCGAAGACAAGCGGCAGAATCTGCTGCGCCGCGAGCTCGCATGGCTCCGTCGCGGCGCGAAAGCGCGCACGACGAAGCAGAAGGCGCGGATTCAGCGCGCCGAAGACCTGCGGGACCACAAAGTAGACGGTCCCGGAGAGAAGATGGACATGGCGCTGGCTGGCAGCCGCCTAGGCAAGAAGGTGATGGAGCTGGAAGCCATCACCAAGGCATTTGAGAGCGGGAAGCCGCTGCTCAGCAGCTTCAGCTACATCGTGATGCCGCGAGATCGTCTCGGCATCATCGGTCCGAACGGCAGCGGGAAATCGACGCTGCTGAACATGCTCGCTGGGCGGATTCAGCCTGACAGCGGCACGATCGAGACCGGTACGACCGTGAAGCTGGCGTACTACACGCAAGAGAACGTCGAGATGGACGAGAAAATGCGCGTCATCGAGTACATCAAGGAAGCGGCTGAGCTTATCCGCACGTCGGATGGAGAAACGATTTCGGCATCGCAAATGCTGGAGCGATTCTTATTTTCACCAACGCTGCAATGGTCGCCGATTGGCAAGCTGTCAGGGGGAGAGCGCCGCAGACTTTATTTGCTGCGTACCTTGATGGGCGAGCCCAATGTCCTGCTGCTCGATGAGCCGACGAATGACTTGGATATTCAAACTTTGACCATACTGGAAGACTACCTGGATCAATTCCCAGGGGCTGTTATTACGGTGTCCCATGATCGCTATTTCTTGGATCGGACGGTTTCTCATTTATTCGCATTTGACGGTAATGGCCGAATTGAACCTTACATTGGCAACTACTCGGATTACTTGGAAGAGAAACGGGAAGAGGAAGAGGCTGAGCAGGCTCGCAAGGAAATGATTCGCAATGCCAGCACGGCCAAATCAGCTCCGTCAACTGCGACGAGTTCGGCCGCAGCAGGGAATGCTTCCAGTTCGAGCCGTCCCAAGAAACTTTCGTTCAAAGAACAGAAGGAATGGGACGAAATCGAAAATACGATTGCTTCCTTAGAAGACAAAGCAGCGAGTTTGAAAAAGCAAATTGAATCGGCCGGAAGCGATTTTGACCGAGTTCGTGATTTGTATGAGCAGGAGCAGCAAACCGCGGCTGATTTGGAAGCAGCGATGGAACGATGGACTTATTTATCCGAGCTAGTCGAAGAAATCGAACGCAAATAGTCAAGGTTTAAGGCTCAAAGCAGCAAGATTCCTACTAAGGAGAGACTTTAATCTTCGATTATTGCGTCCTATCTATGATATGATAGAACAAACTACTATAAAGGCAGGTATGTATTCCACATGATTAATGTTAATAACGTGACGCTTCGTTACGGCAAAAGAGCCTTGTTCGAAGACGCCAATATTAAATTCACCCCAGGCAACTGTTACGGACTTATCGGTGCCAACGGTGCAGGTAAATCCACATTTCTAAAAATTCTTTCCGGCGAAATCGAGCCTAACACAGGGGAAGTCAGCATCACGCCAGGCGAAAGAATGGCGGTATTGAAACAAAATCATTACGAGTTTGATGAAATCGAAGTTTTGAAAACGGTCGTTATGGGTCATTCTCGTTTATTTAAAATCATGGAAGAGAAGGATGCGCTTTATGCGAAAGCGGATTTCTCTGAAGAAGATGGCATGAGAGCCGCAGAGCTTGAAGGCGAGTTTCAGGATTTAGACGGCTGGCAGGCAGAATCCGATGCTGCTGAGCTTCTTATCGGTCTTGGCATTCCTACAAGCCTTCATGATACGAAAATGAAAGACGTTGATGGCAACGAAAAAGTGCGTGTCCTCTTGGCGCAAGCTTTGTTTGGTAATCCGAATATTCTTCTCCTCGATGAGCCTACCAACCATTTGAACTTGGAATCGATTCGTTGGCTGGAGCACTTCTTATCCCGTTTTGAAGGTACAGTTATCGTTGTATCCCATGATCGTCACTTCTTGAACCAAGTATGTACACATATTGCCGATATTGATTTTGGTAAAATTCAAATGTACGTCGGTAACTATGACTGGTGGTACGAATCCAGCCAATTGGCGCTACGATTGACTAGAGATGCCAACAAGAAAACCGATGAAAAACGCAAAGAGTTGGAAGCTTTTATCGCACGTTTCAGCGCGAACGCATCCAAATCCAAGCAAGCTACCTCCCGTAAAAAGCAACTCGAGAAGCTTACGCTTGAAGATATTCGTCCTTCCAGCCGTAAATATCCGTTCATTCACTTTAAAGGTGAGCGTGAAGCTGGTAAACAACTGCTTGCTGTGGAGAGCTTGTCCAAAACAATTGATGGCGTTAAAGTATTGAATAATCTGACGTTCACGCTCAACAAAGGGGATAAAGTGGCGTTTGTAGGCCCAGATGGCATCGCCAAAACGACGCTGTTCAAAATCCTGATGGGTGAAATGGAAGCAGATGAAGGTACATTCACATGGGGGGTTACGACTTCCCAAGCCTATTTCCCGAAAGACAGCCAAGATTACTTCAACTCGGAGCTGAACTTGGTAGATTGGCTGCGTCAATACTCCAAAGATCCAGACGAATCATTCCTTCGCGGATTCTTGGGCCGTATGTTATTCTCAGGGGAAGAAGCCTTGAAGAAGACGAATGTCCTATCCGGGGGAGAAAAAGTGCGTTGTATGTTCTCTAAAATGATGCTGAGCGGCGCCAATGTACTTATCCTTGATGAGCCAACGAATCACTTGGACTTGGAGTCCATCACAGCACTTAATAACGGACTTGTTGATTTCGATGGAACGATGCTGTTCGTATCTCATGACCATCAGTTCATTCAAACAATTGCTACCCGTGTTATGGAAATCACACCAAAAGGTCTTATCGACAAAATGCTTACGTATGATGAGTATCTGGAAAGTGAAGATGTGAAGAAACAACGCGAAACGCATTACGCGTAAGCACCCAATAAAAAAGCGCCCTGATGTGTGACTCTCAGGGCGCTTTTGCCGCATGCAAAGCGTGACTTAGCTGCCGCCTGTACGACGACGTTGATTGTTGACTTTTTTGGTCATTTGGCTTTTAGCGCTTTGATTGGCATTTCCAGCTGCTTTCGGGTTGGCTCTAGCCTCAGCTTGTTCGGCTTTCTTTTGGGCGAGCTTTTGTTTGATAGCATCAGCTAAACTAACTTTTTTGGGGCCTTTTTGTTCTTCTTGTTGATCTTGTGGCTTGTCTGACATAGGAACACCTTCTTTACGTGGTATGACCTAAGTATAATCGAATCAGTGAAAAGATGAAAGAAGGTGCCCCGGATGTTTGATCCAACGATCTATGACAATATCAAAGTCGTGTTGGAAGGAGCCGTTTATGATCTGGATTTAGAGGGTCATATCTTAATTACGCGACGGGAAGATAGGGTGGATCTATCTTCGATGTCGCGTACGTTTGCCATCGAGTTTACAAGGAAGATTGATAAGCCAAGCAAGGCTGAGATTAACCTGCATGTCCATTTGAGCGATCTGGCCGCAGAGATTTTGGAGAATCCGACAGCCAAACCAGGGTGCACCTTGACCATTAAGCTGTTCACCAAGGTAAAGGATCCGGAGCGGGATTGCAAACGGATTGCCGAGGAGCTGGGTTTAATTTGGGAACAACGCCCGGAGATTACACAGTCTCTTTCGTATACGTATGGCACAAGTCCGATTATTTATCGTAATCAGATCACATTATCCTTCGGACGCAAAGTGGATGAAAGTCATCTGGATGATTTTCCGGATCTCATTGGGTATGCTGCGGACAGCCTCACTTGGCTGGATGAAAGAGGGACTTAGAACGATGCAAGAATTAACTCAGCAAGAGCTTATAGACCGGGTAAACCACGAGGAAGAGGGGCCATTTGCTGTATTTCTGTTCACGCCCTTCTGCGGGACATGCCAAATAACAGAACGGATGCTGGAGATTATTAGGACGATGCAGCCAGACTTGCCTCTCGTTAAAAGCAATATCAATTTTCTTCCGCAGCTTAGCCGTGAGTGGCAAATTACAAGTGTTCCATGTATAGTCATGTTAGAAGCAGGGAAAGAGAAGACATTTATGTATCGTATGCAATCCGTGGATGAGCTGTACCGCAGACTTTTGCCTCTTATAAATAACTAACGGATCAAAGAAAGGAATGGTTGAAATGAGTTTTCAAATTGGAGATCGTGTAACAGCTGAGTATAAAACAGGGGTATATTACGGTGAAGTTGTGGAAATGTCATCGACGATGAAAGCAGCAGTTCGCATTTTGGCTGTGAAGGAACATCCGACACAAGGAGATTTGCATAATCCAATGGATCCTAGTGTGGCTTTTTTTCATCAACGCCGGGCTTTGTCGAATCAAGAGATTGCTTTGATGCCTATTTCAACGATACGTCTTTACTCAGGGGTCGTTCCCGAGTATCAAGATTCTCTGAAGAGAGCGTTATCGGCGCAAATAAGTAAGTTGTCAGATATGGAAGCATGGGCCAGACGCTCTCTGCAGGAGCTTGATCAATTGCAACAGGAGTATTTTCCTCAATCGAATTAAGAAACTTCCAAATACAACTTTGTACCATCGTTATATTTGAAAATGGCGACATCCCCAATGATCTCGATCATCGAGATCATTTTTAATTTCTTGCGGAATTCAAAATGAAGTTCAAATTCCTTAAGTTTACTTGATAGCAGCTCCATATGTGAATGGCGTTGTGTGAAATTAAGAACAGGGATAGATTTGTTTTTGAATCGAATGTTAATTGCTTGCATGTTAAGTCCTCCTTCACGTTTTCCATCAGGAAAACTGACCTTGTAAATGTACATCCTTACGTTCATATTACCCTTTTAGGATACATTTCAAATGTTAGATTAGTTTGTGACAAACTATTAAAAAAGTTTTAGCAACTTATTATATGTAAAGAACTGCCCAAAGTGGGCTAGTTCCATAAAGATTAATTACAGGATTTACAATGGACACGTCTGATGCGAATAATGATGGCGTAAGGAATACGGATAATAACAAATCGCCCAAGGACTGGATTGAAAACCCTTAATCGCAGAAAAGTACGATGAGCGCTTATCAGACAACCCGTAAACGTTCCTGCTAACGATTGGACAACGACGATATGTCCAACATTTTCATGAGCAATTTTACGAATAGAATGGCGTTTATGATGAGGAACACATTTGGTGGATTTTAATGTTCGCTCCATTCGTCGACACCTCCCCTTAGTAGGATATTTTATGTATATGTGGCTTGAATAAAAAGGATTGGACAATACGGTTGCGGGGAAAGTTAACCCCATTTATAATAAGTAAGATTGTATGTAAACAAGCTCGGGAGGTAACGAAATGACGACAGGAAAACCAACTCGCATAGGTATTATTGGTTCAGGGAATATAGGCAATGTGCATATGGAAGTATTGAAACAAGTGCCTGAAGCACAAATTACGGCGGTAACGGACGCCTATTTGCCATTAGCGGAAGCGCGGGCCAAAGAGCATGCTATCGAGCGTGTGTATGACAGCACGGAGAAATTGTTGGCAGACCCGTCGATTGATGCCGTTGTTATTGCGGTGTCGAATGAGTGGCATGCCCCTATCGCTGTACAAGCCTTGGAAGCGGGCAAGCACGTCATGCTTGAGAAACCGATGGCCCTTAACTTGGCATCAGCCAAACAAATTGTGGAAGCCGAGCGTAAAGCAGGGAAAATCCTGATGATTCCTCATCAGCTGCGCTGGGATGCTCTCTCCATGGCTGTTAAACAGCAGGCGGAGAAAGGTGCGCTAGGCCATATTTATCATGCGAAAGCAGGTTGGTTAAGACGCAAAGGGATTCCAGGCTGGGGAACTTGGTTTACGCAAATGGATAAATCCGGTGGCGGACCGTTGATTGATCTTGGCGTGCATATGTTAGATTTGTCCCTCTACTTGATGGGGAATCCGAAGCCGGTTTCGGTTTATGGAGCAACGTATGCCGAATTCGGTCCACGCAAAAAAGGAATCGGCTCCTGGGGAGCTCCGAACTGGGCGGGTCATTATGATGTTGAAGATTTAGCGACAGCGTTGATCAAATTGGATAACGGCGCTACGCTCTCACTGGATGTTAGCTGGGCAGCGCTGATCGAAACGGACAGTCAGCCGTATGTGCAGCTTCTGGGAAGCGAAGGCGGGGCTTCGATTCGTGGAACCAAAGGGAAGCTGTTCGCCGAAATGTTTGATCGTGAAGCTGACGTAGACCTCACGGTTCCTGAATTCGATGAAGGCCCGCGTGTACGGATGGCGAGACATTTCCTTTCCTGTATCGAAAGTGGCTTGCCGCCTATCACTTCTGTCATGACAGGGTATACGAATAATTTAATCCTGGATGCGATCTATCGTTCTTCGCAAACTGGCAATGAAGTGAAATTGGACTGGGACATCGAGTAGACAGGGGCTGCACAAAGTGAATTGGGAGTTATTTAGTATCATCGGAACGATTGCTTTCGCTGTGAGTGGAGCCATAGTTGCGATGGAAGAGGAATACGATATATTAGGTGTATATGTCCTTGGGCTTGTTACGGCTTTCGGCGGAGGGATTATTCGGAACTTGTTGATCGGCAAGCCGATTGTCCTTCTCTGGGAGCAGGGGTTGTATTTCCAGATTGCCCTCTTTGCCATGACACTTGTTTTCTTTATGCCTGTTCGATTCATCAAAATGTGGAAAACGTGGGAAGCTTTCTTCGATGCGATTGGGCTTGCAGCCTTTTCAATCCAAGGGGCGATTTATGCTACGAATATGGGACATCCGCTTAGCGCGATTATCGTCGCGGCGGTTTTGACGGGAATTGGCGGCGGGATGGTCCGTGATGTTCTGGCAGGCCGTAAACCATTGGTGCTAAAAGACGAGATTTATGCGGTTTGGGGCATGCTGGCTGGGGCTTTGGTCGGGTTAGGCTGGATGCAGGGAACTTGGCAGCTAGCCGTACTCTTTGTTTTAATTGTTACCCTGAGAATGCTTTCTGTCTTTTTCAAATGGAAGCTGCCGAAGCGTTCTTTGCGCGGTGCATTGCCCGAAGGGACACGTAGATCGGAGTTCTAACATTGACTTATCCATAGCTGGAAGGAGTGGTTCAAGTGGAAGTCTCATTATCCACCTTGCAAAAGATATCTGCAGAGACCATCGAAGCGCGCATCACAGCTGTGAAGGAACTGCTTCAAACAGAGCTTGATCTGTATGAAGTGTCCAAGGACGTTGAGACAGGTGAGCATTACCTTCATTATGCTTACATGCACCGCGACTTTTCCAACACAGGCGAGCCGGAATCATTTCATTATTTGCTTCCTAT
This sequence comes from Paenibacillus alba, assembly GCF_013204855.1. Taxonomy (GTDB): domain Bacteria; phylum Bacillota; class Bacilli; order Paenibacillales; family NBRC-103111; genus Paenibacillus_E; species Paenibacillus_E alba. The sequence goes on along the minus strand of NZ_JABMKZ010000002.1, from coordinate 159,123 downwards.
TGACAGCGATGATGTGCTGGGCATGATATTTGGCGAACAGGGGTATGCGTATCCCGAGCATTGGCAGAAACCTTTTTTAAGGAATGGCCCGGAAGGGTTCTATATATGGTTTGATCCTGCCCATGAGTTGGAACAATCGGAAGATGAAGCTATCGCAGCAAATTTATTGAGCAAGCTTCGCGCATTCAAAGAACACGGCAATCCAGATCCGGAAGCCGTTCGCAAACTGCTGGAAGAACTTGATCAAACACGCAAGAAAGAAGAATAATTACACTTCTGATCAAGCTAATTAATAAGCAAGAAGCCTGCTTTGCCGTTCAACGGCGGCGGGCTTTTTTTTGTTTGGTAAAAATCAGGATAAATGTCCATATTAACGATAATGTCATCTGCAATAAGGAGAGAGGGGGGATGTGGAATCATGCCGGCAGCGTCTTATCAATTTGCTAATCTTGATGCACGAGAAGATCTGTTAGAAGATCTACGCAGCCTGGAGTCACGAATGAAGGATGAATTAGGTGTGGATGTGGCTTTGATTGCGTATAGCCAAGATGATGTTGAAACGAATAAGGAATAATGTTGTCTAGAAAGAGGGGTTCACATGAAAAAAACGATGTCCAAAATCGTCATATCCGCTATGCTCGTTGTCATGGCGACGGGTTGTGGCTCAGCCGGTTCGCATAATCAGGCTGGAGCAAGCTCATCCAATCCGCATGCGGGGAGTTGGGACACAAGTCTTAGAAACAATGAGAATGCGTCCCTCGGAGCTAAAAGTGTCAACAAGTCTCCGCAGCCAACGGCGACGGTAGCTACCCTTGATAACATAAAAGCCCATAATAATACGCATCTCACCTTGAACAGGGATTTGGCGGATCAAGTGATTCAAGCAGCGCATTTGGGATCAACGGCTGTGGCGCTTACGGATCATAATATTTATGTTGCGGTAGATATGGGCGGAATGCAGGCAATGGGAGCTAATGATGAGATCAAAATGCTTAGCAAAACCAACGATCCTGAAACTGGCGCAGGATTATTTGGCTCAGGGGTAGGTGCTCAATTAGATTGGCTTTCGGCCAAGCCGCTTCCTGCGGAGAGCGCGAATGCGATTAGGCATCTGCTCACGCGCATTTATCCGGATGCGAATATTTTCATCTCAACCAACCCGCATTTCGTCAACCGGATGATGTACTACGATGGTCAGCAGCGAAACAACAAAAGAATGGATACCTTCTTGAATGAATTTAATACCATGATTCAGTATACCTTCCCAACTTACTCAACGGGTCAGAAGCAAGTTCTGCCGTAAAAGGCTAGGATTTGAATCATAACAAGAGAATTTCCCTCAGCTTATTGCTGAGGGTTTTAGCTATCTGTCCAAAGGAGGGGCAAATGAGGATGCTCGGTATCCCTATGAAGGTTGGATTTGTCTTGCTCGCGCGATGAGCTATCGGTATAAGGTGCGTTCCTACTGCAGCTCGCGTCAGTGTGAGTATGTTCATAAGGCAGATGTGATACAAGCCATTAACGCAGAAACCTCGTTCGCCTTGGCGCTGCACTATAATGAGTCTCCCACGAAACCAAGCTGTCCATTATGTGGAGAATCTATGGCATTCTATGCACATTCCGTTATTGACGAGCCTTGGCTGCCTTGAAGAGCTTGACAACCAAAGCTTTCCTGATAAATAGTAAGAGAACGAAGGAATCAGGAAAGGACTGCTAGATGATGATGACAGCGGGTTTGCCCGAACAAATTCTAATGAAGTTGGCACAAAATAAAGAAGAGAGGCAATCCAGTCGAAATGACGAGGATCGTGAGCTCATTGGCTCAGCCACTTTCGAGTCACCCCATGAAGAAATCCTTACGGATACGATCATAGCACTGTATTTGAACAAAAATGTACTGCTGAAAGGACCAACAGGCTCTGGAAAAACGAAGCTGGCTGAGCACGTATCGGCTTTATTCGATCAACCGATGCATGCGGTGAATTGTTCGACGGATTTGGATGCGGAAGCTTTGCTTGGCTTCAAGACGCTCGCGCATGATGAGCAGGGAAATTCGCAGATTGTGTTCATTCCAGGCCCGATTATGAAAGCAATGACCAAAGGGCACTTTCTGTATATTGACGAAATTAATATGGCTAAGCCAGAAACCTTATCTTTAATCAACGGTGTCCTGGATTATCGGAGGTCGATCACCAATCCGTTCACGGGAGAAGTCATTACAGCGCATCCTGAATTTAAAGTTGTAGCGGCGATAAATGAAGGGTACATGGGGACGGTTCCACTGAATGAAGCTTTGAAAAATCGGTTTGTCACCATTGATGTGCCGTATTTGCAAGGCGAGACATTATTGAAGCTGCTTAAAAGTAAATCGGTTCTGCAGGATGACAAGCTGCTGCGAACCTTTGTGCAGCTATCAGCGGATTTGCTGACGCTTATTGAAATGGGGCAGCTGCCGGACGAAGCAGGCTCGATTCGGGCCCTTTTGGATGCTTGTGATCTAACCGCTTATATTCCTCCTTTGCGAGCAATCGCCCGAGCTATCGCTGATAAGTTGGAGGATGAAAGGGAACGTGCAGCCGTCTTGAATGCGGCGGATACGTTATTCTAAGCCTATGTTTGTTGGAAAGCTAAGCTTGCTGGACGATAAAATAGACGCCATGCTGCAGATGCAGCTTGTGGATTTGGGCCGCATGTTTACTAAGCGCAAAGAGTTGGAGGTCGAAGCTGCTTTTCATGCGGACTATGAAGAAGCTGCGGGACGAATTAAAGTGAGCCAATTCTGGTGGGACTACCCGCCTGCTGATAAAGCGGCCGGGATGAAAAGCGATGTGTACCTGTGCGGAATTGGCAGTGCTTGGTTTACTGGCGCCGAGGCCGTGAGCGCTTATTTGGGGTATTGTCGGGATGCGCCATTGCCCAAACTGGCTAACAGCTTGTTTGCCCTGTGCGAAGATATGCGCCTGGAACGCATTTGTCGAACGCGGCGTCCTGGGACTGCCCGGGTTTTCGCTCATCGGCACCGCCTTTTAGGCGCTTATTTTCAGCATAAGCTGACGTCTCATTTGAATAAGAAAGACCTTGCTGATGCTGTAATTTTAGTGATTTATGGCTGGTTTACGGGGATGGATTGGAAGAACACAGAGTCCAGCAGGGTCGTAGAGAAATTATCTAAGCTGTTTCCTGTACTTGAGCAAATCGAGGAAGCTGAACATACGGCTGAAGTTGCAGCCTGCTGTCAGGACATCATGGATTCGCTGACAGCTTGGATTGAACGGGATGCAGAAGCGGCCTACTTCTGGATGCAGCAGGGAGGCGGCGTAGCTGAGCCGCTGCCAGCGGGGTACAAGGGCGAGCTGAAGCGAGCGAAGCGGCTCGCCAACGAGGATGTGCTCCCCGAGCAAGAGGGGGAGCGTCAATTACCGGGTCAGGAGCGTCTGCCGACCTGGCACCGCGAGAGCAGCGACCGCAGCCCAGGGCTGCTGCGGTTCGAGCTGGAGCGCGGCTCACGCACAGCCGCGCAAGGGTCTGCGCCCCGCGAGGGCGATGCGGCCGATCAGGCGCTCGCCATCGTTCAGGGGCGCTCGCAGCGCGCCAAGCGCACCGGCGCCGCCTCCGGCCGGCGCGAGGGCCTTGCCGTGCCCGCTGCCGCGGGGCACGCGGAGGCCGCTGTCGCCGCGTATGCGACGGCGACCTGGCTGGCGCCTGTGCGTCCCACTGCTGCGCAGCAGGACGCTTACAGGCGCCTCAGCGAGCGCGCAGCGCCGCTCGCGAAGCCTTTGCAGCGGGCCATCCGGCGCACGCTGGAGCAGAAGCGGATCGCCCCGCGCGGCGATCGTTTGTTTGGCCGGCTCGACAAGCGGCTGACGCGAGCCTTCACGCAAGAGATGCCGCGGCTCTTCTATAAGAAGCGCGCGCCGGTGCCTGAGCTCGACGCGGCATTCTCGCTGCTCGTCGACTGCTCAGCGTCCATGTATGACAAAATGGACGAAACCAAGCTAGGTCTCGTGTTGTTTCACGAGACCCTGCAAGCGCTGAGAATCCCTCACGAAATGGTGGGATTCTGGGAGGATGCGGATCGTGTCACCGAGAAGGAAGCGCCGAACCTGTTCCAGGTTGCCGTTGACTTCTCCTCCTCGCTCGCATCCGGCAGCGGTGCGTCTCTCATGCAGCTGGAGCCGCAGCAGGACAATCGAGACGGCTTCGCTATTCGTCAGATGACCGCTCGGCTGCTGCGCCGCACAGAGCGGCAGCGCATCCTCATTGTGTTCTCGGATGGCGAGCCTTCGGCAGCCAATTACAATGATGTCGGCATCCTCGACACCTATGAAGCGGTTCTAAGCGCGAGACGACTGGGGATTGAGGTGATCAGCATCTTCCTGGCGAGCGGCGTTGTTCATGAAACGCAGCGCATCATGATGCGCAATATGTATGGTCGCAGCAGTATTGTCGTTCCGCATGTCGATCAGCTGCATGAGCAGCTGGTTCCGATTTTGCGTAAACTTCTGTTGAAATCTATCTTTTAGTGTCGAAATCCATTACAATAGATCAGGGTATTTTATGAATATTAAGGGAGAATTCCCCTGTATCTAACGTAGTTTTAGTTGTCATTACATATATGCAAGCTTTTACGTTTACGAAGGATGGGCTAAAGTTGAAAGGGGAAATGTTTGTCATGTACGGAGCACCATTATCGAATAAAGCCAAAAAAATCATGCTGCTGGGTTCAGGAGAGCTGGGCAAAGAAGTAGTCATCGAAGCACAGCGTTTAGGCATTGAAACCATTGCCGTAGATCGTTATGCGAATGCGCCGGCTATGCAAGTAGCGCACCGCAGCCACGTGATTAATATGCTGGATGGCGAACAGCTAAGAGCTTTGATCGAGAAAGAGCAGCCTGATTTGATCGTACCCGAAATTGAAGCAATCGCGACGCCGGTCCTTGTTGAGCTTGAGAAAGAAGGATACCGCGTTATTCCTACCGCAACGGCTTCCCGCTTAACGATGGACCGTGAGGGCATTCGACGTCTTGCTTCCGAAACGCTCGAACTGCGCACAGCGAAGTATGCTTTTGCTAACAGTCTGGAAGAGCTGCATGCAGCTGTAGCCGAAATAGGGACACCGTGCGTAATTAAGCCGATCATGAGCTCCTCAGGCAAAGGCCAAAGCGTATGCCGCACACCGGAGAATGTGGAACAATCGTGGAACATCGCGATGGAAGGCGGCCGTGCCAAGAATGCCCGCGTGATCGTCGAGGAGTTTATTCATTTTGAATCCGAAATTACCCTGCTGACCGTTCGTTCTATTTCGGGTACGACTTACTGTGAACCGATTGGTCACATCCAGAAAGATGGCGATTATATCGAGTCCTGGCAGCCTCATGCCATGTCAGAGCAACAAATTCAAGATGCCCAGCATATGGCCAAAACGATTACAGATGCGCTTGGCGGCTTTGGTCTCTATGGCGTTGAGTTATTCTTGACGAAGGAAGGCGTTTACTTCAGCGAGGTATCTCCGCGTCCACACGATACCGGCATGGTTACGATGGCGACGCAAGATTTAAGCGAATTTGCTCTTCATGCTAGAGCGATTCTGGGGCTGCCAATCACCGGTATCCGACTCTTAACCGCTGGTGCAAGCTATACGCTGAAGGCGGATCGTGAACAAGTAAACTATACCATTAGTGGTTTAGAGGATGCTCTGTCGGTTCCGAATACGCAGGTTCGTGTGTTTGGCAAGCCGGAAACGAAAGTCGGACGCCGCATGGCGGTTGCTCTTAGCAGCGGCAGCTCCGTAGAGGAAGCACGCGATCTTGCGAAGCAAGCTGCAAGCAAATTAACCTTGCATTACGAATAAGATCATCCAAATCAGCGTCAGGAGGAACATACTTTGGAAGCCAAACCAGCAAGACTCTCCCGAACGATTTTGACGGAAATCATTTTACCAGCCGATACGAATTACCACAACACGGTATTTGGCGGCCGGGTCATGCAATATATTGATAAAGTCGCGACAATAGCCTCGATGCGTCATTCGCGTAGAGGTGTTGTCACGGCATCGAGCGACAGCTTGGACTTCTTTGCGCCTGTTAAGCTTGGTGAAGCGATTCAGTTGGAAGCATTTGTTACTTGGACGCACCGCAGCTCCATGGAAGTGTTCGTGAAGGTCGATTCCGAGAACTTGCTGACAGGGGAGAAGAAGCGCACAGCGACTTCGTATCTTACCTTTGTTGCCCTTGATGAGCATGGGCAGCCTTGCCCGGTTCCCGCGATTATCCCTGAAACGGATGAAGAGAAGCGGCTGTTCGAAACCGCAGAAACGCGGTTTGCAGCTCGCAAGCTTCGCAAGGAAGAGCGCAATTTGAATTTATAGTACTGAATTTGTTTGTAAACGGAAGGGCAGTTCCTTAATCGGAATCTGCTCTTTTTTGCATGCATAGCCAATGTGATAGGTTTGACTTCTGCCATTTGAATGGGTATATATTCCTAAACCATGTATCATACTAAATCAACATCGGTCAGTATTGGAGGATATGCCATGCCCGGTAAGGACGTACAGGAGCAAAGTGCTAGCGGTCTTGAAGGCTCTCTAACCGATCATATGACCAGAATCCAAAGGGAGCTTGGCGCTAGCGATGATTTAATTTTCAAAAAGTTCCAGTGCATGCAAGTATGGCCTGCCGTAACGATTTATATAGACGGAATGGTCGACTCTCAGCTTCACAATGCTATTCTCCAATCGCTAATGCTCAAGCAGGAGTTTGAACACGATTTATCCGCAGAAGATGACCGCGTGGAGTATGTGCAGCAGTATACGCTTATTGCAGCACACAGCGGTACTTTCAATACCTATAAGGAACTATATGATCGACTGCTTTCTGGGCATGCTATTTTGCTCCTGGACCATGAGGAGAAGGGGCTATGGATTGATGTCGCAGAATTAAAGGAGCGAAGTGTAGGGGAGCCCCAATCTCATACGGTTGTTCGCGGGCCGATGGAAGGATTTACTGAAAATCTTCGGACCAATACGGCCTTGATCCGCAGACGTATTCGTGACCCCCGGTTGTGGATGGAATCGAGGCAAATTGGAAAGGTCACGCATACAAGCGTAGCCTTCATGTATATCAAAGGAATAGCTGACGAAGGGATTATCGAAGAACTAAGAAAAAGACTTGACCGGATAAATATTGACGGGATTCTTGAGAGCGGCTACATCGAAGAGGAAATTCAGGATGAACTCAGAACGCCTTTTCCTACCGTCTACAATACGGAACGTCCGGATACGATCGCAGCGGGACTATTGGAAGGCAGAATCGCTATTGTGGTGGAGGGTACGCCATTTGTCCTCTTAATCCCAGCATTGTTCGTGCAATTTTTTCAATCCGCAGATGATTATTACCAACGTGCGGACATCGGGACGCTCGTTCGGCTGCTTCGTTATTTGTCTTTCTTCATCGCTTTGCTTGCTCCAGCCTTGTATATAGCGATCTCGACCTTTCATCTTGAAATGCTGCCAACTAACCTCATTATCAGCATTGCCGCACAGCGGGAAGGTGTGCCCTTTCCGGCTTTCATTGAGGCATTGCTGATGGAAATAACTTATGAAATTTTGCGGGAAGCCGGTGTCCGCATACCCCGAACGATCGGTCAGGCTGTTTCAATCGTCGGGACACTTGTCATCGGTCAGGCAGCCGTTGCGGCTGGCGTTGTATCGGCCGCCATGGTCATCGTTGTATCGATCACGGCAATTTCTAGCTATGTTATCCCTGAGAATGGTCTGTCGATAACGGTTCGAATGCTGCGATTCTGCATGATGTTTCTTGCTGCATCGTTCGGCTTGCTTGGCATTTGGATTGGCTTAATGACTATGGTGTTTCATTTGACGACACTAAGGTCCTTTGGCGTGTCTTATATGAGTCCGTTTGGGCCTTATGTAGCGCCTGATATTAAGGACAGCATTTTCCGAATGCCCTGGAAACGGATGAAGACGCGGCCGGTCTATAATGCGACAACGGACAAATTGACGCATCGGAACGCTAGGAGACAGCAGGTTGGATGGTTTTCTGGGAGGAGAAAATCATGATCTCCAGATGTATCAAGATCATCCTCTCCGTAATACTGACTATTCCGCTGGCAGGGTGCTGGGACCGCAAGGAATTAAACGAACTGGGTATAGCTGTCGCTATTGGCGTAGACTTTGCACCCAAAAACCAACTGAAGGTCACAGCCCAGGTCGTACTTCCTTCCGAGATAGCCCCCAGCCAGTCCAATATGAAAGGCGGAACGAGCGTTACCGTGTATGAGGTGATTGCGCCAACGTTGCTGGAGGCTATACAGAAAATGACGGAAATTAGTCCGCGCAAGGTGTATATGGGACATATCAAGATGTTTATCTTCGGTGAATCCTATGCTCGTAAAGGTGTCTCAGAAGTGGTTGAAACGATGGTTCGCGAACCAACAGTTCGATCAGATTATTATATTGCCGTAGCCAAAGGGAGAACAGCTTCCGAAGTCTTGCAAGTTACGACACCTCTTGAGCCGATTCCCGCCAACAAAATGTTTGCGTCATTGGATGCTTCTTCAGAAACATGGGCACCCACCACGAAGGTAACCATGGATGAATTAATGGATAATTTGCTGAATTGTGGTTGTCCAATACTGACAGGGATCCAAATCGTTGGAGATCTTCATAACGGCACAGGAAATTCAGAGAAGAACAAGGAAAAAATACATCCGGATGCGCAGCTTCAGTTCACGGGATTGGGTGTTTTTAAGAAAGATCGGTTAATCGGCTGGCTGGATGAGGATGAGAGCAAAGCGTATAACTACATCAAAGATCAGGTCAAACAAACGATAGGTCATATTGATATGCCAGGTGGAGAGCGCATTGGGGTTCACTTGCTGCGAAGCAAAACAGTACTCCAAGCTTCCGTTGTTCAGGGCAGTCCGGAAATTCGCGTCATGGTGACCAACGAAGGTATATTGACTGAAGTCCATGGTACGACACAAGAGATCAGCACCCCAGAAGACCTCCGGCTGATTGAACAAACAGGCAGTGAGAAGATCATCGAGCTTATGAAGCAATCAGTTGATTCAGTTCGCCGCAAGTTCAAGTTCGATATTTTTGGCTTCGGACAACTCATTCATGAATCAGATCCGAAGGCATGGAAGAAGCTTGAGGAAAACTGGGATCAAACCTATATGGATTTACCCATTCATTACACTGTCAAAACGAAAATTGGCAAGCTCGGTACTTTATTGGATACCTTTCAGAAAAAAATGAAGGAGTGAGCGGATGCTGGCCGCTATTATAATCCTTTGTGCTGCCGCTGCCGCAGCGATTTGGGAGCTGCCTCGACTGTTCCGACAACGTCAATGGAAGGAAGCTGCTGTTTTTCTGATTATGCTGGCTGCTGGTGCTTTTTGCAGCGTAGTGGCTGTTACTGTGCAGAAAACACCCAGCCCATTACGGCTAATTGAAATCATTTACGGACCGGTCAATCAGTTGTTTAAGAACTGGTTTTCATAAAGGAGAATTACGGCTGATGGAAAAGGGAAGAATCGGGGCTAGGCAGCTGGTTGTGCTTATATTTTTGTGCGGCATTGGCGATATGTTCCAGCTATATCCCTCCATTGTAGCCGCTATAGCGGATCAGGATGCATGGATTTCTGCGTTGTTAGGCATTATCGGAGGAGTGGCTGTGACTGCGGTGTTACTGATTGCAAGCCGAGTTGCGCCGGATTTGTCGCTGATCGAGAAATGTATGAGCGTTTTTGGTTATGGGCCAGGGGTCATCGTATCCATCTGGTATCTCTTTTATTTCTTGATTGTCTGTTCCTATCTGGTGCGGGAGATGGGGGACTTTATGACAACACAGATCTTCATGTCCACACCTCTCCCGGTTGTTCATTTATTAATTATTTTGCTTATGCTGTGGGCTATGAAGGCGGGGCTAGAGTCTATCGGGAGAAGCAGTGAAATTGTCTTGCCTTTTTTTCTAGTAGCTGCTGGGATTCTCATCGTTTGCCTGCTTCCGAAACTTCAGTTCCATTATCTGAAGCCTGTTGGGGAACATGGAATTGGCCCCATTCTTCAAGCGATGGCAACAGGGGTTTTGTTTCCATTTGGTGAGCTGTCCGCGTTTCTAATGGTCCTTCCTTATGTCAACAGACAGCCTCATCTGGTCAAGGAAGTGCTGACCGTGTCATTTGCGGTGGGCCTGATATTCACGATCATTACAACCGTGTCACTTTGTGTGCTGGGCTCAGACTTAACGGCATACAGCACCTATACGATGTACATACTGGCTCAGAAGATTAATATCGGTAATTTTTTTCAGAGAATTGAAGCGCTTATGGCTATCTCTTATCTAATTACAACCTTTTTTAAAGCAACCGTATTCTTTTACGCGTTTATCATCGGCATGGCACAGCTTTTGCGGCTCAAGCAAAAAAATGTGCTTATCTTGCCAAGTGGATTTCTGATTTTTGGCCTGGCAGTCCTCATTGCTCCCGATGTGACCTATTATCTCAAAACGCTCGTTACGCCATGGATGTTTTGGGATCTGACCAATGGGGTGGTGCTGCCGCTTATCTTATGGGCTGTTTTTATCGCCAAGCGAAAATGGAGGAATGTCTATACTCCTCAAGAGAAAAATGAAGGCGGTTAGATCCGGATAGCTACTGCGATAATTAAATATAGTAACAACTGTTCGCGTTTACGGTGCATGTGGAGTGCGTGGTAGTAATATATCGGAAGGAAAAAATAATTTAAAAAATGAGGGGCTTCCTTAATAGGAGGTTCTTTTTTTTGCACACTTCGATTACTTATGTATTATTTTGGTGAAAATTGGTATGATTTAATGAAGTGAAATTCAGATTTCGTTGGATAAAAAAGCAGTAAGCTCGGAGAATATATGAGTCATGGGACTTGACTATCAATTCATCTTAATAATGCAGGAGAGTAATAGGGACAAATTGTTTGAGTATGTTAGAAAGAATGGACCTTTGGATTACAGTGGATGTGCTAGTCTCCATTTTGAAATGGATTCATTTATTTTTAAGTACCTTGAAGGTGGTTATGACTGGAAGCCACATTATGACAAATCAGAAATAGAACGATTCATTAAACCTAATGGTAAGGCAAGTATTGTTTGCATTTATATTTCAATTAAGAAATTGGATGGACTGAATGATGAAATTGAGGTGTCTTTTACTGCTGCTACTTCAGATATGAGTCGCCTTTTTGAAGATTCAATATCAATTTCCAAATGGTTTACTGATTTAAGTATGGAAGTAAATTCAATAATTACTTACTTGGACTTAGAGGATGATGGCGCAAGAATAATATATTTTAAGGGCTTTGATTTCATGGGAGATGTCCAAATGAAACTGAAGGCAAGTCTTAAGAGTCAGAAGGTAATAGATTTTGGTGGAAAAGTCGAAGTTACATTCTTCGAAGAAGATAAGAAAATGTACAGATTTCTTCAGGATTACGAGAATTTTAAAATATGCCTGAAGGCTATTGGATTGATCCGAACTGGAAATTGCATGAATTTAACGAAATGAGTAAGCAGTACATTAGTAATACAATTGAAATGCTTGAGAAATTGCAGGCAAGTAAGTTGTATTGTAATAGTAAAAAGAGTGAAGTGTTTGGAGAGGGAATATTTTATGGGTCAGTTTACGATATATTACAAAGGAAGATAGATGAACTTAAAGAAGCGTTTTACTAATGGACATAAAACGGAGATTTCATAAGAAGGATAGGAGTTTCCTAATGGCTCGAAAGAGATTCAATTCAGTGAAAGAGGCAGCAGAACATATAATTACATATGATCTAGTTCAAGAAACAAGAGATTATTTAGTTCATCTCGATAGTAAAGAAATTATAAAGTTGCATTTTACTTTAGGGCTATATGTACGGAATAATTATGAAGTCAGTTTAGAGGAAGAGGATTCATTTTTTCCAATTCACAGAGATGATGTGTCGTTTATGGTCTTAGAAGAGATCCATAGGAAGTTAAACGAAAGCGTATAAAAGGTTGGTTTCAACGTGAAGGTAAAAGAGGTGGAGAATAATGGTCAAAATTGAAACATTACAACAATATGCTCAAATAGGTTCACCTATAATCACAGCCATTACATTAATATTTGTTATTGTTAATGTGAATCGGTCACAACAAAAGAGCAAGCTTAACGATGAGGAAAAATTTAGACGAGATTTGAATCTTAAAGCATCTGACGAGATGATTGCAGCAATTTCGTCTTTGAGAAGGAAGTCCGGGTACTATTTTACTCAAAAAGACATCAGGAGTAATATTAAGGATGAACTCACATTAAATAACTTTGTAAAACATGTTAGCGAGAGTGCTGAGATAGTTGAAGATGCAGGTTTGGAATTGCAAAAAATATACAATCAAAGAAAAATTATTATGAAAGAGTACGATAATGATATGGAATCTATATTGAATGATTGTTTTAGTCTCTCGGATAATTATGTCAAAGGAGATATTGGTGATTTTCTGCATGAATTATTTGTCGGGGTTAAGAGTATTGATCCAGTCTTAAATAAAATTGAGAAAAGACACCTTAAAAATATGAAAAAGTTGCAATTATATAAAACTGAAGGTCTTTTTTAAAAAATATGCATGAAACGAGTCTTTTGTTTGTTTAGAATTTGTACTAATCTTTATATAAAATTGAAACCATTATATTCCTTTCACGGTCTCAACATATGTGGAGTGCGTGGTAGTAATATATCGGGAGGATTTGTAGAGAACAAAATTAGTCTGCCGCTGTCCCACAAAGTCTGCCACTGAACAGATAAAGTTCACCACTGAGCCGACCGATCTTCAGGCATTTGTCCTGATCTTCGCTCGGCTCTTTTTCTTTCCTTTCTCCAATTCGATCCCGTCATCAAACCTTGAATCCTTGTCAGGCTTTCCCCTATTTTTCATCCAATAGTGCTTCCAATCTAAGCCCAAATCCCCGCTCTTCTCCTGCTTTTCCACATCAAACTTTATTTGCTCATTTTTCTGTTTTTTCTCTGATTTTCAATCGGCTATTTCTCTGGCTCAGCGGCAGACTTTAGTGGTTTAGAGTAGTGAAGGGAATAAGATGGGAGGGACTTGGAGGCCTTGCGGGGCGTGGGATTGGAGCGGGAGGAGGTCTGTGGGTGGGGAGTGGCAAACTTTAACGAATGGGGACAGGATTAATTGTCCCCAATTAGGCGTTGGCTTATTGCCAGTGCTTTTTCTATGCAAAGTATTGTTAGTTAAATAAAACATAATGTTAATTAAACTTTACATATTGTTCTTTATATGTTACATTCTTTGTGAAGGGAGGTTATTCCATCATGTATCAATTTGGAATTATAAGTAATCAAGTTTATTTACTTCGTGCTGAGCGAAGATGGTCACAGACTGATCTCGCAAAAGAATTAGATGTAACTAGACAGACGATAGCAGCGATTGAGAACAACAAGTTTATCCCTTCGCTTGAACTTGCATTTGCTATAGCACATGTATTTGATAAGAAGATTAACGAAGTTTTTATTTTTAAGCCCTATGAAGAAGATGAGGAGGAATAGCTTGGATGGATATTTTGCTCAGTGTAATCATATTGTTTGGTATGTTTTTGAATCTTATTTTATCGGTTAGAGAAGGAAAAGATGAACGATGGAAACAAATAGTATACAGACCTCTGAGCTATGCGTTTACTTTATTATTTATGGGTTATACATCGGGTACTCTCCTCTCAAAACATTATAATTTTGACTTAGATACATTTAAATTGTATTATGAGTACCTCTTTGCTGGAGTCTTAGTAATCTACATCGTACTTTTGGTTATCGAAAAAAGAAGACTTTCTTAATTTTAAATATTGAAGAAGGTAGTAGTTGTACCTGTAAGGACGCTTGAAATATTAGATGGTACTAAGCAAATTCATAAGAAACGAGTCGCTGCCTACTGTCGGGTGAGCACAGAGCACTTGCAGCAAAAAGAGAGTTACGAGAACCAGCTACGCCATTACACGCGATTCATCAAAAGTAATCCAGATTGGGATTATGTAGATATCTACGCGGACGAGGGAATCTTCGATACTGGAACCAAGCATCGTTCTGATTTTAATCGGATGATACAGGATGCGCGTGAGGGCAAGATCGACTTGATACTGGTCAAATCGATATCGAGATTTCAAGGAATACGTTAGACTTGTTGAAATATGTTAGGGAACTAAGAAGTCTAGGAATAGCCGTACTATTCGAAAAAGAGAACATCAATACGCTCGAATCCTCGGGTGAAGTATTTCTAACCGTCTTCAGCTCGATTGCTCAAGATGAAAGTCGGAATATTTCTGAGAACTCCAAATGGGGCATCCAGAAAGGTTTTCAGAACGGAAAAGTACATTGTAATACCACACGGTTCCTTGGCTACGATAAGGATAAATAAGGTGAACTCATCATTAACGAAGCGGAAGCCGAAATTGTGCGACGGATTTATGAGGAGTATTTAGAGGGTAAAAGCTATCAGTCGATAGCGAACGGCTTGATGAAGGATAAGATCCAAACCGTAACTGTGGATTTCCTAACTCATAAACGAGTGAAAAATAAAGGGCAAGAACAGAAATACTTGATTGAGGATAACCATGAACCGATTATCACAAAAGAAATGTTCGAGACGGTTCAGAAAGAGAAGGAACGCCGCGCACATTTGAAGGGAAATATTATGGGGGATAGGAAGAAATATTCCAGCAAATATGCACTCAGTAGCAAAGTATTCTGCGGATGCTGCGGAGCTAATTTCAAAAGGCGAACATGGAACAGTAACAATGTATCGAAGAAAGTCGTTTGGCAATGCCGAACCTACGTGAATGAAGGTAAAGAAGCTTGTGATGCCAAAGCGGTTAATGAGCATTGCTGCAGGATGCCTTTGTACGCGTATTCAATCGGATGCATGAAAATAAGGATGGATTTATTCGAACCCTGAAGGCAAACATTGAAACGATATTGTCTAAGCGAGATGCTCAGGAGCCATTGTTGAAGATTGATGAGCAAATGGAACAATTGAAAGATGACCTCAAGGGATTGGTTAGCCTAAAATTACGTGATCAAATCGAAGAATCCGTATATGCAGAGGAAAATGCCAGAATATCTAAGGAACTGGATGAACTCCGGCAGGAAAAAGCCACAATTGAAAAGGATAACGACCACAAATCCCAAGTCACACAACGAGTAAACGAAATTATACAAGTCATGAATGCACGGCAGGATTTACTTGAACAATTTGACGATGAACTATTTAACGCGCTGATAGAGAAGATAACCATTCTCTCACCAACACGTTATTTATTTTTCTTGAAAAGTGGATTGGAAATTGAAGAGTTCGAGGAGTAAGCTCTAACCCTGTATGTAGAATAGAAATGATTTGACAGATGGCATGGGTCGATTCCATGCTGTTAGTCGTCAGAACTCCAATTGGTTATTTTTCAAATAAAGGTTCATTTCCCTGATCATCCCCATGCCATCCTTAACCCCTTTCAGATAAAACCATTCCTTTTCAGCCGAATGTAGATACTGAATAGCGTCTTCCCACTCCAACAGAATACCGTGAGCAGTACTATCCACTTGATTTTTCAAATCCTTCAGCAATTTCGATGATTTCTGGATTAATGGGGCAATATGTTCCTGTTGTTCCACAGTGAGCGATAAATCATCAAACCTCTCGTGTAATCCCTTTAAAACCCATTCAGGCCATTCTTCCATAGTGATATCCCCTTCCCATTGTTCAAGTGTATGTATGTTAACTCTGATGGGAAGGGATGGCAAGTTGTTTTGTAAACATTTTTTTGTAGGAATTTAATGGAAAATTTAAAGCTTGAATTATATACTAAGATGAGGGCAGTCGTGATTATTGGCTTTGAAAGAATGATTTTATATAGAAATGTGAAGGAAGTTAAGCTATGACTAATTCAAAATTTAGAGATACAGGTGAAAGAATATATGATTTTCTATTCAAATACGACATTCTCATTGAGTGTCCCCATTGTATGAAATGTGCTAAAGCATTAAGACGTGTAAATGGGAAATTTGGTTATGTTATGCAATGCAATGCAAACGTTGTGGAGTTTTGACCGATCCATTAGTTGGCACATGGGGGAACGGATCTTTTATGGGCTTGAATCTTTGGTTACGAACGAAGTGTTGTGGAGAGCTACTGTGGGCTTATAATCATCAACATTTAGACTTTATGGATGGATATATTAATTCTTCTTTGCGCGAAACAATTCCAAATAAGAATCAGAGTTTGGCTAGCAGGCTTCCTAATTGGATTAAGAGTGGAAAGAATCGCGAAGAACTCACAAAAGGAATCATAAAATTGAGAAATAGGATAGAACTATGCAATTAAAAGCATGATTTTATCTTAAAAGAGGGGAAGTGGGAGGAAAATGGACTTCGATCAAAATGGATTCTTAGGCAATGAAGCAGATGAACTAATGGAAAATACAATAAGAGAGCTAGCTCCTTGGTTTAATTTAGCTTATGAAGTAAATAGACTTGTAAATGAATTTAGGCATACCATTCAAATAACTGATGATAAAGCAAAAGAAATAGTTATTCTTATGTTGTTAACAAAAATATCAAATCACTTTCAGTCAATTATATTATTGCTTCAAAAAGGACTTTCTGTTGAATCTGACATCTTAGTACGTTCTCTTATGGAAAGTGTGATTCCATTAAGGCTAATAGTTACTGATGATGGATTTTTTGAAGAATTTATTCGGAATGATAAGGCAAACAAGTATTCCTTATATAATGTTATGCTTAATAAGCAGAATGCAGATGTTTTTGACTCATCAGGAATTGATCCAGCAACAAGAGATGAACTTAAAGCCGAATTAGAACCTTTTTTTAAGGATGGGAAGATTAGAACTTTTAGTGCAGAAGAATTGGCTAGAAGAGCAGATATGAACATGGATTATCAGTTAGCTTATAGATATTTGAGTGGTTATGTACATTCTTCGTTAGATACTTTAGAAAAAGCATATCTAATTTTAGAGGAGAAGAAACTGGTTGCTTTCAATTATGGACATTATATTGAGCCATATCCAAGAATACTTTTCTCATGTATGTATTTTGTACTAAAAGCATTGGAACATGTTGCCGATCACTTTAACGTTGACAAAAATGATCAAATTGAAGACTGTGTTAATCGACTACTTAAGATAAAAGGTCTTTCATTATAATATTTTTTTGGATAATTAATAGAGCAATTTTATTATGGAGGGAATAAATGAAAGTAGAAGATATTTTAACGATGGCACAGGGGTTGAATTGCGATTACGAAATAGGAATATGGTCTGAAGCAAACAGCTTTTTCAAAAATAGAGAAGAAATAGATGTATATGAGACTCATTATGAAAAAAATAAACAGTTATACGATATTGCGGTTAAACTTAAAAAATATAATCTATATGAGGTAAAAGAAGTATTTGCTTCCTTTGTACGATTCATTGAGTATGCTTACTTTACTTTTTACATTAGAACAGACTTCGAACATCAAATAGAATACGTTTTATTATCTGCAATGAAAAGCGGTAAAGGAATACTAATCAAAATCAAATTTTCATAAAACATAGATTTCATGTAAAGGGGTTTTTATTATGCACATTGGAATAGATTTAGACAATACGGTTCTTGATGCCACTTCTACTTACTTACAATATTATAATATGGCATCTGGTTTATCATTTACACCAAACGATGTTAATGACTATTATTTATATCGTTTATATGGGTGGGACAATGAGCAACGTAAATCCGTATATCATAAATTTGGATATGATATTCATTGGAACTCATCACCATTTCCAATGGCAGTAGAAATCCTACAGCAATTATTTAATCGGCATCACATATCAATTATTACTGCTCGCCCATTACTTTTTCGTGATGTTACAATAGAATGGCTTAAACAGCATAACATTCGTTATCACAATATTTCACTCGTTGAAAATAAGCTCCAAGAATGTATCAACTGTGAGGTTGATGTGTTGATTGATGATGCCCCTCACTATGCTAAAGAATTTGCCCTCAATAATAAACCAATTATTTTATTTGAGCAGCCATACAATTTGTCGATTTCAAATGACATAGTATATCGTGCTTCAAATTGGATTGATGTAAAAAAACATATTGATTATTTAGAATCCAATTTGATTCAATAAAAGAGAAGTTTTATGTGATCTCGTCTCAGGAAAAAATTGTTGGCGTGGTAAATGAAAACCCTCTTTCATGTGTGTAGTTGATTTATTGGATATTCATCCCAGATTGGAATGAAAAGATAATTTTATAAGGTGAAGAAATGAGTAAAGAGTTCTATATAGATTGTATTCAGACTGTTTTAGACCATGTTCAATTTTCCTTGAAAATTCCAATTGATATTCGACCAGTTTGGAACGAGGATAAGCCTTCTAGCTCTATTATTGAGAATGGTGGGGCGTACTGCGAAATTGATAAGGGTTATTTTATTGTGCACATACATGAAGATATACAAAATATTATTGAACCAATCGATTTTGAAACTGGAACCAAATATAGAATACTGCCTTACTTGGAATCTTTAGACATTGAGATCTCTGAAAAGTCCGTATTTTTATTTACTCTTTTACATGAATTAGGTCATTTATCTGTGTTTGAAAAATTTGAGAAGTGCGGCTTAGTTAGTAAGTACGACGAAATACTAAAAAGTAGGATTAGTGATCAATCCATTCTGGATTATTGGATTATTCAAAATAATATTCAGTATAATCAGTATTGAATATCATTGAGGCGCAATCTGACATTTTCGCAATGTCTAACTTCAATAAGATATGGAAGCTGCTAAAAGATTAGTTCAGTATACAACAACAATTTGATTGGAGAAAATTGTGGCTACATATTGGACTCTCCAAGAGGAAGTAGTTTGGAATGAAGCAGTAAAAATTGGATATCTTGAAGGAAAACAAGAATATGCAATGTATCCAGCAGAGTACATTTGGATGATGGCGCAAATGAAGCTTCGACTAGAAAATTACAATGATGAATACCCTATATGGCTATGGATTAAGAAACCTGATATGAGATCTGCAAGTCACTTTAAAAGTTATACAAGATGCGTTCGCCTTACTATAGATTTGGAAGAAGAAAATGTGCTAGTTTCAGATTTTGAAGATTGGCATTCTGTTTTGAACAATGGTTTTAATGCCGATAATGAGCAAGAATATGATGATTTTTATGAAGGGAAATTAAAGATTACAAAGGAGGAGAGTTGGGAACGTATTTTTGAATTAGATCGTATCCAAGATCCTCTTTGGAGTGGAGTTAGAGATTGGCTGCAAGGTGTTACTGGTAGAATTGATATCAATAAAGTGAAGAAAGTTGAGCATTTTGTAAGTCGAAAACAAGTAGAGTTTTAAATGATAAAACAAATATTTTATTAAAAGGTAGATGTAGAGGTGATCAAGTTGTTTCCTGCCCTTTTAGAGAAGGAGATATCCTTTGAGAATGAAAACTGCCGTTTACGTATTACATGTTTTCATGGGGATTATTTAATTACTGTTAATCAACACAACGATGAAAATCAATTATTAAAAACAAGGCTGTTTCTTCACTTTGGGCACCGCAATACAAGATTTAGAGAAATTTTTTACGAATACCGAAACAAGGGCATTAACGATATGGCAGATATATTTCGAGAACTTACATTCCGAGTATTTGGTAATGAGAACTGGTCAAATAACGATAGGAAAAGGAAAGGCTTGACTACGATTTCTATTAAAAAATTTATGAGCAAAACTCGTATTAATTGAACTAATCGAATGTATGAGTGGTAAGGCACAATAAGAGAATTTTAGGCGATAAAATAATACTTTCATCTGATTAAAAAAAACATTTTGAAGGTAGTTGACACTGATGACAAAGCAAATATTAGATCTTACATTAGATGAATTTGGATATAAAGGGATTATAAATCTACCCGTTTGGAATGAGTTTACTTCAGACTCAAACGATGTTTATGAAGTAGATTTTGGTGGAGACATAAATTCACCACTACTCAGTGAATTAATAGATACTTATGATTTTATTGTATCCAATCAAGAAGAAATTAAGAATGTAATACTACAAGAGTTATTTGAAGAATATAGTGGTTTCCAAGCAAAATATTGCGATGATGAAGATGATGAATTTATGCCAGATTTAACTTGTGTTAATGATCTAAAGCCCTTAATCAGTTTAGCAAGAGTTCATATCCTAGATGTAATCAAGGACGGCATTGGTTATTTTGGCTTTGAATTTAATTGCTCGTGGGATGAAGAGCACGGTTTTGGTGTAATGCTATTTAAAAATGAAGTTGTTGCATTGGGTGGATCAGACTCATCCTTTCTTTCATGGATAGCTAATGATCATTTAAATGAAAGTAGCGATACAAAATGGAACAATTCTTTTATTAAAGATGAGGTGTAAAATGTCAACTTTATCAAAAGCAATTATTATCGCTACACAATTCCATGATGGTCAAACGGATAAAGGTGGGAAGCCATACATACTGCATCCATTGCGATTGATGTTGAAAGCCCCTGACAATGACTCTAAAATTGTATCCGTTTTACATGATGTAATCGAGGATACGAATATAACGCTAGAGCAACTTAAAGAAGAAGGTTTTTCAAAAGTTATTATAGAAGCTCTTGATTGTCTTACAAGAAGGAAAGAGGAGACATATGAGGAGTTTATTCAGAGAATTAAACCAAATACTCTTGCAAGATATGTAAAGCTCTTGGATTTAGAAGACAATAGAGATGTTAAACGAATTAAAGACTTATCCCAAGATGATTTTGAGCGATTAAAAAGATATGGCAAGGCAGTTGAGTATTTGTTATCAAGAAGTGAATGAAACGAGTCTTTTATTAGAAAGGAGTTGTTAATATTGAATGATTTCTACAATAACGCAGTGAAAAGAATTAATAATATAGACCCAAGTATTTATTCTAAAGTTACCATGAAAAATTGGAAGAGTTTTCGATCTAAAGGAGAATATAGATCCGATGCTGTATTGATTGGTGAACATTTTAGAAGAGTGGGGGAATTGTTACAATACATATCTAAAAATTCTACTCATTTTATTATTAGTTTGGCAGAATTAATTACAAATGATGTTATGGAATTTAATTCCGAGAAATTTGAAGAGTTGTTTCCTAACATCAAAGAGTGTGAATGCTATCTTATTTCACGAATTTGCCTATGTTATGTTCATTGGTCTATTCTGCTTGATTCAGATGAACCAATCTCAAAGAAATATCCAGATATGTATGAACCGCTTATTAAGCTAATCGAGCGAGGTGGTGGGCAGATGTCACTCCATCATGGAGAAATTGATGGAGGCTTTGGAGGATTTCCGCGTCTTATTTATGCAGATCGAGGTAATTTAAAAGCAACTAATATAAGCGATCAGGCACTTAACCAAATAATCAAAGAGGTTGAGCACGCTGAAGAGTGTTTAGTTAAATATAAAAATGATGGACGATCAGAATATACTTGTATTCGATGCGGAAAAAAATTGCATATTCATCCTAACGTAACAGATTGGGGATATCAATGGTACAAAATAATATGTGAGACTGAAGATTGTTATAATGATAATTTATCATGACATTTCAAAATAAAATCAATCATTCATTAAAATCGAATTTCATGTTTATTACGGGTAAGAACAATAGTAAGTAAGGTCTTCACTAGCTTTATGTTTTTAGGAATCATTTCCTAGCGATAATTCCAAGAATTTATATGAATTGCGGGAAATCACAGAGTTCAACAAACACTAGTTTTGTAAATAACTCTTAGTGGAGTAACATCCAATAGATTGAAAACTAATATATCCTTTTTCCCGTCTCCACACATGTGGAGTGCGTGGTAAGGATATATCGGAATGACCTAATCGAATAGCATACTATTAATCATAGCCCTCTTCATTTTCGAGAGGGTTATTTTTGATTTTCAAAATTTGATGCAAATTTCGTTAATTTCGACTTTATTTGACAATATTCCTTAATGAAAAGGGAACTAATGTACGGTATATTAAAGTCTATGTCATAAAATAACGAGAGGAGTCATTAAATGATTAGGAAATGGAAAAAGAAAGTCTCAACTGTAGCGTTAAGTTCAGTTTTATTATGCTTACTACCGTTTGGAGGTGTTGTCGCGTCGCCTACTGATAATGTGAGTGTAGCTAGTAATTGGGTGACTCTAGATCAGAACATTCGTCCAATTAGTGTTGTTGCTGCTGCGACATCTCAGAGTGATTCCACACAATCAACTTTAATTGATGATGAACAGCGAGTTATTGTTACGTTTAAGGAAAAGAAGAAAGTGGACAAATCACTCATCAAAGGAAAGATTAAAAGGGAACAGAAGCATTCGGCTTCAATATCAGCAAAGATGACTTCCAAAGAAATTGAAAAGCTAAAGAAAGATAACACGGTTCAGTCTGTAGAACCAGATATTCAACTCCAGATTGCATCAACACAAGCAATGGACTGGGGCGTATCTGTCGTCAATGCAACGTATGCTTGGAAGAATGGATATACAGGCAAAGGTGTCAAAGTTGCTATTTTAGATTCCGGTATAGATACACAGCATGAAGATCTATCTGTAGCAGGCGGAGCTTCTTTCGTAGATTATACAACTTCATATGATGATGATAACGGCCATGGTACACATGTAGCTGGAATTATTGGTGCAAAAAATAATGAAACTGGAGTCGTTGGTGTAGCACCGGATGCAGATTTGTATGCAGTTAAGGTATTGGATGCGACGGGTAAAGGCTATTTATCAGATGTTATTGCGGGAATTGATTGGGCTGTGGACCATAATATTGATGTTATTAACTTAAGTATGGCAACAAGCGTGGATTCTCCGGCACTACATAAAGCTGTTGATCAAGCATATGATAATGGATTATTAGTAGTAGCAGCTGCGGGGAACGCTGGAAACAAAGAAGGGACTGGCGATTCAATTCAATACCCTGCGAAGTATAACTCAGTTATTGCTGTGGGAGCTGTGGATCAGAATAGACAGCGTGCACCATTTTCTTCAACGGGGAGTGAGCTGGAGGTTTCTGCACCAGGAGAGGCTATATACAGTACATATTTGAATAATGGCTATAAAATTTCTAGTGGAACCTCGATGGCTTCTGCCTTCGTGACGGGTGAATTGGCGTTGTTAAAGCAACAAAAGTCAGCATTGACTAACGTGCAACTAAGGCAATTGCTGGATCAAAATGCCGTTTTTAAAAATAATACACTTGCTCCTGGAATGGAGAATTCAGTGACAGACAGTGTTTATAACAGTGTGTACGGTATGTTATCTGCAGCGGGGGTTACTGGACCTTCAGTGACAAAAAGCTATAATTTACAAACTCCAACCACTTCTACATGGCCGCTAGATTTATTGTCTAAGACAAAGTCGATTTCTGTTACGTATCAATATGATTTTCAGACTACCTATACCTACTATTTATTGAATGATAACACAGTATGGTATCAGTCAGGTAACAATGGCCCTTATCAAGATTCAACAAGTAATTGGCCAGATCTTACAAACGCTAAATCTATTTCTTAT
The DNA here is from genome assembly GCF_013204855.1 of Paenibacillus alba. Taxonomy (GTDB): domain Bacteria; phylum Bacillota; class Bacilli; order Paenibacillales; family NBRC-103111; genus Paenibacillus_E; species Paenibacillus_E alba. Next base: position 135,470 of record NZ_JABMKZ010000002.1, on the reverse strand, counting down.
TCAAGAGATAACTTAGGTAGATCGTACACAACCCTTTATTATTATGTTCTATACCATGATGGAACAATTAAATATAAGTATTGGAAATCATCCGCACCTAATGATCCCATGCTGACTGTTGATGACACGGCAAATTGGCCGGAAGCAGGAAATTTGAAAGCAATTTCGTTTTCTGAATATGGAGGTTGGACCAACAGATTTGCCCTTACAAAAGATAATCGTGTGAAAAGATGGGTTTCAAGAACTAATATTGAGGATGTAACATCATCTTGGCCAGATGTTACTAATGCCAGAGATATTAGTTTTTCTTCTGCTACAGGTAATTTTGATTATGTTCCTACCAGGTATGTTGCGAGATTAGATCAAGCACCAAATATCAATATATCCAATCAGAATAATCAAGTAGTTTATCAAACTGTAGCACCCAATATCATTACTTTATCAGGAACTGCCCAAGATCTAGATGGAGATAATTTGACAATTTCGGCTTCCATAGCTGGCGTTATCAAGACAGCTACGCTGACAAATACTTTAAATCCACAAGCCTGGTCTCTCCAATGGAATGTTTCATCAGATAATATTCCTCCAGGGACATATCGAAATATTAATGTGAGTACTAATGATGGGTTATGGGGAACAGCCAATGCAACCTACAATGGAACGATAACAGTGAATAGATTTCCTTATGCACCAACGAATTTGAATCCAGGTGCAATTTCAGTTGCTAATCCACAAGTTTTGACTTCGTTATCGCCAGCGCTAAACTGGACTTTTTCAGACCCTGATGCGGGAGATTATCAGAGTTCATATGATGTTCAGCTTTATTCTCAGGACGGAAGTACATTAATAAGTGATAGTGGCTGGATCAATTCTTCTATTGCTTCCTATTCTGTCCCTTCTGGAAAGCTAAATCGAGGTACAACATATGCATGGAAAGTTAAAGTAAAAGACAGTTCTGGGGGAGAATCTCCATTCTCACAAATATATTATATCCGCATCAACACTTTGCCTGTATCAAATATCAATTCTTACACGAACGGACAACAAGTAAACGATAATGTTCTTACTCTTTCCTGGACGTATCAAGATGCGGATGGACAACCACAGTATGCCTATCAAGTTCTAGGGTCTCGAGATAATTGGGCAACGGTAGGCTATAATTCTGGGGTAGTTACTTCAAACGGCAACACACATTCCACAACACCATTACCAAATGGAACGTGGGATATAAAAGTAATGGTTCATGACGGCTATGAATGGTCAATTGCTTCGATGAGGACAGGCCTAGTATTGCCTAATGCGTTTGAACCAAATGATACAAACGCTCAGGCATTCCCAATTAGTTACAATACGCAGTACAGTTCATTAATTAGCTCTGCAACAGACGTAGATTTCTATAAGTACATCGCGCCTGTGACAGGAGTGGATCGTTTTACACTGAATATACCGAGCGGATTAATTTATGAAGCATACATCTATGATTCCTCAATGAATTTAATAGGGACCAACTCTAAAGGTGTTCCTACTCTTTATACAGTTGGGGCAGGTATGACCTATTACATCAAGATTAATGGCGTTGGGGGATCATTTAGTAATACGGCTACTTATTCATTTTTGGTTAATAAATATAATCAAGTTAACAAAGCGAATTACCAGTATGATTCAAACGGAAATATTACAAATAAAACGACAACTATAACAAATTAGGAGGAGACATTGTTTGAAGAAGAAAATAAATATTCTCATAGTATTGCTCTCCTTATTCATTAATCTATTTCCAACTTATTCGAAAATAGGGACAGTAAGTGCTAACTCTGTCGATAGGCAAGATCAATCGAATGTAAAGCCTATTAATCAATCAAAGAACGCTAAAAGTGTGATTACTAGTGACTTAGGTTCTAGAGAGTATCAAACGATTCAGGCAATGGATAACTCAGATCCGGGTTCCACTTTTAATTATGTTAAGACTGAACCAGAGACTGCACCTTTTTCCATTCAACTGGATAACGAGACATTATCTACTCTAAATGGATCTCTTTCTTTAAAGAGCGATGATCTAAGCGTTCTTGGTCCCAACGGTCTGTCTTTTGCATTAACACGAACATATAACAGCAGTTCATCTCAATTTTATCAATTGAATAATGAAGGGATTAACAGTGATCCTTCTCAAGAAGAGAAAATTTCGCCGATTGGCAAGGGATGGTCGTGGGAAATTCCTTATGTCTTAGGGCAATATGGCAGCACAGATTTGTATGTGCATCCTGCAGGTAGTGGTACTTATAAAATAGTTGGGAATACACTTGAAGGTTATCCGTGGAAAGATTTAAGTTTTGAGTTAGATAGCCATGTTTTTGTAAATGGATTAAGATCAATGTCCGTTTTACGTTCCATTAAAGGTATTAATCAGTTTTTTGATGAAAAAGGAAGAATTATTCAAATTTCTGACAATTACGAGAATAAAATTCAATTCTACTATTCCGTTCTCAATGATAAACTCATTGCTATTGTTGATGGTGTAGGTAATACAATTAACATATCTTATATGGCAAACTATGTGACAGTTACTAAAGGAAGTTATTCAATTACTTACTATAAAACAAATCAGAATGGGATTGATTTGTTAACTAAGGTAGAGGACTCTGCGGGTAGAATTACAACTTATGATTATAGTATTAAAGATGCTAAATATAACATGCATGGTTCTACACCATTAAACAGCAACCCTTATGCACTGCTTACGGGGATTACTTATCCGACAGGAGCAAAAAGTGTTTATTATTACGAAAATACGCCGTATACACGATTTTTGAACAACGATATCTCTAAACAGTATAGGAAGTATCATGATGAAGATATTGATAATGTAAATCAAGTATACCGTGTGGTTGCCCGCGAAGATCATCTAACACTTTCGAATGGTTCTTTCGAAGTAAAGAATCGCAAAGACATTACGTATAACGGAGATATTGGTAGTTTAGCTAATTCAGATTTAACGTATTCAGTGACAGTTAACGATGGATTAACATCAACAGAGTTTTTTAATAAAAAAGATTTTATAGATACAGAAACACCGCCTGCCATATATAACATAAAGATAACTGCATCATCTGGCAATTATAGAAAAATAACGGATATGACGTATAACGAGGAAAAAAGATACACAAATCCAACGATAACGACAGTAACGAATAAGAATGCTGTGACAAATGAAAATTCGCAACCTATTACATCAATCATTAACTATGATGATTATAGAAATGTCATGTCTTCGACAAATCCGCTAACTATCCAAACCACATATGGCTACGATCCAAACTCACATTTATTATTAAATGTTTCGCAGCCTGTTAGTGCAACTCAAGTTCAATATACGGAATATACACGTAACGATAAAGGCAGTGTTACATCAGAAAAGATAAGAGAGGGAAGTAATTCAGGTAAGATACTGAAACAGATTGGATATGAAAATTTTGATGTATACGGAAATAGTCTTCAAACACGTGTAACAACCAATCAAGGGCAAGAAACATTGTATCAGACCGAATACAGTGCTTTGTATAATGGTGCATTTCCCACCAAATTGATTGTAAATGTCAAAGATATTGATGGTGCGACATCAACAATTACCAAACAATTAGATTATGATCCGAAAATTGGCAAGCCGATTCAGTTTGTGGATGGCAACCAGAATATTACAAAATATCAGTATGATATTTTGGGTCGTCTTATTAAAGTAATTCAGCCAGATTTAAGTAATAAAGAAATCAGCTACTTGGACGATACGAACCAAATTCGAGTAATCAACGAAATGGGCCAAGCATCTCTAACGACTTGGAATCCTATTGGTTGGAAAACCGAAACCGGACTGATTGAAAATGGTGTCTATCGGACGAAACAAAAATATAACTATGATCAACACGGACGTCAAAACTACGTAGAAGATGCGCTAGGAAATCGAACTTACAATGAATATGATCAATGGAGTAGGCCCAATAAGGCGATTTATCCGGATAATTCTTTCGAATCAGTTCTATATGATGATATATATTTTTACAAAATACAGACTGATCCGGAAGGTAATGTAAAAAAGGAACATTATGATAAATTAGGGCGACTTGATACAAGAACAGAATCAACAAAAACGAAGACTAACGTAACTGGTGTTTTTGATTATGATTATGCTGGTAATTTAACCGTTTTTAAAGATCATGATGTCCCTCCACAGAACATAACTAGAATGGAGTATGATGTACTAGGACATTTAACTGCGGTTACAAATGCCAAAAATGAAAAAACAACCTACCAATATGATTATCTGGGGAAGATCTTGAAAACTACTTTTCCAGATTATAATACGAAACAGAACAAGTATGATGAGTTAGGTCGACTTATTCAAACAACGGATGCTAATAATAAAATTCAAAAGTTTTACCACGATGCAAATGGAAATCAGATAGGGTCTAAAGATCGCAAAGGAGAAACGTTTAAAAACACGTATGATTATCGTAACTTTCTTCTTCAATCCGATGTATTAGATTCTCAAGGTCAAGTAATTGCAAATGAATCTGTTTCCTATCAATATGATTTAGTAGGCCGTCGTATCCATATGAGTGATTCTACGGGTACTACTTTGTATTCGTATACACCGTCTAATGGCTTTCTGAGTAAAGTTACTTATCCTGATGGGCGCATACTGAGTTACAGCTACGATTCACAGGGAAATATAACTAGCCTTACTGATCCATTTGGTTCTAATTCTTACTATGGATACGATTCCCGTAATCGATTAATTTCTGTAGGTTCATCTTTAGAGGATATTGAAGCACAATATTCTTATTACAAAAATAATCTCTTGAACAGCACCCGCCAGAAAAATGGTGTTACATCGTACTTTACTTATGACGGATTACAACTGAGCACCTTAACTCAGAAGAAATCCGATGGTTCTCCTTTGAATACGTTTAGTTATTCGTCGTATGACAACAACGGCAATCAATTAACAAAGATGGAGAATGGGGTGAGTTACTCATTTACGTACGATCCGTTGAATCGTATACAAACATCATCGCAATTCGATGAGACATTTGATTATGATAATCGCGGCAACCGAACAAGTATGACGACAAATCATCCATTTGATAGTCCAGATTCAACGTACACATACGACAAACGTAATCGTCTAACTAATGTTACGACGAAAAATGGCCGAAATGTAGTTTATAAATATAACGGTGACGGGGTTCTGTGGGAGCGTACAGAGAATGGTCAAAGTACACGATATTACAATCGCGGATCAAATGTCATTGCTGAAGGTAACGTTATAAATGGTGTTGCAACATTAAAAGCTCGATACATTCGTGGTAATGGACTTGTGGCACGTGAGGACTCCGCTGGCAAAGCTTACTATGTTCAAAATGGCCACGGTGATGTCGTAAACCTAATGGATAGCACTGGATTGACTAAGATTAATTCGTATCAGTATGATATTTGGGGGAATATAGTCAGTCAGCAGGAGAATGTACCACAACTGTTTAAGTATAGTGGTGAGATGTTTGATGATGCCACGAGTTTGCAGTATTTACGAGCGCGTTGGTATGATCCGAGTATGGGGCGGTTTGTTAATGAGGATAGCTATGAGGGGCAGATTGATAATCCACTGAGCTTGAATTTGTATACGTATGTGGAGAATAATCCGTTGACGCAAACAGACCCGACTGGACATTGTATTGAAGATGCATGTATTGGTGAAGTAGGAGCTTTAATATGGCTATATCGAACTTTCGTCGTAGGTGCGGCAATTGCAACAGCACCTACGCCTATTGCTCAAGACCCTCCTCCTGCTGCAGACTCACCCAACAATGGTTTAACCGTATACATTACACCAATTGAACAACAATCAACATCAGTCACACAAACAACGTTTGGTGAACAGCGACCCACTATCATAACTACGCCATTTCAAGACCAGTCACCTACGGTTATAACCACCCCTGTATCGCAAGATGGTGTAACTGTGCAAAAATCTAGTGTTGACTTGACTGGTTTTAGAAAAGATCATATTCTTAATAGACATAGAGCAGGACAAGGAATACCTGGGAAAACAGAGTTCCCTGCAACATGGAGTGATGAAAAAATACTTGCTGAAATTTCAGATGTCGCCACCGATCCTAAATCTACATGGAGTATGGGGAAATGGGATTCTCCTTACGCCACGGGGACAAGGGATGGTATTGATATTCGTGTTGATTTTTATCCTTTGAATCATCCTAATTATGCTGGTAAAATTTCAACAGGTTACCCAACGAATGTGCCTGCTAATCCCTAAAAAGCCATAAAGGAGGGGTTAATATTACCTACAATGACTCTGAGTTACTTTTGAAGCATTATATTGATATGTCTAAACTAATTATTCTCCCTGATGGTCTTGAAGGAGTGTTGCATTTTTTTGAACATGGTGAATATGAGATGGCTTTTGAAGGACTAATCATAGAGCTTACTAATGTTGCATTATATCCTAAAGGTTTTAAGTACTCTGAATGGTTCAGTTTAGCTCTTCACTATAAACTTAATGTTGAATCTGTATTTGATGTTAACATATGGTTTAAATTTAAACAGTGGGGAGAAGCACATCAAAAAAATATATAAATGAAAGAAACCACCTTGCGACTAACCCTCGCAAGGTTTTCTTTTTATCCGCCGCTGTATCGCTACACTAATTTTTAGAATAATTGTGTGTTCAGAAAATAGTTATTGCGTAAATTACGCATCAATGTTATATTCTTAATGGGGGATGCGTAAATTACGCAAATCAAAATAAGGGAGATGAATCATGACAGGGTTTGAGTTTATCGCGAAAGCATTTAAAGCATCTTATACCGATATTGCCAAGAGACTTAATATGACTCCTTCAGCTATTGCAGATTGGGCAAGTGGAAGAAGACCGATTCCCAAAGACAAGCTTCCTCTTGTATCCAAGTTGTTCAGAATCGATGAAGAATATTTCGAGAAAAAAGAATTGACGGAAGTTGAGAAAATTAAAATCGAAATTAACTATCTGGAAAGAGCATCGAAGCGAGATACGCATCAAGTACCTGATACAATCACTGACGACGAAGGTAATAAGCATGACGTTTATTTTTGGTACAACCCACATGAAGGAGAACTGCGTTACAAGTATGAGGAGCTAGCTTATGAAGAATTAGCTTTACGGCTAAAAAAAATTCTTAATCACGACTTTGTTATGGATATGGAATATCACCGAACCAGAAATCATTTTCACGTTGTCAGAGAGCTAACAGAATTGCTTGATAAAGACGATGGCACAGTGGGAATTTTGGAACTTGAGGATATTTCCAAGGAAGAAGTACAACGTAGGAGAAAAATCTCGGAACGGGTAGATGCGATAAGTAGAATGTTGTACTTCTTAAATGGTGGAAAGCTACATGCTTTTGGAAAAATAGATGAGTTTGATCAGGAATTATTCATGTTGCTTCGTAAGTTTAAAATTATAGATACGGAGCCACCTAAAAAAATGAAAGAGTTTGATGACCCTTTTGATCATGTTGATCCAAAATATAAACATGAATAAATATAAATTCACAGAAAATTTCACGAAAGGAATGATGTTCTTTGATTGTTCTTATAACATACCGAATCTTATCCAATATTTTAGAATCCAATTAATCCAAGGGGGAATTATTCACTTACATGTTTGATACGATTAAACTGAAAGCCAAATTTATTACGATTGACCCTATTATTCTTCAAAATTTACAAGCTAAATCTACTACTTTCCTAGCCCCTGAAACTGGGCAACTGAGAACTACATACACCATTAAAGATGCTTTATTACCCTCGATTACATACTACGAATATAGCCAAACGCTATCTATTCAAGTATCGATCCCCAAATTCTTATACGGTAACAATGTCATCCTCATTAAAGAAAGTGATATCCATTCCTTCTTTCAAAGGTTGCATGAACGGTTATACGAGTTGTTTCACATACACATACAAACAGAAGACTGGAAGGATACCGAGCGAGTTGACGTTTGCTGGAACTTTCCTAAAAATGATAATCTGAGCAGCTATATCAAGGAATTAAATAGCATTCGATTACCGTTTACCAAGCCAAGCTCCTATGGACATTCAGAAACCGCCGTACATAGTAACAAGAGTAAACGAATTTGCTTTTACAATAAACAGCAAGAATGTATTGACCATAAGGAGCCGCAGCATATCATAGAACAAGCTACAGGGTTATTGCGGATGGAAATTAAATCAAGTTATATCGAAATGAAAAATTATTCATCCCAACGTCAAGCAGTAGACTTGCTAACAAAGGACTTTTTTGAATACATAACGAAGCGAGTTCTCAGCAAAATATCTCTATCCTCTCACATAGAAGGTCTTACTCTTGAATGGTTACAATCTCAACCGTATTCAATAAGTCAGATTGAAAGTATGCTTGGATTTCATAGCTTACAAACTTATTTAAATGAATCGGAATTAAAGCAATTATACACATCATCAACCTATGGGAATAAGAAAAAATTAGCCAAGCAATTTCAGTTTCCAAGTGACCAATCATTGGAACCGTTGACGATAGATTATTCAAATATAAGCTACTAGAAATCATCTATACATACCGATCAGTTAGCGATACGATTACAATTTGATCTAAATCGAAAATGACCATAAAGCCAGTGTTTATAAGGCTTTTTCGATAGATTCCATTGTAAATATGATTTAAAAGTAAACAAAAGTAAACGAGCCAAAGTCGTAGTAAACAGAAGAAAATAAGTGATTTCCCCGATTGAATGACTTTGAAATAGCAATTTCATTTTAAACAGGTAGTCGGGGGTAATTTACATAGTTACGAGCCTTAAACTTAGCCATATATTGTATAGCTGATGCTGCAATGCATCGTTGTTAGGAAATGGACGATTACTTATTCTGAAGGGGGAATTTGATCATCTTCCATGATAAGCAGTTCATGTAATCCAATATTTAAAGTTTTACAAATATGCTCTAGCGTTTCAAAGAATGCAGTAGTCACATTATCGTTACAAAGACGATTAATTGTATTGGGACGAACATTCATTAATCTTGCCAATTCTCTTTGAGACATATCTCTTTCCGCTAGTATTTCTTTTAGTCTTATTCTTATGGGCATGAGCGATATCCTTCCGTTACATTTTAACTTTAATATAGCATAAAAAAGATGTTGTGTGGAACGCAAGTAAGTTATATAATGTATCTCAAGTGAGTTATATAACTATAGTGCGTTACAATAATCTCAATTTCTGTAACGGAGGGAAATTATAATGAATGTAATCGGATATATTCGTGTCTCTACAGCAGGACAAGCCAAGGACGGATACAGCTTATCATATCAGCAAGAAGAAATTGAAAGTTACTGTCAGCAACAAGGCTGGAATTTGCTTCAGGTGTTCAGTGACGAAGGAATCAGCGGCGCAAAGGTAGACGAGGATGCAATGGAGGTTGATAGAGAAGGGTTCCAAGACATGCTTTCTCTCATCGCTACCCAATCTGTTCATGCGGTAGTCGTATTGAACACGAATCGTCTATGGCGCAGCGATATCGTCAAAGTGTTGGTGCATCGAGAATTTAAGAAACATAGCGTTGATGTGAAATCCATTGAACAGCCAACCTACAGTATTTATAAGAAAGACCCCTCAGATTTCCTGATCAATGGTTTGATGGAGTTACTGGATGCCTACCAACGCTTAGAAATAGCCATGAAATTGGGCAAGGGACGCAATAGGAAAGCCAAGGAAGGCGGATATGCTGGAGGAAGGGTAACTTTTGGGTATTCGGCAAAGAAAGGCTCTAAAGCCATTGAGATTGACGAGAAGCAAGCATTTGTTGTACAACGTGTATTTGAATTAAGGGAGTTAAACGCCCAATGGAGTTTATCTGAAATTGCCAGCCAACTGAACCTTGAAAACTTAATAACACAGCAAGGAAACTCATTTACTAAAGTTCAAGTCAAACGTATTCTTGACCGCAAAGCTTTTTATAGTGGCATTTATTGTTACGCGAATGTACAAGCCGTTGGCAAGCATCAGGCAATTATTTGATGAGTACAAATAAACTTACTATATTAGCCCTTGAAGAACAGACACTAATGAAACAAATCGAAATCAGCGAAGCTTGTCTAATGGCTGTATTACAGGTTGCAAGTAAACAGAATATAGATGTACATAAATTAATCGTAGAAGATATTCTACTGGCAATACATGAAATTCAATGTCATCTACAAATGGAGTTACTACATGTCAGATTCACACAGTCACAGCAACATAAACAAAACCGCGATTAGATTGGAGTACTTATAGAGAGAAGGACATTGCTTAGGTATCTTTGCGGCTTAGACCGCTCGAAATGAGGATGCAAGCTTTCTCTTTATTAGGTACTCGAAATATACTGCGGAATCTCAAGGAGGAAGATAGAACTGGTAAATCAAGTACAGCAAGAACAATTCGAAGAAATGCGGCTAAATCACTTATTTGTTGGTGTGGATTTACATAAACGACATCATACCGCTGTTTTTATGAATGGTTTTAAAAGGAAATTGGGCGAGTTCAAGTTTGACAACAAGCCCAGCGCTTTCCCCGAATTGATGAAAGAAGCTAAAAAGTATGTGAAAAAGGGAATGCGTGTCATCTACGGTTTGGAGGATACAGGGGGTTACGGCAGGTCTTTAGCTGTCCACTTAGTGGAGCAAAAGCTGACAGTCAAAGAAGTCAATCCTGCCCTTCCAAATGGTGTCAGAAAGTCCAATCCTACTGTGCAAAAATCGGATGCATGGGATGCTGAATGTGTGGGTCAAATCTTGGTTGATAAGCTGGAAACTCTGCCCGATGCTAAGCCTAATGATAAGTATTGGGTAATCAGTCAGCTTGTCACTACTCGAATAGCTATCGTGCAAGATATCACGGCTCTGCTTAATCAGTTACATACGCAGTTAGCCCATCATTATCCGAGCTATAAGAAGTTTTTTAGCGAATTGGATGGGAAAACGTCTCTTGTCTTTTTTGAAAAATTCCCTGCTCCCTATTATTTGGAGGGGATAACAGTTCAGGGATTAAGGGAGTTTTTATTAAAGCCAAGTAACTATGCTTGTTCCCTGAAAACAGCAGAGAAGATTTTAACGTTAATTCGTGAAGATGGCTGTACAAAAAGTGAGTATCAAGAAGATCGGGATTTCATCGTCCAAAGCCACATCAGACGTATACAAAGGTGTAAAGAGGAGTTGCAGGGCATAGAAGCAAGATTAGCTATGTTGATGCCAGAGACAGGCTACAAGCTAGAAACGATGTACGGTATTGATCTAGTGTCAGCAGCGGCATTTGTCGCTGAAATCGGAAATATCCATAGGTTCAATGATGCAAGCAAGTTAGCTCGATTTTCAGGCATAGCTCCTGTCATTTATGGATCAGGAGATAACCATAAGCACTATAAATGTAAGCAAGGAAATAGGGCTTTGCATGAGTTGTTTTACAGGCTTGCATGTCGGCAGATTGGAACTAAACGAGGAAGTAAGGAACCTAATAATCCTTACTACTACGAGTATTACCAACAAAAATTGTTAGCTGGAAAGACGAAGACACAAGCAATTATATGTATCATGCGGAAGTTAGTTGATGTTATTTATTCGCTTATGAAGAATAAGACGGAGTATGTAAAACCTAGTATGCAATGGAAACAAGTAGGATGATATAATTGGTGGTAATTGGAAATCAAGTTGCCGCCTTCTTTATTCCAAGTGAACGGTTTATTAACTAGGATAGCTATGAGGGGCAGATTGACAATCCTTTAAGTTTGAATTTGTATACGTATGTGGAGAATAATCCTTTAACGAAAACTGATCCAACAGGACATTGCTCATGTACTTCTAAATCACTTACTAATCCTAGTAATCCATTAAGTTATGGGGCTATTTCTTCATCTTATGATCCGTATAGTTATGGGGATCCATATTTTGATATAAAGAATTTAATAGCACCCGATCTTTCAACAGAGCAATGGAAGCTGGATGAACAAGAAATGAGTGTTTTTCAGCAGCAGGGCCAAGAGAAGCTAAACCCAACTATCATTCAACAACCACTTGAGAGACAATTACCTTATATCTTGCAAATATCACCAAATGATAAAATTGTTAATGCTTTGCCAACTGCTGACAGGAATTGTAACTATGATTGCTCAGAAATTGCTGAAGATTTATATAACATCGCTGATTTTGGTGAAATAATAACTTTTCGACCAAGTGAGAAGTATGGTCAAGTAAACACTATGCGTGATGGATATGTGACAGGGTATGATTATCACACAGTATATAGTGATGGATCATATGTTTATGATCCACGGTACAGTTTAGGTGCTATTTTAAAAACTGATTATCTAGAAAAGTTACAAAATATGAACAATGGGAATCTAGTTATTACTGTTGAAACCTCAAAATAGATTAGACAATTGATTTATAAAGAAGGGGTTTGTTATATGGGAAATATAGAAATTTATGATGATAGTGAAATCATTAGTCTAATGAAGGATTTAAATCAAAATAATGTTTTACCAAAAAATGGTCTGCAAAGGAATTCAACATATTATACATTAGTCTCCTATATCAATCATACAATTGCTCTTTATATAGGTGGATCTTATGATAATGTTGCATTATTTGTTTATAGAGCAGACAAAGAAATTGAGATATTGATAACGAAATATCATTTTAAAGATAGTTATCTACAAACATGCAGAGATTATTTATTCAAGCTGTCTGAGTATTTATTAGAACGTAATTTACTAAGTAACAAGGCATCTGAATTGATACCAAACAAATACCGTAGCTGATCGATTAAATTTTATTCACATATTTATACGTCTTCCAACCACCTTGCGACTAACCATCGTAGGGTGGTTTCTTTATGTCCGCCGCGGGTTCGCTGACTTGATTTTTTGAATAAGTATGTGCCCCAAAAAAATGTTGCGTAAATTACGCAAAAAAAGACTAGGGGGATCTCAATCATGACAGGATTTGAGTTTATTGCGAAAGCATTTAAAGTATCATATACCGATATTGCCAAAAGACTTAATATGACCCCATCGGCTATAGCAGATTGGGCAAGTGGCAGAAGACCGATACCCAATGACAAGCTCCCTCTTGTATCCAAGTTGTTCAGAATTGATGAAGAATATTTCAAGAAAAAAGAATGACGCATGTTGAGAAAATTAAAATCGAAATCAACTATCTGGAAAGAGCGTCGAAACGGGATTCACACCAAGTTCCAGATACGATAACTGATGACGATGGCAATCAGCATGAAGTTTATTTCTGGTACAACCTTTATGAGGGGGAATTGCGTTACAAATACGAGGAGCTAGCTTATGAAGAATTAGCTTTACGGCTAAAACAAATTCTTAATCATGATTTTGCTATGGATATGGAATATCACCGTACGAGAAATCATTTTCACGTTGTCAGAGAGCTTACAGAATTGCTTGATAAAGACAATGGTACAGTAGGGATTTTGGAACTTGAGGATATTTCCAAGGAAGAAGTACAACGTAGAAAAAATGTCTCTGAAAGAGTAGATTCAATAAGTAGAATGTTGTATTTCTTAAATGGTGGGAAGCTACATGCTTTTGGAAAAATAGATGAGTTTGATCAGGAATTATTCATGTTGCTTCGTAAGTTTAAGATTATAGATACGGAGCCGCCTAAAAAATTGAAAGAATTTGATGATCCCTTTGATCATGTTGATGCAAAATATAAATATGAATAAATTTAGATTCACAGAAAATATTACGAATGGGCTGATGCAATTTGATTGTTCTTATAACATGCCGAATCGTATCTTATATTTTAGAATCTATACAACTCTAGGAGGAATGCCATTGTTCGATACCATAACCTTGAAAACCAATATTAAAATTGACCATGATTTACTTCTTGAATACGATAAACAGCCTATAACCTACTTCGATCACGACACGGGCTTTCATAAGCCCATATATAAAATCCATGACAAATACATACCTTACATCGTATACAGAGAACTCATCCAACTACTCGAAATCCAAATTTCTATCCCAAAGTTTCTCTTCGGTAACAATGTAAGGCTCCTGAAAGAAAGCGATATTCCTCTCTTTTTTCAAAGGTTGCATCAAAGGTTACACGAACTGTTTAACATTCACGTTAGAACGGAGAACTGGTATTTAAGTCGAATTGACGTTTGCTGGAGTTTTCAAGTTAATGACCAAGTTTCCGAATACATCAAGCAGATAAGCAGGATTCAAATTCCATTTATGAAGGCGCATACCGATGGTTATTTAGAAACTGTAACACATAATAACAAGAGCAGCCGAGTCACATTCTACAATAAGCAGAAGGAATGCATAGACCATAAAGAACCGCGGGAAGTTATCGAACAAGCTCAAGGATTGCTACGAATGGAAGTCAGCCCAAGCTATAAGGATATGAAAAAGTATTCTTCGAAAAGACTCGCCATAGATCTATTGACCAGAGATTTTTTTACATACACGACGAAACGAATTATTAGACACATCAAGTTACCAGATTCCGTTGAAGGTCTTACCATTGGATGGCTTCAAACTCATTCTCACATTATTGGGCAAGTTGAACGCACACTCTATTGGCTGTATTACAGGTTGCAAGTAAACAGAATATAGATGTACATAAACTAATCGTAGAAGATATTCTACTCGCAATACATGAAATTCAAAGTCATCTACAAACGGAGTTACTACATGTCAGATTCACACAGTCACAGCAACATAAACAAAACCGCGAGTAGATTGGAGCGCTTATAGAGAGAAGGACATTGCTTAGGTATCTTTGCGGCATAGACCGCTCGAAATGAGGATGCAAGCTTTCTCTTTATTAAGCAACTAACATTACTGCGGAATCACAAGGAGGAAGATAGAACTGGTAAATCAAGTACAGCATGAACGATACGAAGAAATGCGCTTAAATCACATATTTGTTGGTGTTGATTTACATAAACGACATCATACCGCTGTATTTATGAATGGCTTCAAGCGAAAATTGGGCGAATTCAAGTTTGACAACAAGCCTAGCGCTTTCCCCGAACTAATAAAGGAAGCTAAAAAGTATGTGAAAAAGGGAATGCGTGTTATCTATGGCTTGGAGGATACAGGGGGTTACGGTAGGTCATTAGCTGTCCACTTAGTTGAGCAAAAGCAGACAGTCAAAGAAGTCAATCCTGCCCTCCCAAATGGTGTCAGGAAGTCCAATCCAACCGTGCAAAAATCAGATGCATGGGATGCGGAATGTGTTGGTCAAATCTTGGTCGATAAGCTGGAAACTCTGCCTGATGCCAAGCCTAATGATAAGTATTGGGTAAATAGCCAGCTTGTCACTACCCGAACGGCTGTGGTTCAAGATATCACGACATTGCTTAACCAATTACATACGCAGAGATGTTCCCTGCCCCTTATTATTTGGAGGGGGCAACTGTTCAGGAATTGAGGGGGTTTTTACTAAAGCCAAGCAACTATGCTTGTTCCATGAAAACCGCAGAGAAGATTTTAACGCTAATTCGTGAAGATGGCTGTACGAAACGTGAGTACCAAGAAGATCGGGACTTCATTGTCCAAAGTCACATCAAACGTATACAAAGGTGTAAGGAAGAGTTACAAGGCATAGAAACAAGATAAGCTATGTTGATGCCAGAGACAGGCTATAAGCTAGAAACGATGTACGGCATTGATCTAGTGTCAGCAGCGGCATTTGTTGCTCAAATCGGAAATATTCATAGGTTCAGTGATGCAAGCAAGTTAGCTCGATTTTCAGGCATAGCTCCTGTCATTTATGGTTCAGGAGATAACCATAAGCACTATAAATGTAAGCAAGGAAATAGGGCTTTGCATGAACTATTTTACAGATTAGCATGTCGGCAGATTGGAACTAAACGAGGAAGTAAGGAACCCAATAATCCTTACTATTACGAGTATTATCAACAAAAGTTGTTAGCTGGAAAGACGAAGACACAAGCAATTATATGTATCATGCGGAAGTTAGTTGATGTTATCTATTCGCTTATGAAGAATAAGACGGAGTATGTAAAACCTAGCGTGCAATGGAAACAAGTAGGATGATATAATTGGTTGTAATTGGAAATTAAGTTGACGCCTTATTTATTCCAAGTGAACGGTTTATTAACTAAGATAGTAATGAGGGGCAGTTGGATAATCCGCTCTCACTGAACCTTTGTACTTATGTGGAGAATAATCCGTTAACTCGTTGGGATCCAACTGGACATTGTTTTGTTTGTAGAATGCCATCATTAGGAGGCGCTCTTGGGGGAGCAGCAGGGGCAGCGGGGGCTACTGGGACGAGTCCAAGAACTACTGGATCCGCAAATCCAGCCTATTATTATAGTCGACATAGCGAAGACCCTTATAATTATAATGATCCATACATTGATCCTAAAACTTTATTGCCCCCAAGTGAATCAACAAAACAATGGATAGCTGATGAACGGGAAATGATTATTTTTCAGCAAGAGGCTCAAGAGAAACTTAATGCTACTGTCATTCAACAACCTATAATAGACAACTCGGCATATATTTTAATGAGTAGCTCAAAAATACTATACGATTACACCGATGAAGCTGGGGCAAAGGCAATTATGGAATCGGAAGTTACTATATCAAACAGGGGGAAAGTGTATTTAACTGATCAAGCGGTATCCCCTGATGATGCCAATAATGTCTTATTTACTGGCCAAAGACCAGGCTTCATAGCAACTCATCGGGTCGAAGTTGAAATTTATAATGATTACTATGATTCGTTAGACACAGAGACTCAAGACAATGAGTTAATTTTTAGAGGATCTATTCGTAACGGTAAGAACGCTAACATTACAGTAAAGGAGAATAATTAAAATGAGTGAATGGAAACTCGTTCTTGAAAATGAAGAAGAACTTATTGCTTTACATAACATTATTATGGAAGCCAAATTTAGTCCAAACCCTCAGGATAGTCGTCTTGGAGCAAGTCCTTTTACAGCAGTTTTAGCAGAGCGAGGATTAGAAACTTTAATCAAAGTTCAGTCAAAAAAAAATCCAACAAAAAATGATAGTTGGTCGAAATGGTTAGAAGGAAAGAAAGAGTGGATATGGAGAAGATCCTTATCTTACTTATTAAAACACAGCCCCTTTCGTTGGGAAACTATGGAGGAAGAAACTAAATATGAGTATATAAGATGGGTGTTTAGCCCATACAAACCTTCTGAAAAAGATATAAGAGATTTTATAAAAGAGTATGAATCCTATAATGAAATTAATAGTAAGAGCATTCGGAGTAGTAACATTAGAGGGTTCGGTCAGGCGACGGATGAGATGCTTGATTGCTTGGAGGAAAGACTAGATACTACACTACCGAAAGACTATAAGCAGTTTCTAAGAAAGTACAATGGGGGAACTGTAGTAGTTCATTACTTAACTTTTTTGGTGGAAGGAATAAATGAAGTTATACCGCTTGAGGTGCTGTTTGGAATAGATGTGGAAAACAAATACAGCTTAAATTATTGGAATAGATCTAACGATGAGTTCCCACCAAATTATCTAGCGATAGGGGAAGTAGGCAATGGAGGGAAGTTGCTTTTAGGTAATGGAAACAATAAAGGAATTTTTTATTGGAATAACATGTTTAGAGAGAGTCCATTAGTTGAGGAGGGGGTCTATAAAGTTGCGGATAATTTTGATGCCTTTCTAGATGGGCTGAAAAAATTTAATAGTAACTTAGGAATTGTATAAAGACCATTCTCCCAAAGAGACGGAAGATATTTGTGAGATTGAGTTTTGAGAACGAAAAATTACTTCTTGAACTATAGACCTAATATATCGACCACAATGCGACTAACTCTCGCTTGTGGTTTTTTTATCCGCCGCTGTGTCGCTAACAACGCAAATAACTACTCGGAGAGTACGAGCGGTTACAGAATTCACAAATGTAAATAATTCCAAGTTATATCCACATCAAAAAAGAACCGAGAGCACATCGCCTTCGGTTCTCTTCATTATTCTTTTCTTTACGCAAAAAACCACTTTTATTGTATGTCAAAATTGAGTTAACACCTTGGGTAAGGTATCCTTCGCAATTATTTTGGCGAATTCCAAAAGCAAACATTTTCTTGGGTTTTGGTCTTAAATCAAAATTTAAGTGCATTGGTCATGTAATCTGAAGATATGATACTATAAATAAATACTATACCCAAAATGCCGAAAGGATTGAAAGGTGTTGTCTGCTACCGGTTGCCGTCATTTATTACTGCTTTTACTTTGTTTAACGTCAGGGATAGTTGACGTAATTGGTTATTTAGGTCTCGGTCACATCTTCACTGCGAATATGACCGGAAATATTGTCATGCTCGGATTAGCCATTGGTCACGTACAAGGGTTGGCTGTACTTCGTACACTAACAGCATTACTGGGTTTTATTATGGGGAATGCGCTCGGTGCATCCATTATACGGAAAAAGAAAGTGAATTCTCCGTGGCCTCCTACCGTGACGATTATTCTTGGCATTGAATTACTCTTGTTCATTCTCTTTAAAATAATTTCTGGTCCAACGGCCAGCGATTCTACGATTTATTTGCTTATTGCCTTATTGAGCATCGCGATGGGCATGCAAACGACAGCAGCTAGAAGTCTGGGGATTGCAGGTATTTCAACGACTGTCCTAACCAACAATCTGGCTAATGTTGTGGAGGATGTAACGGATATCCTCCGTAAGTGGCGCACTTTGGGGATTCATCCGAAACACCTCGCAATGGATTCCATATTGCGCGCCGCTGCGATCGTATTGTACGGCTTAGGTGCTGTATTAGCTGCATTTGTAGAACAACATTTTCCCTTTACAGTCATTTGGATTCCAGTTTGTATAATGGGGGGCATCATCTTGACTGCTTTGATACGTTTTCGGCCTAGTCGTTCAAATCAGAATTAATCGAACTGATTATGTCATCAAAAAAGTCCGATGCGAAGGATTCGCACCGGACTTTTTGTTTTTAATTATTTAGCTCCGCCTTCAGCTAGGATGGTTTCCCAGATTGCGCCTTTGCCATACAACTCTTTGTTTACTTTATCCCAACCGCCAAGGTATTCGATATTGAATAGACCGGCAGGTGTCGTATAGTTCTTCTCATATTGCTTAGCGACTTCTGGAAGAACGGAGCGGAAGCCTTTATCGGCAAATACTTTTTGTGCTTCAGGCGTGTACAAATAATCCAAGAAGCCTTGTGCTACTTCACGATTTCCATGCTTATCTACGTATTTATCAATAAGGGCAACTGGATTTTCAATCGAAGTTGTGTATGGTGGAATGACTTCCACATATTTTTTGCCGGATTGAATGCGAGCAACGAGCTCATTTTCATAAGTAATGATGGCATCGCCTACACCTTTATCGAAGGTTGTAAGGGAATCCGCACCGCTTTTGTCCAAGACTTTAATATTTTTATAAATTTTGGAGAGGAGATCCTTCGCAACCGCTGGGTCTTGTTTGCCTGCGGCTTCAGAAGTTTTCAAGCCAGCTCCATACACGGCGTTAATATCCCATTTTGCGCCACCAGATGTGCTTGGGTTAGGGATCAGTACTTCAACGCCTGGTTTTGTCAAATCAGACCAGTCTTTAATGCCTTTAGGATTTCCTTCGCGAACGCCAATTGCGGCAATGGATCCTGTGATGAAGCCTTTGTATTTATTGTTTTTCCAGTCATGTGTGATTAAGCCTTTTTCAACGATCTTTTGGATATCACCTTCCAAGGAAAGAGGAGCAATATCAGCCTCAAAGCCTTGGATAATAGCGGTTGCTTGCGAGCCGGAAGCCACATAGGATTCTTGGAATTCTACAGTCTGCCCGGTTTTCTTTTTCCAATCTTCTTTAAATTTAGGTATGATTTGATCTAAGGAATCTTTAAGGATGGAATAAGCGCCAATCGTCAGGGTAACTTTACCGCCATCTGCTTTAGGCGTCGTGCTTGCCGCGGCTGTCGTTGTAGCTGCTGCCGTTGCGGCTGCGGATGGAGCAGGTGAACTTGCCGATTTGGTGCCGGAACCTGAGCCGCAAGCGGTGAGTGCGATACTTGCTGTAAATAGGGTTGCCGTGATCAAGCCAAGCGATTTGAAATTTTTCATGGTTTTAAACTCCCCTTCTAAATGTATATAGGTTTTATATAAAAACAGGCAGCGGATCTTGTTTGGCCTGATTTTCAATGACTTTGTTTTCTGTTTTCGTGAATACGGAAATGTGATGGATGAGGATATTCACTTCATCACCGGTTTTATAAATTTTTTCTTTAACAGATTGGTAGGCGAAGAGCTTAAGCGCTCCGGTATCGATCTCGAGATACCAAGAATCTCCGCGGAAATGAACATGTGTGACTTTCCCTTTTTCCCCGGCTGTAGCCAAATGGCTAACGTCGTGCGGACGCACTTCGATGGACTCAGGACGAATCATGACATTCACATCAGGCAACCACTGGCCGTCTTGTTGAACTTCCTCTAAATAAGGGAAACCGATAAGTGGTGTGTAGGCTGGAATGATATTGGATTCACCAATGAAGGAAGCGACGAAAGAGGAAGCTGGCTTCGTATAGATTTCCCAAGGACTGCCTTGCTGCTCGATTTTCCCGCCTTGAACGAGAATGATTTCGTCAGCGACTTCAATGGCTTCATCTTGATCATGGGTTACGAATAAGGTGGTTACTTTAAACTCATCAATGAGATTGCGCAGCCATAGTCGCAGTTCTTTGCGAATCTTAGCATCAATAGCTGCGAATGGCTCATCGAGTAGAAGGAGCTGAGGCTCAGGGGCCAAGGCTCTGGCGAAAGCAACGCGCTGACGTTGCCCACCAGAAAGCTGGTGCGGATATTTGCGTTCACTACCGGAAAGTCCCATCAATTTCAGTAAATACGTGACACGATCTTGAATGAAATCCTTTGGTTTTTTCAGAACCTTTAAGCCATATGCGACATTTTCAAATACAGTCATATGCTTGAAGAGGGCATAGCTTTGGAAGACAAAGCCGATTCCGCGCTCTTGAACGGACAGATGGGTGGCTAATTTACCATCGAAATAAATATCTCCTGCTGTTGGCGCTTCAAGTCCGGACAACATCCGAAGGATAGACGTTTTACCGCCGCCGCTGGGTCCGATCAGACCGACAAGATGACCTTTGGTAATGCTGAAATTAACATCTTTGATGGCATGGAATTGACCGAAATGTTTATTTAAGTTTTTAACCTCGATGTGCATAGGTATGCTCCTCCTTAATGATTCCGCAAATGCTCACTTCTTCTTTTTAGCCATTCCAGTGATAATAATATTGAAATAGAGATAAGTCCCAAGACGAAAGCTAGACTATTGGCCGCAACCAGTTGAAACTGCTCGGCATCTTGATAGACGAGTGTCGTTGCCGTTTGCGTTTGATTGATAATATTTCCGGAGACGACGAGGATGGAGCCGAACTCACCAAGCGATCTAGCGACAGTTAAAATGAGACCGTATAGAACACCCCAACGGATACCTGGCCATGTAATCTGAATAAATGTGCGCCATGCGCCAGCGCCTAGCGTTGCGGAAGCTTCCTCGGATTGTGTGCCGATCTCTTCCAGCAAAGGAACGACTTCTCGGACCATTAATGGAAAGGTGATAAACATGGTCGCCAGCACCATACCGGGGATGGCATAAACGATTTTCATGTTATGATCTTCCATAAAAGCGCCTAATGCTGTATTGGGACCAAATATTAAAATGACCATTAAACCAACGATAATTGGAGATACAGCAAACGGTAAATCGATGATGGCATTGATGATTGGTTTTAACCAGCGCGCTATCCAAGTTCCACGAACGATGGCTAACGATACATAAACACCAACGATCGTATTTAGAATGGTGACAATAACAACGATAATCAGCGAGATTTTCAGAGCATGCAGAGCTTCAGGCCGCTTAAGAGAATCCCAAAAGGGTTGAAAGCCTTCTTCAAACGCGCCAAAGGTGATGCCGAGAAAAGGGAGTATGATCAGAAGCAAGATGACTAAAAATGAAATGGTAATTAAGAGTTTTCTCATGCCAGGCGCCCCTTTCCGCGAGTCAATACATTAATGATCCATAGAATGAGGACCGACAATGTAAGGAGTACGATAGAAATAGCTGCTGCGCCTTCAGGATTGAAATTCTGTGTCTCGCCGTATATATAGACCGATGCAACCATTGTTTTTCCGGGCAAATTCCCGGATATCAAGGAGATGGCGCCGAATTCGGCTAAAGATCTTGAGAATGCGAGCATACTGCCTGCGATGATGCCGGGGAAAATAGCTGGGAATACAATGCGTAGGAAGGTGTAAAACTTTCCTGCGCCAAGAGTGAAGCTGGCTTGCTCTTCAGCAGGATCGAGCTGTTCCAGCAAGGGCTGAACGGTTCGAATCACGAAAGGGAATGTAACGAAGACTAGACCAATGATGATAGCTGTTTGATTGTACAGCAGCTTGATGCCAACATGATCGAGCCATACGCCTAACGGACTTGATGGTCCTAATAGGGTAAGAAACATCAACCCAGCGACTGAGGTTGGCAAGGAGAACGGGAGATCGACCATACTGTTTAAAATGCTTTTGCCGCGAAATGTATACCTGACAAGAACATAAGCAATGATGGTACCGACAATTGCTTCAATAACAGTAGAGATAACACTTAGCTTAATCGTTAGTAAAATGGACTTCCAGGCTAGCGGACCAGTAACTTCTTTCCAAAACGGATCCCATCCTAATGAAAATCCTTTGACATAGATGGAACCTATTGGAATGAGAAGCAGTACAATCAGATAGCCAATAAGCACAGATCGAACCGTAGCTTTAAACACCTTATTTCCCACATTACACCACCTAAAAGTATTAATCATAGCGTTTTACTCGGAATAATAAATTGACTATAACAGCCGATGGTCTTATTTGTCAATACACTAATCTTGAATTTTATACATGATGACCCTAATTTTTTTGAAATTTGCTATCTTTAGATGAAGCGATTCATTTATCCTTGCGAGGAGATGTAGGCGGAGACTCGGATTTAGGATGAAAAGTGCTTTTTGGTAAAATTATCCGTTGACGACATGAAAAAGCGGTGATAGTATAAGACTCAACTTATATCCAAGTAATCGGGTATGAATTATAAAATTAAATAAAAGAGTCGACCGGATAACTGGAGACTCCCATTCTTACGGCCTATGCAGGGGTAAGAACTGGGAGTCTTTTCGTTTTCTAACGCCACTTTACTTTATGAGAAGAAAGAGGGATCTGTATGTTAGCAAATCGCACAGCATCACTAAGCGCCAGGTTTTGGGAGCCATGGGTCATTCCGATTCTAGTGCTGCTCCTTTGGCAGATTCTTGGATTATCCGGCTGGTTATCGGAGCGAATCTTACCAACACCATTGGAAGTTTTGAAAGCCTTGTATGGCGTAATTCAAGATGGCACGATTTTTGAATATGTAGCGGTAAGTACGAAGCGTGCGTTTCTGGGCTTTCTAATCGGAGGAAGCATTGCTTTTGTCATCGGCCTACTTAATGGAATTTTCCCGATAGCGGAGCGTTACATAGATTCTTCCGTCCAAATGGTTCGAACTATTCCGCACTTAGCGATGATTCCACTTGTGATCATGTGGTTCGGCATCGGAGAGACGTCCAAATTATTTCTTGTCTCCTTGGGTGTGGCGTTTCCGATTTATTTAAATACGTTTCACGGAATTCGTTCTGTTGACCCAGGCTTGGTAGAAATGGGCCGGGTATACGGGCTCAAAGGGTTCTCATTGTTTACGAAAGTCATTCTGCCAGGAGCATTAGCCAATATTCTGCTCGGCATCCGATTCTCCCTAGGTATTATGTGGCTCAGCTTAATTGTGGCAGAAACGATTGCGGCGGATTCAGGCATCGGCTATATGGCAACACATGCCAGGGAGTTTATGCAAATGGATGTCGTTGTCCTCTGTGTCATTTTATATGCCTTATTAGGGAAATTATCTGATTTAGCAGCTAAATATTTCGAAAATCGTTGGTTGAAGTGGCATCACAATTATATTCAGAAAGCGAAATAAGGGGGAATGAGAGATGAGTAGCAAATCGGGAGGCGTCCAGCTGAATATACGCAATGTTAATAAAGCCTTTGGTCCAACAAATGTATTGTCAGGTATTGATTTGACCATTAAGCAAGGAGAGTTCGTGGCGATTGTAGGGCGCAGCGGCTGCGGGAAAAGTACACTGCTGCGTTTGATAGCAGGGCTCGATGAAGCTTCAAGTGGAGCGATTTTGTTGGATGCACAGTCGATTCAAGGTATTCATGAAGATACTAGGGTGCTGTTTCAGGAGCATCGACTGCTGCCATGGAAAAAGAATATTGACAACGTTAGAATTGGCGTTAAATCAGGAGATAAAGAAATTGCCTTCCGTGCCCTGCAGCAAGTTGGGTTGGAACACAAAAAGGATGATTGGCCATCTGTACTCTCCGGCGGTCAAAGACAGCGGGTGGCATTAGCAAGAGCGCTGGCCGGTAATCCAAGGCTTTTGCTGCTGGACGAACCGTTAGGTGCATTGGATGCTTTGACCCGCATCGAAATGCAGCAGCTGATTGAGCAGCTGTGGCTTGAGCAGCAATTCACGGTTCTGTTAGTTACACATGATGTGAGCGAGGCAGTTGCACTAGCGGATCGAGTTATCGTGATTGAGGATGGGAAAATAGGGCTGGATTTAAAGATTTCACTCTCGCGTCCAAGAGAGCATGACAGCGGGTTTGCCTATTTTGAGAAGACGATATTAGACCGTTTGCTTGTGAAGAAGCCCTATGAGCAAGCTAGAATCTCAGCTGTAGACGCATTCTCTATTTAAAGGAAACGGTAACGTTACTAAGGAGGAAGTTAGGATGACCCAATTCGAAGTTCAATTACAAGCTGATGTACTCGTCATAGGCGGGGGGCCTTCCGGAGCATGGGCAGCGATCACTGCTGCCAAAGAAGGCGCCAAAGTTGTTTTGGTGGATAAAGGATACTGTGGAACAAGCGGGGCAACAGCACCATCGGGTACCGGCTTATGGTATGTAAATCCAACGGAGCATGAGCGTGAGGAAGCGATGAAGAGCAGAGAGGCGCTAGGCGGCTACTTGGCAGATCGCGGATGGATGAAGAGAGTTTTGGACCGGACGTATGCGAACACGAATCAAATCGCAGCTTGGGGCTATCCGTTCCCTTTGGATGAAACAGGGATTTCCCATCGGAAGAGCTTGCAAGGTCCTGAATATATGAAGTTGATGCGTAAGCAAGTGCAAAAAGCGGGTGTGCGAATTCTAGATCATAGCCCGGCCTTGGAGCTGCTTGCCGACGAGCATGGCGTTGCTGGAGCCACGGGTATTAATAACCAAACCAAAGGAGCATGGCGAGTGGATGCGGCCTCCGTAATTATTGCAACAGGAGGGTGTGCTTTCCTTAGCAAAGCGCTTGGAACCAATGTGTTGACGGGTGATGGATATTTATTAGCCGCTGAAGCAGGAGCGAATTTATCGGGGATGGAGTTCTCCACAGCTTATTCCTTAGCACCGGCATTCTCGCCCGTGACGAAATCAGCTTTCTATACATGGGCAACTTTCTACTATGAAGATGGCGGCATCATCGAAGGGGCAGGATCGCAAAGAGGGCGTTCTGTGATTGCCAAGACACTGCTTACACAGCCTGTATATGCCAAGATTGATAAAGCGGATGAGATCGTCAAAAAAGCGATGCGTCAAGCGCAGCCTAATTTCTTCTTGTCGTTCGATCGTCTTGGGATTGATCCATTTACCCAAAAGTTCCCGGTCACCTTGCGTTTTGAAGGAACGGTAAGAGGGACTGGCGGCATTCATATCATTGATGAAACTTGTGCCACGGAAGTTCCGGGTCTCTATGCTGCAGGAGATGCCGCGACGAGGGAATTGATCTGTGGAGGCTTCACTGGAGGCGGTAGTCATAATGCAGCTTGGGCCATGTCTTCAGGGTATTTCTCAGGCGAAGCTGCCGCTAAATATGCGCAGAAGCTAGGTGTTGCAGCGGCAAATCGGAATGCGAAAGGATTATCAGAAGCAACCGGTGTTCCGAAGCAAGCGACGACCCGCTCGGATGCGGTGGATACGCAAGAGGTCATCAAGGCGGTTCAAGCTGAAGTATTCCCCTATGATCGGAATTGGTTCCGCACAGGGGAAGGTATGGAGGACTCGCTAGGGAGATTGGATCGCCTTTGGAACGAATTGAAGCAAGGGATTCAAGCAAGCGATGGGAATATCGTTCGTGTTCGCGAAGCGGCAGCCATGACAGCGACAGCGAGATGGATGTTTACAAGCGGCTTGTTAAGAACAGAAACCCGCGGCATGCATCGTCGGGAGGATTTTCCGAAAATCGATTTGAATCAGAAATATCGCATCATTAGCGGTGGGTTGGATACGAGATGGGCGAAGCCTTTGGCGGAACGGTCGGAAGAAGCCAACATTTTAAGGGAGGCTGTTGTGTCATGATTGAACTACTAAGTAAAGACCGCTGCATAAGCTGCAATCAGTGCGTATCGGTATGCCCAACGAATGTTTTCGAAGCCGTTGCCGGGGATATCCCCGTCATTGCCAGACAATCCGACTGCCAAAGCTGCTTTATGTGTGAACTCTATTGCCCGACGGATGCTCTTTACGTTTCGCCTGTTGCTGAACAGTCGATTGCCGTTAGCGAAAGTGAATTAGTTGAAGATGGCCTGCTGGGCAGCTACAAAGAAGATCTTGGCTGGGGCCGGGGCAGGAAATCTACAGCATCGTCGGATGGTTCCTATATTATTTTCCAGCGGATGCACGCATCACATTAATTAACAATATCATTCATTCCATTTAAACATCATGCAGGGGGTCACAGACATATGACACAGAAATCATTGAAATTACTCAGTATTGCCCTTATACTAACTTTATTTAGCGCATTCTTAGCCGCTTGCGGCGCTAAAACGACGAATACTTCGGCGACAGCTACGACAGCACCCACAGCTGCTGGGGCTTCGGCAGATGCTCAAATTAAACTGCCTGAAACACTGCGAATTGGCTTTATTTCGGCGAATAACAACAAAACGATTACAGGACCCGAAGGTTGGGCGCAATCCAAAGGCTACTTGGAGAGCGAGCTAAAGAAATACGGTGTTAAAGAGTTCAAATATTTCACTTTTCCTAACGGACCCAACTTAAATGAGGCGATAACCGCTGGGACCTTGGATGTAGGCATCTATGGCGATACGCCAGCCATTAACGGGAAAGCAGCTGGGCTGAAAACACGGTTAATCAATTTATCGCAAGTGAATATGAATGCCTGGCTAGTCGCCAAAGCAGACGGCCCCAAAACGTTAGCGGATCTGAAGGACAAAAAAGTCGCAACGTCGCAAGGCTCGTACATGAGCCGTTATTTAACCAGCTTACTCAAAGAGCAGGGATTGGACAAAAGCGTTAAAATCTTGCACCTATTGCCTGCTGATGGAGAAGCGGCTTTAGCCCGCGGCGATATTGCCGCCTATGCGTATCCGACCGGTTTTGGTCCATTACTTTTGAAAAAAGGATATGTAGCTATTGATGAAGCCGCGAAACATCCGATTCTTCAAGGCTCTAGCCTAACGGTCGTAACCGAGGATTATTTGGCCAAAAATCCGCAGTTCCCTAAGCTATGGAATGACCTTCGGACAAAAGCTGTGAAAGAAATTCGCGAAAATCCGGATGCGTATTGGAAATTCTACGCGGAAGCTTCCGGTTATCCAGAAGATGTGGTCAGGGCTTCATTCAAAATCGAGCAATGGCCTATTGAAGCCGTGCCGACAGAAGGCTTGAAGCTGATTGATGAAACCAAAAAGTTTCTCGTCGAGCAAGGCTTGGCGAAGAAAGATTTTGCCATCCAGGAGTGGTTGGTGAAATAAGGAGGAATTCGGATGAAAGAAGTCCCAATGGCCTATGTAAAAGCGAATCAAACGGGGATTGTAGTTTTTGTTCTGTTGGCATTTGCCTTGCAATGGTCTTGGCTTGTCGTATTATTATGGCTCATCCAGGTGCTGGGACTTATCGGCGGCGGGAAATGGAACGTGTTCGTAGCGGTTGCTAAACCCTTTTTGCCACGGAACGGGAAAGAGACACAAGCAGAAGAATTAACGAAGTTTAATAATTCACTGGCTGTATTGTTCCTTTCTTTGTCCCTTATCGCATTTGCCATTGGATGGACGATTGTTGGCTATGTTTTCACGGGTTTCTTATTATTGGCTGCCGGTGCAGCGCTTCTTGGCTATTGTGTTGGATGTACGATCTATTATCAGTACAAACAGTTTAAACTCAGATAACTTGATTCTCAAGAAGCAGCAGGTTCAACACGGAGAGGCTCTCACTTGTGCAGTTGCAAGTTGGGAGTCTTTTCACATCGGGAATTATTTGCTGAAAATATGTTAAAAATAGGATTGACACCTCAAGTGGGTGGTGCTAATATGGGAATATAAATTAAATCATACTAAACTTATCGGAATTATATGTAAGATGAAAGGGAGTTAACATCATGGAGCACGCAATCACAATTAAAAGCGACGACGTCGAATTAGCCGCAACTCTGCACTACCCGACGAATCAAACAGGAACTTCCAAAGTAGACTGTCAGCGTTGGCCGCTCATTATCATCTGTCATGGTTTTATAGGGAGTCGGATAGGTGTGGATCGGCTGTTTGTGAAAGCAGCTCGTGAATTTAGCTCGCAAGGATATTTGGTTCTGCGTTTCGATTACGGCGGATGTGGCGAGAGTACTGGCGACTATGGCGCTGGCGGACTGGATGCGCTGATTGATCAAACGCGAAGTGTCATTGATTATGCGCTAACGATTGATTGTGTAGATTTAAGCCGTGTGATCTTGGTCGGTCATAGCTTGGGCGGGGCAACAGCCTTATTGACAGCTGCCAAAGATAGCCGTGTCAAAACGCTTGTACTGTGGTCCGCGGTTGCGCATCCGCACAATGATATTGTGAAAATTGTAAGCAAAAGCGAATACGAGAAGCTGCCGCTGGGCGGAGCGATTGATCATCATGGATACTTGCTGACGAGTCGTTTTTTTGACTCTTTATCGCAGCATCAACCGTTTGAACAGCTGCGCAAGTTTAACGGGGACGTTCTTGTTGTTCATGGAACAGCGGACGAGACGGTACCTGTCGATTATGCGCCTTTATATCAGAAGATGTTTTGGCTAAGAAATGAAGGACAATGCGATATTGAGCTGATTTTTCAAGCGGATCATACGTATTCGACAAGCAGTTCGACGAAAGAATTATTGGAGAAAACAGGGCACTGGTTAACTTTTCTACAGAAACAAAAAAATGATTGGAATGATTGGACGATCTAAACGAAGCGGAGGAAATGAGATGGCAAAACCATTAGAGTTAGACGATGTTTGGGTGGATAGAATTAAACAAATGTTAAATGGGCTAGAGTATGGCTCCGTTCAGATCGTTGTTCATGATGGGAAGATCGCTCAAATTGATAAGACAGAGAGAAAACGTTTTGATGCTTCATCTCAACCGCAATCCCAGCTGCAAGCTGTAAAATCAGTTAAACAAACGAGCAAAGGCTAAGCAATGCCAAGCAATCATTTAACAATTATTCGAGCAGCTCTCTTTCTTCGGAAAGGGGGCTGTTTTCATGAAAAGGTAAACGGTATACTGAAGGGGAAGTATTGGAAACTTAGAGGGTAGCGTTTGACAGGGGGTGGTTGTTGATGCGCAAGCAGCATTTTATATGGAAAGATGAATTGAACAGTAATCACTATGTGTATGAGTGGCTGCCTGAGGAGTCAGATTCGATCAAAGCGATTGTGCAAATCGCACATGGCATGTCCGAGACGGCTGCAAGATATGAGCGATTGGCCGACATATTAACGAATCAAGGGTATGCGGTCTATGCGAATGATCATTTGGGACATGGACGTACCGCGGGCTCGCCTGATGCCGTTGGCAAGTTTGGCAAAGACAGCTTCATCAGGATGGCTGCCAATATGGGGCAGATCACGGATCAAATTCGTCTTCGTTACCCATTGTCCGTTCCTCTATTTCTAATGGGACACAGCATGGGTTCCTTTTTGACACAGTATTATATGGGTTCTTATCTCCCGATGCATCCAGCTAATGTTCAAGGTATTATTTTATCGGGCTCTAATGGCAAAGAAGGCGCCGTCTTGCACGCCGGAATAGCTGTCGCAACAGTAGAAGCAGCACTGCGGGGCGATCATCACAGGAGCAAGCTGTTGACGAATCTCTCCTTTGGAGCATTTAATAAAAAATTCGCACCGAATCGGACAGAGTATGATTGGTTAAGTAAAGACGAGGATGAAGTCGATAAGTATAGCAATGATCCCTATTGCGGAGTGATGTTTACCTCGGGTTACTTCCGGGATTTCTTCAAAGGTTTAAGGGCTATTCATCAAATCGATCATATGAGTAAAATTAGAAAAGATTTGCCGATTTATGTGTTTTCAGGCGAAGATGACCCGGTTGGCGGTCAAGGCAAAGGGGTCCGCAGACTATTGGCAATGTATCAGTCATTGGGGCTTCAACAGGTAAGCAGTAAACTGTATCCAGGCGGCAGGCATGAAATGTTAAATGAAGTGAATCGCGAAGAAGTTATGGCGGATATTGCTGAATGGCTTAATCAGCAGGTCGCCTCTCGGACGTAGAGTGGAATAATGTCTGGATAGGTGGATGAAAATGAGCGCTGCTCCAGTTCCTTTTATATAAACCTGCAAATGTGCATCTTTTTTACGCTTGGAACAGCCTCAATGATGAAATTCCTGCGTTTGTGCAGGCTTTTGCGGCTATTTTTAGATGAGAGGTAGAGAAAAGATGGAATACCTGCACAATTGCAGGTATTTTCACTTTTTAACCGAATTTGCCAAGGAAATTCCTGCACTTTGGCAGGATTTTACAGTCAGGTGCCGAGTTGGAACCCTAAATATCCCACATGAAGCTATAGAGTAAGACAATAACATGGCGATGAAAGGTTGGCAGGTGACTCTAACCTTTGCGGTATGAATCCCCTTAGACAGCTGCGGACTTACACATTCCTCTGCAGCTGCAAACGAATACCTTCGCGGTCAATTTGAATCCAGTATTCTACGATGCGTTCGTTTTCGAGGCGATAAACGGCGCTTGCAATTTCAATGATTGTTTTGCCGGTAGGCGCAAAGCCATCAACATTGCCGATGTGAGTTCCGGTTTGCTTCCAGCGTACATAAACGCGGTCTTCTTGCGCAAGCAGCTCTTGGATTTCGAGCTTGAAGGCGCCGTAGGCGGCTAGCATTTCTCTGACATGGTCGGCATAATTCGCAGGAGTGCGATGGACCGTTGTTTCTTCTTCGGATGTGATTTGATGGGCGAGCACTTGCTCAGCCATATAAAGATGTGCGGCGTCAGGCTGCAAGCCGGAACGAACGTCTTGGAAAAACTGTTGAATGATAGCTGTAGGTGATTTCGACATATTCGGCTCCTATCTGTTAACGTGTATGTTGAGTTTACTGGATGGGAGTGGGGAATTCAAGTTCCAGATGTGCATAAAAGCATATAAAAACCCACCCTGACCGCAGGCTCTGCCTGCAATCAAAGTGGGTGAGCAGCTGCTGTTACTTCAGCAGCTGGCGGAATTCATCGGTCAGCAGCGGCACGACCTCGAACAGATCGCCGACGATGCCATAGTCGGCGACTTTGAAGATCGGCGCCTCGGCGTCCTTGTTGATCGCGATGATCACACGCGACGAGCTCATCCCCGCCAGGTGCTGGATGGCGCCGCTAATGCCGCACGCGATGTAGATCTCCGGCGTCACGACCTTGCCGGTCTGGCCGATTTGCATCGCGTACTCGCAGTAACCCGCGTCGCAGGCTCCGCGGGAAGCCCCGACAGCGCCGCCCAAGACGGCAGCCAGCTCTTCGAGCGGCTGGAAGCCTTCGGCGCTGCGCACGCCCCGTCCGCCGGAGACAACGATCTTGGCTTCTGCCAAGTCGATGGTGCCGGACGTTTTCTTCACGACCTCCCGGACGATGCTGCGCAGGGAGGGGGCGGGGTAAGCCACATCGGCAACGGCAGCTTGACGCGAAGCGTCAGGCTCGGAGGCTGCGATGTTGTTCGGTCTTATCGTGACGACCCAGGTGTCGTCAGGGTCGGTAAACGCTTTCTTTTCGACCGCCTTACCTGCGTAAAGCGGTCGTGTGAACTGCACAGCGTCGCCGCTGCGCTCGATGGCGGTGACGTCCGAGATCTGCCCGGCAGCGAGCTTGGCCGCGACTAGCGGCGCTAGATCTCGGCCGATCGCTGTATGGCCGAAGTAGATCGCGCCAGGCTGAGCAACAGCCGTTACAGCGAGCAGCGCACTAAGATAAGCTTCGGAGCTGTAGCTGTCAAGCGCAGAAGCTTCAACAACATAGATGCTGTCTGCGCCATAAGCGGCTAATTCAGCAGCAAGGGCTTTGATGCCTGAACCGCCGATAACAACGGCGTTAATGTGATCACCCTCAGCAGCCGAGAGCTGAGCTGCTCGCAATGCTTCAAAGGATACTTGACGCAGTTTGCCTCCTCGTGCTTCAGCAACAACAAGAAATGTTTTCCCCATGTTGGCAGCCTCCCCTTCTTAAATCACTTTGGATTCCGTGCGCAGCGCTAGCACGAGCTCGGCAACTTGCGCAGCGAGTTCACCTTTGAGAATGCGTCCAGCTTTTCGTTCCGGCGGAAGGGTGAGCTCCGTTCGAATCGTTTTGGCCTTTAGGGAAGCGGCTCCTTCCAAATCGTCCAACGTTAAATGTTGGAACGGTTTTTTCTTAGCCTTCATGATGCCTGGCAGGGAAGGGTAGCGCGGCTCGTTGAGCCCCTGCTGCGCTGTGAACAGGGCAGGCAGCGGCAATTCGAGCACTTCAATATCGCCTTCCGCATCTCGATGAGCCAGCGCTTGACCTCCTGTGATTTCCAATTTGGTAATGGAAGCGGCATGAGGCAGCCCTAGCAAGGAAGCTAGGCGAATAGCAACTTGACCCGCTCCGTTATCTACCGAGAAATTTCCGCCAAGCAGGAGATCATAGGATTGCCCCCGCAAATAGCTGGCAAGAATTTCAGCCACCTCGAACTCGTCTCCCTGAATACGCTCATCGGAAATCAAAACGGCTTCATCGGCCCCCATGGCTAACGCGGTTCGCAAAGCTTCAGCCGTACGTTCAGGTCCAACGGAAAGAAGAGTGACTTTGCCGCCAACGTCATCACGAATTTGGATTGCTTGTTCAACGGCATATTCATCGTAAGGATTGATCACGAATTTAGCCCCATCCTCTTGAACGATGCCGTTCTGCAGGACGATTTTCTCCTCTGTATCAAACGTTTGCTTTACGAATACAAAAATGTCCATAGTCAAGCTCCTTCCTGAATATACATGAGATACGGACCCTTAAGACTCGATGCCTTTCATGAAAAAATCAATTGTAGGACCAACTTGAGCGGTTAAGGAATATTTTTGACCAGAAATAAGCCAAGAGGTTACAACTTCATCCATACCGCCAAATAGGAGAAGCCGTACCAGCTTCACATCACAGTCAGGACGGAAGCTGCCGTCGCGCTTGCCTCTTTCTAATATATTTTCGATGAGGATAATATATCTCTTAAGCGCAAGACCGATTTCTTGGCGCAGAACCATGTCGCTTTGGCGCAGCTCAATTTGCGTGACATAGGCGAGATGAATATTTCCTTCCAGTTCACTGAAGTGAATTTGGCATACTTTCGTTAAGGCTTCTCTGGCAGTCATTTGTTCCGTGAGTCCATCATTAAACTTCTCTACAAGCTCGCCTAACTTTTCCTGGAACAGGCTGGTCAGAATATCCTCCTTCTTTTTGAAGTACAGATAAATCGTCCCATCAGCGACGCCGGCTTCCTTGGCAATTCGGGAAACTTGGGATTTGTGGAAGCCATTCTCAGCAAATACTTTCATCGCACCTTCGAGAATCGCGTAATACTTGTCTGGTTTTTTGCCACTTGTCAAGGAGATCACCTCGGTGTTAAGATACATTTATCGGTGAATGAATACTCATTCATTTTCGTAATTTCATCATAAAATACGTAGTACGCCTTGTCAACGACTTCTTCAGCTTACACAAGCAAGCAGGATCGTTTGTCGGCTTACCGCACTCGTCGAAGCAACTTTCAACTCTATTCATAAGGGGAAATGGGATTTGCTTTTTTGTGTTCCCTCAATGTAAGCGGTTACTTATATCGAGTGGCGTCATGCGAGGGAGTAGGGGAAATAGTGTGGGGATTGCACAAATAGAAGTCCCTAGCAGCTCTTATTTTCTCAAAGTGGCCGCGCTCGCGGAGGTTCTGGAGAAATAGGAGTCCCCAAAGCCTTCTAAACCGCACAAAAGCGGGGAATTTCCACAAATAGAAGTCTCTAGCAGCTCTTATTTTCTCAAAGTGGCCGCGCTCGCGGAGGCTCTGTAGAAGTAAGGTCTTGGCGGCAATGCGCGGGCAATATTTGGTGGGAATAAGAGTTCCTGCTTAAATGGCAGTCTCTAACTAGAAGCATTTAAATGGTGAAATTAAGCCCTAAGCGGCTGCTCTGCAAAAGTAAACTTCAAGGAGGGTTCTCCATGACCGGTTCACTCATTCAGTTTCTTTTATTTTTAGCGGTTGCAGGATGTGCCGTGTACTTGTTTGGCCGGGTGATCTATCATCGCTATTTGTACATTAGGCTTGGGAAGTCTGTCAATTTGAAAAAGGAAGCGAAAGCGCGTCTGAAGGAATTTGCTATTCAGGTATTTGGCCAGACGAAGCTTCTTAAGGATAAAAAGAGCGGAATCATGCATATGGTTATCTTTTATGGATTTATTATTTTGCAGCTGGGTGCGCTGGATCTCATTTTAAAAGGTTTAATTGGCCATGGGTTACCTATTCCTGGCTATGACTACTTCACATTGATGCAGGAAGTGACCGTAGCGCTGATTCTGCTGGCGATGGGATACGCCACGTATCGCAGATATGTTGAGAAGCTTAAGCGCTTGAAGCGTGGATGGAAACCGAGCATCGTCATTTTCTTTATTTTTTTCCTGATGCTGTCTGTTGTGGTCAGTGGAGGTTTTGAACGGGTTCGCGAGGGGCTTCCAGCCTCTGGATTTGCACCTATTTCATCCTTATTTGCCGCAGCTTTTCAAGGATTGACACACACGGGTGCGGCCGTTGGTTTTTATGTCAGCTGGTGGATGCATTTGTTAATTTTGCTTTCCTTTTTGATTTATGTTCCGCAATCGAAGCATTTTCATATTATTACTGCGCCTCTCAATATTTTGCTGCGCCGGACTGAGCCTACAGGCAAGCTTGCCTCTCTAGATTTGGAAGATGAGGAGGCGGAATCATTTGGCGTTGGCAAAATTGAGGATTTCACGCAGAAGCAGATGCTCGATTTCTACTCCTGTGTAGAGTGCGGGCGGTGTACGAATGTTTGTCCTGCGAACACGACGGGCAAGCTGCTTTCGCCCATGCATTTGATTACGAAGCTGAGGGATCATTTGACGGAAAAAGGCGCAGCGATCACATCAAAATCTCCGTGGG
This sequence comes from Paenibacillus alba, assembly GCF_013204855.1. GTDB lineage: Bacteria > Bacillota > Bacilli > Paenibacillales > NBRC-103111 > Paenibacillus_E > Paenibacillus_E alba. Next base: position 99,761 of record NZ_JABMKZ010000002.1, on the reverse strand, counting down.
TGCCGGCCTTTGCATTTGCGCCTCAAAGCGGTCAGAACCCGCTGGACGTTGAGCTTATTGGCGGTGTCATAACGGAAGAAGAACTTTGGGCTTGCACAACGTGCCGCAATTGTGAAGATCAATGCCCGGTTGGCAATGAGCATGTGGACAAAATTATTGATCTGCGCAGGCATCTCGTTTTAACGCAAGGCAGTATGCCGCATGATGGTCAGCGTGCTTTGCAAAACATTGAAAGACAAGGGAACCCTTGGGGAATTAGCCGGAATGATCGGGTGAAATGGGTCAAGGAGGTAGATCCGGAAGACGAACTTAAGGTACGGACGGTCAAAGAGAATCCGCAGTTTGAGTATTTGTTCTTCCTGGGCTCCATGGGTGCTTATGATAATCGAAGCCGTAAAATCACCTATGCCTTTGTCAAATTGATGAAGGAGGCCGGCATTTCTTTTGCCATTTTGGGCAATGAAGAGAAGAACTCCGGCGACACGCCTCGCCGAATGGGCAATGAATTTTTGTTCCAACAGCTGTGTGCCGACAATATTGCGACTTTTCAAACGTATAAGGTGAAGAAAATCGTAACGACCTGCCCGCACACGTACCATACATTCAAAAATGAATACCCCGAATTTGGCCTAGAGGGCGAAATTTTTCATCACACGGAGCTGTTGGATAGGTGGGTGAAAGAGGGGCGTCTGAAGCCGCTGCACGAAGTGCGAGAGCGCATTACGTACCATGATTCCTGTTACTTGGGACGCTACAATGAAGTGTATGAGGAACCGCGCAATGTCCTGAGAGCCATTCCGGGGGTTGAGCTTGTTGAGCAGCCGCGTTCTCGTGAAAACAGTATGTGCTGCGGGGCCGGAGGCGGCATGATGTGGATGGAAGAGACGGCCGGAACTCGTGTGAATGTGGCGCGAACCGAACAGCTTTTAAGTGTGAATCCAACGGTGATTAGCTCAGCTTGCCCCTATTGTTTGACCATGGTGGAGGATGGAACGAAGATTAAAGAGGCCTGGGAGCAGGTAAAAGCGCGAGATATCGCTGAAATTCTTGCTTTATCTGTATTTGGAACGACGAATCTCAAATAGGAGGATATGTCCATATGACAATCATTCGTAAAGCGGCTGTGATCGGCTCTGGGGTAATGGGCTCCGGTATCGCCGCTCATTTGGCTAATGTAGGCATTCCCGTGTTGCTGCTTGATATTGTACCTTCACAATTATTAACGCAAGAAACGGCAGCAGGTCTTACTTTGGATCACCCGAAAGTACGCAACCGCTTCGCAGATCAGGCTATTGATAAGCTTAAGAAGACGAATCCAGCTCCGCTGTATAGTGAAGATTTCGCAGCGCGGATAACAGCGGGCAATTTGGAGGATGATGTATCGAAGCTGGCGGGCGTTGATTGGATTATTGAAGTCATCGTAGAAAATTTGCAAGCGAAACAGCAGCTCATAAGTCGAATTGAAAAGGTGTGGAAGCAAGGGACCATCGTCTCCTCCAATACATCGGGGATTTCCATCAATGCCATGGTTGAAAGCGCAAGCGATGAATTTAAAAGACATTTCCTGGGCACTCATTTTTTTAATCCACCCCGCTATATGAAATTAGTTGAAGTTATTCCTAACGAGGCTACGGATCCGGCGATTGTGGCGTTTATGAAAGATTTCTGCGCGAAAAAGCTGGGGAAAGGTGTTGTGCAAGCCAAAGATACGCCCAATTTTATCGGAAATCGGATTGGCACTTATGGGCTTTTGGTAACATTGAGAGAAATGATTGCGGGCGGTTATTCGGTGGAAGAAGTGGATGCCGTAACGGGTCCAGCCATGGGTCGTCCCAAAAGCGCAACGTTTCGCACGCTTGATCTGGTAGGTCTCGATACCTTCGTCCATGTGGCGAATAATGTGTTTGATTTGGTGACGGATCCCGAGGAGAAAGACATGTTCAGATCGCCTGAGCTTTTGAAGTTGATGGTGGAGAAAGGTTGGATCGGGGAGAAGCGAGGGCAGGGATTTTATAAGAAAGTGACATCCGACGCGGGCAAAGAAATTCAATCACTGAATATAGCCACAATGGAATATGGCGTAAGTCGTAAAATAAGTTCGGCTTCTTTGGAGGCTGCTAAGCAGGCCAAAGGCACTGTGGGGAAATTGAAGGCTCTGCTGGGCGCCAAAGACCGCTACTCGGATCTGGCTTGGAACATTCTGAAGCCGGTGCTGCTCTACTCCGCGGAGAAATTAGATGAGATTGCAGATTCCATTGTTGAAATTGATCATGCGCTGAAATGGGGCTTTAACTGGGATTTAGGTCCATTTGAGACTTGGGATGCCATCGGATTAAAGCGATCTGTGGAACGGATGGAATCGGAAGGCAGCACTGTCCCTGCATGGGTGAAAGCTTGGATTGATTCAGGGCATGACAGCTTCTATGAAAACAGAGGGGGGCAGCATTTTTACTATTTGAAAAATGAGTTCAAAGGGATCGAAACAAGGCCGGAGTTAATCTCCTTGCAATCCCTTAAGCAGCAAAACAAAGTGATTCGCTGGAACAGCGGCGCGAGCCTAATTGATATTGGAGACGGTGTCGCTTGCTTGGAATTTCATTCGCCGAACAATGCGATCGGCGCCGATATTCTCACGATGATTCAACAAAGTGCAGATGAAGTGCGCAGTAATTATCGCGGTCTGGTGGTGGCCAACGAGGGCAAAAACTTTTGTGTCGGAGCCAATGTGATGCTGCTTTTGATGGAAGCGCAGGATGGCGAATGGGATGAGGTGGATGGCATCATTCGTCTGTTCCAGAATTCGATGATGAAACTCAAAAGCTTGGATAAACCGGTGGTAGCTGCTCCCCACAAGATGACGCTTGGCGGCGGTGTGGAAGCTTGCATGCCGGCGGATCAAACGATTTTCTCCGCAGAAACGTATTACGGGCTTGTTGAAGCGGGCGTTGGCTTGATTCCGGCAGGAGGGGGCTGCAAGGAGCTGGCACTCCGCGCCAGTCAAGCCGTGCGGGATCCTGAGGTCGATCTGCAGCCTTGGATTAATGCGATTTTTGAAACGGTGGCGATGGCCAAGGTGTCGACGAGTGGTCATGATACGAAGAGACTTGGCTATATGCGCGCGCAGGATCGTGTTGTTGTGAATCCAGACCACCGGATATATGAAGCGAAACAGGCTGTGCTTCGCTTGGAGGCGTCGGGCTATACGCCGCAGGTTCAGGAGAAAATTCGTGTCGTTGGCGAGAATGGCAAAGCCGTTATGCAAATTGCCGCATATACGATGCGTCAGGGCGGATATATCAGTGAGCACGATCAATTGATTGCCAATAAGCTTGCTCATGTGCTGGCAGGCGGCAATGTGCCGGCAGGTACGATGGTTACTGAGCAATACATGCTTGATCTAGAACGCGAGGCATTTCTTAGTCTCTGTGGTGAAATTAAGACGCAGCAGCGTATGCAATATATGCTATCCAAAGGGAAAGCGCTGCGGAACTAGTCATTGTAGCGAGAGCATGAGGATTGCAACTACTCTTACTGAGGTGATAAACGATGAAGGAAGCAGTTATTGTATCGATAACGCGGACAGCTGTCGGTCGCGCGAAGAAAGGCAGCTTCGCTCAAACGAGAGCGGAGGATCTGGGGAAAGCGGTCCTGGAGGAAGCGCTGCGAAGAGCTCCGGGCCTCGCCAAAGCCGACGTCGAGGATATTATCATCGGGTGCGCGATGCCCGAAGGCGAGCAAGGGCTGAACTTCGCCCGCACGATGTCGCTGTATGCGGGCTTTCCGGTGACCGTGCCGGCCATCACGGTCAATCGGTTCTGCTCCTCCGGGCTGCAGGCCATCGCTTATGCGGCGGAGCGCATAATGCTCGGCCACGCGGAGGTGATTGTCGCCGGAGGCGTAGAGAGCATGAGCCACGTCCCGATGACGGGCTTCAAGCTCTCGCCGCATCCAGGGCTCGTGGAGAGCATGCCCGAGGTATACATGGGCATGGGGCATACGGCCGAAGAAGTCGCGCAGCGCTTCGGCATTTCGCGCGCAGCGCAGGATGGCTTCGCGACGCGCAGCCATGTGAAAGCGGCGGCGGCGATCTCCGCCGGCAGGTTCGTGGATGAGATCGTGCCCGTCGGCACGAGCGTGAAGGGCGTCGATGAACGCGGCAAAGCGTTCGAGCGGAAGTTCGTGTTTGCCACGGATGAGGGCGTTCGCCCGGATACATCCGTGGAAGGGCTGAGCAAGCTGAAGCCTGCGTTCAGCTTGGGGGGCTCGGTGACGGCGGGCAACGCGTCACAGACGTCGGACGGCGCAGCGGCAGCCGTGCTGATGAGCCGGGAGCGCGCTGAAGCGCTCGGGCTGAAGCCGCTCGCGGCGTTCAAGGCTTTCGCGCTTTCCGGCGTGGAACCGCAAATTATGGGGGTTGGCCCTGTGAAGGCGATCCCGAAGGCTTTGCAAATGGCGGGCATTACGCTCGATCAAGTGAAGCTGTTTGAGATCAACGAAGCGTTCGCTTCGCAATGCGTGCATATTATTCGTGAGCTAGGTTTGAACGAAGATTTGGTGAATGTGAACGGAGGCGCTATTGCTCTCGGTCATCCGCTCGGGTGCACGGGAGCGAAGCTGACCACCAGCTTAATCTATGAATTGCAGCGCAGAGGCGGCGGCTTTGGTGTCGTTTCCATGTGCATCGGCGGAGGGATGGGAGCGGCAGGCGTTTTTGAGGTATACCCTGCCTAATACAAATTCATTCTGAGGAGAGATGAACGATGTCAGAGAAAGTCATTGGTGGGAGCTTTGTCATTTCAGATACGGATTTTCGTTCCGTTGTAACTCCAGAAGATTTCACGGAAGAGCATCGCATGATTGCGGGTACAACGCGTGATTTTGTCGCAGGGGAAGTACTGCCAAATGACGAGCATCTGGAGAAGCTGGACTATGACTTAACGGTGAAGCTGATGCGCAGCGCCGGCGAGCTGGGGTTATTAGGCTCTGATGTGCCAGAAATATACGGCGGTTTAGGACTAGATAAAGTAAGCTCAACGATCATCAGCGAGAATTTGGCGCGCGCCTCATCCTTTGCCTTGTCGATTGGAGCTCATGTTGGCATTGGCACGCTGCCGATCGTCTTTTTTGGGACACCGGAGCAAAAGAAAAAGTATTTGCCGGATTTAGCTGCAGGCACCAAAATCGCGGCTTATTGTTTGACAGAACCAACGTCCGGTTCGGATGCTTTGGGAGCCAAAACGACGGCGCGCCTATCGGAAGACGGGACACATTACCTTTTGAACGGGTCCAAATTGTATATTACGAATGCGGGCTTTGCGGATATCTTCATCGTGTACGCGAAAATTAACGGCACTGATTTCACCGCATTCATTGTGGAGAAAGGTGACCCTGGCTTCACGATGGGACCTGAAGAGAAGAAAATGGGGATTAAAGGCTCGTCGACGCGCCCTTTATTTTTCGAGGATGTCCGTGTGCCGGTCGAAAATTTGCTTGGTGAAATTGGCAAGGGGCATCTGATTGCGTTTAATATTCTCAATATCGGTCGTTATAAGCTGGCAACAGGCTGTGTCGGGGCCTCCAAAGAAACGATCGAATTGGCGGTGAAGTATGCAAATACCCGGCAGCAATTCCAAACGCCCATCTCCAAGTTTCCTTTAATTGGGAAAAAGTTGGCGGAGATGAATGTGCAGACCTATGTGCTGGAAAGTATGGTATATAGAACGACTGGATTATTTGACAACATTCTCAAAGATATTGATCATACGAGTCTTGATGCTGGCAAACATTCATCCAAAGGGATTTCTGAATACGCACTGGAGTGTTCAATCAACAAGGTTTTCGCTTCAGAAGTATTGGATTTTGTTGCGGATGAGGGTGTTCAGATTCATGGCGGATATGGATTTATTCAAGAATATAAAGTGGAGCGCATCTATCGTGATTCGAGAATTAACCGGATTTTTGAAGGGACGAACGAAATTAACCGTCTGCTTATCCCCGGTACGTTGGTGAAAAAAGCAATGAAAGGCGAGCTGCCTTTAATGCAAAAAGCACAAGCGCTGCAGGCCGAGCTCCTTTCTATCGTCCCAGGTCAAACGTTTGAAGGGACATTAGCTGAAGAGGTGCATTTGCTTGCCATGGCGAAAAAGGTTTTCTTGATGGTTGGAGGCCTTGCCGTTCAAAAATACGGTATGACACTTGAGAAAAATCAGGAAGTGTTAAGCAATCTAGCGGATATGATGATTCAAATTTTTGCGGCAGAAAGCGGACTGCTGCGCACGCAAAAACTGATAGATAAGTCAGGGGAAGAAAAAGCAAAAAATGCGATTCAAATGACGACTGTTTTCATCCATGAAGCATTCGACAAAATTGAGGCATATGCGAAAGAAGCGCTTAGTACGATGGAAGAAGGAGATGTGCTCCGAACTCAGCTGTCGATCTTGAAGAAACTGTCCAGACGCAGCACGGTCAATACGGTTGGTTTGAAGCGCGACATCGCCGCACGTGTGATTCAGGGTGAGAGATTCATCGTATAGTCATCGATGCCAAGAACCTGAAGGGGATGGTTGTTGTATGAGTGGGGCAAAGCCTTGGCTGCAACATTACACGGAAGAAGTGGCGCCGACTTTCCATTATCCAAAGCACAATCTTGCACGTTTGTTGATTGATTCCGCACATCTGTTTCCGAATCGGCCAGCTTTATATTTCATGGGAAAAAAACTAAGCTATCTGGAGGTGTTGGATGCCTCTTACCGCTTTGCACATACGTTGAAGCAGCTGGGGGTTCAGCCTGGGGATCGCGTATCGATCATGCTACCGAATTGTCCTTCCGCGATTGTGGCTTATTTCGGTACGCTTATGATGGGTGGGATCGTCGTTATGACAAATCCGCTGTATGTAGAAAGAGAGCTGGTTCATCAGCTCTCTGATTCTGGGGCAACGGTAATTGTAACGCTCGATTTGCTGTTTGATCGTGTGCAAAAAGCAAAAGCCAAGACGCCTATCCAGCATGTCATTGTGACTTCGATTAAAGATTATTTGCCGTTTCCGAAAAATCTCTTATATCCGATAAAAATGAAAAAAGATGGCGCCAAACTGGATGTCAGCTACGGAGAAGGTGTTTATTCTTTCAAAAAGCTGCTTCGTGCGGCTTCGCCTGCTCCGGTGTGTGTAGATGTAGATGCGGATGACGAGGTTGCTCTGCTTCAATACACAGGAGGAACTACGGGATTGTCGAAGGGTGTTATGCTGACGCATGCCAATTTAATCGCGAACGCACACCAAACTAGCAACTGGTGTTATCGGCTTCGGATGGGGGAAGAGCGTTTTTTAGGGGCAATTCCTTGCTTCCATGTGTTTGGATTAACGGTTTTGTTGAATCAATCGATGTTGGGGGCAGGCATGCTGATTCTGATTCCCAAATTTGATATTGATTTGATTTTGGATACAATCAACACGCTCAAACCGACTATTTTTCCTGGCGCGCCTACTATGTATATCGCTTTGATTAATCATAAACGAGTGAAACAAGTAGATGTTTCTTCCATCAATGTTTGTGTAAGCGGTTCAGCGCCGCTCCCTCTGGAAGTTCAAGAACGTTTCGAGGCATTAACAGGCGGCAGATTAATCGAAGGTTATGGGTTGACGGAATCATCTCCTGTTACGCATGCTAATCCCATTTGGGGCTTTCGCAAAATTGGCACCATTGGCATTCCGCTGCCTGATACAGAAGCGAAGGTCGTTGATGTGAGCTCAGGTGAAGAAATGCCTGTAGGTGAGATTGGGGAGCTTCTTGTCAAAGGTCCTCAGGTGATGAAAGGATATTGGCAGAAGGAGCAAGAAACAGCATCAACGATACAGGATGGTTGGCTTTACACCGGAGATATGGGGCGAATGGATAGTGACGGCTTCTTCTCTATCGTGGACCGCAAGAAGGATTTAATTATTGCTGGCGGCTATAACATTTATCCTCGCGAAATTGAAGAGGTTTTGTTTGAACATCCAGCCATACAGGAGGCGACGGTTGCAGGGGTCCCGGATGAATACCGGGGTGAAACGGTAAAGGCTTTTGTCGTTTTGAAAACAGGGATGTCGCTCACGGAGAAAGAGCTGGAGTTGTGGTGTCGAGAGCGGCTTGCTGCCTACAAGGTGCCGCGCAAGGTAGAATTCCGGCAATCTTTGCCCAAGACGATGATCGGCAAGGTTCTTCGGCGGCAGCTGCTGGAAGAAGAGAGCAAGGATTGAAAATAGATCGTATACTTAGGATCAGAAGGGGAAGCCCTTGGCGAAGAGAGTGGAGGGAATCCGATGGATGAATTCAAAGAGCAAATGAACCGCAGGCTGCAGCAATTAGCAGCGGCGGCGGAGCCTACATTTTGGGGGTTTCTTGGCTGTGAGTTCATAAGTATGCAGGATCAAGTGGTGACGATTGCCTTGGATGCAAAAACACATCATTTGAATCCGATTGGGATTGTGCATGGCGGAGTGCTTTCCTCCTTGTTGGATAATGCGATGGGGATTGTTGTCATGACAGCAAGACCAGATGAGAAGGTTGTGACAACGAATCTTAATGTGCATTTTGTTTCTCCTCTTTATGAAGGTCGGCTCTTCGTAACGGCGGAGCTCGTACATCAATCTCGCAAGATGCTGACGACTCAAGGTCGTGTTGTGGATCAACATGGAAACTTGGGGACGATGGGAACAGGTACATTTCGAGTGATTTGATCGGCTCAGATGGGCGGGAGGGGCACGCAGGCTGCGTGTCTTTTTTGTTTGATCACAATAGAGAGTAGACGTTTTCGGTTTCCGAAAACGTCTACTCTCTATTTGGCGATCAAACCAACCTCTAAACGCGGTCGCTCATCTTTGGTTAGCCTCGATAAATTTTTTTTCTCACCATTTATAAAGTGTGAATTTTCAGGAGAGGACTGTTGGGTTACAAAGCAGGAGCCCGCGCCCCCTCTTTACTTGAGAAGGGATGAAGTGAAAAGCTGGTTTCATTGGATTAATTCCAATGCAAGCTAGTTTGAAGAGCTTCGAGACGATTTCAGTGGATAAACTCCAATGTATACTCCAAAAAGCAGACATTTTGCGGTTTAATGGATATTTTCATTGGATTATTTCCAATGCAAGCTTGAAATCAGCCCTTTGATGGCTGATTTCATTGGACAAATTCCAGTGAGAAGGATAATACCTGTTTTCGTAACGGTATTAGTAATAAAATTTCGCCCCATTCACCCCTTTTTTTTGCTATACAAGCAGGCAAGGGGGACTACACACACCATTATTCGTGTGATGTTACATTACACAAATAAGTCATTAAGACATAAAACATTCATATTTTCATCATTCATGTCATATATATTAACACAAATCCATTGACTGAACAGGCAAAGTCATCCTATAATCGTTTAAAAGGCATAAGGGGGAACTAACGTGCATCTTACCATTCGTGAGGCATTAGCCATATATCCTTTAACTGAGGCGAAGCTTGTTGCGGGGAAGCAAGGGGAATCCCGAATCGTGAAATCTGTCAATGTGATGGACGCTCCGGATATTGCGGATTGGACGAAATCAGGGGAGATGCTTTTCACTACTGCTTTTGCAATGAAGGATAGTCCGCAAGAGACCGTTAATTTATTGAGGAAATTGAATGATCGTGGTGCAGCGGGATTAGGGATCAAATTGGGGCGATTTTGGACGGAGCTGCCACAGGTTGTTGTTGAAGAAGCGGATCGGCTGCATTTTCCAATTATTGAGATGCCCTTTCAATTTACATTTTCAGATCAAATGAATGCGTTGTTTAATGCTGAATATAGACGAAATACGAAGCTTCTGCAAACGGTGCTGGAGAAACAAACCAAGCTGATGCAGTTCGGTTTGAAGCAGGACAATATGCTGTCGATGTTCCAATTGATCAGTCAAATTCTCGGTTATCCCATGGCTGTGGTTGGGGCGCGGGGGCAGATTCTCTATAATACAAGCGCTTGGACTCAGGAGCATCTAGCACAGAATTGGCCTTCAAAGCGCAAGTCCGGCTGGGTATATGCAGGCAAGGATCGAGCTTATCGTGTTGGACTGCATCAGCAAGAGGATGAGCCGCTTGGACATCTGCTGATCATGCCGGATGCTGTCCTTCTTGCCAATGTCGAAGAAGGTCTCTTTCAACAAGCAGCGGATATATTAACGTTCCATATGAGCTATACGTTCCGATCCCATGTAGAGGCTTCCGCACAGCGTGATTTGCAAAATTTACTCCTCCGGTACTTGGAGAAAGGCACCGCTCTCGAAGAGTTCATGGAGCAAGCAGAAGCTAGAGGGCAGACACTTTTCTCGGGAGCTTTCCAATGTGTGATTAGCACCTGCAAGTCCGATTCGCTGCTGGAAGAGGTGCTGCAAAGCAAAATCAAAAATTTGAAGAAGTACATGGAAGCACATCCAAAAACGAGCAGCTTGCGCAGCAACCACTATGTCTTCAAGGATAAGTTGTTTTCGATCTATTCTTCCAGCCAATCAGAGGGTTTTCCTGAAGATGAGCTCTCTCAGCTTCTGATTAAATACGCCGGAGATTCGGGATGTATCGAAGAGGCGGGTATAATGTCATTCTATACGAGCTCCACGAAAACGAAGCCGACAGCTTTAAGAGAAGCCTATCTGGAGTGTATGGAGACGGAGCGACTGGGTACCAAGCTGGGATTGCCTGATCGTGTGCTGCATTTCGAAACGATTGAATTTGCGCATCTCTTCCAACATGTATCACCCAATATGATGGAAGATTATTGTGCCAAGATCCTACGTCCATTGCTGGAAAAGGATGCGGAATATTCACAAGAAATGATTCGTACCTTGGAAGTTTTCATTCGCAACGATGGGCAAGTCAGTGAAGCCGCCAAGCAATTATTCATTCATCGAAATACAGTGACGTACCGTTTAGAGAAAATAAGCGATCTCTTGCAAGTAGATTTCAAAAAAGTGAACGACTTATTAAAATTGAAGGCTGTTTTCTTATTCCGTCAATTTCTACATGCTAGACAGTAAAAAGTAAACCCTGAGCCGCTGCTCTGAGCGCTCAGGGTTTACGCTTTTTTAAGGTGAAGATGGTTATTTCCGGTCTGCACAGCAGTCGAAAAGGAAGTGTCGTTGTGCCGATGCCGCGATTCGTATAGATGAGCATTGACGATTGAGAAGCTGTCTGCAGTCCTGCTACGTAATTTCTACCGGCCGGCGGGGTGATGACAGCACCTACAAAGGGCAGGCGAATCTGTCCGCCGTGCGTATGTCCGGACAATTGCAGATCAATGGCATGATTGCCAATCTGATCGGCAAAATCTGGGCAATGGGAGAGTAATAGAGTAAACATCTGAGCATTGGCGCCATGCATGGTTGTCTCGATATCGGGTTTCCCTGTGAGCATGTCCTCGACACCGGCAATTTGTATGGTTTGTCCTTTGTACGCAATGGTTTTGTGCGCGTTAACCAGTGATTGGAAGCCGCCGTCCTGTAGGATCGGCAAGGTCAGGTTAGGCCCTTTCCATTTATCGTGATTGCCAAGCACGGACCATTTGCCCAGGGGAGCTTGCAGGCTATTCAGCAGTTCACTCGTCTTAGCGGAATCTTCGATAATATGACTATCGAATAAATCGCCTGTGAAGCAGATAAGATCTGCTTTTTCTTCTTGAATAAGCTGAATGACGTGGGCCAGATCTTGAAGATCGAAGTGATGACCGATATGCAAGTCGCTGAATTGCAAGAGTTTAAGACCATGGAAGGCATTGGGGAGTCTTTCAAAAGGAAGAGTCAACCGTGTGAATTCAATCCACTTGGGTTCAATGTAACCAGAATAACTGCCGAGTAAACCGCCGGAAGCGAGTAAAGAGCCTGCAAGCACAGCTCCTTTCTTGAGAAAAGCTCGTCTTGAGATCGGTGGTGGTGATGGCATAAGTTCCTCCTGACCGGATGAATATAGCGTTACTTCATAATTATACCAGTAAGCGATAGAGGGATGCGAGTTCTGTGATTTGCATATACAGGTTGGTTACTTTATAATTATTCTTATCTAAATAAGAATGATTTTAATCGAATGGGAGATGTTCATATGTCAGCTTGGAAAGAATTAACTACAGTAGAAGAATGGCAGGCCGTTCTGGATCGCTCCTCGGAGAAACCAGCAGTCGTGCTTAAACACAGTACAACATGTCCAGTAAGCGCAAGCGCGCTTGATGAATACGAGGAGTACTTGTCTGGCAAGCCAAACGGCGATGTCGACTATTTCTTGGTTAAAGTGATCGAATCTCGTCCAGTTTCCAACCAAATTGCCGAAGATCTTGGCATTAAGCATGCCTCACCGCAAATTCTTTATTTCAAAGATAAAGAGTCCATCTGGAACACATCGCATTGGTCCGTTACGAACAAACATATTACTGCTGTTTTAGATTAATTTTACTTTTGACAATTGTGAAGCCTTTAAAGCTGCCGGGGAAGAAACGGCAGACTTTAAGGGCTTTTTTTATATGAACAATGAATTGAACGATGTTTAAAAAGGATTGGCAAGCCGATCTTCCTCCTATATACTTATTGAGGCACCAACAAGGTCATTTACACAGCAAGGAGTTACTCAACATGAATGCTATGAACAAAACCAAAGTTCCGATTCCTATGTTTCTTCTCATTGGTATAATTGCCATCTCATTTTCATCTATTTTCGTCAGATGGTCGGATGCGCCAGCTTCTGTTATCGCGATGTATCGACTCCTGATGACGAACGTATTAATGCTGCCATTTCTATGGAATTACAGACACGAGATTGCTAGAATCCGCCTGAAAGACTGGCTGCGGACAGCGATATCCGGCATTGCGCTTGGCTTGCATTTCTTATTTTGGATGGATTCCCTTCGCTTCACAACGGTCGCAAGCTCAACCGCCATTTTAACCTTAGAGCCGATTTGTGTGCTGCTGGGAGCGTTCCTTCTCTACGGACAAAAGACAAGCCGTGCGGCTTTAATGGCGATGTGTGTGGCTATTGTTGGCGCTGTTTGCATTGGCTGGGGAGATTTTCAATTCTCAGGAAACGCGCTGAAAGGGGACCTGCTTTCTCTCGTTGGAACGCTTGCAGTTGCTTTGCACATGCTTTTGGGCAAAAGCTTAAGAGAGCACATTTCGGCGTTTGTTTACAGCTTTTTTGTTTTTTTGTTTGCCGGTTTGGTTCTGGCGATCACCAATCTGTTTACGGGTGTTTCTTTTTTTGCGTATGCGCCCAAGGAGTGGGGAGTTTTTCTGCTCTTAGCGATTGTTCCGACGGTATTCGGACATTATGTTTTCAATTGGCTCTTGAAATATATGAATGCGTCGTCGGTTTCGATGACTGTATTGGGAGAGCCGCTAGGGGCTTCATTACTGGCCTATTTTATACTGGGAGAAACGATTACAACGTTCCAATTGTTGGCCGGATGCCTTTTGTTAGTAGGGGTTGGCATGTTCTTGCGCAGCAATGAAAAACAGTGATTTTTTTAATTATTAATTGAACTTAGGTTAAAAAGGCGAACGTAAAGCATCAAGCTTTTCTACTCGGAGGGGATGAAGTGAGGTTTCGTGATTTTCATCATAATGTCAAATTAAGAATCGGACTCTCTTTTTTATCCGGTACTGCCAACAATATGGTGCTTCCATTTATGTCGATTTATTTTTCAGGCAAATTAGGAAATACGACTGCAGGGCTTGTTGTTATTATTGGCATTCTATCGGGAATCGCAGCAGGGATGATTGGTGGTTATTATGCGGATCGTATTGGACGTAAAAAGCTTTTAATTACCGCAGAGATCGGATGGATGCTTTGTTTCCTTGGCATGGCTATGGCCAATTCCCCATGGTTGTCTTCCCCGTGGCTGACATTCGTACTAATGATCTTCGTAAGTATGTTTTGGGGCGTCCACGGGCCGGCGAACGAAGCGATGCTGCTGGATGTAACCGCTCCAGAAGTTCGGAAATTCATGTATGCCATCATGTACTGGATGAACAATTTATCTTTTGCAATTGCCGGGATAGCAGGGGCTTTTTTATTCAAATCGTATTTATTTGAACTGTTTATTGGTTTATTTATAACGGGTCTAATCTCACTTATCGTGACCTATTTCTTTATTGATGAAGTTTTCCAACCGCAAATAACGCAGGGCCAAGAAGGTGTGGCAAGAAATAAACAGTCAATATGGGCGAACTACCGCATGGTGTTCCGTGATCGGACATTTATTATTTTCACGCTAGCCTCGTTATTGTTGGTGTCGGTTGAATTTCATCTCGGCAACTATGTCGGCATAAGGCTGGAGAAAGAGATGGTTGCTGCGCCATTCCTTACTTGGATTAAGTCTTCTTGGTCTGTTGATGGTTTGGAAATGCTGGGCTTCATCCGTACGGAAAATACCGTTCTGGTCGTCGTGCTTTCTGTGGTGGTGGGGTATATCATGAAGCGTTTCTCGGACAGCCGGGTGTTGTTTATCGGTTATACGTGTTATATCGCAGGCTACAGTTACTTGGCGTACAGCAACCAACCAGGCTTGCTCTTGATTTCAATGTTCATTGCCACCGTTGGCGAGTTGATGTATGTGCCAATTAAGCAAGCATACCTCGGCAATATTGCGCCGGATCATGCAAGGAGCTCCTATATGGCTTTGTATGGGATGGTGTACAAAGGGGCTACGCTGCTCTGCGGATTTAGCGTTATTGTTGGGGGATGGCTGTCATCGTGGATGATGGCTTCGCTGATTGCGCTAAGCGGATTCATCGGGATGGCCATGTTCTATTGGATTCTGCCGCAGCTTGAGGCACGTAAAATGAAAGCGGAGGCCAACTATGCTGCTTCAACTGAAACGCTGAGCTCCTAAAAGACAAGCAGCCACAAAGGTTCGGAGTGATTAGCTTATAACCATGTGGCTGCAAGGGCATATATGTTTACTTGTTCTCCGCGGCGAACTCCGCTTTGATCTTATTTAATAAAGCTGGGCTGCTGAGCACCTCATAAGCGGTATACGCAAGTGCTTTGGATGTGAAAATCATCGCGTTCAGCGCGGTTTCCTGCATCGCAAGGTCACGGAATTCCTTGGTATGGAGCAAATGCTTCTCATTCACGACCTTGACAAAAGGATGGATCGTCGGGCATTGGGTTGATACATTGCCTAAATCAAGGGAACCATGATCTTTGCCCACTTCGATTTCATCAGGTTGAATGCCCAATTCGACTAATTGATGATTGAACACATCCGATAAGGCTTCATTCGTTTTGAGCTCATCATAGGAATATTCATAGAAGGACGTTTTGAGGGTGCAGCCGGTTTGCAGAGCAGCGCCTTCTGCGCAGTTCAGGACTTTCTGCACGAGCTCGTTGGTATACGTGCGGGAAGCCGAACGAACGTAGAATTGGGCGACCGCATAATCCGGGATAATATTCGGAGCCTTGCCGCCTTCGCTGATAATACCGTGAATACGCGCGTCCGATTTGACTTGTTGGCGCAGGGCATTGATCGAATTGAATAGCTGTAGAACAGCATCTAAGGCGTTAATGCCTTCATAAGGCTGTGCAGCAGCATGGGAGGAGCGGCCGAAGAATTCGTATTGAATGGCATCCATAGCTAGTGATTCACCTGATTTTTCGTAGGTGTAGTAGGGATGTGCCATCAAGGCGATATCGACGTCTTTGAAGAGTCCGGCTGCGGCCATCGGCACTTTGGCGCCTTTGGTTTCCTCGGCAGGAGTGCCATAAACGCGAATGCTTCCTCCTGTTTCGGAGAGGACGGATTTCAGTCCAATTGCAGCGCCTAAGCTCATCATGCAGATCAGGTGATGGCCGCAAGCATGACCCAAGTCAGGTAAAGCGTCGTATTCCGCTAAGAAAGCAACGACAGGTCCAGGTTTCCCTGAATCATAGGTCGCAATGAAAGAAGTGGGGATATCCAGCACACCGCGTTCGATATGGAAGCCATGAAAGGCTAATTTTTCAGTCAATCGCGCTGAGGCGAGAAATTCTTCATGTCCCAGCTCTGGGTTTGCCCCAATATAGGCGGAGATCGCTTTGAAGCGGTCTGCGTTATGGTCAATGGTTTGTGTAATGGTGGATTTCATACGTTGATTAGCCCCTTTATGGAATTGGTTCTTAGCTCTATTGTAGTATAAAGGTGAGCAAACTACCACTTTCCAATCCGCTGGGTTACAATGGGGAAGAATTTCTTTTAACTGTTCAGGGGGAAACCGAAATGATGAAATATGGAGACGAGCATGTCGAACATCGCTTTACATTATCTTTTACAGAATCAGAGCTAAGAGGGCAGTGGCAGGATTTTTTCCTAGGTATTCATGAGGCGGATGGCGAAGTATTTCCGGAGGAATTGATAGATCCTTCAGTTCTTGTCATATGTAATTTGGCTGGAGAGATTGTGCAAATCGTTCTTCATGATGAAGGCTGTGACTGTGAATTTCAATTCACGTTCTCTGAGAAAGCCCAGATCGAAGCTTATATGAAGCAGCATGTAAACGTATAAAAAAACTTGTGAAAGACCGGTGTGAGTGTCCCTTCCCAAACTGGGCGCTGACGCATATACTATCCTACGCCAGGCTTTAGGGAGAGGATAGGAATGGTAAAGACGATGATCAATTATTTGGCATTTGGCGATTCACTAACCGTAGGTTTTGGAGCCCCGGAAGGTCATGGATTCGTGTCTATCTATCGGCAGAAGGTGGAAAGATTGCTGAATGTTCCTGTTCACTTGAAACACGCTGGCAAAAACGGTGCCACGACGAGTGAACTGCTGGAGACGCTTGAATCCGATCCATCCCTCCAGAAGGACGTTCAAGAAGCGGATCTCATTACGATTACAGCTGGAGGAAATGATTTGATCCAAGCGGCGATCCCGTTCTTTTACCAAGGTGATGCTCTGTTCTTAAAGTCTGCCCTGCAAACGTACGAATCCAATTACAAAAAACTGCTGCTGCAAATAGAGGAACTGCGAAAAGGCATTGACAACCCTTATTTGGTCGCTTTAATTGGCTTATATAACCCGCTGCCGCAGGTGCCGGATGCCGCTTATTGGGTACAGCGCTTTAATTTGTTTCTGCGCAAGCTGGAGCAGCCGCATGTTCATATTGTTCAGGTGTATGATGCCTTCGTTGGGCAGGATAGCCGCTATATTTCTGAAGATGCCATCCATCCCAACGAACAAGGCTATGATGAGTTGGCTCGACAAGTGGAGAAGGCATTCTCCCTTCATCAACTGCAGCAATTAGTTCATTAATCAAGATGCGATGACATATCCAAATACGGAGAAGAAATGACAGGCGCTGCCAGCCAACACGAACACATGCCAAATGGCATGGTGATAAGGGACGCGCCGCCATACATAGAAGATGGATCCGAACGTATACAGCAGACCGCCGACGACCAGCCAAACAATGCCGCCTAAAGGCAGATGAGTGTATAAGGGCTTGAAGGCTATAACGATTAACCACCCCATAAGAATATAACAGAGCGTCGAAATCAGGATGAATCGTTTGACATAGAATATTTTCAATACAATGCCTACAAGCGCCAGCCCCCATATAATGCCGAAAAAAGACCATCCCAAAGGCCCTCTTAAAGTGACGAGCAGATAGGGCGTATAGCTTCCAGCGATTAATAAATAGATAGCCGAATGGTCCAGAATTTCAAAGATATCCTTCAGGCGAGGTTTGGTTATGCTGTGAAGCAAGGTAGAACAAGTATAAAGGACAACCAGCGCAGTTCCAAAAATGCTGAAGCTTACAATATGCCAAGCATTGCCATGCAGGCTAGCTTGGATGATTAACATAATTAGAGCAACAATGCTCAGCAGCACCCCTACGCCATGGCTGATGGCATTAGCTTTTTCTTCTTGAATGGAATATTCCATGATGTACCTTCTTTCTGATTGATATTTCCTACTACCTAATAGATTAGACGACGCCCATATGTTTTTACCTTCATTTCAGCTGCATAATAAAATTGCTTTAGTCACAGGAGCCGGAAGAGGCCAGGACCTTGGTATTTCAAAACGCCTTTAACTGAGCAAATATTGGGGAATCCCGATTATTTGGCCGAAATTATTGCTCGCACACCATTCGGGCGTGTTGGCGAATTGGAAGGAGCCCACTCTCCTTGATTTTGCAGGATTGAGCTTTTCTAGTATTTCAATTATACTGGTCTGACAAACTTGCAAGATATAATGCGTTTTCATTTCGCGTAAAACAGTTTAAATAAGGCGGTCGAAGCACAATGTCTCAGGTGCGTATATTTACAGACAGCACATGCGATTTAAGTGCTGAATTAATTCAGAACTACGGAATCGAGATAGTGCCTCTTTATGTTATTTTTGATGATCAATCGTTCAAGGATGGCCATAATATCAAACCTGATAGACTTTATCATTTGGTAGAGCAGACGGGAAAGCTGCCCAAAACAGCAGCACCGTCACCCGCTGATTTCGAAAGGGCTTTCGAACCCGTCATCCACAGCGGCGATGACATTGTCTATATCGGGCTTTCGTCGGACATGTCCTCGACCATACAAAATGCGAGAATCGCTGCTGATCGTTTTCCGAATGGCAAGGTAACGGTAATTGATTCCAGAAATCTTTCAACTGGCATCGGTCTTCTTGTCTTGAAGGCTGTACAAGCCGCATTAGCAGGCAAGAACAGCAAGGAAGTCAGTGAAATGATTGAACAAAGCACCGCTAAAATCGAAGTTGAATTTATTATTGATACATTGGAGTATTTGCATAAAGGTGGAAGATGTTCAAGTGTTCAGCATTTCTTTGGCAGTTTGCTGAAAATCAGGCCGCTCGTTAAAGTGATCGACGGGTCTATGACCATGACGGACAAAGTAAGAGGTAAACGGAATAAAGCGCTGGGACAGCTTTTGGACAATGCTTTAGCGCAGAAAGACAGCATGGATAACGAATTTCTGTTTATTACACACTCTTTGGCAGCGGAAGAAGCCGCATTCGTCAAACAGCAGATCGAACAGCATACGAAGGTGAAACATGTCTATGTAACTGAAACCGGTTGCGTAGTTTCCAGCCATTGCGGCCCTCGTACAGTAAGTATTGTTTTCGCCAAAAAATAAGAAATGAGTGGACTCCATGACGACAATCAAGATTATTACTGACAGCAGCTGCGACCTTCCCCAAATGATGGTAGATGAGCTTGGAATTAGTATCGTTCCCTTATCCGTACACTTTGGAGAGGAGTGCATGTCCCCTCAGATGGAGCTTTGCGAATTTTATGCGAGAATGAAAGTAGAGAGCACGCTGCCTAAGACATCCAGCCCGTCTCCGCTCCATTTTTTTCATAAATTTGAGAAAGTTGAGGTTAATCAGGATATTCTTGTTATCAGTCTTTCGTCTGCGCTCAGCAGTACCTATCATCATGCGGTGATGGGCAAAGAGCTTTTGCTAGAGTCTGGGTATACGGGCCAAATCGAAGTAATAGATTCGAGGACAGCTTCCTTGGGACTTGGCGTGCTGGTGTATAAAGCTGCTAAAATGGCAGAAGCGCATGTCCCATTTGCGAAAATTGTCGAAGAAACTCGAAATTCGATTAAGACTTCTGGCACTTACTTTTTTTTGGATACTCTCGAAAATGTAATAAAAGGCGGGCGTCTTGATCGTGTTCGTGGAGCTGTCGCCTCCGTGCTGAATATTAAGCTGCTCATGAAAGCGAGCGACGAAGGTTCTGTCGAAGTGATCGAGAAGATTCGCGGAACGCAGCAAGCTTTGAAACGGATGATCGCCAAAGTGGGCGAAACCGTGCATGATTTCGACAAAGATGTCATCGCGGTCGCACATAGCAATTGCGAGGAAAGGGCCCGCGAAGTCCTCGGTCAACTGCTGGAAAAGTACCCGTTCCGGCATGTGCTTTTCTCAAACATGGGGACTGTCATTGGCACTTATGCGGGTGAAGGCGGAGTTTTGATCGCTTATTAGTTATTACAAAAAGGCGCTGCACTTCTTCACAGTATCGCTGTGCCTCATAACGTTTGGGTGATAAAGCTGGGAGGAACTGCGGTACGCTGTTTATGGGAATATTCGCTGGAAAAAGCTGAAGGAACTACAGTACGCTATTTGTGGGAAATTGCACTATAAATAGAGCTGAGGGAACTACAATACGCTATTTCGTGGAAATTGTGCCATTTAGGGCTCAAAACGGCGATTTAGCGGATCGTAGTTCCCTTTGGGTATGAAATCACGACGTTTTGGCTCGTATAGCGGATCGTAGTTCCCTTTGAATGTGGGAGAATGAGAGTTTGGACCACCAAGGGTTGATATCATAAAGGAATTGCTGCCCATATGGCTATCTCTCTGATCTGAAACTTTGAAAACCTGCGATTGTGCAGGTTTCTTCAATGAAATGGTGTGAAAAGAGGGAAAGCCTGCAATTGTGTCAATTGTGCAGGCTTTTTTGGTGTTTTCAGCTTGGAATCAAGAAAGTGCTTCAAAAGCATGCACAATTGCAGGAATTTATTGATTTTGGTGATGCCATGACCTAAAAAGATGCATAATCGCAGGAATTATGCGATTATGCATGCGCAGTAGGTGGGTTCTAGGTGTTACTGGCGCAAAGCGATCCGCAAACGGCAGCTTGAGCAGTAGAGGCATCAAGCTGCCCGGTTCTCTCTAAACCGGTGATTGCGTGGTCACGATTTCATGATCTTCCGTAGAAACGAGAGGAGACAGCTCGCCCGGCGCCATTAACCAAAGCTCGTGAAGGGCACGCGTACAGCCTACATAGAGCAATTTGGCATCCATCAAGGTTGCTTCGTAGTGTCCGGCTGTGACATCCATCAGCAATACAGCATCGAATTCCAGTCCTTTGGTCAAGTAGACGGGAAGGACGGAGATGCCGCCGCGATAAACTCGCTGCTTCGAGGTAATGAGATTCGTTTCAATGCCTGTTGCGCTTAAAGCCTCATGCAGCTCTTGCGCTTGCTTCTCCGTACGGGCAACAACGGCAATCGTGCTGGAGCTTCCTTGCTGCAAAGTCGCAATCGCGCTCTGCAACAAAGGGAATCTGCCTTTGATGTCCGTTTGAAGCACTCGAACTTTGTTCCCGCTGCGGAACACGGGAACAGCTAGAAGCGGATTCTCGACGCCGCGCTGCAGTACTAGATTGGCAAATTGGATGATTTCCATCGTCGAACGATAGCTTCGTTCCAATTCGAAATAGCCGGTGGCCTCAGTCTGGAACAGGCTTGAAAATTCTTTCCAATCAGTGATGCCTTGATAAGCATGAATCCCTTGCGACAAGTCGCCCAAGATAGTGAAGGAGCTATTTCGCGTATAGGCATCAAGAACAGCTACCTGGAAAGGTGAGAAATCCTGGGCTTCGTCGATGACAACATGGTCGAATAGCCGATCAGATGGAATGCCATATAATCGAGTGTGAATATAAAGGAGTGGAGCGAGATCCTCGAGCTGCACTTCTTTTTTCTTGAAATGTTTGTTGGAAGAGGCCACGATCGACGCTGGAATTTGAGCCAGCAGATCAACGGGCAGCTGATCTGGACGACCTTTGTCGGCGAACAGCAGCTTATAAAAGGTGAACGCAGTATGCTCAGGCCAGCTTGTCAAATAGGTGCGAAGACGTTGAGCCGCTTTCTTCTTCAGTTCTTTTTTCTTGCTTTGCTCCCAAATCTTGTCCAGCTGCATTTCCATCCAGCGCTTGATCCGGGCAACAACCCGTTCACGGCGTTTGACAAGCGGATAATGCTTGTTTTCAACAAAAAACCACTCGCGAATAGAGGCGATCGGCAGTTTGATTCCTTCCCATGGGCTGAAATCAGCCTGAGGGACATAGGATTCTTCGAACTTGGTCAGGCACTCATCGAGATACTGTTTGAAAGCGATGGCACCTTTGAACCGGCCAGGTGCGTGATCGTCAATGGGTGGTCTTTTGCTGCCAAGAGAGAACCAGGTTTGAAGGGTCAAAGCTTGGTCCGTCAATTTCACTTCTTGATCCAGTACGTCCAGTGCCCAATCCGTAAAGGTGCTTTGTCCAATATTACCAACGCCGAGTTCTGGAAGAACCCCGGAGATATAATCAAGGAACATGGAGTTCGGAGCAAAAATAATCATCCGCTCAGCACGGACTTGCTCACGATATTGATAGAGAAGGAAAGCCAGCCGGTGGAGGGCGACGGTAGTTTTACCGCTTCCTGCGACACCTTGAATAATTAAGGCCGTATTTTTGGCGGCACGAATAATGCGATCTTGCTCAGCTTGAATCGTAGAAACGATATCGCGCAGCTTGTTGTCTTTATTCTCGCCAAGGCGATAAAGAAGGAACTCATCACCAACGGCCATGGAATCTTCTGTCCGGTCGTAAGTGTCTACAACCCGCTGCAAAATTTGCTTGCGGACGACAAGATTGCGCTTTAGATACACGAGGCCTTCAATCAGGCCGTCAGGTGAATCATAGGAAGCAGCATCAAGTCCGCCGGTAAACGAATAAAATAGGCTGGCTACAGGCGCGCGCCAATCAATAACCAGCAGGTGTCCGGTACGTTCGTCTTCGACGCCTGCTTTGCCAATGTAAAGCGGATTAGCAGCCGCTGTGCCAGACTCTTGGAAGTCAAGACGTCCGAAATACGGTTCATCAACAGCTTTCGTCAAGTTAAGGCGTCCGTTCTCGCGAGCGGCTTCCAGCGCTTGTTCGGTTAAATCGGGTCCATAATAAACAGGTGTCTTCCGAAGACGCTCAAGCTGTTTATCAATTTCGATATTGGTTTGCTCAAGACGCTGCAATTCTTCTTGATAGGCACTTTGAGTCTTTGTGTCCAAGATCAGTTACCTCCTAAGATCAGATGTTGTCTATTCGTGAATAAACAGGTAAACAATATATCATACCTGTCAGTATATGGGAAGCTAAACTGTCCAGCGCAGCATTTGGGCATAAGAGGAATCAATGGTATAATGATATCGTTGCCATTATACATACAAAGGAGTAGAGATTATGTCCATTTATGATATTGAGGTTGAGACGATTACAGGTGAAACAAAGTCACTTTCTGCGTACAAAGGTAAAGTGCTGGTTGTTGTGAATACGGCAAGTGCTTGTGGACTTACTCCGCAGTACAAAGGGCTGCAAAGCTTATACGAACAATATGAAGATAAAGGTTTGGTCATTCTCGGATTTCCGTGTAATCAATTTGCCGGACAAGAGCCTGGGACGAATGAAGAGATCCAAAGCTTCTGCGAACTCAATTATCAAGTGACTTTTCCGATGTTTGCTAAAGTAGATGTCAAAGGTGAAAATGCACACCCTTTGTTTACTTATTTGCTGAACCATGCGCCAGAGCCGTCTCGGACAGGCGATATTGAGTGGAATTTCGTGAAGTTCCTCGTGGATGCAAACGGCCAAGTCATCAAACAATATAGTGCACGTACGGAACCAGCCGAAATCTCGGCAGATATTGAAGCGTTGTTGGCATAAGAAAAAAGATGGTTGCGTCCAAGCGTGTTGACAGCTATAATCAGAATAATTATGAAACGAAGGAGTCGAATCACATGCTAAATAAGAATGGATTCGTACAATTTCATCATTTTCATCGGCGTTAGCACACACCTGGAATAATCAGGGTGGGCTAACGCATTTCGCGTTGGCCTCCCTGCGGGATAGCATTCGCGCAGGACCATAGGTCCGGCGCGTTTTTTTATCTCGTTATGAAGGGGAAGATAAACGTATGCGAAACGTCAATCAAACGCAAGATGAGTGGAACGAAGAGAAACGTCAATTCAAGCCATAGAGCAAGCGGTGGTCTTCGTCAGAACGCCTGCCTTCTTGGATGCGTCAGCTTCACGGCTGCTGGTTGTAGAGTTGGCTATGGTGGGGATACTTGCAGAAACAGTAAGTGAGAGCATAATTGAAATTCAACAGAAAGCTGATAGGCTGGGCATTCGATATATCGTTGAAATTTGCAAGGAAGAAATAGGGTCAGATCAAATTCGACTATGGGATTTGCTTGAGCAGGAGAATCGGAAATTACCCATGGAACATGCGATTTATCTGCTGGAGAAGCAATATCCACCGGCAAATTTCACCTAACTATTCGATGGAATGGAGTAAAACATATGGCAACACGTTATGGATTTATCTATGCGCATCCGGATGACGAGACTTTTCTGAGCGCGTGTCTGATACGCGAGCTGGCTGATCAGGGAGAAGCGCCCGTGCTGCTGCTTGCTACCCGCGGTGATGCCGGCAGGCAAGGGCTTGAACGAGCTGCAAACAGAGAAGAGTTAGCTCAATTGCGTGAGGAGGAAATGAAGGCAGCTGCAGAGGTTCTTGGCCTAGCAGATGTTGAGCACTTAGGCTGGCCGGATGGTCAGCTTGCCATGATCGACTTCGAAGATTTGGTAGCAGGAGTTATTGCTTTTATCCAAAAGCACGAGCTGGAGATTCTGTTTTCGTTTGCGGAAGATGGAGGCAACGGCCATCCGGATCATGTAACGATTTCCAAAGCGACAACCGCAGCGGTCTTAAGCGGCCAATGTCCAAGCGTGCGCAAGCTCTATTACGCGTCGTCTTCTACTTTGCGAGCAAATGGTCACAAGAGCTCTATTGTGGTGGATACAGAAGCAAACTGGAAGATGAAAGCAGCCGCATTGCAGGCTCATGCGACTCAGCATGTTGCCATTGCCAAGTACTTCGGCGACCTGGCAGCTTTTCCTGAGGAGCGGCGATTTGAAGCCTTTGTTCTAGGATGGCAGGATGGTGTGATGTGGCCTAAGCCCGAAATTGCCGCGCAACTGGAAGAGTAGAAGCGGACAGTGGTATACTTAGTAAAGGCAGATGAATATTGGCACGGCGCCCCCCCGAAATATGCGCTGTGTCTCGAATGCTGTATCTACGAATATAGCGGATAGAGATATGCCCAAGGAAGGTGTGGAAGATGACCCTTTGCAACTGTGAGAGATGCGGACAAGTGTTCATCACGAAGTTTGAAAAGCGTTGTAAGGTATGTTCTCAGCTGCAGTTGACCGAGTCACACAAAGTGAAGGATTTCGTTCGAAACCATCCGCGTGCGACACTTATTGAAGTGTATCATGAAACAGGCGTCTCCCTGAAGACGATTAAAGAGCTGATGAGGGCATGATTTTATCCCACTATGAGAAGCTGAACCCATAAAACTATGACAATCTTATACCAAGATGCCATGGTTTTTTTGCTATGCATCTATGTCATTTTTCTATTTCGTTATATATACAAGAAAAGGAATTAATGTCATATTAGAGTGGGTAATAGATGAGATAGTGGGGGCAGTTGAGATTATGAACTTATATCACGGCGATAATTTTGACATTATGAAGAAACTGATTGATGAAGGCTATGCGGGCAGCTTTGACATGATCTATTTGGATGGGCCCTTTAACTCTGGTCGTATATTCACAAGAAAAATTAGAGGAACTAACGTAGAATTGGTCGATCCGTGGCATGAGTTAAAGAGCATTCAGCTGTATGACAGGCCTGAACTTTATTTGGACGATTATCACAAAAGAATTGAGCTAGCAAGGGAACTTCTGAGCACCAGCGGTGTGCTGGTTTTGCAGATTTCTCAGAAAGAAGGGCATTATTTGAAGGTGCTTCTCGATGCGATTTTTGGTAGAGAGCACTTTCTATGTGAAGTCATCTGGAAGATGGCAGAGAAGCCTTACCCACTTCGAGATCAGTTCGGGCTGTCTCATGAATCGCTTTTTTTCTATGCCAAGACAGACAATTATATGAAGCATAATCGGCTGCTGTTTCCCTCCATTTGGGATGATGTTGGATTTTACGAAGAGCTGGGGGAAGAAGACACGTTCTACCCTTCACAAAAGCCACAAAAACTAATGCGTCGAATTCTGGAAGCTACAACAAAACGGGGAGATCTGATTGGTGATTTTTATTGCGGCAGCGGCAGCATGCCATTCATGGCACAAGCCATGGGACGCAGGTGGATTGCAAGCGATACTAGTTGGCAGGCCGTTGAAGTTACCAAGGAGCGACTATATGGAATTGGCGTTCGACCTCATATTTTCCGTATAAAAGGTAATCTACCTGCGGATATGGAAGGCTGCTGGGAAGTCCCCTATATTAACGAGGATGGAATCCACGAATCTCAGAAAGTGAGAATTCCGTTGCCAACTCTTGTTTTTCAGGATAATCGCTTTGTTTTAGAGCATGAAGATTGGAGGACGTGGTGTTTGTACAACGTGCTTCATGTAACATTGCGAGAGGGGAAGCATATGTTTGAGTGGGATCGTATACAAGAACGGATAGATGAGCTGCTTTCGTTGCCAAAGGAAACCTATATGCTGGAAAGCCATAGAGGCAAGGATGGAGATATTCGCATAAATGATATCTTCGGCTGTGATTATTATTACCACAATAGTAAGTACAAGTTATCGATTCCTGAAATCATATAATTGTAAATCGAAGCAGGGCCAAATTAACTCCAACATTCAAGTAGGAGTTAATTGGCCCTGCTTCTTCTTTTGGTTATGAATAGCTAGGATCTCTTCGCAAACACATCCAGCAGAAGCTGATCTTTTACGGGATCTTGGATGTCCCAGGCGGTTGCAAATCTGACTTGATGCGAAACACCGGCAATGTCATATTTCTGAACGAGATGCTGCCTTGCTGAGCCAATGATCAGCGAATGAAGGCGCAGCTGCTTCTTCTGACCAAGCGTCGCCAGCCTCAACTGTACCGCCTTGGTGATCTGGCCGACGCCATCGGTGACCATCACGAAGTCCGCATCATGAAATTGCGGCTGATGCTGAACGATGTCCATGCCCCTGCTTAACGGGGCGTCGAAATTCGTGCCGCCGCCGAAGGCCAATTGAGCAAGTCCATAGAAACGGTCCCAATCGGGACGTTTATAGGACAGTACATGCTCAATCAGCTCGCCTTTTGCTCCAAAAAGGAGCAAAACGAAGTCACGCCGCTCAAGGAGAGCGAAGGAGGCGAAAGTCGCGGTGAACAGCTGCGCCAGCCGCAGCTTGCTGCCTCGCATCGAATGCGAGGTATCGAGCATGCAGATGACCGGCCCCTTTTGCGGCTCCAAGGTGGCGCCTGTGTAGTTGTAAGTCATGAGCTTATTTTCCATCCATTTGAAAAGAAAATAAGGCTCAAACTCTTCATCTGCGAGCAGGCTGGCTTCGCTGGGAAGCATATGCGCGATATCGCCGGACTGACGCAGATCATCGTAGGCTTCCGGCACATAGGGCGAGCGCAGCTTTTTGCGCTGGACGCGCAGGTGATGGACGTTGCGTCCGACCTCCTGCAGGAAAGACACCAGATCCTTGCTGCGCTTCAGCTTCTCGATCCACAGCACGTAATGCTCGAACGTCTGTCTGCGCAGCTTCCCGAGCTCGCTGCCCCAGCGCCGGTTCGCGAGCCGCTGACTCGCCTGCACGAGCTCGTGCACATTGAAGCTGTCAACCTCCTCGAGGGACAGCGTTTCCTTCAAGGATCGACCGAGCCAGTCCCCCAGCTCGTTCTCAATCTCCTTCATGGCGGCGAGCTCACGCGCGCTCATGCGGTCCAGCTGCCGCTCGCGGCGCTCGAGTTCCTCTTCCGCCTTGCGCAGCTTCGCTTTCAGCTTGTCGCGCTTCATGAACTCGGTGCGCATCTCGCTCTGCAGCTCCGTGATGCGCTGCTTCAGCGCACGGATCTCCTCGGCAATCAGCGGCCGAGAGTCAACGGCTTCGTGCTTGTCTTCGACAGCACGTTTGCCTTGCTGCAGGGTGTAACCGACAAGCCGCAGCTTCTCGATTTGCTTCTCGGAGAGCCGCTCGCTGACGTTCTTTTCCTCTTGTCCGCTTTGAAGCTGCTTCCTTTCAAGACCTACACCGCTTTGCTTTTGCTCTTTTTGACGCTTGTTGACTTCCTTCTCGTAAGACTCGGTCAGCCACATCAGAGCTTTAAGCGCAGTTTTGAAGGAAGCATTCACTTGTCCAATTGTACGAGGATGGATGGATACGTAGAAATACTGCTTGCGCAGCGTCATAATCATCCAGCGGTGAAAGGGAGTTTCCTCGATCGTTCCGTCAATGTCAGGCTTAGATAGGTAAAAGCACATAAAGAAATCAGCGAACAGTTCTGCAGTGAACCAGGGGGCTTGCCGGACAGCTTCACGCATCCATTCCCCTGCGACGCGTGATGAATGGACATAGCCATCAAATACGTATCTGTCTACTCGAGTGCAGCGAATGATCATAGGAGTAACCTCTTATAGCGTATAGTCGTAAACGATACCGGGAATTTCACGGTCGAAGAGCGTGCGGTACAAGCCTTGAATGGTTTGCAGAATACGTTCTCCTTGAATCCGAAGGTGTGTAAATTTGACGGCATATTGATCAGGATGCTGGAGGAAAATGGACTGGGAAGCAATCCATTCTGGCAGCTTCTTCTCCTTCTCTTGCCAAGAGACGAGTCTGCCGCGCAGGCTTCTTGCTGTTTCCTCAAGCTCTAAGCGGCATTCCTCGGAGGTAGCTTTCAAACGTTCAACGGTATCTTTGTTTAGAGCGCCGCCAATCTCTTTTTTAAACTGAAAAGCATGCAGCTCGTCTTCTTTTTCCAGCCACTTTTTAACGGTATGATTGTAGTGAAGAAGAGGAAGCTCTTGTTCCATCTCACGTTTGAGCATGTCTTGAAACAACGTATCAAAAATGCCCCTAATCTCCACCAAATCTTCAGGGAAGTCCCACAATAGGTGCGGCGTAAGCACGGTGTCCCAGACATTCACAGCACTTCGTCCGTGGATCGCCGCAGAGACTTTCCATGTATGGCCGATCTTGTGCCATCGACGATCCGACAGCACGTATTCTTTCTCTTCCAGTGCCGTTTTTAATTGAAAAAGCATATAAATCAGAGCATCCGGCAGCTGGATATCGGCGGTTTGCGTATGCAGCTGTTTAACCAAATCAGTCGTTAATAGCGTTGGCAGCTTGGAAGTCGGCGCTTGAAACATCAGCTCAAAACTGGATATTTGCTTGACATATTCGACCTCAAACCGGAACAGGAAGCGGTCGTAAAGGGCAGCTAATTGTTCGTTGTCTTCTGGCAGCTCATTGGAGGCAGCCATCAGAAACAGCAGCGGAGACGTTTGCTTCTGCCGGCCATTGAAGAAGATACGTTCATTTAAGACGGATAGGAGAGAATTCAATATGGCGCTGTTCGCTTTGAATATTTCATCAAGGAAGGCGAAGCGAGCGCTAGGCAAGTATCCATCGGTTAATCGAATATATTCGTCGTTTTTTAATTTTTGCAGCGAGACGGGTCCGAATAATTCATCAGGTGTTGTGAAGCGTGTCAGCAAATAGTCGAAATAAGGCTCATTCCCGAAAAGGTCTGCCGCGGCGCGTGCCAGTTGCGATTTGGCAGAACCGGGAGGGCCGATTAATAACAGATGTTCTCCGCTCATGATAGCCAGCAGCAAGACTCTGATAAGCTCCTCCCGTTCCATGAACCTGTTCTCCAGATGCGCCATAGCTTCTCGTAATTTGTTCTGTATAACGATGGGTTCTTTCATGACTGGTGTCCCCCTTGACGTATTCAAAGCTCGTATGCTTCATTGTACCAAACTGCCGCGCAAACTTCGAATATGCTACAATATGAGCTGACGAAGTAATCAAAGGAGAGATTTTCATGCGGATTGGTGTTATGTCTGATACCCATTTATCGGCACACGTTTCAAAGCTTCCTGATGCGCTTGTCCTTGGCTTGCAAGGGGTCGATCTTATCATTCATGCAGGCGACTGGGTGAGCGAGCACATCGTTGATTTGGTGGAAGCGATAGCGCCGTGTGAATCTGTGGCAGGCAACAATGATGGCTCAAGTATAATCGAGCGGTTCGGGTTAAGGAAAATCCTCACACTGGGGGATTACCGAATCGGATTAATTCACGGAGATGGATATCGGAAAACGACGGAGGAAAGAGCTCGTGAAGCATTTCAAGCCGATCGGCCGGACATCGTAATCTTCGGGCATTCCCATATTCCCTATATGCAAACGGTAGAAGGCATTCTAATGTTCAATCCAGGTTCGCCTACGGATAAAAGAAGACAGCCCAAATACTCCTACGGTATCATCGAATTAGGAGAAACGATTCAAGCTGAGCATTTCTACTATGAAAGCAAGGTTTAAGCAAAGCGCCTATGCATGCTAGTTCTCCGAATCTATGACTTCATAGGATACATCCGGCATGGACTAGCATGGAAGGCGCTTCTGCATGTTCCCCCGCATGACTTTCTAACCTCAACTTTCTGTTCCTTCTTTGTTTTCTCCTCCTATCCGCAGTTTCAACAAAGCATCCGAAGCTATTGCGTACGTTGGCGATAACTGCAATGCAGCTTCGTAAGCTTGTGCAGCTTGCTGGTTGTTACCGAGATGCTCTAAACATAAACCAATGTAATACCACACATGAAAGCTGCCTGCGCCTCGCAACGTCAAGTGTTCACCCGTCGTTTCCCCTAAAACTAGGCAATGTTGGAACACATCTAACGCGCCTGCGTACCAGGTTTTCAAATAAAAAATAACCCCTTTGTAGAAATGAAGATCAACATAATCGGGATAGAGCGCAATGGCTTTATCAATGCCAGGCCAAGCCCCGTCAATGCTTCCAGTGTTGAAGAGGATGGCATATTTCAGTTTGTACAGAAGCGATGGCGGCATCTTGCCGCTTTGAATGAAACGTACGATAGATAAATTGACATATTCGAACGCTTTATCATACCGGTGGACACGGTAATATTCACTAGCCATATGATACTCGGTCCAAGGATTGGATGACTGCTCATTCGCCTCTTGCAGAAGCAGGGTCATATTGCGCTCATATTTATTTTTCTGCTGGGTAATAGAATCCATATAGCCGCGGTGCCATAGTTTTAAAGGGACATGCCCTATGATGGCGGAACGCTCTTGATTTCCGAAAATTTCATCGACATTCAGTGTCTCATGAATCGGATATTTGAACTGCAGACCCCTATGATTGCGGAAAAAACGTGGATGAGCAATATGAAATGCTTCGTCTTCATTTGGCACTTCGCCAATATAATTAATCAAATGCAGCGAAAGGATAGCAGCATGTTCCTGACGCAGTTGCGCATGCAAATCATAGTCACCTAATGGTGCTAACTCTTCATCTGCGTCCAAGTAGAGTATCCAATCCCCTGTGGCATGGGCTAATCCGTGGTTCCTCGCATCCGCAAAATTGTTGTTCCACTCATAGGCAAGCACTGTAGCACCAAATGACTGGCAAATTTCAATGGTTCGGTCGGAAGAGCCGGTATCCACAATAATCATTTCGTCAATCCAATTCTTGACGCTGTTCAAGCAGGCCGCGATTAATTCCTCTTCATCTTTCACGATCATGCAAAGCGAAATTGTTGGTCGGCTCATGGGACGACACCTCCGGGTATCACATGGATATGTGCTGGGGCAAATCTTATGGCCATAACTATGCGGCTTCGAGCAATAAAATGAAAGGAAGGGGTTCAGCATGACATCATGTCCAATCTGTGAAGCAGCGGAAAGCAAGATGTACCATCGTTACCCAAGCTTTAATCTCATGAAGTGCAGCGGATGTGAAGTGATTTATCGGGAAAGTTTGGAGAGCGTGCAGCAGGATCAACTGATCATGGATATTTATGATGAGAAATGGGTAGCTATGCGGGATCAATATGCGGTGAATACCCTGAGGGAGCACGCTTCTTTCAACACGATGCTGTTGGATATGTTTGTTCAGAAAAAAGGGAAGCTGCTGGAGATTGGCTCAGGCACCGGAGAATTCCTTTGGCTAGCTCGCGAGGCCGGGTGGGAAGTTACGGGAGTCGAGCCTTCAGCCGTTGCCTGTGAATATGCCAATGAACGCTATGGCTTAGCCCTCCATAATGAAATATGGCATGAATCCATATTAGAGCAGGGGGAACTATTTGATGCGATTGTGTTCTGGCATGTTCTGGAGCATATTCCGAATCCCAAATCATTCATGAAGCAGGTGAAACGTCTTCTTAAACCAGAGGGACGCGTTTTGTTCAGTTTGCCGAACCTGCATTCCTTAACGAATGCGATACTGGGAACAGCTTCGCCAATTTTAGTAGAAGAAGACCATTTGTGCCATTACGCCAAAGAACATATTGAGCAGCTCATGAATCTCAGCGGGTATGAAATTATTTCCTTATTTTCTAGAGAAGAGCCTGCAAGGCTGGAGCGTGACTTGCGGTTAAATCCGGCAGTTCAGGGATATCTGACGACCATGCGAGAAACAGAGAAAATTAAAATGATGATTGGCCTGCAGGCCGGCTGGCATGGTCATGAAATCTTCGGTATTGTGGGACACCGCCATGAGTAAATTGACGTTATCCATGATTGTCAAAAATGAAAGTCACCGATATCTCCGCACTGCGCTGATCAAGCATCGAGACTGGATTGATGAAGCGGTCATCATAGATGACGGAAGCACCGATGACACGGTGGAGATATGTAAAGAGCTTCTATCAGGTATCCCGCTCCAACTTATCCAGAATGCCGAATCCCGTTTCTCTAATGAAGTGATTTTACGCAAGCAGCAGTGGGAGGCTACGATCAGAACGAATCCAGAGTGGATTCTGAATTTGGATGCAGACGAAATCATGGAAGATCGGTTTGCGAATCAAGTTGCTGACTTGTTATCGCAGTGTGAGCAGGATGTTGTTTATTTTCGGTTGTACGATATGTGGAATGAGACCAGCTATCGAGAGGACGCGTATTGGAGCGCTCATCATACCTACCGGCCGTTCCTTCTGCGCTATAAGCCTAATTTTCCTTATTTATGGAAAGAGACGGCGCAGCATTGCGGAAGATACCCCGCCACGATCAATCTGTTCAGCTACGTATGCCATCCTGCAAGAGTAAAGCACTTTGGCTGGGCGAATGCGGAGGATCGAAAGGAGAAGTATGAAAGGTATATGAGGCTGGATCCGAATGCCCAGTTTGGATGGAAAGAACAATATGAATCCATCCTGGACGATCAGCCGCATCTTATTAAATGGGAGGAATAGCCCGTTGATCACCATAAGTCTCTGTATGATTGTCAAAAACGAGGAACAGTCGCTAGCTCGCTGTCTTCAATCCGTTAAGGATATTGCAGACGAGATCATTATTGTTGATACCGGCTCGACGGATCGCACCAAAGAGACCGCCGCGGCATTCACGGATTTCATCTATGATAAAGTGTGGAACGATCATTTCGGAGAAGCCCGGAATTATGCCTTTTCCAAAGCGACACAGGAGTATATCTTATGGCTGGATGCAGATGATGAGCTTGAAGAAGAGGATAGAGCGAAATTCATTGCCCTTAAGCAAGCTTTGGATGCAAGCGTAGATAGCGTCATGATGCATTATCACTTGGGTTTAGATGCGGATAACAAGGTTATTACCAGCCTAAAGCGCAATCGGTTAGTTCGGCGTGCGTGCGGATTTCGCTGGGAAGGACCTGTGCATGAAGTTCTTCTGGTAAGCGGGAATATCATTCACGCCGATATTGCGATTACCCATAAGAAAGATAAACCTTATACGGATCGCAATTTGCGCATTTTTCGGCAGCGTGCAGCCGCTGAAGAAGAGTTTACACCGCGGGATTTATATTACTTCGCTAATGAACTAAGGGATCATAGCTGTGATGAGGAAGCTGTCGATTATTACGAACGTTTCCTTCGCACGAAGCGGGGATGGAGTGAGGATTGTTTCGCAGCTTGCTTGAAAATGGGAGACTGTTACGGCAGATTGAATCAGCGAACTTTGCAAATGAGAGCTTTATTTCGAACGCTATTGTACGGAAAACCAAGAGCTGAGATGTGCTGCCGAGTAGGAGCATTATTCTTAGAGGATAATCGTGTGGAATTAGCGGTTCATTGGTTTCACACAGCGACGACTCTGGGGGAGCCGCTTGGCTATTCAGGCGTCGTCGATCATTCCGCATGGACGTGGCTGCCGCATCTCCAGTTGTGCTTATGCTATGATCGCCTAGGCAATAAACAAAAGGCAGAGCTCCACAATGAGATTGCAGCTGTCCACAACCCGACGCATCCCAGCATATTGCATAATAAAGCTTATTTTGCTCAGCTGCGCCGAGAGGAGAGGTCTGTTTGAGGAAGAAAAAGCGAGTACTGATCAGCAGTCCTATTCGTCAAACGCCTGATATTTTGAAGCCTTTTCTAACCTCTCTTGCGGAACTCGAGCAAGAGACTGTTGAGGTAAGCTACTTCTTTATGGATGATAATGAAGATCAAGCTTCCACACAGCTGCTACTGCAATTTCAAACTGAGCGAGGGCGAACAGAAATTCAGGTTGAAGCTGCTGAGCTCAAACACTACCAGAAAGATGAGTATACGCATTATTGGCAAGAGGATACGATTTGGAAAGTAGCCAGAATGAAAGACGCGATGATTGCTCATGCGCTCAAAAGGAATTTTGATTACTTATTTCTCCTTGATTCTGATTTGATTCTACATCCACAAACGCTTGAGCAGCTTGTACTTGCGAAGAAGGATATTATCTCGAATATTTTCTGGACAAAATGGCAGCCGGATACAATTGAGATGCCGCAAGTATGGGTGTGCGACCAGTACACGTTGTACCACAAAGATAGAAAAGAGACATTAACTGATGAGGAAGTAGCTGCACGGACTTGGCAATTTTTCAAGCAATTGCGAATCCCTGGCGTGTACGAAGTAGGTGGTTTAGGGGCATGCACTTTAATTAGCAGAAAAGCGTTGAAAGATGGGGTGCGATTCGCAGAGATTCCTAACTTATCCTTCTGGGGCGAAGACAGACATTTCTGTATTCGTGCCCGTGCCATGGGCTTTTCACTGTTTGTAGATACCCATTACCCAGCTTATCATATTTACCGAAAATCGGAGTTAACAGGGATTGAAGCGTTCAAGCAAATGAATAAGCCAGTCGCTTTAACAGAACGGAAGATTACGATAAGCCTTTGCATGATTGTTAAAAATGAAGAAAATGCCTTACCCATCTGTCTTCATTCAGTAAGAGGCATTGCTGATGAAATAATTATAGTAGATACAGGTTCATCTGATCGGACCAAAGAAATAGCCGCTAAGTACACCGATCAGATTTATGATTTCGCTTGGGTGGAGGATTTTGCGGCTGCGAGAAACTTCGCATTTTCTAAAGCGACGAAGCAATACATGTTATGGTTAGACGCGGATGATGTCCTGACGGAGAAAGATCGCGGGTTATTTTTAACCTTGATTGGCTCGCTGGAGACAGAGGTTGATCGTGTGACCATGGCTTATCATCTGAGTTTTGATGAGAATAATCAAGTCACGCATAGCTTGCGCCGCAATCGACTGGTTCGTCGAGCTTGTCAATTCCAATGGATTGGGGCGGTCCATGAATATTTGAACGCAAGCGGCAGTGTCTACCATAGTGAAATTGCCATTACTCATCAGAAGGACAAAGTTCACACAGACCGTAATTTGCAAATCTATCGCAAACGCAGGGAAAGAGGCGATCCTTTTTCCACGCGTGATCATTACTATTTTGCCAATGAGTGCCGGGAGCATGGCTTCTATGACGAAGCCATCCCCTTATATGAGCTATTTCTAGAGGATCCTACTGGGTGGCAGGAAGATCAAATTGCCGCTGCTCTGCATTTGTCGGAATGCTATAGCCATAAAGGGCAAAGAGATGAGCAGTTGACAGCTTTATTTCGAACTTTGGAATATGACCTTCCCCGGGCGGATACTTGCTGCCGGATAGGAGCAATATTCCTAGCTGAATTGGATTATCATCAAGCCATTTATTGGTATGAATCGGCTACGCAATGTTCTAAACCCAATGAGATGATGGGGGTCGTGAATCATTCCTCCTGGACTTGGCTGCCTCATGTGCAGCTCTGTCTTTGTTATGATCGCATTGGAGACTTGATCAAAGCAAAGCTTCATAATGATATTGCCTTTTCATATCATCCTACACATCCTTCCATTCTTCATAATAAACGATATTTGGAGCAAACCGGGGTCGTGTAATTTTTTAAGATAAGTGTTCGATTACAGAAGCTTACGGCATATACATCCAAGAGTTAACCAGAGCTGAAGGAGGAATGACCATGTCACAAGCCAACATCCCCAATATAACGCCAATTATATCCATTACGCTGGGTGGAGCAGTAAATTTATTACTGGCGTCCATCGCTTTGGAGGAACTTGCGCTTGCTCATATCGTTAATGCGGAAGCCGAGAAAATTCAATATGTCTTAGGTACTCTAACACCATTGACGCCTCCGATTGCACCAACGATTTCAAATATTTTGTTGATTAATGAAAGTGTGAGGAAAACACTGCAGGATGTGATTAAGAAAGAGATGCTTTTGCAATTTAAAATGGACTCCATTATGGAGCACTTTCCCAATACGCTTGCATAAAATCAACCCTTTTTCTTTTCTTTGAGCCCAGATGGGCTTTTTTTTATTCCAATTTGTGTTTTAACATCATGTTTTGGGACATAGCTCATATACATAATTAAACGGCGTACGAGATTCGAACCAGGTATTCCGATTTCAATCAAACAGGAGTTGAAAGACATGTCGATGCCTAACATTCCTGATATCAAGCCAGAGATTATTCTGAAGAGAAAAGAAGTTATCAATTTATTGTTGACCTCTATTGCATTGGAAGAAATTGGGTTGTCTCACATCATTAATGCTGAAGCAGAGAAACTTCAACATGTTCTTAAAGACCACTGCCTTACGATTCATGATGCCTTGCAAATTAATTCCAGTGTAGATCGTATGATGCGAAATGTGATCAGCAATCAAATGCTGCTAAGTTTTAAGTTGTCCGATATTATCCGTTTGGAAGAGAAAGAGGAACACTCCGATTGTATAATCGAAGATTGTGAAGAATAAAAAAATTCCTGTAAGGAAAGGGGCACCAAAGGTTGAATAGCAATAATCAGCGTTCATCTGTTGAAGCATCCCCACATTCGTCTGCGGTGACCCATTTATTACAGTCGATTGCTAGTGAAGAAGAAGCACTGGCAAATCTCATTCGAACTGAGGCTAATAAAACGTCCTCTTTCATAGGGGTTGAGTGTAATTTCCCTTCAGAGCCGTCTACACAAGACATTTTGACCTATAATCAAGGTGTCATTCAATTTATGGATACAATGATCATGACCCAATGGCTCATGCTGAAGAAATTAAATGCCATTACTCATATTCAGAGCCTCCATACGAAAAATCAACATGAAATGGAAAATAGAGATTCTGAAAAAATCTCAGGACTGGAAAATTGGGAGTATGACAATATCGACTATTGAGCAAGCCATGCAATCACAGGCAGCTTCAATTTCGCAGATCACCTTATCCCTTTTTCGACTTATTGAGGGACTATTGCTTAGATATTCACAGGCAAGTGACACCGAGAAGCATGGCATTTCTCAGGATACATACGTAATGCTAAGTTCAAGTATCGACGCCCATTATTTTCATCAGCGGAAGTGTCAAAGACTTTCGTCAACTATAACTAACAGGCTGCTGGTTCCATCTTGGGGTTATGTTGATGAGATCAGCGAGTTGATCATTATGTTACGTTTGCTTATCCTCGAGAAGGGAATACGTTCTCAAATTGACTGCTTA
This sequence comes from Paenibacillus alba, assembly GCF_013204855.1. GTDB lineage: Bacteria > Bacillota > Bacilli > Paenibacillales > NBRC-103111 > Paenibacillus_E > Paenibacillus_E alba. The sequence goes on along the minus strand of NZ_JABMKZ010000002.1, from coordinate 62,092 downwards.
CGTCATCTGGATGAACTATTGAAATTTTATTTGGTTGAAAACTCACTGCAAAAGATAGAACCACCGATTGAGATTGTAAGCAAACCTGTGGAAGAAGCAGCAATGCAATCCCCAAAAACTAGAAATACGGCAAAAAGGTTGGCTAATAAACGTGCGGCGCCACCGCTATTGCTTGTTGAAGCTCATGAAAAATCCAAAAGTTTGCCAAAGACCTTACGAGAAGATTAATCTTCCGAAAGGTCTTTTTGTTTGCATTTTCAGCACTAAGGAGGCCAAGGGTACTAAATTTATCAGCAACTATCTATTTTTGCGTGGATTTCAATAATTTCGAGCACTAGGTATCACCAATTTGACAACCCTGAATAGCTTAATAATTATCGAATGGAGGTCGTCACGATGTCTCAAGCTAATATACCAAATATTTCACCGAATATTTCAGTTACTCGAGATCAAGCGATTAACTTATTGTTGTCATCTATTGCTATGGAAGAACTGGGTTTAAGTCACATTCTCAATGCGGAAGGCGAAAAAATTCAATACGTGCTTGGTACGCTTCCAGGTTTATCTGGGCCGCCTGCAACCATTAGTGATCTTTTATTAATTAATGACAGTGTAAAAAGCACCATAAATACGGTAGCCAAAAAAGAATTTTTATTGCAGTCCAAATTAGATAGTATTCTGACTTTGCCCATTTCCGTAGGCCCTCCTGGTCCAGTTGGCCCTACTGGTGCGACGGGCGGTCCTGCTGTGGGTCCAACCGGAGCAACTGGCGCAGCTGGGGCAACGGGAGCAACTGGCGTAGCTGGGGCAACAGGAGCAACTGGCGTAGCTGGGGCAACAGGAGCGACTGGCGTAGCAGGGGCAACAGGGGCAACGGGTGATCCTGGGGCAACCGGAGCAACGGGTGTAGCTGGGGCAACGGGAACAACAGGAGTAGCTGGGGCAACGGGAGCGACGGGTGTAGCTGGGGCAACGGGAGCGACGGGTGATCCTGGTGCAACGGGAGCAACGGGTGTAGCTGGTGCAACGGGAGCAACGGGTGTAGCTGGAGCAACCGGAGCAACGGGCGTAGCTGGGGCAACGGGAGCAACGGGCGTAGCTGGTGCAACGGGAGCAACGGGTGATCCTGGTGCAACGGGAGCAACGGGTGTAGCTGGTGCAACGGGAGCAACGGGTGATCCTGGTGCAACGGGAGCAACGGGTGTAGCTGGTGCTACGGGAGCAACGGGTGTAGCTGGAGCAACCGGAGCAACGGGCGTAGCTGGGGCAACCGGGGCAACGGGTGTAGCTGGGGCAACCGGAGCGACGGGTGATCCTGGTGCAACGGGAGCAACAGGCGTAGCTGGTGCAACGGGAGCAACGGGTGTAGCTGGGGCAACTGGAGCAACGGGTGTAGCAGGAGCAACGGGAGCAACGGGTGTAGCTGGAGCAACCGGAGCAACGGGTGTAGCTGGGGCAACCGGAGCGACGGGTGATCCTGGTGCAACGGGAGCAACGGGTGTGGCTGGGGCAACCGGGGCAACGGGTGTAGCTGGTGCAACCGGGGCAACGGGTACAGCTGGCGCAACCGGAGCAACAGGTTTGAATGGCTCGGGTCCAATTATTCCTTATGCATCAGGTCTTCCAGTTACATTGACCACAATTGTGGGTGGGTTAGTAGGAACTGTAAGTATGGTTGGTTTTGGAAGCTCTGCAACAGGTGTTACGATTTTGGGCGGGGTTATTGATCTTACAGGAGCAAGTGGTACATTATTAAACTTTGCATTTTCCATGCCAAGAGCTGGAACAATTACTTCCCTTACCGCTTATTTCAGCACAACTCTTGGTTTATCTTTAATTGGTTCGACGGTTTCTATTACAGCTCAATTGTATAGTTCTACGACACCAAATAACTCGTTCACAGCCGTGCCTGGAGCAGTAGTCACTCTCGCACCTGCCTTAACGGGCACTATCACACTTGGAAACATTAGCACCGGTATTGTAACTGGGTTATCGATTCCGGTGACTGCACAAACAAGATTTATTCTCGTTTATTCTTGTACGGCAACCGGACTTTCTCTCGTGAATACAGTTGAAGGATACGCAAGTGCAGGTTTAGGTTTGGTATAGAAATAAGTTCCAGTTAAATTATGAAGGGGTTGACTTGTGTAAAAGTCAACTCTTTTCATATTTTATTTTGAGTAATTATGATGGCGCGTATTTGCGGTCGATTGGAGGTTGTAAGCAATGTCCCAACCTGATATACCTAACATCACCCCAATTATTTCTGTTACGAGAGATGAAGCGATTAATTTACTTTTGACATCTATCGCGCTAGAAGAGTTGGGTCTCAGCCATATTTTGAATGCGGAAGGTGAAAAGCTGCAGTATGTGCTAGGCACATTACCAGGCTTAACTTCGCCAACCGCTACTATAAGTGACATTTTATTAGTGAATGAAAGCATAAGGGATATGATTTCAGTCGTTAGCAAGGAAGAATATCTCTTGCAATCAAAATTGGAAAGTGTCCTGTCAGCTCCTACATTAATGGGGCCTACCGGCGCAACAGGTCCGACTGGACCACTTGGTGGACCTTCAGGTCCAACGGGAGCGACTGGAGTGACGGGAACAACTGGGCCTACAGGTGCAACGGGAGATATTGGAGTTACGGGAGCGACTGGGGTCGTAGGAGTTACTGGAGCTACGGGGGATCCAGGGGTAACGGGGACAACAGGAGCAGCAGGAGTAACAGGAGATCCAGGAGTAACAGGAGCAACCGGAGATCCAGGAGTAACGGGAGCTACAGGAGCAACTGGGGAATCAGGAGTAACAGGAGCAACTGGGGATTCAGGAGTAACAGGAGCAACCGGGGCCGTAGGAGTAACGGGAACAACTGGGGATCCAGGGGTAACGGGGACAACAGGAGCTACAGGAGTAACAGGAGTAACAGGAGTAACGGGAGTAACTGGGGATCAAGGAGTAACAGGTGCAACAGGAACCACGGGTGTGACTGGGGGTCCAGGAGTAACGGGTGCAACAGGAACCACGGGTGTGACTGGGGGTCCAGGAGTAACGGGTGCAACAGGAACAGTAGGAGCCACGGGAGCTACTGGGGATCCGGGGATAACAGGAGAAACAGGAGCGATAGGAGCAACAGGAGCAACAGGAGTAACGGGTACCGTAGGAGCCACGGGAGTAACGGGAGATCCAGGAGTAACTGGAGTTACGGGTGCAACCGGAGTGACAGGAACAGCGGGAGCCACGGGAGCCACGGGAGTAACCGGAGATTCAGGAGTAACAGGAGCTACAGGAGTAACAGGAGTAACAGGAGTAACGGGTACCGCAGGAGCCACGGGAGTAACTGGAGATCCAGGAGTAACAGGGGCAACCGGAGCCGTAGGAGTAACGGGGACAACAGGAGTAACGGGAGCTACGGGTGATCCAGGCGCCACGGGAATTACGGGTGCAACCGGAGAGACAGGAACAGCGGGAGTTACGGGAGCGACAGGAACCGCAGGAGTTACGGGAGCGACAGGAACCACAGGAGCTACGGGAGCGACAGGGACAGCAGGAGCCACCGGAGAGACAGGAACCGCAGGAGCAACCGGAACGACAGGAACAGCAGGAGTAACGGGAGCCACGGGAGTAACGGGAGATCCAGGAGTAACAGGTGCAACAGGTGCAACAGGAGCAACAGGAGCAACAGGGACAACAGGAGCCGCAGGCGCCACGGGAATTACGGGTGCGACCGGAGCGACAGGAACAGCGGGAGCTACAGGAGTAACAGGAGCAACTGGATTAACGGGGACAACAGGAGCCACGGGAGTAACTGGAGATCCAGGAGTAACAGGGGCAACCGGGGCCGTAGGAGTAACGGGAGCTACGGGTGATACAGGCGCCACGGGAATTACGGGAGCCACCGGAGCGACAGGAACCGCGGGAGCCACCGGAGCGACAGGTACAGCAGGAGTAACCGGAGCGACAGGGACAGCAGGAGTAACTGGAGTAACGGGTACGGCAGGAGTCACGGGAGCAACAGGGGCTACAGGAGCGACAGGAACAGCAGGAGCAACGGGAGCGACAGGAACCGCAGGAGTTACGGGAGCGACAGGAACCGCAGGAGTTACGGGAGCGACAGGAACCGCAGGAGCTACGGGAGCGACAGGGACAGCAGGAGCCACCGGAGAGACAGGAACCGCAGGAGTAACCGGAGCGACAGGAACAGCGGGAGCCACCGGAGCGACGGGAGCCACCGGAGCAACAGGGACAGCAGGAGCCACCGGAGCTACAGGAACCGCAGGAGCAACGGGATCCACCGGAACCGCAGGAGCAACTGGAGCGACAGGAACCGCAGGAGTAACCGGAGCCACAGGTGCCGCTGGAGCCACGGGAGAGACAGGAATAGCAGGAGCCACCGGAGCGACAGGAACCGCAGGAGCCACCGGAGCGACAGGAACAGCGGGAGTAACCGGAGCGACAGGAGCCACCGGAGCAACAGGGACAGCAGGAGCCACCGGAGCGACAGGAACCGCAGGAGTAACCGGAGCGACAGGAACAGCGGGAGCCACCGGAGCGACGGGAACCGGAGGAGCAACCGGAGCGACAGGAACAGCGGGAGCCACGGGAGCGACAGGAACAGTAGGAGCCACCGGAGCGACAGGAACCGCGGGAGCCACTGGAGCGACGGGAACCGCAGGAGCAACGGGAGCGACAGGTACAGCAGGAGTAACCGGAGCGACAGGAGCTACGGGGACTAGCGTGACTGCAAATTCAGCATTCGCTGAGAACACGTCAGGCACATTGTTGGTCGTTTTAGGTGGATTAAATATCCCATTGCCAAACAATCAAGTTTTAGGCGGAGGGATCACGATTAATGGTGCGAATACGACATTTACTCTTGCGAATGCGGGCAATTACTATATTTCTTATAAAATAAGTGCAACAGCCGCCGTGCTTGCGCAATCCAGAGTGTTGTTAAATGGTGTAGCCGTTCCTGCTTCCATAAATACTCCCGCACTAAGTGTTACAGGCTTTTTGGGTGATTTTATTATAACGGTTCCGGCAGCCTCTACGATCATTCTTCAGTTGTTTGGCCTTATAGCAACTGTTGTACTGGCACCGCCAGGGGCAACTATTAATATTATTCAGCTTAGTTAAATAAGCATATTTACACAGAACACTCACTTCGTAAGTATCTTCCGAAAACAAGAAATCTCTCCTTTTGTTTAAATGGCTGGGTGGTACCTCCATTTTACCAAAGAGAGATTTCTTTTTTCACTGTATAAACTCCAGCCAAAGAAGCATCTCCACCTTCCCAAACACGAAAACACTGGAGTTATTCCAGTGGAATTTGGCAACAGGTTGGGGTAACAGTTGCAATTGCAACAGCGGTAGCACTTTAGGGGTAGGCGGTACCAGGTGGAGCTTCTAAACAGAAGGGGCTGCCTCACAGTCATTTTCGATTTTGAGGCATCCTCTTTTTGCATAAAAAAACAACAAGATATTCAAACTAAGCGTTGGATTTAGAATCAAAGGGATTTCTCATTGTTTTCTAATCAAAATAACATATAGTTAGGAGAAGCATGGTTCAAAGGAGATGTCGATGAAACGGATATTGCTTATAGAGGATGAAAGAAATTTAGTTCGCTTCATTCAATTGGAGTTGGAGCATGAAGCTTTTGAGGTTGAGGCCGCATATGACGGGAAATCGGGGCTGGAATTAGCGCTGCAAGGTTCTTGGGATTTGATATTGCTAGATATTATGCTGCCAGAAATGGATGGCATTGAGGTATGCCGCCGTATTCGCGCTTCCCACAAAACGCCGATACTTATGCTTACAGCCAGAGACAGCGTTGTGGATCGGGTATCTGGGTTAGATAGCGGAGCCGATGATTATATGCCTAAGCCTTTTGCGATAGAGGAATTATTAGCTCGAATAAGGGCGATTTTCCGACGATTGGAGCTTGAGGGCCATACGCCTCATACTAGGTTATCTTTTCAAGATATCCAAGTAGATGTAGATGCTAGGATTGTTTACAAGGATAAGCAAATTGTTGAGCTGACGAAGCGTGAATTTGATTTGTTGGTTATGTTTATGAGAAACCATAATCTCGTTTTGACCCGTGATATGCTTTTGGATCATGTATGGGGATATGATTCTTTGGTGGAGACGAATGTCGTCGATGTATATGTCAGATATTTGCGGAACAAGCTTGATCAGGTCGGGGAGAATAGCTGTATTCAAACTGTGCGCGGAATTGGATACGTGATGAGATGAGGGAAAGATTAACTTTTTTTGTACGACGCCTCCCCATTAAATGGAAGCTTATGCTAGGCGCCGCTGCGCTTATTTTTCTGCTATTTTCAACTTATAATTATGCGCAATATTTAGTGCTTAAGCAATGGATGATGAATCAAGAGAAAGATAAGATTCAAGTGAATATGGCACAGCTGCAGGATTACTTTCAGGAGAAATCGAATCGAACGGATGCCTTTCCGATCGCCGATAGTCGATTGTACATAGAGAAATTAATGGGGAAAAATCAATTAGTTCGTATTCTTGGCAAGGAAGGTGAGATTCTCCTAACGGTTACGAATCATTTCGATGAAAGCTGGATCCCGCCAAAATCGGTTTCAGTGTCCGAGCTTTTCGATATCACGCATCTGGAGGATCATATTCTCGTTTATCGGAGCCCGATCGTTACCGCTCAAATGGTTGGAACGATTGAAGTGGCCAGTAATTTGGAAACTTTTGATCATTTCAGTCAGACTTTATTATGGGTCATGTTAATTGGCGGCGTTTTGGCGGTTTTCATTAGTGGAATCAGTGGTTTAGCGCTTGCCAGGCAGTTCATGCGCCCCATTCGGCGACTAGCCTCAACGATCCGAAGCGTGAAGGAGAAAGGACTTACAGCACGGGTCAGCAAGATCGAAAACGGAGATGAACTATCAAACTTGGCACAACTCTTTAATGAGTTGATGAATCAACTGGAAACTTCCTTTCTCCAGCAAAAGCAGTTTGTTGAAGATGCGTCGCATGAGCTTCGGACACCGATTACTATCTTGGAGGGCCATTTGTCCCTCTTGCATCGGTGGGGCAAATCGGAGCCGGATGTATTGGATGAATCTCTGCAAGCCTCCCTGCAGGAAGTTAGGCGGTTGAAAGGGATCGTCCAAGAACTAATCACGCTTACCAGAGTTGAATCCAATCCGTTGACCGAGAATGTTGAGCCGGTCGAGATTGAACCTATTATTCACGAGACGGCAAAAAGATGTGAAGTTCTTCATCCTGATTTTGAATTCATCGAAAGCACGCAGTCATTGAAAGATGTGAAGCTGTCGATTAGTCCGCTGCATTTGGAACAAATTATGCTGATCATTCTCGATAATGCCGTAAAATACTCAGCGAATAATAAACGTATTGAAATTGAGGCCGTACGTTTGAGAAACGATGTGCAAGTTTCCGTAAAGGATCACGGAATAGGCATTCCTGGGGCTGACTTACCCTACGTATTTGATCGCTTCTATCGGGTTAACAAAGCACGGAATCGTGAAATAGCAGGCACAGGATTAGGGTTATCTATTGCCAAACAGTTCGTGCATAATTATCGAGGTGTTATGACGATCGCTAGCGAAGAAAATAGTGGAACGAAGGTAACGATAAGTTTCCCCATCCACCCGAACATAGAGTGATGAATTTCTCATTTTCTTCTCATCTTCCTCATGTAAAGTTATTGTAAATGCTGCTTCTGAAGCATTTCAGTAAATACAAAGGATGATGAGGATGAGTTTCACAGAGGTAGATTATCATTGGTTTCAGATGATTAACGAATTAGGGCATACGCTAGCTGTTTTAAATCCAATTATGCGGTTGTTCGCATCATACGCTGAGTATGTGTTTTATGTTGGTGTTGTTATGTATTGGTTTACCAGGCATGAAGTTAAGCGTCGTATGGTTGGTGAATCCATCGTTGCAGCTTGTATAGCACTTCTGAGCAGTGGGATTATCGGTCATTTCTTCTATCGAGATCGCCCGTTTGTCACACATACGGTCCTTCAATTGATTGAACACCCGGCTAACGCTTCATTTCCAAGTGACCATGCCATCGGGGCTTTTGTCATCGCGACGTCGATTTGGATATATCGCAAAAAAGATGGCTGGTTATGGCTGATTCTAGCTGGTTGTATAGCTTTCTCCAGAGTATGGACAGGGGTCCATTATCCTTCGGATGTACTTGGAGGAGCGCTTATTGGCGTAGCTGTAGCGACTGCAGTTCATCTCGTATTCAAGCGTTCGTCCGCAGCAGAGAAAGGTCTGAAACAGCTGATTGATTTGTACACGAGGGTTGAGGCTAAGATTTGGCCAAGTCACCAGGATCGCTCACATATAATCAGAAAGTGATTGAGACAATCATATACCGACGCTTGAAATCCGTTTAGTTGCTGAACGGATTTTTCTTTTTTCCCAACAAAGAGTTAAGAAAGATTTAAGAAATGGTTCACCAGCGTTTCATTTTTGTTGTCTAAGATGTAGTTGAAAGCCCATATTTCATAAAAGGAGAGACTTTAAGATCATCTTAAGGCTCCCAAAATGAGGAGGATAACATGAAAAAGAAGTGGTTAATGGTAGGTGGAGCTGTTGGCATTAGCAGTATTGTTATGGTCACAACCGGGTTCAGTGCATTAGCGAGCACATCAGGGTATGACGCATATAAATCTGCGCTGAAAAACACTAAAACAGTTCAAAACGTTGCTGTGCAAGCAGCAGCTGCATTGCAAGATAACGGGAATGTGCTTGCCAGTGCAAATGGGAGCTTCAAAGTAAGCTTGGATTCCAAAACAGCAAGCGGGAGCGCGGATGTACTGACGAATGGCACTCAGCAATCCCTCAGCTTCTACAAGCAAGAGAATCAAACCGTACTTAAATCAAACGCCAGCGATGTTTATTTTGTTAAACAAGAAGCCCAGAAGAAGCACAAAAACGAAAAGAATCAAACGGGTACAGAAATTCCTCAGCAAGTTGAAACCGTGATTGATGCATTAGTCGGGAATTTGAAGGACTATGTAGCAGTGGATACGAAAGCGGATGGGTCCAAAGAAATCGCCATTGAGCTGGATAATGCTCAGATCCCTACGGTCGTTAACGCCTTAGCGCCAATCGCCATTAAGGAAGCTACCAAGGAAGAGAATGACGGCGAGAAGAAGGATGACACCGCTAGTACAGGCAAGTTCCCGTTCAACGAGGATTTCCTGAAACATGCAGCTCTGCAGTTGACGCAAGACATTAAAATTGAAAAAGTAGCTGTGAAAGCAACGATTAATGCTAATAATTATATTTCTCATCAAGAAGCGGATGTAACGGTTTCTGGGAAAGATGCCAGCGGTGCAGCGCACCAAGTGACTCTTCACCTTCAGGCGGATCTTTCCGGTTATAACAGCACAACACCTGACAGTGTTGATCTTACAGGTAAAACGGTGCAAACCTTGAAGCATGATCACCAAGGGAAACACGACGACAACGAATAAATAATCACATCCTAGAATTAAATAGTTAACAGCAGATAGGCTTCCCTGTCCGAGCCTGTCTGCTTCATCTTCGATGAAAAGGGGAGTTGCCATGAACACCATATTAGAAACAGCTCATTTGAGCAAAATATACAACAATAAACGCGGCATTCGTGAAATCAGCCTGCAATTGCATGCTGGCGATGTATATGGTCTTCTGGGACCAAACGGTGCAGGGAAAACGACGTTTCTTAAGTTAATAACGGGCTTAATTCGGCCGGATCAAGGCAGTGTTACCTTATTTGGGAACAACTTAGCGGATCATTTCGAACTTGGCATGGAGCATGTTGGCAGCATGATTGAATCTGCCGATTTTCATGATTTTCTTAGTGCTCGGCAGTATTTAGAGCTCGTAGCCCGCTTCTACCCGTCTGTTACATCAAGGCATATGGAAGAGGTGTTGGAGCTTGTAGGTTTGCATAAAGTTCGGAAAGAGAAGATTAAGGGCTATTCAACTGGAATGAAACAAAAATTAGCGCTTGCCGCGGCAATCTTGCCTGAACCAAAGCTTGTTATCCTGGATGAGCCGACGAATGGATTGGATATTGAAGGTACGGTCATGTTTCGAAAGTTGATTAAACAGCTGTCCGAAGAGAAGGGGACATCATTTATGATTTCGAGCCATATGATCCACGAATTGGAACAGTTATGCAATCGAGTTGGGATTGTTGTGGAGGGACATTTGAAAAAGGAAGGATACGTTTCTGATTTGCTGCAAAATAACCAGTCATTAGAACAGTTCTATATCGATGAGCTTCAGCTTTCTAAGGAGGACGAAGATTGTGCATAGATGGCGAGCTGGTTACTTAAATGAACTTTATCTCTTGTTCTATCGGAAGAAAGTCGTCATGTTTGCCGTTTTTTCAGCGATATTGCCGATCTTACTTGCTATCTCGCTGAGTGCATTACAGCCTCTTTTGGGATTAATTGCCGTCAGCCAATCCTTCCCGATTGAAATGCTGACGATTTACACAAGTATTTGGATTCCATTATTTATGTTGACAATTACGGGGGATTTGTTTCCTAATGAAGTTAGTGCCAGAACGTTGAAGCTAGCGCTACTTCGTCCGAATTCAAGGTTTCAAGTATTTGGTACGAAAATTGCTGCCTTAGGCACAGGAATTGCCGGTATCCTGATTATACTTGGTCTTGTGACTTTCATTTGCAACCTTTTCACGGGAACAACGGCTGGTATTACGGATTCCTTTGGTATGGTGAAAGCCTATGTTGCTGCTTTTGTCTCTATGTTAGCCTTGTCGGCATTGTTTGTTTTTGTTTCACAGTTTTTCAAAAGCGCCAGCAGCTTTATGGTCTTTGCGCTAGTCCTATACGCTGCCGCCAAAGTTGCGCCATTCTTGTTAAGTTCTGTTGCTGCTTTTTCACCCGCATCCTATACAGATTGGCATATGTTATGGTTAAGTCAGACGGTTCCCATGGCTAAGTTATTGACGACATCACTTTTCCTAATTTCAAGTTGTATGTTGTTTTGGGCACTAGGTTACTATAAATTTGATAGAAAAGAAGTATAAAAACGGGGTCTGCATATGTCTATCCGGCTAAAATTATTGTATTCATATGCAGCTATGCTGCTTATTCCACTCATTATGATGATCATCACGGCGATGCTGCTCGTAGTTGTTTTTCGTGGGGATTTCCAAAGCATTCGAGAGCAATTGCATTCAGGTGTCGGCCTATTCGAAAATCAGAATGTGGAGCATACGTTCAAAGAATTGAAGCGAACTTCGGAGAAAAATCCGTCCATCTTAGCAGACTTGACCTATATAGCAGACATAGATCAAGAACTTCAACTCAATAACTCGAAGCTGGTAGTTCGCAAGGATAATGCGCTGGTGTACGTTTCACCTGCTTTGAAAGATTCTGACGTACTCCAGCAGCTGCCTCCATTCAAGCACCCCGGACATCCGGAACGTGAAGATGCCAAACGATATGGCAAACAATTACTTGAGATCAATTCGTTTGATTTTAATTATCCCGAGCAGCATACAGGGAGCATCTTCGTTATCACGACGATAAATCCATTAGTTAATTTTACTCAGAAATTTTTCCCTATCCTTTTTATTATCTTGCTTATCATTCTGATTGTAACGCATACCTTGTTAACTTATTTTGTCTCAAAAAGCATTATCAATCCACTTCGGAAGCTCAAGAATGCGATGAAGCGGATTCAATCAGGTGATCTTGATTTTCAAGTCCAGATTACAAGCAAGGATGAAATTGGGCAGCTTAGCATCGCCTTCGAGCAAATGCGCAAACAACTGCTGGAATCCATTCAAACGCAAGTGCAATATGAGGAAAACCGGAAAGAACTGATTTCTAATATTTCACATGACATTCGGACTCCGCTTACAGCCATTAGAGGGTACGTAGACGGATTAGGTGACGGAATTGCCGATACCGCGGATAAGAAGCAAAAATATATTGATATTATTTCATCTAAAGCGGAAGAGATGGATCATTTAATTGATGAATTATTTCTATATTCCAAATTAGATTTGAAACGAGTACCGTTTCATTTTGAAGTCGTAGATTTCGCATCTTTTTTAGCTGATTGGTCAGATGAGCTTGATTTTGAACTTGGCAAAAAAGGCGTTCACTATAAATCGGATATCGTTTTACCGCAGCAGGTTCAAGTCTCGATTGATCGAGACAAATTGAGGCGCGTTTTTTCTAACATCCTGGATAATTGCTTGAAATATATGAACAAAACAGAGAAAACTATTTCTTTGCATGCCAGATTGGCGGGGGCGCGTGTTGTCATTGAAATTACGGATAACGGTGCAGGAGTGGATGCTGAAGCATTGCCCCATATTTTTGATCGTTTTTATCGGGCAGACCCATCTAGAAACTCTTATCATGGCGGAAGTGGGTTGGGGCTGGCCATTTCGAAGCAGATGATTGAAGGGCATGGTGGTACTATCGGAGCGACCAGTGTGAAGGGGGAAGGAACTTGTATGACGATAAACTTGCCGCAAAGAAGGCACAAAGATGGTGGGTATGAATGAAACATATACTTATTGTAGAAGATGAGCAGCTCATTGCTGAGCTTGAGCGAGATTACTTGGAAGTAAACGGCTTTAAAGTGGATATTGCGACGGATGGAGAGCAAGGACTGAAGCTGGGCCTTCGCGGCGATTATGATTTAATTATTCTTGATGTCATGCTGCCTTTGCTTAATGGCTTTGAAGTCTGCAAGCAAATACGTGAGAAGCATCAAATTCCGATATTGATGGTTACGGCCAAAAAAGAGGATATTGATGTCATTCGTGGACTTGGACTTGGAGCAGATGACTATATTACGAAGCCATTCAAGCCTGGGGAGCTTGTTGCAAGGGTCAAAGCACATTTAACGCGTTATGAGCGTTTGATAGGCACCAAAGAGCATAAGGATGAAATTCAAATTCAGGGACTCCTTATTGACAACAGCTCTCGCCGCGTATTTGTCCACCAGCAAGAAATGAACTTAACTACGAAGGAATTTGACTTACTCTATTTTCTGGCTAATAATCCGAATCGCGTGTTTAGCAAGGATCATCTGTTTGAGCGAATTTGGGGGTTTGATGCGATAGGTGATTCACAGACGGTTACGGTTCATATCCGTAAGTTAAGAGAAAAGATCGAAATTGATCCGTCCAACTCGCAATACATTGAAACGGTATGGGGAGCTGGGTATCGTTTTCGGATTTAGCACAAAGCATGGAATGGAGGTTTTCTTAAGTATGAATGTGAATCCTCGTATATTAATTCTTACCGAAAGCTATGGTAATGGTCATGTTCAAGCCTCTAAAGCACTTCAGCAGCAATTTGTAAAACAAGGTGTAGACAATGTTAAAATTGTCAATCTTATGAAGGAAGGGCATCCTTTCATTCATTTGCTCACAGCCTCGCTGATTAACAAGAGTACCAAAAGTTCAAGGATGGGTCTTGACTATTATGGGTGGAGCTACTATTTAACTCGTGATACGAAACGAACCGCATTATTTCAGAGATCCATGACTTATTTGGGACAAAAGAAGCTGAGGGAGCTTATCCACCAAGAGCGTCCGGATGTCGTCGTCAATACGTTTCCGTTCGGTGCATCACCAGAAGTATGCAGTTCATTGGGGATTACGAATTTCACGGTGCTTACAGACTATGCTTTACATGCCAGTTGGTTACATCCGAAGGTAGATAAGTACTATGTAGCTACAGAAGAACTAAAGCAGCAAATCATTTTCAAAGGTTTCAGCAAAGAGCGTGTTGAGGTGAGTGGAATCCCGCTGCGTCAAGAGTTCTCTAAGGGCCCGGACGCTAAACAATTACAGCATAAGAAAATGATTTTAATAATGGCCTCAGATCAAGGTGTTATTAGTTATTTGGATGAATTGCTGCACGGATTGGTGGGGTTAAGCCAATGTCAAATCGTTGTTGTCTTCGGCCGAAATAATGAGAAAATCAAGTTGAGGCTTGAAGAACATTTTGCCGCATATACAGATGTGACCATTTTAGGTTTTGTTGATAATATGCATGAATGGATGTCTAGGGCTACTTGCATTGTAACGAAGGCAGGAGGTTTAACATTAACTGAAGCCATTGCCTTGCAGCTTCCTATTTTCATATATAAACCATACGCGGGGCAAGAAAAGGAAAATGCTGTATATCTTTCCAGCCGCGGTGTTGCTTCCGTTTCATCGAATATGGGAGAATTAACAAGAAAAATTAACGAATTTATGACTCATCCACGTTTATATGATGAAGTAAGGGAACGCATGAAAGGATTGCAGCACCATCAAGCAGCCTCTCATATCGTGAATGATATTTTGCAAAGAATTAATCACCAAGTTCCGATATCTATTTAATGAGGGGCGTGAGACGAATGATGGCGAAAAGCGAAGAATTCGATGAATTTCTAGAATCAATTAGTCATTTAGAAGAAAAAATAGTCAAGTTAATCCTGAAATCCGATTTGACATTGGTGGAAAAGCAATTCATTTTGGACCATATTCTTATTATTCCCGGAAAAAGAGGCGATCATGAAGAAAGTAAAGCAATTTAATGTGGATAAAAAAAGACCTCCTTCAGAATGGTTATCTGAGAGGAGGTCTTTTGCTGGGTTTCACTTAGTTAATCACACGTCTAGCTGTTTTGTAGTGGTCGCTCCACCAGCCTGAAGTGATATCAGAAATGGTTACGCCAGGACTTCCGTACGTATGCATGATCTTGCCATTGCCTATATAAATACCTACATGATGAATAGGTGAATAGAAGAAGACAAGATCCCCAGGTTGAAGCTGATTTTTGGATACAAAGGTACCAACCTGCGATTGCTCTTTGGATGAACGCGGCAGCGTAATTCCGTTCTTCGCGAAAATAAATTGGGTAAAGGATGAGCAATCAAAGGACGTAGTCCGATCTTTCGTAGCCCCAAACTGATAGCGTACACCTAAATATTGTTTACCGGTCGAAATGATGGATTTTGCCTTGCCAGATGCCGCTGTTGAAGCTGATGTTGCTGCATCACTGCTTGCAGCATGTGCGGATTGCGGTATCGCGATTAGGTTAATTGAAGTAATTAAGGATACACTAAGTGTAATTCCTAATAGCGATTTTTTCAGGCGACTCTTCTTCATGATATTCATGATTGGATATCCTCCTTAAGGATCGTGTTTTAGGCTTCCACCTGAGATAACCTTAACATGCTTAGAGTCGCCTAATGATTACCAATCATGCTTGAAAGCTAGTCCTATTCTGGGTTGCGATCGGATTATTAGAAAACGATGAGAATTTTATCAGGTTCAGAACCTTGACTTTCGAAATTCGCAAATTTTTTTCGTTTCTAATCTTCCTCTCATACTCTTCTTACATTCCTATGGTACGATCAATACAAGGCAGGTGAGTATCAATGAATCAACATTCGATGATCATGTTAATTACGCATTATGGGTATGCCTCTATCGTTGTCTTGCTTTTTATAGGCATTGTCGGCATACCGCTCCCTATTGAGATTATCCTTTTAGGTGCTGGATATATCGCAGTGAAAGCAAATCTTCAGATGGAAGGCATCATTGGATTTGCTTGGCTTGGTGCTTGTGCCGGGATGACGCTTAATTATGTGCTTGGTCAGCGAATCGGCCTCCGAAGAATCAGCAAAGTGACCAAGTGGATCAAGCTGTCAGAGAAGCGATTGGACACTTGGGCGGAATATGTTCAAAAGCATGGAGCCATTCTTCTCTTAGTTGGCTTCTATGTCGCAGGACTGCGTCATGCAGCCCCGTTCATTGCAGGTGCAACCAAGATGCGTTTCGCTAAATTCATAGCGGTCTCTTACTTTGGCGCCTTGGCTTGGATTTTGGTTATTGTTCTTCTAGGTCAGAAGCTGGGGAAAGCTTGGCATCACTTATTTATCCATTTGCATCATCCATTAGGCTTGATCATTGTTGCCGGCGTACTCGCCCTTGGTTGGATAGCAGCTAAGCGATTGGTTCGGCAAAGACGCCTTACTTCATAGATAGAAAAACCTCGAAGCCCGATGATTCAATGGGTTTCGAGGTTTTTTTGTCGGATCTACCTAGAGGACTTGGAGGCATAAATCGTTTCTAATTTGCTAGCCGTGGCTCGCCAGCTGAATCTTCTCGTCACATCGATTCTGGCTTGTTTGGCCAATCTTTTGGCTTTGGTCGAATCGGTGGCGATCTGAATAATTTCTTTGGCAAAGGCCGCAGGGCTGCGGTAATTGGTTACTAAGAGTCCATTAGAGGCATGACGAATAATTTCTGGGATGCCTCCGTTTCGGGAAGCGACTGTAGGGAGCCCTGAAGCCATAGCCTCCACATTGACTAAGCCAAACGCTTCATGACCCTGAGACGGGCATACAAAGCAATCCCCGGACCGGTAGAATTGCGGCATTTGACGGCGTGAAATATTCCCCTTGAAGGTCACCGGAATTCGGAGCGAGGCGGCGAGTTGTTGCAGCTGTTTTTTGTAGCTGGGCTTCCCTGTCCCGCCGGCAATATGAAGTCTTGCGGAAGGAACGGTTTTCCTTATAATTTGAGTGGCTTTCATGAGCACTGGTATTCCTTTGCGAGGAATGAGCCTGCCTGCAAAAAGAATGATGAAGGGGTGGTGCTTGCTTCTGGTTCTTGCCTTACCAGGCCGGAATTGATTGAGTTCAACGCCAAGATGAACGTATCGAACCTTGTGACGAATGTTTGGAAACGTTCGTTTCAAATGATTTTGCAGAGAAAGGCTGTTTCCAACAATGTAATTGGCTCTGCTAAGATCACTCGCAGCTTGTTTCTTGGAAGTCATAGGCGCAGAGATGAAGGTGGTTGAATGTAAAAAAACGGAGATGGCCGTATGAGGGAAGGCTCTTCTGACGGCTGGTACGAATCTTGGACGATTATCGATTTGAATGATATCGTAATGATGGCCTTTGACCATTTTCAGCACATTAGATAGATAGATTTGTTTATTGCCGCCAGGTACGCGATGAATGGTGATATGACCTAGCTTGCTCTTCTTAGGAAAGTTTGTCCGCAGCTTGCTGATGATGGTTACTTTATGTTTGGAGGAAATCTTTCTGGCTATTTGATAAATACAATGTTCCACGGAGCCCCCATAAGGAGGAGGTACGGGAATTTGCTCAGGTGCTATAATGAGAATATGCATATTTTCAGTGCTCACCTCTTCGTTTCATATGGTGTTTCTATTTATCATATTCGAAGAAAACGATTGGACTTGGAGTAAAGTCTAGTCAGGAAATTATTATTTTCATCTGCTTCCATATTGCAGCCAGTTATAAAGTGGGATAAACTGAGTCAACAGATTCCGATTTATTTAGAAAGATTGAATAGAACGATTGAATAAGGAGCGATTTTCTTTTGAAGACTTTAATTATTGCGGAAAAACCTGATATGGGGCGAAATATAGCCGCCGCAATAGAACCCAAAGCCAAGAATCTCAGGTCCTATTTGGAAGGTGAGCAGTATATCATCACCTGGGCAATCGGACATTTAATTGAGCTGGCTGAGCCGGATAAATATGATGATAAATATAAAAAGTGGAATATCAACCATTTACCAATCATTCCGGAGGAATTCAAGCTGATTCCCAATCCGCGAACGTATGACCAGCTGAAAGTGATCGCTGAACTGGCCAAGCAATGCGATCAGCTTGTGAATGCCTGTGATGCCGGGCGGGAAGGGCAGCATATCTTTTCGCTCATCCAGCGGCATCTCAAGCTTACTCAGCCGGTCAAAAGGCTTTGGATATCGGATCTGACGTCAGAGACGATCCGCAATGGCTTCGCCACGTTGAAGGACGGCGCAGAGTACGAGAATTTAACGCGAGCTGCCCGCTCACGAAGTGAAGCCGATTGGCTGATCGGTATGAATGGATCGCGCGCCTTCACGACGAAGCATAATGTACTGCTGTCTGTTGGCCGTGTTCAGACACCTGTTCTTGCGCTCATCTATGATCGGCAGAAGCAGATCGAGGCGTTCTCATCGCTGAAATTCTATGAGCTTGAAGGGCATTTCACCCAGGGAGACACCCTCTACAAAGGGATGTGGCAAGGGGAGAGACTGACGGATCAGCCTAAGGTTGAGGCGCTTGCAGCGAAGGTCAAAGGCAAACCCGCACGTATTCAGTCCTACGAAGTTAAAGATACGAAGGAATATCCTTTCAAATTATACGATTTGACACTGCTGCAGCGGGAAGCGAATGGGAAATATGCTTTCTCCGCGAAGAAGACGCTCGACACAGCTCAAGCGCTCTATGAGAAACATAAGGTTATTTCCTATCCGAGAACGAATTCCAACTACGTGACGGAGCAAAATATTCCGGAGATGCACAAATCGCTGTCTGCGCTGCAGGGGACGGCCTACCACGAGCTTGTGCAAGGCGCCAACCGCAACCTGGTGCATAAGAACAATAAATTCATTTGCAATCCAACCAAGGTTGAGGATCACCATGCTATTCTTCCGACGAATCGCAAAGCATCCGGTTT
This sequence comes from Paenibacillus alba, assembly GCF_013204855.1. Classification (GTDB taxonomy): domain Bacteria; phylum Bacillota; class Bacilli; order Paenibacillales; family NBRC-103111; genus Paenibacillus_E; species Paenibacillus_E alba. The sequence goes on along the minus strand of NZ_JABMKZ010000002.1, from coordinate 43,545 downwards.
AAGTCCTGATGAGCAGAAGTTGTATGATTTGATCGTACGGCGATTCTTATCGCAATTTTATCCTCCCGCTGAGTATAAGGTTCATACGGTGATGACGGAAGTTGAGCAAGAGATGTTTAAGACGACTGTAAAGGAATTGCTCGATCTAGGCTGGAAGGTCATATACGCTGATCAGAAAAAAGACAAGCCGAAGGCAACGAAAGGCAAAGACAAGGAAGAGGAAGAAGACGAAGAAGTGGAAGTAAGCGAGCCCTTCTCGTTAGATTCGCAAGGGAATGTCATTTGCCACGATGCGATTGTGAAGGAGAAAGATACGCAGCCGCCTAAGCATTTCAATGAAGGCACACTGCTCAAAGCGATGGAGAGCGCTGGCAAGCAGATTGAGGATGAAGAGCTTCGCGATGCGATGAAGGATTCCGGGCTTGGCACGCCGGCAACACGCGCGGCAACCATCGAGCGACTGAAGAAAGTCGGCTACATTGATATGCAAGGCAAGAAAATTCTCCTTACCCAGAAGGGGCGGACAGCTGTAGAGCTGATTCGCGGCGCGGGTATTGAGCTTCTGACTTCTCCGGAAATGACGGGGCAATGGGAACGCAGATTAAATGAAATCTCCCGCGGTACCGCGTCGGACGAGCAGTTCATGCTGAATGTCAAAAAGTTTGCAACTTTGATTGTCGATAAAGTTCGCGGGCAAGCAAGAGCCTTGAAGACTGCTTTCGAAGGCGAGACGCCTTCTGCCACTCCAGCGAAACGTGGAGCTGCGAGGTCGACTTCGACTTCGCCGGAGGGGACTGCCAAGAAAGCGGCAGCACGGAAAAAAGAGCCCTCTGCCAAACCGGCGGATGGCGCGAGTTCATTCCTTGCAGCTTGCCCGAGACCAGGCTGTGGCGGCTCTCTTTTTATGGGACGCAAAGGGTATGGCTGCTCGCACTACAAAGAAGGCTGTAAATTCGTCATCTGGAAGGAAAGCTTTGGACGAAATCTAACGGATGCACAAGTTCAGGCACTCGTGAATAAAGGGAAAACGACGAAGCTCAAGCTCGTGCTTGCGGATGGAACCGCGGCGGACGGTCGGATTGTATTGAAGAACATCGATACCGGAGAGCTCGGAACTGAGACGGAATGAGCGGAGGCGAACAAATGAATGATTTAACTAGCTTATCGAACGACTGGACTGCTATCGTAGGCGCTGAATTCGAGAAGCCATATTTCCAGGATTTGAAGCAATTTCTGATAGAGGAATACCAGACCCAAACTGTTTACCCTGAACTACCTGACATTTATAGTGCCTTGCACCTTACTTCCTATGCAGCGACCAAAGTCGTTATTTTGGGGCAAGATCCTTATCACGGAAGAGGCCAAGCCCATGGCCTCAGTTTTTCCGTTAAACCGGGAATAACTCCTCCCCCCTCTTTACAGAATATGTATAAAGAATTGCAGTCCGATCTTGGCTGTGAGATCCCGAATAACGGCTATCTGAAGAAATGGGCGGACCAAGGTGTCTTATTGCTGAATACGGTATTGACGGTGCGGGCCGAAATCGCGAATTCTCACAAAGGAAAAGGCTGGGAGACATTCACAGACACCATCATTCGTGCCTTGAGCGAACGGGAGCAGCCCGTTATTTTTATTCTTTGGGGGAGTCATGCGCAGGCCAAGGAACGTCTCATCGACACGACTAAGCATGCTATTATCAAATCCGTTCACCCTAGTCCGCTGTCATCGTATCGCGGATTTTTTGGCAGCAAACCTTATTCAAAAGCGAATGCCTATTTAAGAAAATGGAAAGTTGCAGAAATGGATTGGCAAATTCCAAATTTACCACCAAGGAGCGGGAACCATGAGTGACAAACAAGAATTTATATATGTCATCCGATTACAACCTGCTTATGTAGATCGCAGCACATGGACAGACAGAGAAAATACGATTGTCGAAGAACACTTTCAATATCTCTTGCAATTAAAAGAAGCGGGAGAGCTTATTTTGGCAGGACGTACAGAAACGTATGACGAAAAAACATTTGGCATCGTGATCCTCAGGGTGGATAATGAATTAGAAGCTAGACTGATTATGGAGCAAGACCCTGCTGTCTCCAGTCAGCTGATGATAAGCGAGTTGTATCCTTATCGTATTGCCGTGATGTGAAATACATATTAAAGGAGAGATTCAAATGAAATTTCAAGACTTTACGTATGAAAGACCTGATTTTAAGGCGTTTGAAGCCAAGTTTAAGGAGCTATTGGCACATTTCCGGCAATCTTCCTCCTTCAGGGAGCAAGATCAAGCCATGGAAGCTATCGTTCAGCTTCGCAGCGAGCTTGAATCGATGGAGTCAATAGCCAGAATTCGTCACAGTGTAGATACAACGGATGAATTTTATAAAGCGGAACAAGAGTTTCTGGATGAAATTGAGCCCCTGTATCAGGGGTTGATTACGGAATTCTATCAAGCGCTGATTCATTCCACCTATCGCAGCGAACTTGAGAATAAATGGGGCAAGCAGTTGTTTACAATCGCCTCTTTGGCATTGAAAACGTTCTCACCTGAAATAGTCGATGATCTTGTACAAGAGAATAAATTAGCTAGTGAATATTCCAAATTGCTAGCTTCGGCCAAGCTTGTTTTTGAAGGCGAAGAAAGAAATTTGTCGCAATTGATTCCTTTTCAGTTAGCGACAGACCGAAACGTACGCAAAGCAGCGAATGATGTGAAATATAGTTTTTTTATTGAAAATGAAGCTAAATTGGATGAATTGTACGATCAATTAGTGAAAATACGTACTGTCATTGCCAAGAAGCTGGGATATGCCAATTTTGTAGAGCTGGCCTATGCGCGATTGAACCGCTCAGATTACAATGCCAAAGATGTGGAAGCATTCCGTCATCAGGTGCTTGAACATATTGTGCCTGCAGCAACGAAGCTGAAGGAGCGTCAGAAAGCAAGAATTGGTGTTGAAACGCTCCATTATTATGATGACAAGTTTGGCTTTCCTACAGGAAATGCCACCCCCAAAGGTGATGCTGATTGGATTGTGCAGCAAGCAAAGCGCATGTACGCTGAGCTTTCACCTGAAACGAATGAGTTCTTTACTTTCATGATTGAGAATGGCTTGATGGACTTGGTGGCTAAGAAAGGGAAACGTGTCGGCGGCTATTGTTCGTACATCAGCAGCTACAAAGCTCCGTATATTTTCTCCAACTTTAACGGTACTTCCGGTGATATTGATGTACTGACGCATGAAGTCGGCCACGCATTTCAAGGCTTCAGCAGCCGCGAATTCCAAGTGCCGGAATATATTTTCCCAACGTTGGAAGCGTGCGAAATTCATTCGATGAGTATGGAGTTTCTTGCTTGGCCATGGATGTCCTTGTTCTTCGAAGACGAAACGGATAAATATAAATTTAAACATCTGAGCGAATCGCTTCTGTTCATCCCGTATGGCGTAGCTGTTGATGAATTCCAGCATCGCATTTATGAACAACCGGATCTGACTCCTGCAGAACGGAAGCAGGTTTGGCGTGAGGTTGAGCGCAAATATTTGCCGCACCGTGAATACGCGGATAATGATTATTTGGAAAGAGGCGGCTTCTGGCATCAGCAGCAGCACATCTTCAAAAGCCCTTTCTATTACATCGACTATACCTTGGCTCAAGTGTGCGCGTTTCAGTTCTGGAAAAGGGCAAATGAGAATTCGACATTAGCTTGGCAAGATTACCTACGTCTATGCCAGCAGGGGGGAAGTCGGAATTTCACGGAGCTAGTTGAAGTCGCTCAGTTGATTTCTCCTTTTAAAGACGGCTGCGTAGCGTCAGTCATTGGTCAAATTGAATCATGGCTTGATCAGATTGATGACAAAAGCCTTTAAATCATGGGCTTTGCATACGTGATCTTCAGTCCGCTGTCACAGGCTTTACCGGTTTCATAGGAGCGATTGCCAAGCATGTCATGGAGTAAACGGTAATGTTCGGAAGAGCCGCTTTGCAAAGCCTTTATGGCCGCTTGCAGCACACGCATCCCATCTTCGAGGGCAATATCCCATAAGTCCCAAATGCTGTAGGTGTACGTTTCCTCCTGAGAAGTAGGACAATGCCAAACCGTCCGGGCTTCGTTCAAATAATCGAGCGGAGCCGGATGCTTGGTGTAGACCAACGGGGATATTTGACCGAAGGTTAGAATGCGTTTAATACCTTTAGGATCGTGAAACAGACGCTGCGCTCGAATCATATCAAGGTAAGCATCGTTCCAATCTTGTTCTGATACAGTTGAGACATGGTCCTTATATTGGTTGGCAGCTGCTTGAGCGAGTGCGGGTACGACGCCAAGCGGGAGTGTCTCGCCTACATAAATTTCTTTCCACACAGGTGTTTTCCAAGTCTGCAAGCCCAATTTTTTGCGTACTATCAAGGTGTCCATAATAATTTCAAATCGTTGATGATCCCATTTTTTGAAGCCTGATTTATAAAAGACATAGGGATGCATGTTGCGGTCTAGAATATGGTGCGTCACGAATCCGAGCACATAGACGACAGCTGGATTATATAAGCCTCTTCCCTCCACAGCGCGGAGCAAATCTTCAATAAAAGGGCCGCACTGCTGCGTATGCATCAGACTCCCTAGCTCATTCATTTTTTTGTTCTTTTTCCAAGGTAAATAGTTATGATAGAACAGGAAATCAGGCCCCTGACATCCAAGTGAAAATAGGTTCCGCAATTGCTTATCATTCAGCATGGGTGCATGGCCCAGTTGTTTCATCAATTCTTGACCAAAAATAAGATGAGTCCAAATATTAGGCAAACCGAAATTCCTCCCTAAATAGAATGAGTTCATGGGATAGAGCCCTTACATTTTAACATATCAAGGAAACTTGAGGTCACATTTCATGAACTATTTCTAATCCAACTCTTACTAAGGCAGGAATAATCTGCAAATCGTCGAATTCAAACAGTCGGTGATGGAAACCATCCAATGCAATTTTAAGATGGGAGATATGGAATGAATATGGTCAATAATCCGCTGAATGTAATGCGCAGTGCAGATCCAGACAATATTCAGGGTCTGTTTTCGAGTACGGAACCTTCGTTTGCCTCAGTCTTTGAATTTAGTACGGTTGGAATGGCACTTGTTTCACTTCAAGGACGATGGATCAGGGTCAACCCCAGTCTATGTCAGCTGTCAGGCTATTCCGAGGATGAATTAGTATACAGGGATCTTAATGACCTATTTCTGCCTGAAGAAAATGTGAAAATGCGGGGAATCAGCGCTCAATTGCTAGCTGGGGAAATTCGTTCTGCTCAGTTCGACAAGCGAATGAAGCAGAAGGATAGTACGCTTCTGGATGTGGAATGCGGGATTTCGTTGGCAAGAGACGCTTATAACCAACCACTTTACTATATCATTCAACTCAAAGCACTGCCTACGAAATCGGAAATGGAACAAAAGCTTGCTGAAAGCGAACAACGCTATAAATCATTAATTGAACATAATCCGGCAGGGATTCTAACCTGTGACTTGGATGGTTGGATCAAAAGTGTGAATCCCGCCATGGAACGAATTCTGGGATATTTGGAATCAGAAATGCTTGGATTATCCATCAACCACTTCTGGGGCGAAGAGAGTCTGATTGAAAGCTCAACGGATAATCTAATCCTGCAAGCAGATAATTACATGCTTAAGGTTTCCCATAAGAATGGGGACAAAATAGAGTTAGGCTTGAAAAATGTGCCTATTATAGTGGACGGAACGTTCCAAGGCGTCTATCTCATAGCCAGGGATATCACCCAGCACAACCTGGATCGTGAATCGCTTAGAATTGCGCAGCAGGATCTGCATGATACGGTCCGCAGACAACAAGGGATGACGATGAAATTCAGATATATGCGCGGGAACTTCATCCATACGTTATGTGATGGCGAACTTCTTTATCGGCTGGGCTATAAGCCGTCGCAAATTATTGGCAATGATTTGTTTCAAATTTGGCCTTATGCAATGGCTGCGAATATTGAAAGATATTATAGCATGGCATGGAACGGCGATGAAAATGTGCTTTATGAAACGACTTTTCGCGGGATTACTTATCTAACTTCCTTAAGGCCCATATTTGAACAAGGGCGCGTCATTGAAGTGATCGGTTCATGTGTAGATATCACAGAACGCAAACGGATGGAGACAGAGCTTAGGGAGACCAAGGAGCTTCTGGAATCATTCATTAATAATACAACAGATGCGATTTGTGTCCTTGATTTGCATTCCTGCGTAATTTCCGTAAATGCGGCCTATGAGCATATTTTTGGCTGGAACCAAGATGAGCTGCTGAGTCAAACCTTGCCGATTTATCCAGAGTTTCTGGAGGAACAGCGCAAAGAAATTTATGAGATGCTGAAAGCCGGCAAGCAAATTTCCGGACTGGAAACGGTGCGTTTGCGCAAGGATGGTCAGCTCGTCCATGTCAGTGTGACCAAAACGCCAAGGAAAAATGAAAAGGGCGAGATCATCGGCTTCGCTGGAATTACGCGTGATATCACGGAGCGGAAACGCACGGAGGAATTGCTGCGAAAGTCAGATAAGCTTTCCGTTGCCGGCCAATTAGCCGCAGGTCTTGCTCATGAAATTCGCAATCCGCTTACTTCCCTGCGCGGCTTTCTGCAGCTTCTGCAGAACGATATGAAGGGAAAACAGCATTATTTTGACATTATGCTCTCCGAGTTGGATCGGATCAATTTCATTGTTAGTGAATTTCTCGTCATTGCTAAACCGGAAGCGATTCATTATAAAAAGAGTGACTTGAAAGAGATTTTACAAACGGTGATAGCCTTATTGGATACGCAAGCCGTGCTTTGCGATGTGGAGTTGGTCTTGGAGTTTGAGTCAGAGATTCCGGAATTGATTTGCTCTGAGATGCACTTGAAGCAATTATTTATTAATCTGGTCAAAAATGCGATGGAAGCTATTCCGAAAGATGGGCAGATTAAATTGACGGTTTCGATCCAGGAAAGTGATCTGATCCGAATCCGAACTGTGGATAACGGCTGTGGTATTCCGGAGGAGAGGCTTAAACAGTTAGGGGAACCCTTCTATACAACGAAGGAAAAAGGGACAGGGCTTGGGTTAATGATGTGTTTCAAAATCGTCGAAGCCCATAAAGGAACGATGACGATTCAGAGTCAATTGGGGGAAGGCACGATTATTGATGTGTTTTTGCCACTCCAACCCGATGATCAAGATAGAATTGATATGTCTTAAGGTGAAAATGTAAAAAAAACCGCCTGACCTGAGAACAGGAAAGGCGGTTTCTTTATGTTAAAAATTAATGCTGAACTCATTTGATTCTCTGGAATACCATTGTGTGATTTGAGGATCTTGTTCATTATGAATTCGTACTGCATCAGGTGTATATTTGACGATAATCCCCGAATTTACCTGATAATAAACGCCTAATGGATCTAACGACCAAACATAGACTGGTGTTTTGGAGAGAGCTGCAATGAAAATCTCTATATCTGTATCCAGTAGTTTAGTTCCGTAAATCATCTTCACACCTCTGTCTAATTTTTTTGATGAAGTTGCGCATATAAGTAGTGACAGCATGAACGCAGAAATAATCACAAATGATCTTGGATTTTTTTGAGGTGTTTCTGTTTTAGACATGGACAGCGCCTTACTGGAATACAAGCGCTATAAGAGGCGGGGCATTCCTGGTCGCCAGTGCAAAGTTCACATTGCCAGACAGGGAGCGGGACAGGTAAAAAAAGTGGGTTCCCACCGCATAAAATTCCTTGTATAATAGGGAAGCTTTGCAAGAATTGACTGTTGGTAAATTATGAGTGGGCAGAAGGAGAAAGGGGTCAATGGCTGTGATTGTGGTTGGAGGAATGATCGGTCTTGGTAAAACATCAGTATCCACGTTGCTGGGACAAGAGCTGAATTCAAATGTATTTTATGAGAGTGTTGATGATAATCCGATATTACCGTTATTTTATACGTCATCTCCGGAAGAGATTGAGAAGAAACGATATCCGTTTCTCCTGCAATTGCACTTTCTGAATACAAGATTTAAGGCGATTAAACAGGCATTGGTACATAATCGCAATGTACTTGATCGCAGCATCTATGAAGATTGGTACTTTGCGAAAGTAAATCGCGAGCTGGGCCGTATTTCTCAGCTTGAATTTGATGTCTATGAAGGATTAGCTGACAATATGATGGCTGAACTGGCTGAGCTTCCTAAGAAGGCGCCTGATCTCATGGTATATCTCAAAGCGTCCTTTGAAACGGTTTTGCATCGTATTGGGTTGCGCGGCCGCAGTTTTGAACAAGATGAATCCTTAGTCGAATATTATCGGCAGTTGTGGTCGGGCTATGATGACTGGGTCATGAACCATTATCACGCCTCAGAAGTGCTGATTGTCGATATGGATCGTGTGGATGTTGTGAATCGTGAGGAAGACGCTGCTGCGCTAGTTGATCAAGTGCGTGCTAAACTTTCAGAATTATCGATCATGTAATCAGGAGACCCCCTCAATGATGAGGGGGTCTTTCGTATTATATAGTAGCTAAATAAGTAAGCAGGATGCGTCGTAATTTGTTGAAAATAAGCTTATCTCGTTTATTTTTAATGCTGTAACAGACATTTTCTGTCGAATTAAAAAGTTTTTTTATTCTTTTTTGAAATGCCTGTTTGAAAGATCGAGCTTGCGGGTATATAGTCCTGAGAACTTACAATTATTTAGCGAATCGAATCTGATATTGTCGGGAATACATAAGTGTGATACAATTTGTATCGAACCAGAATTCATTGAAGGTTAAGGTGATGAATTTGTTATTTATCGTATGTTATCAAGGAAAGCCGATGTCCAAACCGATGCCTCAATTGGCAGCAACAGAGAAAATGGCAAAGCTTAGCCGTTTTTTTTCGAATCTTGAATTAGTTGAAGTTCAGCAACAATTGGTTGCCACCTAATCTCTCCAACAACTATGTGCAGGTATGCATCTTAACTCCTTAGAGCTTTATTTAAGGAGTTTTTGTCTTCTTATGAATATGGTACAGTAGATGGAAATGGCTGAAAGTGGGAAACTGACATGAACAGTACTGCACCTGCTTCAAAAAAGGCTCTCATTCTGGGGGCTGGCATTGGTGGTCTAATGACCGCGCTTTTCTTGCAGGAACAAGGCTGGGACATCGTGATCTATGAAAAAAAGCAAGAGCTCTCCGAATTCGGGGCAGGACTTGTCCTTGCCGCGAATGCGCTTCATGTATTGGATAAACTCGGATTAGCGGAGAAAGTAAAGCAGGCGGGAGCTAGAGTGGGGAAAGCGGACATTCGCAGCTGGCAGGGAAAAGCCATTACGGCGGTACCCGTAGATCAGCAAGCTGCGTTGTATGGGACCTACAGTTATCTCATACATAGAGCCAAGCTCCAGGGCATCTTAGTCGAGCATCTGAATGAGCGTGCGACGCTGCATATGAATAAAAGGCTGATTGCTCTGGAGCAGGCTGAGCAAAGCGTCGCGGTTCGATTCGAGGATGGAACGGAAGACACGGGGCATATCCTTATCGGGGCAGATGGCATTCATTCACAAGCTGCGAGTATGCTGTTTGGTCGAAGCGAGCTGCGATATTCGGGTTTTAAGGCTTTGCGTGGGATCACACCGTATAAGGATCAGTGTTATTTGACTGAGATCGGTGGGGGATTTGAAGCATGGGGGAAAGGGAAACGCTTCGGCTTCTCGCAAATCGGTGAGAATCAGGTCTTTTGGTTCGCTGCGATCAATGCAGCGCAAGGCGCGGAGATTGTTCATAAGAAAGAGTTTGTTCTTAAGCAGCTTGAAGGCTGGCATGATCCTATTGAGGATGTCATCCGGGCAACAGAGGAGAATTCTATTCTGGTACATGATATTTATGATCGCAAACCGCTTGCTCGGTGGAGTATAGGAAGAGTCACGCTGCTTGGGGATGCCGCACACCCGATGCTGCCGAATTTGGGACAAGGCGGCGCACAAGCAATGGAAGATGCTTATGTACTAACCGATAGACTTGCGGATGTGGATGTAAATTCGAGTGATGCGATCCGTGCTGCTTTTACCGAGTATGAGAAGATTCGGATGCCGCGCGTCTACCAAGTGGTAAGGCATTCCAGAAGAATGGCTCGCCTCGTACAGATGAGCAACCCTCTGGGGATGGTGCTTCGTAATCAACTGCTGAGCCGATTGCCTGCAAAGCTGCAAATCAAACAACTGGATGGGCTGCTGGGGCATCGTGTGTAAGTCCAAGAAAGGCTGATCTAGCTATGACGGATTTTTACTTGAAAAATATTTTTGGAATTATGAAAAATCCATAGAATAGATGGATAACTCCGAATATAATGAAAGAGTAAACTTTGAGAAAAAGAGGTGCTGTCCATGGATTCAACGGATATTCAAAGTAATAAGGGTATGGCTATCGTAGGGTACATCTTGTTTTTCATCCCACTTATTTTAGCCAAAGATTCTAAATTTGCATGGTACCATGCAAACCAAGGCCTCACATTGCTGGTAGTGGCTGTTGTTCTCAATGTGGTTTTGAGTATTATTCCGTTTATTGGTTTTCTCTTGCTGCCGCTGGTTAACTTGGCGATTTTTATTTTTGCCATTCTTGGTATCGTTGCTGCCGCACAAGGTCAGGTCAAACCCCTGCCGATCATCGGCAATTACACGCTTTTGAAATAAGTTTGACGTACATATAATAGGGCTTTGCGATAAGGCAAGTTTAGTGTTCAAGCGTCGATTGCTTATGGAGTTCATACTTTACAGCATGACGTGGGATTGTTGGGTTTCTAGCTCGGTTCACCTGTTTGGGAAAACCTGCGAAAGTGCAGGAATTTTTGGGTGATTTCGGTTGAAAAGTGGAAATACCTGCAAATGTGCAGGTATCTTCATCTTTTAGGGCCTCTAATGCAGAAAAATCCTCAAAAGCATGCACAATTGCAGGGATTTACTGATTGGGACTACTCCAAGAGTAAAAAGGATGCACAATTGCAGGAATTTTATGATTGAGGCCATTCCAGGTGGTGCTAGAGCAGATCTGCAACAAGGCAATGAGGAAAGTGTTAGAACAAATCAGGGCTGTCTTCAAGTAGTTTATCTACTTGTGAGACAGCTCTTTGTGTTTCCTGGCAATTAAAGATCTGCCGCGATCTCTGCCAGGCGTTGATTGACACTGTTTCTATATACGCCGCCATGATAACAAATCACGGTTTCAATATCATAAGCGGTAAGCTTCTTCACAGACTGCAAGGCTTGTTCATAGTTAACGCAGTATTCCGGCACGGGTCCCAGAAGTTGACCGCCTGTTATGACCAACGCATCGGCTGCGATTAATGTTTTGCTGGGGGGATGATAAAGACTGATATGGCCGGGGGTATGTCCTGGCGTTGCAATGACTGTAAGGCCGCCCGCATAAGGCAGCTTTTGACCGTCTGCGAGAAGCCCGTTGACTTCGCCTTTGGGAGGATTCTCCAGCGTTGAGCGAAAAGCTTTGCGCCACTCTGGGGAAATATCCGCTGGCAAACTTGCGACGGCTTTGTCGATGGTTTCCGGTGTGATTTTAATCAATAATTGGTCACCTTGAATATAAGGCTTTTCTAATTCATGGGCTAGTACATTCAGCTTCTGAGGGGATTCTTGCATAATAGTCGGCAAGCTGCCGATATGATCAATGTCTTGGTGGGTAATAATAATCGTGTGCAGGTCTTGCACAGCTGCATGATGTTGATCCATCGCTTTGCAAATGAGTGGGAAGACACCTGGATAACCAGTATCCACTAAAACGGCGCCATTCTGATCGAGTAAAAGTGTGGGATGGATAACGTCTATACCGCCCATCATAGGAACAGATAGTTCAAGCATGAAAAGACCAGCAGCAATTTGCATCAGGAAACCCTCCATGGAAAATTGATTAGAAAGAATATGGCTATCTTATCTAAAAGGAGGTTATTCGTCAATAAAATATTTAATTATAACACAGATTTAAATAAAAGTCAAGTGAATATTATTTTAGCGATTGCAGACTTAGTTTTGTCTAAAATTTGAGCAACGTGTGAATAAAATATGAACAAAATTCTTTTTTTGTGGTATACTATATTTATTAAGCACTTACATTTGAGTTTGGAGTGATAAATATGGCGAATAAAGCTATTTCAATCAGTAGTATTGAGCACAGTGAGCGCGATGTGATGCCATTAGTGAAGATGATGACGATTGCGGCATGGGCTTTACTAGGTATAGGATTAGTTTTGAGCTTGCTCAATATAAATCATTTTAGTGACCGCAATGCATCATTAATGGTTGGGGTTGGCTTCATGGTCGGCAGTGTGCATATTTATGTGATTCGGACAGCGATTCATCTGGTTCATTCACGTGCTGCTTCGAAGTCTGAATGAGTTTCTGGCAATTAAAAAGTTGAATAAAGCCTTTCAAGTGAGTAACTTGAAGGGCTTTTTGGTTTTCATACATTTTCACAATAGTCAACAAACGTTCTGTGACATTTGTTTTACAGTAAAACGTCGATCCTTTGACGTATTTGTTAAGTCATGTGTATGGATGTGTACTTTTAAGCGCAATTTGATATCTTGTTAATAGAACGATATCATGCAAGTTAAATAAAAAATGAGAAATGAGCATTTTGCAGATTTGCGGACAGGGAGGTTAGCAGAGTGAAGAAAAGAAAACTCGTACAAGCTTGGATGCCCGTCATGATGATTGCCATGATAGTGCTTCTGGCAGGCTGCGGTACTCAACCAATGGTATTGGACCCCAAAGGTCCTGTAGGTGCCGAACAAAGAGATTTAATTATGATTTCAACCGTGTTATGCGCGATTATCCTCGTGCCGGTGCTTGCTCTTACGGCTTGGATTGTTTGGCGGTATCGGGATAAAGAGGGCAATAGAGCCTCTTATAAACCAAATTGGGCGCACAGTACAACATTAGAAGTTGTATGGTGGGCAATTCCCATCATCATTATCGCGACGCTCGCTGTTGTAACCATACGTTACACGCATGCGCTTGAACCTTCTAAGCCATTGAAATCAGATAAAACACCCATAACGGTTCAGGTGACATCACTGGATTGGAAATGGTTGTTCACGTATCCGGAGCAAGGCATCGCAACCGTTAACTATTTGCAAATACCGGAGGACACGCCAATTAAGTTCGAACTGACCTCGGATGCGCCGATGAACTCTTTCTGGGTTCCGCAGCTTGGCGGCCAAATCTATACGATGTCCGGCATGGCTATGACGCTTTACTTGCAAGCGGATGAGATTGGTCATTATTTCGGCACAGGGGCAAATTTCAGTGGCGAACACTTCGCGGATATGACCTTTGACGTGAATGCAACCTCCAAGCAGGATTTTGATGCATTCGTAGCCAAAACGAAAAAAGTGCCAAATAAGCTTACAATGGAAAGCTACGAAGCATTAGCAAAGCCAGGTAAGTCAGGCGTTCAATATTTCTCAGCTATTCCTGATGGGCTGTTCGAGAAAATTGTTACGAAATATACGAATGGCCAATCCATTCACAGTGGTCATGGCGCAGCAGCTGAAACTGCGAAAGAAACGCCAAAATCCTCGGGTTCAGAGAAGAATGGAAAGATGGATCATCAAATGGACCACAGTCAAATGAAAACGACGAAGTGATCGACTGAAGCTTCAAGGAAAGGAAGTCATGCTCATGTTGGATACAATCAAACAGTTCGCATCGGAATTTTTCGTAACGGGCGATCCACTCATCTTAGGCGCTCAAGTCAGTATTGGGCTGTCAATGGTCGCTATGGTATTCGTGCTGACCTATTTCAGAAAATGGGTCTGGCTCTGGCGTGAATGGTTAACAAGCGTCGATCATAAACGGATTGGTATTATGTATATCATCTGTTCGATTATGATGCTGTTCCGCGGCGGCGTGGATGCGCTTCTCATGCGTCTGCAGTTGGCTATGCCGAATAGTGAATTTCTGCAAGCAGATCACTATAATCAAATTTTCACAACACATGGCGTAATTATGATTTTGTTCATGGCGATGCCATTGATGTTTGGTTTGTTTAATATCGTTGTTCCTCTGCAAATTGGAGCCAGAGACGTCGCTTATCCGTTTCTGAATTCACTAAGCTTCTGGATGTTCTTCTGGGGAGCGATGCTGTTCAACGTATCGTTCGTTATCGGTGGATCACCGGATGCAGGATGGCTGAGCTATCCGCCGCTTTCGGAGATGTCGCATAGTCCTGGTGTGGGAGAAAACTTCTATATTTGGGGTATTCAAATTTCAGGTATCGGTAGTTTAGCAACAGGGATTAACTTTATTGTAACGATTCTGAAAATGCGTGCACCTGGCATGAAATTGATGAAAATGCCAATGTTCACATGGTCCGTATTTTCCAGTTGTATCATGATTATCTTTGCTTTCCCGATCTTAACAGTGACACTTGCGCTGTTGTTCCTGGATCGCTTCCTTGGCGCGCACTTCTTCACCTTGGATGGTGGAGGAAATCCGATGATGTACATCAACTTGATTTGGATGTGGGGGCACCCCGAGGTTTACATTGTCGTCGTTCCTGCTTTCGGGATTTTCTCGGAAGTGGTGTCGACCTTCTCCAAAAAGAAGCTGTTTGGTTACAAATCCATGGTGTTCGCCATGTTGATTATTAGTTTACTGTCCTTCTTCACCTGGGCGCATCACTTCTTCACCATGGGATCCGGCGCGAACGTCAATGCCTTTTTCGCCATCAGTACGATGCTGATTGCTATCCCGACCGGAGCCAAAGTGTTCAACTGGCTCTTCACGATGTACCGCGGTAAAATTCGATTCACCACGCCAATGATGTGGACAGTCGCTTTCATTCCGTGTTTCGTCATTGGGGGGATGACCGGGGTGTTGCTTTCCGTTGCACCTGCAGACTTCCAGTTCCATAACAGCTACTTCTTAATTGCGCATTTCCACCAAGTGTTGATCGGTGGGGTAGCGTTCGGTTACTTCGCAGGCCTGTACTACTGGTGGCCAAAAATGTTCGGCTTCAAGCTTAACGAGCACTTAGGCAAATGGGCTTTCTGGCTGTGGAACATTGGCTTCTACGTGTGCTTCATGCCGCAATATTTCTTGGGCTTGGATGGTATGACGCGTCGTACCTACACGTACAGCTTCGATATGGGCTGGGGACCGCTCAATCTGGTATCCACCGTAGGTGGTTTCCTGATGGGGATCGGGTTCATCTTCCAAGTGTGGCAAATCGCCCACTCGATTAAATTCAGAGAGCCGGATGTTTCCGGAGATCCATGGGATGGCCGGACACTGGAATGGTCCATTCCTTCGCCGGCACCGATTTATAACTTTGCTGTGCTGCCGCAAGTTAGCGAAACAGATGCTTGGTGGGAAGAGAAGGAGCGATCAGCAGCCTCCGGCAAGCCGTCGGCACCGATTGTGTATGAACCGATTCATATGCCTAAGAATTCAGCTATTCCATTCCTTATTTCGGCCTTATGGTTTTTTGCCGGATTCGGGTTTGTGTGGGACTGGATGTGGCTTACAATTCCGGCTTTAATCGGTGTTGGGATCTGTATGATTGCACGTTCGTTCTCGTATGATACGGATTATTATATTCCGGCTGATGAAGTGAAACGTACAGAAGCCGCGTTGAAAGGAGCGAAAGTCTAATGGCACATGCAGCCGCGCAAGGTGGGCAGCACGCCCATGAACACGACCATGAGCATGATCACGAATCGCTCAAAACGTTCGGTTTTTGGATATTTCTAATAACGGACTGTATTCTTTTCGGATCGTTGTTTGCGACCTATATGGTTCTGCATCAGAACACGAATGGTGGACCAACACCGGAAGAACTATTTAAGATGCCAGGGATTATCGCCGAGACCTTCATTTTGCTTACCAGCAGCTTCACAAGCGGTCTAGCTGTCCTTGGCATGAACAAAGGGAACATGAAGCAATTGCTTGGCTGGTTAGCTGTTACCGTGCTGCTAGGGGCGTCATTCGTTGGTTTAGAGCTGAATGAGTTTATTAGCATGGTTAATCATGAAGGAGCAACGATCAGCACGAGCGCTTTCTTATCTGCCTTTTTCGCTTTGGTAGGAACGCATGGTTTGCACGTTTCGGTTGGTTTGATCTGGATGGTAGGACTCATGATCCAGTTGAAGCGTAGAGGAATTACAGCAGTAACGAAGCGTAAAGTCGCTGTTATTTCCTTGTACTGGCATTTTCTTGATGTGGTTTGGATTTTCGTATTTACAATCGTTTATTTGATGGGGGTGATGTAAGATGAGTCAACCGCATACAGATTCCCATCAGAATCATGACGCTCATGGTTCGTTGAAATCTTATATCATCGGCTTCGCCTTATCGATTATCCTGACCATCATCCCGTTGGTCGTGGTGATGAACCACATGCTGAACAGAACCGGTACGTTGATTCTGATTCTCCTTATGGCCATTCTGCAATTCGGCGTACAACTCCTGTTCTTCATGCATGTGAAGGAAGGCGAGAACGCGAAGTGGAACATCATGGCGCTGATCTTTGGTTTAGTTATCCTAATAACAATTGTCGCTGGTTCCATCTGGATTATGACTTACAACCAAGTTGCGCATTAAGTGTGATTTAGGTTAATAAAAAGACGCCTTCACCTTGCATAGGTGAGGGCGTCTTTGTTCATCCGTTCATTTTTAAAGAATCGGCATTCTATTTTGCTCTTTGGCTTCTTGTTTTTCTTGTTGAACGGCTTTTTCCCCGAATTGATCCAAGCGAGAAGGGCTGCTGGCAGGTCCGGTGTTCTTCGGTTTGTTGTTTCTTCCACTCATGGTTGATCACCTCCGTGTCTCAGCTTTTGCTAAACGCAGACCAATCATTCAGGGGAAGAACAAAAGGGTTGTCTTTCCAAAATCAATATGATACATTATGTATCAGAGATACCAAATGTATCAACAGCAAGATTGGACAAGCAATTACATAGAACGGAGAGGAGCCGAATGATTCGCCGAAACCAACGTTTTCGCAACCATCTGGATGACAATCTGATTCATTTGCACAAGAATTTCTTTGTAAGCCCTTCCGATCCTCAATACTATGAGAAAGTTATCCGGTATTTGGATGCCAACTCGCCAGAAGCTCATTTCAAAATTGGACAGAAATTCCAGCTAAAAGGCAATGTGAAGCGAGCAGTTTTTCATTACAAAGAAGTGCTAAGAACGTATCCTTCGCCGTTTTATTCCGCTGCTAATCGAGCCATTCAACATTTAGACCAACAACAAGCTGCGCATGCCGCGAGCCTGCAGCTAGCATTTCCAGGGAAGAATAAGCCGTTGCTGCCGCCTTTTATGAAGACGCTGCTGCTCGTTCTGCTCGTCCTTAATTTGATGCTAGTGCTGCTGTTCGTGGGAGATAGTCCGATTTACAAAACGATCTCCAAAATGAAGGTATGGGGAGTAGGGAGCGATATTACCTATGAGACGGTTGATCTTCCTTTCGTCATGTACTTGGCACCCGATACCAAGAATGAAGAGATTGAAAATGCCCTGCACAAGCAGGCACTAGTCTTAGCAGATGAAATGCCTAATCGCAGCATTCTCATTTATGGCGTTGTTTCCTTGGATAATACCAATAAAGGGAAAACCATGCTTCTCACCAATGACGCGTTAACGAAAAATGCGATTGTCGTCGCTCAGTATTATCCAGCATCAGATAACTCTGTACGAATTCGATTCCTTAATTCCGAGTATGACAAGCACCAACCGCTTAGTGCGATTGGTGCTAATTTAGTTCGTACGGCTCTGGAAGGTTACAAGAAGGATCACGGCGAGGCTCCAGCAAGCCTGGAATCGCTTCTGCAGGATTATCCAAACAACTACCTCAGCTTTATTCCAATTGAGGCTGAAACAGGCTCTAATGAGGTCTCAGCAGCTTATAACGGTCAAGGTGGATGGGTCTATGATGGCAAAGCAGCGGAACCGGAGCAGATGTTTTACGCAAACGCAGCAGGCGTTGGCCGTATTCCTTATGACCCCGTCCACATTGAAATTAATAAAGCTGAGCATCACTTGAAGCTGGTGAGTGGCGACTACATACTCTGGGATAAGGAAATCGGGCTGGGAGCCAACGGAGGGACACCGCAGGGGGAGTTCGTCGTGCAAGACCGCGTTCAGCAGCCCAAGGGCAGCCATGCGCTCAGTTATGGTGACGCGGGCTTGGGGCTTGGGAGCATAGCTCTTCATGGCACCTATGATGAGAGCTCGATCGGTACCGATAAATCGCTGGGCTGTGTGCGGCTCTCCAATGAGGACGTGCAGCAATTGTTTCCATTTGTCCCCAAAGGGACCGAAGTCCAGATTGAAGCTGCGAAGTGGAAGTCGGCTGCCGGTGTACCGGTCAAGCACACCGAAACGCTTATTCCAGCGAAGCTGCCTGTTCTTGACCAATCGCCGGAAAAGGTGATTTTTCATTGGCTGGGTTAAGTATTATGATCATTAATGAGGCTAATGTTCCTCGTATTTCATAGAAAAAAGCAGCTGAAGCTCTCCGGTGAACCGGTGCCTCAACTGCTTTTTTATCGTTAACTACATTAAGTTTTCAGGGTTAAGCTTCTCAAGCTCTGGAATCACAAAGCGTCCATCTTTACGAATCAGCACATCATCAAAGTAAATTTCGCCGCCACCGTATTCTGGACGTTGGATCAATACCATATCCCAGTGAACGGAGGAACGATTGGTGTTATCGGCGGTTTCATAGGCTTGCCCTGGCGTAAAGTGGATGCTGCCGTCAATCTTCTCATCAAATAGAATATCCTTCATAGGATGTTGGATATAGGGATTTACGCCAATGGCGAACTCACCGATATAGCGCGCGCCTTCATCCGTATCCAAAATGTCATTCAATTTCTTCGTATCATTGCTGGTAGCTTCAACAATGCGTCCATTCTCAAAACGGAGCACAATGTTCTCAAACGAAGTACCGGAGTAAATCGTAGGCGTATTGTAGCTGATTACGCCATTCACGGAGTCTTTCACAGGAGCGGAATAGACTTCGCCATCCGGAATGTTTCTCAGGCCTGAGCAAGGGACAGAACCAATATTTTTGATGGAGAAGCTGAGATCTGTTCCTTTGGAAACAAGCCGTACACGGTCTGTGCGATTCATGAGATCAACAAGCGATTCCATAGCGACAGCCATTTTGCTGTAATCCAGATTGCACACATTGAAGTAGAAGTTTTCGAATTCCTCTGTGCTTTTGCCTGCCAGCTGAGCCATGGAAGGGTTCGGATAACGCATGACGCACCACTTCGTATTGTTAATCCGCTCGTCGAAGAGAGGACGCTGGAAATGCTTGAGATAAAGTTTCATTTGATCTTCAGGGACATCGGATGACTCAGTAATGTTGTCCCCGCTGCGCACAGCCACATAAGCGTCCATTTGCTTCATACGTGCAAGCTCAAAGTCAGACCACTCGCTGAATTGTTCTTGAGTGCCTTTCATTTGCAAGCTTCTGGTTATCATAGGATCGCGAAGCTCGATGAACGGCTTGCCGCCTACAGCATATACTTCTTCAATCAAGCATTTGGCAAGCTCAGGATCTTTGACGCCAATCATTTCAATCAATATGTTTTCGCCGGGTTGAAGGCTTACTGAGTAGCGAATAATGTTGCGGGCAAAAGTTTGCAGTCGTGGATCTCTCATTCGTTAGGTCTCCCTTAATTTAAAATTAATACTTAGAAATTATATCGCACTAGAAGCGCTAAAGCCAATGTGAGCAATCATTTCTTAGGCTTGTCAGGGTATGCTACAATAGATAGCTAGCCAATTTAGTTAATCATACGCAGCAAGAGGACACAACCAGAGGAGGACATTATGGCAAGAGATCAGATTAAAGTCCCATTCGGGTACGTAGAGCCGCCACAAACACGCAAGGGGACTGTTTTTGTGTTCGAGACATTTGAGGACTGGACAGAAGCAGATATGCAAGCTTTTACCTTGTGGGCTGAAGAAC
This sequence comes from Paenibacillus alba, assembly GCF_013204855.1. Taxonomy (GTDB): domain Bacteria; phylum Bacillota; class Bacilli; order Paenibacillales; family NBRC-103111; genus Paenibacillus_E; species Paenibacillus_E alba. Next base: position 23,533 of record NZ_JABMKZ010000002.1, on the reverse strand, counting down.
GCAAGTTTGTAAGGGCCATTTTTTATCCGCAGCACGAAGAGACACTTCGAAGAATGGATATTCCCAGCAAGGAACCCTACTACGCTCGCGTGAAACATCTCGAAAGCCTTCTAAGGCATGCCGATACCACGATTCAATTGGATTTGGATACGTGGGAGGGAAAACGCAAGAAATACACACCCATGGATACTTCCCTGCATTTTTTGACAGACAAAACGCCAGGACCTCATTTCTTGTGCATCAGTGACCGTTACGCGAATCAATTCATCACCTATCCTTCTTTTAAAGAATGGATTAAGAGGCTTAGGCTTTTCATCATTAATCAATTCCACGTTCCTCTAAATGCGAAGCTGCACGATTATGCGGATCGATGGGAAACTGTGGATTTAGGTCATGAATCTTAATCTATCCAATTCGAACTATAAGTTAATCATATTAATTATGGTGATTGTCGTTGCAGGAATGAGTCAAGGCATGCTGCTGCCGCTGCTAACGATACTATTAGATCGATCAGGTGTTTCCGCGGATGCCAATGGGTTGAACGCGGCGGCACTTTATATCGGCATTTTCTCTACTATGTTTTTCATTGAGAAACCGGTTAGGCGCTTTGGCTATAAGCCAGTCATCATGGTGGGGATGGGGATGATCATCCTGGCTACATGCCTGTTCCCGCTATGGCAGCAGACGGCCGTTTGGTTTGTTCTGCGGCTGCTCGTTGGTGTGGGGGACAGCGCCCTGCATTATGCGACTCAATTATGGATCGTAACCTCCAGTCCCAAAGAACATAGAGGACGGAATATCTCGCTATACGGGATGGCCTATGGCCTGGGATTTAGTTTGGGACCGTTCGGCATCACCTTGCTGAAAATCGGCATTTGGTTCCCTTTTTTGATTACGAGCGGCTTCTTTGTCATCGTACTGCTGCTCGTCCAGAAGTTGACGAATGAACGTCCTGAGCGAGGAGAGCGCGTAGAAGCTATACATAAGAGAGCTTCTAAAGTGTTTAGATTAGCCTGGTTCCCGCTGCTGACATCCTTGCTGTTCGGGTATATGGAAGCCTCGATGAACAGTAATTTTCCGCTTTATGGCTTGCGTGTGGGTCTCCATGAATCGAATATTGGTGTCCTGCTGCCGATCATTGGCGTAGGCAGTCTGATCATGCAGCTGCCGTTAGGCATTTGGAGCGACCGCATTGGCAGGCGATCTATTCTTATTGTGACGGGGTTTATTGGCGCTTTAGCGTTTGCATGCATTTCTTTTGCTGGCGCGAATCCATGGTGGATTGGACTTTTGTTTGGTGTTGCCGGGGGGATGGTAGGTTCCTTCTTTTCATTAGGCTTAGCGTATGCAGCAGATATTTTGCCTAGGCATTTGCTGCCGACAGCGAACGTTATTGCCTCCATTCAATATAGCTTCGGAAGCATAGCGGGTCCGCTGATCGGAGGATTTGCAATTGGCTACTTGCATGTAGCCAGCATGTTTTATTTTATAAGCTTCATCTATTTGTTGTTTGCTTTGTCTGGACTTATTTTTAAACGTAAAGCCGCATGAAAAAAGACACTCAAGCCTTCGTAAAGGTTCGAGTGTCTTTTTTATTTGTGCGTTAGCCGATCTCATAGCTGGCAGCCTGATCCGTCATATACCGTTCTGTTAAAATGGTCAGCATGGAGATTCCGATTTGGTTTTCTCCGCCTTCCGGGATAATAATATCGGCATATTTCTTGGAGGGCTCAATGAAAGCATCGTGCATCGGCTTCACGGTTGTCAAATATTGATCAAAGACAGATTGCAGCGAGCGGCCGCGTTCATTGATATCTCTGGACAATCGGCGAAGAATGCGCACATCCGGATCTGTATCGACGAACACTTTGATGTTCAAGGCACCGCGCAGCTCCTCATCCGTCAGAACATGAATTCCTTCTAGCAGCACAATTGGCTTCACATCAATGCGAATCGTTTCCTGAGAACGGGCATGCTGCGAGAAGTCGTACACAGGTATATCGACAGGATTGCCATTTTTTAATTCATTTAAATGTTTAAGCAGCAGATCATTTTCAAATGCACGGGGATGATCATAATTAATGCGTTCCCGTTCTTCATATGTAAGACCGCTATGATGAAGATAATAATTATCCTGTGAAATTAATGTCACTTTCGTGGAACCCAGCTTGTTAATAATCGATCTGGCTACTGTTGTTTTTCCTGATCCGGTACCACCGGCAATTCCGATAACGAGCATGAAATGTAGTGCCTCCCCAAATAACTTGAAAACCTTCCACAGTAGTTTACCATAGTCTTGACATAAAAAGAAAAAGCGATCGAATTTCGATCACTTTTTTCTATCCGAATCGCTTAACGAATCTGTTTTGGCGTGCGGAACTTGTCCTGATTAATGTCGAGATCTTGTGAAGCTTGGGAAAGCTGTTCCATCGTCTGCTTGATTTGTTGTCCGAACTGTTCATTGTTGAAAGTTTGAAGCTGTTCATGAGCTTCCTGAACTTGCTGCTTGGCTTGCGTGAGCGCCGCTTGCGCAGACTGGATGGATTGAGGATTGGCCTGAGAAATGGCAACTTGCAGTTTATGTTCAGCATCCTGAGCTTGAAGAATGGCAGAATCTGCTGTATCAATGGCGTGCTGCAGGGGCTGTTGATGCTGATTGCTTTGTGTCATGGGGAAATGGCCTCCTAAGGAATCATAGTTATCGTTTTTCTAAAATAGAACAGTCGCTTTACTACATTGCTCCAAAGCCGGGGAAATCATTCTCATTGGGAAATGAAATTATTTCCTGGGTAAGCGCAAAATGTGAGCGTTCCATCGGTATTTCGACAATAAAATTCAGAAAATTTAGAATACATAAATAATTAATGAGATTAAGTAGCAATCCAAAATAAAAGTGGACAAAACACACGAATATTCATAAGCTAAAGAAGATAGCTTTTTTTTGACATGATTAGACAATTAGTGTCAGATATAGGGGATGAAATATGAATATCGGCAAAGGTTTGATAATAATTTCCGCCGTGGCGCTAGTGATTTCCGGGTGCGGTTCATCGAAAAAAACCGAGGTCTCAGCGAGCTCTTATAAACCTACGCTTGAGGTGAGCGCAGAGGTCAAAGGGGACAGTGCTACGCTTACACTGATAACAGATTTGAAGCTCTCCAAAGAACACTATGATCAGGTACGCAAAGAGGGAGAAGGACATGTCCATCTTTCGTTCGATAAAGGCGAAAAAGAAATCTTGACACAACCCGTCAAAGTCTATGAGCACTTGAGTAAAGGCCAACACGAAGTTAAGGTTTCCTTACATAATAATGATCATACCCCTTATGACGTCAGCAAGACTGTCACGTTCGAAGTGAAGTAGGAGCAAAATACACATGCCATTTGAACAAAAAAGGATGAGCTTGCAGAAGCGAATTGTGCTCTTGGTCACTGTAGTAACGGTTAGTATGATTTCTACCATGATGGTTTTCGATACAATGAGCCTGAACCAATCGATCCGTCAAGCTTACGTGAGTCAAATCAGCGGGATGACCATGGCTATCAATGGGCGCTATGAGGAATCGCGGTCTGTTACCGATGTACAGCAAATTTTTGACTATATTCAGTATAAGAATACACGTGTACTTGAAATGAAGTTATATAACAAAGAAGGTCAAATTCTTGCAGCTTCCAATCGGAAAGAAGTAGGCAAGCATATGTATCCTGACAATATAGTCATTCCCAAGCAAGATCAAACGATCGTTGACCGCGTGCCAATGGAATTAAGTGATAAACCGATTGTGCGGCTCACCGCGCCGCTTCAAGAGGACGGCATGGTCGTCGGGGCGGTGGAAGTAATTTTCGATTCATCGGAAGAAGCCCAGCTGCTCAAAGATCGGACAAAGCTAATTTTCATAGTTGGGATTTCTATTGCTGTTGGTTTATCAGCCCTGCTGTGGCTTATTTTGCGGTTAATCGTTATTCGTCCATTGAGTCGATTGCGGGAAGCCGCGGTAAGAGTGAAGCAAGGTGGAGATCTGCCTAATTTACAGTTCAAAGCTTCCCCCGAAATTGCTGAAGTTTCGGAAGCCTTTGATGATATGGTGAAAAATTTGGATGAACGCTACCAAGAGCTCCAGCATGCCTTGAACACTTTGCAGAAAACCCAAGAGCAGCTTGTCCAATCAGAGAAAATGGGAGCCTTAGGAAATCTTGTAGCTGGGGTGTCGCACGAAATTAATACACCGATCGGAATCGGTGTTACTGCAGTGTCCTATTTGGACCAGAAGACGAAGGATTTCAAAAGCTTGTATGAAGCTGGTAAAATGAAAAAGTCGGATTTGGAACATTTTCTGTCTATTGTCGGAGAAACGAATACGATGGTGCAGTCCAATTTGGAACGAGCATCCTCTTTGGTGCGCAGTTTCAAGCAAATTTCCGTCGATCAGAGTGTTGAAGTGAAGCGAACGTTTCATCTGAAAGAATATTTAGAGGGAATCATCGCCAGCTTAAAGCCCACACTGAAGAAAACAAAGCTTCGCGTGGATGTTTATTGTGATGCTGGGCTGAATCTTTATACATACCCGGGTGCTTTATCTCAGTTGATTACGAATTTGGTTATGAATTCATTAAATCATGCGTACGACATCGAGGAAGAAGGAAGTTTAAGTATTCGTGTTACAGATGACCACGAAACGATTACTATTGTTTATTCGGATGATGGCAGAGGCATGCCGCAGGAAGTGTTGGATCACATTTTTGATCCATTCTTCACAACCAGCCGTGGAAAAGGCGGTACAGGGCTAGGGATGAACATCGTTTATAACCTCGTTACCCAATCCATGAACGGAACCATTCATTGCTGCAGCACAGTAGGACAAGGAAGCTTGTTTATCATTACGATACCGAAAGAGGAGGAAGCCGAGCTATGACGAGTTCATTTGGGTCCATAGACCAAGACGAGCTTCTTTTTGCGGAGGAAGAAGTTGCAGATGCTACAGTTGACACCTCAATCGAGCAGGAACCTTGGGTTGTGTTAATTGTGGATGACGAGAAGCAAATTCATCAAGTGACGAAAATGGTGCTTGATGACTTCGCGTTTGATGGCAAAAAGCTTGAGTTTCACAGTGCATTTTCTGCCTTGGAAGCCAGACAGCTGTTGAAACTGCAGCCGAATGCAGCACTTATCTTATTGGATGTTGTGATGGAGTATGAGGATGCAGGTCTTCAAATTGTTAAGTACATTCGCGAGGAATTGAAAAATACGGCAATCCGGATTATTTTACGAACGGGCCAGCCTGGACAAGCACCTGAACGCACGGTCATTATGGATTATGATATTAATGATTACAAAGAAAAAACGGAGCTTACTACACAGAAGCTTTTTACAACTGTGGTTACGGCGCTGCGTTCTTATCGGGATTTGAAGACGATAGAGAAAAGCAGAGCAGGGCTGGAAGAAATTATCAAATCAGCCTCGACGTTGTTTGAATTGCAATCCATGAAGAAATTTGCCTCTGGCGTCTTGACACAAATGACATCGATTGTGAATTTGCACAAAAATGCGATCCACTGCAGCTTCGCCGTCACAAAGGGTGTCGAGGACATTTATATTTTGGCAGCAAGCGGCGATTATGCCTCGAACCAAGACGAGCGTGCACGCGATGTTGTCCCACGCGAAATGCTGGAAGAGATCGAGCAGGCTTTTCAAACCAAGAAAAGCAGCTTTGCTTCTGATCGTTTTGTGATCTATTTCCAAAGTAAGATGGGGATGGAGAACGTCATCTATATGAATGGCTTCAAGGCGTTAAGCGAATGGGATCGTTATTTGGTTGATATCTATTGCGCGAATGTTTCCGTGGCTTTCGAGAACCTTTATTTGAATGAGGAGCTTGAGAGTACGCAGCAAGAAATCATCTATACGATGGGCGAAATCACGGAAACTAGATCCAAGGAAACCGGGCATCATGTGAAAAGGGTCGCAGAATACTCGCGGCTGCTTGCGCTCAAATATGGGCTGCCGGAGCAGGAAGCAGAAGTCATTCGTCTAGCCTCACCGATGCATGATGTCGGCAAAGTTGGGATTCCAGATGCGATTCTGAATAAGCCAGGTCCATTGACGACAGAAGAATTCGATATCATGAAGACGCATTCGAATCTTGGCTACGAAATGCTGAAGCATTCGAACAAGCAAGTGTTGAATGCTGCGGCAATTATCGCAGGACAACATCATGAACGCTATGATGGTACGGGTTACCCCTTGGGCCTGAAGGGAGAAGATATACACCTATATGGTCGTATAACGGCTTTGGCCGATGTCTTTGATGCACTGTGCAGCGATCGGGTATATAAAAAAGCATGGGAGTTGGATCGTGTTCTGGATTTACTGAAGACGGAACGAGGGAAGCATTTCGATCCGGATATCGTCGATATTTTTCTTTCCCACTTAGACGAGTTTTTAGTCATTAAAGAGCTGTACAAGGAACAACGTTAATGACATTAATGGTTAACATCGCGTTATGCAGGAACATCACAAGCGCAATAATAATAAGTAACTCAGAGCCCTTATCCTCGGATAAGGGTTTTATTAGTTCTGCTTTAGCAATATTAACCTTTTGCTTAATCCTTCGTAAATCCGGCAAAATTACGGTTAATCTACGATAATAACGGAATCCGTCGAAGAAAATAGGTCGAAATCGGCGTCTTTGTCTCTTTTTCGAAGATAGAGGAACGTTTCTTTTAATTTACATTTCCTGTATGCTAGAAAGGGGCTTTAGACAGATAGAAAGAAGGTGTCACCATGCAAGGCGTTGGACTCGTACTGGAAGGCGGAGGTATGCGAGGGGTATACACCGCAGGAGTCTTGGAATATTTTATGGAGCAGGATTGGTATTTTCCCTATATCGTAGGGGTGTCAGCGGGGGCGTGCAACGCCGTTTCGTACATTTCCAAACAACCTGGCCGGAATAAGAAAGTGACCATTGACTATATTGGAGATCATCGATATTTAAGTTACCGTAATCTATGGCGTCACAAAAGTATATTCGGGATGGATTTCATTTTCAATGAATTGCCGAATGTATTAGTTCCTTTTGATTATGATGCCTTCTATAATTCGCCGCAACAATTCGCTATCGGTACGACCGATGCCCATACAGGGGAACCGATTTACTACACCAAACATCAGCTAATGAAGCAAACGATGCCCATTGTTCAGGCTTCTAGTTCATTGCCATTCGTAGCGAAGCCGATTCATTATGAAGGCCGCACCTTATTTGATGGCGGATTGGTTGATCCGATTCCGGTTCAGAAGTCGGTTGCAGATGGGAATCGGAAGCATATTATTGTTCTTACCAAAGAACAAGGGTATCGAAAAAGTCCATTCAAACAAGGTTGGCTTGCCAAAAGTTTTTATCCGAAATATGACGGCTTGGTGAATGTACTTGTGAATCGAAGTGAAATCTATAATGGAACACTAGAGACCATCGCAGAAATGGAAAAAGAGGGAAGTGCGATAATTATTCGCCCATCTTCCAAAGTGGTCGTGGGCCGTATGGAGAAAAATCCAAAGAAGCTGGAAGATTTGCATGAGCTAGGCTATGCGGACGCCAAGCGAATGGGATCTCAGCTGAAAAGTTGGTTATTATCATAAACCGTATGAAAGGAGTTGTTGAAGTGGGATCACCTGAGCAAAAGGTCACAACATTTCTCATGTTTGAAGGGCAGGCAGAGGAAGCAATGAACCTATATACTTCTTTATTTGATCAGTCTGAAATCCTAACCATTCAACGATATGGTCCTAATGAAGCTGGGGCGGAAGGCAGCGTGCTGAAGGCGACATTTTCTATTCATGGACAAACCTTTATGTGTATAGATAGCAGTGTGAAGCATGAATTCACCTTCACGCCTTCGATTTCCTTCTATGTTACCTGTGAAACAGAAGAAGAAGTTGATCGTGTTTTTGAAAAGCTGGCTCAAGACGGGAAAGTTTATATGCCGTTGGGAAGCTATCCATTCAGTGAGCGGTTTGGATGGGTCGGGGATAAGTTTGGTGTCACTTGGCAGTTGAATCTAGGTGGTTAAACAAAAAAATGCAGCACTTGGCGTTAGCCAAATGCTGCATTTTTCAATACATTTGCTAGCTTATTACCATACGAATGCGGATGTGATAATGACCAAAAGAATGAAAAGAACCAATATAGCTGCGGAATTGTTACCTCTGTAGCCTTCGACTTCGTAGCCCATAATTAAGCACTCTCCTTCAGAAACTAAAATGTTATTACAAAGATAGTTTATGCAAAAGTTTGTCCTTATGATTGGGCAAGCCGACAATTTTACGGAAGTTGCTAGATTAGGTTTACAAGTTGAACTTATTTTTCAAGGATAACTTGCTTAATTTGATCAGTAGGGGTATATTTCTCGTATGTGAATTGAATAAATACCATCCGGGAGCTTGAGCAGTCAGGCTGAGAGTGCGGGATATGCCGCTGACCGTCCGATCTGATCTAGTTAATGCTAGCGCAGAGAATGATTATACACTACAATTTAGTGTATTATTGGTCAACGTATAAGCCGCGAGAGACATTTGTCTTCTGCGGCTTTTTATATCTTTTCTTTTAAATCATGAAGTAATGCCAGCGTAGAGAATTCACACAAATGCACGTCCTTTCGGGTTTGATTCGATAGGGGTTATCATTTTCTACTTTTGGCGCTCCTGGATAACGGGGGCTTTTTCTTATGGTTGGATGGAGAGACGAGAGGGGAAACAAGGAATGAACTGGAAGAAAGTTGCACCACTCATGTTGGTAAGCTTAACGGTAGCTTTAGCAGGATGCGGCAAGCAAGCAGACGAGCCAAGCGCAAGCGCATCGACGAAGCCGGCTAAAACGTTGACCAATGTTAAGGTAGTTCTGGATTGGACACCGAATACGAATCATACCGGTTTGTATGTGGCTAAGGATCAAGGTTTCTTTGAACAAGAGGGATTGAATGTACAAATTATTGCACCTGGTGAGGGCGGTGCTGATGCCATGATCGCTTCAGGTGCGGCAGAGTTCGGCGTGAGTTACCAGGAGAGCATCACGCAAGGGCGTATCCAAGGGGTGCCGTTGGTTTCTATTGCCGCTGTCATCCAGCACAACACATCCGGATTTGCTTCGCCGGTAGCGAAGAACATCAAGTCCCCCAAAGATTTCGAAAACAAAACTTACGGGGGTTGGGGAGCGCCTTCGGAAAGTGCCATGATCGATTCCCTCATGCAAACCGATAAAGCAGATCCTAACAAAGTGAAGATCGTCAATATTGGAGAAGCTGATTATTTCACAGCAGTGAAGCGGGATATTGATTTTGCATGGATTTACTATGCATGGACTGGCGTGGATGCTGAGCTGCGCGGTGAGCCGCTGAACATGATTTACTTGAACAAGTATTCCGATAAACTAGATTACTACACACCGGTATTGGCAACGAATGAGAAAATGATCAAAGAAAAGCCCGAGCTCGTAAAGGCTTTCGTGGCCGCTGCGGCCAAAGGATATCAATTCGCTATCAACAAACCAGAGGACGCCGCTAACATTTTAATTAAAGCAGTTCCGGATCTGGATAAAAAGCTTGTCGTTGCCAGTCAAAAATGGCTCAGCACTCGTTATCAAGACGATGCTCCTCGATGGGGCGAGCAAAAACGGACAGTTTGGGAAAACTATGCGAATTGGATGCTGGAGCATAAGCTTCTGGAGAAAAACCTTGATGTTGATGCTGCATTCACGAATAATTTTTTGCCGGTGAGCTCGAAATAAATTTCTAAATTCAGTTGAAGTTTTGAAAGGAGAAATAAACGTGGCTAATGCACTTGTCAGTATTCAAATTATTCCTAAAACGAAAAACAACGAAGACGTAATTCCTTATGTAGATCGTGCGATCGAGGTCATTGCCAAATCTGGTGTTAAATATTTCGTGTCCCCGTTGGAAACAACGATGGAAGGGGAGCTTGATCAGCTTCTAGCCATCATCCAGGATATGAACGATGCCATGATTGAGATGGGCAGTCCGAATGTCATCTCACAAGTAAAGATATATTTTAATCCGTCTGGCGCCTCGATGGACAAACTGACGGAGAAGTACAGATAATGAAACAGCAGCGCTGGTTCAGAGCAGGATGGCCACCTCTAGTCGTGGTCATCCTTCTGCTGCTTATATGGCAGCTTGTAGTAACTTGGGGAGGCACAGCCAGCTGGCTGCTGCCAAGCCCACTTAAAATATGGCAAGATGGCACGACCGATATGCCGCGTGTCTGGATGCACACCTTTGCAACTTTCCGTTTAATGCTAATCGGTTTCTTCGTCGGAGTGACGATTGGTGCTATTGTTGCTAGCTGTTTGCACCGAGTGCCTGTCCTAAAGGCAGGCTTCTATCCGCTTCTGATTCTCTCGCAGAACGTCCCTACGATTGCCCTAGGGCCGCTTCTGATTATCTTATTTGGGTTCGGTCTCTTACCTAAAGTTATATTAATTTCACTGGTCTGTTTCTTTCCAGTGACGATGTCAACGTTGGATGGCTTTATGCAAACAGATCGCAGTATGTACAACTACATGCAGATGATTGGTGCCAGCAAACGGCAAATCTTTTATAAATTAGAGCTGCCGCATGCATTGCCTGCTCTATTTACCGGACTCAAAATATCTGCTACCTATAGTGTAATGGGAGCTGTTATTGCTGAATGGCTCGGAGGCGGTGTAGGGCTAGGTTATTATATGATTTTGCAGAAATCTGCCTTTCGTGCGGACCGTGAGTTTGTTGCTATTTTCATCATCGTAGTTCTTAGTTTGCTATTCTTCTGGCTTATAGCCGGACTTGAGAAATTGATTATTCGCTGGAACGCGAAACGATCATCTTAGAGTTAAGGGAGGTGTGGTATGAACAAACTTGAGCTTAAAGGCATACATCAAACCTTCACTGGCAAAAAGCAGCGAACTTCTGTGCTGTCCGATATCTCGCTCCATGTGAAAGAGGGAGAATTCGTTTCCGTTATTGGTCCTTCCGGCAGCGGGAAGAGTACGCTTTTTCATATTATTGGCGGTCTCATTACTCCTTCCTCGGGAGAAGTATGGCTGGATGGCCGCAATGTCACCGGAAGGAAAGGCTTAATCAGTTATATGCCTCAACAGCCGGCTTTGTTTCCATGGCGGAATATTGAGTCTAACGTAGCACTTGCACAGGAAGTAGCAGGAGAAAGTCGTGATGCTGCATTGGAAAAAGCAAGAGAATGGTTGCCTAAAGTCGGACTAGGAGGTTATGAGCATGAGTACCCTCATGTCTTATCCGGCGGCATGCAGCAACGTGTATCTTTTCTGAGAGCCCTGCTTGGCCCACAAGAGGTCATGTGCTTAGACGAGCCCTTCGGCTCGCTGGATGCGCTAACCCGGCAAGAAATGCAGGCATGGCTGCTGAATATATGGGAACAAAACAAACGCTCCATTCTGTTCGTAACGCATAGTATTGAGGAAGCGCTGTTCTTGTCAGATCGGATCTACGTTCTGTCAAATAAGCCTGCAAGCATATTAGAGGAGCTCGTTGTGCCTTTCCCAAGACCTCGGCGGGAAGATGTCATGCTCAAAGCTGAGTTCCATGAGCTGCGGCAGCATATTCAAAGTAGATTGCGTCAGGAGTTGTCCCATGAATAAAGCCATTGATGCGCATATTCATCTCGATATGTATCCGGAAACGGAAGTGCAGGAGATCGTCTCCGACTTAACGGAAATGAAAGTTGAATGTGTCATTGCCGTGTCCAGACATCTGGCCTCTTGTAAAGCTACGAAGCAGTTGAAAAAAGACGCACCCCATCAAATATTTACTGCTTATGGGTTCCATCCTGAGCAAGAGCTCCCCCATGAAGCTCAGCTGAATGAGTTGATATCATGGATACGTGAAGAAGCAAATGAGATGGTAGCTGTAGGTGAGATTGGTCTTCCTTATTATAGTAGACTGGAAGCGGAGGAGCAGGGGCTGGCTTTTGATTTGGCTCCCTATGTCGCGCTCCTTGATATCTTGCTGAAGCTTGCTGCAGAGTTGGCAAAACCGGTTGTTCTGCATGCTGTCTATGAGGATGCGGAGATCGTTTGTGATCTTCTTGAGAAGCATGGCATCACCAAAGCACATTTTCATTGGTTTAAAGGGGCACCTCATGTAGTTGAACGTATGATGCATGCCGGCTATATGATCTCGATTACACCGGATGTGCTTTATGAAGAAGAAATAAGAACATTAGTTCGGAGTTATCCGATTAAGCAGTTAATGGTCGAAACCGACGGACCTTGGCCGTTCGAGGGTCCCTTCCAGGGACAAGTAACGCATCCCCGGATGATTCATGCCGTTATTGAACAGATTGCGCTTCTGCATGGCTTGACTGCTGAGGAGGCAGGAAGCATTATATTGGAGAATACCAAGCGATTCTATGGTCTCTCCACACTCTACTAAATACTAACTACTCAATCGAACTGGACATGTGTTCGTAATAGACTTATAATAACACAGAACGCATGTTCTATTTTTGGTGAGGTGAGTGTAGAAATGACTGTCCGATGCAGTTGGGTCAATGATGATCCATTATATCTAGATTATCATGATCATGAGTGGGGCGTACCTGTCCATGATGATCGAAAGTTGTTCGAAATGCTTAATTTGGAAGGTGCGCAAGCAGGACTGAGCTGGTATACCATTCTGAAGAAGCGTGAGGGCTATCGAGCAGCTTTCGACGAGTTTGACCCGCATATCATTGTGAATTATCAGGATGAGAAGCTGAATGAGCTTCTTCAGAATTCAGAGATTGTACGCAATCGCTTGAAAATTGCGGCTGTGGTTCAGAATGCGCATGCCTTCTTGGCAGTGCAGAAAGAATTCGGGTCGTTTGAGCAATACATATGGGGATTTGTCGGCGGCAAGCCATTAAACAATCATTGGGAAAGTATGGGTCAAGTACCTGCGACATCTGCGGTTTCAGATGCGATGAGCAAAGATTTAAAGAAGCGTGGTTTTAAGTTCGTTGGGTCGACAATTTGCTATGCTTATATGCAAGCTGTTGGAATGGTGAATGATCATATTCAAACTTGTTTTCGATACAGCAGCGAGTAGGAAAATAAAGGGCTATCTGAGGTGGGGAATTGTCCCTATCGGGTAGCCCTTTTTTGCATTCATTATTATTGCAGCAATTATGCGTATTGAAGCTGTTTCTCCATAAGGTTCGTTTTAATTAAGTAAATCCGCTTGCGAATATAGAAATCATAAACAGCACCGATTAATTCTCGTGGCTTAATGCGGTTGTTTGTGTCATTGTCTATGATTATCACCGAACCGTCATCATAAAACTTGAACGTATAATCGGCGTAATGGGAATGTGCTTCATCCAACATGTCGTCAATCTGTCCGGGAAGAAGATGGTCAGTGTCACACAATGCCTTGTGGTACCAATAATCTCTCTCGATAAAGCGAAAATTGTGACTTGTGTTCATCATGTTAACAACCTCCTCATCTTATTGGAACATTTGTTCTTGTTTTTATTATATCAAACAAACGTTCGTATTGGAAGAGGAATCTTTGAAAAATGGGAAATATTTTCATATAAACCGAAGCTTTTTTTTAGGTTCTTTTGCAGATTAGGTGAGGAGGAATAGGTTTAGAGCTTAAATCCCTTTTAGTGGGATTCCGGGCGGGCTTTGAGCGAGGCATTGGGTTAGCTGAGAATGAGAGCTTGCGGGTGAGGGCTACGGTTAGCGGAATGTGAAAGTGTATGGGAATGGGCTTTGTTTAGCTGAGAATGAGAGCTTGCGGGTGAGGGCTCTCGGTTAACAGAATATGAAAGTTTATGGGAATGGACTTTGGTTAGCTGATAATGAGAGCCTGTGGGTGAGGGCCACGGTTAACAGAATATGAAAGTTTATGGTTTCACGAATAAGGATACCTGATAGTAAGTCTCTCGGCTTTCTGAATAAAAGCCTGCAAAAGTGCAGGTATTTTCTGTGGAATCGTGTGGAAAATGGAATATTCCTGCAATTATGCAGGCTTTTTAAGCTCTTTGATCCGAAAATCCAGAAAGGGTCACGAAAAGATGCATAATTGCAGGAATTTAGGTGATATAGGGTCTTTCGAACTCAAAAAGATGCATAATCGCAGGAATTTATATGGTTTAGAGTCTTTGGAGCTCAAAAGATGCATGGTCGAAGGAATTTAGGTGATAGGTGTCTTTCGGGCCCCGTAAGATGCATGGTCGTAGGAAATTAGGTGACATGGTGTCTTTCTAGCCCCAAAAGATGCAAGGTCGTAGTAATTTAGGTAATTTGGTGTCTTTCGGGCCCGAAAGATGCATAGTTTAGGAATTTAGGTGATATGGTGTCTTTCGAGCTAATTGGAGAATAGAAGCAGCGCAGCTTTTAATCCAACTAGCTCAAATATCTAAATGTGATTTGGCGTAAGACGTAGCCAGCCAAGGACACAGTCGCTTCTTTCCGCCCCCCCTCGAGCTAGCACAATACAATCAGTGGACGAGTGAAATATGTGGTATATACAAAGCCGATGCCCTGCGGCGGGGCATTCCGCGCCAACTGCAGCTTGGGTCAGGTGGGGCTAGGCACAAGAGACTCAGCTCAAGAATAAGTCAAATTCAAGAAGCTAAACCCCTCGGTTTAGCTTCTTGTCGGACGGCTGCTTAATGCTGAGCATATGTGTTTCGTTATCGCGAGTCCGTGCAAGCGGCCCGATTCAATGAAGATTTCATTGGCGTCATATTTGGACGAAGCGACGACACCCGCAACATATAAACCGGGAATGTTGGTTTCCATGGTTTCGGGATCAACAAGCGGAGCGTTGGTTTCTTCATGGAACGTCACCCCGATGGAAGTCAAAAGATGACGATCTGGTCTGAAGCCAGTGAGTGCCAGAACGAAGTCGTTGTCCAAGGTGACATGTTCGGATTCTTTGCGTACAAGAACCGTATGCTCTTCAATACGCTCAACTTGGGAATTAAACCACATGTGAATACGCCCTTTGTTGACCATGCTTTCAAAAATGGGGCGAACCCACGGTTTGATGTTGGCCGAGAAATGGGGGCCTCGATAAATGACGGTTACCTCTGCGCCTACTCGCATCAAATCCATTGCGGCATCGACTGCGGAGTTGTTGCCCCCGATTATAGCTACTTTAGTTCCCGTATACGGGTGTGCTTCCTTATAGTAATGAGTCGTTTTCGGTGAATCTTCACCGGGGATGCCGAGTAAATTAGGATGATCGAAGTAACCGGTAGCTACGATGACATGCTGGGCGGTGTACGATTTTTTTTGGCCAAATGGATTCGTAGTCTGCACTTGAAACCCTGCTTCCAATTTTTCAATGGAAACAACTTCTTCATAAGACTGGATGCGCAGTTGTTCTCTGCGTGCGACCTCTCGGTAATACACCAATGCTTCTTGACGATACGGTTTATCATGAGGGGTTGTAAATGGATAGCCGCCAATTTCAAGCAGCTCAGGGGTGCTGAAGAATTGCAAATAAGTAGGATATAAATAAATGGCATTGACGATACTGCTTTTTTCTATAACTAATGGTGATAGACCTTCTCGCTGCAAAGCAACAGCGGCGGACAACCCGCAAGGTCCAGCTCCAATGATAATGACTTGTTCCACGTAATAGCCTCCTTGAAAACGGAATTATCTTTCCATAGTAGCGCAAGGAGGGGAGGATGCCAAGTTCAGTGGGCAAAAAGAGGAGCAGAAAACCTCTCCAGACGTTCAGACGTTGGAGAAACTTTCTGCTCTCAGGAAACAGACACCGTTACTTTTGGTTCAGTTGGTTCTCTTCGTTCGCTTCACTAATATCGTCTTTGGCGAGATTGATGGTTGTTAGACTAGGCGCATTCTCCAAAGTGTCGTTCACGAAGGCTAAATCTTGATTTTTGGCGTTCGTATTGGTGGTTCCTGTGTAATTGCCGGCATGCTTGTTGTTTTCCATCGAAGTCATCCTTTCACAAACAGTTTAAGGTTCAGCCTTAACGTTTACACATATTAGTGATTTTATGCTCCAATTAAAGACAAAATCCGCTATACTGTAATAGAGGCAGATCGTCCAAAAAGGAGTAGAGATTATGAGTATTCAGCATATGGTTATTTTTAATTTACATGCAGGTAAAGATACAGATGAGGCGCGAAATTTCCTAAGCAGCAGTGCAGAAGAATTGGCAGGCATTCCCGGTGTTGAGCAGTTTCAGGTTTTGCGGCAAGTAAGCGTGAAGAACGATTATGACTATGGATTCTCAATGGTGTTTGCGGATCAAGCTGCGTATGATGCTTATAATAGCCATCCGGTACATACTCGCTATGTCGCAGAACGTTGGTTGAAGGAAGTTAGCCGGTTTCAAGAAATTGATTTTACCGTTATGGCATAACAGGGTTCGAGGGGAGTGTTGAACGTATTTTGACGAAAACGGAAGAGATATTTGATATTTATGATGAAAAAATGAATTGGTTGGGTGTAGCGCCACGCTCGGAAGTCCATGCCAAAGGGCTTTGGCACCAAACTTTTCAATGTTGGATAGTTACCTATGAAAGAGGCGAGCCTGAACTGCTGCTGCAGTTAAGACATCCGGAAAAGGATCTGTTCCCTAACCTGTTGGATATTTCGTGCGCAGGCCATCTTGCTGCAGGTGAAACGACGGAAGAAGGCGCGCGAGAGCTGGAGGAAGAGCTTGGCCTGAAG
The DNA here is from genome assembly GCF_013204855.1 of Paenibacillus alba. Classification (GTDB taxonomy): domain Bacteria; phylum Bacillota; class Bacilli; order Paenibacillales; family NBRC-103111; genus Paenibacillus_E; species Paenibacillus_E alba. The sequence goes on along the minus strand of NZ_JABMKZ010000002.1, from coordinate 6,813 downwards.
GTGGCGTTTAATCAGTTATTGCCTTGTGGCATGTTTGCGGAAGAGGATTTGATTTCGGAGAAGTTGATTGATCGTGAGTTCTGTCATATGTTTTTGTATCGCTGTGATCAAGTACTTAGTGCTTATACGTTGCAGGCGGATGAGGTTAGCGGTATATTTGCTGTAAGTGCAGCCGATTTAGTGAACTTGATCCGGCATGAAACGAATCAGTTAACGGCTAGAGGTTATGTTTTGGATGCAGATGGTCAACATATCGAGAAAAACATGCAGATAGGCTTGAATGATATGGTTCCGCATCCTGCGGCTTACTTTGAATTTCTCTTTGGTAAGCTGAGGGAATATAGGCTTATGGCATGAAAAAGAACCGAGGCAGGGAGTCTGCTCGGTTCTTCTTGTGTCCGGGAACGGATTAAACAAAATACTTAGTCGCTATGTAGCTATAACCGATGTAGCACGCAACCGAAAGTGCGATGCAGACAATACCCAGTGCTGTTTTGCGCTTAAAAAGAAGCAGGAATCCAGCACTGAAAGCCGATCCCATAATTAACATTGAAATAAAAGTTAGAACACCCATTTGCGTCGTATCTCCTTACCCTTTGTTTACGTAATCATGCACCATATCTTTAGTTACATAAGACCGGAGCGGAGAAATACCTTCTTTAGCATGGGCGATGATGCGAGCTGTTATGGCGTTGATGGCATCAACGGTAAACGGAAGTCCGCGTTTGCACAGATCAACTGCCTCATCAATGGCCTGCTCGCGCTGTGCATCCAGCTCAGAAAAGCGCACGAGATGCAGATGTTGCGCATTCGAATGTTTAGATATCGCTTCATGTACGTTCATCTTAAAGATCTCCTTTAGTGACCAGATTCTCATTCAGTATACACGATTGAGAGCTTGAGGAACAGTTGTGATGTGATGAAAACCTAGGAATAAACAAGCTAAATCGATATAAAAAGAAGACTTATATAGCTCGGAGTGAAATAAATGAATAGGCTGCCTATTGAGTCTGTACTTCCGCAATTACTAGATGTTTTAAGCTTGCAGCCATGTGCGGTACTCGTGGCTCAGCCAGGTGCAGGGAAAACAACGCAAGTTCCGCTTGCGATTCTTAAGGCAGCTTGGCTGCAGGATCAGAAAATCCTCATGCTGGAGCCGAGAAGATTGGCGGCTCGTGCTGCAGCCAGATACATGTCCAAGCTTCTCGGAGAAGAGGTGGGGAACACCGTTGGGTATCGGGTGAAAAATGATACGCGTGTTGGACCTAATACCCGTATTGAAGTGATAACGGAAGGTGTCCTGACACGGATGCTTCAAAGCGATCCTGCTCTGGAAGGGGTAGGCATCGTTATTTTTGATGAATTTCATGAACGGAATTTACATGGTGATATCGGGCTGGCATTGAGCAGGCAGACACAATCTCTTCTGCGCGAGGATTTGCGCATTCTGATTATGTCGGCGACGATCGAGGCTGAGCCTGTAGCGGCTATGCTGGATCATGCTCCCATTATTCAAAGCGAAGGTCGAACTTTTCCTGTAAGTACCCATTATTTGACGAGCAAATGGATTGGTCGGCTGGAAGCGGCCGTCGTAAAAAGCATTCAGCAGGCTTTGCAAGAAAACGAAGGGAACATTCTTGTCTTCCTTCCTGGAGCAGCTGAAATTCATCGTGTAGCAAGCCAACTTGCCGCTTTAAAATGGGGCAAAGAGATCGAAGTAGCCCCGTTATACGGTAATCTCTCGCAAGAAGCGCAGGATCGAGCGCTGTCGGCAAGCGATGACGGCCGCCGTAAGGTTGTGCTATCGACCTCTATTGCCGAGACGAGCTTGACTGTCGAAGGGATTACGGTCGTTATTGACAGCGGGCTGATGCGCGTTCCGCGCTTTTCACCGCGCACCGGCATGACCCGTCTGACGACGGTGCCGGTTTCGGTGGCCTCTGCCGATCAACGCAGAGGCCGGGCAGGTCGTCTCGGGCCAGGCGTGTGCTACCGCCTATGGACCGAGACAGAGCAGCGGCAGCTCCCGCCAAGCAGCACGCCAGAGATCCGCGAAGCGGATCTGGCGCCGCTTGCGCTGGAGCTGGCCGCCTGGGGCGTGCCAGACCCCGCTGCGCTGGTCTGGCTGGACCCGCCGCCTGCTGCTGCTTACCAGCAGGCGCGGGATCTGCTCGTGCAGCTTGGCGCGCTGCACGAGAACGGAGGCCTAACGCCGCACGGCAAGCGCCTAGCGTCGTTAGGCCTCCACCCCCGGCTTGCGCACATGGTGCTGCAAGCCATCCCGCTTGAGCTCGGCACGCTGGCGTGCGAGCTTGCGGTCATGCTCGGCGAGCGCGATTTCATGCGCGCTGCGGCAGAGCGAGATGCGGATGTACGCACCCGCATCGAAGTGCTCTGGCGCGCTACGCAGGGCGAGCAGCGCGCAGACGTTGACTTTGGCTTATGCCGGCGCATCGCGGCGGAAGCCAAAGTGCTCATGCAGACGCTCGGCATCAGCCCGAGCGCTCAGCGGGCCTCGGCGAGCGGGATGCTGCTCGCCTTCGCCTATCCCGATCGCGTCGCACAGCGGCGATCGACAGGCAAGTTCTTGCTCAGCAGCGGGCGTGGCGCTGCACTGCCCGACCTTCAGCCAATATCGGCTGAGCGGTACCTCGTTGCCGCGGAGCTGGACGACAACGGCGCCGAGAGCCGGATTTATTTGGCGGCTCCGATTGAGGAAGACGAGCTGCTTGACCTATTTGCGGATCGCTTGCAGAAAGAACAAGAGGTGCTCTGGGATCAGGCAATGGGGACGGTAAGAGCAAAGCAACGCTTGCGATTGGGAGCTATCATCATGAAAGAAAGCCAATTGCAGGATCCTAACCCTGAATTGGTTGTACAAGCATGGATTTCTGGCATTCAAGCAGACTCCCTAGAGCTGCTCCCATGGACGCGGAGTGCGCGTCAACTGCAAGAACGAGTGAACTTTTTGCATCGATTTGATGCCCAGTGGCCAGATATGCGGGAAGAGACTTTGCTGGCTAGCGCGGCAGAATGGCTGGGTCCCCACCTGTATGGACTCAAAAGTAAAGGCGCCCTGAGCCGTCTGAACTTGACAAGTATATTAGAAGAAATGCTAACATGGGAGCAGCGTCGATGGTTGGAAGAGTGGGCACCAACACACATTCAGGTCCCTAGCGGATCGCGTATTCCCGTTGATTACAGCATGAGCGAGGCGCCTTCTATCGCAGTTCGTTTGCAAGAAATGTTTGGGCTTGCAGACACGCCGCGGATTGCCAAGGGCAGAGTTGCTGTAACCGTACATTTATTATCGCCCGCACAACGTCCTGTGCAGGTAACCAAGGATTTGGCGAGCTTCTGGCGAGACGCGTATTTCGAGGTCAAAAAAGACCTCAAAGGCCGTTATCCCAAACATTACTGGCCAGACGATCCGATGGCAGCCATGCCCACGAACCGCGCTAAACCGCGTTCCTAGCCTATTTTGTACGAGAAGGGAACTGAATTACTCATGGCAAGGCACTCCGATCAGGAGGAAATCGTCATCTATATATCTGCTGGTTTTGCTACGGCTCCTTATTTTCTGGATGCGTTTGGTGCGGCGATGGCTGAACGTTACGCGAGTGAGGGCATCCGTGCCCGAGTCGTGATTCATTATCCCTATGGGGATTGGACCCGGGAACGCCGGAAGCAGCTGAAGGAGATCGTCAGCGATCTTTGGAACAACGCTCACCAGAAGCCGTCTTATTACGGGGGGAAGAGCCTAACCGAGTTAATCACCCAGGATTTTATTCGAGGACAAAAGCTCCTTCTAATCGGCCATAGTGCTGGTGCGGTAGCCTCTGTGCAAGCAGCCGAAATAATGGAGAAGCAAGAGATACCACTTCTTGGCGTGATCCAAATTGGGTCCCCAAAATGTGCGATTCCTTCATCAATCAAGCACAAAGTACTTTATTTGAAGGCTGCTAATCAATTAGATCAATCCACGGATCCTATTCCGCGACTAGGTACTTGGGGAGGCTGGGCGAAGTCCCGGATGGGGACATTTCGCTGGAATGGCCTGAAGCATGCCCCGATTCATCGTCGTACCTTGTATTTAATAGGTGGACATGCAGATTATTTTAGAGATCATAATCCATACATATGGCAGGATGCCACGAATCTGCAGACGACCGTACAAACCATTTGGCAATGGTTAAATCGAACAGAAAAGGATGATGAACATGATTGAAGTACTACAAGCGCATATGGAACACAGCAAAGAAGAAGGTTACATCGGCAAAGTGGAATTTAAAGTAGAAGGTCACGAACATCCCTATGAGATTACGCTACATAGCAAACGCGGTAAGGATGACTGGAGCTATGCATTGAACTTCCTGAACGAATCCGGCAAGGAAGAGGATATCGAAGCGGTTGAAGAGCTGCTGGAAGAAGACGAATACTTCGATAAGCTAGTTGAAGCGGCGCAGAGCGCATTAACGAAGTAGGTTGGATGGTTGGAGAGAGGAGCTTGCTCTGATGGATGCGAGTCAAATGAAGGAATAGGAGCCTGCGCCATTTGACGCTGTTTGGACGATGAATGCTCATCTTCATGTACCCAAAGACAGCCTAGTGCAAGTTCTATCAAACATCGAGGCCGTGCTGAAGCCTGGTGAAGTTTTCGAGATTGAACAATTTACCGTCCTTCCGATTGCAGGATCAAAGACGGATTATCAAGCTTTTTTTGCAGTCAGAAAAGGACCTTCAACCCCACTGTAGTGGAGCTGAAGGTTTTTTCATCAGCGTGAACCTATTGAAAATAGCTTATTCCATTCAGCATTATACGGCTCTGCCAAGCAGCGAATCGCTCGCCATATGTACATACAAGTTGAGTGAATGATATAATACGTTCAGAATCAAACGCACGAGGTGAAAGATGAAAGAGAAGCAACTACCGAAATATATGCAGCTGAAACAAGAAATTTTATCATGGCTTCACGCAGGAAAGCTGAAAGCGAATGACCAAATGCCCTCAGAAAATGAAATTGCCGAGCAGTTTCAGATGAGTCGCCAAACCGTCCGTCAGACATTCGGGGAATTGGAGCAGGAAGGCTGGCTGTATCGCATGCAAGGCAAGGGGACTTATGTGTCTACGCCCCACACCCAGAAAAGTCGGGATGTGCAGACAATCGGCATCCTGACGACCTATATATCAGACTATATTTTCCCGCATATTGTGAGAGGCGCAGAGTCGGCTTTACGTGCCCGCGGCTATCGACTGCTGTTGTCTTCGACGGATAATGATAAGGAAAAAGAAAAAGAAAGTTTGCAGATGATGATGAGCCAGCCGCTGAGCGGCCTTATTATTGAGCCGACAAGAAGTGCAGAAGGGAATCCGAATTTAAGCTTTTATTTATCTTTGGATTATCAGCATATTCCATATTTAATGATCAATGAGCGATATCCGGAGATGAATTGTCCTTCTTTGATTGTAGATGATGAAGAGGGTGGATTTAAGGCGGCGCAGCATCTCATTGAATTAGGACACCGCCGGATTGCCGGTTTTTTCAAGACGGATGATTTGCAAGGTGTTAACCGGTTAAAAGGCTTCCTACGCGCGCATCAGCAATATCAGATTCCTTTGCTTCCTGAACTTGTTATTCATTACACGACAGATGAAAAAGGGCAGAAGCCTTACGAGAGTGCCATTGATCTCATCACTCAGCAGGCTGAACGGCCAACAGCCTTCGTCTGTTACAACGATGAACTAGCGATTCATTTGTTGGAGGCTGTACGTACTACAGGCTTGCAGGTGCCCCAAGATATCTCGTTAGTTGGTTTTGATGACTCTTCATTAGCATTGGCAACCGAAGTGAAGCTGACGACGCTTACGCATCCCAAAACTCAATTAGGAACTGACGCAGCGGAGCTTTTAATTGATATGATAGAGAATAAACGGAGAAATGGCAGTGAAGCTGGGAAAGTATATACGCCGGAGTTGATCATTCGGGAGTCAACGATACGTGTAATGCCATCTCAGATTGGTTAGCGAAAAAAAACAAAAGAGTGATAGGTGTGAGGGGCGGAAAGGCGCTTAGCGGCTGGAAACCCACATCCATCTCTCCCTATGGACAAAAGTATGGAGAGTTACACGCAAAAGGACCGTCAGGATGTTTTCCCTGACGGTTTTTCTTTTAGGGTTTTTCCCCTTTCTACATGTGTGCAAATGAATAGAAAACAGGAGCCCCTCCTTTTCTGGGAAGGCATGAAGTGAAAAGTTGGTTTCATTGGATTAATTCCAATGCAAGTTAGTTTGAAGAGCTGGAAGGACGATTTCACTGGATAAACTCCAATGAATAATCTAAAAACTCTGAAGCCCCCTAATTAGATTGGAGTCATCAATATGCAATAAGGTACAATATTGGTGAGGGGGAATGAGATATATGAAAAGCAATATCCTTTATGATGAGCAACGGATCAAGGTAGCTCAAGAGGCACTCAGTGGAACGAAGTTATCTTACCTTGCACGTAAATATTCAGTGTCTCCTAGCACGATCACGAACTGGGTTAAGTTCTACAAAGAAAGATTTGGTGAGGAATCCCTTCCTTCTGTGAGTGAGCGTATAGAAGATTCTAAACGCCTTCAGGAGTTGGAAACCAAGATGGACACAGCCATTAAGCTGCTTGGAGAAAAGGACCTTGAAATTGAGCTGCTGCGTGAACTTCTAAAAAAGAGCAACCCCGCTTACAAGACAAACTTGAAATAGCCGATGAAACGATTAAGCGGGGCTATGCAACGGCACCTGTGCTACGACTAATCGGCGTTCTTGAATCTAC
>NZ_JABMKZ010000020.1 GCF_013204855.1 Paenibacillus alba | reverse complement strand
ACAATCGATATCAATGGGGATTAAAAAAGATGACCCCTGTGCAATACAGGAATCATCTATTGTTAGCTGTCTAGATTTAAACTGAGTTTTTTCAAGTGTCCTTGACAAAGGGTCCAGATCAAATAAACTGGATGCTTTTTTTTTGCCTTTTTGTGTCTGTAGATGAACCTTTTAAGCTGGTAGAAGAATAGAATACATAGAAAGGAAATGCTAGCAAGCCAGAAGGAGGTGATCACATGGCAACAAGACAGGAATTTATTGACCTCGTGGCGCCGATTGCCGTGAAGCTGCGCATGGAAGGTTCCCCTATTTATCCATCAGTGCGAATCACGCAGGCGATTTTGGAGACAGGCGGGAAGGTGAATGCGTGGAATAATCTGGTCGGTTATAAAGTGGGCAGCGGGATATTGACACTTTATTGGCAAGGTGATCGAGTTTCCGCCGTGACTTGGGAAGTCATCGATGGAACAAGGGTTGATAATGTGCCTGGCGATTTTCGAGCGTACTCTTCGATTGAATCAGGATTTCGTGATCAAGATCTCTTTTTTCAGACGGCAAGGTATGCCGGTGTTCGCGCAGCAAGTCATCCAGGTGAGCAGACATCGGCGCTGCAAAACAGCGGCTATGCCACTGATCCCGCCTATGCAGCTAAGCTGAATGCGATAATACAAGCGAATAATTTAACCCGTTATGACGAGGAGGTTACGAATATGCTCGAAGAGCTGCAAGCGCAATTAACAGCATTGCAAAATAGAGTTGCCGCATTGGAGGGCCAAATGGCGTTAGAAGCTATACCGCAATGGGCCGAGGCTGCTGTGAATGCAGCTGTCAAAGCGGGGTTGATCGATACGCCAAGCCATGGCAGCTATGATTTTTATCGTTTGTTAACTGTTCTGTTTCGGAAAGGAATTGTTTAACGTGATCTCAGTAAAAAAAGGGCCGCTAGTGAAGTTAGGAAGCTAATCCTAATACACCATGCGGCCTTTAATTTTAACATTTTCACCATATTTAACTTTCATAAGTTTGCTTTGCTCTAACATAAAGCTGTAAATTTCTTTCAAGCGATTTTTACGAGGCTTAATTGTTTCTTTAATTTCTCCGTTAACTACGATGTCGTAGACTAGCATGTTTGTTTCACTCCTTGTTTTGTCTTTCTATTAGTATTGTATGCGATGAATGTTAAATGACGATTAAAATTTCTTTTCAAATTTGTGAACAACCTTAAGGGAATGTTAAGTGAGGGTAAACAAATTCGGGAAAAGTGATCACTTTTTTTTATCGCATTTGGGGATATCTAGCATGTGCATAACTTTATACACATTATCCCCTTTACATTTAAAGAGATTATCAGACATATCAACAATCTACCCACAGGATATGCACAATCTTCTGTGGATAACGGAACGCTTGTTCTAATTTTTCCCCCGTGATAATATAATTACAAATTATAGAATAAAGGTGATTTCAGTGAGACAAATTAGCGACGAAACATTGATCGACTCTTATTACAAAGCACTGGATTTGAGATTGGAATCTGATTTTGTTGACCTATTGCTCGCAGAAATTCAAAGACGGAATTTGAAACTGTATGTTTTGCAGAAGGATGAAACACCGCTCAATTAAGAGTTGATCTGGATGGTATAACTGTGCGTGCAAGCGGAACATACGACAAGATGGATGCACGCACCCTGTTGGTCGAGCCTTGTTCCCACGGATGAGGAAACCTCATCGATCTCCAGATAAGGAGAATAGGGACCGACATAATCGCTTAGTCTTCCATAATCACTGACAGGCTGCGAGCAGTTAGGACATTCCGTATGCATTTCCTGCAGGCCATTGCAGACCGGACATATATAAGACAAAGGGGTATTCCTCCTAATCTGCGGATTAGGAATAGAATACCCCTTTTTATGTAGAAAAATGATTAAAATTTAAGGTTGCTGCTGTGTCCTGGTGAAAGCTTGGCTGTTGGGTCAATATAGACTTTGGCGTTGTTAATCGCAGTAGGAGCTTCTCCGAAGCCAACCGCAATCAATTTTAATTTACCAGGATAGGTTGTGATATCCCCGGCTGCGAAGATACCTGGAATGTTCGTTTCCATTCTGGAATCAACAACGATGGATCCATTTTCGATCTCAAGTCCCCATTCGGAGATCGGTCCTAGAGAAGACACGAATCCGAAGTTAATGATAACAGCATCGACATCGTGAACGGTTTCTTCACCGGATTTGATGTCTTTGAGCGTAACTTGCTCAATGCGGTCTGTCCCGTGCAGCGATGTGATTTCGGTAGGAGTCACAACGTTTACTTTGGAATTCATCAAGTTTTCAACACTGTGCTCATGGGCACGGAATTTATCTCTGCGATGAATAAGGGTTACTTTCTCAGCGATTGGCTCAAGCATCAGAGCCCAATCAACTGCGGAGTCGCCGCCGCCGCTGATCAATACTTTCTGACCTGCGAAAGCATTCAGATCGCTAACGAAGTAATGCAGGTTCTTCTTCTCGAACTGTGCCGCTTCGGGAAGCTCCAGACGACGTGGTTCGAATGCGCCAACCCCGCCAGTTACGATCACAGCGCGGCTGTAATGCGTGCCCAAGTCTGTCGTTACTTCGAAAAGACGCTCTTCGCTTTTCACCACTTGGTGGACTTTCTCTTCCAAACACACTTGGATAGGGAAATGTTTCATTTGGGAGAGCAGGTTGTTAACTAATTCTTGCGCTGTTACTTTCGGAAAGCCGGCAACATCGTAGATGTATTTCTCCGGATATAGAGCTGCAAGTTGTCCGCCAAGCTGCGGCATACTTTCAATAATTTTCACAGATGCTTGACGCATGCCTGCATAGAAGGAAGCGAACATCCCTGCAGGACCGCCGCCAATTACAATAATGTCTACAATGTCTTGATTTGTCTCTTTCTCGCTCATTTGAATAAACTCCTCCGATTCAGTTCCTTTGATGGTGAGTAAGAATAATTCTCAGTACAGTCACAATCATTATTCCATTATAAACGTCTCTTCTATTGAAGGAAACAGAAAAGTGTGATTTATTTATATATTTCGTTTATATATATGATAAGTTATGCTTACAATGCATGGACAAGCTAGAATGCCCTGTATGCCTTATTTTAAGCCAAAATAGCACTTGATATTTACTAATGAAAATTATATTATATCATGAGAATCAGTTTATCCATCTTGTGACGAATTTCAGCCTGTTTCATCATAATTCGCTGTGAGTGAGTGCAAACTAGAAGCAGTATACAACTTTTGAAGCTGTTTGTGTAAATTTTCACAAAATAGAGAAACCATAGGACTATAAATACGGATATGGAAGTGAGAGAAACATGAGTAGAATACCAAGAATCGTTATTTTAGGCGCCGGTTATGGCGGGATTCTTTCTGCTATTCGTTTGCAAAAAGAATTAAATTACAATGAAGCTGATGTAACACTTGTGAACAAGCATGACTACCATTACATTACAACACATCTTCATATGCCTGCGGCAGGGACGGATAATCCTGAAAATGCACGCGTGAACATTTTGAAGTTAATTGATGAATTTAAAGTGGATTTCGTGAAATCAACGGTTACACAAATCCGTCCTCATGAGAAAAAGGTTATTCTTGAAGATGGGACGCTTTCCTACGATTACCTGGTTATCGGCCTAGGCGGCGAAGCTGAAACCTTCGGTATTCCGGGACTTAAAGAGAATGCTTTGAACATTCGCAGTATCAATAGCGTTCGTTTCATTCGTGAGCACATTGAATATCAATTCGCGAAATTCAAGCGTGAACCGGACCGCAAGGATTACCTGACATTCGTTATCGGTGGAGCAGGCTTCACAGGCATCGAGTTCATCGGTGAACTTGCTGACCGTATTCCACAGCTTTGCAAAGAGTTCGACGTGGATCCTTCCTTGGTGAAGATTTATAATATTGAAGCAGCTCCAACCGCATTGCCAGGTTTTGATCCTGAGCTGGTTGAATATGCAATGAAAGTTTTGACCGATAAAGGCATCACTTTCAAAATCGGCACCGCCATCAAAGAATGTACGCCTGACGGTGTATTGATTGCCGGCGACGAGTTCATCAAAGCAGCTACTGTGGTATGGACAGGTGGAATCCGCGGCAACCATATGCTGGATGAAGCAGGTTTCGAAACGATGCGCGGCCGGATTAAAGTTGACGAGCATCTGCGTGCTCCGCAATTCGACAATATCTATGTTGTAGGCGACTGTTCCATCGTGATGAACGATGAAGGCAGACCATTCCCTCCAACGGCTCAAATCGCCATGCAGCAAGGCGAAGCTGTTGCGCATAACTTGATTGCTTCCATTCGCGGTTCGCAAATGAAAACATTTAAGTTCTCCAACAAAGGTACGGTGGCTTCCCTTGGCAAAGGTCAAGCGATCGGGATCGTAGGTTCCCGGAAATTGAAAGGTAACGTAGCAGCCATGATGAAAAAAGTGGTAGATATGAGATACCTGTACATTATCGGTGGCATTCCGCTCGTGATTCGCAAAGGGCGTTTCTAGGAATCTTCAAGCAACGGGGGAATAGCCATGCGGCACTGCAGTGTCCAAGTAAGAGGACTTCTTACCCGGGATGAACTGGATCGTTACAATGCTCTGATCGAGGTTGGTCATTTTCTGGAGTCTGAGAAACGTTATGACCATGTAGCTGTCGTCCAGAAGGAAATTGATATTCTAATTCTTCCTGCTATCGAACGATTGAAGGAGAAAGGTCGTCAACGTGACCGCGATACCGAGGCGTATTTGGCTCGTAAAGCGCAAATGGAAGCTGAATTAGAGGCTGCCCTGCGGGACGACGAGGATGAAGATTAATCATTTGCAAATAAGAAGCATCGCTCGGGATCAAGCGGTGTTTCTTTTTTTTTCCATATAAATCCATGGTGGTTGTTTATCCGCTTGCATAAATGTGCACAATGTGAAAAAGAGCGACAGACCAAAGGTCCATCACTCTTCATCTAACCATTAAACTTGAATTAATTGTGCGAATTTCTCAGGGGAAAGCAGATTGCCGACGTAGAAGTCGCCGAACTCGCCGAAACGTGCGCTGACTTCGTCAAAACGCATTTCATACACAAGCTTCTTGAAATGAAGCGGGTCTTCCGAGAAGAGGGTAACGCCCCATTCCCAATCATCCAAGCCAACAGAACCTGTGATGATTTGTTTTACTTTACCTGCGTATGTACGTCCGATCATGCCATGGCTGCGCATCATCGTTTTGCGATCTTCGGCAGGGAGCATATACCAGTTATCATTACCATCGCGGCGTTTGTTCATCGGATAGAAGCAGATATGCTTCGCTTTGGGCAGAATCGGCTTCAAGCGTGCTTGCAATTCTGGATCTTCGGCCGGATCAACGCCCGGTTTAGCCAAGTAACTGCTTAATTCTACGATAGATACATAGGAATAGACCGGAATTGTAAATGCAGCGAAGCTGGATTTGTTAAAAGCATTTTCCAGATCATTCAGCTCTTCCAGCGTTTCACGCAATTGCATGAATACAAAATCGGCTTTTTGACCAACGATGCTATAAACGGCCGTGCTGCCGAGTTTATCGTTTTCGACTTGCTGCCATTGGGACAGGAAGGTATTTAGTTCTTCTGTTGCGTGTTTACGCTCCTGCGGGGTTGCAGCATGCCATGCGTTCCAGTCGATTAGACGGAAATCATGGAGCGCATACCAGCCTTCCAGCGTTTGTACGGCTTCACTCATGAGTGTTCCTCCATTCAAGGCTAATATCCCCTACATTGTATCCAATTCATGGAGAAAGGGCAAATGAACAAAGGGTGAAATGTGAAATGTTCAATTTGTGTACACTTTACCTGTATCCATTCGTGGATTACAATTATAAGGATAATATGAAGAGAATGAATTGGCTTTTGATAAGTTAAGGGGGAGCATATCGTGCTGCAAATGGTCATCGCCACTGTCTTGATGATGGTGTTATTTTTTGGAATCGGTTTTATTTTGAATATGTTGATGAAAACAACTTGGTTTCCGCTTTATGCGTTCATAGCTCTGGTTATCGGTGTTGTGATTTATGGATCAATTGGATCTGGGTCGGCTTCATTCCTTTCCAGCGGAGAGAGTTTCACAATTGTAGACATCGTACCGGCGATCGGTGGCTTGGCAGGCGCAATCCTGAGTGGATCAGCGATTAAAGCGCTGCGAATCCGAGGGTTCAAAATGTTTTAATGTCATAAAAGCAGGCAGAGTTGGTCACGCTAAGGTAGATTGACCGAAATTGATCTAACGGAGGAGACTACTTTGCCTTTTGCCTATGTGAATGGGACGATCCTGCATTATGAAATGACGGGAACCGGAACACCTATCGTCTTTATTCATCCGCCATTATTAACCTCGCAGGCTTTCGCCTATCAAAAGGATCAACTATCCGAACATTTCCAAGTGATTACCTTCGATATTCGAGGACATGGGGCCAGCCAATCCTCTGAGCGAACGCTCGACTATGCGCTTATTACGGAGGATATTCGTCAATTGATGGACTACCTTGAGATCGAGAAAGCATTCCTCTGCGGCTATTCTACCGGTGGATCTGTGCTGCTTGAAGCATTGCTCTCTTATCCGGAACGATTCCTAGGGGGAATCGTGGTTAGCGGAATGTCAGAATTGACAGATTCTTATAACAGAAGCCGGGCTTGGCTTGCGTCGAGAATGGCAGGTTCTGAGCTGCTGCTGAAGTTGTTGAAAAAGGCAGTCATCTATGGAAATGCGGATAACGAAGCGACCTATCGGCATCTGTACGAGAGTGCTCTCAGCGATGCTTCTGACAATGTGCAGTCCTTTTTTGAGCAGTCCCTTACATACTCTTGCACGAAGCGTTTGCACAGGATTCAGCATCCAATTCTTTTGATCTATGGTCAAAAGGACGTTATTTTTCATCGCTATGCGACGCTGCTCCACAAGGAGTTGCCGCACAGTTCGCTTTATTTCTTGAAGGAAGCCAAGCACCATATTCCCTTTAAGCAAGCTCCTAAGATGAATGATTTGATTCACCTATGGATAGATAGCTTGGAGGATGAGCAAACCGAGCGGGCACAGCTGGATTTATCGATAGCCAAGAAGCTGAACCCTGCGATGTACGGGCAGGAAACGAAAGAAGACCAGCCGAGAGCTGAATACACGAATTAGTAAAACAGCTCATCTTGAGCAGCCCAAAGAACCCCAGATTCCATGTTTAATGGAACTGAGGTTCTTTGGTGTTATTGGAAGGGTGGCATCTACAACAGTTACTCAGGGCTAGTTAAAACAATCTTCCCGACGGTTCGTCCTGCTTCAATGCGGGCATGTGCCTGCCGCAAGCTTGCAGCATTCATTGGCGTTAATTTCTCCGTCAAAGTAGTGCGCAGAATTCCTGTATCAACGAGCTGTGCGACTTCATTTAGCAGCTTGTGCTGTTCGATCATATCATCGGTTTGGAACATGGAACGGGTGAACATGAATTCCCAAACAAATGTGGCGCTTTTATTTTTCAGCAAAGTTAAGTTCAGCAGCTGGTCTGTTTCAACAATGGAGCAAATTTTGCCCTGAGGCGCGATGGCATCAGCTATGTTCTGCCAGTGCTGCTCCATACTGTTTAGACAGAAGATATAGTCAACATGCGGCAAGCCGATTGCGTTCAATTGAGGAACGAAGGAATCGTTATGGTTGATAATCTGATCGGCTCCCATCTCCTTGACCCAAGCAGCCGATTCGGGGCGGGAAGCTGTGCCAATGACCGTTAATCCGGCATATTTGGCGAGCTGTACGGCAATTGAACCTACACCTCCGGCAGCGCCTATGATCAAGATCGTCTTGCCTGTATTATTTTCTTTGCTGCGGGACAAGCCCAGTCTGTCAAACAAAGCCTCCCAAGCGGTGATCGCGGTGAGCGGAAGCGCCGCAGCTTCAGCAAAATTCAGAGCTGCCGGTTTGAATCCAACAATGCGTTCATCCACGAGATGAAATTCGCTGTTCCCGCCTGGGCGAGTAATACTGCCTGCATAATAAACTTCATCGCCTGGTTGAAATAAGGTGCAATCTGGACCTGTTTGCTCCACGACGCCAGCAACGTCCCAACCGAGAATTCTAGGGGAGGTTTCTTTCTTAGCTTTAGGAGCGCGAACTTTGACGTCGACCGGATTTACTGAAATTGCCTGGACTTTGACCAGCAAATCCTTGCCTGTTGGTACCGGCTTCTCAATCACAACATCTAGCAAACTTTCTGGATGCTCAGCATGTAAATATTGATAAAGCCCTACAGCTTTCATCGTTTGTTGTGTACTCATAATCCCATCACCTCATAATGATAATTGTTTCTACGGTTGTTAGTTTACTTCATATATTCTAAAATGGTAAGTACGCACAATAATGTGTTGTAGTATCAATTTGTATACTGTAAAAGGGGTTGAATGCTATGCGTGATCGAAAAAAAGGATACGGTGACGATCCCAATAAAGAAGCCTGCCCAGTTGAATATACCTTGGATGTTATCGGAGGCAAATGGAAAGGCGTTCTTTTATTTCATTTGATTGACGGGACCAAAAGATTCAATGAATTCAAAAGAATCTGTCCATCCATCACACAACGAATGCTGACCCTGCAGCTGCGTGAATTGGAGGAGGATGGTATTGTCCATCGTGAGGTGTACACGCAAGTTCCTCCGAAGGTGGAGTACTCGTTGACCGAATTTGGGCGAACGCTGGTCCCGATTATTTTGCTCATGAAAGAATGGGGAAACAGCTACAAAAACAAGAAGGACTGCGCGGCTAAAGGAATTTAAAGGGGATTTCTCAATCATTTAGCCAACGGAGAGGTTGGTTTTTTCATTTTAGGTAATATTATCTTTTCTCTGGTAGATACCAAGCGTGTCGATTTTTGTGGTAGACTAGTAGAGAGAAACCGAGAAGCTTTCATAGCTGTAATTGGTTGAGGCAGGATGGTGCTGTAACGGGATGCGAATGACGAATATGCTGCATTTCACCGAAAATCACAGGTTCTGTGTGAACCGTGACTTTTCTTTGAGCAGTTTGGATTATAAAATGTTAGCGATGATGTATCAGCCGATGATAGGCGGATTGGCGATTAGCCTCTATCAAGCTCTCTATCAGCAGATGAGTGCAGAAAAAGTCGGATTTTCGTCGCTCGAGCAGCAACGTAAATTGTTCTTGCTGCTTGAGCTTGAGCAAGGAGAGCGCGGCCGCAAGTATTTGATCGAACAATCCTCCAAGCTGGAGGCCATCGGCCTTTTGCAAACGACCCGCAAGTTTCTGCCAGGTGAAGAAGACTATGTCTTCGTTTACACTTTATTTCAGCCTTTGAGTCCTAATGAATTTTTCCGCAATCAGCATTTGACGCTGCTGCTGAGGGATAAGGTGGGCAAGTTCATGCTGCTTTCCCTGCGGGAAGAGCTGCTGTCGCCGGAGCCGGAAGAGTGTCAGGATGCCAGTGAAGAGAACTTGTCGGTACCGTTCTATGATTTGTTCCGACTTAACACGCAGGTGGTTGATTATGAGTTGGAGCAAGCGTTGTACGAAGCCTCTGCGAGCAAGCAGGGAGACGCCCGAATGGACGTTACGACCAAGGGATTCCTGTATGCGGATATTATTATGAGATTCCCTCGCGGAGCGAGTAATCGAGTCTTTGTTGAGGCGCTCAAGCACAAGCCGGACCAGATGGCGGCCATTAATATTGTGGCGAAGAAATATAATTTATCTTTGCAAGAAACCTGTCGATTGCTTGACGAGGATGGCGTATTTGCTGAAGATGGCGAGCTGCAAATGGATTTGATGCAATACAATGCGAATCTCTTCTATCGCCAGAGCAAGAAACGCGATGAGGACCGCGAGCGAACGATAGCTCGTACAGAAGAAAGGTCGCAAAGCGGCGAATCGGATATTTCCCAAGATACGGCGGGCGACAAGTCCGTAGAAATGGCGTACTATTTGGAGGTGCCACAGCAGCTGCGAGGCGAATGCACCGATCATCAGTACAATTACATTATGCGAAACGAGCCGTACACGGCAGTCTTGAAAATGTTCTTTACTCAGGGCTCCATACCTGACGGCGTACTTAACATATTTGAGAAAATTGATCTCAACTACAAATTGAAAGAAGAAGTCATTAATGTTTTGATTCACTTCTTGCACATAGATCGCCGCTCATGGGCGAAATCTTCCATTGAAGCCGTTGCATCCGATATGCTGGGCAAGCAAATCAGTACATACGAGAATGCAGTTGAGTATGTGCGCGAGAAGATCAGTTATAAGCAGAAGGCCGCTTCCAAGGTGGAAGCAGCCAAAGCGGGCGGCTCTGTCACCAGAGGCCGTCAAGGCAAAACGCAGAAGCCGCACATCCCGATTGTGGTGCCGGATGCCGGTGCCGCAGCCTCATCAAGGCTGACCGAAGAAGAGCTGGAAGCCGCGCGCAGGATGGCGCAGAAGCTCGATGAACGATTCAATCGGAAGAGCTAGCCGAGGGCGAAACAACGAAAAATAGCATGCCTGATAAATTAGGAGGTGCCGCAAGCATGGAATCCCTGTCGCACTTACTCAAATCAATGCCGAATTCGGAATGGAGACGGAAAGCCGAAGACAAAATTAAAGCCGTGATGGACGATGCTTTAGTTCATAAATTTCGCCAGAAGTATCCGTTTGTCGATGACTATACGATCAAAATCAATATGAACAAGCTGTACCAATACGTGACTGAGTTCAAAACTTGCTCGAACTGTCCTGGCTTGGAACGCTGCCCGAATGATATGACAGGCCATTACACGATGCTTACGGCAGACTCTGTGAATGAGAAGCCTTTTATCCATGAGGAAAAAGTAGCCTGCAAGAAATTCAACGCGAAGCAGCTTCAAGATGCGATCAGCAGCCGCATTCGCACCTTTCACGTGGATCCGCGGATGATTTCACGCAGCTACTCGTTCGGGGACATCCTCGAGACGGATTTGGATCGGGCTAAAGCTGTGATGCAGATTAACGACTATGTCAGCCTGACGATGGAAGAAGGGCTGCAGCCGCGAGGGCTGTACCTCTCTGGATCGTTCGGAACGGGCAAGACGTTCTTAATGGGCTATATGCTGCATCAGCTGGCCAAAGTTGGGATGACAGGCGCCATCGTGTATATGCCGGATTTTGCCGAGGATCTCAAAGGCATGTTCCAGGAGCCCTACAAGCTGAAGGAAACGATTGACCTCCTGAAGGATACAGATCTGCTTGTTTTCGATGATATCGGAGCAGAAAACCTCAATCCATGGCTCCGGGACCATGTCATTGGAGCGATCGTGAATCACCGGATGAATCGCAAGCCGACGTTCTTCACATCCAATTATGCGCTGCATGACTTGGAGAAGCATTTCAGCTTCACCAACAAGGATGGCGACGAGGAGTACAAGGGGCAGCGGATTATGGACCGCATTCGGCCTTTTGTAGATGTCGTTGAAGTGACGGGTACGAATAAGCGTGGGAAATGATGGAAGTGCAGGAAACGCTGGAATTGATTGAAGTGCAGGAAGCGCAGTGAATGCAGGAAATGCCGGAAGTGCAGGAAATGCAGGAAGTGCAGGAAGTGCAGGAAGTACAGGAAGTATAGGAAGTATAGAAAACGCTGAAAGGGAACTAGGATACGCTATTTGAGGAAGAATCGGCTGAATCTAACATGAAACGGAACTACAGGGCGCTATTTGCCATAATAGGCGGGCTTCAGAGCCAAAAATGGGCAAATAAGGGACTGTAGTTCTGTTTCGATAGGCATTTGATCGATTTTCGGCAAAATAGAGGATCGTAGTTCCCATTAACGAGTTGCGATGGAAAAAGTTGCTTCATTCTAAAAGGACCGCCAAGAGGAACAATTCCTCCTGACGGTCCTTCTCGTTATTTCTTTAATTTCTCCAGCTCAGTTGTTACATTTTCGATCATTTGCACGAACGAAGTTAATTCCTGAGCGCTTGCTGCTTGTGTGCGTGCGTAGTGGGTTGTTTCTTCGGAGCCTTTTTTGACCAGCTCCAGCTTCTGGGCGATCAGTTTCAGCTTCGATTGAATCTGGTCCAGCGATTCTCTGGAATGCGATGCGAGCTTGCGCACTTCGTTAGCGACAACTTCGAAGCCGCGGCCATGCTCGCCGGAACGTGCGGCTTCAATGGCTGCATTCAATCCGAGCAGATGCGTCTGATCGGAAATTTCTTTCATGACGGAGCCCATTTTGGCGATGTCCTTGATTTCATTGTTGAGCTCATCGATCCGCGAGTTGGATAACTCTTGGGATTCAGCGGTTTGGATAGCTGTATCGGCAACTGTTTGGCTGCTGCCGCCAAGCTCAACCATCATTAAGGCCAAATCTTGAACAGCGCCGGAAATTGTTGTCAGCATGTTCGCTTGCTCATCGGCGAGTGTTTGGATTTTCTGCTTCTCATCTTGCTCATAGGCTTCAAGGACGAGCTGTGAATCCAGATTGAACATTTTGCTTAAGGCATGAAGGACTTGAATCCAATCCTCGGGAAGGTGCTGCTTGAAATGGTATGTAGCTAAATCGGTATATTTTAAATAAGTGCCTAAGTACCAAGAGGTTGTTAAGCCGATACGAGAATGTACACTTCCAATAAAGAGTCGTTTTTTAATATATTCCTCATCAATCACACCGGAAGCCATGGACAGGAAGTACCAGCGCTGCGTTTCTTTGAGGCGTTCGATCGTGCTGTGTTTCTGAATTAACTCCATGAGTTCAGGCCAAGTGATAAGCTCGGCATATAATTCGTCGACTAGCTTGTCCACGATGATCTTGAAGGCTTCTTCTTTGCTTTTCAAAAGTTGTAAATCTGCATCAGTTAACCCGATGAATGTAATGAGCTTCTGACGTTCTGGCTGAACTTTAATCATAGGAATAATGGCTCCTTCTGCGGTAACATTTGGTGAAGCTGTCTAGTGCATATTACAGAGCCCTCCATCAAGGAGGAAGCTGCAAGAAAAAAACCGCTTCACAGGTGAGTGCAAAGCGGTTTTCGGACTAAGCTTAAACATGCTTATTTCATTACTTGAATGACAGTTGCAACGGCTGCAATGATAAACAAGAAACCAAAGAATGCGCCAAAGCCAATACCTACATCCATGAAATCGTTGCGCGGCTCTTCATACACGTGAAGCTCAGGGTGTTTAGGATCGCTCATGTGGTTACCCCCTAACGTCCGACATTCGTAGTTTAAGCTTAGTATACCCAAATTCGCCGAAAGTTGTAAAGCTTATCAAAGTGACAATTATGCAAACAATAGCAGATATCGGCGAAAATTTTAAAATAACGCTTGACTCTAACATTAGTGTCATGGTTTACAATGAAAGCATCCTTACTTGATCAAGGAAAAGGAAAAAGGTGAAGGCCATGCGGATTAGTGAATTATCCAAGCTTACCGGTGCCAGCATTCGATCCTTACGGTACTATGAGGCCAAAGGGCTCATTGCCACTCAGCGTGAGGAGAACGGCTACCGGGTGTACAACCAGATGGTAGTTGAACGCGTGAAGACCATTCAATTCTATTTAAGCCTAGGCTTTACGACCGAACAAATTGAAAGCTTCCTTAACTGCGTTATGAAAAATCAGGAGTCGCTTTGCGATGATTTGCTGCCACTCTATACAGAGAAGCTTCAGGACATAGAGCGACAAATGGAAATGCTGCAGATGCTGCAAGCCAATTTGAAGGATCGAATCGCGTATATTGAGCAGCAAAGGATTCAGGGGCTGCCAGTAGGATTGCCTGCTAAATAGAATGCCGGCTTCAACTTTTGGCTACACTATAGCTTGGTTGAATTGACCTACTGGTGTGGTATACTTTACTCATGAGCTGTCTTGAAGGCAGACGTTATGATCAATACATCAAATCCATTCTTAGAAGGAGGAACTATCATGTCAATCGTGAATGTTTCTGATAACAGCTTTAAAGCAGAAGTTGAAGGAGAAGGTACAGTACTTGTAGACTTCTGGGCGCCTTGGTGCGGACCTTGTAAAATGATCGCTCCTGTATTGGAAGAGCTGGATAAAGAAATCGAATCTTTGAAAATCGCAAAAGTAAACGTGGATGACAATCCGGAATCCGCTGCTCGCTTTGGCGTTATGAGTATTCCAACACTGATCGTTTTCAAAGACGGACAGCCTGTTGATAAAGTGGTTGGTTTCCAATCCAAAGAAGCGCTCAAAAATGTAGTTTCCCGTCATCAATAATTTGTTAGAAAACTAGAAACAATTGTTCGTGTGAAAAAGCTCTTTTTCTGCTATGCTGAAAAGAGCTTTTTTGTTGTGTGAAAGGAGATCGAGAGCATGACCGAGCATGAGCAAGAAGACCCTACCCTGCGTGACCAGAGTTTAGAAGTTATTCGACATAAGCTGTCACTACTGCCAGATAAACCAGGTTGTTATATTATGAAAAACCGTGAAGGCACCATTATTTATGTGGGCAAAGCGAAGGTTTTGAAAAATCGCGTACGCTCTTATTTCACGGGAAGTCACAGCGCCAAGACGCAAAAACTAGTCAGCGAAATCCGTGACTTTGAATATATAATTACCTCCTCGAATATGGAGGCTTTAATTCTGGAGTGTAATCTGATTAAGCAGCATCACCCGAGATACAATGTCCTCTTGAAGGATGATAAGACGTTTCCTTATATCAAAATTACCCATGAACCTCAGCCGCGTCTGGAAGTCACGCGGCGGGTGTATAAGGATAAGGGGAAGTATTTCGGCCCTTATCCGAATGCCTTCGCGGCCCAGCAGACGAAGAAGCTGCTGGACCGGTTGTATCCGCTGCGCAAGTGCAAGACCATGCCTGAGAAAGTATGCCTATACTATCATATCGGGCAGTGTCTGGCGCCTTGCGAGTTCGACATATCCGAGGAGACGAACGAGCGGATGGTGCAGGAGATCAGTCGTTTCCTGAACGGGGGACACGACGTTATTAAAGAAGAGCTGACGACCAAGATGCTGGCCGCAGCCGAGGAACTGAACTTTGAGCGCGCCAAAGAACTGCGCGATCATATCCTGAACATCGACGCCGTCATGGAGAAGCAGAAGATCAATGCGGTTGATGCACTGGACCGCGATGTGTTTGGCTACGCGGTCGACAAGGGCTGGATGGCTGTACATATCCAGTACATGCGTCAGGGCAAGCTGATCGAGCGGCACGTCTCGCTGTTCCCTTATTACGGCGATGAGTACAACGATTTCATCACTTATGTTACCCAGGTGTACAGCGACAACCCGGCGCTGCCGAAGGAGATTTTTCTGCCGACGATGCCTGTTCAGGGAACGGCCGCTCCTGAGGCTCAGGCTGCTGAAACAACTTCAGCTGCATTGCCTGCTTCTGATATCTCAGCTCAATCTGAAGATTCAGAAGCGTTAGGAGCAGACGGTGAAGCGTTCGATGCAGCGCCTCCAACCAAAGAAGCAGCTCAGGCAGCAGCCGAAGAGAAGGATGTTCGGGAAGCGCTAGAATCTTGGCTGAAGGTCAAGGTGCATATTCCGCAGCGCGGATTGAAGAAGCAGATGGTCGATATGGCCAAAGACAATGCCCGCAATGCGCTCGACGAGAAATTCCGCTTGGTAGAGCGCGATGAGCGCCGCACCACCAAAGCGGTTGAGAATTTGGGCGAATGGCTCGGACTTGGCGTTATTCGCCGCATCGAGGCGTTCGATAACTCGAACATTCAAGGGACGAATCCGGTATCGGCAATGGTCGTTTTTGTAGACGGACGGCCGGATCGGAAGGAGTACCGCAAATATAAAGTGAAGACGGTAGTTGGACCGGATGACTACGAAACGATGCGCGAGGTCATTCGTCGCAGATATGAGCGGGTGCTGAAGGATAATCTCACGATGCCTGACTTAATCGTCGTTGACGGTGGGAAAGGGCAAATATCAGCCGCCCTGGATGTGCTGGAGAATGAACTGGGCCTTTTCATTCCGGTTTGCGGGCTCGTTAAGGATGCCAAGCACAAAACGGCTCAACTAATGATTGGAGACCCGGCAGAGATTGTGCCATTGCCGCGTGACAGTCAGGAATTTTATCTGCTTCAGCGGATTCAAGATGAGGTTCACCGATTCGCGATTACTTTCCATCGGGAATCGCGAGCGAAGTCGATGGTGGTGTCGCAGCTGGATGCGATTCCTGGCATCGGCGAAAAGCGCAGGAAGGCGCTGCTCAAGCACTTCGGTTCTGTACGCAAAATAAAAGAGGCCGAAGTCGGTGACTTCAAGCCTCTAGGTATTGGCGAGAAATTAGCAAGCGAGATTCTCAAAGCACTTCAAGGCGAGGCGGCAGTTCCCCAGGAATAAGGGGACGCCGCCTTTTTCCATGCAGCCAAGCCAGAACGAAACCGACGATTCCCGGCAGCAGGATATAGAAGAGGCCTGCGAGCACGTCGCTGACGTGTCCAAGCGAGAAGAGCGACATCCCCATAAGGATGCTGTCCATGCTCGCATGCGCGAATACGGCAGTAAGGAAGCCGTACTTCAAGAATACATAGCCGAGAATGATGCCGATGACCGTAACTTCAATCAAACGTGTATATACCGGATAAATAGGATATTGCGTATGGCTAGCCGCCCAAATGATACTTGGAATCAGAACGGCAATAAAGTTATTGCGAAACAGCTTTTTAAATAAAATAATGCCAAGCAAGCGATAGGTTGCTTCCTCGGAAATAGCGGCAACCCAAGCCATCAGCGGGAAGAAGCGGGGCTCAATCATATTGAGCACAGAATCTGTAGGATCGTTGACAGCCCATACATCAAAGCCTGTTTCACCAGCGTAGAACAGCACCTGCTGTACGCCGAGAATGAAGAGTGCGAGTAAGTAGCCGCGGCCCATACCGTGATAAACTTCGGTGCCGAACTTGTTTTCTTTCCATGCAGGCCATTTGAACTGCCCGCTTGCTGCCCACAAGCCTGTTCCGGCGACTAGGGCGAAATAAAGCGAAATGCCAAGCAGCAGCGTGACGACATTCATGAAAATGATTGCAGCCCATGTCGCAAAATCGCTATTGGCATCACCGCTCATGGACCGAAAGGCGGGATACATATTAAAATTATTGGTGATGTAAATGGCTAAAAATACGGCCGTTAACAACAAGCCTCGACTGAACTTCATATGTTTTCTATAAATGATGGCAAAAACAACGGAAGCAAGTGTCATGAGAATCGTAAAGCCCATGGAGATCCAGGTCATAACGGAAGCAGATTGATCCTGCTGATCGATCCAAGCTAGGTGGGAGGGCGGCAAGCTGAACTGAACCGTGTAACCAACCAGAGTTTTATCATCGAAATCAGTTCGGACCTGCAGATTGGCCTCGCCTAACGGCGTGGAGGGCTTGGTGTAATAAAGCGTCGTCAGCCCCTGTTTCCCTGTATCCGAATCCACTTTGTCGAGCAGCTTCATCTCGTCAGGATCAAGGCCTTGTGCACGCATCTCTTGCTTGGCTAGAATATCTGCCTTCTGCAAGCTGATCGTGGCACGGGTCTCGAGAGCAGTTGTTTCACGCCACCCGATAATCACTGCATTTTTATAATTAATCTCAACTTGGAATTGCCTGTGGGACTTTGGGTCCGCAACTTGTACTTGGTAATAATCGATAGGATAACGTTCCCCGTAAGTCTCATCGTAGAGCTTAGATAAGTGTTCTTTCTGCAAATAACCGCTGCGGTCTTTCTTAGATTGATACACGACGAAAGTGTCCGGACTCTTGATCCCGTAACGATCGCTGACAAAGCGAGACGCGCTTTCTGCGGCTTGTTCTTTGGTTATGGAAGGATTTTCTCCAGCTGGCGCCTCTTCTGTTCGGAGTCCGTATAGAACGCTTATTGCCACATACAGCGCGATCCCGATACTGGCTAGAATAAGGAGATGACGGTTTAATTTCGGCCTTAGCATAAGAAAAGTTCCCTTCTATATTCACAATTATGAAACCCTGCTTCCCACGTTACCACAGATTAAAAAGAATGCCAATTCAGTGGTAGTAAAGAATCCAAAACAGTTATATAATACCTATCAATTGCATACATGTGGAATTTCTTCATGATAACGGGGAAACCTACCGTTGAAAATTTGAAATCCAGTGTCTTTTGCATATTTTTTAGGAGGCGCTATGAATAGAAAGTTAAATTTTTGGCAAATGACACCACCTCAAATTCTAGTTCTCGGATTTGCTGCCATCATAATTCTTGGAGCCTGTCTTTTGACACTTCCGTTCGCTTCGGCAACAGGGCAATCCATTCCGTTTATTGATGCGCTTTTTACCGCGACTTCTGCGACCTGTGTAACCGGGTTAGTCGTCATTGACACAGGGAGTTCTTATACGATGTTTGGACAAATTGTCATTGTCAGCTTGATTCAAGTCGGCGGATTAGGCTTTATGACGATGGCTACTTTAGTGGCATTGGTATTTCGCAAAAAAATTACGCTGAAAGAAAGATTGGTTCTGCAGGAAGCTTTTAACCAGGGCAGTATGGAGGGCATAGTTCGCTTGATTCGGCGGGTCCTTATTTACTCCTTAAGCATTGAAGCGATAGCTGCCATCATTTTTACAATTCGTTGGACTTTTGACCTGGGCTTTTCAAAAGCCTTGTATTTTGGCATCTGGCATGCCATATCGATGTTTAACAATGCAGGCTTTGATTTATTCGGCACTGTAGATGCCCCTTTCATCTCGCTAACGGGCTACGTCGATGATTTCGTCGTCAATTTTGTAGCCATGGCCCTGATTGTGCTTGGGGGAATCGGTTTTATTGTGATGTCTGAGGCGATAGATTATCGCACCACCAAACGTCTCTCCCTGCATTCCAAGGTTGTGCTGAGCATGACAGGACTGCTCATTGTGCTTGGAGCCCTTATCATCTTTATATTCGAATATACGAATAACAGAACAATAGGCTCGCTAGATTTAGGCGGCAAAGTATTGGCTTCTTTCTTCCAATCCGTAGCGCCGCGGACAGCAGGTCCTAATACGGTGGATATTGGCGCAATGCGTCAAGCCTCCCAATTTTTCATCGTTATCCTGATGTTTATCGGAGCTTCGCCGGGCTCAACAGGAGGCGGGATCAAGACGACGACCTTCACGATTCTTATCGCTGCGATTGTGACCATGATCCGCGGGAAAGAAGATATTGTGATTTTTCGCAACCGTTTAGCGAAGGATCGCATTCTCAAAGCGATTACGTTGACTATGATGGCTTTGTTTTTAGTCATCATGGTCACCATGTTATTATCAACAACAGAGGACTCGCAATTTTTGAAAATCTTGTTCGAGGTCACTTCCGCTTTTGCAACTGTAGGATTGACCATGGGCTTGACGCCGGATTTAACGACGTTCGGTAAAATTTTAATTTGCATTACGATGTTTGCCGGGCGATTAGGTCCATTTACACTCGCTTATGCGCTGCAACCGAAGCAAGAGAAGGAACTATATAGATACCCTGAGGGTAAAATCACGATTGGATAGGGGCAAGGAAATGAAAAAGACGCAGTATGTGGTTGTCGGCCTTGGACGCTTTGGGGCCAGTATTTCCAAGGAGTTAATTAAGCTGGGCAATGAAGTGCTTGGTATTGATAGAGATGAGGAAGCCGTTGATGAAATGAGCCAATTCCTCACTCATACCGTTGTAGCGGATGCTACGGATGAAGATGTTCTTAAATCCCTAGGCGTCCGCAACTTTGACTGTGCGGTTGTGGCCATCGGGGATGATATTCAATCCAGTATTTTGGCAGCGATTGTCCTCAAAGATTTGGGGGTCAAGAAGGTTGTGGCTAAGGCTTTATCTGAGCTGCATGGCAAGGTTTTACAGAAGTTAGGGGTAGATCGCGTTATCTATCCAGAGAGAGACATGGGGATTCGTGTGGCGCATCAATTGAATTCACCCAACTTACTGGACTACATTGAAATTTCCAAGGATTATACGATTGCCGAGCTTTCCGTGCCCAAGCGCCTGTGTGGCTTGACGATCAGAGAGTTGGATCCACGTGCCAAATTCGGCTGCAGCGTTGTAGCGATCAATAAACAAACCGGCGTCATCATTGCACCCACCGCAACAGATGTGGTGAATGAGAACGACATGATGGTCATTATCGGGACGAATGTTCAGATTGATAAGTTTGAGAGCGAAGTGATTAGGTAATTAAGTAAAAGTCTATTTTCGACTATTCTGCCCGCAACTTTAGCGTACGTGCACAACGAGAGAATTTCGAGGCGAAGGTGGATTCCTATGTATAAAGTGTTAATGATTGAGGACGACGCCATGATCGGCGATATGGTTTCGATGTATTTGGGTGAAGAAGGCTTTCAGGTCATTCGGAAGGAAAATGGCACAGAAGGGGTAGTCGCGGTCCGTCAGTTCGCACCGGATATTATTCTGCTTGATCTCATGCTGCCGGATATGGATGGTCTTGAGCTATGCAGGCATGTTCGGCAGACATCCGGCGTACCGATTATGGTTGTCTCTATGAAAAGCAAGGTGGTTGAGCGTGTCAAAGCACTTGGAGCGGGTGCAGATGACTACATGTGCAAGCCTTTCAGTATGCATGAAATGAGTGCACGCGTGCATGCGCTGATTCGTCGTTCGAATACCTACCAAAAAGTTGCCGATATCAAAAGAGCGCCATCTGCGGTACTTATGGAGAATAAGTTGGAAGTATCAGAAGAGTTGTTGACGGTGGATAAAAGCATTGAGCTTAATCTGCATACACGTTCTATGCTTGTTCGTGGTCAGGTTGTGGAAACGACGTACTCGGAGTTTGAAATTATGAAATGCTTCATCAATAACCCCGGCCGCGTATTCAGTCGAGAGGATTTGCTGCAGACCGTTCGCGGCTTCGACTCCTACGTGACGGATCGGGCGATTGACGTACATATTGCTAATCTGCGCAAAAAAATTGAGAATAACCCTAAGGAGCCGCAGCGGATTCGGACCGTTTGGGGTGTGGGCTACAAATACGTATAACATCTCTAATCATACAAACAGCCAACTCTCCAATGCATACAGGAGTTGGCTGTTTTACTATCCATCGTTTATTGATGTTTGGCGAAGCAAGTGACAGCTTGATTAATGAACTTCATCGCCTCGGGGTTATCGGAAGCGTGGTCGGAGTAGATCAGGGATGTCGTCCGTTTGGTCTGCTCCAATTCCACCAATTGACGCAGGATTAATTCATTATTGCGGATTAAGTCTTCACGTAAATACGATTTTGGCAGCAATGTAGCTGTTTTGCAGGTGGAAACAAGACGGATAATCGCCTCGAAGGAATCGATCTCCATTTGCACATTCGGGAAAATGGTATAGCGATGAAAAAGCTCATCCATCAAGATGCGATACCAGGTCCCCTTCGAGAAGAGAATCATCGGCAGCTCGTTCAAATCATTCATTGTGATCGTCGTGCGATCAATGAAAGGATGACCAAGCGGCAGCACCAGACAGAGGTGGTCATCGAACAATGGCTCGCAATGGAGGCTCGATGCATTAATAAGGGAAGCGACAACACCGATGTCTACTTTGTTTTCTTTGACCATCGTTACGATTTCATGCGTTTTGCCCGTAAGAAGTTTAATCTCGGTCAGCGGATATTCCTGCAAATAGTCGGTAATGAGATCAGGAAGGGTAGCCTGCAAGGTTGTCAGACTGGCCCCGATGGTGATGGAGGAATGGCTGCCAGCGGCTTTATACATCTGGATGGTCTGTTTGAATTTACGCTCTAAGTGGCGAAGCTCGATAGCATGGTCGTAGCAAATCTGACCGACTTTGGTTAGCTCCAGTCGTTTCCCTTTGCGAATGAAGAGCTCCACGCCTAAATCTTCCTCCAGCTTCATGATTTTGCGGGAAAGCGCGGGTTGCGAAATATTAAGCAGTTGAGACGCTTTATTGAGGCTGACCTGTTCGACAACAACAGCGAAAACGTCCAGAAGTTCCATGCTCATTTCAGCTCCATTTCGATTTATATATGTGAATTAGTTATAAGTGTATATAAAAAAACGGCACTTCCATTATAAGCGTGAAAGAGGTACGATGTACATGTCACTTTTTATTCACATTTATTGGCTGGCCGTGTATATTCGCTCACTGCTTTGGCGCAAAATAGGCGTGGATGATTATGGGTTGACGCTCGTTTGCGGCGAGAGTAGAATGGTATGTGGCTTGTTTGTCTAAACATGTCAGATGTTAGTTTTAGTTTATGAATTTTGTTGAGGGGGGAATTGGTTACATTATGGGTAATTCGTATTACTTTCGAAAGATCCACTCTTTGTTAGGTGTCATTCCAGTGGGCTTCTTCCTTATTGAGCATTTGCTCACTAACTATGAAGCAACCAAAGGGCCGGCGGCCTTCGTGGATCAAATTAACTGGCTGAACGGTCTGCCTCTGGTTCTGCTCATGGAAATCGTGGGAATCTGGCTTCCGCTTCTTTATCATGCCGTTTATGGACTTTATGTCGCGTATCAAGCACGGAATAATGTATCGAGCTATGGGTATTTCCGCAATCAAATGTTCATGCTTCAACGGGTGACCGGCGTTATCACGTTCTTGTTCGTTGCTTGGCATCTCTTCGAAACGCGTTTGCAGGTTGCTTTAGGCAATGTTGCGCATGAGGATCTCGGCCGAACGATGCATGATATTGCAACGAATCCAGTCATTTTTACGATTTATGTTATCGGTGTTGTTTCAGCAAGCTTCCATTTCTGTAATGGGATTTGGTCGTTCCTAGTTAGCTGGGGGATTACAGTTGGACCACGCGCGCAGAGGTATTCTTCCATTATTTGGATGGCTGCATTCGTTGTGATGTCCGTTATGTTTATTATGTCATTGGTAGCTTTTACAGGTACGGAATTTTCGGTTCCGGTAGAAGCACATTCGGGGCATTAAGGGAGGGTGAACAGAAGTGGCTAATTCGAAAATCATCGTCGTTGGCGGAGGCCTTGCGGGACTCATGGCGACAATTAAAGCAGCAGAAGCCGGGGTTCATGTGCAATTGTTCTCCTTGGTACCTGTGAAACGATCCCACTCCGTATGTGCGCAAGGCGGCATTAACGGCGCGGTGAATACCAAAGGTGAAGGTGACTCCACATGGGAGCACTTTGATGATACAGTTTATGGCGGAGATTTCTTAGCGAATCAACCGCCTGTTAAAGCATTATGTGACGCAGCTCCAGGGATTATTCACTTGATGGACCGGATGGGCGTTATGTTTAACCGTACGCCAGAGGGTCTTCTTGACTTCCGCCGTTTTGGTGGAACCAAGTATCACCGTACAGCTTTCGCGGGCGCAACGACTGGTCAGCAGCTCTTGTACGCGCTGGATGAGCAAGTACGCCGCTGGGAAACAGCAGGTCTCGTAACGAAGTTCGAGCACTGGGAATTCCTTGGTTCCGTTTTGGACGACGACAATGTTTGCCGTGGTATCGCAGCTCAAGATTTGCGCAGCATGGAAATTCAAACGTTCCCGGCTGATGCGGTTATCTTGGCTACAGGCGGTCCTGGGATTATTTTTGGTAAAACAACGAACTCTGTTATCAACACGGGGACAGCAGCAAGTGCGGTTTACCAGCAAGGCGTTAAGTATGCCAATGGGGAAATGATTCAAATTCACCCGACTGCGATTCCGGGAGATGACAAGCTTCGCTTGATGTCTGAATCCGCGCGTGGTGAAGGCGGTCGTATTTGGACATACAAAGACGGCAAGCCTTGGTACTTCCTGGAAGAGAAATATCCGGCATACGGCAACTTGGTGCCGCGTGATATTGCAACGCGTGAAATCTTCTCTGTCTGTGTGGACCAGAAGCTTGGCATCAACGGCGAGAACATGGTTTACCTTGATCTTTCTCATAAAGATCCGAAAGAGCTTGATATCAAGCTCGGCGGCATCATGGAGATTTACGAGAAATTCATGGGCGACGATCCACGCAAAATCCCAATGAAGATTTTCCCGGCGGTTCATTATTCCATGGGCGGAATCTGGGTTGACTATAACATGATGACGAACATTCCAGGTCTCTTCGCGGCTGGCGAGTGTGAGTATCAGCATCACGGTGCGAACCGTCTGGGTGCGAACTCGCTCGTTTCGGCGATTTATGATGGAATGGTTTCCGGTCCTAAAGCGGTTGAATATATCCGCGGTCTAGAGAAACATGCCGACGACACATCTTCCATCGTGTTTGATCGCGAGAAGAAACGTCATACAGATCGTTATGAGAACCTGCTCAAAATGAACAATGGCACAGAAAACGCCTACGTTCTGCACAAAGAGCTTGGTGACATGATGAACGCGAACATGACGGTTGTTCGTTACAACGATCGTTTGGAAGATACCATCGGTAAAATCAAAGATTTGAAAGAAAGATACAACAACATCAACATCACCGATACGGCACGTTGGAACAACCAAGGGGTTGCGTTCACACGCCAGCTTTGGAATATGTTCGAATTGGCTGAAGCGATGACGCTTGGCGCATTGCTGCGTAACGAGAGCCGCGGCGCGCATTACAAGCCGGAATTCACCGAGCGTGATGATGAGAATTTCATGAAAACGACAATTGCCGATTGGACGCCGGATGGTCCGAAAATCAGCTATGAAGACATTGATGTATCTTTGATTGCACCGCGGAAGCGTGACTACTCCACGGAGAAGAAAAAGGGAGGACATTAATCATGGCTGAGACACTAAGCGCACAAAAAACAGTGAAGTTTATCGTGACTCGTCAAGAGAGTCCAGATTCCAAACCTTATACAGAGGAATTTGAAATTCCTTATCGCTCCAATATGAACGTCATCAGCGGCTTGATGGAAGTTCAACGTAATCCGAAAAACGCCAGCGGCCAAAAGACGACTCCGGTTTGTTGGGAATCCAACTGTCTAGAGGAAGTTTGCGGCGCTTGTTCCATGGTTATCAATGGCAAACCGCGCCAAGCTTGTTCGGCGCTTGTTGATAAGCTGGAGCAGCCAATTCGCGTAGCGCCGATGAGCACGTTCCCGGTAATGCGTGACTTGGTTATCGACCGCGGACGCATGTTCAATGCCTTGAAAAAGGTGAAAGCATGGGTTCCAATCGATGGTACGTATGATCTTGGACCTGGGCCGCGTATGGCCGAGTCGAAGCGTCAATGGGCTTACGAGCTGTCCAAATGTATGACATGCGGCGTTTGTCTGGAAGCTTGTCCGAACGTGAATGACAAGAACTCCTTTATCGGACCGTCCGCGTTATCCCAAGTTCGTCTCTTCAATGCGCATCCAACGGGTGAAATGAACAAAGACGAGCGTTTGGATACGCTGATGACAGATGGCGGTATTGAGGGCTGTGGAAACTCACAGAACTGCGTACGCTCTTGTCCGAAAGGCATTCCGCTTACGACTTCTATCGCAGCGTTGAATGCAGATACAACGAAACATTTGTTCAAGAAATGGTTAGGCGTGTAATCGGTATTGCAAAAATAAAGCCCGATGTCCTGAATGACAGGATGTCGGGCTTTTCTGCATGTGAATGAGGATTAAGGTGAAGTGGAGGAATCTGTTGTTGATGAATCTTCCTTATTTATAGGGGAAATCGAGAGAGGATGCTGGGAAAGTGTGTGCCCTTCTTGCAAGACAGGTATGAAAGGACTTGTTATTGAAGATGAAGTCGGTTTCATTGGTTGAATATCTAACATGTGAATGTGGAAATGAATCGAATACATCGTAAACACCTCCGTCAGACTGGTTATGTGTTATATATTATTACAAATAAGATGTGTTTGACAATATAATTTTTAATTTATGTTAAGTATATTGACATACGGTCGAGATGTAAGTATGATAATAACAAATGTAAGACTCCGTACCAATTTCATAGCACACATGTTTTCTAGGGTTCCGCGGCAGAATGAAGGCTGTTGGTCTGGTCCAAGAGAAGACACACGATGACGCTTCATCGTGCACACGGAGGGATAAAAGCCCGGGAGGATATCAGAACATGATATCATCCTGGGCTTTTCTTTTTACCAGTTGACAGGGAGAGGGAGAATCAGAATGAGAAAAAGAATGGTATTTCTGATGATGGCCGTGTTATTGACGTTTACGGTAGTTAGCGGATGCACGAGCAAAGAAGCGGCAAGCACCAAGTCAGGGGACAGCGGTGAGCCGATCAAATTGGCGCTTAGTCCATGGCCAGGTTGGTTTGTCTGGTATTTAGTGAAGGAGAAAGGCTTCTTCGAGAAAAACGGGGTGAAGGTAGATCTGGTCTGGTTCCCTGTCTATAGTGATTCCTTATCGGCGCTAGCCTCTGGCAAGGTGGATGCGAATAGCCAAACATTAAGCGACACGCTTGCTCCTGCGAGTAAAGGCATTAAGCTGAAAGCCGTACTAGTGAACGATAACTCCAATGGCGGAGATGGGGTTGTGGTGAAACCGAGCATTCATTCACTGAAGGATTTGAAAGGGAAAAAAGTCGCCACAGAGCTTGGAACAGTTGATCATCTCTTAATGCTAACTGCGCTTGAGAAAGCAGGACTTGCAGAGAAAGATGTCGCTTATACGAATATGACAGTGAACGACGCCGGACCGGCTTTCATTTCGGGCAACTTGGATGCCGCGGTATTATGGGAACCATTCCTCAGCAAAGCGATTCAAGAGGGTAAGGGCAAACTTTTATTTTCATCCAAAGACACGCCTGGACTTATTCCTGATCTGCTCGTTTTCAAAGAAGAAATCACAAAAAATCGCCCGGATGATGTCAAAAAGATCCTTAACGCGTGGTTCGATGCGCTGGACTACTGGAAGGCAAATCCGGAAGAATCCTTGAAGATTATGGCTAAGGCGGCTGAGACACCGGTTGATGAATACAAAGCTGGCGTAGATAGCGTGAAAATCTTCCAGCTTGAGGATAATGTGAAAGCTTTCCAAAAAGGCGATTCCTATGAATCCTTGCCATTCACATTACAGAAGACAGCCGAATTCCTGAAGGGGCTGGATATGCTGACGTCCATTCCAAAGGCAGATAGCTTCCTGGATGGCCACTTTGTTGAAGAGGTGCTCAAGGAGCGCAAGAAATAACAGTGAAATGAGGGTGCTCTATGGAGACGACTATCAAAAAGAGACGCAAATCTACGTTGTTTGCCATACGGGGCGATATTCATCGTAGAACGTATATGTCTGGTGTTGTGCTGATCGTTGTGTTGGTTTTGGCGTTTTGGAGTTTGCTTAGTTATGGTAACTTCGTCAATCGCACGTTTCTGCCTACGCCGGATCAAGTGCTTATTCAGTTCATGATTCAGCTGCAAAGCGCTGTATTTTGGCATCATGTGGGCATCAGTATTTTTCGAGTAGGCGCGGGGTTCTTGCTTGCTTGTCTATTAGGAATTCCGCTTGGCATACTGGCGGGTACATTTCGTTTCGCTGAAGCGCTGCTGGTACCTCCGACTGAATTTATTCGCTATATGCCGGCGACGGCGTTCATTCCGCTGATTATGGTTTGGGCGGGGATTGGCGAGTGGGCGAAGGTCATCGTAATCTTCATCGGCTGCTTCTTTCAGCTCATGCTGATGGTTGCAGATAATACCCGCTCGGTATCCAATGATTTGCTGCAAACCTCGTATACCTTGGGGGCGAATCGCTGGCAGGCTATCGAAAAGGTGCTGATCCCAGCGCTGCTGCCTGATCTGATGAACACGATGCGTTTGATTATCGGATGGGCTTGGACGTATTTGGTCGTCGCGGAGCTGGTTGCGGCTAGCAGCGGACTTGGCTTCTCGATTATGAAGGCGCAGCGGTTTCTCAACACGGATCTTATCTTCGTTGGAATTATCGCAATTGGTTTGCTTGGGCTGCTTACGGATCGAACATTCGCCTATTGTCATCGTAGATTTTTTCCATGGTTGGAAGGAGGGCGTTAAATCATGCATGCTTTGAATCGAATGCCCTTTGGTGAAACGGTTGCTGCCGTGAGTAAAATTAGCGCTACCGATGTGACAAAAGTATACAACACGAAAAAATCCCAGTTCGTCGCGTTGGATAGAGTCTCGTTTCATGTGGATGCCCATGAGTTCGTTAGCTTCGTTGGTCCATCTGGATGTGGGAAGTCGTCCCTGCTGAGAATTGTTGCGGGTTTGGAGACGATGACGAGCGGATCGCTGAGCATCTCTGGGCATGAAATTGATGGTCCCGGCGCCGATCGCGGGATGGTGTTCCAGAGCTACACGCTGTTCCCATGGCTCTCCGTAAGGGAGAACATCGAGTTCGGACTGACGCTGAAGGGTGTTCCTCTGTTTGAAAAGCGGGCCATCTCCGATCATTTCATGGAGCTGGTGGGCTTGCATAAGTTCGCGCGATCCTTGCCGAAGGAACTCTCGGGCGGGATGAAGCAGCGCGTGGCGATTGCACGGGCTTTGGCTAACAATCCGGAGGTGCTGCTGATGGATGAGCCTTTCGGCGCGCTCGATCCGCAGACCAAAAATTCGATGCAGGAGCTGCTGCTGCGCATCTGGGAGAAGGAGAAGACGACCGTTGTCTTCATTACGCACGATATCGAGGAAGCTATCTTCCTCTCTCAGCGTGTCTACGTAATGCAGGCCCATCCAGGCACGATTCGCAAAGAAATCGTGATTCCGCCTGGCTTGCGCGCAGTCGAAGACGTGAAGGATTCAGAGTCCTTCATGAAGCTGAAGAAGCAGATCATTTCGCTGATTGGGCATCATGAGGAGTGAAAGAGCAAGCTTGGCCGGTTGCCGGTCAGGCTTTTTATTGTTCCCCCTCAACCCCCGAAAAACAAGCTGAGCCCGCCAAAAAAGCAGTCTCAGCCGCAAAAAGTAGCCAAAAGCCTCCTGAGCCTGCCAAAAAGGCAGTCTCAGGAAAGATCCCCGCCCTGAGAAGTCTTCCCTGGCTGCTGGAAGCCAGAGAAGACTTTCTATTATTTAAATCAACAGGCTGATCGATTACCTCAAGGCGATCCAGCAGCCTGTTAATTTTTTCGCTTCCCGTATAGAAAGAGAACTTCACAGAATGGTCAAAATAAATGAAGCATCTTCAAGTTTTTAGGTCTCAAAATTTGAATTTATAGTCTAATAGTATTAGTCTGAAAGGGAGCTGGTGCCAATATTTACTAATAAAAACGTGAATTTTGTCGAATGGAGTGAAGAGCTATGATTAAACTAACGATTCGTAGAAAGCTTTTGCTCGTATCTTTCCTGTTATTAGTGGTCCCGATAATTGCGCTGGGATTAGTGACAAATAAGGTTTCTGGGGATTCAACCCACGCACTCATTGAAACAGGTCTGAAGAACAACGTGAGACTGGCTACTGAGATGTTGAATTCATTAGATAAAGCGGTACAAAAAGGGGTTATTACCAAAGAAGATGCTCAGAACCAACTGCGCGTCATGCTGTTAGGGGAGAAACGAGCAGATAATACAAGGCCCATTAATACACATATTGATTTGGGTAAGAATGGCTACTTTTTCATTATGGATGAAAAAGGCAATCTCCTGGCACATCCGCTGCTGGAAGGTCAAAATATTTGGGATAAGCAAACAACCGATGGCACGCATTACATTCAAAATATGATTAAAACAGCGCAAACAGGCGGGGGATTCACTTATTACGATTGGCCGCTACCTAATTCCAAAAAAGAAGCGAGCAAGCTTACTTATAGCGAGCTATCGACTTCCTGGGGTTGGATTATTAGTGCAGGTTCCTATATGCAGGATTATGATGCGGGGCAGCGCCATATTTTATCTGCTATGCTAATCACACTGATTGTCTGTTCGGTAGTAGGCATAACGCTTTTCACTTTCTTCGCGCTTCATATCTCCAGACCGATAATTCGTGTGGCTGATCAGGCAGAGCGCATGGCCGCAGGGGATTTGAGCGGTGAGCAAATAGTGGTCTCCAGTCGTGATGAAACGGGGCAGCTTGCGAGCTCTTTCAATACGTTATCCGATAGCCTAAGAGAGCTTGCAGGGAACCAGCTTTTGAGCGCCAATGTGTTGGCTGCTTCTTCCATGACGCTTTCCAGTATCATTTCAGAAACGACGCAAGCGGTGAATCAGACTTCACATGCGATCACTGAAGTGGCTGCTAGTAATGAAACACAAGCGAGCAGTATTGAAGAAACGTCAAGAGCGATGGAGGAAATGTCGACGGGTATCCAGCGCATAGCGATTACTTCCAACACGGCATTCGAAGCCTCGGTCGGCACACTTCAGGAAGCGGAGAACGGCAATGAATTAAGTCTGAGGTCCACGGTACAAATGACGGCAGTAAGCAGCACGGTTGGGGACTTAAGCGGGGTTATCCATCAGTTGGGGGACCGCTCTCAGCAAATCGGACAGATTGTAGAGGCAATAAAGGAAATTTCCGCACAAACCAATTTGTTAGCGTTAAATGCTTCGATTGAAGCTGCGCGAGCAGGGGAGAACGGCAGAGGATTCGCTGTTGTGGCCAGTGAAATTAGGAAGTTAGCTGAGCGCTCCAACGATTCTGCCGCTCAAGTGGCGGAGTTGATTGAAGACATTCAGAATGATATCCAATACGCCGTGGGATCGATGCAAAAAGGAGAACACGAAGTGGAAGCAAGTGTTGCTGCTATTCGTGAAACAGGAGAAGCCTTCACACGTATATTGCAAGCGACACGAAGTGTTGTTATGCAGGTGGAAGAGACTTCGGCGGCTGCCGAGCAGATGTCTGCCAGCTCGCAAGAAATTTCGGCAGCTCTGCAGGAGATGGAGCAGGTGTCATCCAATACGGCGGGAGCAGCGCAGATCGTGTCTGCGGCTACGGAAGAGCAGTTAGCTTCAATGGAAGAAATTGCTTTATCTGCCCAGAAGTTAAGTCAAATGTCTGACCAGATGAAACAGTTGATAAACAATTTTAAAATGTAGAATGAGATCTCTTCAGAATTGCCAGCCTTTGCTCATTTGACGAGCGTTTTGCTTCTCGATAAAATAAGTGTAAGTGTTTTAAGAAGGGAAGTCAGATGAGCAAAAGTAAACAGCCTACAATTATCGATGTGGCTTCAGAAGCCGGCGTATCTATAGCTACGGTGTCTAATGTCTTGAATCGCAGGAAGGTGCCGATGGCGCCTGAAACGATACGCAAGGTGGAAGAAGCCATTGTGCGGCTAGGTTATCGGCGCAATGTGATGGCGACGAATCTGAGTCGACGCCGTTCTTATGAATTAGGGCTCATCATTCCACATTTTGGCGGGTATTATGGCCGCTTCGCGGAGAGCTTGGAACAGAAGGTGCATCGCTTCGGTTATCATTTATCGGTATTTTCAGCAGCTGGCATGGATCCGGAGATCGAGCAGCGCCATCTCGAACATTTGCTGCAGCGCAGGGTGGATGGCTTAGTGAGCCATGGGCTGGCGATGAGCATGAAGTCGACACAGCAGCTCGTTGGAGGCGGCACCCCGCTTGTCATCTTTAATGGTTGGGGCTGGCCGGAAGAAATCGTCCAATTAGCTGTTAATCTGGATTTCGCGAAGGCCTCTACGCAAGCGGTGCAGTCTTTCCTCAATAGCGGCTGCCGTTCCGTCATCTACGTTGGCAAAAGCAACGGAATGGGAGCGAATGATCAGCGTATCCAAGGTTTCCTTTCAGGACTTGGCAATGCTTCTGAACCCGTTGTACATGCTCTACTAGATGTCAGCGAACTAGGTGTTGCCCGCACATTGGATGAGGCGCTGCGCTTGAGCGGAGAATGCCGCCCGATCGGCATCTACACATTTAATGACGCATTGGCGCTGGAGATTCTGGCACTCTGCCATGAGCGAGGCATCCGGGTACCTGAAGATGTGCAGCTGATCGGGATGGATAACGAGCTCTATTCCAAAGCGAGCTTTCCGGCTATAACAAGCTTCGATATGCCCGTAGATTTGCAAACCAGCCTGGTTGCGGCATTTCTTATGAAGCAGATTGGCGAGGACTTGGACGAAGAGAACACG
The DNA here is from genome assembly GCF_013204855.1 of Paenibacillus alba. GTDB lineage: Bacteria > Bacillota > Bacilli > Paenibacillales > NBRC-103111 > Paenibacillus_E > Paenibacillus_E alba. The sequence continues at coordinate 116,018 of NZ_JABMKZ010000020.1, read as the reverse complement.
CTGCTTCTTGAAGAGCATTTGCCTCGCGCCATTGGCCATGAACTGCTGATTGATCTGGACATGATCGTACGGAAGTCAACTATTGCATAGAAAAAAAGACCGTTACCTGACTCTCAATGTGTTGAGAGGGGAGTAACGGTCTTTTTTAAGTACGCACCTGTCTCTGGTGCTTCAGAAATTCTTTGCCATATTCCCCATGCGGATTAATGTCGGCGTGCTCAATCTGGATCGTGGAATGCTCGATGCCATATTTGCTTTTCAGCGTCTCATTAATGGCCAGAATCACGCAGAAAGGTTGAATGTTTGGATTGATGAACACATGAGCGGATAAGGAATAGTGATCGGTGGATACCGACCAAAGATGCATTTCATGGACATCCTCGACACCTTCTACTTGCCCAATCACTGAGCGAATCTCGTCGAGATTGAACTGCTCTGGGACGGATTCCATGAGAATCAAATAGGATTCTTTAATGATTTTAGCTCCACCAGTAAAAATAATGCCGCCAATCACCATCGAAATCATGGGATCAAACCAGAGAAGTCCTGTGTAATAGATGACAATCGATGAAACGATGACCCCAACCGAGCTGAGGAGATCTCCGAAAAAGTGCCAGAGCGCGCTTTTTACATTCAGATTATCTTCCTCTTTCACACTATGGTGGAGTACAAGGGTAAGTACCAGGTTAACGATGAAACCGATAGAAGCAATAACAAGCATAAGGCCAAGCTGAATAGGTTGAGGGTTAAGGATACGCTGAATACCTTCGATAAAGATCCCTAAAGCGATGACGCAAAGTGCCAAGCCATTCAAAAAAGAGGCAATAATTTCAAACCGCAAGAAACCAAAAGTAAACCGGGCATTAGGTTGACGCGTTGCCAGATGAATGGCGATCATGCTTAATCCCAAGGCAATAACGTCAGAGATCATATGAGCGGAATCAGATAGCAGTGCGAGTGAATTGGACAGCACCCCGCCTATAATTTCTACAATGGTAAAAAAAGCGGTCAGTATGAGCGTGATCCACAACGTATGCCTTGATTTGCTTTGTTCTTTCACATGATGAAGATGGTGGTAGTCGTATTCGATACTCATACAGATCCTCCTTATTTATAATAATTCTAATTAAGATATAATTATTATATGCTACACGCCTGTTAGGTGCAACTAAATTTCTTGTAAAAATATATTCTGCCAATATTTCTAGGGGGATCCTTCGTCTGGAAAATCAGCAAATGAGTGAAAGCCTGCGATTATGCAATTATGCATCTTTTAAAGCGCTTTTTTCAATGACAGGGTAGAAATGCTTGAAAAGCCTGCATAATCGCAGGCTTTCGCTGTTTTCACACGTTTTGATGGAAAAAGCCTGCATTTACGCAGGTTCTTCCAAATTTGATGAGCGGGGACATTGCCCAAAGGATGGCGCAGTCGCTTACCATGGCTTGGCATATTAATAAAGCAAAATCGTTTAAACCCCATTTAAGCTTCTGCGCAAAATTCGATAGCCAAACGGCTCCAGCTCTATACTGACAAAACCGTCAACAGACTTCACCGGATCGCCGCTGAATGCATCCTGCCAATGTTCCGTTTCCGTATCTGCGGGTTGGGCAAGAAGGGCTGTTTCCTCGGATTGATTCATCCAAATGGTGAACACTTCCTTTTTATTTCTGCGTTCATAAATGATTCTGCCATCCTCCGCATCCGCTCTCAGGAAGGAGAAGCGGCCGAAACGAAGCACTTCATGCTTTTTGCGCAGTTGGATCATCAGTTTGTAGAACTCGAATAATTCACGGTCCTGCTTGGCAGGGTCCCATTCCATGCATTTGCGGCAATCGGGGTCTTGCTCTCCCGTCAAACCAATTTCGTCGCCATAGAAAATGCACGGAGTTCCGATATAAGTGAGCAGGAAAGCAACCGCAAGCTTGAGCCTGTTCTTGTTCTCCTTAAACATCGTCAGCACGCGCGGCGTATCATGGCTTCCCAGCAAGTTAAACAGCACTTCATTCGTTTGCAGCGGGTAGCGCATCAGGATATTATTCATATTTTCAGCAAAAGAGAGGCCATTGGGCTGCTCGGACTGGAAAAATTGCAAAATCCGATCCGAGAATGGATAATTCATCACCGAATCGAACTGATCCCCCAGCAGCCAGCGCAGCGAATCGCTCCATGCTTCACCGATAATATAAGCGTCGGGATTTGCTTTTTTGACAACTTTGCGGAAATCCCTCCAAAAGGAATGGTCAATTTCATTCGCGACATCCAAACGCCAGCCATCAATCTGCACTTCCTTCAGCCAATGCTCCGCAACGTCCAGCAAATACTGTTTGACCTCGGGGTTCGTGGTATTCAGCTTAGGCATTGAAGCATAAAACCCGAAGGTTGCATAATTGACAGTGCCTTCCTTCACCTCAACCGGAAAATCATGAATGTGGAACCAATCCACATAGGCTGATTGCTCGCCTTTCTCGATAACATCCTTAAAGGGCGGGAAGTTAACGCTTGAATGGTTGAAAACCGCATCCAGCACGACCTTCATATTTCGATCATGGCAGGCTGCGACCAGTTTTTTTAACACAGCGGTATCTCCGAAGTGTGGATCTACCTTTTTATAATCAACCGTATCGTATTTATGATTGCTTGGCGCTTCAAAAATAGGAGTCAAATAAATCGCCGTTATGCCTAATTCGGTCAAATAATCGAGATGGTCGATGATTCCCTGCAAATCGCCGCCAAAATGGGAGTCATTAGTCGGTTGATCCCCCCATTCCAGGACGCCGTCTGGATCTATACGTGGATCGCCATTGGCAAATCGGTCTGGCATAATTTGATAAAAGATCGCAGATTTGGCCCAATCCGGCGCCTTGAATCCGTCGATTTCATGCATATACGGCATTTCATAATAACCGGAAGGGGGGCTGGGCTCTTCGTCATAAATACCCGATTCCGTCATCCAAATCGTTTCATCCTCCGCTTGCAGCCGGAACCCGTAAGAGAACCGTTTCTGCGCGGGCGATAGCTCTGTTTCCCAATAGTCGAAATAACGGTCGGTGGCGATTTTCTCCATTGGATAGTCATTGTTGTAATTGTCCCAGTCATATTTATCCCCTGTAATGGCGATAACTTGGTTCACATCATTCTTCTTGGTCCGAATGCGGAGATGGAATGTGCTGCTATCATAGGAATAAGCCCACTTGGTGTTGGGGGAATGGTATAAACTTTCAATTTGCATATGATATTCTCCTTTTCCAGCGAATGAGCGAAATGAAGGACTAGCCGTGAATTAAAGATTCAGCGCCATCAATATAAACGGACGTTCCGGTAATGTGGTCGGATTGATCGGAAGCCAAGAAAAGGACCAGATTCGCGACCTGACCTGCTGTTCCAGGCTTATGCTCAAGCGGCTGATCACCTTCGGGATATTCGATGGGAATCGTTATTTCCTCAAGCTCCGGTCGGCGATCCGTATTCTCGTCAATGTTCGTATGAATGGCACCTGGACAAATGGCGTTTACGCGGATTTTGTAGCGGGCTAACTCCAACGCAGCCATTTTCATAAAAGCGACCTGCCCCGCCTTGGACGTGCTGTAGGCACTCATCCCGAAATTAGAGAAAACACGATTGCCATTAATCGAGCTCGTAATGATAATACTTCCTCCCTGTTGCTTGAGGGGCTCGACCGCATATTTTACACATAGGAACGTGCCTGTCAGGTTAATATTGATTGTCGCGTTCCAATCGTCCAGCTCCAAATCGGCAATAGGCGACAGCACGCCATTAATTCCAGCGTTGGCTACCAGGACATCAAGTCGGCCCCAATGGTCCATCACCGTCTGAATGGCTTGTTTGACTTGCTCTTCGAAAGCAATATCTGCCGGCAGTGCGATCGCTTCGCCGCCGGAAGCCGTGATTTTCTCGACAGCCTCATCGAGTTCACGTCCCGGGCGGTTCAGCAGGCCGATTTTGAAGCCTTTTTCAGCCAAACGTATAGCGGAAGCTAAGCCTATTCCAGATGCGGCTCCCGTAACAATCGCAACTTTCCCCGAATCGGCGGATGGCTGAGTTTGGGAATGGTCAAAGTTAGTCATGATAATACCTCCTAGGGATTGAACGGATGATAAGGTCATTTACCCTTGTTGGGCGGGTTCGAATCGTGGGGGTTGTCGTGAAAATGAATATGATTTCTTTCAAAAGCATTTGCTTTGGGATCATAGTCCACTAGCGTTTTGGTCTCCGTTAAATCGAGGCGCTTGAAGCGATTATCCGAAATGGCATGAAGGATTGTGAAAGGTCCCAGCTTATCGGACACTATGGTTTTGAGGATCAGATCGCATAAATCCGCAGGATGGAGGTAGGCGCTCATGTCTCTAGCTGTCAAATCCTCTTCTTCGGCAGGAGAGTTATCGAATGCACCGATGCGGATCGCAACACTTTGCATATGTTCCGCGTATCCGAAATAGCAGGCCAGCGATTCAGCGAAACATTTGCTGACACCGTATAGATTGTGAGGACGAGTCGGCATATTCGCATAAAGCTGAGAATCGAGCGGATATCCCTCTATCGTCTGCACGCTGCTAGCTGTGAGAAACCGGCGCACGCCTTGATCTTTGGCCGCGCGAAACATATTAAACGTGCCTTTGATGTTGTTATCCAGCAGCGATTCATAGAAGCCTGCTTGTGGAGAAGGGTCCGCAGCCAAATGGATGACCACGTCAATGCCTTGGCAGGCCCGATGGCACGCCTCAATATCCGTAATGTTGAGCGCTATGTACTCGTGATCGCCTTGTGCGTATCGGGTGAGCATGGGTGTATCGAGGTCCGCGAGACGGAGTGTGAAGCGGTCTTTCAGAAAATTTGCGAGCACGCTGCCGATTCGCCCTGCGGCTCCAGTGATTAGAATTTTCATGGTGGGTTCCTCCTGAGTTATGATAGGTCATCCTTATTCATTAACCTTTATGAGGAAAATAAACACAGTTTGCTATAGCTGGGAAAATGATTAGAAAAATAAAGCGTTTTCTAAATTGTAATATAATTGAAACATTCCTGTTATGGTTTCATAATGTTTAGCGGGTATTATAATAACCAAGACCCCCTTTTTAATATAAACTTTTGAACCCAGCCCCGTTGGCTGGGTTCCTTTTTTTATTTAGGTGCTGAAACCCTCGAAACATGTCACTTACTAAACATCTTCAATACATCCTCCCTTTTTCACAACAACCATCTGCTTGTGTTTCAACCATCTAAGACATGAAGGCTGAAACTTCTGATGTTATTTTAGAGTCTTCCCTACTGCATCATCGTGGTTGCAAACCGGTACAATTCAAACAGGGGAGTGAACCAATAGATACGCGTCATGCTTATCGATGATGAAGAGAATACGCTGGAGGCTTTCGGTGCGCTGCAGGTGGACGTCGTATTTCTGGATATCCAAATGCCGAGCATACTGGGTATAGAGGTGGCAAGGTGGATCAGAGAGGAGATGCCGCATACCCAGTTTGTGTTTATTACCGCATATTCGGAATATGCATGGAAGCGTTCGAACTCAGTCCGTTGGTTGCAAAACACAGTTTCGCGTTTCGAGAGATTGTAAGATGATTTACTGCAACAGGAAGACATGACGAACAGGTAGAAAAAAAGAAAAGTCGTGGAGCACCGAATCGGTGACCCACGACTTTTTTGTATATAAGCTATTGAATGATGTCATAAATCAAGGCAGACTCTTCACAGGCATCGCTCTGGATGACGAAAGCTTGCTCGATTTTCTGAGCGATCGCCGCGACATCTTCTTGGTTCGCATGCAGAATGGCAATGGTCTCTCCTTGACGAACGGCATGCCCGACTTTCTTCGTGAGCACGACGCCAACGGCCAGATCGATAGATGACTCCTTGGTCGGTCTTCCAGCTCCAAGCTGCATAGCCGCCACGCCGATCTCTTCGGCTTGAATGGCATGGACATAACCGCCTGCAGGTGCGATTACATGCACTTGATACGGTGCTTGAGGCAGCTTTGTCGGATCGTCGATGACATCGGCCGTTCCGCCTTGGGCGACTACGAATTGCTTGAGTGTTTCGAGCGCTTTGCCGCTGCGGATCAGCTCTTCAAGCAACTGGTAAGCTTGCTCGAAGCTTTCGGCTTTACCGCCGAGAACGACCATATGTGCGCCTAAAGTCAGAACTAGGTGTGTTAAGTCTTCAGGACCTTCGCCGCGCAGTGTATCGATGGCTTCCTTAATTTCTAAGGAGTTGCCTACAGCGTAGCCAAGTGGCTGACTCATGTCGCTGATGATCGCGACCGTATGCCGACCAAGCTCGCGGCCGATGTCCACCATGGCAGAGGCAAGCGCCTTGGCTTCATCGAGCGACTTCATGAAGGCGCCGGCGCCTGTTTTGACGTCAAGGACAATGGCATCTGCGCCTGCGGCGATTTTTTTGCTCATGATCGAGCTGGCGATCAAAGGGATCGAGTCTACGGTGGCCGTCACATCGCGAAGACCGTATAATTTTTTGTCAGCAGGAGTTAAATTGCCGCTTTGGCCGATAACCGCTATTTTGAACTCGTTGACGTTGTGAATGAATTCCTCCGCCGACAACTCGACATGGAAGCCGGGAATTGCTTCCAGTTTATCAATGGTTCCGCCTGTGTGGCCGAGACCTCTGCCAGACATTTTGGCTACGGGAATGCCGGCTGCAGCAACCAAAGGAGCGAGGATGATGGTCGTGGTGTCGCCAACCCCGCCGGTACTGTGCTTGTCTACTTTAATTCCCTCGATTTGGGAGAGGTTGACGGTATCGCCTGATAGGGTCATCGCCATGGTCAGGTTCGCAACTTCCTCTGAGGTCATTCCTTTAAAATAGACAGCCATGGCCCAGGCGGACAACTGGTAGTCCGGTATTTGCCCTTTGGTATATCCCTCAATGATGAAATCAATCTCTGTTTTGCTTAAGACGCCGCCATCTCTTTTCTTGGCGATTAGATCGACCATCCGCATGTTAATTCACCCCGCCTGTGATTTCTTTAATAAGTGCAATGAACTTGGGTCTGGCTTCAGCCGCAACGCGCACGACTTGTTCATGTGTCAGAGGCTCAAGATGTTCTCCAACCGCCATATCGGTAATACAGGTAATACCTACGACTTGCATACCGCAATGATTGGCAGCAATAACTTCAGGGACCGTTGACATGCCGATGGCATCCCCGCCGATACCTGCGAGCATTTTCAATTCAGCCGGTGTGCAATAAGTAGGACCTGATATGCTGACATAAACGCCTTGCTGCAAAGGAATGTTCAATTCAGCGGCCTTAGCTTCAGCCATTTCTCTGAGCTTGCGGTTATAAGCTTCCGACATATCTGGGAAACGTGGGCCCAGTTCGGCGATATTAGGTCCAATCAGCGGATTGGCACCTGTAAAGTTGATATGATCCGTGATTAGCATAAGATCCCCTGCTGCGAAGTTAGGATTCATCCCTCCGGCAGCATTAGTGACAATCAGGGTCTCAATTCCCAAACGTTTCATGACATAAACCGGGAAAACAACTTCCTGCATAGGGTAGCCTTCATAGAAATGAAAGCGGCCTTTCATTACAAGTACGGTTTTGCCTTGAAGCTGAGCGACAACGAGCTCCCCGGAATGACCTTCAACGGTAGAGGTTGGGAAATGGGGGATTTTCTCGTAAGGAATGACAGTAGGGTTCAGGACCTCATCTGCAAGTACGCCTAATCCTGAGCCTAGGATCATTCCGATTTCTGGCTTTACAGGTATAGCTTCACGAATAAAGGAAGCTGCTTCATCTAATTTTTTTAACCAATTATCCATATGTAATGCCTCCCGAGCGTTGTTGTTATAGGTTAGCAATGATTGCCTTCATGTATCTTAAAAAAGAGTTTTTCACTAGGGCAGCGGTTTCCATGACCTCGTCATGAGATAAAGGTTGAGGGAGTATTCCGGCAGCCATATTTGTAATACAGGAAATACCTAGAACCTCGATCCCGGAATGTCTGGCCGCAATGACCTCGGGTACGGTTGACATGCCCACAGCATCGCCGCCAAGTTTGCGAAGCATTCTGATCTCCGCCGGAGTCTCATAGGTGGGACCGGACATCATGGCATAGACGCCTTCTGCGATAGCAAGCTCTTGCTTGAGCGCTACTTTTTTGGCTAATTCAATGAGCTTAGGCGCATAAGGCCTGGACATGTCGGGGAACCTCACACCAAGATGAGAGTCGTTTGGACCGATCAACGGATTGTCGAATGCAAAATTAAGATGATCGTTAATAAGCATCAGCTGCCCCTGGTGTAATCCGGTATGCAAAGCTCCAGCTGCATTGGTAACAATCATTTGCCTAACGCCTAGTGCTTTCATGACGCGTACCGGAAATGTGATTTTTTCCTGGGAATAGCCTTCATAGAAATGAAAACGCCCCTGCATGGCGACGACTTGCTTACCCATTAATTCGCCAATTACTAATCGCCCGGCATGACCTTCTACCGTTGAGACGGGGAAATGAGGGATGTCTTCATATGGAATCGAAACCCCGTTAACAATTTCATCGGCGAGTGCGCCAAGTCCCGAACCGAGAATCAAACCGACAGAGGGCCTGATGTTCGTAATTAAGGGGAGGATATGTACAGCTGCTTCAAGGATTTTCGTATTGTTCATGCCTAAAACCTCATTTCAAATTGGATAAGAAGCTAGTGCCGTACAAGGGCATCGGGACCTTGAAATTATCAGCAACCGTAGCTCCTACGTCTGCAAAGGAATTACGAATGCCCAATGAACGGCTTTCCCTTAAACCATGGTGAAAAACTAAGAGAGGCACGTACTCTCGAGTATGATCAGTTCCGTGGTGAATAGGATCATTCCCATGATCCGCTGTCAGGATTAAGAGATCAGTTTCGCGAAGCTTCTGATAGATTTCAGGAAGTTTGGCATCAAATTGCTCGAGTGCCTGCCCATACCCTTTGGGATCTCGGCGATGCCCATATAGAGCGTCGAAATCTACGAGGTTTGTGAAACAAAGCCCGCTGAACTCGGCATCCAACGTTTGAAGCAGTTTGTCTACGCCATCCATGTTGGATTTGGTTTTTATAGATTTGGTGATGCCTTCATCTGCGTAGATATCGGATATTTTGCCGATACCAATCACATCGAAATCGCTTTCATTTAAAGCGTTCAAGACAGTTGGACCGAGTGGTTTGACAGAATAGTCTCTACGGTTAGAAGTGCGTTCCCAAGCACCCGGCTGTCCGGTGAAGGGTCTGGCAATCACACGTCCGACGAAATATTCATCCACAAGTGTCAGTTCTCTAGCTGCCTCGCATATGCGGTAAAGTTCTTCAAGCGGCACAATGTCTTCGTGCGCAGCGATTTGAAGCACACTATCTGCAGATGTATACACAATGACACTCCCTGTTTCCAGGTGGAGCTTACCGTATTCATCCAGTATTTCGGTACCTGATGCGGGGATGTTGCCAATCACCTTGCGTCCGATGCGTTGCTCGAAAGTATGAATGAGCGGAGCGGGAAAACCTTGGGGGTACGTTTGGAACGGAACTTCAACTTTCAGGCCCATAAGCTCCCAGTGCCCTGTTGTCGTATCTTTTCCTATGGATATTTCATTCATTTTGCCATAGAGCCCTCTTGGTGAAGCGGCTGCTGGAATTCCTTTTAACTCTTCGATATTCCCTAGTCCGAGAGCTGCCATATGCGGTAGGTGCAAACCATGCAAAGTTTCAGCGATATGACCCAAGGTATGTGCGCCAATGTCGTTATATTGGCTGGCATCCGGAAGTTCTCCAATGCCTACACTATCCAATACGATTAGGAAAATTCTTTCAAAATTTGGCAATGATAAAACCTCCTTATTAACTTATTCTCATCATATCTGATTGAATGAACAAATGTAAATATTATTATGGTCTAAATTTCATTCACTTCTTATATCATACAAGCTTATTGGTATCTTGCATAGATTCGAAAGCTGAATTAGGCCGATTTCCAAAAGTTCTGCGATGAAGAATAAGACTCTTAACAGTACCTTAACATTAAGTTAATATATACAAAACAAATAAAGTTTAAAGTGGTAGTATGACCTTGAAAAATTGTTTACTTACAAACAGCAATGATTTATATTGGTAGTATCAATTGTAAAAAAATAGATTCGCAAATGTTCAGTATTTTTACAATTGTGAGAATATTTACCGAAAAAAGGGGAAAGCGCTATCATTTTATTGGGGGGTGGTGGTGTTTAAATGTTTAGGAGGTAGGTTGCAAACTAACACAGTGTAGGTTTAGACAGGTATCAATGGGCTTTTGGCGAGGCGCGATTGATAGTTGTATTGGCGGCGTTTATTGTGATGGTTTTTTTGTTGTGCGATTTGATAAGGGAGGTATTGCCTGAATGTTTGGAAAAATAGGGAAATACAAAAAGTGGTATAGCTTGACGATGGCGCTCGTGATGTTGATTACGATGATTTTGCCTAGTGGACTCGTTCAGAAGGCATATGCTGCTTCAGCTGTGGCTGGGTGGACATTTTCGTCGGCGAATATAGATACTGCAACTGCTGGCGATCCTATTACTAATAAAGGCATCGCAAAGCTGACATTAAGCAATGGTAGAACACCTACTTACTCAGCCACTGGCAACACAATATATAAGGATGGTTGGGCTTCCCCAGTAGAAGGATATTGGCAGGCGCAATTCAGCACAACAGGATACTCTGGCTTAACACTTTCCTCAAAGCAATATGGTACAGGTGGCGGTCCGAGGGATTTTCAACTTCAATACAGTCTAGATGGTACTAATTTCACTCCATTTTCGGATGTATATGCACTCTCGACAACGATTGCGACAAAAGATATCAATTTGCCTAGTGAAGTGGATAATCAAGCAAATGTTTATATTAGATGGGTTAATACGTCCAATGCATCGATTACCGCAACGAATAGCGGTACTAATGGGGTGGGGACGATATCTCAAACTAATGGGAACAGCAGAATCTCTGATATCCTTATCATGGGTACTCCGGTTGATACAGGTCCTAAAGTACCGGCTCCTACGTTAACAGGTCTTAATTGGACACAAGGAAGCGCAACCGGCACGACAACTGCTACGACTGTCCCAAGTGGAACGCTGAAATATACAGTAGGTGCGGCGGGATCTCAAACGCAGCCTAATGTTGGTGATACTGTAACAGCTAGCACGTATGGCCCCGCAGTAAATGTTGATATTCCGGTAACATCCGGTCAACACATCTTCATCACTAGAATTGACGCACAGAACAAAGTTACGGATTGGGTAGATGTACCGGTGCTTGGTGCTAATATCAAACCAGCAACGGCACCGCCAGCAGCTGCATTAACAGGCATTACATGGGCGAAAGGAACTGCGAACGGAACAACGCAAGCAACAGTTGTGCCGAGTGGAACCTTGAAATATGTCGTAGGTGCTGCAGGGGCGCAAACACGTCCTTATGTAGGTGATCCGGCAACAGCCTATACGCTTGGTTTAGTTGAAGCTACGGATATCTCGGTAACAAGCGGCCAGCATATCTTCATTGTGAAGCTGGATGCTCAAAGCAAAATTACCGATTGGGTTGACGTAGCAGTACTTGATGCTGATATTAAACCAATTCCGGCGAAAACGGCGAATCCGGTTATCAATAATATTACATTTAGTACATTAACAACAATTACAGGTTCTGCTGGTGCAGTAGTAGCGAACTCGACCGTTTCTCTTTACCTGGATGCCACTTCGCCAACTCCGGTAACGACTGCAACGGCTGCTGCAAATGGTTCATTCAGCATGACATTTACAAACACAGATTCAGTCAAAAAGGTTTATGTCACTGCTAAAGATGGCAGTAATAGCGAGAGTGGCAAAGTAGCTATCGATTTATTTACAATTACCAAAATCAAAGACCTTAGAGTGAATGATGCTGCTGGGGTGAATACATTAGCAAGTCCGGTCAATCAAAACATGCTTTATACGATTGAAGGCGTTGCTACAATTAAAAACAATGTCATCGGATCAACAAACAATAATTATTACATTCAAGATGATACAAGCGGTGTAAACATTTACTCTGGTACCGCATCAGGTTTCCAAATTGATCCAGGTGTAAATGTTCGTGTTACCGGTTATTTGCAATTTTATCAAGGTTTACTCGAATTCACGCCTACTGCAGCTGTTAATTTAGGTACTGCTCCTGTACCTGCTCCGCTGTTAACTGATATTGCAGATTTAACCAGCTATGCAACAGGAGAGCCATTAGAAGGAAAGTTGGTTACAGTTACAGGAAAAGTAGCAAGTTCTGTCGCATCTGGAGCAAACTTTAACGTGACTCTCGTAGATGCCAATAACAAATCAGTCATTGTGCGTGTTATTACCGCTGCAGCTCCAACGCTTGGCGCAGGAATCAATGTTGCTACAGATTTAGTTGTAGGCAGCACGTACACCGTTACGGGCGTTGTAGGACAAAACAAATCAGCAACTCCTTTTACTTCTGGGTATCAAATCTTTCCGAGAAGTAAATCCGACGTTGTTGGTGTGTTGAGCTTCGCTCACGAACCAATCACTCAAGTGTACAAAGATGTAGATCTCGCCTTTACTGCAACAGCGCAAAACGCTCAGTCAGTGGACTTCTATTATAGAGCGAAGGGAGATACAAACTATACGAAAGTACCAATGATTTCAACGGACAATGCAAACTTTACAGCTAATATAGTGAAAGAATCCGTTCCGGTAGTTGGCTTAGAATATTACATTGAAGCTAAAGCGGGAACACAGGTTCAATCGTCCGGAGATTTAGGGAACCCAAACAAAGTGACTGTCATCGTGGATACGGATGGTCCGGCATATTCCAAAATGATTCCAACTCAAGGGCAAAAAACGGAAAGCAAGCTGCCGGATATTTCCTTAACCTTGACTGATCCGAGCGGCGTTGATAAAAATTCGATTGTAGTAAAAGTCGATGGAACGACGATTTCTTCTCAGTATGTCACCGCTGTTGGCAATGATGTGTCGGTAGCACTTCAGACAGATCTGTCCGTTGGCATTCACGCAGTAGAAGTGAGCTCGAAAGACTTGAGAGGCAATCCGAGTTCTGTCTCATGGAGTTTTGAAGTCATTCTGCCATTCACGGGCGGCAATCATTATCGCGGAACCACGCACAATCACACGAATATTTCCCATGACGCTGCTGGCGATCCGGAAAAAGCGCTGCTAGAAGCTGAAAAGTATCACTATGATTGGTTTGCATTCTCCGACCACTCTCATGATATCGATTCAAGCCTTGCTTCTTCGGATAATGTAATCAACAAAGGCGGCATGACGGAAAGAACTGGCGGCAGCGATTGGCAGCTGACTCAAAAGCTAGCTAAGGATTATACGAAAAATGACAAGTTCGTCGTATTCCCGGCTTTTGAAATGACTTCCACAACATGGGGTCACTCCAACGTATTTGGAACGACTAATTTTATCGACCGCGTCGTTAATGGCGGAGCTTATCAAAACCTGAACAATTACTATGCATGGGTCATGACATACGACGATATCGTCGCACAGTTCAACCACCCGGCTATGTCTGCGAATGCGTTTGATAACTTTATCCCTTACGATAAAAATGTCGATAAACTTTTCACAATGCTTGAAGTAGGAAATGGCTCAGGCCATTACGGATATGCGAATGCACAGGATAAGTTCTTTAATGCCTTAGATCTTGGCTGGCATGTTGCTCCAACGTATGGTGAGGATAACCATGACGCTACATGGGGTCAAACAATGAAGCGTACCGTTATCGTAGCTAAAGATCTTTCTCAAGATTCATTACTAAGCTCGATGAAAAACATGCATGTTTATTTCACGGAAGATCCAAACATGACGTTAGATTTCTCGGCAAACGGCTATTATATGGGTTCGATTCTAGACAGACAATCTCTTGATTTCCATATTACTGGAAGCGATAATGTCGCTGAGTCGCCGACAAGTCCAGACTATAAGTTTTTACCGAAAGACTACAAGTCGAACGACAATATTGCAAAAGTAGAGCTTATCACGAACGGTGGCAGGGTAATAGATTCATTCGTACCTACCACAGATTCAACTTCCTTTACATGGGATCCTAAGGTCAATGTTATTGGAGCACAGCAATGGTTCGTCGTGAAAGTGACTCAAAAAGACGGCGAGCAAGCCTACTCCGCACCGATCTGGACCAAAGAAGTAAATCCAGACGTTCGTTTGAGCGGCATTGAAGTTGTTGGCGATGCGATCACAGGCGGAAGTCCTGCAACGATTAAAGCTCTTGTAAGTAATCTGGGTAAAACAGTTGCAAGCAATTTGAATGTTCACTTGTATTACAACCAAGCTGATGCTGCTCATAAAATTGGTGATTATACAATTGCTGATTTAGCGGCTAAAACGATGGGATATGCAACCTTTAACTGGGATAATCCAATTAGTGGGGATATTACCTTTATCGCAGCCGTGGATCCTCCTGCCGGAGATGATGCGAAAGATAATACGCTTGAGAAACCGTTTAAAATTAAGCCGCCGTTAGGCATTACCGTTATGCTGGATGGCGCGCACGGCAACGAGAATTCATCTGGAGACTCGGGAACCTATAAAGACAATTTCAAGACGATGATTAAAATTTTGCAAACAGAAGGTTACACTTTTGTGGAAAATAAAGTTCCGATTACGCCAGCGGTACTAGCTGGTGTGAAAGTACTCATGATTTCGCATCCGAAAACGGCTCTGACGGCAGCTGAACAAACGGCTGTTGCAGACTTTGTAAAAGCTGGTGGTTCATTGTTGTTAACAGAGAAGAGCAACAACAGTGCGGATCCTACAATCAATAACCCAATTCTTCAAGCGATTGGATCGGATATTCGAGTCAATAACGACGGCGTATTCGATGACAGTAAAGATGGTAACTTCTGGGGTGACCCTAAAGTTAGCCCGTTTGCTGTAAAGGCTTATCCTGAACCAGTTGCAAACTATATGACAGATATTGTGAGAACAATAGAATATTATAGTGGTTCAAGCCTATATAAAGCTGACGGAACCAAGCTGACGGACAGCAGCAAGGTTACACTCTTAGTTAAAGGGAATAAGACCACTTATCAAGTTAACCTTAAGGGTGGAGCTGTAACTTATAATACAGACACCAATAGTAATAACGGGGCACAAATACCTTTGATTGCATCTGAGCAAATAGGGCAAGGTCGCATTGTTGTTTCGGGGATGAATATCTTCAACGACAAGCAGCAAGATACGACCTTTAACTACAAAGGCAATCCAAGATTCACATTGAACGTTTATAATTGGTTGGCTGGCCGGGATACCGTCGTGTCCAAAATTGCAGATGTTCGTAATTTACCGGATGAGAAAGATGCTGTGATTGAAGGTACAGTTACATCAGCGGCGGGTGTATTCTATGACGCTGTGTACGTTCAAGATGATACAGGCGGAATTATGGCATTTAATCAGATTCCGGAAGGATCGCTTAAATTAGGTGACAAGGTCCGTGTTTACGGTCATAGCAAAACATTCGAGAACAATAAAGAATTAGAGTTTGGTGAATTCTTGGATAGCTTTATTAAGTTGAATAAAATGCCAGGAACACCAATTCCTCCGAAATTAGCGAGTACGAAAGATTCTACAAGTGAAACGAATCAAGGACTTTTGGTGAAAGTAGAAGGTAAAGTTCAATCCATCGAGGATGGCGGCCTATCCTTCATCATTGACGACGGCAGCGGACCGGTACTTGTCTTTACAGACGGTTATATTGCTACCCAGTCAGGTCCGGCTCCAAAAGTTAAAGTTGGTGATACGCTCCAGGCTTTGGGTCTTGCAGGTAAATACTCAGCTGGAACTCGGATTCGTGTTCGTGACACCAAAGAGTTGATTGTGACTGCAACAGACGACACCGTTACTTCGACGTTGAAAGGTACGGATAAGGTGGCTGTTGGCGGTTCGTTCGATACGACATTTGGATTAATGAATGTTACAAGCGATTTGTATGCGCAGGATATTACATTTACTTATGATCCTGACAAAGTCGAATTTGTCTCAGCAAATTCGGTTAGAAGTGGGTTCGAGCTTGTTGACAAGACGGAAAAATTGGGTGAAGTCCGATTCATTGCTGCAAGTTTAGGTGAGAGCAATGCGGTTAACTCAAGTGGCGATTTACTAGTGCTTCATTGGAAAGCCAAAAATATCGTCACACCACAGACGTCGATTGGCATCTCAAATATAGTTATCTCTAATGAAGCTGGCGTGGAATTGCACATCATTGGCACTTCCTATAATGTTCAGATCGAAGCTGCAGTAGATAAGTCGGCATTGAACGCTTTGATTACTGATGCTCAAAATCTGCATAATGCAGCAGTTGAAGGTACCCAAGTCGGCAAATACCCTGTTGGAACAAAAGCGGTCCTGCTCGCTGCCATAACAAGTGCTCAATCCGTTTCTGGCAATGGATCTGCTAAGCAAGAGGATGTCGATCTGGCTTTAGCTGCACTGAATACGGCTCTGCAAACATTTAAGGATTCTGTTATTAAGGGGATTCTTGGAGATTTGAATGGAGACGGAAAAATTTCAATTGCAGATTTGGGGATTGTGGCCAGGTATTATGGGAAAACATCCGCAGATTTGAACTGGAATAGTTACAAAATGGCAGACATCAACAATGATGGTAAAGTTGACATTCAAGATATTGCGATTGTATCCAGAAAAATTCTTGATTCTAATTAATAACGTATCTTTTTAACGAATAGGAGGAAGGCAGCAATGCCCTCCTCTTATTGTTTTGAAAGAGAGGGGAAATCATACAATGATACGAATCCATAAATTAATCTCATTCCTCCTCGTAGCTGCTATGCTTATTTTTTCGCTACTTCCTCAGTTTGCTTCAGCAGCAAGTCCAGTCTCTTTCTCGCTTACGATCTTAAACGACAAACCAATATCCGTTGGTGATGAGATTCAAGTCGCCGTGATGGGGATTAACCTTGTCGATACTTATGCCTATGAAGTCAATCTTGATTTCGACCCCAGTCGGTTGGAGTTTAAACCTAAGAGCGATAACACCAAAATTCCAGGATTTCGAGTTCCTGCAATCGTTGATACAACAGAAGGTCATCTTCAATTTGCCCATTCCAGAATTGGGGCAGTGCCAGGGGACAATGGGGATATAGGTTTGCTCAATTTAACGTTTATAGCGAAAGAGTCAGGGACGGCTTCAATTGAAATTAAAAGTGTAAAACTCGTGGATAGCCAAACGGACGCTATTGAACCACTAGTGGCAGGAGTAAAGAAATCTCTTGATATCTACTTGTCGGCTGCAACTGTTGCATCTTCACTAACGTCAATCGCCGTACCTGCGAAAGACGGTACAGAAGTAGCGCTGCCAAGTGTACCGGAAGGATTTACCTTAGCGATCAAGAGTTCCAGTAACACAGATGTTATTGTAACAAACGGAACCATTGTTCCACCGGTTGTAGAAACAACGGTGAATCTCGTGTTGGAAGTAACGAGAATATCGGATGGTACGAAAGCGAGTACAGTGAGCATTCCGGTGAAAGTACCAGCGAAAAGTACGCAAGTCAGTCCTGGTGGGGGCGGAGGAGGCGGAGGTGGAGCACCTATAAGCACCCCAGATCCAAAGACTGAACAGGATGGCATACATGTGGTAACACTCGGAGAAATAAGCAAGCCGGCGGAAAATGGGAAGGTAGTCATCCGGCTGTCGGGAGACGTGAAGCAAATTACGCTTCCTTCTAATTCGGCCCAACTGCTCGGTCAAAATCAGCTTGAAATTAAAACGGATAAATTAACTTTAGACGTCCCGGCTGATTTGATTAGACAACTAACGAGTGGGTTATCCACAGAAACATTGAAAGATAGTACGATTTCGTTACTATTTGAGCCGCTCTCAGTGTCTACGGCGAAGGATGTAATAGCCAAAGGGCAAACTGAATCTCAAGCAGCTATTAAGCTTATAGGTGATGTTTACGAATTCAAGCTGTCCGTCACTAAAGCGGATGGTTCAACAGCCGCGGTTCTGTCAAAATTTGACCAATCGATTACGATTCGCATAAAAGTGGACGCATCGGTGAATCCGAAATTAGCTGGAATCTACTATATTGCTGACGACGGTAAGCTTGAATACATTGGCGGACAATACAGCAACGGTGAAATGGTTGCACAAATCAGCCACTTTAGTAAGTATGCCGTACTGGAAGTCACGAAGACCTTCAGCGATGTGTCTAAGGATCATTGGGCTGGGGATGTCATCAAAGAATTGGCGGCCAAACAACTTGTGAACGGAACGAGCGCAACAACGTTTGAGCCGGAGCGTAGTGTAACTCGCGCAGAATTTACTACGCTGCTAGTTAGAGCGTTGAAGCTTACCGGAACTGGACAGCCTTCATTTGCGGATGTTAAATCAAGTGATTGGTATGCAGAAGCGATTGCCATTGCCGTAAAAGCGGGAGTTGTAAACGGGGAAAGCGAAGCTGTTTTCGATCCGAATGCGCAAATTACTCGTGAGGAAATGGTTACAATGATGATGCGGGCCTATGCGGTGACTCATGGTAGCCAACCAACGGGTCATGCAAACACGGTATTTACAGACGAATCTCAGTTTTCTTCATGGGCTGCGGCATTTGTGAATCAGGCAGCGGAACTTCATCTGGTGCAAGGGCGTCAGGATGGTATATTCGAACCGCAAGGCATTACTTCACGTGCAGAAGCAGCTCAAGTTATATACAATTTATTGAATAAATAACAAAATTTTATTACAAAATTCATGGTCAAAGTTAAGGTGTCAATCGTAAGATTGACACCTTGGCTGTTGTGTGTTCTGCATAAAAAAAGGATGAACATATGCGAATTTGTAATCATTCAAATTTTCAAAATATTAATGAATTGTAAAGGAAATAGCGGGAAAAATCGATTTACATTCAAACAAATATGTCATATAGTTTAAATATAATCAAATGTAAAATTGATAATTATCAAAAGTTTGAAATTTTTCCAATCATGAGATTTTTTAACAAGTAAACGTTCTCGAAAAGGAGGGGTGATTCCAAAAAAAAAAGCCGCTATCAATAGGCTTTTGGCGAGGCGCTTTGATAGACGGCTATGGCGGCATCTTTTGTCAGGGCTTTTTTGCCATGCCAAAGAGGGCCTTCCTTAACTTACC
This sequence comes from Paenibacillus alba, assembly GCF_013204855.1. Classification (GTDB taxonomy): domain Bacteria; phylum Bacillota; class Bacilli; order Paenibacillales; family NBRC-103111; genus Paenibacillus_E; species Paenibacillus_E alba. Next base: position 96,817 of record NZ_JABMKZ010000020.1, on the reverse strand, counting down.
AAATTTCGGTCAGTATTGCAATTGTTTGAATTTTATAAAGGGAATTTGTGAGGGGGAAAATCGGTGTTACATATAATAGGAAAGAATAAGAAGTGGTTTAGCCTTGCGCTAACGATACTTTTGTTAGTTACGATGATTCTGCCGACGAGTTTCATTGTGAATGTACCGCAAGCGCAAGCGGCTGCGCCAAGTAAGGCAAACCATGTCGTGATAAGTCAAATATTCGGTGGATCCTCGACTGCACCAGGTGCAAGTGCACCTTATTTCTACAAGTTCGTTGAGCTTTACAATCCAACAGACGCTCCTGTTAATTTAAGCGGATGGTCGCTTCAATATGCATCTGCGACCGGGAAATTCACTGCGGCACAAACCGTTAATTTGGTGAATGCCATTCCTGCGCACGGATATTATTTGATTCGTGCGAATCCAGCAGCGGCTACTCCGCTACCAGATAATTTTCCAGCTTACGATGTTGACGGCGGCTCGAGAATAAATTTCTCGGGATCGGCTGGGAACGGTGGGAAAGTTGCATTAGTATCGAGCACCGCTTTTATTGATGACGGCACAGGCGCCACGATTAAAGCGCCAGGTCAAATTCCGAATGTCGTTGATTTTATTGGTTTCGGTACGGCAAATAACTCATTTGGCACGAAAGCTGCAGATCTTGGCGGCAGCAAAACAAATGCTTTAATCCGTAAAACCAATTCGGGATATCTTCCAGATGTATCTGGCGACGGTAACGGTTTGGATTCTCAAAACAATGTGAATGACTTTATTTCTGCAACAGCGAATCCTAGGGGTTCAACATATCCCACTGGCTTCTCAGGAACCACAGATTTGGGCGATACGACAATTAGTGCCCTTCATGTAAATGATACGAATGGGATTCCTACCAACTTAGGAAAAGCGGCTACCATTACTGGCGTAGTGACGAGTGCTAATAAAGTTTTAGGCTCGGAAAACACGAATTTTTACATTCAAGATGCGACAAGCGGGATTAATGTGATCGCTCTTACTGCGCCGAATCCTTCTATCGTGCCTGGACATAATGTGAAAATTTCCGGACATGTGGCATTCACGAAGGGGTTACTCCGATTTTTAGCTGATAGTATAACAGATTTGGGAGCAGCAACCTCTCCGGCTCCTCAAGTGATTAATATTACGGATTTATCGAAGGCTTCTTCCGCAGAGGTGCTGGAAGGCAAAGTTGTTAAGTTTTATGGGAAAGTCACGAATATCAATACTTCGGGTGCTGATTACAATGTAACGGTTATTGACGAATCGTCTAATCCGTCTATTGTCAAGGTTCTAGGAAGTACTGGAATTGATGTTAGTAAAGAGTTACTTGCAAACGAATCGTATACATTTACAGGGGTTGTCGGACAATCCCAAGACTATGCGCCATATACGAGCGGTTACTACTTACAGGTAAGAAGCCTTCTTGATATTAGAGGAGAACTCACTGTAACGCATACTCCTTTGACCAAAGGAATTCCGGATGTCGATCTTCCTTTTTCGGCGATTGTCAAAAATGCGGATACCGTTACCTTGTATTACCAAGCTGTTGGGGATACGACATTTAAATCGATTGCTATGAATTCAGCAGACGCTTTGAATTACAATGGATCGATTCCGGCAGCCAATGTTCCTATGCCAACATTCGTTTATTATATTGAGGCAAAAGGGGACAAAACCGTATCTGTCGGTCCCTACACAGTCGATGTAGGCGCAGATACGGAAGGACCGACATTCTCCAATGCACTTCCAGCTATGGGAGATACAATAGAAACCAAACATCCTGAAATCTCTGTTTCTATGTTTGATTTGAGCGGTGTAAATGCAGCAACGGCCAAAATTACAATTGGCAATAAAGATTTCACAAACCAAGCTATTATCAAAGAAGATCAAATCAGGCTTAATTTGACGACAGCGGATGATTTGCCTGAAGGTCCGAATACAATTACAGTTGAAGCTAAAGATAAGGTTGGCAATAGATCAACCTATTCTTGGACATTCTCGATTGCCCAAAGATTTACAGGCGGGAATCATTATCGCGGGACAACTCACAATCATACTAATATTTCACATGATGCTTCCGGTAGTCCGGAAGATGCGTTGAAAGCTTCGCAAAATTATAACTATGACTTTTTTGCTTTCTCTGACCATTCTCATGATATCGATTCTTCTTTAGTCAATAAAGATACTGTTGATCACAAAGGTATGCCAGAACGTTCAGGTGGATCGGATTGGCAATTAACCAAAGATTTGGCGAAGCAATATACGAAAGACGGAAGTTTTGTCGTGTTTCCTGCTTTTGAAATGACTTCAACAACTTGGGGACATTCCAACGTTTTCGGTACAACTGACTTTATCGATCGGATGCAAGACGGGGGCAAGTATCAGAATCTGCAAAATTACTATGCATGGGTTCTGACTTACGATAATATCGTTGCCCAGTTTAACCATCCGGCGATGTCAGCCAATGCTTTCGATAATTTTATTCCTTACGATAAAAAAGTCGATAAACTCTTTACCATGCTTGAAGTAGGAAATGGCTCGGGTCACTACGGATATGCCAACGCGGAAGATAAGCTTTTCAACGCGCTTGACTTGGGATGGCATGTGGCGCCGACTTATGGCGAAGACAATCATGACGCCACTTGGGGACAGACGAAAAAACGTACAGTGATCGTGTCCAAAGATCTAACACAAGAGTCTCTACTTGACTCTATGCGTAAAATGCGTGTTTATTTCAGTGAAGACCCAAATGCTCAATTGGATGTTTCGGCAAGCGGTTGGTATATGGGTTCGACAACCGACACGAAGACACTTCAATTTGATATCAATGTTAGTGATTCTGTCTTGGAAAACAGCAGTGATCCTAAGTATAGTTACTTGAAGACACCATCTAACGATAACATTGACAAAATTGAAATTGTTAGTAATGGCGGAAGAGTGATCGATACTATTACACCTTCTGGTTCTAAAACGGCTTATAATTGGAAACCAACGGTTAACGTCGTTGGCGGCCAACAATGGTTTGTTGTGCGTATTACGCAAAAAGACGGAGATCGCATTTATTCTGCTCCAATTTGGTCTCCAACGGATGATTTGTACGTTAAGGTTAGCAGCGTGACTGCGTCCGAAGGATCGATTACCGGAGCGGTTCCGACTACTTTAACGGCCAGCATCAGCAATCTTGGTGTTATCAATGTCAGCAATCTAAACGCAAGTTTTTACTATGATGCTGTAGATATGGGAAATAAAATCGGTGAAGCCGTTATTAGTGAACTTCAGACGAATAAGTCCGCTACGGCACGAGTGACTTGGGACAACCCGATTGCAGGGAATCACAAGATCATTGTGGTGCTTACAGCAGGGGACGGAAATAATATTGGAGAAAATAAATTTGAACAAGCCTTTACGATCAAGCCTTCTCTGGGAATCAAGGTATTGATTGATTCCACGCATCAAAACGAAAATACAACGACGGATACGGGGAAATATGCGAATAATTTGACGACATTTACCTCGATGATGCGCAAAGAAGGTTATACAATAGCTGAAAATACGGGAGCAGCCATTACTCCGGCAGCATTAGCAGGTACTAAGATTCTTATGCTAACCCATCCAGCTACTACCTATTCAACTGCGGAGATTAACGCTGTCAAAGACTTTATAACTGGCGGCGGATCGGTTTTTGTAGCAGAAAGAAGCAATGGTACGGCACTCAATAATTTATTGTCAGGTGTAGGATCTACCGTATTATTCAATGGGGATACGATTTATGATGACTCCAAAGCAGGGAACTTCTGGAGTACAATTACCGGAAATGAGTTTGCCGTAAGAACACATCCGGTTCCGTTAACCAATTACTTAACTGACTTTGTTTCTATCATGGACTTTTACAGCGGTACGAGTCTTGCTCGTAATAACGCTGGAGCAAAAGCTGCACTTGTGGATAACAGCAATGTTTCCATCCTGGTTCGTGGGAATGAAACTACGTTCCAGCAGAGTGCGCCATCTGGAGGCTTTTCCTATAAGGTGGGGTCAGGAAGCGCTGGAGGCTCGCAAATTCCTCTAGTTGCGACTGAACAGATCGGCAGCGGCAGACTTTTCATTGCGGGGATGAATATCTTTAATGATAATCAGTTGAAGGTAAGTACGGACCCTAATGATAACGGAGATTTTGCCCTTAACGCGATGAAATGGCTGGGTCATTTTGATACTAAAGTCACTGCGATCGGCGAAGCGCGCAAACTTGCTCCCGACACAGAAGTCGTTGTTCAAGGTAAAGTAACTTCTGGGGCTGGGGTATTCTACGATGCCGTTTATGTACAGGATGATACTGGTGGAATCATGGCTTTCAGTGAAATTCCGGAAGGATCTCTGAAAGTTGGGGATACGATAAGGGCTTATGGTCATATCAAAATTTTTGAGAACAATTTTGAGCTTGAGTTTGACAAATTTGCTAACAGTATCGTCAAAGTGAGCTCGGGCTCGCCGATTCAACCCAAATCTTTATCTACGAAAAATGCGACTTTAGATGAAAATATGGGACAATTGGTCAAAGTATTTGGGGAAGTTACAGCGATCCCAGATGATAGCTCCTACGTCTTAAATGATGGTTCAGGCGATGTACTCGTTTTCGTTGACGGTTATATTTCAAGTCAAAGCGGGGTTCCAATACCGAAACTTAAGATTGGTGACAAGCTTTCAGCAATTGGTCTATCCGGAGCATTTTCCGAAGGCAGTCGGATTCGGGTTCGCGATACCAGAGAATTAATAAAAACGGATGCTTTAGTGCCTGTAACCGGCGTACAGCTGGATAAAAATTCAGTTATAGTATCGCCAGGTGATCCGGATATTACTCTTACAGCTAGTGTATTGCCGGCAAATGCTACAATTACAGCGGTTATTTGGAGTTCGAGCAATGAGGCCGTTGCAAAGGTAAATAACGGCGTCGTATCTATTGTGGGTCTCGGAACTGCAATGATTAATGCGGAGTCGCTTGATGGAGGCTTCAAGGCATCTGCTTTTATCAATGTTATACCATTGAAACCGAACGTAAGAGCCGATATTGGCGCTAAAGTTATTGTTGGTATCGATTCGACTATGGAATACAACATAGATGGAGCAGGATGGAATCCTTATGTTGCAGCCACACCTCCTAATCTGAGCGGTGAGCATAATGTTCAAGTTCGTGTTAAGGCGACTGGAAGTGTGCTTGCAGGTCAAATCAAGGACTTGTATTTCAGTACAGCTGCGCCTGCATTAACTGGCTTCACTTGGGCAGTAGGAAGTGTACTGGGAACTAAGGCTACAACAATTCCAGCGGGTACGTTGAAATATGCGGTGGGTGCAGCTAGTACATTGTACCAACCTGCATTAGGGGAACTGGCTTCTGACTATACGAAACTGTTAGTCGCTAATGTGGATATTTTCGCTAGTCCGAATCAACATATCTACATTGTATCTGTCGACGGAACAAATAAAATTACTGGATGGGCCGATATTACAGTAGCGAATAGTAGCCTAATAACTCCACCGACCTTGGTGAAATGGGATTTTGAGGACAGTACCACTAATGCATCAAGTGGTCTGAAAAAAGCTACGGCTAAGCCTATATCTGTTGTAGGGCCAACAGGAGCGTTTAGTTATCCGACTACTAGTGGAAGTAAAGCAGTAAGTACTTCTGGATGGGATGCTTCTGGAGATAAGTACTGGTTGGCATCATTCGACGCTTCGGGATATTCCTATCTCCAAGTGACTTCGAAGCAAACCAGTTCAGGAACAGGACCTAAAGAATTTAAGCTACAATATAGTTTGGATGGTACGACATGGTCCAATGTTCCCAATGCTGCGATTACAATAACAACAGCGAGCACTTTTGTCAGCTTGGATAACGCGACGCTACCAGCCGCAGCTAATAACCAATCTACTGTGTATATAAGGTGGCTTCTAGCTTCGAGTAATGCGATTAACGCCGGTGCGACTATTGCAACTGGCGGAACAAGCAGACTAGATGACGTTGTCGTTACTGGTATTCTGCTGCGGCCAGCGCCTAATGTGAACGCAGATGATACGAATAAGGCCATAACTGGTATTGATTCAACCATGGAGTACAATATCAACAACGCAGGCTGGGTTGTTTATAACTCGGCAACACCACCGGTGCTAGATGGTAATTTCACTGTTCAGGTTCGTGTGAGTGCAGTCGGAGATGTCATGCCAGGTCTTAGCAAAACGTTGACCTTTACAGGGAATGCGCAATCACCAGGAGCTCCAAACGTAACGGCTGACGATGTAAACAATATTATCTTAGGCATTGATACGACAATGGAGTACAGCATTGATGGTGGAGCGTGGACAACGTATAACCCAGCAGCGGCTCCAAACTTAAGCGGCAATCACAGCGTGCAAGTACGTGTGAAAGCCAACGGAGCAGTACCTGCGGGTCAATCTACAATTCTTACGTTTACGGAGAATACGATTGCTGTAACAGGAGTAACCCTCACACCAAGTGCAATTGCTCTTATTGTTGGAGGTACTCAAACAATAACTGCAACAGTTGCTCCAGGGAATGCAACGAATCAAGCCGTAACATGGAAGTCAAATAACACGAACGTAGTACAAGTAGATGGCAATGGTAAAGTAACAGCAGTCGGCGCTGGAACAGCAACCATTACGGTGACGACAGTAGACGGCGGCAAAACAGCAACATGTGATGTAACGGTGTCCGGTGCTTTGGATGCCATCAATCCGACATTAACCGGATCTAACCATGTTCTAGTTGGCGGTACATTCGATCTCGCTTATGGCTTATCGAATGTAACAAGCAATGTTTATGCCCAGGATATAACATTCACTTTTGATCCGAACCAAGTTGAATTTGTATCTGCCGAGGCCATAAACAGTGAATTCCAGATTGTAGATCAACAAGAGAAGCCGGGGCAAATTCGTTTCATTGCTGCCATACAAGGAGCGGCCAATGTAAGAAGTGGTGATTTGATGATGCTGCACTGGAAAGTGAATTCGTCAATCACGCAAGAGACGACGGCAATCATAACCCTCTCTAATTTGCTGCTTACTGAAGGGGATGGCGGAGAAACAAAGGTAGCGGGAACTTCCCACAGCGTACAAATAACTGCCCTTGTTGATAAGGCTGCATTAAATGCATTAATCGCAGATGCTCAGGCAAAGCTTGCTGCTGCAGAGGAAGGAACCAGGGCCGGTCAATACCCGGTAGGTACGAAGGCAATCCTGCTGGCAGCTATTAACAGCGCTCAAGACGTTTCGGGCAATCAATCCTCTGTGCAATCAGAGGTAGATCAGGCTGTTACTGCACTGAATACGGCGCTGCTCACATTTACGGCTTCTGTTATTATCGTTCTACCAGGAGATTTGAACGGAGACGGTAAAATTAGCATAGGAGACTTGTCGATCGCGTCGAGGTACTATGGTAAAACTTCTGCCGATCCAAACTGGAATACTTACAAAAAAGCAGATATTAACAATGACGGAAAAGTAGATATTCAGGATCTCGCGATAATTTCCAGGAAAATCATTTCTTCTAACTAATCATTCTAAGTTTAATTCTAGACTTTGGGGGATGGCGGATAGGCCTTCCCCCAGAGCCTCAAAAGAAAGGACCGGCCTTCTATGATGTATATACGTAAACTGCTTTCATGCAGTACAGTACTATCGCTTCTAGTATTTTTACTGCTTCCGCAATTCACTTTCGCAACAAATAATTTCTCGTATAACCTTGAAGTCTCAAAAGTCAACCCTACTGTAGGGGATCAAATAACTGTTGTCGTTAATGGAAATAACCTTACTGATGTGCATGCTTATGAATTGGACCTTGCTTATGATCCCAGCCTTTTGCAATATGTTAGTGGCTCGAAAGTGAATGATTCAGGTTTCACGAATTCTGAAGCTAAAGCAAATGGTCATATTAAATTTTTGCATACCGAATTAGGGGACACTAACATCGAAGATGGAACTGTTTCTTTGGCTACTTTAACCTTTGATGTTATCAAAAAAGGTTCGGCATCGATTCAACTTATAAGTGTAGAGCCGACAAATAGTCAAGATGAGGCGACTTTACAAACGGTAAATGTTAATAAATCTATTGAGATCGCGGATAAATCAAATCCTGGTACTGGTAGTGGCGGAGGAGGTGGCGGTGGCGGTATCATAAGCCCCTCAAATCCAAACACGGATAAAGAAGGCAAACATGTCGTAACGCTTGAGGAATTGAGCAAACCAGCAGAGAACGGCAAAGTGATCGTTCCCGTATCGGCAGACATGAAGCAAGTTGCGCTGCCTTCCAATACGGCCGAATTGCTTGGTCTAAATCAGCTTGAGATTAAAATGGATCAATTAACTTTAGATGTACCTGTTGCTTTAATCAAGCAGTTAACGAGTGGAGTATCCGCGGATACCTTAAAAGACAGCATGATTTCCTTGAAATTCGAGCCGCTTTCAGCTTCTGCTGCAACGGATGCTCTCGCCAAAGGACAAGCGGAATCCCAAGCAGCTATTAAGCTTGGCAGTGATGTTTACGAATTCGAGCTATCTCTCATTAAGTCAGATGGATCAACAATCGCGGTTTTGTCGAAATTCGACCAACCCATTACTATCCGTTTGAAAGTGGACGCTTCAATTAATCCCAAATTAGCAGGAATTTACTATATTGCTGATGATGGCAAGCTTGAATTCATTGGCGGACAATACAGCAACGGAGAAATGACGGCGCAGATCAGTCACTTCAGTAAGTACGCCGTACTGGAAGTGACGAAAGCATTCGCGGATGTTCCGAACGGACATTGGGCTGCTGACGTCATCAAGGAACTCGTGGCTAAACAAATTGTGAACGGAACAAGCGCGACGACGTTTGAACCTGGACGCAGCGTAACGCGTGCAGAGTTTACTTCGCTGCTAGTCAGAGCATTAAAGCTTACCGGAACTGGGCAGCTTTCATTTACGGATGTGCACGCAACTGATTGGTATGAGGAAACAATTGCTATCGCGGTAAAGGCAGGTGTAGTGAATGGCAAGAGCGAAACTATCTTTGATCCAAACGCACAAATTACGCGTGAGGAAATGGTTACGATGATGATGCGCGCATATGCGATCGTCCATGGCAGCCAATCAACGGGTAATGTGGGTACATCATTTACAGATGAAGCTGAAGTTTCGACTTGGGCAGTACAGTTTGTGAATCAAGCGGCTGAGCTTCATTTGGTTCAAGGGCGTTCCGCGGGTGTATTCGATCCGAAAGGCATTACAACACGTGCCGAAGCAGCACAAGTTATTTACAACGTATTAATGAAATAATAGTTTATTTCAAGAATAAAACTGACAGAATGCCATTCGCAAGAGTGGCATTCTCATTCTTACAAATCAATCATTTACTGGAGGAATATCATGTTCCGGTTTAAACCTTCACTTCGTCTAACCTTGTCGCTGCTGCTTGCATTATTTCTGTTCACTTTACCCTTCAAGCAGATGGTTGAAGCCCATGCGTATAGCGCTGCTTATACGACACTTACGCTGACGAAAACGCAAACAGAGATGACTTATGCGCTAGATGAGTTATCCGTTATCGAGTTGGTCGGAGGCGATCTCAACAATAACCATATGATTGAGCAGGAAGAATTCGATGCGATGAAAGACAAGATTGAAGCGATGGTCAAGGAAAGTGTTACCTTGAAAATTAACGATCAACCGAAAGCTTGGACGAAAGTGGAGAGCTTTGTTCTTGATCGCAAAGGTGACGCAACAAAAGTGATACTCAAGGTGCTGTATCCGCCCGTGTCTGAAACGGATTCCATTTCATTGACGGACGTGCAGTATGTGAATGACATCAAAACTAATTATGTGAACTTGTTGGCCATCGTATACGGACCTCAAAAGAGTACTGCTGCATTATCCGGTAAAGACCGCAGTTGGCTTATGCTGATGACAGCTGACGAATACGCAACCTTGTATCAGGATATTGGGCACGCAGATAGTTCCGTAGAGAATCATACGCAATCGCAAGACAATGCAACTGCGAATTCGCAAGTGAACTCAGGATGGTTTTCGTTTTTCAAGTTGGGGATGCACCATATTTTATCTGGATACGATCATTTGCTTTTCTTGTTTTCGCTGCTGATTGCAAGACAGACGTTCAAACAATATGCAACGATGATTACGGCTTTTACGGTTGCTCACAGCTTAACGTTAACTTTAACCGTATTGGGAATTATTAATGTACCTGCTTACATTGTAGAGCCTGCCATTGCGCTTAGTATTTGCTATGTTGCCCTGGATAACATGATTCGCAAAAATGTCAGTCACCGCTGGGTGTTGACTTTCTTATTTGGTTTGATTCACGGAATGGGATTCGCCGACATTATGAAGGAAATGGTCATTCCTAAAAACGAATTGGCAGTTGATTTAATCAGCTTTAATTTGGGGATCGAAGCTGTGCAAATTTCGATTGTCGCTATATTATTACCGCTTCTTTATTTCTTCCATCGTTGGAAATTATCGAGACGGGCCGTTATTGCGGCGTCCGGCGTCGTGCTTGTGTTAGGCGGGATTTGGCTGGTAGAAAGGCTTGTCGCGTAATTATAAATAAGATTTATACCAAGAATAAGAGTAGGGGGAAGTTCCTTGCAAAATACGATCGTGCAGAAAAAAACGATGTGGAATAGCAATATGCTCGCTGGCCTTTGTCTGGCTTTTATTGCGCTATTATACTTCTTCTCTACCACTGCGCCGGGATCTCTCTTAAACAATCCGAAGTTGCAAATATTTAAGACGATGTTTATCAGCATCATTTTGGAAGCCATGCCGTTTATTTTGATTGGCGTGATCATTTCAGCTGTGCTTCAAGTGTTTGTATCTGATCAAACGATCCAAAGAATGATTCCCAAAAATCCGTTTTTGGGGATTATTACCGCCAGTATATTAGGGATTATTTTCCCGATTTGTGAATGCGGAATGGTTCCGGCTATTCGAAAGCTGATTGAAAAAGGCATGCCGTTGTATGTAGCAACAACGTTCATCCTGGTTGGACCGATTTTAAACCCAATCGTGTTCTGGTCTACTTTTGTTGCCTTCCGCTCCCATCCCGAAATTACGTATTCGCGTATGGGATTAGCATTTGTCGTAGCGCTGATCGTTGGATTAATCGTGTATAAATTCGTGAACCCGGATCAGCTAAAAGTGAAAGAGTCCGCAGAGCCGAAGCCGGTTAAGAAAACGCTAAAAACGGTACACAATCATGCGGCTGATCACCATCATAGCCATGACCATGACCATCATCAACCGCGAACGAATAAAATGGTGGAAATGATGGGCCACACAGTCATGGAATTTTTCGATATGGGCAAATTTTTGCTGTTTGGTGCGCTGCTTGTGGGTCTGCTTCAGACGTTTGTATCCAGAGATAATCTAGTTGCGCTCGGACATGGGCAGGGGAGCGCCAATTTATTAATGATGGGCCTTGGGTTTATTTTATCCCTTTGCTCGACTTCTGACGCTTTCGTCGCTCAATCTTTTCTGACTACCTTTTCGAAGGGTTCCCTTGTCGCTTTTATGGTTTTCGGGCCGATGCTGAATTTAAAAGGGCTTCTGATGATGTCGGCTGTTTTCAAGAAAAGATTTATCGTTTTACTTAGCGTTCTTGTCATTATTTTTGTATATGGGGGCACACTGCTCCTGGAAGGATTTATTCTAAAATAATTCATATCTACACGATCTTGGCCTGGAGGATGAGCTTTCTTATGATAAAAATAAATGCCGCCGTCATACACAACTTTTTAAGAGCGTTTATTTTGTTAGGTTTCGCGGCTTTAATTGTGTACTTAAAGATATCGGGAGAGATCCTTCTATATGTAACGCCGAAACTCACGATCTATCTAGAGATTGCCGCAGGAGGGCTTCTTATTGTTGGTGGCTTTCAGCTGTATATTTCGATCGTTTCACTGAAGAGACCAGTCATCGTATGCGATTGTAATCACGATCACGGACATAGTCACGAACTTCCGAGCTCATTAGGTAAAAATATCATTGTTTACAGTTTATTTCTCCTTCCTCTGGTGTTTGGGGCAGTCCTGCCGAATACCGCGCTTGCCGGTTCCTTGGCTCAAAAGAAAGGGATGAATCTAGGAGGCGTTTCACTTAATCAAAGTACGGCGCCGGCCGATTTGGTCGAACTAGATGGAAATGAAGATCCTGCTTTGAAAGAAAAGTTTAAAACTTCAATATATAATCGCGACTATGCTAAATTGGGTATGCTGCTTTATCAGCAGGATCAGGTTGAGATGAAAGACCAATGGTATATCGAAAAATTGCAGGCGCTGAATACGTTTGTAGACAATTTTCAAAGCAAGCCAATAAAAATTACGGGTTTTGTTTATCGTGAAGAGGGCATGCCTGATTCGCAGTTCATTATCGGAAGATTAGGCATGACGCATTGCATTGCAGATATTTCGCCGTATGGCATTATCGCGGAAACGGCTAATGCAGGTCAATATCCTAATGATTCATGGATTACTGTGACGGGAACCATCGATCAAACCACGTATCACGGGCAAAAAGTCATGAAAATTATGATCGATAAAGTTGATCTTGCGGCAGCGCCGAGTGTGCCTTACGTTTACCCGGATTGGGATTTCGCTGCTAAGTTGTAAGTTTAATTTTTTGGCTGGAGGGGTGATGGGATGCTGCTGACTGTTGGAAGCTTAATGATTATTGTGCTGTATACAGGTTATAATATTTTCTATTTATTTCGAACGAGAGATAAGCTAAAGGGGACGATGGGGTCCTTATTCGCCATCGTGATTGCGTTTATAGCAAGTGCAGCTTTTGGTGTGGTATCAGCGCAAGCTTATCAAACTAATATGGTAATTTCGATCGCAATAGCCGTTCTGTTTGCCGGCGTATCGGGTTTCCTCTCAGGTAAATCCAATGGTTTGCGATCTGTAATCAACGGTGTTTTAATCGGATGCCTTGGCGCGATGGCAGGTGAGCTGTTAGGTGTTATGCTGATGGCTTCGAATAAAGTTATTGTTGCGGCCGATACGGTATTTCTCATCTTTATGTTTCTTACGCAGAAATGGATGGAATGGCAATCGAATCGTGTTGCGCCAAAGACCAAGCCAGCCAAAGGCGGTAAAATTAAAGCCAAGCCTGCAGTTACATCTTACAAAGGTACAATCATCCTTGCAGCGGTCGTCGTTGTCCTCGGGGGCGGTATTCTGATGCAAAAAGATCATATTCCAATCGGGGTAATTGGCCAGCCTCAAACACAGATTGCTGCAATCGATGAAAAAAATGATCTTCAAATTGCCAACATTCAAGTGAATCGTTCAGGTCTAAGTCCTAAAAATACGGAATTTAAGTCGAAGCAGATGATCAAAGCAGTCGTCAATGTGGATGCAAATGCGGGAACAGGCTTGAAGCTAAAGTCACCTGTGCTAGGGATTAATGCCGATTTAAATAAAGGCGAGAATGTGTTCCTGATGAATAATCCGCAACCTGGGACCTATGAGTACACCGTGGAACCAGGCGGGTTAAAGGGTACTTTCACTGTTAAGTAAGAACAATGCGCATGAAATATACGTGTATAGCATGAAGGGCATTCCTTAGCGAATAGCCTTTTTTTTATTTTCAAATGTAAAAAATATAGTTTAACTAAATTTCAGGATTGTGACAGATTAATTTTCGATTAAATCTTATAACCTTAGAAAATTGCGTGAGAATAAAATGAAAGCGATATCTTTCTATAAAATATTGTAATGTTTAGTATTTACATATGTTCATCTATATCATATAATGATGTTGTGAAACAATGTTAATTATGAATTTTTCTTTATTTCAATATTTTGATAAGGAGGAGCTAATAACTAGGAATTGTAAGCGCTGTAATATCTGAAAATTTCTAAATGTGTGACTGATTTCATTAACGAATAGAGAGGGGCATTTACGAAATGAGTATGAAGAGAAAAAGTTGGGTTACGTCCTTGATGAGTGTTGTTTTGATTTCTATGTTTGTGACAGCATGTGGAGGCAATACGACTAGCAATACGGCTTCGAGCGCGGCACCAGCAGTAGACAAATCAACAACAACCCCGGCAGCGGGCAAAAAAAGCAGTCTAACCGTCGGGATGGTAACCGATATCGGTGGCGTTAACGACAACTCTTTTAATCAAAGTGCTTGGGAAGGTCTAAAATCGTTTGAAAGTCAAACAGGCGGCAAGGTAGATTACCTGCAAAGTCAAGGCGATGCTGATTATGTAACTAACTTGAATCAGTTCGTTAAGAACAAACGTAGTTTGATCTGGGGTATCGGCTTCATGATGGGCGATGCGATGAAGCAAGTCGCTGATGCCAATAAAGATTCAAAGTTCGCTATTATTGATGCCGTGGTGGATGCGCCAAACGTTGAATCCGTCACTTTTAAAGAAAATGAAGGCTCTTACCTGGTAGGGGTAGTTGCCGGCTTAATGACCAAAACGAACAAAATCGGATTTGTCGGCGGCGCTGAAATTCCGGTTATCAAACGCTTTGAACTTGGTTTCGTTGCTGGTGTGAAAGCGGTTAATCCGAATGCGAAGGTTGTTATTAACTACACGGGCGCTTTCAATGCACCTGACCAAGGGAAAGCTGCTGCTGCAACGATCTACAACGATGGAGCGGACATCATTTTCCATGCTGCTGGGTCTACGGGTGATGGCGTGTTTAATGAAGCTATCGAACGTAAGAAAAAGAATAAAGACATTTGGGTTATCGGCGTAGACAAAGATCAATCCGCAACTTTCGGTAATGACGTGACACTGACATCCATGATGAAACGAGTTAATGAAGCTGTCATTCGCGTATCTACGGATCTAGATAAAAATGATTTCAAAGGCGGTAAAGTTCAAGATCTGGGACTTGCTGAGAATGCGGTGGGCTTACCTGAGAAAAACCCGAATATCCCTGCAGATATTTTGAAGAAAGTGCATGAATATGAAGTGAAAATCGTAAACAAAGAAATTACAGTTCCTACGGCTAAATAATCAGTTCTTAACTCCTGACAAGGCTAGTTGGCTTCTTATAACTAGCCTTGTCACTCACATTAAAGTAAGCAAATGAAATGGGTGATATTCATATGCGGAATGATCAAACAGTTGTTGAAATGCGAGGAATAACGAAACGATTTCCTGGCATTGTAGCCAACGACTCAATAAGCTTCCAAGTGAAAAAGGGGGAAATTCACGCACTGCTTGGTGAGAATGGTGCAGGAAAGTCTACCTTGATGAACATTCTTTTCGGGCTCTATGAGCCTGATGAAGGCGAGATATGGATTAATGAGCAGAAAGTGAATATCAAAGATCCGAAGATAGCGATTGAATTGGGAATAGGCATGATCCATCAGCATTTTATGCTCGTTGAACCATATAGCGTCGTTCAGAATATCATTCTCGGCATGGAGCCTACCAAAGGCGTTACGATCGACTATGCACAGGCTGTTCGCAAAGTGGAGGAATTATCAGCCAAGTACGGTTTGCAAGTAGAACCGCATCAACTGATCAAAGATATTTCAGTTGGGATGCAGCAGCGCGTGGAGATTTTGAAAACGCTTTACCGCGGCGCTGACATTTTAATTTTTGATGAACCGACTGCGGTATTAACACCTCAAGAAATTAAAGAATTGATGCAAATCATGCGCAGCTTGGTGAATGAGGGCAAGACGATCATTCTTATCACACATAAGTTGAAAGAAATTATGGCTGTCTGCAGCGGAGTTACGATTATTCGCCGAGGTAAAGTCATCGACAGTGTGACGGTGAAGGATACGACGCCGGATGAGTTGGCTGCAAAAATGGTCGGTCGAAAAGTAAGCTTCGCTGTTGAGAAGCAGGATGCGAATCCAAGTGATGCATTCTTGAAGCTGTCGGGTGTCGAAGCATTGGATAATCGGGGAATTCTGGCCTTGAAAAACTTATCCTTTGAGCTTAAAAGGGGAGAAATTCTGGGTATTGCCGGTGTTGAAGGCAATGGCCAGAGAGAATTGATTGAAGTTATTACCGGATTAAGACGTGTGGAATCCGGAGAAATTCGAATTAAAGATAGACCGATTCATAACTTAAAGCCGCGTCAAATTTCGGAATCCAAGGTTGGCTACATCCCAGAGGATCGTCACAAAACAGGTCTTGTGCTTGATTTTACGGTAAGTGAAAACATGGTGCTTAAAAATTATTTTTACCCTGAATACAATAAAAACCTGTTTCTTAACTATGACAAAATCAATCAACATGCAGTAGATCTGATCTCCGAATATGATGTGCGCACACCTAGTGAAACAACGCCAGCGAGAGCGCTTTCAGGAGGTAATCAGCAGAAAGTGATTATTGCTCGGGAAGTCGACAGTGATCCCGATTTATTAATAGCTACGCAACCAACTCGGGGGCTTGATGTGGGAGCTATCGAGTTCATTCATAAAAAGCTGATTGAGCAAAGGGATAAAGGGAAGGCTGTGCTGTTGTACTCGCTGGAGTTGGATGAAATTATGAATTTATCGGATCGAATCGCTGTTATGTACGAAGGGCGGATTGTTGGTATTGTGGATCCGAAAAAGACAAGCGAGCAGGAGATCGGTCTAATGATGTCAGGCAGCAAATCGGAACAAGGAGAGGAGAGCGCATGAACAGGGTCATCAAATGGTTATTTAAAGAATCCTCGTTAATTTCTCTTATCTCCATTATCCTAGGGTTGTTTTTCGGAGCTATCATTATGCTCATCGGAAACTACAATCCTATCCAAGCATATGGAGCCTTATTCAATAAGTCATTCGGAGATTTGAATAGTATCGGTGAAGTCATTCGTCAAATCACACCGCTGATCTTTACCGGATTATCCGTAGCATTTGCTTTCCGTACGGGCCTCTTCAATATCGGGGCTGAAGGACAATTCATTATGGGCGCACTTGCTGCAAGTTTTGTCGGCATTCAGATGCACCTGCCATGGTACTTGCATATTCCTTTAGCGGTCATTGCAGGGGGAGTGCTCGGAGGATTATGGGGATCTATCGCTGGCTATCTGAAAGCCGTACGCGGTGTGCATGAAGTCATAACGACGATCATGCTGAACTGGATTGCCCTCTATTTATCCAATTTCTTTGTGAAAACGTTCCTGCTTGAAAAAGGACAAATGAGATCGAAGTTTGTGGATAAAAGTGCTTGGCTCTCCTCGCAAGGCTTATCCGAATTGTTCGGAAATTCAAGAATTCATTATGGTATTGTCATAGCTCTTACATTGGCCGTTTTGTTTTACGTGATTCTATGGAAAACGAAACAAGGGTTCGAGTTGCGGGCTGTAGGCTTTAATCCCGAAGCATCACAATACGCCGGTATCAGTGTCAACAGAAATATCATAAACGCGATGTTTATCAGCGGTATTTTTGCGGGAGTTGGCGGTGTATGTGAAGTATTGGGCGTATTCCATTATCAATCGGTCAACACGGCATTCCCGGGATACGGCATGATGGGGATAGCTGTTGCATTAATCGGCAGAAATACACCGCTAGGCGCTATTCTGGGTGCAGTCCTCTTAGGGGTTCTAACCTTCGGAGCATCGGGCATGAAGTTCGGCGCAGGCGTGCCGGAAGAATTGGTGAACATTGTCATCGCGCTCATTATTTTCTTCGTTGCTGCCAGTGGAATCGTAAAGTGGCTGTTGAAGTTATTTGCAAAAAGAAATAAGGAAGTGAGTAACCGTGCAAATCCTACAATTAGCAAGTGAATTGACGCACACAACCATCGTCTTTGCGACTGCACTGATCTTCGCTTCCCTCGGAGGCTTGTTTTCCGAAAGAGCAGGCGTCGTGAATATCGCTTTGGAAGGTATGATGACTGTGGGGGCGTTCACCGCAGCTATCGTAACTTATTTTGCAGAAACGCAGTGGGGCGGAGGGGGATGGTCACCATGGATTGGCTTTCTGGCTGCCATTATTGTAGGAACGCTGTTTGCTCTGCCTCATGCGGTTGCTTCTGTGACCTTCAAAGCGGAGCAAGTCGTCAGCGGCGTAGCACTCAACTTCTTGGCTATAGGGCTCACGATCTATCTGTGTAAAGTGTTGCTGAACGGTTCTGCACAAACGCCTACACTAAAGCATGTTTTCTCTAAGTGGGATATTCCTTGGCTCTCTAAGATTCCATATCTGGGCCATGCGCTCTTTAGCGCTTATCCAACCAGCTATCTGGCTTTTATTCTCATAGCAGTCGCAGCCTTCATTCTCTATAAAACGCCATTCGGTTTGCGGCTTCGTGCTGTAGGCGAGCATCCCAAAGCAGCCGACTCACTTGCGATCAATGTGCCAAAGATGCGTTACATGGCCGTTATGGCGAGCGGAGCATTAGCCGCGATGGGCGGTGCGGTTGTTACACTAACAACGACGAGCAATTTCTCACACAATACAATATCCGGTCAAGGCTATATTGCGCTAGCAGCATTGATTTTTGGAAAGTGGAGGCCAATATCGGGATTGTTCGCCGCATTGTTCTTCGGGGTTGCTTCCGCACTCAAATCCGTCTTCCAAGTATATGGCATTACAGACTACATTCCTGTCGATTTCATTTATATTTTCCCTTATGCGTTAACGATTCTGATTCTTGCAGGATTCGTCGGTCGAGCGGTTGCTCCGGCAGCCCTTGGGAAACCATATGAAAAAGGACAGAGGTGAAAAAGCTCATGCATGATGAGTTAATAGAAGCAGCAAGGGAAGCAAGATTAAAAGCGTATACACCGTACTCAGGATTTAAAGTGGGAGCGGCGATTAGGACGAAGAGCGGTAAGATCATCTCGGGTTGCAATGTGGAAAATGCGTCCTATGGATTATGCAACTGTGCAGAGAGAACGACACTCTTCAAGGCTTATTCGGATGGTGAAACGGAATTCGCAGCCATGGCTGTTATTGCAGATTCTGAGGGTCCTGTCTCACCTTGCGGAGCGTGCCGTCAAGTCATGTTGGAGTTGTGTGAAGGTTCGATGCCTGTTGTTTTAACCAATTTAAAAGATGATAGGCATGAAACAACAGTGGATGGACTGCTTCCGTTCGGATTCAAATTGCAGCAAGAATAAATCTCATAAGAATAGCAGGGGATTATAATGAAAGAAGTTATTCTTGCGTTTGCAGCGGGAGCATTTGTAGGAGTTGTATTTAAGTATATTCGTCTTCCGCTACCTGCTCCACCCGTATTTTCAGCTGTTATGGGTGTAATGGGCGTATATTTCGGCGGTAAGTTGGTAGAATGGCTGCATAAGGTTATCTCGTAAAATGATTGTCTTTTTTACAGATTCTCCTTATAATTATATTGAAATTATGTCAACTAGTGATGAGCAATATTTCAATATAACGTGTAAGGGGCGGAGAATTATGGGTGGAGAAAAGCTTGATAAAATCATTGATGCAGCCAGAATGTACTATCAACTGGACTATAGCCAACAGGACATTGCTAAGCATCTAGGGGTATCTCGCCCCACTGTCTCGAGGTTTTTGCAGCAAGCAAAAGCGGATGGCATAGTCCAAATCAAGATTATGGACCCAACGGAAAACAATGAGAATTTAGCAGCTCAATTAGAAGAACAATTTAAGTTGCAGAAGGTGATTGTTGTTTCGGTTCCTCAGTACGAGGAGTCCATCGTCAAGAAATATTTGGGAGAGGCTGCGGCGGAATTTTTGTATAAAGTCGTTAAAGACGGAGATACCATTGCGACTTCTTGGGGAACAACACTTTATGAAGTAGCCGTTAGACTGCAGAACAAGCATGTGAAAGATGTCGCTGTTGTTCAGTTGAACGGCGGTGTCAGCTATTCGGAGTACAATACGTACGCTTCGGAGATTATTCATCTCTTCGGCGGGGCGTATAACACAAATCCTCATCTCTTGCCTCTGCCAGCTATTGTCGATCATACCGTTGTTAAGCAGGCTATAGAAG
This sequence comes from Paenibacillus alba, assembly GCF_013204855.1. Taxonomy (GTDB): domain Bacteria; phylum Bacillota; class Bacilli; order Paenibacillales; family NBRC-103111; genus Paenibacillus_E; species Paenibacillus_E alba. The sequence continues at coordinate 76,838 of NZ_JABMKZ010000020.1, read as the reverse complement.
CTGATCGGCATATTCGTAAAATTCTTGATATGGGCAAGCGAGCTAATATTGCTGTGTTCACGGTGGGTGTTCCCACGGAAGACTCTGTCTTGATGAAAGCCAATTATTTCTCCACTTCGGATCTGGAAGTTATTCATGAGAAGGGTGTTGGAGATATATGTTCCAGATTCATTGATCTGGAAGGCGTTATTTGCAGCGAAGAGTTGGACCGCCGCACGATTGGCATCGATTTGGTTGAGCTGAGAAAGAAGGAAAAGTCTGTCCTCGTCGCCGGTGGCGTAAAGAAAGTCGACGCGATTTACGGCGCTATTCGTGGAAAATACACCAATACGCTGATTACCGATCAATTTACGGCTAAATACTTGCTTGAATATAAGGTCTGATTGGAGAAAGTATGATGACGGAAGAACAACTGGCCGAGATTATCGGTCTGATGGTGAAAGATACCTTAGAACAAATGAGTTCGCAACCCCGTATTCCTATCGGTGTATCCAATCGGCATATTCACTTATCACCGGAAGCAGTCGAGAGACTGTTCGGTTCTAAGGATGCATTGACGCAAATGAAGGAGTTGTCTCAACCGGGACAATTCGCATGTAACGAAACGGTCACATTAATAGGACCGAAAGGTACGATTGAACGCGTTCGGATCCTTGGGCCGGCACGGGGTGAAACCCAAGTCGAGATCTCGCTATTCGATGGATTCACCTTGGGAGTAAACCCGCCGATTCGCGATTCGGGGGATATAGAGGGTACGCCTGGCATTATCATTCAGGGACCGAGAGGGCAGCTGAGGATAAGTAAAGGAGTCATTGCCGCCGCTCGTCATATCCATATGCATACTTCCGATGCTCAGCTGTTTGGAGTGAACAATGGAGATCGCGTCAAGATACAGGTTGATGGTCCTCGCGGTATGATCTTGGACAATGTCCTGATCCGGGTATCCGAGAAATATCGTTTGGAAATGCATATCGATCTTGACGAGGCGAATGCGGGCCATGTAAGAAATGGCCAAACCGGTATACTACTCAAGTAAGAAGTGAAGGAGAGGAACCATGAGCTTAGAGGAAACGGTTTCCAGAATCGTTCGCCAAGTCGTGAATGAGCTTCTTCTAAAGAAAGAAAAGCCTGCTGCTGCGGCCGTTCGCAAATCCGTTTTGATCGTTGTCGCAGACGAGCGCCATGCCGTGGAAGTGAAGCAGTTGATCTCTGACATCTCGGCAAGCACCCGGGTTATCGTTGCTTTCTGCGGGGATGCGCCGCTGCCTGTATATGAACCGGAACCCGAATTTAGCTATGAGCAAATTGTACTTGCCGGAAGCGACAGGTCTCGTTGGTCCGAAGCTGCCCAGCAAGCGGACATGGTGGTGCTTCCCATTCTTTCGATCGGTACGCTCGTCAAAATTGCTGCATTAATCGATGATGAACCGTCGTCAGGCGTTATTGTGAATGCCTTGATCAGCGGCAAAGAAGTTGTTGTATCCAGCAGTTATGTGCTCCCAACAGGAGTCAATAAACTGTCTGTTCCGCCGGCTATCCTTGACGTTGTTTCCGGCCATTTGCAGCAGCTTAGCAAGTACGGGGTTCATGTTGTGTACATGAAGCATTTGGCCGCCAAGGTGACGAAGCTCAGTCTAACACCACGCAGCGCCAAAAGGCCGCTCATTCATGCGAAGCATGTAAGAGACTGGGTGAATGAAGGTGAAACGGAAATTTCCCTATCTACTAATGTGCTTATGACGCCGCTCGCGAAAGAAGAAGCGAAATTGCTCGGACTTACATGGCGGCAAAGTCAGGAGGGGAATAAATGAACATTTGCCGGGTCATTGGCACCGTTGTTTCTACAACCAAAGATGAAAAACTTGTTGGCAAGAAGCTGTTGATTGTTGAACCGGTTGATATGGTTACGCAAGAACCGGATGGCAAACCATTTGTCGCCATCGATACGGTTCATGCGGGCAAAGGTGAAATTGTCATGACAGTAAGCGGAAGTTCAGCCAGACAAACGAAAATTACACAAGGCGTGCCTGTAGATGCAACGATCATAGGCATTATTGATACGGTTGAGCTGCACGGCAAGATCACGTTCAGTAAAAGTGAAATGAGGTGAACGAGTTGAGTATTTCTGAAGCAGATATTAGGGCGATCGTCGCGCAAGTGATCGGTAAACTTCAGAATGAAACGGCCGCTCCGGCTCCAGAAGCCGCTCATGCAGCTTATGAGCACGGAGTGTTCGCAACAGTTGATGAAGCGGTCGACGCTGCAAGTCTTGCATTTGGAAAGTTCTCGTTGTTACCCCTTGCTCAAAGGGAAACCATTATCCGCAAGATGCGGGAAACCAGTCTTGCTCATGCAGCGGAATTGGCCGAGCTGGCTGTTAAGGAAACGGGGCTTGGAAGAGTTCAAGACAAACTTGCCAAAAACAAGCTTGCAGCGGAAAAAACACCTGGCATCGAAGATTTGTTTTCACAATCATTCAGCGGTGACAACGGGTTGACCTTGCTCGAATGCTCCCCATTCGGAGTGATTGGCTCAATCACACCGACGACGAATCCTGCAGCTACGATGATTAACAACAGTATTTCGATGGTATCAGCAGGCAATGCGGTCGTGTACAACCCGCATCCAAGTGCCAAAAAGGTTTCCATCAAGGCGATGCAGCTGCTCAACCAAGCTATTGTCGCCGCAGGCGGTCCGGAGAATATGCTGACCAGCGTTCTGATGCCTACTTTGGATACAAGCGAACAGTTGATGAAGCATCCGAACATTCAGGCGTTAGTCGTAACCGGCGGCGGGGCCGTCGTGAAAGCAGCGCTTACTTCAGGCAAGAAGGTGATCGCGGCGGGTCCGGGGAATCCCCCTGTTGTCGTCGATGAAACCGCAGATTTAAAGCAAGCTGGCAGAGATATCGTGCTGGGGGCCAGCTTCGACAATAACGTTCTATGTACAGCGGAGAAGGAAGTCTTCGTCGTTGAATCCGTAGCCAACGGGCTAAAAGCGGAGATGCTCAAGAACGGTGCCTATGAGTTAAAAGGATATCAGTTAACGAAGCTGTTGGACGTTATTTTAACGAAACATCCTGAGAAGGAAAAATATTTTCCTAACAAAGACTATGTAGGTAAAGACGCTAGCCATATCTTGCAAGCAATCGGTATTCAAACAGATGATTCTACTAAGCTCATTATCGCTGAGACACCTGAGAATCATCCGCTTGTGAATACGGAAATGCTCATGCCGGTTCTCCCGATTGTACGTGTTCCCAATGTGGATATGGCCATACAATACGCAGTCAAGGCAGAAAAGGGAAACCGTCATACGGCCATCATGCATTCGCAGAACATCACCCAGTTGTCGAAAATGGAGAAGGCGCTTCAGGCTACGATTTTTGTCAAAAATGGCCCGTCTTATAGCGGTCTCGGCTTCGGTGGCGAAGGGTTTACAACGTTGACCATCGCCGGTCCTACTGGGGAAGGGTTAACCTCCGCACGCACGTTCACTAGAAAACGTAGATCTGTGCTGGTGACTAAGGAGACATAAGTATGGCAAGAGCTGTAACATCTCGAAGAACTACTCATAGTACCATAAGTAATCCAGCACAACCCATAAACCAACTAAACCAACATACAGGAGGAATAACGAATATGAAAGAAGCATTAGGCATGATCGAAACTAAAGGACTTGTAGGGGCAATTGAAGCTGCGGACGCCATGGTGAAAGCTGCAAACGTAACACTAATCGGTAAAACTCTTACAGGTGGAGGTCTTGTTGCTGTTATGGTTCGCGGTGACGTAGGAGCTGTTAAAGCCGCTACGGAAGCAGGTTCCGAAGCAGCGCGAAGAGTAGGGGAAGTTGTATCCGTACACGTCATTCCTAGACCGCACAACGACGTAGAAATCATTTTACCGCAATCCAAATCGGAGTAGTCGTAATCCATGGATAGCGCTTTAGAGAAGCATATAAGACAAGTCGTGCAGCAGGTCCTATCCTCCATTGAGCTGACAGATATCACGGAGCAGCCGTCCATTGGACGCAGCAAGCCATTAATCGTTGCTAACTGGAAAATGAACATGACTTTGCAGGAAGCGAGGGAGTTTTTCAGCCAGCTGAATGATGCCCCTTACGAGCATTGCGAAGCTGTCTGCTGCCCGCCTTCCCCACTGCTTTATCCGCTTAAGGAGCTCATGCAGCAAGCTGGGATTTCCTTAGGTGCACAAAATATCCATGAGAAGCCAAAAGGGGCTCACACGGGAGAAGTGCATGGCGAATTGTTGTTCGAACTAGGCTGCAGCCATGTCATCATCGGCCATTCTGAGCGTAGAGCAGCGGGAGAAACGGATGAACAGGTCGCTGCCAAGGTGCATCAAGCCATCGAGAATTCCTTGATTCCCATCGTATGCGTTGGCGAGACGCAGCTGCAGCGTGAGCTGGGGCTGACGAAAGAGGTCATTCGCACGCAAGTTGAATCTGCGTTTGCCAAAGTGACGGAGGGGCGCAGTCATGTCATCATCGCTTATGAGCCGATATGGGCGATTGGGACCGGTAAAACGGCTCAACCGTCGGATGCTCAAGACATTCATCGAGAGATCAGACAGATGCTTGCCGAGAAAAAAGGTATTGATTTTGCAAACGAGGTTCCGATCTTGTATGGTGGTTCGGTAAGTGCGAGCAACATCAAGGAGCTTTGTGCCAGAGAAGATATTGACGGGGCTCTCGTCGGAGGGGCCAGTCTGCAAGCAAACTCTTTTGAAGCCATTCTAAAGGCGCTTAGGTAAGGAGTCGAACATAGATGAAAACAGTCGCTATTGGTTGTGACCATGGTGGTTTAGAATTAAAGGAAGATATTAAAGCGTACTTGACAGAGCTCGGGTACCCAATCATTGACTTTGGCTGCTACGATAAACAGGCGGTTGATTATCCGGACATTGCCTTTCTTGTTGCGGAAGCTACGGCAACCAATGACAATTACGTCGGTATTATGATTGACGGAGTCGGGATCGGCAGTACGATGACGGCGAACAAAGTACCAGGTATTCGCTGCGCTTTATGCTGGGATTTATCTACTGTTATCAACAGCCGTGATCATAACAATGCGAATATGCTTGCTATCGGTGGTCAACTTATCGGTAAAGGGTTGGCTAGACAGTTGGTTAAAACATGGCTCGATACTCCATTTTCAGGCGGAAGGCACGACAAACGGGTTACCAAAATCATGGAAGTCGAGAGTCGCTTCCTAAAAAGATTCAGGTAGGGGATTATCATGTTCTTGGGAAAAGTGATCGGTACCGTTGTTTGCACGCATAAAGATGAGAGTCTGACCGGACTCAAGCTGTTGATCGTCCAACCGATGAAGGATGAGCACACCAAGGCGGGAAAATCAATGGTTGTAATCGATACCCATGGAGCAGCCGGTTACGATGATCTGGTTTATTTGGCAAAAAGCAGAGACTCCTCCTTACCGCTAGGTTTGGATTTAGTCGCGACAGATGCAGGTATTATGGGAATTGTTGAAAACTATAACGTGATCAAACATGGAGGTGCTCATTCATGAGTAGTGCTTTGGGAATGATTGAAACAAAAGGTATCGTAGGTTCCATCGAAGCTTTGGATGCGATGGTTAAGGCGGCGAATGTGTCGGTAGTGGGCAAAGTACTGGTTGGCGGCGGCATTGTCACGGTATTGGTAAGGGGAGATGTTGGAGCTGTTAAAGCGGCCACCGATGCAGGGGCAGAAGCAGCTCAACGAGTAGGGGAACTGCTTTCCGTTCATGTGATTCCAAGACCTCATAGCGATGTGGAGAAACTTTTGCCGAAATCGGGCGAGTAATCCATGAAAATGTGCAAAGTGCTCGGCAACATCGTCGCTACGATCAAAACACAAAGTCATCACGGATTGAAACTTATGGTCGTCCAATCCGTAGATACTAAGGGTGAAACTTACTCTGATCCGTTTATCGCTGTTGATTGCGCGCAGGCCGGAGTTGGCGACATCGTTTTGGTCGTAGAGGAAGGCGGTTCCGCGCGCGAGGTCATGAAACGGCCTGAAGGAGCTGTGGATGCAGTTATAGTAGGGATTATCGACGATCTAAATAAATAGAGAAAAATGAAGCGGAGGAGAACGAAAGTGGAAGTGGAGAAACTCATAGAACAAATTACACAAAAAGTACTTGCACAAGTTAGCAATCAGCAAACAAATACGGGTTCTGCCAGTGTTAAAGCAAGTGAAGGAAATGGCTCCGGATCTTCTTTCGGACAGAAAGCGCCATTCATGACAGGGCCGGAAATTGCCCGTAAAATTGACCATACTTTGTTGAAGCCTGATGCGACAAAAGATGAAATTATTAAGGTATGCAGCGAAGCCAAACAGCATAATTTTGCAACAGTATGTATTAATCCTTATTGGGTACCTTTGGCAGCTGCGGAGCTGGCTGGTTCTAAAGTCGGCATTACGACAGTTGTCGGTTTCCCTTTGGGAGCGACAACGACTTTCTCCAAAATGGCCGAAACCCGCGATGCAATTGCAAACGGGGCAACGGAAATTGACATGGTTATGAATATCGGCGCACTCAAATCCGGTGATCTGAACACGGTGAAGAAGGATATTGAAGGTGTCGTTCTAGCTGCTAACGGTCAGGCTGTCGTTAAGGTTATTCTGGAAACAGGTCTCTTAACGGACGAAGAAAAGGTGAAGGCATGCTCGATTTGCAAAATGGCTGGAGCCGACTTCGTCAAAACCTCGACTGGTTTCGGTCACGGAGGAGCTACGGTTGAAGATATCGCTTTGATGAGAAAAACCGTGGGTCCAGAGATGGGTGTGAAAGCATCCGGTGGAGTCCGGGATATTGATACAGCTCGTAAAATTATTGCTGCCGGCGCTACCCGTATTGGTGCTAGCTCGAGTGTCGCCTTAGTTACAGGCGGTAAAGGCGAGGGTTACTAACAGTAAGATGCACAGATATCATGGAGGGGTTATCCATTAAGGATAATCCCTCTTTTTGCAATCCTGGGAATTAATCTCCGCTGAATTCGTTAGATGATTCAGGAAATGAACCGACCTTGTGCCATGGAGTGTGGAGTTGAAGTGATTGGGAACTGTGGTCCGCCGCGTGACTTGCTTTCAAGGTTGCTCGGGTTATAAACCTCTACGTAGTTTTTTGAAAGCCTAATCCATATATCGCGGCAGTTGTTCTTTAAATACGGTCTGCCGATTTTAGTACATACTAGAAATCCAAGGTCTTGATAATCCACTGATTGCAGCATCAACCCAAATTCAGACACAAAAAGTTTACAAGTCAGCAACGTACAGGATACAAGTAAGCCTTAAACTTAGTAGCGAAACGTATTGCCCCGTTATGACAACAAGCTACTGTTGGTTGTACATTTTGCAGTGTTTATGTGGAGGACGAATGGAGAAAACGAAAATTTTAATTATCGAGGATGAGGCAGCCATTGCGGATTTGCTCGAGTATGGGTTGAACAAGGAAGGATATTTGACCAAGAAGGCACAAACAGGAGCCGAGGGTTGGAACATACTGGAGACGTTTAAGCCGGACTTGCTGCTGCTGGATTGGATGCTGCCGGACGAGAGCGGCCTGGACATTTGCAAAAAAGTGACGGCAGCTTATAACATGCCGATTGTTATGATTACGGCGAAATCGGATATAACCGATAAAATACTAGGTCTGGAATTCGGAGCGGACGATTATATTACGAAGCCTTTTGATCTACGGGAAGTTGTAGCCCGAATTCGAACGATTTTACGGCGAATCGCCCAAGCGAATCGGACGAGCATGGAATCCAAAGAGGAGCTTATTCGAATCAAGGATATTGCGATTTCTACAGCGGAGCGAATGGTCCAAAAAAATGATGAATGGATTGATTTGACGCCCAAGGAATATGACCTCCTGATGATGCTGTACCAGTACAGGGGGAGAATCTTTACCCGGACGGAACTGCTGGATACGGTCTGGGGATACGATTATGCCGGGGATACGAGAACGGTCGATACGCATATTCAACGGCTGCGCAAAAAGCTGGGCTGCAGCGACTTGATCACTACGGTATTCAGTATCGGCTATAAATTCGAGAAGTAGGTGGGTTCTAAGCATGTTTCGCACCATTGGAGCCAAGCTGTTCATCGGGTTCTTTTTGATTTTCTTAGTTTTCTTTTTGATCTTGAATCAGATGGTGGCAAAAAATATTGAATCCGGCAATCGTAAGATCATAACCGATAGCTTGGTTGGACTGAAGAACAACAGTAATGCCTATGTACGGCAATCTTTCATGATCCACCATTTTGCCAACGACGAGCTTTATTTCGGACAAATGGCTGAAGAAATGGCGAAAGATTTGCAGCATGATGTCTCCTCTAGCATTGGCATGTATGATTTAACCGGGGAGCTGCTGTTTGCCTCTGATCCAAAGATTTTTTGGGCAGGCGGAGACGACTTGAATCAGGCGCTGCAAGGCAAGACGGCTTACAGCATTTCCTACGAAAATGGTACCGCATCCGTCCTCTTTTCCTACCCCGTCATCGTCGATGGAAGCAAGGTAGGGATTATCCGCTTCGCCAAGGACTTCACGCTGCTCTACGAGCAAAGCACTCAGATTCAGCGCACGATTTTTACGATTGCAATGGCGGTATTCGCAGCGGCTTTCCTGTTCTCCTATTTGTTATCCCGCCATATCACTGTTCCTTTAGTGAAATTGACCAAAGCGTCCACGGAAGTCATGAATGGCAATCTGGACACCCGTCTCACGTTTCGACGCAAAGATGAAATCGGCAAGCTTGCCGCTAATTTCAGCAGGATGATTGAAAAGCTTCGGGACCAGTTCGCCAAAATTGAGAAGGATCGAGATCGGCTAGAGGCGTTGAATCTAGTGCGCAAGCAGTTTTTCGATAATGTGACCCATGAGTTGAAAACCCCGCTGACTACGATTATGGGCTATGCGACTATTATCCGAGAGAACGAAGCGCAAGATCCTGTTTTATTCGATAAAGGGATGAAGCATATTATAGATGAGAGCAACCGGCTGCATGAGCTGGTGTTGAAGCTGCTTGAAATGTCGAAGGAATCCGCTGATCCGGACTCATTCGCGCTTGTCGACTCGGGGCTTGTTTTGCGAGACGTCTGCGAGACGATGATGATCAAAGCTCAGCGGTATAAGAAGACCATTCGCTGTGAAGGCGAGGAAGGCTTATTCGTTCATGGACATGCCGACAAACTGCGGCAGCTGTTTATTAATTTGCTCGATAACGCGATCAAATACGGGTATGCTCATACGGACATTGTAGCGAGCGCTAGACTTACGTCCGGCTACGTACGATTTACATTTTCCAATCAAGGACCGACGATAAGCCCCGAGCATCTCAGCCGTATTGTCGAGCCATTTTATCAGGCTGATCCTGTTAGTCATGGAGTGGGAAGCGTTGGTTTAGGGCTTAGCATTAGCAAAGGTATCGTAGAGGAGCATCAAGGGAGCATCCGCTTTACTAGCGAATTAGAGCAAACGAATGTTTATATTGACATCCCTTATAGAACAGAGAGGGTGCTGGAATGAGCAAACGAGGCGCGGAGTTGTTCGTTCTTCTCATGATTGTATCCGTCATGCTGACGGGTTGTTTACGAGAAACACGGTCTGAGACGATCATTATTCCGGATTCAGGGGATGAGGCAGCAACAAACGAGAAGAATGAACTGTTTGACGTCAAGACCATCTACCGCGTTTTGGACAAAAGCACGGAATCCGCGATGCCATTAGGGTGGATGGATCAAGATGCGTTGCTTAGCCTTTTTGGGGAGCAAACCAGCTCAGCTAGTCTGGATCGTGTCGATTATCCTTACGAGTCTCATCTGAAATTACGAAATGCGGATATGCAGGCAAACCATATTACCTTATCCCCTAACGGTCAAGTTGTTGCTTCCACCGTACGGAAGGACGACGGCACTTATGCCGTGATTTTGGTTTCACTTACTGATCAGCAGCAGACAAGTATAGGGCGCATATCGAATGAACAGATTGTATCCGTCAAATTCGGATGGTCAAATAATGGTCGGTACCTCATCTATATCACCCGCAGTGGAGTGAACGGAGAAGCCCAGATCAGCGTGTACGATACGACGGGGAATATGATGAAAGGCTATACGTTCACGGGATGGAACCCGAAGGATACAATCAGCTCGGTCCATATTGCCGACGATGCCCAAAGTATGGCGGTTGTCAAAACGACTGACAAGCTTTCCTACGTCCAATTCGGTACATGGAACGAAACCGAATTTGCAAGCAAATATGAACATCTCGTTGCACGCGACAGTGGGGTGGAATGGATTCATAACGACCAAATCGCGTTCATTGGTCCGGAAGGCACCTTATATGCGTATGACCGACGAAATACTGCGCTTTCCATTTTAATAGAGCAGATCGGCATGTTCCGCCTATCGCCGGATCGCAAATATATCGCGTACTCGCAGGATAAGGACACGCTGTATGTGGCTTCGCTGTACGGAAACAATGTGTTGAACAAAACTCAAATTTTTAAAGGAATTGTGCCTGCACAGATGAATTGGAGTCCTGACAACGGGAAGCTGCTGCTTAGCGGCTTGAAAGCTTACGAACAAGATCAGCCTCGTGTGGTTATAGCGCCTGGAGTCATAAGCAATCAAAATATGGTGATCGAGTTCAAATAAACTTGATCGTAATTAACCCCCTGCCTTTACTTAAAGGCGGGGGTTTCTTATTATCCTACGCGTACAGACACAGGTGGTCGTTTTCTGTACACATTAAGTTGACAAGTTGGAGAAGTGATGGTGACATCTATGGATTATATTGATTTTGTAGATACATAATCATATGACATGGATGGTGGAATCGAACATGAATAAACAACGATATTGGATAGGACTTAGCCTAAGTGTGGTTATGCTTGTGATGTCGGCTTGCACTTCAAGCACGATCGGCGGCAGAACGAATGGGACGACTGTTCCCAATACGGGGGAAGCGGGGAAGGCTATATCTCCGCAAGAGACGGGAACGACTCCAGAGAGTTTATCAAAAGGCGGGAAAAAGACAATCGTGTTTTCCACCTTTTATCTGGACAAGGGAGTGAAGGAAGCCAAGATCAAATATGAAGCTGCTCATCCGAATATTACCATTGATCTTCGACACGTGGAGACAGATGATGCACACGCGGAAGCTGAGCTCAAGAAATACGTCACGGCGACGAATACAGCAATGTTGTCGGGCAAAGGTCCTGACATGCTTACCTTGGATATGCTTCCGAGCGAGAAGTATGTGGGCCAGCATCTGCTTGCTGATCTTAACGGGATGCTGAAAAAGAACCCCTCATTTATCAAGGGCGATTATTACAACAATATCCTGGAGAACAGCCAAACGAATGGCGCCCTCTATGGCTTGCCGCTCGCTTTTTTTCTAAACGTGATGATCGGTGACGAAGGAGCCATTAAGCAAAGCGGCGTACAGATCGACGATAAAAACTGGACATGGGAAAAGTATGCCGAGACTCTAAAGCAAATGAGTCAAAAAGAACCGTTCAAATCGGGACGCGGCGGAGTTGGAAATATGATTGTTTTACCGCCAAAAACAAAACAAGAACCGATGCAAACGCTGCTGAAAGAAATGGTGAAAGAGAATTATGGACGTTTCGTTAATGAGGATCGCCGAACGGCCAACTTCGAATCTAAGGCATTTACGGATATGATGGCGCAGGTCAAAAAGTTGGTCGATGACGGACTCGACTTAAGCAGCCTCAGTTCTATGTTTAGGACAGATAATGTGAATTCAGCATCGGCTTATCTCGAAATGATCAAAGAAACCGGCAAGCAAGCGAGATTATACGCCAAGCCACGCGCAGAGGGAACGAAAGCCGGAGGTTACTTCTATCCGTATCAAATTATCGGAATCAACGAGAAATCGCCGGTGAAACAAGAGGCAATGGATTTTCTTCAGTTCCTGATGTCGGAGGAATTGCAGTCAACAGCTGAACGGGCAGGGTTTCCGATTCATAAAAAGGCATACGAGAAACAAGTGCAGCAGCTCTTGACGAAGGGAACGATCAAAGCCTATGAGGAAGGTCCACTGAAAGGACAGTCGTTTCCAGTCGATCCTGCGCAGATCAAGGTTTTGGAAAATTACTTGACGGAAGCGATTTATCCTGTTGCGTTCCAGCCTTCCAAGATAGAAGAAATCGTCTTCAAGGAGAGCCAAGCCTTCTTCAGCGGTCAGAAATCGGCGCCCGATGTAGCTAAGCTGATTCAGAATAAGGTTACGACTTATTTGAATGAATAAATTTCAGTTGTCGGCTTGGCTTGGCAAGGACGGAATAGCAGCATGGATTTTCTTGGCACCGAGCGCGGTTGGCTTTATTTTATTCTACTTGATCCCTTTTGGAGGGGGGATCTTTTATTCTTTTACAGACTCAACGCTCGGTGGATCTTTTGTTGGCATCGACAATTATGCCGATCTGCTAAGTAGCAAGTCGTTTCACAAAGCGGCGACGAATACTTTGATTTTCACGGGTGTGAGTGTCCCGCTGCTTATTATTTTGTCCTTATCCCTCGCGCTCCTGTTGAATCAGCGGCTGCCTATGCGGAATTGGTTGCAGACATCTTTTATTTTACCGCTCGTCGTGCCAGTCGCTTCTATTATTATGGTTTGGCAAATCTTCTTCGATTGGAACGGTACCTTGAATGCTTGGATGCACAGCCGTCAGTGGGGACGGATAGATTGGCTGCAATCGGAAGGTGCAATGGGGGTGCTGGTGTTCTTGTATATATGGAAAAACATCGGGTATAACATGATCTTGTTTCTGGCGGGACTTCAAGCGATTCCCACCTCTTATTATGAGACGGCACGGATTGAAGGGGCGAGCAAGCTGCGCCAGTTGATTCATATCACACTCGTATATTTGACGCCTACGATGGTTTTTGTCGTGCTGATCTCGATTATCAATTCGTTTAAAGTGTTTCGAGAAACTTACTTTCTTGCGGGCGATTATCCGTATGACCGGATCTATATGCTGCAGCACTATATGAACAATATGTTTTTTTCGCTGGATATTCAAAAGCTCACAGCTGCTGCCACGCTCATGGTCGGCTGCATCCTGATGCTGGTGTTCATTTTGCTGGCTGTAGAGCGGCGGTTCCAGTCGTTTATGGAGTGAGAGGAGGGATGGAGCAAATGAAGCGCCATTTGCTTGCGATAGGCTTGACCTTCCTATTAGGGATAGGGGCGCTGTTAACGCTAGTTCCAATCGTGCTGACGGTAACGAATTCACTGATGACCGAACATGAGATAGGACTGAATTATGATCTCCTCGGTGAGATGACGGATGAGGCAGCGGGTGAAAAGGATGTATTCGTGAATCTGAAATGGATTCCAGATTGGGTATCCTTTGAACAATATGCAGAAGTGCTAGTGCGAAATCCGAAGTTTCTTCAGATGTTCTGGAACTCGGTAGGCATGGTAGTTCCGATTATCGTCGGACAGATCGTTGTTGCGTCGCTAGCGGCATATGCGTTTGCCAAGCTACGCTTTCGAGGAAGGGACAAATGGTTTGTGTTCTATCTTATGACGATGCTTATGCCATTCCAAGTTACGCTGGTACCGAATTATATTATTCTCGATGAGCTGGGGCTCCTGAATACGCGGGCTGCAATCATCTTGCCAGGCATCTTCGGTGCATTCGGCGTATTCATGCTGCGTCAATTCATGATCCATCTTCCAAGCTCATTAATGGAAGCAGCCAAAATGGACGGAGCGGGGCACTTCACAATATTCAGCCGAATTATTTTGCCGCTCGTGAAACCAGGTTTAGCCGCGTTAACGGTGCTGTTGTTCGTTGATTACTGGAACATGGTCGAACAGCCGCTCATTTTTTTGCAGGATGTGACCAAACAGCCGCTATCGCTTTATTTGTCCCAGATCAGCAAAGAAGCTCGGGGTGTCATCTTCGCTGCGTCTGTGTTATTTATGAGTCCGATCGTTGTCCTGTTTTTGCATGCAAAAACGCATTTTATAGAAGGGATTCAACTTTCCGGGATAAAGGGATAAAGAGCAGGAGGAAGCAAATTGGAATTACAGACGAACGACGTAAGCTTCGTAAACCCCAAACGCTGGCTTCGTCTAATTACCGGCTTACTGATCGCCTTCCTAGTGATCTGCACCTTACTCAGCAACACGCTATACGCTTTGACGCTGCCGAAAGTAACAACGCAAGTGGTGAATCAGGGACCGCTCAATCAAACATTCAAAGGCAGTAATAGCATCAAGCCAGCGGAAGTCAGAGATGTAACGGGACAGGCCGGTTGGAACGTTAAGAAGGTGCTGGTGCGGGTAGGAGACGTTGTCCAGCAAGGACAGCCGCTTGTACAATACAGCAATGACGAAGCTGAGCAGCAACTTGTGCTGGAGCAGGCTGCGCTGGACAAACTCCAGTTGTCGGTAGAGAAATTGGAGTACGTTTATATCGAATCGGAGCGTAACGAGGATAAGGGGGCTATCCTTACCGCCAAGGCTGCTTTGGAAAGCAGCAAGATCGACATCAGCCTGCAGCAAAAAAACATACTCGACTTGCAGGCAAAGCTTAGCTCGCATAAGATCATGAAGGCTCCTTTTGATGGAATTGTTGCAGCGGTGAATGCCAAAGAAGGGCTATCCGCAGGCGTAGGCGTACCAGATATCCGACTTTCTAATATGCAGAGTGGGTTTCAGCTTGAATTGCAAATTCCTACAGAAATAGCCGAAAGTCTTACAATTGACGAAGTAATGGACGTTCATCTTCCTAGGCAAAACAATCGCGTCATCCAGGGGAAAGCTGCAAGTTTGGTACAAGCCGATTCCGCAGCTGAGCTAGGGACTTCTCGGTTGACGGTCCTGTTGCAGGACCCATCGCTTGTCAGTGGAGAGAGGGCAGAAGTCACTCTAACTAAAAAAGGAAAAGCCGACACATTGCTCATCTCAAGTGCCGCTATTCGGAAAGATCAAACAGGCACATTTGTTTACACGATTGAGGAAAGAAAAGGCCCGCTCGGCAACGCTTTCTATGCCACTCGCAGGACCGTTACCGTGGATAGCTCCAATGAGCATGTCGCCGCTCTCAGCGAAGGCTTGTTCAATCAGATGTCGGTGATCGTCGAGAGCAGTGAACCGCTATTGGAAGGGAGCCGAGTGCGGGTCTTAACCAAATAATCCAGTTGTCGGGGACAAGAGTTGGTATGCGCGTAATCGGGCAACCGCGTTGCAATGGAACAATGGGGAACGAACGTGGGATTGCCCATGTCATGGTTCTAGATTTCCGATAGAGTAACTGAGTTGAACAGGCAGTGCATCCACGAATGGGAACTATGTTCCCTTATTCATGATCCAAACAGCCATTTGGCTAGTCAGACGGAACTACGGTACGCTAATTTGTCTATTTTGCTGGAATTTCCTCCTAGAGAGGTGAAATAGAGGAACGTACTTCCCTTTCAGCCACAAATCGTGGATTATGGGTGAATTAGCGGATCGTAGTTCCTTTTCGTATCCAATTTATCATGCCTCCCCATATGGGGAGTTTTTTTGTTGGGGAGGCAAGCTGGCATGGTAAAATGAATTAAACCAAATAATGCACATCAATTCCACAAAATATTGGATTGTCAGGCTCATTCTCAAAGGTACAATGAATAGGATTAAATGGATTATAGGGGGCGGCAGCATGATTAAACTATTTTTGAATCGAAGCATCAAAACGAAAATCGTCTGGATTAACGTTGTGATTTCGCTGATTCCTTTGCTATTATTAGCCCTGATCTTTTATAAAACGAGTACCCAGCTATTGGAGAAAACGATGGTTCGCAACGCGGATCAGAATGCCGGTTATTTGTCCGAGTATTTGAATAAGTACTTCAACAGCTTCTCCTACTCTGCGCTGCAAGTATACGGGTTCAAAAGCATCATGAACTTAATGGAGAATGGCAGCGATTACAACAATGCGGACATCATTAATGTGAGAGATTCGCTGAGTAATTATTACCGTTTGCTGCAAAGTCAGAATGAAGATGTGATCAAAATCATGATCTACGGCAAGAAAAACAAACTCGAAGAAAGCTGGTCGAAGGCCGACACGTACGATGCCATTCAGTTGGGGAATGGCGTTCCGCATTCCGATGAACTGTTGGACTTGCCCTTTCAACATACGTTTATGACGACGTACCAAGATGCTAAGTTGGACCGGTCCTTTTTTGTTTATGGGGTCACGATTTACGATCCTTTTTATCGCAATAAGATCGGAACGGTGCTTTTTTTTGTGCAAAGCAGGGATCTTAAGAAAAGGCTGGAATCGTATAACCGCTCTCCGAATGTCATTGTTTTGCAGAACTCGCAGGCAGAGACCTTCTATCAAACGAGCAGTATTTATGAGGAGCAGGTCAAAAAGTACTCTGTACCTGAATTTCCTGTAAGCAAAGTCAAACATGAATTGAATTTTAATGACAAGCACGACCTCCTGATTGATACTTCCTATTTGGATCATGGGAACGTTCAACTTAATATTGTGTATCCCAATACGGAATTGGATAAAAATCGCAAATACATTTTGGATATCACGCTGCTGGCTTTATTTGTGGTCATCTCGTTTATCTATTTATTCTCTTTGATGTCGCAGCAATTTATTACGAAGCCGATCCACCGATTAGGCCATATGATGAAGGTCGTGCGGAATGGGGATTTCTCGGTTTCGCTCAAAGTGAATGATTGGCATGATGATATCTCGGAGCTGTCTAGGAATTTTAATTTCATGACGCGTAAAATCAGGGATTTGATCGAATCGGAATATGAGATGAAGCTCCGTAATAAGGAAGCGCAAATTATTGCTTTGCAGACACAGATTAATCCTCATTTTCTATACAATACGCTGCAAACGATTGGCGGCAAGGCGGTTCTTAACGGTGATTATGAGATTCATGAAATGTGCAGCGCTTTGGGAGATATGTTTAGATATAGTTTCTATGAAGGGAATAAGGAGTCAACGCTAAGCTTGGAGCTGCTTCATGTGAATAATTATTTATTTATCCAAAAAATTCGGTTCGAGGAGCTCCTGCAAGCGGAAATTGACGTAGCGGAGGAGTTGATGGGCTGCCAAACGATACGTTTTGTCCTTCAGCCGATTGTTGAAAATGCGATCGTTCATGCACTGGGCAAAACGTTGACGACGCAGCTGCATATTCGTTTGTCAGCCAGAAAGCAGGATGGCAGCATCTTGATTGCTGTCCAGGACGATGGACCCGGCATCGAGTCTCAAGAGCTTATCGCCTTGCAGCATATGCTGAAGATCAGATCACCGCTTGAGTATTCGGGTATTTCCATGGGGATGAAAAATGTGAATGAGCGCTTGAAGATGGTGTATGGCTCTGCATTTGGCATTGAGATCGAGAGTGCACGGGGTCAAGGAACAACGGTGTTTATAACGATTCCGTATGAAAAGCGAGGAACAAAGCCATGTATAGAGTGATGGTTGTGGATGACGAGCCGTGGGGAAGACGCTCGCTCCGTAAATTAATTGATGAGTTTTCCGCTGTTGTGGAAGTCGTGGCAGAAGCGAAGCACGGAGAAGAAGCTTTGCAGCTTATTCAGATCAGCAAGCCGCATATCGTGGTGACGGATATGAATATGCCTGTGATGGACGGCAAAGCGTTTCTGGAGCAGCTTTTTACGATCCATAAGGAGATCAAGGTGATTGTCAGCAGCGGGTATTCGGAATTTGAATATTTGAAAGCAGCTTTAACCTATCAGGTATGCGACTATGTGTTGAAGCCGGTATCGATCACGGATTTGCGAAGTGCGATCGATAAGGCGATCGAGGCGCTTCACAAAGACGGGGATCTGCTTCAGCAGCGGCACCATGCGATGGCGGTTTGGAAGCTGCAAAGAGAAGTGTTCCTTCAGCATGTCGCCAATGAGCGTATTGTCAATCAGTCCGATATGTGGCGGCAAGCGCATGAATTGAAAATAGCGCAAGCTTTCGAGGCTTATCGCGTCGTCATTCTGGCTTTTCGTCAGTTTCGGGAGGTTGCGGAAAGCAAATTTCATGGCAACGCCGATTTGCTGATGTTTAGTTTGGAAAATATGCTCGTCGAAATGATTCAAAGCGAAGCACCGCTCGTTTTTACGGCAGATGAAAGGATGAAATTATGCGTGATCATGCCAATAGGCGATGATGGTGTGGCCTATATGCGCAAGATTGTCAGCGAATTTCAGCAGGCGGCTTGCGAGATGTTGAAAATAGATACGATAATTGGCGTCAGCTCGGAGTTTAGCGGCATAGAAGCGCTGCCCAAAGCCTACGATGAAGCGCTTGCCGAGGTTTGGAACAATCCTTTCCACGGTTCAGGCTTGTCCGCTTCTATCGCCAATGCCAAAATGTCAGGCGCGGAAAGCGTGATTTTGAGCAATTTTGACATGAAGACCATCAAGCAGGCCATCGTGAGCAAAAATGACAAGGAAATGCGCAGCTTGCTGGAGCTTTTTGTACAAAAGATTGCTGCCAGCAAGCATATTCGCATTCAAGAGGTTCATTATGCGTTCACGCGGTTGTCAGAAACGATCGCCAGCGGGATGAAGGAACTAGCTGTTCCTAATCAGCCGCTGCACCAAATGATGGAGCTTCAGAGCTTAACTTACTACATGGCTAAAATGACGGCTCAGCTTGCAGAAACGTTTCAACATTGCGGCGCTCAAGACGCCGGCTTTCCCGTCAGGGAAATTACGGATTTTCTGCAAAAGCATTATTTTGAAGAGCTTAGCTTAGTGGATGTGGCGACGAGGTTTCATCTGGACCCCAGCTATTTGAGCAAGCTGTTTAAAGCGGTGACGAACGAGAATTTTATTGAATATTTGACGCGGCTTCGGATGGAAAAAGCGTGTGAGCTGCTGCGCGCCTCTGACCGCAAAGTCAATGACATTTCCGAATTGGTCGGCTATGAAAATCAACGGTATTTCAGCCATGTATTCAAAAAGTTCACGGGCCAGACGCCGTCTGAGTATCGGGAATCGTGCGGAACGAGCTGAGGAAGTACAAAAAAGTGAACATCGACATGACAAGATATTGGATTACCGCGCAGGGCGGAGAGAGCTACAATGTAGACACAGAAGAACAACAAGCTCTTCTGCATCTATCGGATGAAAAGGGGAAATTGCATGAACAAAAGGTTAAGCCTGGCGTTAACTCTGCTTCTGCTGACGACCATATTAGAGGCGTGCGGCAGCGGCGGCACGACAACTTCTGATCCTGCACCAAGTGCGGGGGCTGCAAGCACCAAAGCGCCTGCGAAAGCGGCGGAGCCGGTCACGATTACTTTTATGCATTTCAAGAGTGATGTTACGGATGGCATTCAGAAAATTGTCGATCAATTCGAGAAGCAGAATCCGACGATTAAGGTAGAGGTTCAGCCCGTCAAGTATGACGATTACTACACCCTGCTCAAAACCAAAATGGCGAGTGGCGATGTGATTGATATTTTCACGCTGAATGCGGGAAGCCAAACGAAATTGTTCGCGGACGGCGGCTATTTAATGGACATTTCAGATCAGCCTTTCATGAAAAATTTTGAGCCGAATGTGATTAAGGAGCAAGCGACGGATGGGAAGAACTATCTGATGCCGGTAAACTCCAGTCCGATTGCGGTTTTCTACAATAAGAAGATTTTCAAAGATTTGAATTTGGAAATTCCGAAAACGTACGATGCTTTGATGGCGGCAGCGAAGAAAATTAAGGATTCGGGCAAAACGCCTTTTGCGCTGGGCTGGAAAGATGCCTGGACGCTGAAGATGTGGGAAGAGCGCGATTTCCCTAGCAACACGGGACTTGTTGCCAATCAACCGGATTTCTTCAGCAAAATTGAAAAAGGTACAGCCAAATTTGCCGATAACCCGGCTGTAAAAACGACGATCGAGCATGTGAAGCAATTGTACGATTACGGCAATAAAGATCAATTGGGTGTGGATTACAACGGGGCTGTTGATCTGTTCGCCAAGGGCGATGCCGCTATGATGTATATGGGCACTTGGCCGCTGGCTGATCTGGAGAAGAAAAACCCGGATCTGTACAACAATAATCTAGGCTACTTCCCTTATCCGTTCAGCAATGATGAAGCCAAAAACAAATTGGAGTTTAACCCGGATGCGTCCTTGGCTATTGGCAGCAAATCCACGCACAAAGAAGCCGCTCTGAAATTCCTAGCTTATATGGGAAGCAAAGAAGGGGGAGACGCATGGGTAACCAATACGAAGCTGCTCAGCTATGTCAAAGGCACAAACACGAACATTGCTCCTGCGATCAACGATCTTAAACCTTATATTGACGCCGGCAAAATCTACAATTCGCAAATTTATGTGGCTAATACAAGTATTGATTGGTCCACGCAATTTTCACAAAACTTGCAGAAGTTTATTTTTAATAAAATGACGCCTGACGAAATTGTCAAGGATATGGATGCATGGGTTGAGAAGAACCATAAGTAAGTTGATGGAATATGAAAAGTAATGGAATAAGGGTCTGTTCGACGTTCATTCGGTTGATTCGTCGTGCAGACTCTCCTTATGCTGCAGTTTTTCTGCTATTTTCCATGTCAAGAAAGGACGGAATGTATGAAATCTTTGAAACGCACTTGGCAGCTTGAATCCTGGTACATCTTGTTTGTGCTTCCCGGACTGCTCCTCTTCCTATTCGCGGTGGTCGTTCCGCTAGCTATGGGGTTTAAATATTCGTTCACGAACTGGGACGGCTTGTCGGATAAGTTCCGCTATATCGGCTGGGATAACTATGTGCATGCCGTCACGGATAGCGACTTCTGGAGAGCGCTGATCAACACCTTTAAATATGCCATTATTTTGACTCTTCTGGTCAATGTTATAGCTCTGCTGCTTGCTCTTGTTCTGGATCAGTTTCTGAAATTCAGAAACATTTTTCGAACTATTTTCTTTTTGCCTAGCGTGATATCCATCGTGCTTTCCGGCTTTATTTGGAGCTATAACTACAGCAAAGGCTTGCCTAATTTATTTCATTTGTTCGGCAATGACAATGTCACAAGTCCACTGGGCAACCCCAGCTATGCCTTGTGGGGAATTATTGTTATTGCGGTGTGGCAGGGCATCGGCACTCCGATGATCATCTTCATCGCCGGCTTGCAGAATATCCCCGCCGAATTGGTGGAAAGCGCCAAAATGGACGGCGCCGGTGTGCTGCATACGTTCCGTCATGTGACGCTGCCGCTGATCGCTCCTTCTGTCACCATCAATATGGTGCTGGTGCTGACAGGCGCCTTGAAGGTATTTGATCTGGTCTATGTGACGACCAATGGCGGCCCTGCATTTTCGACAGATGTCTTATCGACCTTTATTTACCGTGCCTCCTTCACCTCGCTTAAGGGCGGGTATGCGACGGCTTTATCGATGATCTTTTTCCTCATTTTAGTGGTGGTCACCTTGATTCAATTGCAGATTTTCAGGAAAAAGGAAGTGGAAATTTAGTGAAACAGACGCATGCGATCGTATTTATCTGTATTCTGCTACTGTCACTGCTCTTTCTCTTCCCGTTCTACGTCGCTATTCTCATGTCGCTGAAGACGAGCCAGGAAACGTTCCTCTCGTTTTATGGGATTCCCTCAGCACTACATGTGGATAACTACGTTCACGCGTGGAATACCTCGCATTATCCGAGAGCAATCATGAATAGCCTGATCATTACGATTGGCTCCGTGCTGTTGATTGTAGCGGTGTCAGCGTTGGCTGGATACTCGATTGCGAGACGCAAAGGGTGGGCGTACCAGCTGATTTTTCTGCTATTTTTGGCGGGCATCATGGTTCCTTTTCAGATTACGGCGCTGCCGCTGTATAAGCTGGGCAAGCTGTTCCATATGATTAATACCCATTGGGGAATTATTTTGATTTATGGCGGTGCGGGCGTACAAACGGGCGTATTTTTCTATAACGGATTTATTAAGGCAATCTCCCGAGAGTTTGAAGAGGCGGCGAAGATTGACGGCTGCTCGGTGCCGGGCACCTTCTTTCGGATTATTTTTCCGCTGTTGAAACCAGTAACCTCGACGGTGATCGTTTTGAATGTTTTATATATCTGGAACGACTTTCTGCTTCCTCTGCTTTTCTTGCAAAAGGATAAGTTCCGCACAATTCCCTTGCAGCAATATTATTTCTTCGGGCAATACAGCAGCGATTTGAATCTTGCGTTTGCGTATGCCGTGATGGGCATGATCCCAATCGTTGTCTTTTTCCTCTTTATGCAAAAGTTTATTGTCAAAGGAATTACCGCAGGAGCGATCAAAGGGTAAGTCAAGCCTGCGAAACAAGCTTTCTGAAGAAAACTTGGAGGAGGATTTGGATGAAGAAATATGTTGGCCTGATGTTGATTGTGTTCATGTTATTAGGTGGTTTGCTGCCGGTACCAGTAAGCTATGCAGCCAGTGTATCCATCACCCAGACAGGTCAAGTCGTGACCGCAACGAACGGAGCTTTGACGATTACGTATGATTTGAGTACAGGGCGGGGCAATCTCAGTTCGGCAGGGGTAACGATTTTGGCGAATTTTTATTCCGATTATGCGGTGTCGGGAAGCGCAACGAGGATCAATTCCTACGATCCGGCTGCACGCACAGCAAGCTGGACATCGATTGGCAGCGATGAATATGGCACAGGGGGCTATAAGCTGACGCTTACGAGCAATTTGAACTCGGGCTCGACGATTGTTCTAAATATCTATCTGTATGCCGATATCCCTTACTTTCTAACAGATATGCAGGTACAGAAGGGAACGAGCCAGACGCTCGATTTCTTGGAGCCGATCGCTTCTCAGAATCTTGCGATTGCAGCGGGATCGAATAAGAAAGTATTCACGACGCCGTTCACCAACAATAACGATTTTGGCGTTGCGCCTGTAAATGCTTTTGGCAGCTTTACCGGCACAAGCTATTGGGTAACGTCGGTGTTCGATGACACGACCAAAAATGGTTTCGTTGCCGGCGCGGCAACGGTGAAGAATTGGGTCAGCGCGCAGTATCTCGCCCCTGCTTCGTCAGCGAACGGGAATTTAACGGGCTTCTCGGTCTACAACAATGGCGGCAAGCAAAGCGGAACGAGCGTATCCAGCGATAAGTTTTTTCTTGGCTATTATGCGGATTACCGTACAGGGCTTGAGGAATTTGGAGCCAAGTACAATGTAGGTGAACCTCATTTAACATGGAGCAGCGGAGTTCCGGTAGGCTATAACAGCTGGTATGCTCTGCGATTTGATGATTTGACGGCAGAAAATATGTATCCTCTGGTTGATTATGTAGCGAATAATATGCAAAGCAAAGGCTATCAATATGTCAATCTAGATGCAGGCTGGGAAATGGGTGATGGCGATTGGACGCCGAATGCCGCCAAATGGCCCGTGAAAGTCGCTGGTGAGAATCCGATGAAATCGTTCACCAATTATGTGCACAGCAAAGGATTGAAGGCGGGCACTTACATCAACCCATTCAGCGTAGAGTCCAGCTTCTTGGATACAACGATTCCGAATGCCAGCTATACGTTCAGGCAGGCTGTTCTGAGGGATACGTCAGGCGCGCTTAAAACAACCTACATCGGTACTTATGCGTTGGATACCACGCATCCAGGCACGCAGCAATATTTGCGGGATTCGATTCAGCGCTATATTGATTGGGGGTTCGATTATATCAAAGCCGATTTCCTTGATTTCGGTTTGTACGAAGGCAATCATTATGACAGCACCAAAAATGGCATGCAAGCCTATCGCTTAGGGATGGGAATCATAAAGGATAAAGTGTTGGCCGCTGGCCGTCCGATTTTTATCGATGAATCGATTTCACCGCTTCTGCCAGCAGCATTCGCTCATGGCCGCCGATTAGGCTGCGATACAGAGCTTGGCGTGACTGGCGGCGGTACGACGTATACAGGGTATGAACGGCAAGCTTTCAATGCCGCTGCCTCTTGGTTCTCCAACGGGACGATTTGGCAGTATAACGATGGCGATATGGAAATGGTCGATAATTTATCCGGCAATGGCAGCAATCGCTATGATAAAAATCAAGCCCGGCTGTTAACGAATGCCGTGGCATTAGCAGGCGGCCACTGGCTAGTCAGCGAGCAGCTGTCTGCCGTGCCGGATGATAAGATGGACATTTTGCGAAATAGCAAGTTGCTGCAAATATCCCAATTAGGGAAAGCGGCGAAGCCAGTCAGCATGACCAATTTCTATGCTGGCGGCGAGCATTCTCCTTCCCAGCTGTATCTAACGGATACGAATGGAGATCGGATCGTTGGCCTCTCCAATTGGGCGAGCACAGCCGCTTCGATGACAGTGACTTTTGCCGATCTTGGCTTGAGCGCCACTACGCCTTATTATGTCAGCGACTTGTATAAAGGGATTAGCTTGGGGACGTTTACAGGCAGCTACACGCAAAACTTCGCTGATGCGGATGCAACGATGATTGCCATCTCCGCAGCGAACCCATCACTACCCTCTGCGCCTGTGAATATATCGCTAGGCAAAACAGCGACGGCTTCCTCCCTGTGGTCAGCGGGGTATGAAGCCTCCAAAGCGAATGACGGCAGCATGGCAACCCGCTGGAACAGCGCTTCCGGCCAAGTGAGCAACCAATGGCTGGAAATTAATTTCGGAACAAGCACAACGGTGAACCGTGCAACACTTAAGGAATACGGCCAGCGAGCAACGCAGTACCAATTGCAGGCGTGGAATGGAAGCAGCTATGTCAACCTTGTGAATGGGAACAGGCTTGGTTTTGAGAAGGAAATTAATTTTGCGGCTGTAACGACGACCAAACTAAGGATCAATATCCAATACGCATCGGTAGAGCCGTCGATATTCGAATTCGAGGCGTTTCAAGTCAGCGGAAACTCAGGCGCTGTTGTGGATCAAGATGATAGCGGCGCATCTTTCAGCCCGTACCACGACCTGCGGGGCCAAATTCAGCGTATGCAAGTATTCAAGCCAAGCACATCGAATGTGCCAAGAATTGATATTTACAGCTACAAGAACGGATCGCCCAAAGGTCCGCTCACGATCGACATCGTAGCTTTGGATGCAAGCTTGAATCCGACGAGCCGACTGTTTACAACGACCATTTTGCCGGTTAATTTCCCGACAACAGTCAGCTTAATTCCGATTTATACGAGGCTGACCGGGTTGACAGCGAATGGCAATTACGGCATTATATTACGCTCGCCTTCGACGGTTGAATCCGCCGCCAACAACTATTTTGGTATGGCTTATAGTGATAGCAACCCCTATGCGAATGGGATGGAGAGGCTTTCTATCGATGGCGGAGTTACATGGACAACGGAAAACAGCGGAAATCGCGATTTGCAATTTACCGTCTATAAGTGAATGAAATAAACAGATGAGGGTGTTGGCCTTGCCGATAATTTATAACGAAGATTTGCGATTATTTGAAATTGAAACGCGCACGACCTCCTATGTGTTTGGCTTGAATGACAAAGGGGTCCTGCAGCAGATTTATTGGGGAGATGCCATTGATGCGCGCGAATGCGCACATCTTCTGCAAAGCCGTCATCACAGCTCCTTTGATGCTGAAGTGGATAGAGAAAAGGAAGAATACGGCGGTCATGGCGGAAGCAGCTATATGGAGCCGTGCTTGAAGGTTAGGTTCCAAGATGTCGTCAGAGATTTGAAACTGGTCTACACGGGATTTGCGATTGAGCAGGACAAACTCCGAGTAATTCTCAAAGACGTTCATTATGATCTAATAGTCAATCTAACTTACAAAGTCATTCACGAGCATGATTTGATTGAACGGACTGCTGAGGTTGTCAATCAGAGCGACACGGAAGTCGTCATCGAGCAAATGATGTCCGCAGCCTGGTCCTTGCCCATTCTTCCAAGCTATCGTCTGACTCATGTGTCGGGAAGATGGTCCGGAGAGTTTCAGCTCAGAGACACCATGCTGTCGGAGGGCAAAAAAACCTTGGAATCCAGAAGAGGCTTCACGGGGCCTCATGCGAATCCATGGTTTGCTGTGGATAATGGGAAGGCAGACGAAGTTTCCGGCAAGGTGTGGTTTGGCGTTCTGGGCTGGAGCGGCAACTGGAAAATCGTTGCGGAGAAAACGAATTTCAACCATGTGCGCGTTGTTGGCGGCATGAACGATTTTGATTGTCCGATTTTGCTGCAAGGAGGGGAGAGTCTGACGTCCCCTTCTTTCATCGGCGGCTATACTTCGCGGGGCTTCGGTGAAATGAGCAGGCAGCTTCACAGCTATCAGCGGGCATTCGTTTTTCCGTCGCAGGCTCATCGCAGGGTGCTGTATAATTCGTGGGAAGCGACGTACTTCCAAGTGGAAGCCCAAGGGCAAATGGAGCTGGCACGATCGGCCGCGAAGCTTGGCGTAGAGCTTTTCGTTGTGGATGACGGCTGGTTCGGCAGCAGAAACAGCGATCAGGCAGGTCTGGGGGATTGGCATGTGAATGCCGAGAAATTCCCGAATGGGCTTCAGGAGCTGATTGATGAAGTCACCAGCCTTGGCATGGACTTCGGCATCTGGGTTGAGCCTGAATCTGTCAATCCCGATAGCGATCTATACAGGAGGCATCCGGAATGGGTGTATCAATTCCCAA
Organism: Paenibacillus alba; assembly: GCF_013204855.1. Lineage (GTDB taxonomy): Bacteria > Bacillota > Bacilli > Paenibacillales > NBRC-103111 > Paenibacillus_E > Paenibacillus_E alba. Next base: position 50,178 of record NZ_JABMKZ010000020.1, on the reverse strand, counting down.
CCAGAGAGGGCACCCTGCAAAGGAATCAATTGCTGCTTAATTTGGGCAAGCCGGAAGTAAAGCAGTATATTCTCGACTTCATGACGGAGTTATTGAGCAGCTACAGCATCACTTTTATCAAATGGGATATGAATCGCACCTTGACAGAAGCAGGGACAGCCGACGATATCCAGAATCCTTATCATGCCGTATGGGTGAAGCATGTACAGAGCTTGTACGAAATCTGGGCTGAGCTGAGGACAAAATTCCCCCATGTCGAATTCGAATCCTGTGCGGGCGGGGGCTCCAGAATCGACTTGGGCATTCTTCGATATGCCGATCAAGTATGGCCAAGCGACAACACGGATGCCTTTGATCGCCTGCGTATTCAGGAGGGCTTTGCTTACGTGTACAGTCCGCAAGTGATGATGTGCTGGGTTACCGAGTCGCCGCACAGCTTGAACGGAAGGAATCTTTCACTGGCTTTTCGCTTTCACAGCGCCATGATGGGAGGACTCGGGATTGGGGCCAACTTGAAACTGTGGTCGGAGGAGGAAATACAAGAAGCTAGCTCTTACATTGCCTTGTATAAAGAGATTAGGCACATCATAATGGCGGGTCATCAGTATCGCTTGCAGTCCCTGAGAGATTCGGGTGTGGCTGCCGTTCAATATGTAAGCAAGGATGGGGCCGAAGCGGTTGTGTTTCTATTTCTGCATGCACAGCAATTTGGCAATTCGTTGCCGAGATTAGGTCTACAGGGCTTGGAGCCAAATGCCGATTATTTGGTGCATGGCTTGGAGCAGGAGCCGGTCCGGTTCAAAGGTAAAAACTTGATGCATGTGGGCTTGAATCCTAAGTTAACGGGTGATTATGATAGTGCTCTCATTCGGTTGCAAAGAGTGTAGAGCGGCGGGAATTTCGAGTGAATAATGCTTAAAATTGCGAACCTATGCCCAAGGGGCTAGGTTTTTTACTTATTTTGACCGTTGTGCAGCGGCCTGCGAGTCTCTATATCGATAAGTGAACGCTGGAACGTTAATCAATTCACCGGCGAAGATATTCCGAAGGAAGTCACGTTAGCCAACTGGATGGAGCCAAGTTCCATTCAAACGGAACTACGTTCCTCTATTTTGCTGGAATCGGCGGAATTTCTGCTGAAGCGGAACTGGGTTCCTCTATTTGGGTGGTTTTCATGGTATTATCGTGTTTTTGGAGGAAATAAGGGAACGTAGTTCCGCGAAACCTTCATTTTCCCCACTTTTGTCACAAATAGCGGATCGTAGTTCCGTTTCATCGGAAATCTTGCCCGTGTTATACTGCTGATTTGAGCGATTCCCGTTCGCGTGGGTCAGATCGAGGTCCCCTTGAAAGCACGCGGGCCTTTGCTGGCGGACTCGGTGAGTTGAGAAGTGTAATAGCCGAAGACTATAATAAGAAGAAGACAAATCAGGACGATAGAGAAACGAAACATTCGGTTCATGCAGGTAAGGTGCAAAAGTAAGATCGGCAAACTAATGTTTATTGCAGCATACTATGTTGGCACTAGCATGAATCAAGACAAGCATGCAGTCCAAAGAGGAGGTTGATTCCAATGCTTCACACGAATAGGCCGATACTTCAAATTCCCAAGTCAAAATTAGAAATTGTCCACGACGTAATATCTGTCTGTTTCATCATTGTAACGTTTGCTTATGTGGTTTGGGCATGGTCTAACCTGCCGGAGCGGTTTCCCACGCATTTTGATTTGACGGGTAAGCCAAATGGTTGGGGTGGTAAAGGAAGCTTGATCTTTCTGCCTATTCTGAGCCTTGTTATTTATGCTGGACTTACATGGCTGCGCCGAATTCCTCATCAGTTTAATTATTTGAAAGAAATTACGCCGGCCAATGCGCAGGAACAGTACGTCATCGCCATTAGGATGATCAGCTGGTTGAAAGTGCTTATCTTGCTGCTATTTGGCTATATTGAATGGATGATAGTACATTCCGCTTCGGGTCACGAGCCCAGCTTGGGCTTATTGCCCGTGTTCTTGCTGGCGCTCTTCGGTATCATTGCTTTCTATATCGTGAAATCTATAAGGAAAGCATAGTGTCTTTTATTTGAACCACCCTTTTTTTCGAAACCAGAGAAACATTCCGAAACCAATGCCAAACATGATCAGAAGGATGAGGAAATATCCCCACTTCCATTCCAACTCAGGCATATGAGCGAAATTCATGCCATAAATACCGGCAATGAAGGTGAGCGGCATGAAAATCGTCGTGATGACGGTTAGGGTTTTCATAATGGTGTTCATGCGGTTGGAATTCAAGGAGATGTAGCTGTCCCGCATATCTGCGGTCATATCGCGATTGGACTCGATCATTTCCGAAAGCTTGAGCAGATGGTCGTGGATGTCGGTGAAAAAGACGAGATGTCCCCGCATGTGTTCAATTCGCTCCGTATTAATGACCCTATACAGCAAATCGCGCATCGGCACAATCGTACGGCGCAGCTTCAACAATTTCGCTCTGATTTCGAAAATATGATTCATCAGCACTTCCGTGGCTTCCGAATTCAAATTGTTCTCGATATCGTCGAGTTGATCCTCGATCTGGTAAACGCTGGGGAAATACTGATCGACAAGATTGTCCAGTACGAGATAGGCGGCATAAATGTGGCCTTCCTTGCGCAGAGCTTCCTGTTCAGATACCCGGCTCCACGCATCCTCAATTTCTCTGGATTCATGCAGATGAAAGGTAACAATATAGTTGCTCCCCAGAAACATATCCACCTCTTCGGCGGCCAGAGTCTTCGCATTAATGGCATGCATGACGAAGAAATGGACGTTCTCATAATGGTCCATTTTGGGCCGCTGCAATAAATAAAAGCAATCCTCAATGGCCAAAGGGTGGAAGCCAAAAGGATCTTTTAGATGCTTAGCTTCTTCTTCGCTGGGGTTATGAAAATCGACCCAATACCACTGAATGTTGGGGTCGGCAAGCTGATTGAGGGGAACATCATGAAGGACTCTGTAATCCTTGGTAATGGCGAGTGAACGAATCATATCTAAAACTCCTAGATGGATATTATTTTCATTACTTGTATCTGCTTTATTTTACCATACAAGTTGGAGAGATTAGAATGTTCATGCTCCAAACACGATCAACAGCTCGCCGTAGGCTGGCTCAAATAAGACAGGCGACTCCACTTACCTCCGACTTTGGAATACCTGCGAAAGTGCAGGTTTTTTCAACGAAAATGGTGCGAAAAGAGGGAAAACCTGCAATTGTGCAGGCTTTCCCAGCTATTTCATCATGGAATGAAGATAATCCTCAAAAAGGATGCACAATCGCAGGAATTTAGTGGTTTGAGCGGTGTCATGAGCAAAAAGGATGCATAATCACAGGAATTTAGGGGGTTGCTGGAATTGGAGGGGGCTAGCCGAGCCGATGAGGCAATACCAACAATCGCTGGAATAGACGAATACGCATTGGTTTTGAGCCTACATCGCTTTGGCGGCCTTTCGGCCGGCAGAGCAAGTAGGCTGTAGGGTCTGTGATCAAACCAACACATTGTTGATCGCAAGCGGACGAAGCGCATGGCTTTCGTCCACATGCACGAAGGCGTCGTACCGCCGCGCCATGAGCGAGGGGACGTAGTTTCCTCGCTCATAAGACGGATGGTAGACGACACCGATGGCACGATGCCCCAGCATCTCGTGCCCAAGGATAGGATCCTCCTTGTTGAGCAGGAGGATCTGATCATGCGCGCCGGCGCGATGCATAAGCTCCTCCCAGCTGCCCGGCTGAGCTGGGGGCACCTGCATCGTCGCCATCGGCGCGCCCCAAGCTGAACCGGCGATCACGGTGCCGGTGTAAGTGCCGAAGCCGATGGCGAACACATCGGCTTCCCCGTGCGCTTCGCGCACGAGCTGGCCGACGTTGACCATGCCGTCGGCCAGCATATCCGTTGCACGCGCATCGCCAATGTGCGTGTTGTGTGCCCAGACGATCACTTTGGCGTCTGGGCCGTGGAAGGCAGCGAGGCGGCGCAGCGCCTCGACCATGTGGCGATCGCGGATGTTCCACGAATCCGTGTCATGACGGACCATCGTGCGGTAGTAATCCTCGGCGTTCACGGCAACGAGCGCGTTTAATTCCGCGCTGAGAGCCGCTTCGCCGTCGGTGTAATTCTGCACGCGTTTGGCGTGAAGCGAAGCAAGCAGCTTCACAACCTCATCCTTGCAGCTTTCGCCATAGAAAGCCGCGGAAACACCGTAGTTTTGCCCCTCTTCTTCATAAGCGTCGAAACACTCAAAAGCTTTGCGTGCCGAAGCTAGCTGCTCTGGCGTACCTGTTTCCAGCAAATAGCGTTCAATTTCTTCTAAGGACTCCCATAAACTATAGACATCTAGTCCATAGAATCCGACCCGCTGATCCACAGGTTTATCTGTGTTGTGCTGCTTTAGCCACGTTATCAGCTCGGCAACTTCCTCATTTGCCCACATCCAGGATGGCCAGCGATGAAAGGCTTCAAGAGCAGCGTGAGCACTTGGCTTGGCATTCTTATCTTGCTTCACATAGCGATTAATCTCATAACAGGAAGGCCAATCGCCCTCAACGGCAATAAACGAGAATCCTTTTCTTTCAATTAAGGCACGGCTCAGCTCCATGCGCAGCTTATAAAATTCGGATGTGCCGTGCGTAGCTTCGCCAAGCAGAACGTACCGCTTATCACCAATGGCTTCGATAAGCACGTCCATATCTTCCGGGGTGTTCAAGCGTACTGCTTGCTGTTTGATTTGTTGCACAATGGCATCTTCCATACGCACAGGTTTTGCTCCTTTGTCATATCCATATTTCAACAATTAGCATTAGTATGCGCAACTTGGTTTCATGTATTGCAGCTTAAGTTTCACAATTATTTGTAACACAATTGGAACATTCCAGTTACACACCTCTAACATTGGTAGGGTATTATAATAAGTATGACCCCCCTTTTTTAATATAAACTTTGGATCTGGCCCCGGTGGCTAGATCCCCTTTTTTTATTGGTGTAAGGAGAAGCGGGGAATTGGTTACACACATCCTGTAATTTGTAACACAAATACAATATTACCGTTACACTCCGATAACATAAGTGGCGTATGATACTTAGTAAGACCCCCTTTTTTAATATAAACTTTGGACCTGGCCCCGTTGGCTAGGTCCCTTTTTTTGTGCAATCGAGGCAATAATGTTAATTTAGTAATTGAACTATCTGCCGAAAACAAAGTTAATGAACTCACTTGCTTCAATTGGGAGGAACTTATGTGATTAGGATGATTATTGCCGATGACGAACATATCACTCGCATGGGCTTGCAGACCCTGGATTGGGAGGAAGAAGGCTTCGAGTTGGCTGGGTTGGGCGCCAATGGTTTGGAAGCTCTTGCGCTGATTAGAAACGTAAAGCCAGACCTCGTTCTGACGGATATCAAAATGCCAGGCTTAGATGGATTAGCGCTCATGGCGTTGATGCAGGCCGAGCTGCCAGCGATCAAGTGGGTGTTTATTACCGCCTATCATCAGCTGGATTATGCGATGGCTGCGATCAAGTTAGGCGCAGTTGGGTTTGTTTTGAAGCCAACGGATCCTGATGAAATTATGGCTGCCTGCCGCAAAGCGAAGCAAGCGATTGAAGAGGATCGCCAGCGCGAAGCGGTAGAGCTTGGACTTCGCCACCAGCTGAAGGAATATTCGTTTACGCTGCAGGGGATGCTGGTGCCGGACCATGAGGTTTCCAAGCACAATGAAGTAATTGCACTTATCATGGATGAAATCGAGTTGAATTATCAGCACGAAATGACGATTGCCAAGGTAGCTGACAAGCTCCACTATCATCCTGACTATTTGAGCCGTTTATTCAAGAAAGAAACTGGCGAGAATTTCTCGGATACGTTAACCCGGATTCGCCTGCAGAAAGCGATGGATATGCTGGCAGATCCACAAATAAAGGTTTTTGAAATTGCCAGTCAGGTAGGCATTCGAGATGCCAGATATTTTGGACAATTGTTCAAAAAATATTTCGGACAAACGCCGAACGATTTTCGCAAGATGCTATTTGTTCGTTCCGATGAACGAGGTGACGCGCAGAATGATAAGTAAGCGGCCTATAGGAAGATTGCGGCAATGGATTTTGGACATGAAGATTCAAAAAAAGCTGTTGGTGTCTTTTCTCATCTTGAACCTCATCCCTTTGACGATGATCGGGACATTGACGTATCAGAAATCCCGATCACTTATACAAGAGAAAACCAACGCTTACACAACGGATCTGCTGACAGAAGTAAGCAAAAACATTGAATTCAAGATGAAGGAAGTGAAACGGCTTTACTATTCGCTTTTTACCAACAAGGAAGTGCGAGATGCCCTTAAGAAAGCCAATTTGGGCTTCCAAAATCAATTGGAATACTTGGATGAAATCAATAAAATCAAACAGATTTTGGATGGCGCGATCATAGATAGCGAAGACGTTCAGGATATTAGTTTGTATGGGCTAAATAAGAATGTGTTCCCATCGGGGAATGCAATTATCTACAATAACGGAGATGCTTTCAACGTGCATGTGCTGGACGAGAATGAAGGGAACTTGGTATGGATGACGACGGATCCTGAGCAGCTTACGATTACTGCCGGAAGTTCGCTGTTTGACGTGGGAAATTTGCTGAAAATCGGCTATTTTGAGCTGCATCTGAAGGAAGATGCGCTTTATTCGGTTTTTGCCCAGACGAAATTAAACAACGAAGGGGAAATGTATATTGTTAATCAAGATGGAAGGATTATTTCCCACGCCAATAAATCTTTGATTAATACGATCCCTGCGTATCCGTATATGAGCCGCGTCTTGCAGGGACCTGAGCAGGATCACACGACCGAGATGATGGATGGGATCAATTACGTTATTACCTATCATGCGGTCGGCAATACGGATTGGAAAATCGTCAGCGTCATTCCAGATGCGAAATACTCCCAAACGTCGATTGTTTTGAAAAATTGGATGTTCATCATCCTCATCATCTGCATCGTATTCGCCATTTTGCTTGCTTACGTTGTTTCCAACAGTATCTCCAAGCCGATTCGGCAGCTTTCCGCGATGATGAAGGATGTCGAGAAGGATCGTTTTGATATTCAATTTAATTATAATTCGCGCAATGAGATTGGGATGATGAGCCGGAATTTCAACCGGATGATTGATCGGATTCATCATTTAATCAATACCGTTTACCAAGAGGAGCTGCTGAAGCAGCAGTCGCAATTAAAATATTTGATGTTCCAAATTAACCCGCATTTCCTCTTTAATACACTGGAGACGATCAATTGGCTTGCGAGAATGAAGAACGTTCCTGAGGTTGGCAAGCTGTCCAAGGCGCTCGGCGATCTCATGCGGGAAGGGATCAAGGGCAAGGAATATATTCCACTCGACAAGGAACTCGACAACGTCAATAAGTACGTTTATATCCAGCAGTATCGGTATGGCGATAAATTTACGATTACGGTGGATATGGATGAGACGGCTTTGCCCTTGCTAGTCCCGCGATTTATTCTGCAGCCATTAGTGGAAAATGCGATTGTTCATGGCATGGAAATGAAAATTGATCATGGCGTAATTGATATTCGCGGCTTTTATGAGGAGCGGACTTTCATCATTACGATCCGAGATAACGGTAACGGGATTGAAGCCGAGCGGCTTGCACAGATTCGAGAGAATCTACATGTGACGATAGAAGATTCCGGCATGGGTATCGGTTTAATCAATGTGCATCAGCGGGTGCAGTTGTATTACGGAAAGGAATACGGCTTGCAGCTGGAAAGTGTCGTAGGGGAAGGCACCGTGATTACAGTCGTTTTACCGAGAATAGATGAAAGAGGTCAGCAGATTCAACCAACAAGTAAGGAGCGCCGCATACCCGTTTAAACCCAGATCAACTAAGCTTAGATCGTACAACATAACAGAGGAGGGTTTACATGAAAAAGGTTAAAAAGGTTTCGGTTATCCTCGCAACGGTATTGGCATTAACGGCTGTTCTGTCTGCTTGCGGAACTGAAAAAACAGTGGATACAGCCGCCAAAGCCAGCAATGCTCCCCAAGCAAGCGAAGCACCGGCAAAGCCCAAAGATAAAGTAAAGATGAAGGAGTTCGACTGGCTGGAGCCGGAAAATAAGGGGATCAATATTCAAAAGGATCTATTAGCCGAATTTAATGCCCGAACAGATGTAAACGCTACCTTTGATGTATCTCATCTGCCCAGCACACCCTTTTATCCGAAATTGAATGCCCAGATCGCCGGAAATGAAGCACCGGACGTGTTCACCCTTCATGCAGCCGGCAAAATGAAAACGTATGCGGATTCAGGTAAAATCTTGCCGCTCAACGAATTTCTCGATAAGGATCAGGCATGGAAGGACAGCTTTATTTCTGGAGCGTTCAACTTGCTAACCTTTCATGACAAAATCTATGGCGTTCCTGTTAATTTTGCAGCAGCGACGATGTATTACAATAAGGACATTTTCAAACAGTATAATCTTGCAGTGCCTAAGACGTACGACGAGCTGAAGAATGTGATTGATGTGTTAGTCAAAAATAAAGTGACCCCGATTGCCATGGGCGCCAAGGATGCTTGGGTCAGTGCTTTATTCAGTGAATTTGTAGCGAATCGAATTGGCGGCGATGCCCCGTTTAATGCGTTGATGGATGGCAAAGGAACGTGGCTTGACCCTTCCTATATCGAAACCGGCCGTGTTCTGCAAGAGTTAACGAAGATGAAGGCGTTCCCTGAAGGGTTCCTCAGCATTGACAACAGTGCGATGACGACGATGTTCCAAAATGGTCAAGCCGCTATGATGGTGACTGGCAGTTGGGCGATCAATACGCTGGTGAATATGGATTCTAAAGTCAAGGATTCCGTGGGCATTGCCAAATTCCCAACCTTCCCGAATGGGAAAGGGGACATCGACACTTGGCTGGGCCAGCCGGCCTTTAACTTGGTCATCAGCTCAACAGCCAAAGATAAAGATGCGGCCGTGAAGTACTTGAAAGCCTGGTCGGAAGAGAAAATACAAAAACGCGTTGGGGAAGAGCAAGGGGACATCCCAGCTATCAAAGTGACGCTAGATCCGGCCAAAGTGCCTGCCTTAAGCAAGGATTTGAAGGATCAAATGTCGACCATGAAGGGAATGTTCATCTTCTATGATGTGGGACTTGGCGCGAAGATCGGCGACGAATACAACAACACGATTCAAGCTATTTTAGCAGGCAAAGCTCCGGAAGAAGCGTTCAAGAGCTTGCAGGCTTACACAGAGAAAAATCGTTAGAACCCATCGAAAGCAGAATGTGAGGGGGAAGCTCGGCTTCTCCCTTTCTTTATCAAACCAATAATGGAGTGGTTGCATATGGATAAAATGCTGAGAAGAGGCTCGACCATTGCATTTTTTATTTCCCCAGCCCTATTTTTATATTCGGCTATTGTGTTTATTCCCATTCTCGCCTCGATTTATTTAAGCTTTTACAATTGGGATGTTTTGAATCCAATGAAGTTCATAGGGCTTGATAATTATACCCGGATGTTCTCAGATGATGATGTGTTTTTCGTTACGATACGCAACATACTGTTTCTACTAGCCACTAGCTTGATCATCCAACTGCCGTTTGGATTTTTTCTGGCTTTACTCCTGACGGGCAATGTGCGGGGAAAAGATTTCTTTAAACTTGTATTCGTGATGCCCGCTTTCTTATCTAGCGTCGCAGTAGGTATGATGTGGACATTTATATATAATCCGCAGATCGGTATTATTAATCACTTGTTGGATGGTCTTGGACTTAGCTCACTTAAGCATCTTTGGTTATCTGATCCCCAAACAGTGATGTGGGCAGTGACAATCGTTGTATCCTGGCAGTTCATCGGATATACCATGATTCTGTTCATTGCTGCGATTCAAAATATTTCCGAGGAAATCTTTGAAGCTGCCCGCTTGGAAGGCGCGACTGGATGGAAATTGGTGTGGCATATTACACTTCCGCTGCTTAAACCGATTATCAAAGTCAATACGATATTGATCTCTATTGGGTCTTTACGGTTTTTTGACCTTATCTATGTGATGACGGGCGGTGGTCCTGCCAACGTCTCCCAGACATTGGTTGGGTATTTGCAAAAGCGTTCCTTTGCGCAGATGGAATATGGATACGGCAACTCCTTATCTGTCATCCTGCTGCTGATGTGTTTAATTGTTACGTTTGTTATTAACCAAATCATTCCTACCAAGGATCTGGATGACTAAGGAAGGAGGTGCCCGCATGGGGAGTAGCTCAAAGCCGGTTCGTCAGCTGCAAAATACGCTCATCTATTTATTTTTGGGAATAGGCGCTTTGGTCTATTTGTATCCGCTGTTTTGGCTTATTGTCAATTCGCTGAAGAAAACGCCGGAAATTTTTGAACGGCCGTGGGAGCTTCCGCTTCACTGGTTATGGGGCAACTACATCAACGCATGGTTCACGGGGGGAACCGGAAGGTATTTTTACAACTCCGTTCTTGTTACGACGGTCACTTTGCTTCTTGTCTTGCTGCTCGCGTCGATGGCGTCTTTTGCCATTGTTAAATTGAAATGGAAGGCATCCAAGGGGACATTGGTTTATTTCATGATCGGATTGATGGTTCCTCTGCAAGCAACGCTCATTCCATTAGTTATTTTCTTCTCCAAAATAAATCTGATGAACTCACAAATCGGTTTGATTCTGATTTATGTTGCTTTTGCTCTGCCTACAGCTGTGTTCGTGCTTAGTGGGTTTATGAGCGCGATTCCCAAAGAAATTATGGAAGCGTCAATTATTGACGGCTGCTCGCTGTACGGGGTATTTGGGCGAGTTCTGATGCCATTATTGATCCCGGCGTTAATGACCGTAGGGATTATCAGCTTCGCAGGTATTTGGAATGAACTGCTGGTGGTACTCACGTTCATCAACGATGCCAAAAAGATGACGCTTCCGATTGGACTTCTGAATTTCCAAGGACAGTATGCAACGGATTTCGCCCCTATGTTTGCCGCCATTGTGATGACTACAATGCCATCGATTATTGTGATTTCGATTTTCAATAAGCGCATTATTTCGGGAATTACAGCAGGCTCCCTGAAAGGATAGTCAGCTTCGCTGAGCGAAAAGCCCCCAAAACCACGAAATAGGTGGATTTGGAGGCTATTTGACGTTGGCAAAGATGATCAAGACAGATATCCGGTTACTTTACGGATGGAAGGGAACTACGATACGCTATTTTGGCAAATAAGCGCGAATTTGATGGGAAAGGGAACTGGAGTCCGCTATTCGTCGATTTCATCACGGTTTGGCAGAAAAACAGCCAAATAGCGTAACGTAGTTCCGCTTGAATGGACAAGTGAGCTGTTTTTTGCCATATAGCGGATCATAGTTCCTCTTCCGCCCCCACGGCTTATCGCTCCGACCGATAAATCTCCTTCACCAATCGGTAAGCCAGCTTCGGCTTGCGATACTCGTTCAGCAAGCCTTTGTTGTTGAAGCTCCGCGCCCGATCACGGAAATAAGGGCGGTCGCTGCGCACGTCGACGCGAATATCGGCGAAGTGCCAGATCAAAGTGCCGACAATCCGCGGGTCTGCGCGGAAAATCTGCAGCGCCTGCTGCACGACATCAGCTTGATAATCTTCGCTGAATAAGCGCGGCTCCCAGCCGGCATCACCGAAGATGCCGGCTGCGCCGAATTCGCTCATGATGACAGGCTTGCCTGCAGCTCCTTGCGACTCGGCATTCCTGTAATAATCCTGAAGCATGTCACGGAACCCGTCCACGCTGCCTTCATACCAGCCGTAATATTTGTTGATGCCGATCACATCAAAGTAGGACAAAACGATATCTTCCTGCGGATGCATAGTCGCATAAGTGACCAGACGACTGGCATCCATGCTGCGGATTTTGCTGACAAATGTCTTCGTAAGCTCCAGCGCTTCCTGCGTTCGGGTATCGATTTCGTTATGCGCTCCCCAGAAGATGATGGACGGATGATGATAATCACGGCTGATCATCTCGCCAAGCATATGAACACCGCGCTCTGTGAACAGCGGACTCGCCAGCGTTTCTGTGCTCATGAAGCAGCCCCACATTGGAATTTCACTCCACAGAAGCATGCCATGCTCATCCAGCAGGTCGATCCAGAACTGACTTTGCGGATAGTGGGAGCCGCGCACGATGTTGCAGCCCATATCTTGCAGAATGGCCAAGTCTTTCAGCATCAGCTTCGGTGGAAAAGCAAATCCCCACTCGGGATGCTCCTCATGGCGATTGACCCCTTGCAGGTAAAGGGGGCTGCCATTCAGCAGAATCTGGCCGCTGCTAACTTCAACGGTTCGAAAGCCTGTGCGATCGGTAAGATCATCTTCGCCTGCGCGGATGGTGAAGGTGTACAATTCAGGGTGCCCTACATCCCATCTGCGGAAGTTGGCAATGGTTCCGTGAAGCGAAAGCTGGTAAGATTGCCCCGCTGCAATGTGGATGGTGGCTTCGGAGAAGGTTTCTCCCTCCGTAGCCGCGTTAACCACAAGGGGCTGGTCGCTAAGGCTGAGTGATTGCAGCTGGACTTGAAGCTGTACTTCGGCAATGTCGCCGCTCAGTGTATAGTCAATTTGCAAAGAGTCGATATAAACGTCAGGCAGCTCTTGAAGCTCTACGGAGCGGATGATTCCACCGTAGGAGTACCAATCCGCAACATCGGTGGGAAGGGTTTGCCAGTCAAGGGTGCTGTCGACTCGGATGATTAATTCATGCTTGCCTTGCGCAAGATGAGGAAGAATCAGCGAAAATTGCGTATAGCCGCCAAAATGGTCACCAATGTGCTGACCATCGACATAGACATCGGCCTGATGGAGGATGCCTTCGAAGCACAAACGCAGGTTTGTCTCTTGCGTCGTGTCGAAATAGGTACGGTACCAAGCGGCACCGATATATTCATATAGGCCTAATTCGTTATTCCAGCAGGAAGGGACGACAAGCTTCCGGGACGCTGAAGGGAACTGCGTATGCCATTGTTCAGTTAGCCCTACATTGTTGGGGTCTGTTGCGAAGTCCCAAAGGCCATCGAGAAGCCGAGTGCGGCGAAGCTGATGCTGTTGAAAAGTACGTATCAAAGGAAAATCCCCTTTCATGTATGTTTAGTAAAGCGTATCATGGAAGAAGGCTATTTTATATGGAGAAACAATTTCAGTTTTTGTCAAAATCGCTTTGAAGGGAGCAGAGCCATGGAGGGACTGTCACACAGAATGTATCATCTTCGTTTGGTTTACGAGAAGCTGCCGGTCCCAGGCTGGAAAGATATACGGAACACGACAGATATCCATTCTTTTTATTGGATTATGGGGGGAGAAGGCGAATTCTCTCATCCGCATGATGATAGGCCTATTCAGGTTCAGGCTGGTCACCTTCTCTATTTGAAGCCAGGTTTTGCCTTGACCATGACCTCCTCTGTGGAGCATCCGCTGCATATTCGAATGGTGCTATTCGATGTTTTGGATATTCCGTGTGAAAATCAAATCTGGCTGCAGCCTGTTCCGGTGGATTCTCTGCAACTTCCCTTTATCAAGTCGTATGTGCAAGAGCAGGCGGTGTGGATACAAGCTCAGCTCAAGCAGATAGGAGCTATTCAGAACGCCGACCCGCATGAGAGGCAGACGGAGTTTCAATATTTGCTTTCGAGGCTGATCCATTACATGCGAGATACGAACGAATCCATGGATCCGTATCTGAAAGCCTTTCATGATGCGAAATTCTGGATGGAAACCTGCTATAATCGGCCGCTTCGCTTAGAAGAGCTGGCCCGCACATTCCATATCTCTGTCTCGCAATTGCGCAAATTGTTCATGCAGCATGTGGGGATTTCGCCCAAAGAATATTTAAATCGCATTCGAAATGAGAAAGCGAAGACACTGCTTCTCCTAACGGAAGAACCTATGAAAGCCGTGGCTGATGCTTGTGGATTTGCCGATGAATTTCATTTTGGTAAAATGTTTCGGGCTTGGAATGAGATCTCTCCGGCACGTTTCAGGTCCTTGCATAAAGGAACTTGACGGCAAAATATGATAAAATGACGATGAAATGATGATGAAATGATGATGAAGCAGAAAAGAGGATGTTCGATGGGTGCCGAAATTGAAAAAAAGTTTTTATTGCCTGCATTCCCTACGGAGGAACTGAGCCGTTCAGAGATTGCCCTTGTTTCCAAACAATACATTTATCAAACCTATTTGGCGTTTTCGGAGGATCAGGAAATCAGGGTTCGCAAACTGGTTGATAGTGCAGGGTCGTCCCATTTTACACATACGTTTAAATCAGGAAACGGGCTCGTCAGGGAAGAAATTGAATACCGCATTTCAGAGTCTATTTATAAGCAGCTGCTGGAGCGGACGGGACTGATCCCCTTGGAGAAGATTCGGACGACGGTAGCTTATCAAGGATATCATTTTGAAATGGATGAATATAAGCAAGTCGACTTAATGGTCGTTGAAGTTGAGTTTCCCGACTTGGAAGCTGCTCAGCGCTTTGAAGCACCCTCCTGGTTCGGTCGAGAGCTGGGCCAAGAGGAAGAATTCCGCAACAAGTCGATGTGGGTGCAGCTGCAGAAGCAATGAAAAGAGGAAAGTAAAGAAGAAAGAAATGGATGCGGCTCCCAAATGGAGAATCTATTCTTGGTCCAATTGTAAGGAAACTGTTTCAGCGTACTTACAATTGGTTAATAAAGGATATCAAGATATTTCCATGGGAGGAGTGAAATGGCGTGAATAAAGGACAAGTAAGGCGGAAGCAAACGCCCCTAGCCTTTTATCTAGCGGCGCTCGCCATCACAGTTGCTATTCATAGCAAGCCTAATCCTAAATGAATGAATAAACATGTCCCACACATAAAGCAAAAAGGCTAAGTTTGACCCGATTGATGGGTTGAACTTGGTCTTTTTTAGCGTTAAAGCGATGCTCTCCGTTGTTTTGTCTCTAATGTATCCGCTTGCAGTTACCTAACAAATGTATGGTTTAAATGTTAGATTGCGTTAGCTAATTATTAGGAAAAATAATGTTTAGCTAAGACTTAAAACAGATTTTAAATAACAACTTTTAGGTAAGATGAGTTTACTGAGAGGTGGTCATTCATGGATTTGAAGCATTATTATCGCCAGCAATTTCTCGAATTAATTGAACAATTCGAGCACCATTGGGAGGAGGATCTGTTATATCAATATGGTTTTCGATGGAATTCCTATGCGAATTCTACGTATAAAGAGATTTTCCAAATCACTCATTTTCGGGATGAATCTTTGTACATGATCTATACGATTGAACTTCCCGAGTCTTATAAAAAAACCAATATGAGTGATGTGGTCAAAAATAGCTCATCTACCTATGAGCTGTCTATGTATTATTTATCCGATAAGATTCTGCTGTCTGCTTGCGTATCGATCGAACATTTGCAGCAAACCTCGTTGGGTTTCTTAAATCAGGCCCGGGGAGAACTCATCGATCTTGTTTTCTCTGCCATACAGATGCATATTAGTTAATTACGTTATAGGGGGATTTTGAATCATGAGAGCAACCATAAAAATGAAATTGTTAATTAGTTTTATTATTGTATTGGCGCTGACGTTTACAGTTGGCCTTGTGGCTATCCTGAAAATGAATGCAATTCAGACTTCCGCGATGCATGTGCAGAGCAATTGGCTTCCCAGTATTATGAAAATTGATGAGATCAAAAGCAGCTTTTCTGAAGTTCGTGTGGGTATTCATCAAATTATTCTTGAAACGGAGCCGGATACTATCATTTCCGCACAGAATACGATAAACAAAAGCAAAGAGAATTTAAATGCGGAATTAAAAGAATATGCGGAACTTGTGAATTCTCCGGAAGAAAGAAGTATTTATGATCAGATTGTAAAAGTGATTAACGCCTACACCGATCAAACCGACGCCATTATTCAGCACTCGCTCAAAAATGAGGATAAACAAGCTTTTGATATCGTAGTTCAAATCAGACCTTACCGTATTCAAGCAACTGAACTATTCGACAAATGGGTTGATTATAATAAAACCGGTGCGAGAAAGGAAGTTGACACAGCTGTTGAGCAAAATAAAGCGGGTACGCTGACCATTATACTTTTGGGCGTTATTGCAATGATTATTGGGATCAGTGTTGCACTTGTTCTGTCCGGCAGTATTTCAAAAACGGTACAATCGCTGCTGTCCGTTGTGACGAAGGCTTCGGCAGGAGATTTGCGCGACAAAGCGATCGTGAAAACAAAGGACGAGCTGGGCTCCTTGGCGTTATCGTTCAACGAAATGCTGGATAATTTACGAGCATTAATCGGTCAAACGGTCTCTTCCTCCCAGAACGTAGCCGCAGCGGCTGAAGAGATTTCGGCCACGACTGAGCAGATTGCCACAGGCAGCATGCACCAGGCGGAGTCTACACAAACGGTGAATCATTTGTTCAAAGAGCTTTCGGTTGCGATTGATTCTGTAGCTAGAAATGCGGAAATCGTCGCTGAGATGTCTGAAAAAACAAGAAATGGCGCCAAAGAAGGCGGCGTTGCCGTGCAAGCATCCATTACCTCCATGGGGAATGTATCGAAGCAAATGTCTTTGCTTGAGCAGGATGCCATGAAAATCGGGCAAATTATCGAAGTGATCGATGATATCGCAGATCAAACGAATCTGTTGGCCCTTAACGCAGCGATTGAAGCGGCTAGAGCGGGCGAACAAGGCAGAGGGTTTGCAGTTGTTGCGGAGGAAGTAAGGAAGCTGGCGGAACGCAGCGGCGAAGCCACGAAGCAAATCGCCATCATCATTAAAGGCATGCAAACCAATACCGATTTGAGTGTGAAGGCGGTATCTGAGGCTGCTGATCTGTCCGAGCGGACAGGCATTCAATTTGACAATATCGTCCACATGGTAGCGAATACGGCGCAGCAAGTGTCTGAAATTGCAGCAGCAAGCGAAGAACAATCCGCCCAATCCGAGGAAGTGCTTACTTATATTCAGAATATCGCAGCTGTCAGCCAGCAATCAGCAGCAGCAGCAGAAGAAACAGCCAGCTCCTCGCAATCTCTGGCTCGCTTAGCAGATGATTTGAATCAGTCCGTTTCGAACTTCAAAGTGTGAGAGAGAGGGGCTATGCATGACGACATCGACACTTCCCCCCTTATATGTAGAATGTCAAATTAAGCATGAATATTACGCGTTCTCCATTATGCATATCCAGGAAATTATTAAAATGCATGACATCACCGTATTGCCGGGAGGGAATCCACGTTTGCGCGGCGTGATTAACCTGAGAGGGCATATCATTCCCATCTATTGCTTGCGGTCCATGCTGCAGCTCAGACCAGAGGCGGATACGAAACAAACCCGCATTATGATCGTGAATCTATCGGGTAAAACAGTAGGGCTTATTGTCGACGGTGTGAGCAGAGTTATTCGCTTCGCTGAAACCAAGCCTGTCTCTGAAGAGTTCGGTCATCAGGGGCGGGTGTACTTGCAGGCTATCGGGCAAAGTGAAGATCGGTTTGTGGGGATTTTGGATGTCCAAGAACTTTTTATACAGGAGGTGAGAGGCCATGAGTGATTTTCATATTGATATGTATATGGGCGTGTTTTTGGATGAGCTTAGCGAGCAATTGCTTCTTCTAGATAAGAGTTTGCTGGATCTTGAGGAAAACGGCAGTAAACCGGAGACGATGCAAACTATTTTTCGCATCGCCCATACACTCAAGGGCTCATCTGCTGCAATGGGGTTCGATAAGCTCAAAGCGTTAATGCACAATTTGGAAAACATATTTGACCACCTTCGCAACGATCGGATTCAAGTCAGCACAGACCTGATGAATGTCTTTTTTCAAAGTGTTGATTATATCAAACATCAGCGGGGGTTATTTCTGCAAGGTGTTTATGAAGAGCAGTCAGTCGCTCATTTGATTCACATCCTTGAGCAAACGTCACGAGCAGAAACGCCTGTGATCGCTCAGCTGGAGGCACTTGCTCATACGGAAATTCCGAACACCCCGGTCGAACAATATTTAACCTCTGTCCGCATTACGATAGAACCCGAAGCGGTTATGAAGGTTGTGCGGGCGACATTGGTGCTTCATGAGCTTCAAACGCTTGGGACGGTGTTGTCTACACAACCCGCATTTACGGAAACAAGTCAGGATGAGGAGTTGGCAGGCCCGATCCTGTTTATCCTCACAACGAACGAGGAATGCCGCACGATTCAGGAAAGAATGCACCGAATTTCCCAATTGTCCGACGTCATCGTGTCGCCGCTCACTACCAGCCAGCCTTCATCGCAAGAGCAAGAGCAAGAGGAAGTTCGCCCTCCAGCAGCAGCTCGGGCAGACAGCTCAGGCAAGCTGCCTGCGAAGCCGGCAGCCTCGGCCCCGAAAGAAGCGGCGTCTGTTTCGCATACAGTGCGTGTAGACGTGCATCGTCTGGAGCATCTCATTAATCTTGTCGGTGAATTGCTGATTGATAATACGCGCTTAGTCGAAGTGAAGAAGCGCTTGCAAGAAAAGTACAGGCAAGATCCGGACATTCAGCTACTGGAAGACATAACGCATCATCTTGGCAAAATTGTGAGCAATATGCGGGATGGCATGATGAAAACGCGGATGATTCCGATTGAGCAGCTGTTTAGCAGATTCCCTCGATTAATTCGCGATTTGTCCCAAACGGCCAATAAAGAGATCGCTTTGACGATTGAAGGGAAAGAGACGGAGTTAGATCGCACACTGATTGAAGAAATCAGCGATCCATTGATACACATCATCCGCAATGCAGCTGATCATGGCTTGGAAAGCCCGGAGGATCGGGAAGCGACAGGCAAACCGCGAAAAGGCCATATTCATATGATGGCTGCGCATGAAGAGAATTCAATCGTGATTACGATCAAGGATGACGGCAGGGGCATTGATCCGGAGCGAATTCGCAAGAAAGCGGTGGATAAAGGCTTCGTTAGTGAAGAAGAATCGCTTCATATGACGGAGAAAGAAGTGATTTCTCTCATTTTCCATTCGGGAATGTCGACCGCTGAACAGGTCACTGAATTATCAGGCCGAGGCGTCGGAATGGATATTGTTCGCTCGCACATAGAGAAGCTGAACGGGCTTATTGCTATTGATACGGCAATTGGCAGGGGAACGACGATAACCCTCAAGCTTCCCCTTACCCTTGCCATTATTCGTTCTCTGCTGGTTCGTCAAGAGCAGCGGACAATTGCTGTTCCGCTTTCGAACATTATTGAAATTTTCCGTTATGGCGAACAAGAAATTCAGACGCTGCATGGACAAGAAATTTGCCATGTTCGCGGTGAAATCTTACCCCTGCTGCGTTTGAATGACTTATTATCGCCAGGTCATAGCGGACAAGTAGAGAAGACCAAGGTCAAGCAGTCGATTCTGATGATCGGCATGGCTGATAAACGCGTCTGTCTCGTTGTAGATCAGCTTATTGCGAATCAAGAAATCGTTATTAAATCGCTGGATGACATCGTTGGGCATGTTCCTTTTATTGCGGGGACAACGATACTGGGCGATGGTTTGGTTGCCCTTATTCTGGATGTCAATGCCATTATGCAGAAATCAACATCATCTCATCTGCGCTTTGGCTCGAAGGAGCGGGCAATGAAAGGGAAGCACACGATGAAGAAAGAGCTTGTGACGATTCGGTTAGATGCGCAGTGGTATGGCTTCCAGCTTGATCATGTACAGGAAATATTGGCTATTCCGCCAATTACGAAGATTGCTGATGCAAAGCCGCATGTACTTGGCATCATTCAGATCCGGGAAGAGCTGCTGCTTGTTTATGACTTACGCATCCGAATGGGGTTATCCAGCCAGCCTTCGTCCCGTTATTCCCGTGTCTTGATTGTACATGATGGAGATCAATCCATCGGCATCGCTGTGGACTCGGTAACGGAAATACTTACGGTCTATGAACATGAGTTGGATGAAGATGTCGCCCAGAATAAAGCCGCTTTGTCCATGATAAGAAGCATCTACAAAAAGGATGAGCGACTGATTCAAGTTTTCGATAGAGAAAGTCTGCTCTTGAAGCTGAGGTGATAAATATGAGGACATTCCGTGTGTTAATCGTTGATGATTCCATCGTCATGAGGAATATGATCGCCATGCTCTTTGGCAAAGACGAGCAGTTTACGGTCGTTGGATTCGCAGTTAACGGTGCAAATGCGCTGGATAAAATCGTAGAGCTGCAGCCGGATCTAGTAACCCTCGATATTGAAATGCCTGAGATGGATGGCTTAACAGCCTTGCAGCAAATCATGACTTTCCATCCTGTACCGGTCATTATGCTTAGCAGCTATACAGAAGAAGGCTCCAATGCAACGCTTAAAGCGCTTGAGCTTGGGGCTATGGATTTCTTTCAGAAGGAAACACTGTTCCAGAAGACGCGCAATGTGCTGCTGGAACAGGAGTTTCTGGTCCGCTGCAAGACCGCTATGCGCAAGAAGCTGTTTCTACGCAATGAAACAAGCATACTGGGCAAAGAGCAGTCGATTAAAAATCATTTGGAAATGCTGACCTTTCTTTTGAAAATGGAAGACGACATGCTTCAATTTCACGATGAGCTGCAGCAGCAAATTAAGCAGCAAAATGGATTGCTCAAGAAATTCCGCAAAGAAGGGAATCAATTCCGCTATACAGAGTGGCAAGGCTCTTTATTTAAACGGCTTGGGGTCACTAGGGATCAGGCGCTGGGGAAGGAGCCGCATGACCTATTTCCCCCGGAGCTTGCGGCACATATGCTGCCCTTTTATCAAGACGTCTGGGAGCAGACTACGCAGGTGATTGATTTCGAAACTGAATGGCATGGTTATTATTATTTGACTGTGCTTCGTCCGATGAAACGAAATGGGATTGTGACCGAAATTATATCGTTGACCGTCGATATCACAGAGTCCAGAAGGATGGAGGAACGAATCCGTTACTTGGTGAATCATGACCCGCTGACAGGACTTCCGAATCGGCATGGCATGACGAAGTGGATGGAAGAAACAATGGCAAGGCAGGAACGTTTTGCTGTTGTTTTCATCAATTTGGATCATTTCAAGCTGGCCAATGAAACCTTTGGTCATGATACAGGAGACCGAATTCTACAAGTGATTGCACGCAGATTGCGAAACATCGTCATTTTTGATGAATTATCAGTCTTCCGTGTCGGCAGCGATGAATTTGTTGGGCTAGTGAAATGCCAAGCGGAGAGCGAGCTTGAAGGATTTGCTCTGACTATCGTCAGAAGCATTAATCAGCCCATTCGTATTCTGGAACACGAAATATATATGACCCCTTCGATCGGCATTAGTCAATTTCCACAAGATGATCAGGATTCGGAAACCTTGATTCGCTATGCGAACATAGCGATGGACTACGCGAAGGAATCGGGCGGGAATCAGGTGCAATATTTCAATTCGCAAATTTATGCCAAAATTGAACGTCGAATTAAGATCGAGAAGCATCTGCGGAAAGCGCTCGAGAGAAACGAGTTTATTCTGATGTATCAGCCTCAGATTAACTTGCTTGAGAATCAAATTATTGGATTTGAGAGCTTAATTCGGTGGGAAAGCCCTGAGCTTGGCCGTGTATCCCCCCTGGAATTCATTCCAGTTGCAGAAGAAACGGGATTCATATTTCCTATAGGGAAATGGGTGCTGCAAGAAGCATGCCGGAGAAACAAGATGTGGCAGGAGCTTGGCTTTCCTAAAGTAACGATTGCAGTTAACTTGTCTTCTAAGCAATTCTACGATCATTCACTCAAAGACCAGATACATAGTATTCTGCTGGAGACGGGTCTAGAACCGCAGTATTTGGAGCTGGAAATTACAGAAAGCATGACCATGGATGTGCAAGCTGCCATTGCGACTTTAAATAGCTTTCGGAGCATGGGGTTAAAGATTGCCATGGATGACTTTGGAACCGGCTACAGCTCACTTAGTTATTTGAAAGAATTTCCCATCCATAATTTGAAAATTGATCAATCTTTCGTGAAAGACATCTCGACGAATGCAACGAATGCCGCAATCGTTAATACGATTATTACGCTTGCCAGGAATTTGAAGTTGGTTGTGATCGCAGAAGGGGTAGAGAATGTGAACGATTTGAAGCTGCTGCAGGAATTCAACTGCGATAGGGTCCAAGGCTATCTCTACAGCCGTCCGGTGGAAGCAAGCCAAGTTCCGGATATCTTTGCCAAGTTTGCCGGGAATCAGGTGAATATGGATGAATAAACCGCTAAGCGCCGTCACAGAGATATGAAATTTATCTGCGGCGTTTTTGTGTATCTTTATACTGCAAAACAATATAGACCGACACTTTTCGACAACATATAATAAATAAATAGAGGGGAGAGGTGATCGTGTGATCAAAGACCTGCTTAACAACTTTTCGGTATTAGCTGTTTTTATTTTTGTTTCGATCCAGCTTTTCTATAATTCTAGATTCAAAGCCATGTCGAAATGGAAATACCGCTTGTTTGTGGGTCTGATGCACGGCATATACGGCGTTGCATTAGCTTTTTTCGGGGTTCATGTCAGTGAGAATCATATCTTGGATCTCAAAGCAATTGCCATTCTGATGGCAGCGTTTATTGGCGGCGGAGCGTCCGCTTTCATTGCTACGGTTGTGATGGTCATCGGTAGATCAATGCTTGATCCTTCGGTTTCTCTAAGAATAGCGCTGATTGGGTTCTTGATCTTCACAGGCTGTACGCTAGCGAACTATTATGTGCAAAATTACTTGAAGAAGTGGTCTCTGCTTGTTGTATGTCCTATCGTTGTCTTATTCGTGGATATGGTTGTCGTTTACCATTTGCCCTTCGTTGATGTCGTTATGCCTGCTTTGCTGCTGCATTTGGCGGCTGGGGCTTTCGTTGGCGGCTTGATTCATTATTTTTTGAAATCGGACGAGCTCAGAAGCCAAATTCGCTATTTCCAGCAGGAATTATCAGATATTTTACGGCTGCAGTCCGGTTTTACTTTTAAATTAAAAAAGATACACAATCAAACGGTCTACACGATGATTGACGGTCAATTACTGCGTAATTTAGGGCTGGATCCGCAAGATTTAACGGATAAGCATGTGCAGAATATTGCCAATATGTCCGCAGACTTTTCCGCGTTATTGTTAGCCAAATACGAAGAAGCCTGGCAGGGCAGTCAAATTTCATACGAAACCGAGTTACGGGGAAAGACCGTATTCACAACCCTGCAGCCCGTATTCGAAGGTGGGCAGGTCATTGAAATTATCGGCTCAACGACGGATATTACAGCGCATACAGAGGCGGAGAGGCGTATTCAAGAGAGCGAAGAACGCTATCGGATCCTCGTTGAGAACTCCCAAGAGGGAATTCTGGGATTCACGAAAGAAGGCTGTATCCGTTCGGCCAATCCGCGGGTATCGTTAATTACGCATGCTCCTGCAAGCGATATGCTTGGGCAGCGCATGACCGAATACCTTCCTGAGAAAGAGCACATCCGCTGGGATTTTCATTTTCAAGAGGTGGTGCTTCAAGGAGGGAATATTCGTTTTGAAATTAGCATCCCTTCCCTAGAGGGAGCTGGAAGAGATTATCGGGTTACACTTTCGGCATACCATAATGCGGCCGGCGAGTTGGAGGGGATCGTTGGAACGATTCATGAATTTACAGAAGTGACAATGCGGCATGCTGCCGATCAAGCGAATCAAGCCAAAAGCCAGTTCATTGCCAAAATGAGCCATGAAATCAGAACACCTCTGAATGGCATTATCGGTCTTTCGCAAATTCTTGGGAAAACCCCGCTCTCCGACCATCAAAAGGACTATCTTCACAAAATAAAGTCATCTTCCCATACATTGCTTGGCATCATTAATGATGTACTGGATCTTTCCAAGGTAGAAGCGGGCAAACTCGAAGTTGAACGGACAGGGTTTCACTTGGATGAGCTGCTCAAAGATCTGTCCAGTATTCTGGCTGTCTTATCGGATAGCCGACAAATTGAACTGATTTTCAATACGGCGGCTGAACTGCCCGATCATATTCTGGGGGATCCTCTGCGACTCAAGCAGGTGCTGCTGAATTTGTGCAGCAATGCGATCAAATTTACGGCTACAGGCTATGTGATGCTCAAAATTGAAATGGAGCCGCTGACATCCGCAGATGAGCTTAATATCAGATTCATCATTGAGGATAGCGGCATTGGCATATCAGCTGACCGATTAGCAGTTATTTTTGAACCCTTTACTCAGGCAGATGGGTCTACCAGCCGGGAATACGGCGGCACGGGTCTTGGATTAACGATTAGTCAGCACTTGATTGAATTGATGGGGGGCACATTAGAAGCTCAAAGTATCGAAGGTCAAGGAAGTCGCTTCCAGTTCACATTGCCTTTTCAAGTCATTGAATTAGCGAATCCGGATGAGTGGGATATAACGAAGGAACAAGCTCCTTATCAAGTACTCTTAGTCGAGGATCACCCTTTGATGAGCAGCGCCTTGCAGGAAACATTGGAATCCTTTGCTATAATTGTGTCAACAGAGTCTTCTTGGAAGGGATTGTTTGAACGAGTAAAGCGGCAGGAAGCCGGGGAAGACCGATACGATGCTGTTCTGCTCGATATGGAAATTGAAGATATGTACGGCATAGATACGTGGGAAGCTTTGATTCAGTCGATAGAACGCAAGCGAACGATGGTTATTTGCTTTACATCACCGCTTGGCAAAGAAGAAATGCTGAAGCTGCCCAAGGCATCGCGGCCTGATGCTGTCCTGATTAAACCGATTTGCCGTTTAGAGCTTCATCAAACACTGGATGCCATGTTTCATCCGCATCGTGAATCTAGGCGTCTGGGACAGAGGAGCATACTGCCGGCAAGTCCAGCTGTAGACAACAAATCAGGGCGAATTCTTCTGGTCGAAGACAATGAGATTAACCAACAAGTGGCGAGGGAGCTGTTGGAAGAGCGGGGGTATGAGATCACGATAGCGGAACATGGAAAGGCAGCAATTGAGAAGCTGGATGATGAGCTGTTTGACTTAATTCTGATGGATATCCATATGCCGGTTATGGATGGCGTCGAAGCAACCATGTATATTCGTCAGCTCTCCGCTTATAGACATCTACCTATTATCGGGATCACCGCCAATGTGGTGAAACAAGACCACGATCGCTACTTGGGTCTTGGCATGAACGATGTCATCAGCAAGCCATTTGATGTGAATCGCCTTCTTAGTGTCATTGGCAAATGGATGGGGCCGGCAACTGCTGCAGCAACCAAGCCAAGTCAGACGAGCGGGACAGCTTTCTATATATCCATCGATGCGATCGATTGGAAAGCGGCGCTTGCACGGTTGGAGGGCAAAGAATTCATCCTTATTGTTATGCTGCAAATGTTCAAAAGAAACTATGCCGACTTTGCTGGCCAACTGAACGAATCCATACGCAAGGAGGATTGGTCAGCGGCCAATCGTGCCATTCATACGCTGATTGGTGTAGCGGGAAGTCTTTCGGCCAATGACTTATATGCAGCAGTCTGTGCCTTGGAGGCCTCCCTCTTGCAGCAAGGCGACATCGCTGGCTACCTTCGCGAGGTGACAGAAGAAATCGAGAGAATTTCGGCGTTTATTCCGGAAGAAGCGGGTTAAGGATAACGGCTGATTATCGGATTACCGCACCGCTGGCAGAGGTTAGGTTGAAAACGAGGATTACGAAGTGATAAGATGAGGCAGCGTATGAAGCAGGAAAGGAGGCATTGCTTTTGGAACTGAAACGTTTGTGGCAGCAGGAAATTCCCCAAGTGCAAGCGCTGATGATAGACGTTGTATCGCGTCTTCCTTCCGATAGCCTCTATTCGATGGATCGCATAGAGGCTATGTATAAGTATGTGGAAGAAAAAGGCGAAATCTACGGTGCTTATCAAGATGAGAAGCTGGTTGCCTATACGGTACTGGCATTTCCCGGATTAAGCGATAGCAATCTCGGACGCGAGTTTGGCGTGCCCGAGGAACATTTGACCAGAGTGGGATCGCTGGAAGGGTCGATTGTCCATGAATCTGTCAGGGGACGAGGCCTTCAGCGGCGATTCCATGAGTGGAGAGAGCAGCGCGCCCGTGAGAAAGGGCTGTTATACCTGTATGCAACGGTGCATCCTGACAATGCCGTAAGTCGGCGTAATCTAGAAGCAGCAGGCTTGACCCTGCAATTCTCTCGCCCTATGTATGGCGGACTTCCTCGTCAATGCTATGCCAAGAAGCTTGACTAGATTGCAATTAATTGGAAGCAGCGAGCTCCTGTACTTTTTTCCAGGCATCCAGATGTTTTTCTAGCTGTTCGACCAAAGTCGCAACATCGGCAAGGAATTTCGTCTGGTCATTCCCTTCGATGTCCAAGCCTTCGTCTTGGAGCTCGAGAGGAGTGGTCGGTAAAGCGGACAGCAGCTGGTGCAGCTTCGATTGAATCGGACTAACAGCGGTCATGTTTACAACGGCGGCTGGTTCCGTCACGGCCAGCTCCGCAGTTGCGGCAACCATGGCTGAGGCGTTGACATCAGCTTTTTGAGCTTTTGAAGGCGCCTTGGCAGCTGTTGGTTTAGCTCGCTCTGCGCGGTTGTTCTGGAAGTTAGACCACGTTTCTACAAGGTCAGGGCCCGATTTGTAGAGGAGCTTCCCCTTCGTGCTCTCGGAAATCTCTTTATCTTTGAACATTTTGGCGATCTTTTTCACATCGCTGACCGGCAGCTCGTCACGGGCAACAATTAGAGCAAGCGGATCGCGGTGCTCTATCGCCAAATCTTTCAAAGGCAGCAGCTGATCCTCCGTTAGCTTGTCTTTACGAATTTCGGTTCCACTGACGATCAGCTTCTTCACGGCATTGCCAAACTTCAATAAATCGCATTTGTTTTTGATGTAGGATTCAGGCTTGCCCAGCTTGCTCGAAAGGTATTTAATCGAGGAGCTGAACTTGGAATCGTTCATGAGCTTATGGAAAGCCTCAGCTTCTTCAATCGGCGAAAAGCCTTCTCGCGTCAGATTCTCCGCAATTTGTTCCAAATAAATTTCTAATTCATCCGTTACGCTGGATACAATACACGACATGGTCGGTTTGCCGAGCATTTTACTTGCCTTGTATCGGCGATTCCCATAAATGATTTTGTAGCGATTGTCAGCTGTTGTTCGTACTTTTATCGGTGACAACAAGCCAATTTCCTCAATGCTTTTCATTAATTCTTGGAGAGCCTCTTCGTCAAACTGATAGCGGGGCTGATCGGTGTCTTCATCAATTAATGCTATAGGAATTTCAATGATATTCATCGTACGTCTCCATTCGTTCAATTTCATCTTTCATTATTATATAACAAGGTTCAAATCGTGGAAATGTTTAATCCTAGCGGCAACAAAGGCGATGAGGAATAAAAAGATTGCAACAAGTGCTTTTGAAATGAAATAATAGAAAGATCAAATGTCGAAAAATGACAAATCTTGTGCAGTGCCTAGGAGTAGAATAGCATGAAATCGATTCAATACATGATAATCGCTCTAATTTTTGCCCTATTAGTCTCATCGTCGGAGTTCGTGCTGGAGAAGTATAAGAAATCCTTGCTGCATGAGCTTACGGTAACGGAAGAATCTCAATTATCGTCGAAAACCTTGGCTTTGCAATCGGTGATTGATCGTAATTTTAATTTAATGGTCAGTTTAGAAGCTTATGTGAGTGCAAATTATTTGCAAAATAAGGATGAACAAGAAGTCGTAACCTACATTGCCTTCTTATATCTGGGCGCTCAGGCTTCAACGCTAAATTTGATTATCGCTCCCAAAGGCGTCGTGAAATATGTCTACCCAGTTAAAGGGAATGAAAGTATTCTGGGCTGGGATCTGCTGAATGATCCACGCGAGAATGTGCAGCAGCAGATTGCCCACGCTTTGCAAACGAAAAGCATGACCATCAATGGTCCGTTTCAATTATTGCAAGGCAACAATGGCTTGGTTGCGCGCAAGCCTTTATATCATGACGGAGCTTTCTGGGGCTTTGTTTCCGTCGGTGTAGATATGGATCGCTTGCTGAACGAAGCTGGCGTTAAGGACAACGCTGAAGACATTCTAGACATGGCGATTCGTAGTCCTGGACAACCCGCCTTTTATGGGGATGATGCTATCTTTCAAAAAAATCCGATGCTCTCGTACATCCAGCTTTCCGATAATAAATGGGAGCTAGCCGCACTGCCGCATGCCAGCAGTATCCAGAGCATCGGGCAGCAGATAGGCTTCATTCGCAGTTCCTATATTTCTGTTCTACTGTTGGGTCTTCTGTTCATTCTCTATATCAGCAGACAGCGGGATAAATTAAGCCGCGCCGTCAACGATCGAACGAAGGAGCTGCAGTTGGCCAATGAGGGTTTAACATCGATGAATGATAAGCTGCTAGCTGGACAACAGGAGCTGTATAACTCCAATAAACGCTTGCAGGAATCGGAGCAGTTGCTTTCCTATATGGCTTACCATGATGTTCTGACGAACCTGCATAACCGGGCGCACTTCCAGATGATGCTGAAGGAACAAATTGAATGGTGCCAAATTCATCATACGTCTCTGGCTGTATTGTTCTTTGATTTAGATAATTTCAAGATGGTGAACGATTCGCATGGTCATGATATGGGTGATTTAATGCTCATGGAGGTAGTGGACCGGATTCAACATTCGGGACTCACCTACCATACCTTTTCAAGATTCGGCGGAGACGAATTTGCTATCCTGCTTGATAATTGCTCGGATGAATCAGACATTCAGCTCTTCTGCGAGCAGCTTTTAGACGTTCTGAAGCCGCCATGCCTTCTTGCGAATCGCGCCTTTTTCATCAGTGCCAGCATTGGCATCGTCCTATACCCGAATGGCGGCATGACCTGGGAAACCCTGCTCAAAAATGCGGATATCGCGATGTATATAGCGAAAAAAGAAAGCGGAAGCTCCTATAGCTTCTTCAATCAGCAAATGGCAATGAATTCGTTATCCAAGCTGGAAATGGGAAATCACCTGCGTCAATCGCTTGAACGCGGAGAGCTGGAAATTGTCTATCAGCCTCAAGTGGACTGCCATCTTGGCCAAATTGTCGGAGTGGAAGCACTTCTGCGTTGGAATCATACGACCAAAGGGTACATATCGCCTTCGGAATTCATTCCGTTAGCCGAAGAAATTGGAACGATCGTGGAAATCGGGGAATGGGTGCTGCGAGGGGCTTGCCTGCAAATGAAATCGTGGCATTGTCAGATGGAGGCTCCATTAACCATGTCGGTCAATCTCTCGGTGAAACAGCTGAATGATGAACGCTTCGTTGATAAAGTCAGTCAAATACTCGAGGAAACCGGGCTGGAAGCCAAGTATTTGGAAATGGAAATTACCGAAAATGTAGCCATGAAGGACGAGCAGCTGGATGCGCTTCGCTGTTTGCGCCAATTGGGACTTGCGATTTCTGTGGATGATTTCGGAACCCATTATTCCTCGCTCAGCTATTTGAAAAGATTTCCTGTTACCAAAATTAAGCTCGACCAGTCCTTTGTCCGCGGTGTTCAAACGGATGATAAGGATCGAGCGATGATCAGGGCAATTATTTCAGTCGCTACATCGTTTCAGCTTCATATTATTGCTGAAGGTGTTGAAACGGAGGAACAGGCCAGCTTCCTGGTCGCCAATGGCTGCAACCACATACAAGGCTATTATTTCTTCCGTCCTATGAATGCTGAACAAACATTTGCCGCCATACAAGAGAACCTGCAGCCTAAACTGGGATTTCTAGTCGCAGATGCCAAGGATTTTTCTATATAGATGCCACTTGATGGGTTTAAAGCCTGCAAAAATGCATGCTTTTTCAGCGAAATCGTTTGGAAAATGGGAATGCCTGCGAAAATGCAGGTATTTTAGGTCCCATCCTCTAAAAAGTACGAAATGTCCGAAAAAACATGCAGAAACGCAGGAATTTATCGAAATGAAGCTATTTCCAAGTACAAAAGATGCATATTCGCAGGTTTTACGAAAATACAACCGCACATTTCACTGATGAGGCGGTACTCGTTTAGACAGTTGAGGACGCAAAGCAGACCCGCTAAATGGGTTCAAACAAAAAAAGGTGATGCAGGATGATTCCTGCCTCGCCTTTTTTTCAACAGTCCACGGTTTTCAGCCTAAAGCTGGACGATTTGTTTCTGTTTATTTTTAAAATAGACCCAATGCTTAAATCCGATCTCTTTCAAGGTTTGGCGTACTTCGTCCCAATCATCGGCTACTCGGCTAGGAATGTGCGCATCGGAGCCAAACGTGACTTCCACCCCATGGTGGAGCGCTTGTTCCAGAATTTCGTGAGAAGGATACCAACCGCCGACATCTTTGGTTTTGCCTGAAGTATTAATTTCAATCGCCACACCGGACTCTCCGATAATCTTCAAGGTCTCGTTCACTTTGGGAGTAACGATATCCGAGAAAGCGGGATAGAAGCCCTTCATCGCATCGATATGCCCAAGAATGTTAAACATGCCGGAGCGGGCAGATTCGGCGATAAGGCGATAATACTCTTCTTTTTGCGTAATTTTTTGTTCTTCATTCAGGGATTTCCATCTGTTCCGATTGAAAATACTGACACCACCTGATAAATGCACGGAACCAATAATGTAGTCAAAAGGATACTTGGCATACTCTTGTTGATAGATGCTGGTATGTTCCGGGAAATAATCGGACTCGACGCCAAGCAGCACATCAATTTTCCCTTCGTATTCTTTTTTAAATTGCAGAACTTCTGCAACATAACGGGGGAATTCACTTTTCGCCATGGCGATTAACGGCTGAGCATGATCTTCCGGACTCCCGAAGTAAGGGGAATGATCGGAGATGCCGATGACTTGCAGTCCAGCGGAAATAGCGGCCTCGATGTATTCGCGTATTGTATCCTGCGCATGCCCGCAGCGATCATGATGAGTATGTAGATCGAATTTCATATGTGACCCTCCTGTACAATGTGAAGTGAACCTAGTGAGATTTGTTTATTCTGAGCCGAGAAATTGGGTTTCCGGCATTCCTTTTAAATCGCGGAGGAACTGCTGCATCGCAGAGTTCAAGTAACGTCCTGACTTATATACTACACCGACTGGATGGGTAATATCCAATTCATTCACTTTCACCATTTTCAAGGTTCCGTGTTTGAGTTCATCGGCGACAGACAGCTTGGAAATGATCGCGACCCCAAGATTCAGTTCGACCATGCGTTTGACCTCTTCACTGCTGGAAAGCTCCATTACAATATGCGGAGTAACGTCATAGGATTTGAAGATTTGATCGACGAAACGACGCCCGGCTGTTTCCGGCGATAGCATAATGAATGGGATATTGCGCAGTTTCTCAATCGACAAATGGGCAAAACGGCTGAGCGGATGATGGGTGGAAACGATCAATTCGAAGGTGTCGTAGTATAGTACGGAAGTTTCTAAAGCTTGGTTTTTTTCAAATAAATAAGTAATCCCGATATCGATCTGGCTGTTCTCCACCGAGGTCATGATTTGGGAGGATGTCATGGAATGAATCGTCGTTTTGATCAAAGGAAACTGATCTTGGAAATAAGAAAGCACCCGCGGTAAAATCTGCATCGCAATGGAAGTTGTCGTACCAATATGGATATGGCCTTGCGGAGTTAGATGCAAATCGGATAATCGCTGTTTGAGATCACTGGCGATGCGCAGCATTTTCTCTGCATGTTCCAAGAACAGCTTGCCGCTGTCCGTAAGCGTGACAGGCTGATTACGATCAATAAGAATTGTGCCGAATTCGTCTTCAAGACTCTTTATTTGGGCGGAAACGGCAGGTTGGGTCAAGTTAAGAATTTCGCCAGCTTTACGAAAGCTCATCGTCTTGGAGATGGTGAGCAAAGTTTCTAACTGGTTCATATTCATGGGCATACCTCCTGCTTGGGATAGATTAAGATAGAAATAAAATTTATCGAAATTGTAAAGGGCATAAAAAGCTTTTGTTACCCTATTATATGATAGGAGCAGCAGGGTCGGCAATGCTTCAGGATAAACTAACATAATAACTTACGATGCAGTAGGGGGATGGGATAGGCAGATGTGATTTTTTGTTGCTATATACTCAAATTTGATTATAATAATTTATATATATAAATTAAAAGATAAAAGGAGATTCACCTCATGTCGTTAACACGTAAGTCAAACACAACATGGACGGTTGTTGGTTTGATGCTAGGACTCTTATTGGCGTCTCTGGATCAGACGATCGTTTCTACCGCGATGCCAACGATCGTTTCCAAATTAGGAGGCTTCAGTCAATTCGTTTGGGTTTTCTCAGCGTATTTGATTGCGAACGTTGCTGCCATGCCTATTTTCGGCAAGCTCTCCGATATGTATGGCCGCAAGTTGTTTTTTATTATCGGGATTATTGTATTTATGATCGGTTCTGCCCTCTGCGGGACAGCAACCTCGATGACCGAGCTCATCATTTACCGTGCCATCCAGGGGATCGGCGGCGGCGCGTTGATGCCCATCACATTTGCGATCATTTTTGACATATTTCCTCCGGAAAAAAGAGGGAAGATGCAGGGATTGTTTGGAGCTGTATTCGGCTTGTCCAGTGTACTGGGACCGATTATCGGCGCTTACTTCACGGACCATGTGACATGGGAATGGATTTTCTTTATTAATCTTCCACTTGGTGTTGTTTCTTTACTCCTAATTATTTTCTCTTACCACGGTTCTGTAGAGCACAGCAAAGCTAAGATCGATTGGAGTGGTACGGTTCTATTGACTGCTGCAATTGTATCCCTCATGTTTGCCTTGGAGCTTGGCGGCAAAGAGTATGCCTGGAATTCGTGGCAAATTATCGGTTTGTTCGTCGGCTTTGCCGTTCTGTTAGTTGTATTTATTTTGGTGGAAAAATATGCAGCGGAACCGATTATCCCTTTGGATTTGTTCAAAAATCGGTTGTTCACCTCCAGTATGGGTGTCAGCTTCGCGTATGGTGCTGTGCTGATTTCCGCAGGAACCTACATTCCTTTGTTCATCCAAGGTGTATTTGAAGGCTCAGCAACAACAGCAGGTTCCACGTTAACACCTATGATGCTTGGTGTCGTTGTCAGCAGTGCCTTGGGGGGACGTTTCATCGGGAAGTTCTCCTATCGCAATGTCATGTTGGTTTCCGTCGCTCTGATGTTGGTGGCTACGTCTCTGCTTGGCGGTCTGTCGTTTGATTCAGAGCGTTGGGTAATTACAACCTATATGATTCTTCTTGGCCTCGGCATTGGAGCTTGCTTTCCGATTACTTCGATGTCGGCGCTGCACAAAATTGATTTCCGCCGCCGGGGCACGGTCACCTCACTGGTTGGTTTTTTCCGTTCCGTTGGCTCCGCGATTGGGGTTGCGATCTTCGGCAGCATTCAAGTGAACTCCCTCCGAGATAACATCACGGCTTCACTGAATGATCCTGCCATGGCGGAGAAATTTCATGATGCTCGCATGCTGCTGCAGCCTCAAGTTCGTGCCAATATTCCGCCAGAGGTGCTGCACAAGCTTCTAGTCGCTTTAGCGGATTCGATTGCTGTCGTCTTCCAAACAACCATCGTTCTTGCCGTCATCGGCCTCATCTTCATTCTTATGATGGGAAATGCTAAACTTGAGGTAGGGAGTGCACCAGTCAAAGGAAGCGCGCCTGTAGGACACTAGGGGGTAGCATGGATGTCGATGAAGCTTGTCATTTTGGGCTTATTGATGGAAGCCAACCGGCACACGTACGATATTCGTCAAACGATGAAAGAAAGAAGCATGCATACGTACATGAAGCTGCAGGATGGCTCCCTGTATTATGCGATGGATCAGCTTCGCAAGGACGGCTTAGTCGAAGCGCTAGAGGTCGTTCGGGATACGAATCGCCCTGAGAAAACGGTCTATCAAATTACGGAAGCCGGTAAAAATAAATTTCAAGAACTGCTGGTCGAGCAGCTGCACGAGGAAATTAAACATTACCACCCGTTGTATGTGGCTCTTCCTTTCACTGTTCATGGCGATCAGGCGAAAATTGCCGAAATTCTAGAACATAAGATTATGGCGCAGAAAATCATTATGCAGCGTACCAAAAGTGTGTATGAAGAACACATTCATTCGGTTCCGCGCGTTGTACTGCAAATGATGGTAGGCGGCTATAAACGAGCTTTCTGCGAGCTTAAATGGCTGGAAGAGCTGCAGAAGGATGCCAGAGAGGGCCGTCTGCAAGAGCGAAATGCCCCGCTGGAAGTGGACTGGGATCGTATCGAGTAGATTGGGTAATTCCAATTAAGTGGGAATTGGCTGGAGATAAGAGTCCCGAAAGACTGCTATTCCCACAAATGAGCGGCTTTTGGTGCATATAAGAGCCTTTAGGGGCTCTTATATCTACGTTTGGAGGAGTTCTGAGGGAGTTTGCTGGAGATACGAGTCCCCAAAGACTCCTATTTCCCACTATGAGCCGTTTTTGGCACCAATAAGAGCTTTTAGAAGCTCTTATTGGTGTGGTTATAAGAATGAGAAGAGGCTGTCTCTAGGTTTTTTAACCTTGTGAGACAGCCTCTTTTTGGTTGAACAAGCACTAAGCTTTAAATTGGTCCATAAAATGCTGCAAATCAGAGCAGATCAAGTCCGGCGTCACGCCCGCCGACGCCACTTGCTCGTGCACGTTGTCCGCCGTAGCGACGCCCGTCAGCACGAGCGCTGTGCGGCACCCCGACACCGCGCCTCCGCGGATGTCGGTATGCACGTTGTCGCCGATGACCCAGACATCGGCGGGGGGCAGCCCTAGCCGCTCCGTGGCGTAAGCCATGATGATCGGCGAAGGTTTGCCGATCACCACCGGCTCCACGCCGGAGGCGGCGGTGATCGCTGCGGCCAGGGAGCCTGCGCCTGGCATGAGCCCCCCATCCGACGGCAGCATGCGGTCGGGATTGGTTAACACATAGGTCGCGCCCTGTTTCACATGGCGGACCGCTTCCGTCAGCTTCTCATAGGAGAAGCTGCGATCAATGCCTTGGACGACGTAGTCCGGCGTCGTCTCATCACTGGCGAAGCCGGCCGCCGCCAAGGCGATCCGCAGGCCGGCTTCGCCGACGATATGCACGCGGTTGCCGCTGCGCTGCTCGGTCAAGTACTGCGCAGCCGCCTGGGATGACGTGTAGACGGCTGCTGCGGGAACTTCGATGCCGAGCGCCAGGAGATGCTCGGCCACCTGCTCAGGCGTACGTGACGAATTATTCGTCACCAACAGAAACGGCATCTGGTGCTGCTGCAGCCACTGGATGAAAGCCGCGGCATGAGGGATGGGCTCATGTCCCCGGTACAGCGTACCATCTAAATCTATGAGAAAACCTTTCATTACTCAGACACTCCCTTATGTATGTTGGTCGTGGTGGAAGGCAGTGTGATTTCGACCGTTGTTCCTTCTTCCAATTTACTGCGAATTTGCATTAAGCCGCCATGGGCTTCAATAATTCGGTAACAGACCATGAGGCCAAGGCCTGTCCCTTTTTCCTTCGTGCTATAGAAAGGCTCTCCAAGCTTCGGAAGTCGTTCGGGGGCAATGCCGCATCCCTGATCAATGAAGCGTATCGTGATGTTGTGCCCATAAGCATCGGGCTCAGCTTCGATACGAAGCGTACCACCTTGGTCCATCGCTTCTAAGGCATTTTTGAGAATATTAATGAATACTTGCTTAATCTGATGCTCATCACACGAAACCTTCGGCAACCCCGGTGTAATCTCGGCGGCAATCTCAATGTTGCCGAGCAAGGCTTGCGGCTGCAGAAGCTCAATCGTACTCATGACGATGGAGTCGACCGTACGGGTTACAAAGTGTGTAGCTTGCGGCTTCGAAACAAATAGGAACTCATTCACAATAAACTCAATACGCTGTAGTTCTTTTTGCATGATTTCAATATAGTACTGCTCTTTTTCGTTATTAGTTTTCAAGAGCTGCAGAAATCCCTTTAACGCCGTCAGCGGATTGCGGATTTCATGGGCAACACCGGCAGCGAGCTGACCTACGGCAGACAGCTTGTCTGATTTAATTAGCAGCTCCTGCGTCTTTTTTAGCTCCGTAATATCCTTGAAGGTAATGACCGTGCCGAGCACTTGTCCTCTGCCTTCAAGCATGGGACTGGACATGTACTCGACGGGGAACGTCGTGCCGTCCTTGCGCCAGAACCTATCCTCTTTCATCACCGACACTTCATGGTCTAGAATCGTGTTCAGGATGGGACTTTCTTCATTGGAGTAATAAGTGCCGTCGCTTTTGGTAGGGCGAATCAGATTATGGATCTGCCTGCCCAGCATTTCATCCACTTTCCATCCGGTAATGGCTTCAGCAGCTTGATTCCAGAAGATCGTGCGCCCGCTCATATCAATGCCGTAAATTCCCTCCGATACCGAATTCAGAATAAGCTGATTTTGTTTATAGAGCTTGTCAATTTCTTTCTTTTGTTCCTTGACTTCCGTCAAATCCTTCAGTATGGCATAAACGCCTACGATATGGCCATCGACCATCGTTGGGACGAAAGTCACATTCGATTGGATCGGAAATCCCATTTGATGCACAAAAGCGGCCTCGAAATTCTGCGGCATCCCTGCGGAAGCGACCTGGAAATGATGAAGAGCTTTAAGCAGATCAGGTGGATTTATCATCGGGATGAAAGAAGTCAGTACGGCAGTCTCGCGACCTAGGCCCAGTAGGCTCTCCAACCCATGATTAGCAGACAGGACTTCCCCGTCTAAACTAAAGGAAATGATGGAATCCGGATGATTATCATATAAAGACTTGTATCGCTCTGCAGTTTCAATGATGGAGACTTCTGTTCTTTTCACCGTTTTAATGCCATAGATGGCTATCCCAAGCATAACTGCAAAAACAACGATATCAATGGCAATACCAACATAACAATGGGCTTGCACATAGGCCAAATGATGCAGAAAGAAGAAATCCGTACCGATCAAAGCGATAGCGATTATATGATAAACGAGCGCAAGATGATAGAGCGTAAACTTTTTAGTTGTCGTATGCTGTTTAA
Source organism: Paenibacillus alba (assembly GCF_013204855.1). Classification (GTDB taxonomy): domain Bacteria; phylum Bacillota; class Bacilli; order Paenibacillales; family NBRC-103111; genus Paenibacillus_E; species Paenibacillus_E alba. Next base: position 13,059 of record NZ_JABMKZ010000020.1, on the reverse strand, counting down.
ACATAATGGATTTTCAGCGCTCCTTTTAAGGGGGATTCCCCCCATAAGTGTATCAGGATTCGACACCATATTATATATTCTTCCTTGTATGGGTGGGGTTTTCCTTCTAAAAGGAATGAATTAACAGAAGTTTTGACAATTTTAGTATGAGGGCAGCAAGCGCTTGTGTATGTGAGTAGAAGGAACTATTTTATGAAAAATGACAGTATACTTGTCCTAATTTTTTAGGTATAATGTTGAAAAAGGTCGTTTTTCTGTGGAACTTATTCACAACTGAGATCGGAGCGGAGCTATGAAGGCTGAGTACATTAATCCCTTTTTGGAGTCGGCTAGAATCGTCATCGAGCAAGTTGCTAACATTCGCCCCACAACAGGGCAGCTCGGCGTCAAAGACGTCAAATTTGTGGAAAAGTATATTTGGATCCAAATCGGGATGACCGGGCAAATGGAAGGCGATATTGTTTTCGGCTTAGCTGAGGATGTTGCTTTGAAAATGGTTTCTGCTATGATGGGCGGATTCGTCATTACTGAAATGGACGAAATGGGCAAGAGTGCGATTTCAGAGCTTGGGAATATGATTAGCGGCAATGCAAGCACAATGCTTTTCAACCAAGGGGTACGGGTCGATATTACACCACCGAAGATCGTTCAATCGGCAACAGCTGCAGGCTTTATACCGAAGAAAGCACTAACGATCCCTTTGATCATGGAAAGTATTGGTGAATTAGATATTCAAGTATTAATAACGTAGTGAATAGGGATACATAAGGTACAGGGAATGGAGAGCTGCGTGAGCGGTATCTCCATTTTTTTTGCAATTGACGCTATGAGGAGAATGAACGTTGAACATTTCAAACAAGATCGTTTTGATCACAGGTGCTTCCAGCGGCATTGGGGCCGAAATGGCTAGACAATTCGCGGCCAAGGGAGCCATTCCAATATTAACAGCGCGGAGCACAGATAAGCTTGAGGACATTGCCGCGAGCTTGCAGGGACAGAATGCCGTCTATGCGATGGATGTTACCGAAATCGAACAAGTCAATGAAGTGATTGAGCAGGTGATGGCCAGGTTCGGCCGCATTGATATTTTGGTCAATAACGCAGGTTATGGCATCTTTGAATCTTTCGCAGGGGCGCCGTTTGCTCACTTTGAAGAGATGATGAACGTCAATTACTTGGGAATCGTCCGTGTTACGCAAGCGGTACTTCCTCATATGCTGAAGGCGGGGAGCGGTCATATTGTGAATATCGCATCCATGGCAGGCAAGATCGGTTCAGCCAAATCGACAGGTTACGCGGCTACAAAGCATGCCGTACTTGGGTTTACGAACAGCTTACGGCAAGAATTGATGCGAACTGGAATTTCCGTAACCGCGATTAATCCAGGACCCATTGCTACGCCTTTCTTCGATAAAGCAGACCCAAGCGGAAATTATGTGAAAAACATTTCTTGGTTCATGCTGAAACCGGAGAAGGTTGTTAAGGTGCTGATAAAAGCGATTGAAAGAAATCATTCGGAGAGGGATCTTCCCTTTGTTGCCGGAATAGGCATCAAATTATTTCATTTATTCCCACGTCTGTTTGACCGTGTGGCATCGGGGCTGCTCAATAAAAAATGAGAAAACCTCTATCGAGGCCATTCAAAGATGAGCGACCGCGTTTAGAGGTAGGTTTTATCGCCAAATAGAAAGACGTTTTCGGGAACCGAAAACTTATACTTTTTATTGTGGTAAAAAAGCGGACCCCGTCCTACGGTTGGGAGTCCGCTTTCTCACTTCTGATCTTGATTTTTCGCTTGCAAGCTTTGGTTTAATGCACGAATCTCTTCAAAAATGCTGCGAACCTCCGCTTTCCCTTCCGGATGAGTTTGATTCCAGTGGGAAGTCAGATTCGGGAGCGATTTATGAACATGATTGAAAAAAGCCCAAATCTTAATTTTCTCAATCATTTCAGGTGACGTGTCGCCTGTGATAAGTTCAGCGGTTTTAACAACTAAGGAATTAAATTCGTTCTCAAAATCTGTATTCATAGTTTCATCCCTTCGGATGGAAAATAGGTAGAACACTTTTAGTTTATAGGATGACAACTGACCTGTCAAAAAGGGGGGAACGGTACATATGGCACAATTCGTTCTACAAGATGGCCAATTGCTCAGCAAAGAACAAATTCGATGCTTCATGAAGCATATTTCCTTATATATTCTAACGTATGTGAGCCAAGGCTTAAAAGTGAAAGGGCTTCTAGCTGTTCCGGACGGCTCAGGTCCTCTGCCTGCGGTCATCTACTGCCGTGGCGGCATTAAACGTGTTGGCATGGTTCGGAAGCGAAGAATCGTCTCAATGGCACAGCGCGGTTTCGTTGTCTTTGCACCTTATTATCGTGGCAATGAAGGCGGTGAAGGCCGTGAGGATTTCGCCGGGGAAGATCGGTATGATTTATTTCATGCCATCGACGTGGTGCAAGGGTTAGATGAGGTAGTACCTGGTCCAGTGTCTCTCATCGGATTTTCCAGAGGGGCTGTCATGGCGATGCGGGCAGCCAGAGAATACAGCGGAGTGGGACCTGTTGTGGTTTGGGGAGGCGTAAGTGATATGCTGGATACCTATGAGCAGCGGGTAGATCTGCGGCGTATGCTGAAACGCGTTGTTGGTCACCCCAAGAAACAGGTTGAGGCCTACATGGACCGCTCCCCAGCGCTTTGGGCCAAAGAGGTTCATACCCCCATCTACATTGTCCATGGAACCAAGGATAGTCAGGTCGATATTGGACATGCCCGCAAATTAGCCAATGCGTTGGAGGAGGCAGGCAAGCCATATACTATGGCCTTGTATGCTGGATTGGACCATCGGTTCCCTCGCAAGGAAGACGAAAAGGCATTGGATGATGTCTTTGCATGGCTGAAGGAGAAGCTGGAACAGCCTCGATAGAAGTTTTCTCACTTTATTTCATGATTATTATTGTTTACTCCCCCTGAATGACCTAAAATAAGGTAGGAACATCGTTGTTGTTCTACCTGGTAGGCTAGGGGGCGTTTATTTCGAAGTCTCTGAGACTGATATTTAGTAGTGACTTTTATACGTTGGATAAGAGCACACAGGAACAGATCTATCAAGAATTTTACATTTTCGTATATCCCATGATTTATTTTATCCTGAGAGATCATGCCGGTGTAGAAGATATTATTCAAGAGTCGTTCCTTCGGGCTGTCCGTAAAGCACCGTTGCTTCAAGAGATCGATAAATATGAGAGCTGGGTTAAGAAGCTTACCCGGAATGTAACATTGAATCATCTTCGCAAGCATAAGCGCAATCGGGATGAACTAGAGACGGAGCTCCTTCTCAGCATGAAGGAATCAGCGCCTACTTCGGAATATTTGGTTTCATTGGATAAAGAAGTTGAACTGAAACTAATGCGTGAAGCGATCATTACGTACATCAATCAACTCAGCCCGGCATATAGACAAATTATTGCGATGAAATGGATACATAACTTATCCTACAAGGATATGGCTAATGAATTGGGCGTGACGGAGGGCGTTGTCCGGCAGCGGTTGTTCCGAGCGCGGGATGTGATTAAACAAAGGCTCCTCGAGGAGTGGGAAGCTGACGGATAGGGGGTGTCCCCAAAGTAGATAAACCTACTTGAGGACAGCCCTCTTCATCCTGCAATTGGACTTTGTTCGAAAAAAAAGCCGGCAGTTTGGCTCGTGTTCGTCTATTTCGCAAATTCCTGTAAATATGCATCCTTTTCCTCTGGGAAATAAGCGCAATCGTGAAAAGCCTGCGATTATGCATCTTTTTGCGGCCATTTCTCGCTTCCTGGATGAAAGAGCTTAGAAAGCCTGCATAATCGCAGGTTTTCTTCTATTTTCACACGATTTGATCGAATAAGCCTGCATTAACGCAGGTTTTCCAAAACCAGTGAGCCACGGGCATTGCCTATATGCTGGCGCATTCCCTACATATCGCATTCCTTACAAATAGCCTTGGGTCGAGCTCCGTTTCTGCTTTTATCCCGATGTTTATTTGTAACACTTTGCGGTGTGACATATAATAGAGTCATTAGGCAGGAAGAGAAAAGGGGTTTCATACATTGAGTACAAGCTTTGAACAACTGCAAATTGATCAGACTTATTTAGATAAATTGCAACAATTAGGCATAGAGGAGCCGACACCGATTCAGGCGGAAGGAATTCCCGTTTTAAAACAAGGCAAAGATGCTATTATTCAGTCTCAAACAGGTACAGGCAAAACATTAGCCTATCTGCTGCCAGCCTTGGAGCGAATTGATCCCGCACAAAAGCAATTGCAAGTCCTTGTCGTAGTCCCGACTAGGGAGCTGGGCATGCAAATTATGCAAGAGATTGAGAAGCTGACGGAAGGTGGACCTATACGTTCACAATCGTTGATCGGCGGAGCTGCCATCGTTAGACAAGTTGAGAAGCTGCGGCTTCACCCGCATATCGTAGTAGGTACACCGGGGCGGTTGCTTGAGCTTATGAAAATAAGGAAGTTGACGCTGCATCATGTGAAAATCGGCATCGTTGATGAAGTCGACCAAGTCTTCGAGCTTGGTTCTATGCAGGACGTTGAATCTGTTCTGAAGGGAATGCTGAAGTCCAGTCAGATGGTTTTTGTGTCGGCGACAATTCCCCCAAGCACAGAGCAGGCGGCAGGCCGGTGGCTCAAGGAACCTGTTATTATCAAAATCAATCCGAATCAGCGCACAGCCGAAACGCTGGAGCATATGTACGTTGTATGCCAAGAGCGCGAGAAGATCGATACGCTGCGACGACTTGTTCGTTTAATTAAACCAACATCGGCGATTGTTTTTATCAATGTTACCGATGATATTGCGCAAGTGGTGGGCAAGCTTCAATATGTTGGTTTGTCTGTCGAAGCTTTGTACGGTGAGGCTAGCAAACAAGATCGGGCTAAAGTGATGGGGAATTTCCGTGAGGGCAAATTCCAGCTGCTGCTGGCGACGGATGTGGCGGCGCGCGGCTTAGATATTGAGGGCGTAACGCACGTCTTCCACTTGGATCCTGCAACGAATGCGGAGTATTATCTTCACCGCGTAGGTCGGACAGGTCGGATGGGACGTCAAGGAACGACCATTTCTATCGTGACCTCCAAGGAGCAGTTCATTCTCGACAAATTCGAGAAACAGCTCGGGATCACGATCTCGCCGAAGGCGATGTACGAGGGCCGACTCGTTGATCCGGCCCAAGATCGCAGTGCGGCTACGATGCGCAGCCGCCGTGAAGCTGCGCGCCCTAGCGGCGCAGCGCCTACGCGCAGCGGCTCCGCCAGCGAGCGCGATGGCGCCGCTGAGGCGGGCGCGGTGCGCACTAGTGCTGCGCCGTCTGACGCGCGCGCAGGCGCAGGCACTGCTGCCCCAGGCAAGCCGGCAGCCGCGGGCAAGGCCGTCAGCAAAGCTCAGCGCGAGCGTGAGCGCAAAAGCAAGGGCGCTCCTCGCTGGCTTAAGGAGAAGCAGCAGAACAAAGAGTAGCCCTAGTGCTGCGGGCTAGTCCAACTTGTTATCTGTGGGGAGCTGAACGTGCTGAGGAAACGATTTATTTTTATGCTAATCCTGCTTGTTATTTTAATCGGTGCTCCGATGTTTATCATCTGGCAGGTCAAGCCAACGGAGGCTTTGAATCTAGATTATAAGGAGATTTCGATCCCCAGTAAGATCGCAGAGATCGTCAAGAGTCGGAAGCTGGAAGTTCAGCTCACCGAGCAAGACATCAATGATTTGGTCAAGAAGCAGTTGGCTGAGCACCAAGTCCTTCCTCATGATTTCCGCTTGGAAGGAGCTAAGCTCACACTGAATGGATCTAATCTCGAGGCGGATTTGAATCTTCGTTGGCATGACAAATTACCCATTTCCGCGAAAATGATGTTCACACTTGCTTATCATTCACCAAACATGAGCATTCAACATGTGAGTACAAGTGTGAAAGGCACGAAGATACCGAGTGAGTGGCTGCATCTGGATCCTATCGTTTTTTCAATCGAAGACCACTTGCCGCTTCTCATTGGGGTGAAGAACGTCGTTTTCGAGGAGAAAGCTGTGGTCGTTCAATTAAAGGCATTGCGTTAAGGAAAGCAACCGATTTTTACACGAATTTCAGGCCTTATCTATAAATAAAAAAGAACCTCCGATCCACTTCATGTGGGTTGGAGGTTCTTTCATTATGAATGGGATGTGGAAACCTGAGCCTGAGTATTCGACTTTCTAGAATATAAAATAATTCCCAAAACCAAGCCCATGCCGATAAGTACAAACCATATGGAGACCCCGACCTGAATGTGGTCCATCCCCCAACCGACACCTAAAGGAATAACGGAACCGCCTAAGCCCCCGGCTGCAATCAGCGTGCTTGTTACTTGTTCGGTACGGCCTGGAAGCAACTGATTCGCATAAATAAGGGCAACAGCATACATGCCGGACATAAATAATCCGAGCAACAGCACGACCGCGAAGCTGCTCCATAGCTCCGAACTAAACAGCCATAAGAGGACTGTGATCAAACCTGCGGAGAATGAGATGATCAAGTAACGGAAATAGGTGAATTTCTCAGCAAGAACGCCTGCGAATACACGCCCAATGACCATAGCCAGCCAATACGCCGTAACCGCAAGCGTGGAGACGGAGCTGGAGACATGCAGATGATCGATAAAGATTGATGGCAAGAAATTCACAATCGTATTCTCCATGCCTACATATAGGAAGAACACAATCATGAATAGGACTAGAAAGGTTAGCGAGCTTCTGGTAAGTGAAGGAGGCTTCACGGCTTGCTTGGAGCGATCTGCCCGATGGGCTAACAACTCATCATGTTCGCCTAAGGAAATCTTCGACCAGACGAAGCCTGTGACGAGCGCGCTTAAACCGAGCAGCATGAAGCCGTATTTCCATAAATCGTTGGCAATCAAAATACTGGATACGAGCGGCATAATTAAAGCGCCAAGTCCAAAAAACACTTCAAGCTTGCTGAAAGCCATCGCTTGTTGGTCCTTTGCAGCCATCAGAACGAACGTGCTGATACTGGCTTCAACAAGGCCGAAAGCAACGCCAGCCAAGAAAGTAAGAGCTACGGCGAGCGGCCACGGAGGCAATAGAACGATGCAAACCATGGCCAAAAAGAGCAGGCCAAATGCCGACGTTAGCGTGTTTCTGCGGCTAATTCGCCGACTGAGAGCGGGCATGCTGAGCACGCCGAGGAGAAAGCCGCCGAATTGCAGGAAGACCAGCAGGCCTCCGTCACTGTAGCTGCGGCCGTAATGAGCCAGTAATTCGGGCAGAACAGCTCCGAAAATAACGTGAGTGCAGCCTGTCAATAAGTAGGACAAACAGGCCATGAAGAGAAGTTTTTTCATGATTGAGTAATTCCTTTTTGTGATGCCGCAAATTTGTGGTTATGAGTAAATACATGGGCAATGGCTTCAGCGACGGACTCTACCTGATAAGCCGCTTGCTGCTTCACTTCCGGATGAGCACCCTTCATCGCGAAGCTGTGGGGGGTGATTCCGAACATGGAGACATCGTTGAAGGAATCACCGATACAGGCAATTTCATCCGTCTGCAAGCCTAATTTTTCAATCAACACGAGCAGCGATTGTCCCTTGGACACACGCCGCGGCATAATATCGAGACAATCTTTGTCGGAAATAAACATTTCTAGCTGGTCCCCAAGTGCGGTCTGCATCCTTGCTTTCAGTGCCAAGAGAACCTCGATGTCTCCAAACATGGAGAACTTGCATACAGCAAACGCTGATTGCAAGGCGTGATCAAGATCCTCTTTTACAAGGAATGGCTGGAAGGTCCGTGCTTGGATGGCATCGGATGCAGGTGTCAGGTGAGTGATATAGTTGGCTTCTCCTGAACAGATGAGCTTGACGAGATCAAATTCTTGCAGGACCTGATATACCTCATAGGCCAAAGTAGGTTCAAACAGCTTCGATTGCAGGAAACTTCCATCGTCCAGATGAATGAAGGCCCCGTTTTGTGAAACGGAATAGGCTTGATGTCCGATTTCCTCCAGCACCTGCTGCATTTCGGCATTCATTCTCCCGGAAGCTAAACATAAGGCTATACCGGCTTCTTTTACCTTTAATAAAGCTTCAATTTCCCTTGGGCTCACTTTTTTGCTGTGATCGAGCAGTGTGCCGTCCAAATCGCTTACGATTAGTTTAATCATCTTGATTTTCTCCTCCTGCTAGTACGATTTCAACTTCAGCTGCAAGTAATTTGTCTTTAATTTCAGAGCTTAGCGCCTGATCGGTAATCAGAATATCAATACTTTCGAAACCGACGACACGGTGAAATAATCGTTTCCCGAACTTGGAATGATCTGCGAGCACAATGACTTGGTCGGCATGCTGCATCATCGCCCGCACCAAATAGCAGTCCTCCTCGTTGGGAGCAGACAGCCCTTCCTCTGTAATTCCACATGTTCCGATGAGAAGCTTATCGACGTGGTAGTCACTTAGCATTTCGATGGCTTTGGCCCCGTAGACACTGTGGTGCTTGTTATCGAGTACACCGCCAAGAATGTGGATCGTCGTTTCCTCTTTGCGAGTCAAGATAGCGGCAATTTCAATCGAGCTTGTCACAACAACATTCTGCTTGGAGCTTAAGGCGGTAGCGGCATGAAGTACGGTAGTTGAGGCATCCATCATGATGTAATCGCCATCTTGCACGAGCTGTGCGGCTGCTTTGCCAATGGTTAGCTTCGATAGGGATTCTTCCTGCAGCCTTTGTTCATAATTGCGGACTTCCTTGGAGAGCGTTGGAAGGATGGCGCCGCCACGAGTCCGAACGATGCGGCCTTGTTCTTCGAGCTTCACCATATCCCGCCGCGCCGTGTCTCGCGAGACATCGTAGAGCTCGCATAGGAGATCTACTGTAATGCGTTTATTTGATTTTAAGTATTCAACAATTGAAATAAGTCGTTCTTCCTGAAACAAGGCGTTATAACTCCTTTCGCTTAAGCGTTTGTAAGTGATAATAAGTATATTGCTTATTATATGGGGTGATGGCGCATTTGACAACTAAAAAAACGTGCACCGTTCCGAAGAACGAATGCACGCTTTCTCATTTTTTGGGAACTGGCTTTTTTCTGGTTTGAATATAGCTCGGATAAGTGATTTCGCCCGTATCCAGCTTTCGGATTTCTTCTTCATTCCAGCCGCTGATTTTATTCGTACCGGTTACCCCAGTTAATTTGATTTGATAGTGGAGTGATAAATATTGTTGAAGCTTAGCCATCTCTTCAGGTGTAATTTCCCTTAGCTTTTGCTTGCCATGCAATTGACCTAAGATAACACCGATGGATTCAGCTGCTAAGCTCGTATTCGGTTGAATTCTTGTGCTTCCGTACGCGATTGCGGAGGAACCGACATTTTTACCAGCCGCGATGACATTGTCGTAATTTTTAAGCAAAAAGCTGCGCAGCGGCATGCCATATTTATCCGGACGTCCCATTTCAATGCCCCACTTATTGGCGCTGGTGCCCTGTAAATCCAGTGGATAGCCGCCAATACTGACATTATCCCAGAACATGGTTCCTGAAAGCAGGTCAGACGGTTTAAGTACATAATCCATCTCATAATGATTATATTCACGAACATAAGGGTACGTAGGAAGCTCGCCTAGTTCTGCATGCTCCCAGCCAGGTAAGGTTTTACGGAAGTGAGGCAGAATCAAAGCCGTTTCTTTGTTGCCAAGCGCAACGGCGTCCTGGATGGATTCAGGTTTCGCAGGATCGACGGTATATACAAGAAGCGCGTTAATTAACACATCGCCATCCCGCTGATTCACGGCATTTAATCCTCTGAGAAAAACACGATCATTCGACGGGTGATAAGCTTTGGTCATGCCGCTTAAACCGATAGCGAAACTGTCACTGACATAACCGCCGCCGAATTGCTTCGATTTCTCTTCTGGCTTCAATAAGTTAAAAGCAGTATTGAATTTCTTCCAATCGACGTTCTTGAACTTCATCATCATGCCGGCGCTCATATATTCGATATCTTTCTGACCGTAAAACTTCTCTAGTCCTGGAAGCCGTTTCGCGTCCAAGCGACTGATCAGTGCGGCATAATCGCTATTCTCAACCCAATAAGTGGCTGTGATTTTCTTTTTCTCGTTTTGCTCATTCGAATATATGATGGAACCGATTTTGTGCATATTGTCCGGTGTGCTGATTTGTTCAACTTCATTAATGACAATGCCGGATTCAATCGGAATGTCTTTGACTAATTTATTCATATATGTCGCGAATTCGGGAAGCTTGCGAATCTTGGCATTTCGGAAACCGTCGAATAGCTCTTTGACACGCCCTTGCACGAGCAGATGCCCTTGATCGTCACGGGTCTCATCCAGAAATAACATTTGGCTCTGAAGAATCTGACCGCCAAAATCTTTGTGAGGATCTAGAATCTTAACCTTCAAGTCTTCATCTGCTGCTGCTCGGGCCAAATAAAGTCCCTCCAGCTCGCTGCCAATTATGACAACATCTACTTGCTCAGTCGGATATGTGTTAACGTTATTATTTTTTGTTCCTACTATAGGTGCTGTTGGGACATCGCTGGCATTTGGAGTATCGTGATGTGTGGTAGGAGTAGAAACCGCCAGGGGTTCGAGATTTCCTTGCTTCGGCCAAATTTTGCTAAACGAAAAAACGGATAAAGCAATAAATAGAACGGCAAGAGCAATAACGAGCAGAGCTCGAGGATTACGTAAACGCATGTGTTAGCTCCTTTGGCGATAGTCTTTGATGGTTTAAGTTTATCAGTTTCAGCGTGGATTTAATAGTTCTATGCATTGGCTCCGAAATTAGAAATTTAGAAGATTTACCCTCCACCCCCAAAAACAAACTGGGCAAGGCGAATTGTTTTAGCATAACCAGGAACCCTTCGCGAAGGCTCCATTTTATTTATGAAATAATATGAATAAGGGAGAGGGAACTTGTAATGAAAAAGAATTTATTGAAAAAAGCTGTAGCAACAGGACTTGTACTGACAATGGTAATGGGAGGCGCTTCAGCAGCGTTTGCCAAAGGAAATGATCGTGATGATCATGGGAAAAACAACAACAATAATAACAGCAAAACTAACTATAATCAAAATGTTGACGTAAAAGGCAATATTCAAATCCGCATTAACTTTGACGATCTCAAGAGCGCTCAATGGGCTATGCGTTACATAGCTAGCTTAGCATCCAAGCGTGTTTTTGAAGGATATGAAGATGGAACTTTCAAGCCGGATAACTCGGTTTCTCGTATTGAGGCAATTACGGCAGCCGTTCGTTTAATGGGATTGCGCGAACTAGCGGAATCGCCTGCAGAAATGCAAACGAAACTGAACTTCAAGGATGCTGACAAAATTCCTTCATGGGCAGTAGGTTATGTAGCTGTTGCGTTGGAAAATGATCTCTTCACGGAAAATGATGACTCCGTTCAACCACAAAAAGAAGCGGATCGTCTATGGGCAACTACGCTGCTTGTCAAAGCACTGAAATTGGAATCCGAAGCAAAAGCGAGAATGAATTCAACGCTTACCTTTAAAGATGCGAAGCAAATTCCGGCCGGATCCGTTGGCTATGTGAAAGAAGCTATCGAAAAAGGTTTAGTTGACGGCTTCGAGGATAACACGTTCCGTCCAGGACAATCCGTTACTAGAGCTCAGTTAGCAGCTTTATTGGATCGTACAGGCAATCAATTGCCTGAAGATCAAAATTCGAGCACGGGTACTGTAGATGCTGTCGTTTACAATAATGTCCTTTCCGTTACCAAAGCAGGCGTTTCTACAAAATATGTGCTGCACCCGGATGCTTTCATTTTGCGCAATGGTGTGAAAGTCGCAGCTTCGGCTTTGCAGGTTGGCGATGAAGTGAAGGTTCGTACATTCAACAATACGGTTGTATTTCTTGAAGTAACGAAGATGGGGCAAGTAAACCAGACCTTTGACCTTTTAGGTACGTTGACAGCTACTACTGTTAATACCCAAGGTAAAATTACGACAATCTCCATTACACAAAACATCAATGGCGTGGATCAAACAGCAACTTATAATGTATCTGCTAATGTAGCCTTGACTGGCAACTTAGGTTCATTCACGCAAGGTCATTTGATCCAGCTTAAAGGTCAAAACCAAGAAGTTACTTCTATTGATGTAAAATAATAAAGATAAAGAGTTCTATTATAGAGACAGAAAAAGGTTAGATTAACGTAACGGTCCCCTGTGCAAGAATGACAGCGGGACTGTTGTGCTTTTTATGCTGCATAATTTTCCCTTTATGGTGGCAAACTGATTTCTATCTTGAAAGGAGTGGACTACCTAATATGAATGAGTCGTTGATGGATACTTTTAAAAGGTATTATGAAGATTATCGAAGTGCGTCAAATGTTGATCAAAGCTTCACGGACGCGTATCAAGCTATCTCTTATCATGTTATTGATGTAACGGAGCAACTGGCCCAAGAGGGAAACCTGACAGATATTCAGCAGCTTATCCGTGAATTTCGCGAGATCGGTCTTGCTACGGGGCCAAGCAATGATGCCATGAAGGATCGCTTTGAGCAGGAACTAGTTGAAAAAGTGCTTGATCGCTAGTTGAGTTGAATAAGTGTAGAATTGGAGTTGCATTCTGGAATTAACCATGCTATATTGTTGATCCGGCCAAAAACGAGCTAAATTTTTTATCGAAAAATGTTAAAAAAAAGCTTGCATCTGGTTGGATGAATATGCTATATTGTAATTCCGGCCGCGAGAGCAGCTTGGAAAAAGAAAGAAATTGATCTTTGAAAACTGAACAACGAGTGAGTAAGCACGAACGAGCAATCGTTCAAAAAGAGATTGTAAAATCTCGCTAGCAAGTCAATTGAGCATTTCAGCTTTCAAATATACGGACAAGTAATTGTTCGGTACAATGGAGAGTTTGATCCTGGCTCAGGACGAACGCTGGCGGCGTGCCTAATACATGCAAGTCGAGCGGAGTATTTCCTTCGGGGAATGCTTAGCGGCGGACGGGTGAGTAACACGTAGGTAAC
>NZ_JABMKZ010000019.1 GCF_013204855.1 Paenibacillus alba | reverse complement strand
AAATAATCTATAAATTCCTGCATAATTGCAGGCTTTTTCATTTTTTAAGCGATTTTGTTGAAAAAGCCTGCACTTTTGCAGTTTTACTCTGATAACACTGGCGTAATTCCAGTGGAATTTGACAACAGGGTTGGGGGTGCAGTTGAATAGGCTGTTGCTGTTGCTGTTGCTGTTGCTGTTGCTGTTGCTGTTGCCGCTGCAGTTTCGGTTAGGCGACCAGTTGGAGCCTCTAAAAAAGAAAAAACTGCCTCGCAGTCATTTTCGACTTTGGAGACAGTCTCTTAAAAGGTCCAATTCCTCGTTGTTTGGAGCTTTATTATGCTTTTCGATACCAAGGAAGCCTTGATAGAGGTGCTTGAATCTCTTCCAGTACCGGTCCTTGAACGACAGAGCCATCATCTCCAATCCAAGTACCCGTTGGAAAGTGAATTTGTCGAGATGTTTGTCCTTTTAAAAGAACAGGGGCTACGAGAATTTGATTGCCAAGCATGAATTGATCGCCCACAAGTGCATATCCCTCATTGGGAAATACATAATCCAAGTGCCGCATGATGGGGGCTCCGGTTGCCGCGGATTGTTGAGCCAACTCAAGTATCTCTGGCCCCAATTGTTCCCTTAGCTTGACGATGTCTAAGCAATAATTGAGGTGTTCATCGTGAAGTACCCGCCAAGGGGCTAACGAAAATTGCATGATGGGGAAAAGAGCCGAACATTGTGCATACCTGACGAATAATTCACTGTCAAATTTGAAGTCAGATGAATTAAAGTCGCCGTCTAATCCACCTCCAATCATATCTGGACAATTGTAGGCATAACCCATTAATCCTTGCACGATGCCATTTGGAATTAGGTCTGCCAATCCACCGCGTTCCCACGTATGAGCTTTATCCCGCTGCCGTTGGATGAGTGATTGTCCTCCGTTCTTCCAAGACATACGGTATTCGCTGAGCGGATACTTAGTTCCTAATTTTGCGAAGGCATTGCAATCGTCATTGAGTGGAAGCGTGTTATGCCACAAGACGGGTTTGCTAAAATCATCGGCATCCGGAATAACGGGCTCGCCTGCGTCAAATTTAAAACCGTCGATTGCATAACTCGTTACGAGATCATCCAGTTGTTCGTGGAACCACGCTACGGCTTCTTCCATGGAATAATCAATCATAGCGCTGTAGCCATTCCACCATTGTCGTAAGGCAGGTGTTTCATCCTTTGATTTAAGCAGATAGCCCTTTCTTTGCAGCATGCGAAAAACAGCGCTATCAGGACTGACATAAGGACATACCCAGAGCATGATTTTAAATCCCAATTGATGCAAAATGTGAACCATTTCCTTGGGATCAGGAAAGCGTTCTTTGTTGAATGTCCAGTTGCCATAATCGATCATCCAATTGTCGTCTATGATTAATACCCCTGGAGGCAATCCGTGATCTAAAATCGATTTCGCATATTGAATGATTTTATCTTGTGTCGGTTCGTGAAACATTTCAACCCACGTATTATATTGCGGTGATACAAATGCCAATGGATCAGGAAACTTGCCCGAAGATGGAAAATAAGTGCGTGATACATGGTTAAAAACTTCAGCAAGATTGTGATGTTCTTGTCCGATGGTAATTGGACTGTCTCCATGATGAATCAAAAGTTCATCTTCATGAAAAGAAAAAGCGAAAGGCTCGTCACTCCAAACATAACGCCCCTTGTTCGATAAAAGCAATGGCGTTGCTTGATTATCGTCTATATGACGCAAATTGCGCGAATAGTCGGTATTGCCAAATGGCATCAGAGCACCGTCATTTATAACCCCGCCCCACCAATATTCGCCTGACATTAGTTTTATCGATTGACAGGTATCCATATGAATAATCTCCTTGTAGTAAAATTTTTGCGCAAAAGTTTTATATCCCGATTTTATTCCTATTCGTTGTGACTGTCAATAATTAGATGCACTTGCTACGCATGGAGCGGCATCAAGCGAAAAGTGATTGACGGCAGATAAGATTGGCGGTACACTTACTTTGTTAAAACTTGCGCAAATTTTTAACAACCCTTTTTCAAAGAAATAAACTTCTTACTTATTTGAATTGTAAGCGCAATCAATTAAATGAAGGAGGTAAATCGTATGAGAAAGATCAAAATATGTGTTGTATTTTTGATTTTTTTAATTTTGTGTATCCAGTTGAGCACGGCCGTTTACCAAAGCGAGGCAGTTGCAGCAACAGGTAACATTACTGTCAATCTTTCTGAATCAAACGAAGCTTTCAAAAACCCAATTATGGGATTTAGACCTTCAAGATACATCAATGACACCTCGTTTCCAGACAGGGAGTATTCTGATATTTACAAACAATATATTAAATACACCGATCTGGAGTACTATGCAGCCGATTCTGTCCAGAAGATCAAAGACTGGAGCAATGCCTCCTGGGCAGGGATAGAAAATAAAAATATTAAAGTGGTTCCGCGTGTTGTGATTGTATATCCTGGTACCGGGGAATATTGGCCGGACGGAGTAGCTCATAGCGATCCGGTGAACGAGTGGCTTTCTGATACGTTGAAATCGCGCTTAGTTGCTTTTATCGGAAAGCTGGGAGAGGCATGGGATAACGATCCGCGCGTAGCTGCCATAGAACTTGGGTTGTATGGAAATTGGGGAGAAAATCATATTTATCCGCTTAAATTCGCTGACGGCACAGACCGTATTCCATTAAGCTTCCAAACGGCTTTAGGGGATGCCTATAAGGCTGCTTTTCACAATAAAAAAGTGATGATTCGCTATCCTGAAACGTTCACGAATTATAACTTTGGTATTCAGTGGGATTCCTTTGCTCTGCCGGATGACGCGGCTGGCGGCAATGGCGAGATTGCCAGAGATACGTGGAGAACGCAAATTAACAGCGGAGAAGTTGCTTATGATTGGGGCAATCAATCTAATCTCGGCGGCAGTCCGGATGGGACACTAGGCAGTACCTCCAATACGAATTATGTGATCGACTGGATCATGAACACACATACGTCCAGCTTAGGATGGATATCAGATTATAATGCGAGCAACACGGCAGTGGAGGCCGGGGCTACAGCTATGCAGAAAGTGCTTGGTTATCGCTTTTTAATCAATCAAGCTACGTTCTCGGGCAGCGTTGCACCGGGCGGAGCAATGAGTGTGTCATTTAACGTTGTAAACAAAGGTTCGTCTCCTATGTATTACAAATGGCCAGTTGAAGCAAGCCTTCTAAGAGCCGATCGTTCCGTTGCTTGGACGGGGACATTCAATACAGATATAACATCGTGGTTGCCAGGTACGAGTTGGAACAGTTCTTCCAGGGCATATACGAATGCCCCTGCGGTAAATACCGTTGCCGGTACGTTCACGATTCCATCCAATCTGCCGGTCGGAACTTATACGCTTGCGGTATCTGTGCTTGATCCTGCTGGGAATAAGCCGAGTTTAAGGTTTGCAAACACGAATTATTACACAGGAGGAAGAACACCGCTAGGCAAAGTCGGTATCGGGCAAGATCCAAGCGATCAGAATTTGGGGACCTTCAATAGTTTGAAAAGTGACAGTACGTTATCTTACAGCCTATCTGGTGGTGGCTCGACACCAACGCCAACACCAACTTCAACACCAACACCAACACCAACATCGACGCCGACACCAGCATCGCAATCTTATGAAGCAGAGGCCAGTGGCAACACATTGACCGGAACAGCTGCCGTGAGTTCTTGTCCCACATGCTCAGGAGGGAGTAAAGTAGGGTATCTCGGCAATAACAGCGGCACCTTGCAATTCAATGGTGTGAATGTGGCAAGCGCTGGAACCTATACGCTGAAAATTGATTATTTGAACGGGGATGCCAGTAGGTTGGCAAGCATGAGTGTAAATGGAGGAACATCCGTATCTTTAAATTTCCCAAGCAGCGGCGGATGGACAACGGTGGGGACTTTGCAAACCACTGTAAGCTTGCAAGCTGGCAATAATACAATCAAGTTTTCCAATGCGACGGCGTATGCACCTGATATTGACCGTATTACTATCGTAGGAGGAGGAACGCCAACATCTACACCGACACCGACACCAACACCAACGCCAACACCAACGCCAACAGGCAGTCTGCTATTAGATAATTTTGATAATACGCCAACCTGGCCGAGCAACAATGATCTGGGAAAATGGGCGGGTGCAAATAGTTTTACGAATGGAGCGGGTGGTTCAGGAGTAATCAATAGCAAAGGTCTTACATTGCAGTATAACAACAACGGGTGGTTTGGTAGTGATGTTGTGCAGGATATTTCAGCATACAACACCATGATTATCCGTGTAAAAGGGAGTGCCGGTGGCGAACAAAATGATTTCCATCTTACGCTTGGGGGAGTTGAGAAAACGCTGGGAGCGTTTAGTGGGGATACCATTACTACATCCTATAAAGATATTGCCATAAATTTGGCAAGCAATGGCGTTAGTCGTACAGCTCCTGGACAGTTAACGATGTCGTTCTGGTGGGGCAAAAGCGGAACCATTACAATCGACGAGATCAGATTTCAATAAGTATAATTGATACTGTAACGGCCCATTCGCGATATTGTCGCCAAATGGGCTGTTACTAACTTCTTTTATTGACACAAAGTTGTAAAGAGGAATACAATTGATAAATACAGCAAGAAATTGCGCATTTTTTTTCGAATAAATAATCTTTTCCTGCGGGAAGGAAAAAGGAAGATAGCTATGCTGAAATTAAAAGATATTGCAGAAATTGCTAATGTTTCCGTAACTACGGTTTCCAGGGTGTTGAACAATAAAGGTAATTTCAGCGAGGAAACCAAACAAAGAGTACTGGACGTTGTGAAAGAATATCTCTACACACCAGGCACCACGCTGCAAAAGATGAGTAATATTTCTTACACCATCGGGGTCTTCATTCCGAATCAAAACGATTTTATCGATGACGATCCTTCCTCCTCGGTCGATTTGAACAATCTGAAGGAAGAGTTGGAGAGTTTAGGTCATAAGCTTGTACTAACGACAAATACAGGCGAAATCGATCGCTCTTCCATGTCCTATAAAATGATTCAGGATAAAATGATTGATGCCGCCATCATTTTTGCGCCATTTACCAACGATGAGCTGGTAGATGAGTTAATCAATCATCATATCCCGTACTTTGTTACGAATGGTCGGAACATGGAGAAGGATTGGAACTATATTGATTACAACAATTATAGTGGGGCTACGAACGCCATTCAATATCTATATAGTCTGGGCCATCGCAACATTGGCATTATTGCCGGTCCTGCAGATCATTTGGTAAATATGAATCGCATGCAAGGTTGTATAGATGCATTTAATAATCTGAATTTACAAATTCTAGATGAACGGATCAGTTATGGTTCTTTTAGTCTGACGCACGGATACGAGGCGGCGAAAGCCATGCTGAGCGGGAATTCGAAGATAACAGCATTTTTTTGCTTTGACGATATCATTGCTTTTGGAGCCATGAAGGCCATTTTTGAGAGTAATTTGAAAATACCCGATGACATTTCCATTGTTGGCTTTGACGATCTGAAATTATCGGAATTTATGATTCCGCCTTTAACAACAGTCAGACGGTTTAAATATGATATTAACCAGCTTATTGTTAAATTGTTGATTGATTTGATTGGGAACAAGTATATTGAAAAGGTTCATATAAGCTTAAAAACGGAATTGATTGAAAGAAGCTCCTGCAAGAAAATTACGTCTTAGTTCACGTTCAATAATCCACAGTCAGGGGAGAGACTCCTCACAGGCTGTGGATATTTGTTGTGTGATGATATTGCATTCACGAAGGAAGACATTATTTTAACCCAGTGAACGCAACGCCTTCAATAAAGCGTTTCTGGAAGATGATAAATACGATTAGCATAGGGATGATCGCCATGATTGCGCCTGCCATTAAAGTAGGATAATCCGTTTGGAATTGTCCCACGAGACTTCGCAAACCGGTGGCTAAAGTCAATTTATCTGGACTGCTGTTGACGATAAACGGCCATGTGAATTCGTTCCAAGTCCATAGGGTATGTATGATGGCCACAGCTGCCAAAGCAGGCGTTACCAAAGGAAGCAATACGAGTCGCAGTGTCTGATAATGATTACATCCATCAAGTATGGCTGCTTCTTCGAGTTCTTTGGGCAAACCCAGAAAAAATTGTCGCAAAAGGAACACGGCGAACGGACTAACGAGTCCAGTAATAAATAAGGCTGGAACTGTATTAATCAAATGCATTTTGTTGAGAATAAAATATTGGGGCGTATAAAATACCGGGTTTGGTACCAGCATGACCGATAGAATCAGAAAGAAAAGAAAATTTTTACCGGGAAACACAATTTTGGCAAAGGCATAAGCAGCCATTGAACTAAAGATAAGCGGCCCTACCGTTCTGAAAAATGCAGCAATAATCGTGTTCATATAAAGGTGAGTAAAAGGCAAAGCCTTCCAAGCATTGGGGAAGCTTTTCAAATTGATATGGGCTGGGAAATATTTAAACGGAATTTGAGTCGTCTCTGTTACGGTTTTAAAGGAAGTTAGAATCATCCACATAAATGGAACCAACATCGCCAAGGCTCCAATGATTAAAATCGTTTGGGCATAGTAATTTGTTTTGTAATACGATTTAGTATGAGAACTCATGTCATGACCTCCTATTCGTAAAATACCCACTTTTTCGACAATCGAAATTGTATCGCTGTCAATATGAGGTTGATAACTAATAAAACATCGATGATCGCTGAACCGTAATTCGGATCGTCCATTGTGTACGTATTAATATAGTAGGAGAAAACAAGAGAGCGAACATCGTCCAGAACGATGCTGTTTTTGCCAACTAGAAATAAAATGCCATCGAAAACTTGCGTTCCTTCAATAACGGAAATGATGGCTACGAAAAATAAGGTCGGGGTAAGTAAGGGAAGTGTAATATTCCAAAACCTTTGGAAAGCATTTGCCCCTTCAAGTGAACCAGCTTCATATAAGGAGGTAGGTATTCCTTGTAAACCAGCGAGAATAATGATCATTTTTAATCCGATGCTGCCCCAGACCGAGGTGGTCACGAAGGCGAGCATGACCGTTCTGGAATCAGATAACCAGCCGATATCCGTCCCAAGCAAATGATTAATAAGTCCGTAATCTTTGTTAAATAAAACTACCCAAACCAATGCCGTTGCAGCTGGGAGTGTAATTTGCGGTAGAAAGTAAACCGTTCGGAAGAAGGCGATTCCTTTTATTTTTTGATTGAGCAACAAAGCGAGAATCGTTGATATGACTAACACTGCTGGAACAAATAAAATCACATAATGGAACGTGTTCCATAGATCTCCCCAAAATTGTTTGTCCTCCACCAATCTTCTATAATTTTCCAAACCAACCCATTTGTTCGTCAAGCCGAAACTTTCAGATTTCACAAAGCTAAGAAGTATAGAAATGATAACAGGAATCACGTAAAAAAAACTGACTAAAAGTACTGTAGGAGCAACCAAGAGATAAGCCGGTAAGTAATTGTTTCTGAATCTTGATATTTTCTTTTTCTTTTGCTCAAGCTGATGCATGCGACTTGGCCAAGGTTCTGCCGAGCTCTTCGAGATATCCAAGCACAACACTCCTTACAATAGTTTAAAAAGTAATTGGCTCTATGAAAACTCAGAGCCAATTACTTTTAGGTCTGATCTACTACTAGGAATCCATTATTTTTCTGCGGCGATCGCGTCGTTCATTGCTTTGGCAACGGCTTTTGCAGCGTCTTCGATGCTTTGTTTACCGCCAAAAGCTGGAGCCATGATCTGAGCTTCTTTTGTAAACCAAACCGGATAGGACTTCGAGCCTGCCGGATACGGAGTAGCTTCTTTGGCTTGCTCTGGGAAAACCTTTAGATTCAAATCTGGTTTCGATTTCAGCCAAGCATCTTGCGTATCTTTAAATGCTGGAATCGCGGCCCCTTTATCCGCAAATATTTGCGCTGCTTGCTTGGAACCGAGGAATTTCGTTAGCAACCAAGCTTCATCTTGATGCTTGCCTGCAGCCGACATAGAATAACCTAAACCGTTAATAATGTTACCGCGGGTTTTTGGTCCTTTTGGAAGCTTAGCCCAATCCCATTTCCCTTTCATAATATCACTGGAATAAATATCGTTGATTTGCCACGATCCTTCGAACATCATCGCTAGTTTTCCGGATTTAAACATTTCGCGAGGATCTGTATCCGTCATTTGCTGTACGGTAGGTGACGATTTGTCCACGATCATTTGATATCTTTGTTTTAAAGCGGCAATAGATTCAGGTGAATCGTAACCGGATTTTTTCATGTCTGGAGAAAGGATGGAACCGCCAAAGGCCAGCATATCATTCCAGTATCCGATTTGTGTGTCAGCTTTTGCGGCAAATCCATAAATTCCTTTGCTTGCATCTGTCAGTTTTTTCGCGACTTCAGCTAATTTGGTGTAATCCCATGTGTCATCTGGAAATGGAATATTCGCTTTTTGGAACAGCTCTTTGTTATATGCGAGGCCGATCGTGTCGAAATCTTTAGGCACTGCGTAAGGGACGCCATCTAATGTATATACATTGCCTAGATTTGACACATAGTTGTTTAAATCGATGTCGCCAGCTTTTACTTTGTCTGTGAGTGGTGCGATGAATTTCCCTGTTGCGTATTTGAGGAATTGGCCGCTATGCATCCAGAATACATCGGGCAATGTTCCTGACGTGGCTTCTGCCGATCTTTTGACCCAGTAATCATCCCAAGGGGTAACTTCCACTTTTACGGTAATATTGGGGTTAGCTTTCATGAATTCCGCTGTTATGGCCTCAGTTGCACCCTGTTGACCTTTATCCCAAATCGCTAAAGTCAGTGATACAGCATCTTTCTTTGCCTTCGGTGCTTCTGTTGCCGTTTCTGATTTTGCCTTTTCGGATGGTGCGGAGGTTGCGGTGCTTGTTGTACTAGAGCTACAGCCTGATAAAACAACCGAAGAAACAAAGAAAGCGCTTAACAAAGTGGTAACCATTTTCTTATTACTCATACTTTTTCCCCCTTGAGCATTCATTTTTGAGTACAAAATGTTTAGTTTATCGAAGGATAAATATTTGCGCAAAATATTTTCCTGTACTCACATTGTAATTTAGGCACAGATCTTGTGTCAATAGTTTTTGCTCCTTTTTAAGATGTGGGGTCTATTTTTACTATTTATTCGTATTTTCGTATTAGTGAAAGAAGTTAACGCTAATTAATTTGAGTGATAGAAGTGAAAAGTCGAAGGAATAGTTTGATATTTGGGGATTTGATAAGAACTTGCAATTTTTTGCGCAATTTATTAATCGAATTGTTTTAATGATACTAACATACTGAATCAATAAAAGTTAACTCGTTTTTTGGAGTTCACTTTTTTTCTTTTCGTAAAATTTTGGATTAGGAGAAACATGTTTTAACAATCTTTATCATAACTTGAGCCAATTCGACAAATAATCTATAAATTTACATAATATCCCTCTATTATATTTATATTGTAAGTAAATATATGGAGAGGAGTTATTTTATGAAATTCTTGTTAAAAAGCAAGCCACTGGTATCAAGTTTGTTGACTGGCGTGTTACTGTTTTCAATATCTTCAGTTGGAGGGGTTGAGGCAGCCTCGTTATTAAATAAGGAGGAGGCAATTACAGCTGGATCTGGAGGCGATAAATCAAAGCTTAATCTTATCCAAAATAGTCCTATCCAGGTAGCTGCTTTAAGTAATAGCGAACAAAGAGTCATCGTTACATTTAAAGATAAGAAAAAAGCTAACAAAACGTTAATTCAAAAGAGTAAGGGGAAAGTAAAGAGAGAGAACAAGCATTCATCATCCTTGGCAGTAACATTACCTTCAAGTGAAATTGATCAATTAAAAAATGACTCCTCAGTGGAATCGGTTGAACCGGATATTCAACTTCAGGCTGCAACTCAAACAATGGAATGGGGAGTGTCTGTTATTAATGCTACTTATGCCTGGAATAGCGGATATACAGGTAGCGGAGTTAAGGTAGCTATTTTAGATTCCGGTATAGATACACAGCATGAAGATCTATCTGTAGCAGGCGGAGCTTCTTTCGTAGATTATACAACCTCATATGATGATGATAACGGCCATGGTACACATGTAGCTGGAATTATTGGTGCAAAAAATAATGAAACTGGAGTCGTTGGTGTAGCACCGGATGCAGATTTGTATGCGGTTAAGGTATTGGATGCGACGGGTAAAGGCTATTTATCAGATGTTATTGCGGGAATTGATTGGGCTGTGGACCATAAAATTGATGTCATTAACTTAAGTATGGCAACAAACGTGGATTCCCCGGCACTACATAAAGCTGTTGATCAAGCATATGATAATGGATTATTAGTAGTAGCAGCTGCGGGGAATGCTGGGAACAAAGAAGGGACTGGCGATTCAATTCAATACCCTGCGAAGTATAACTCAGTTATTGCTGTGGGAGCTATGGATCAGAATAGACAGCGTGCACCATTTTCTTCAACGGGGAGTGAGCTTGAGGTTTCTGCACCAGGAGAGGCTATATACAGTACATATTTGAATAATGGCTATAAGATTTCTAGTGGAACCTCGATGGCTTCTGCCTTCGTGACGGGTGAATTGGCGCTATTGAAGCAACAAAAATCAAAATTGACTAACGTGCAACTAAGGCAATTGTTGGATCAAAATGCTGTTTTTAAAAATAATACACCTGCTCCTGGAATGGAGAATTCAGTTACAGACAGTGTTTATAACAGTGTGTACGGTATGTTATCTGTAGCAGGAATTGATACCGGTCCTTCAGTGACAATGAGTTATAAAATGCAGACTCCAACCACCGGAACATGGAATGAATTGTCTAGAGCAAAGTCATATGTTGTCGTGTATGATGATTTTCTTCAATGTAACTTACAATATTACTTATTTAATGATAATACAGTTTGGAAAACTACCTCATGCAGGGGAACTACTTTAACTGATGATACCTATAGATGGCCAGATCTTACTAATGCTAAATCTATTTCTTACTCAATTGATGACTCAAGACAGTATACAAGTATATATTATTATGTTCTATATCATGATAACACGATTAAATATAAGCACTGGCGTTCAAACTCAAACGATCCCGTCATAACGGTTGATGACACGATTAATTGGCCAGAGGCAGCTAATGCGAAAGCTATATCTTTTTCTGAATATATATCTACGAATAGATTTGTTCTTACCAAAGATAATCGTGTAAAAACGGGATACAGAAGTCAGGTTGAAGATGTTACATCATTTTGGCCAGATGTTACTAATGCTAGAGATATTCATTACGCTCCTATTACTGGTAATTATGATAATAATCCTACCAGGTATGTTTCGAGATTAGATCAAGCACCAAATATCAATATATCCAATCAGAATAATCAAGTAGTTTATCAAACCGTAGCACCCAATATCATTACTTTATCAGGAACTGCCCAAGATCTAGATGGAGATAATTTGACAATTTCGGCTTCTATTGCTGGCGTTATCAAGACTGCTACGCTGACAAATACTTTAAATCCACAAGCCTGGTCTCTCCAATGGAATGTTTCATCAGATAATATTCCTCCAGGGACATATCGAAATATTAATGTGAGTACCAATGATGGGTTATGGGGAACAGCCAATGCAGCCTACAATGGAACGATAACAGTGAATAGATTTCCTTATGCACCAACGAGTTTGAATCCAGGTACAACTTCAGCTGCTAATCCGCAAGTTCTGACTTCGTTATCGCCAGCACTAAACTGGACTTTTTCAGACCCTGATGCGGGAGATTATCAGTCTTCATATGATGTTCAGCTTTATTCTCAGGACGGAAGTACATTAATAAGTGATAGTGGCTGGATCAATTCTTCTATTGCTTCCTATTCTGTCCCTTCAGGCAAGCTAAATCGAGGTACCACATATGCATGGAAAGTTAAAGTAAAAGACAGTTCGGGGGGAGAATCTCCATTCTCACAAATCTATTATATTCGCATTAACACTTTGCCTGTATTAAATATCAATTCTTACACGAACGGACAACAAGTAAACGATAATGTTCTTACTCTTTCCTGGACGTATCAAGATGCGGATGGACAACCACAGTATGCGTATCAAGTTCTAGGGTCTCGAGATAACTGGGCAACGGTAGGCTATAATTCTGGGGTAGTCACTTCAAACGGCAACACACATTCCACAACACCATTACCGAATGGAACGTGGGATATTAAAGTAATGGTTCATGATGGCTATGAATGGTCAAATGCTTCGATGAGGACAGGCTTAGTATTGCCTAATGCGTTTGAACCAAACGATACAAACGCTCAAGCATTCCCAATTAATTACAATACGCAGTACAGTTCATTAATTAGCTCTGCAACAGACGTAGATTTCTATAAGTACATCGCGCCTGTAACAGGAGTGGATCGTTTTACACTGAATATACCGAATGGATTAATTTATGAAGCATACATCTATGATTCCTCAATGAATTTAATAGGGACCAACTCTAAAGGTGTTCCTACTCTTTACACAGTTGGGGCAGGTATGACATATTACATCAAGATTAATGGCGTTGGGGGATCATTTAGTAATACGGCTACTTATTCCTTTTTGGTTAATAAATATAATCAAGTTAACAAAGCGAATTACCAGTATGACTCAAACGGAAATATTACCAATAAAACGACAACTATAACAAATTAGGAGGAGACGTTGTTTGAAGAAGAAAATATATATTCTGATAGTATTGCTCTCCTTATTCATTAATCTCTTTCCAACTTATTCGAAAATAGGGACAGTAAGTGCTAACTCTGTCGATAATCAAGATCAATCGAATGTAAGGCCTATTAATCAATCAAAGAACGCTAAAAGTGTGATTACTAGTGACTTAGGTTCCAGAGAGTATCAAACGATTCAGGCAATGGATAGCTCAGATCCGGGTTCCGCATTTAATTATGTTAAGACTGAACCGGAGACTGCCCCATTTTCCATTCAATTGGATAACGAGACATTATCTACTCTAAATGGATCTCTTTCTTTAAAGAGCGATGATCTAAGTATTATTGGGCCCAACGGTCTTTCTTTTGCATTAACAAGATCATATAACAGTGAATCATCTCAATTTTATCAATTGAATAATGGAGGGATTAACAGTGATCCTTCTCAAGAAGAGATAATTTCGCCGATTGGCAAGGGATGGTCGTGGGAAATTCCTTATGTCTTAGGGCAATATGGCAGCACAGATTTGTATGTGCATCCTGCAGGCAGTGGTACTTATAAAATAGTTGGGAATACACTTGAAGGTTATCCGTGGAAAGATTTAAGTTTTGAGTTAGATAGCCATGTTTATGTAAATGGATTAAGTTCAATGTCCGTCTTACGTTCCATTAAAGGTATTAATCAGTTTTTTGATGGAAGAGGAAGGATTATTCAAATTTCTGATAATTATGAGAATAAAATTCAATTCTACTATTCAATTCTCAATGATAAGCTCATTGCTATTGTTGATGGGGTAGGTAATACAATTAACATATCTTATATGGCAAACTATGTGACAGTTACTAAAGGAAGTTATTCAATTACTTACTATAAAACAAATCAGAATGGAATTGATTTGTTAACTAAGGTAGAGGACTCTGCGGGTAGAATTACAACTTATGATTATAGTATTAAAGATGCAAAATATAACATGCATGGTTCTACACCATTAAACAGTAACCCTTATGCACTGCTTACGGGGGTTAATTATCCGACAGGAGCTAAAAGTGTTTATTATTACGAAAATACGCCTTATACACGATTTTTGAACAACGATATCTCCAGACAGTATAGGCATCAAGATCCAGATATTGATAATGTAAATCAAGTTTACCGTGTGGTTGCCCGTGAAGATCATATAACACTTTCGAACGGCTCTGTCGAAGTGAAGAATCGCAAAGACATTACGTATAACGGAGATATTGGTAGTTTAGCAAATTCAGATTTAAGGTATTCAGTGACAGTTAACGATGGATTGACCTCAACAGAGTTTTTTAATAAAAAAGATTTTATAGACTCAGAAACCCCTCCTGCCATATATAACATAAAGATAACTGCATCATCTGGCAATTACAGAAAGATAACAGATATGAGTTATAACGAGGACAAAAGATACACCAATCCAACTATAACGACAGTAACGAATAAGAATGCTGTGACAAATGAAAGTTCGGAACCTATTACATCAATCATTAACTATGATGATTATAGAAATGTCATGTCTTCGACAAATCCGCTAACTATCCAAACCACATATGGCTACGATCCAAGTTCACATTTATTATTGAATGTTTCGCAGCCAGTTAGTGCAACTCAAGTTCAATATACGGAATATACACGTAACGATAAAGGCAGTGTTACATCAGAAAAGATAAGAGAGGGAAGTAGTTCAGGTAAGATACTGAAACAGATTGGATATGAAAATTTTGATGTATACGGAAATAGTCTCCAAACACGTGTAACAACCAATCAAGGGCAAGAGACATTGTATCAAACTGCCTATAGTTCTTTGTATAAGGGTGCATTTCCGACGAAATTAACTGTAAATGTCAAAGATGCCGATGGAACGACATCAACGATTACCAAACAGCTGGATTACGATCCAACAATCGGAAAGCCGATACAGTTCGTGGATGGCAACCAGAATATTACAAAATATCAGTATGATATTTTAGGTCGCCTTATTAAAGTTGTTCAACCAGATTTAAGTGTAAAAGAAATCAATTACATGGATGATACGAACCAAATTCGAGTAATAAACGAAATGGGCCAAGCATCTCTAACGACTTGGAATCCTATTGGTTGGAAAACCGAAATCGGACTGATTGAAAATGGTATCTATCGGACGAAACAAAAATATGACTATGATCAACACGGACGTCAAAACTATGTAGAAGATGCGCTAGGAAATCGAACTTACAATGAATATGATCAATGGAGTAGGCCAAATAAGGCGATTTATCCGGATAATTCTTTCGAATCAGTTCAATATGATGATATATATTTTTACAAAATACAGACTGATCCGGAAGGTAATGTAAAAAAGGAACATTATGATAAATTAGGGCGACTTGATACAAGAACAGAATCAACAAAAACGAAGACTAACGTAACTGGTGTTTTTGATTATGATTATGCTGGTAATCTAACCGTTTTTAAAGATCATGATGTCCCTCCACAGAACATAACTAGAATGGAGTATGATGTACTAGGACATTTAACTGCGGTTACAAATGCCAAAAATGAAAAAACAACCTACCAATATGATTATCTGGGGAAGATCTTGAAAACTACTTTTCCAGATCATAATACGAAACAGAACAAGTATGATGAGTTAGGACGACTTATTCAAACAACGGATGCTAATAATAAAATTCAAAAGTTTTACCACGATGCAAATGGAAATCGGATAGGGTCCAAAGATCGCAATGGAGAAACGTTTAAAAACACTTATGATTATCGTAACTTTCTCCTTCAATCCGATGTATTAGATTCTCAAGGTCAAGTAATAGCCAACGAATCCGTTTCTTATCAATATGATTTAGTAGGCCGTCGTATCCATATGAGTGATTCTACGGGTACTACTTTGTATTCATATACCCCGTCTAATGGCTTTCTGAGTAAAGTTACTTATCCTGATGGGCGCATACTGAGTTACAGCTACGATTCACAGGGAAATATGACTAGCCTTACTGATCCATTTGGCTCTAATTCTTACTATGGATACGATTCCCGTAATCGATTAATTTCTGTAGGCTCATCTTTAGAGGATATTGAAGCACAATATTCTTATTACAAAAATAATCTCTTGAACAGCACCCGCCAGAAAAATGGTGTTACATCGGACTTTACGTATGACGGATTACAACTGAGCACCTTAACTCAGAAGAAATCCGATGGTTCTCCTTTGAATACGTTTAGTTATTCGTCGTATGACAACAACGGCAATCAATTAACAAAGATGGAGAATGGGGTGAGTTACTCATTTACGTACGATCCGTTGAATCGTATACAAACATCATCGCAATTCGATGAGACATTTGATTACGATAATCGCGGCAACCGAACAAGTATGACGACAAATCATCCATTTGATAGTCCAGATTCAACGTACACATACGACAAACGTAATCGTCTAACTAATGTTACGACGAAAAATGGCCGAAATGTAGTTTATAAATATAACGGTGACGGGGTTCTGTGGGAGCGTACAGAGAATGGTCAAAGTACACGATATTACAATAGCGGATCAAATGTCATTGCCGAAGGTAACGTTGTAAATGGTGCAGCAACATTAAAAGCTCGATACATTCGTGGTAATGGACTTGTGGCACGTGAGGACTCCGGTGGCAAAGCTTACTATGTTCAAAATGGCCATGGTGATGTCGTAAACCTAATGGATAGCACTGGATTAACTAAGATTAATTCGTATCAGTACGATATTTGGGGAAATATAGCCAGTCAGCAGGAGAATGTGCCACAACTGTTTAAGTATAGTGGTGAGATGTTTGATGATGCCACGAGTTTGCAGTATTTGCGGGCGCGGTGGTATGACCCTTCTATGGGGCGGTTTATTAATGAGGATACGAATGAAGGGCAGATTGATAATCCGCTGAGCCTTAACCTGTATACTTATGTGCATAACAATCCACTGACAAATACTGACCCTAGTGGGCATGACCCAAGGGAAATTGATTTAATGCTTCAAATGGCAAGAGATGGAGATATCAGCAGGTCAGAGGCAAGCAGCCAACTTGGAGGTTATTATCAGGGGATATTTCAGGATGATGATAACAATTATTTTAATTACCTATTCGCCAAAGCGACAATGACAAGTCCATATGGAAATTCACTTGAAGAATCAAAATGGGCAATAGGAGTATTAGTCAATGTAAATGTGGCTGATATAGCAAGTGCTGCTGATTTAGCAAATTTGTTGGAATCCTATGTTGAGATAGGTGCTGCTGTAGCGACGGGGGCGAAATCAGCAAGAGCAAAAGCATCAGTTAATGTTTCCGCAGAGTGTAATTGCTTTACAGCAGGAACAAATGTTTTAACAGATGAAGGGGAGAAACCTATCGAGGAAATCGAGCTAGGTGACAAGGTTCTCGCTAAGTCTGACGAGACTGGGGAAGTGGCATATAAAGAGGTCGTTGGACTATTTCAAAAACAAGCTGATGAAATTTATTATGTACACATTGGGAATGAAATTATTGAGGTAACTGGATTACATCCATTCTGGTTGGAAGGTGAGGGATGGACATTAGTCAAAGACCTTAAAGTCGGCGACTTTCTTGTCTCAAGTAATGGCACGAAAATGGCGATTGGGAAGATTGAGAAAGAGACACGGCAGGCCACAGTCTATAACTTTGAGGTAGCAGATTTCCATTCATACTTCGTTTCCAATCTCGGTATCTGGGTACATAATTGTGCATCGCCTAATCTGCCTAGTGCGCGTTGGATTAATCACGATGTATATAATGAATTGACAAAGTTGCAACTAGACAAAAAGTTTGTTAAGGCAAAAGATATGGGTTACGCTAGAGCACGAGAAGGTGCTGACGGAATAATAAGCTTAACGGATAATGAAATTCTTACGTATAAGGGGAATACCTATAACTACAAGCTAAAAGTTACAGGAGCTCCAAATCATGTGAGAGTATATGGAAGAGTTGATGAAAATGGTGCTATGATCTTTGATTATATGACAAGTGGGAAGTAACCAAAAGGTGGTGAAGACTAAGTGGAACTAAAATTGATTGAACAGGCTTTTAATGACAAGTATAACTTTGAGAAAACAAAAAAGAATTCAATAGAACTTCTTGAAAAACTTATTTCTAATAGTCATTGTAACTTTTTGAAAGATGAAGAGGAGAAGTTACCAGCAGGTTTAAAGTATTCGGATTTAAAAATAAGGTACAAATGCACAAATATCTTTATCAATAATACTGATAGGGAGTTTCCATATTATAGAATATGTCTTGAATTAGTTCATCCGAGAACGGAAATTCAATTATTCTACTATGATGTGGATTATAATATTCAAGGCGATTTTTCTGATGAATATTTCGGTAAATACTAATTTTCAGGGGAATCGAAAGAGTTTGGCAGGCTGATATAATGGGTGGCAACTGGAATTAGCGGTTGCCTCCTTCTTTTACGTTCTTTTTTGAAGAGAATCTTTTATCTAAAGTGGATACGTATGAAGGGCAGATTAATAATCCTCTTAGTTTGAATTTGTATACGTATGTGGAGAATAATCCACTTACGAATATTGATCCAACGGGGCATGTTAAAGGCTCTGTGGTTGATTATCTTGAGAATTTAGGTGAGGATTCCTCATTTACAAACAGGGCAAACTTAGCACAACAAAATGGAATCGTGTCAGACGTTTCTCAATACGAAGGTACAACGGAGCAAAACACCCAATTGTTAGATGTATTGAAGTCTGATTTTGGTGATGAGTATGATGATCAATATGATAATCTGTATGATGAAAATGGAAGAGATGCCATGAGAGGAGGAGACGCTAAAAAAAGAGAAAAGAAACAAGTTGATCAAGCTCTTGGAAAACGTGGCACGAAAGAAAGAGAAGAAAAATCAAAGGATCTGCATGATGCAAAAAAAAACGGAAGAAACGATGACAATAAGGGATGGGATGAATTAAAAGATGGTAATTATTCTAATGTGGATATAAACGACCAACCATTCATTGGACCTTCATATTCACCTACTCTTGCTCCTTCAAATAATAATATGGTTGGGACGACAGCGAAGGCTGTAGGAGCAGGAACTATAATATATTGGATAATTTCAGAGGGGACAAGACTCTTTCCTCCTCGTAATCTAATACCTATCCCATAATTTGTTTAATATATGTGATTTCTTATTTTGAAATGAAAGGTGAACGCTATGAATTATGATGAAGTCTACGAGGAAGCAGAAAATCAATATGTTCTTGAAAATTATCAAGAAGCACTAAAGCTTTTTAAGCAGGCACAAAGTTTGCTCAACTCTGGGGATTGTCTAAACTACATTGGTTGTTGCTATTTAAGGTTAAATGATTACGCTTCGGCTAAAGAAGTATTTAGTAAGTTGATCGAAACGCATTCAGACTGGGAAAGACCTGTAATGAACTTGGGTAGAATGTACTTAGAATTAGGAGACCATGAGAAGGCAGTAGAATTACTGGAGCAAGCATCTAAGATAGATCCAAACAGTGAAGATGTTTATTTTTATTTAGGACTGAGTTATTACGAGATAAAAGATTATGAAAAGGCAGTAGTCTATTATAAAAGATCCTTAGAAATAAACAACGAGCAATCAGAAACACATTTAAACTTAGGCAAGTGTTATTTCAAATTAAAACTAATCGAGATGGCAGTAAAAGAATTTGATGTTGCATTTAAACTGGATAATGACTGTATAGATGCGATTTATAACAAAGGGGTCGTTTTTTACAAAATTAAAAACTATACAGAAGCATTATCTTGGTTTCAAGAAGCGAATAAGCATGAACCAAACGATATAGAAATTATATATCATATAGCACTGTGTTATTTTAGAATGAAAGATTATAAAAACTGTATTACTTGGGGTAAAGCTGTATTAATGATTGATCCGCAACATCCCTATGCAAATAAATTGGTCAATGATGTTTCTTTATTAGTAGAAGATTAATCCCATCCACCTTGCGACAATCCATCGTAGGGTGGTTTTTTTATCTGCCGATGTATCGCTAACAACAAATAACCGCTATAGAAATAATGGGACTTAATCAGGCAAGCAGAGCTTGCCAAATCAGTGTTAGAAAGTTTAATTACTTGTGATAATAGGTCTGTTAGTTTTAACGCGAAAATTGTTCTACAAGAGTGGGAAAAGGGCACTTTGAAAATAGCAGTTAAATAACTATCATTTTTCAACCGCCATGCGACAGTCGCACGGCGGCTTTTTCTTTTTTAGACGCGACGGTTTCTAACTATAAAAGTAAAAGTAGGTCTGCTTTCAGCGCAGCAGAACAACGAAGGATCAAAGCCTATGCCCTCCGGCAACCTCCACGCCCTCACCGCCCCTGATGGAACCGAGAAACGGCTTGTTCCCCTAGTTGATTCCGGTGCAGGAACGCTTTTCGCCTCTCAGAATTTGAGAGGCGGCAGAAGCTTCCTGCAAGGTGAATCAACAGCGGACAAGCCGTTTCTCGGCATCAGGGCAGGTGAGGCGTTCCCTTGGACAGACAGGCATCATGATAGGAAGGGGAATCGATCGGCGAGGAAGCCGTTTGCCACGAATAAGAGCCAAGGTGAGGAGCAAGCCAGCATGAGCATGAGCGTATCCAGTCCCAAAAGGGGGAAGGAGCGAGGCGCTGCGGGAAGCGCGTTTGTAAAAAGCCGTCTGTCCTTGGCCGCGGCGCGAACGAGGGTCTAAGATCCGAAGGATCAAGCCGCTACCGCGGCAACCGAAACGCCTCACACTGGGTCTTATGCGCATAAACGGCTTGCCGCTGTTGATTCACTGAGCAGGGAGCTTGCGCCTTTCAAACCGATCCTGACAGTGTAGCCTGTCCGACTAGGGTTTGAAAGACTGCAAACCATCCCTGCAAGGAATCCACTTGGGGGCAAGCCGTTTATCCCTGCATAAGGCAGTGAGGCTGTGAGGGTTGCCGGAGACATAAGCTTTGATCCTTCGGCGTTTGATGCGCTTTGAGATTAGGAAGAGCGATGAAAGAAAAACCTTGCGAGGTTAAATCGCAAGGAGGTAAGTAAAGATTCTTTATTTAATTTGAAGACCAAACTTCCTCAAACCTGAATCCTACGAGACGGCTATTTAATATGTTGTTCCTAAATTCATCTGAAACAAAAACAGCTTCCTCTGGAATTTCTTTAATTTTAAATATGTGTTGATTTGTAACTATTTCAGGAATAAATCCATATTTCTTAAATCGCATTACTCTACCACTTCTAAACCTCACTACCTCTGATTGATCGTAATCCATGCAATCCAAAACATTCAACACATTTAAGATAAAATATTCTTCCCGTGGAAAATAAGTAGGAAGCAGCTCAACAAGTCCTTCAAGTAGCCCTTTCACTGTCGCAACTGCCTGTGAACTAAATACAGGTGCACAACCCATAAATGTTGGGGCATCACTTCTAGGAGCTTCTTCATATACTTTTAGTTCAAACGGTTCCCATTCCTGATGTAATGACCTCCCGATAAATTGATCTGCAATTGACCAGTCCCCATTAGCAACTTGAAAGCCCTCGTAGTTATTACTGTCATAGCCGAGTCTCCAAATCTTCATTCTTTTAATCAACCCTTTCAAAATAAGTTATCTTATTTTACTGGAAAAGCACCGTTTTGTAGGTCAGTTCTTATATTGTCAAGTATATCTAATACATCTTCCTTTGATTTGGATTTTTGTAATAAATTATTTACATTATCATAGTAAACATTAGTATGTATACGTCTATGATTAGATTCAACATACCCATCAGAGGTTGGTAAGAAAACTCCATTATCAGCTGAATCAATATTAACACCGTACTTGCGTAGTATCCCAACTGCACTCGCTGCTCTAGGATCATTCGCCGCTACAATATGATGTGCCGCATTAGTATATGTAGGCTCAGAGTACCCTGCACCAACTAAGTTACTTCTTAGCAATGCTGAATTACTGCTTGCCAAAATATATGGTGATGAATCTATTACAGGCTGTTGTATAACGGTCATTGATTGATCTTCAAATGGTGTGGTTATTAGCGTAGCTTGCTGTGCACCAAACGTTGTTTGGGTAACTGATGTTGATTGTTGTTCAATTGGTGTAATAGTTATATTAATACCTGATTCGCCATCGTATGGGGTTTCTGTTACTATACTTTTTGGCGGATGTGTCGCAAACCATGATGTGTACGCCAAATCAAATAAAAATGCAACACCTTCAGCAGCAGCAATTACTGCAGGGTTATGTCCAGTTTTGTCGTTATACTTTGTTGGATTATTCCATCCATACGTATACAAATTCAAACTCAGCGGATTATCAATCTGCCCCTCATTCGTATCCTAGTTAATAAACCGTTCATTTGGGATAAAAAATGATGGTAACCGTTTTTCCAGTTACCACCAATTATATCATCCAGCTTGCTTCAATTGTACTGTAGGCTTTACGTACTCCGTCTTATTCTTCATCAATGAATAGACCACATCAACTAACTTCCGCATGATACATATAATTGCTTGTGTCTTCGTCTTTCCAGCTAACAACTTTTGTTGATAATACTCGTAGTAGTAAGGATTATTGGGTTCCTTACTTCCTCGTTTAGTTCCAATCTGCCGACATGCAAGCCTGTAAAACAACTCATGCAAAGCCCTATTTCCTTGCTTACATTTATAGTGCTTATGGTTATCTCCTGAACCATAAATGACAGGAGCTATGCCTGAAAATCGAGCTAACTTGCTTGCATCACTGAACCTATGAATATTTCCGATCTCAGCAACAAATGCCGCTGCTGACACTAGATCAATACCGTACATCGTTTCTAGCTTGTAGCCTGTCTCTGTCATCAAAATTGCTAATCTTGTTTCTATGCCTTGTAACTCTTCCTTACACCTTTGTATACGTCTAATGTGACTTTGGACGATGAAATCCCGATCTTCTTGGTACTCACGCTTCGTACAGCCATCTTCACGAATTAGCGTTAAAATCTTCTCTGCGGTTTTCATGGAACAAGCATAGTTGCTTGGCTTTAGTAAAAACTCCCTCAATTCCTGAATAGTTACCCCCTCCAAATAATAAGGGGCAGGGAACTTCTCAAAAAAGACAAGGGACGTTTTACCATCCAATTCACTAAAAAACTTCCTATAGCTTGGATAATGATGGGCTAACTGCGTATGTAATTGGTTAAGCAATGTCGTGATATCTTGAACCACAGCCGTCCGAGTAGTGACAAGCTGACTGATTACCCAATACTTATCATTGGGCTTAGCATCGGGCAACGTTTCCAACTTAAAGAAACCACCCTACGATGGTTAGTCGCAAGGTGGTTGGATGACGTATAAATATGTGAATAAAATTTAATCGATCAGCTACGGTATTTGTTTGGTATCAATTCAGATGCCTTGTTACTTAGTAAATTACGTTCTAATAAATACTCAGACAGCTTGAATAAATAATCTCTGCATGTTTGTAGATAACTATCTTTAAAATGATATTTCGTT
This sequence comes from Paenibacillus alba, assembly GCF_013204855.1. Lineage (GTDB taxonomy): Bacteria > Bacillota > Bacilli > Paenibacillales > NBRC-103111 > Paenibacillus_E > Paenibacillus_E alba. Next base: position 125,886 of record NZ_JABMKZ010000019.1, on the reverse strand, counting down.
ATCAATATTTCAATTTCTTTGTCTGCTCTATAAACAAATAATGCAACATTATCATAAGATCCACCTATATAAAGAGCAATTGTATGATTGATATAGGAGACTAATGTATAATATGTTGAATTCCTTTGCAGACCATTTTCTGGTAAAACATTATTTTGATTTAAATTCTTCATTAGACTAATGATTTCACTATCATCATAAATTTCTATATTTCCCATATAACAAACCCCTTCCTTACAAATCAATTGTCTAATCTATTTTGAGGTTTCAACAGTAATAACTAGATTCCCATTGTTCATATTTTGTAACTTTTCTAGATAATCAGTTTTTAAAATAGCACCTAAACTGTACCGTGGATCATAAACATATGATCCATCACTATATACTGTGTGATAATCATACACTGTCACATATCCATCACGCATAGTGTTTACTTGACCATACTTCTCACTTGGTCGAAAAGTTATTATTTCACCAAAATCAGCGATGTTATATAAATCTTCAGCAATTTCTGAGCAATCATAATTACAATTCCTGTAAGCAGTTGGCAAAGCATTAACAATTTTATCATTTGGTGATATTTGCAAGATATAAGGTAATTGTCTCTCAAGTGGTTGTTGAATGATAGTTGTGTTTAGTTTCTCTTGGCCCTGCTGCTGAAAAACACTCATTTCTTGTTCATCCAGCTTCCATTGCTCTGTTGAAAGATCGGGTGCTATTAAATTCTTTATATCAAAATATGGATCCCCATAACTATACGGATCATAAGATGAAGAAATAGCCCCATAACTTAATGGATTACTAGGATTAGTAAGTGATTTAGAAGTACATGAGCAATGTCCTGTTGGATCAGTTTTCGTTAAAGGATTATTCTCCACATACGTATACAAATTCAAACTCAGCGGATTATCAATCTGCCCTTCATTCGTATCTTCATTAATAAACCGTCATTTACCGATAGAAAAGGTGAAAGCCAAAATCATCTAGTTACCATCATCCAACTTGCTTTAGTTGCATTGCTGGCATTCAATATTCCGTTTCATGCTTCATTAAGCGCATAGATAACATAAACTAATTTCTGGATGAGACAAATATTGCCTGAGTCTTTGTCTCTGCTTATACTGATGGAGATACGTTGAAAACCAGTCCCCAAGGATTGATTATTCATTACATACGTATACAAATTCAAACTCAGCGGATTATTAATCTGCCCCTCAAAGTATCTTACACTATAAAGCTTAGTCACTATAGACAGAGAAACTCTATCCATAAAATAGCATTTGTTTGTGATTTTTGGAACAAATTTAATGTTTTAAGGTTTTAATAGCGAAGCTTTTTATCAAACTCGCTAGTTACAGGAAAACTCCAACCCATCAAAACTAGGATTTCTCCCGCGGGTTCGCTTGAGCTCTGTCCACACCTTCGTCTAGCTGTGGAAGGACTATGTGAATGATGACCAGTTTTGGGGAGACTAGTAGCGTAAAGGAGGACTTATGAAAGTTATTAAAAGCATTATGCCAAATGGTCTTAGTTATATCGATGAATCTGGAATAGATAAATTTGTGGATTTCAAGGAATGCAATGAGAACTGGATAAAATACAGAAAAAGAAGTGAAAACTTGACCGATGAAAAAGTTGAAAATATTAGAAAGAATGATAAGTGCATAGGACAAAGAGATAGTTGTGCACGACCTCCTTTTATTGAGTTTTTTACGAGACCTTTTACAAGATTTGTATTTGTAGAATCGACAGAAGGCCAACATCCTGAGCAAACTTTTGCACAGCTGAAAAGTGAGATTAATTCTGCTGGTTGGACTACATTTGATTTAAGCTGAATTTTAAAAAGTAACACTAACAATCGCTTATCGTGGTTTCAAATCGCTTAAAACCCTGAAGGATCAAAACCTATGGCGACGGCAAGCAAGAGTTCTCCATGGGATTGGATGCGAAATAGTTCTTTCTGAATGTAAGCATTGATTTCGTAATAACTAATTTGTTTGTCCTTAAATCCAACTTGGAGGGCAGAACAAGGTTGATCAAATTCAAATAATAAAAGACAAGGTGAATAATGGTAGGCATTCAGGGAGGCATTTTTATGAGTAATGATTATAGTGAACTATCGATTAATGAAATTGCTGAGATCGAAGGATTTACAGATGAGTATGTTGTAGATGAAAGCTCTTCAATGTCAAAATGGTTTGGAAAAATACTCAATACTAAGGTTAAAGAATTATCCGATGGGGACGTAGCTAAACTGTTAAGACAAAATTATCATCCTTTTTATATTATACCTGAAGCCATAAAAAGAATAAGAATAAATCCAATTGTTGGGGAGCTTTATGATGGGGAAATGTTATATTCCCTAAGCCGAGTAGATGCTCCGTTCTGGTTGGAATTTAAAGAAATTAGAGCTGAGGTTTTGCTACTATTAAATGAGCTTGATAACTACAAGCTAGTTTTTTTGGAAGAAGAAAAAGAAGAAATAAATGTTGAGGGACAGATTAATCGTTTCAAAAAATTGATTAGTGAACTTAGAAGTACAATTTCTCAGATATAGGGAGAAGAATTTATGTTCTGGAGCAAATAGTTTGTCAAAACCACAATATGGCTTGAGCCAAGCAGATCGCACTATACTTCTTAAAATTCTCTAGTAGAAGGCACTTGAAAAAGTTAGGATCTGTCTTTACGGAGTTCATACAACTCAAAAGCCCAAGCGCACACAATACTTGGGCTTTCCTCATACCCATACAAGCACCCTCACAGCTTCTCTATATCTACCTGCTCAAAATAAACAATAGATTGATCCATCAGATGGATAAGCTGATCGCTTTGCTCCTTGCCCAAGAAATCAATTAATCCCTCAAACATTTTCGTGAACATTTCACTGGCTTCTTGTGCGATCTTGTCCCCTTTTTGGGACAGTGTGATTTCGGCTATTCTTCGATCGGTGGGGTGGGTTGTTCGTATGACATAATCATTTTTGATCAAATTATTAATCATTTGGGTGACAGTCGGAGAAGTAACTTGCAGAATCTTGCTAATATCTGAAACAGTCATACGCTGGCTTTCCCCGAGCAAACTGTTTTCTTTTAGGACCAGCAGCAAACGAACCTCGCTCGCTTTAATGCTCCATTTGGTGAGTTTTCGCCAATCTGATCTTGCCAAACGCAAGAGCAGTCCTCGTAAGAGGGCAACGTTTTCATAATGATCTGCATTCATTTTTTTCACCTCTTATGGAAAGTTTCAACATTAGGACTGTTCAGTTGTTATCATAATAATTGAGGGGAGTAACGTCAACAGCCGAAGCGAAAAAATGGGCGAAAATAACGCTTTAAAGTTATAAAAAATTGATGTAAAATTAATATATAGGTTACCTACCTATTAGTTGGAAATATACCCTTATACCTTTCATTTTAGACTTGGAAGTAACTTTTTTACTGGAGGGGAACCAACATGAAAGCATCTGATATTATGGTTCGTCAAGTTTATAAAGTGAAGGAAACCGATTCGGTGCGTGCTGTCATTGAGAAATTCATTGAGCGCCGAATAAGCGGGCTTCCGGTCGTGAATGAGCGGAACGAAGTGGTGGCTTACATTAGTGATGGAGATATTATGCGTTATATCGGCAAACATGATGATTATGTATTTGGTTCCTATTTCTATATGGCTGTGATCAAAGGAGACATCGAAGAGTTTCAAGAAAGAGTTCGCCGCCTGCTTCCACTTAATGTGATGCAAATCGCCAAGAAGAAGGTCGTTTCTGTTGACTGGGAAGAGGACATTGAGGAAATAGCGGCTATACTTGGAAAGAAACGAATTAAAAAGCTGCCTGTTCTGCGTCAAGGCGTTCTTGTCGGGATCATCAGCAGGGGCGACGTCATTCGGCATACCTTTGAGTCCATCTTGTAAGTATAGATATTTTTTTGTAAGCGTATTCACATATTTGTAAAAAAGTCCACGTCTCCTCCCCGAGACATGGACTTTCTTTATTTACGACTGCTGCTTCACTCGACTGATGAAGAATGACAGGAAGAGCGCTACAGCGGTAATTCCTGTGGCAATCAAGAAAGCATCATTGATGCCACTGATGGTGGATTCCTTCGCTGACGTGGCATAAAGCAATGTCGACACAAGCTTGGTCCCGGCTTCTACGGGAATATGTGCCATTGCTGCGATACCGTGGCCTAATCGGCTGAGCTCGCTAACGATATAAGGATTCGTTGATGCGAACGTGCTGCTTTTATTGCCCAAATGAAAATCAGCCCGAGAGCTCATAACGGTTACCAGCAAGGCAGTGCCCAAGGAGCCGGCAACCTGGCGAAGCGTATTCGACATGGCTGTTCCATGGCTGTGCAGATGCCGCGGCAGCTGATTCATTCCTTCGGTCATGATTGTCATCATCATGAAGGACATGCCGAACATGCGCAAACAATACAGCAGCAGGATATGATTGTAAGGGGTATCAGCCGTTAATTGGCTGAACTCCCACGTCGTGACGGTTGTGATGATCAATCCCACGATGGCCAGAAGCCGAACGCCAATCCGGTCGAAAATCATACCGGCAATCGGCTGCATAATTCCCATGAGAATCGCGCCTGGAAGCAGCAGCAAGCCTGAAGCTAGCGGTGTAAAACCGCGAATATTTTGGAGATAAATCGGGAGCAGGATCATAGCGGCAAACATCGCCATATTGATGATCGAGCTTACTATCGTAGTTAACGTAAAGATGTTGTAAGTGAACACCCGCAAGTCGATCATAGGTTCTTTCACTGTAAGCTCTCGCCACACAAAGAGAATTAGACTGATGATCCCGACAGATAAGGTTCCCAGAACCCTAATACTGAGCCATCCGGCTGAGCCTGCTTCGCTGAAAGCAAAGAGCAAGCCTCCGAATCCAACCGTGGAGCAGAGAAAACCCCAGAAATCGAATTTCACCTTCGACATTTTGGTCACATTCCCCATAAGGAAAAATGCCAAAATGATATCGATCAAGCCAATCGGCAGGACGATGTAAAATAACAGGCGCCAGGTGTAGGTTTGTACAATCCAACCAGATAAAGTGGGGCCAATCGCCGGTGCGAAAATCATGGCAATGCCCATGGTTCCCATGGCACTCCCCCTCTTTTCAGGAGGAAACACGGTTAAGAACACGGTCATCATGAGGGGCATGATAATTCCCGCACCTGATGCTTGTACGACCCGTCCTGCCATAAGGATGGAGAAGTTGGGGGCAATCGCGCAGATAACAGCCCCGGCTGTGAACAAGATCATCGCCGTAAGGAACATAAACCTTGATCCATATCGTTCGATGAGAAACGCGGTAATGGGAATCATCACGCCATTGACCAGCATATAGCCTGTCGTCAACCACTGCACGACATTGGCTGAAACGTTGAAATCTGTCATGATATGGGGAATAGCGACGTTAATCAGCGTCTGGTTCAAGATGGAGACGAATGCACCCAGCATCAGCACGGTGAGCAGTTGTCCGACCTTGATTTCAGCCTTTTTTTCCGGATCTGAGCGTGGTACATCTTCATCGGCGGCTTCGAACTGACCGCTCAATTCATCTGACATTTCAACGAGAAGTTTGGATGGTTCCGGAATCGGTGAGTAGGGGCCTGCGGGAAGATTGCTGCGCTGCTTTCTTCTTCGCACGAAGATCCAATTGACGGTAAAGAGAACAAGCAAACTGAATAGCGCGTAACCTGCCACATACATATTCATCGAATTGCTCCCTTACTTATGGATACGAGCCGTGACACTCATGCCCGGAATAATCCCCAACCCGCGATTTCCTTCCAGCGAAATGGTAACAGGAACAACCTGCGTGACTTTCGTGTAATTGCCATTCGTATTGGACGCAGGCATAAGCGAGAATGTCCCGGCTGTCGCTAATCCCAGTTGCTCCACTCTTCCCATTAGGGTTGTTCCCGGAAAAGCATCAATGTAGATGTCCACAGCCTGCCCGACTTTCACATCATTCAAATCTGTTTCTTTCACATTCGCTGTTACCCATAACCGATCCAAGTCGTACAGATAGGCTTGCGGAATGCCGGGCGATACGATGGCATTGACAACGGCATTTTGTTGAACGATGGTTCCTGCCTTAGGTGCCGTGATATCCACTGAATTCGTTGACGTTAAAACACTGCCAATTCGCTCGCCTTGCGAATACTTCTTGCCGATTTCTCCGTACCAATCCGTCAATTTCCCGGCTGCAGAAGGACTGACGGCGATCTGTTCGCCTGTTATTTGTGCATTATTCGTGGTCAAATAATTGATCGAACGATTGTAAAAGTAGTAGCCAAGCCCTGCTCCTCCGACAAGAATGACGAGGAGAACAATATTGAGAACAATCATTTTGACTGTGCCCTTCATAGATCATCCGCCTTTTCTGTGAAATACGTTCCAACAGAAATAATATTCCCCATAAAAAAAGGAATATGTGGGCGGCTGTATGAAAAAGGGAGAAGCTTGTTTTCTTCTCCCGTGTTGGTTGGATTTTAGGAAGAAGGATAATAGATTAAGGTCTTATAGACGACTTTCGTGTCAGAAACATTCTTATAAATATGCGGGCGATCCGCCGAGAAATGGATCGCATCCTGAGCGCCAAGGGTATAGCTTTCTTGGGCGATCGTTACTTCCAGCTTGCCTGAAACCATCAAAATGTACTCTTCCACCCCTTCATTATGGGGATCAGATGCATGGAAGCATCCGGCTTCCATCTCTACCGTGTACACTTCAAAGCTTTTCTGCGGATGAAAAGGGAACAGCGGGTAGGCGCGGTAGTTTCCGTCTTCCTCCTCGAAGGGGGAAAGCTCGGCAGCCCGGACAATCGTGATTTTGGGTTGATCCTCTTCAATTAAGCTCGTGAATGAAATCTGCAGTCCGCTTACAATTTTCCATAATACGGATATCGTTGGATTGGAATCTCCACGTTCGATTTGCCCCAGCATTGCCTTGCTGACGCCTGTCAGCTCCGCCACTTGATCTAAGCTTAACCCTCGGGTTTTACGAATGTTCAGAAGCTTTCGGCCTACCATTTTATGTATGGGTTCGTTCATTGTTATTCCTCCTATGTTAGCGGTTCATATTTTTATCAAAGCCTATTTACAATATAACATACATTCGTGTAGTATCGTATATATAAGCATTAAAACGCACATACGTACAATATATTACACTTTTTGCGTGGGGGAATGAATATGGGCGAAACGATGATTGGATTAGTGAAAGATCACAGGGGCCCGGGGGCTGTTCTTAAAGAAGTACCTGTTCCGACTTGTGGAGAGGACGAAGTACTCGTTCAAATCAAGGCAACTTCGATCTGCGGAACGGACTTGCATATCTACAACTGGGATGCATGGGCGGACCAAACGGTGATTACCCCAAATGTGTTTGGGCATGAGTTTGCCGGTATTGTGGTGGAAATCGGTAAACGCGTGACAGGCATTAAGATCGGTGACCAGGTGTCGGCAGAAGGACATATGGTATGCGGGAATTGCAAAGCGTGCCGAACCGGAAACTCCCATGTATGCCCGAATACGAAAAGCTTTGGCATTACAGCGCCTGGCTGTTTTGCTGAGTTTGCGGTGGTGAAGGCCAGTAATATTATTCATAACGATCCGAAGCTGCCATATGAGATCGCTTGTTTGCAAGACCCGCTTGGCAACGCGGTGCAGACGGTTTTGTCAGGTGATATCGTGGGCAAATCGGTTGCGATCATTGGCGTAGGGCCGATTGGATTGCTGGCGATTAAAGTAGCAAAAGCTTGTGGAGCCGGGGTGATCTATGCCGTCGATATCAACGCAAGCCGCTTGCAAATGGCTTTGGAGATGGGGGCCGATCACATTATCAATGCTTTGGAAACGCGTACATCGGAAGCTTTGCTTGCTTTGACGGATGGAGAAGGCGTGGAGGTCGTGCTTGAGATGTCCGGCAATCCTCAGGCGATAGCTGATGGTTTTAAAGCTGCGGCTAAGGCAGGAAGAATTTCTCTGCTGGGCATTCCGACGAGAGAAGTTAGTTTGGACGTCACTAATCAAATTATTTTCAAGGGACTGCGAGTGGAAGGGATTACTGGGCGCAAAATGTACGAATCCTGGTATCAAATGAAAGGCTTGCTGAACCAGAAGCGACTGGATTTGGCTTCCGTCATTACCCACCGTTTCAGACTTGATCAATATGAGGAAGCTTTTCATTTAATGGAGCAAGGACAATGCGGGAAAATCGTATTTTTACACTAAGGAGGAGGATTTTATGAATTATTTGAAAGATTTGGCTGCCGATATTGAAGCCTGGAAGCAAGCAGGGCGATACCGTTCAATCAAAGTTTGGGAAAGCGGCTCCGACACGTGGATGAATCTGAACGGAAGACGCATTCTTCAGATGTCCTCCAATAACTATTTAGGACTTACGCATCATCCCAAGCTGAAGGAAGCGGCTATCAACGCTATCGATAAATACGGCGTAGGCAGCGGTTCGGTGCGAACGATTACAGGAACTCTCGATATTCATGAAGAGCTCGAAATGGAGCTGGCCAAATTCAAAGGCACCGAAGCGGCGCTTGTGTTTCAGTCCGGCTTCACAACGAATCAAGGGGCGCTATCTTCAATTCTGGGGGCTGACGATGTGGTCATCAGCGACGAATTGAATCATGCGAGCATTATTGACGGCATCCGTCTGACCAAGGCGAGCCGCAAAATTTTTGCCCACAAGGACATGGATCAGCTTGAGGCTGTTCTCAAAGAAACCCAGCATTTCCGCAAGCGTGTAGTCGTGACGGACGGCGTCTTCAGCATGGATGGGGATATCGCGCCACTTCCCGATATTGTTCAATTGGCAGAAGCTTATGATGCCATTGTTTATGTTGACGATGCCCATGCGAGCGGTGTGTTAGGTAAAAATGGCAAGGGCTCGACCGACCATTTTGGTCTTCACGGCCGCGTGCACATTCAGATCGGCACCTTATCCAAAGCGATCGGCGCTGTAGGCGGCTATGTAGCTGGCGCGCAGCTGTTGAAGGAGCACCTGATTCATACGGCGCGGCCGTTTCTGTTCAGTACGTCGCAGCCGCCGGCAGTTGCGGCTACATGCTTAGCCGCTATTCAAGTGCTGCAGGAGAGCGAAAGTTTGGTCACGCAGCTATGGGACAATGCGAATGGTTTCCGCGCTGCCTTGAAACAGCTGGGGTTTGACACAGGAGCGAGCGAAACGCCGATTATTCCGATTATCATTGGCGATCCCGCGCAAACCATGCGGTTTTCCGATCGGCTGCTGGAGGAAGGCATCTTCGCGCAGGGCATTGTGTATCCCACAGTTGCCATGGACAAGGGGCGGGTCAGGCTAATTGTGACCGCGCAGCATACGCAAGATGATCTTGCTTTTGCACTCAGCAGCCTGCAGAAGGTTGGCCGGGAATTTGGGTTGATTTCTTAAAGGGCCTACTCCCGCTTGCGATTTCGGAATGCTGCCACTGCCCACATCAGCAAGGGCAAGGCGATCATATGCAGAGGCAAGAGGATGGGGATGGCAATTTTTTGAGGGAAAAAGACGGAGCTATCGATAAAGTCACGAGGAATGAGTGCCAACAAGAGGACGGTCGGCGCCACGAACCACATCAGCTTTCGCCATTTTCTAATGCCAATGGCTTGTGCGGTCCCATAGGTGCATACGAAGAAATAAAGGGATACTTTAATGAAAACGCCAATGATCCAAATAGCAATTACGATGGAATCCAAATTTTGAAAGAAATCAAAATAGGAAATATAGCGTACCAAATTAAAGTAAGGATAGGTATGACCGGATGAAACACTGTGGCCAAAAACAGAAATAATTAAAAAAGTCGAAATACTAGTTAATAAACCAGCCAAGCCTACTCCCAGCAAGGCTGGTTTTACTCCTGTTTGCGGATTGGCAAGAAACCTGAATAACACCAGCAGCATGATGCAATCCCCTAGGAACGAGGAAGAGGGAAGCGCTCCTTGCAGAATGGTGATAGGGCCAGAGTCAACGTATATTGGCAAAATGTTGTTGATCCGAATACTCTTGATGCTAAGCAGAAGCGGAATGATGATACCCAGCAGAGCAATCGGGCCTAGGATTTGACTGCTTTTACCGATGGCTTCAATCCCGGCATAAGTCACATAGATGGCAACCAGGAGAATGCCCATCATTGGCAGCAACGGGGGCGTTCTTGGCAATATCGTGGCAATAATGAATTCAGCATACTGCCGTAAAATGATGGCAAGAACGGAATACCAGAAAACAAAATAAATAAAGATAAGCACATTCCCGAAGAGGCGGCCAAAGAGACTTTTGACATAGGTGTCGAAGGTTTGTCTCGGGTATAGCAAGCTTAATCGAGAACAAACAAATGCGATACCTATGCCAATAAGTGAGGCGCAGCAGGTTGAGATCCAGGCATCCTGCTTGGCTGCCTGAATGGACGGATTAATGGTGAGCAAGATGGTCATCCCCATTTGCATCGTGAGCATCATCCAGAACAGTTGTTTCCCGCTAATCCTCATATCCATAGGAAGCTCCTCCTTTATTTATCGATGAGTTTGCCGAGGGGACCGAAGAAGACTTCTATCACTTGGGAGGGACCTGGCAGTTGCGGATTGATCACCAAGGAAATAGCAAGAATCCAGCACAAAGCTAGAATCGAGAGGTAAGCAATCTTTTCATTTCTTGGAGCGCTTCTCAATCGAAGCCATTGATAGATGGTGACGAGTAAGCAACCAAGCATGAGTAAGGGGACCCCTTTACTCGTCATTTAGCACTCTCCTTTACAGATTCCCTCGCTTTGATACTGGATAAACCGGGACGCAGCATTTTGGCTTGTGCATGAATGGCGACCTCTACCGTGGGAAATAGTTCGTCCCAACGATTTTGATTTTTCTTCCACTCTTTGGGATAAACGCGATGAAATTCGCCGGCAAAGTCAAAAATATCTGCTTTTAAATCAAGCTGCACTTTGTCTAAAGCCATTCGAACACGACTCCCAATGTCATCGTTCAAGGCGTTTTGGACGATTTGGAGTGCTTTGGGGTCAGCGACCAAATTGAGCATCGTTGTATTCTGAAGCGCGTCATCTTCCGTTTGAATCCAGACGTTCATCTGCCATTTTCCATCCTTAATGATAGGCTCCAGCTTCGTTTTGCTGCGAATAAGGTTGGCTGAAACCGTCCCCTTCTCGCCTTCGGGAGTTACCGTAATGACCGCTTGCTTAATCTCATCTCTGAGCCAAAGAATGCCTCGGGTCGTACGATCGTCGATTTTGCCAACCATTTTGTCACTCTTAAAAACAGCTGTTGCGTTCAAAAAGCTTTCCGTCTTATCCGAGTTATTCGTAGTTAAAGGAGCGAGCAGCTCCAAATACGGCAATGCAGCCGAGTTGGAACCACTTGCAAGCATTTGAGCCAAATCCGATAGGGTTACACTTAAGGTAATTTTGCTTTTGGAAATTTCCCGCAATACCTCCGCTGTATTCCGCTCAAGCTTGGTGCTCATTTCAAGGAAATCGCGGCCTTGTCCTTTGGTGACATACATATAGGCTCGTTCTCGTGGTTGAGGAGCTCTCATGAAATAATCGAGGTCGTCACGAATGCCGCTTCGCGCAACAGCTTCCCCGAAGATGATTACCTCCGTGTGTCCCCAGAAAACCTTCCTAGGCAGTTTCTCTTGCAAGTGGGAAAGGGCATCAGCAAGATTCGTACCGTGAGCTGATCTTACATAGGAAGACTGATTGCCAGTTTCTCCCCCTTTTGTACTGCCGCTTTCCAAGGTGCCGCTGCTGGACCCTCGTGGAACAAATATTTGCACGGACAATTCAATCGAATGGTCGTCATATCTATCAATAGCTGCCCCAGTTACTAGGGCCAAATCATTGACTTCAATGCGATCCCAGCATCCCGTCAGCAGGAAGATCAACAGTCCGGATAAGAGACTTAATCGAAAAATAGGTGCTATGTGCTTGATGCTCATCGTTTGAAAGCCCCTTTAACCGACACCGCAATGAGCAGTAAGGAGGGCAAGATAAGCTGCACAAGCAATGAAAAAAAAGGCAGGCTTGTCCCCAAGATATGCTTTAATTCCTGAAAGTTAGGCGCTACCCAAATGCTGAGCAAAATAGTTAAAACACCAACAGGGACGATAAGCGGACGGTAATTGGCAAGCCCGGCAAGTTGGGCAATTCCCAAGACAGTTGCATAATAAATAAGAGCTACTTTGATGAATATACCAATAAGCCAAATAGCCATTAGAAGAGATTCTACATGCTCTAAGAAATCAGCAATCGAAATGTAGCGCACGGCAATCAAGAAAGCATAATTAAACCCCTGAGTCAGTGTACCGAACATGAATAAAACGGAAAGGTTTATCGCTAGCAAGGTTATCATTACCAAGGCGACACTTATGAAGCTCCATTTCAACACGGTATTTCGGTTGTTCACGTAGGGGAGCAGGTACGAAAGGATAAAAAATTGAGAAAACCAAGAAGATGGAACAATGGATCCAAGCAAGGGGGGGAGCAGTCCATTTCCCAGAATCGGAAACATTTGCTTTACTTGAAAACCGGGACTCATCAAGACCACCATGGAGAAAATGATCAGCACTGCCGCGGGTATCAATATCTGTGAAGCTCGACTTAGTACTTCCAGTCCTGCATAGACGGCGTACCCGCTGACAGCAACCATACAAGCAATGACGAAGAGCATAGGTGTCTCTTGCAGAAAATCGCCAATAACGAATTCACCATATTCCCGCAGCACAAGACCGTTCGTATAGATAAGCGCTCCCGAAAAAAATATCGCAATGGCTTTTCCCGCGTACGAACCCAAAATGGCTTGCGAATATTGGACGAAAGTAAGGTCGGGAAACTTGAGACATAACCGATATACGATGTAAACCGTCAATAAGCCTACAAGTGAGGCAATCATCGGTGTCATCCACATATCAATGCCCGCTGTGAGCGTCGTAATCGATGGAACACTCAGGGCTGCAGTGGAAATAATGGTTGGATGCATAATGATGGCCAGCTGCATGGGCGATATTTTGCCTTTTTCAATCATGAGATTCATTCCCTTTGGCTTTTTCAGGCTTTTGTCCAGAAGGCTGTCGGATGTCATTCGACCTTCCAGTAAATTTAGGGCGTGTCCGCATCGACCAGATGGGCGCACGAATAAGAACATCCTTTAATTCCGAAGCTTTGATCGGAGCAAGCGGCTGAAGGTAAGGGACACCCAGCGAGCGCAGGGAGCACAGGTGGATTACAATGAGAATGAACCCAAGCATGAGCCCCAGCAGTCCCAACATGCCAGATAGAAACATAATAGGGAATCGAAGCATTCTCAAAGCGATGCCGGTGGCGTACTGCGGCATCATGAAGGACGCGATCCCCGTTATAGCGACGACCATTACCATAGGGGAAGAGACCAGCCCAGCGGAGGTTGCTGCTTGGCCGATAACTAAGGCGCCTACGATACTGACGGCTGCGCCGACTTGCTTGGGCAGGCGAACGCCAGCTTCGCGGAGCGCTTCGAAAGCCACCTCCATGAGAAGCGCCTCGATGAGCGCGGGAAACGGGATGTCCTCTCTGGATTTCGCAATACTGAGCAGCAGGGAGGTAGGCACCATCTCTTGATGAAAGGTCAGGATCGATACATACAAGGAAGGCAATAAGAGGGTAATGAAAAAAAATATATAACGCAGCCACCGAATGCAGGTACCGATGATAAATCGTTGATAGTAATCTTCCGGCGATTGCAAGAGCGAGAATAATGTGGCAGGCGCAATTAAAGCAACAGGTGTTCCATCCACTAAAATAGAAACTTTCCCTTCTAATAGCGCTGCGCAGACGACGTCCGGCCGCTCTGTCACTTGAATTTGCGGGAATGGCGAAAAAGGATTATCCTCAATCAGCCCCTCGATATAGCCGCTTTCCAAAATGCCGTCAATTTCGATATCATTAATCCGCGATTGAACTTCCTCGATGAGCGATTCATTCGCAATGCCTTCCATATAGACGATAACCACCTCAGTCTGCGTATGCTTGCCTATATGGTAAGCGAGCATCTTCAATGAGGTGCTTTTCATTTTTCTGCGAAGCATGGATGTGTTCACGCATATCGTTTCTGTAAATCCTTCTCGCGGTCCCCGAATAATCGATTCGGCCGAGGGCTCTTCGATGCTTCGTTTCTCCCATTTGGCTAAACCGAGCGAGAAGCCTGTGGCAATGCCGTCGACGAAAAGTCCGACACTTCCAGCCGATATATGGAAGGTGAGTTCCCGGATTGTTGACAATTCTCTGATATCGGAAATGGTGATAAGGGACGACAGCTCCTTTTCCGTACAGTTCCATTCATCGGAGGACTCCGCAAGCAATGGTCTCAGTACATCGCGGTCCAGCAATTCAAGATTCACCATGCCGTCGAAATGAACGACGAAAGCTTGCGTAGTTCCCCCGATGAGGAATTCGTGGAAATGGATATCCTTGCATTTATCATAAATCGCTCTTAGAGCGATAAGGTTTGTACCGAGTGAGGAGGAAACGGTGTCTAATGAATCCGATAAGCTTGCATCCATGAGAGTGCTCCTTAGCTGTAATAATTATCTGTTTGTCCAATTATGGAGATCGCTAAACAATTCCCAGAATTTGAAAACCCTTATATAATCGTTTAAACTGAGCATATAGAGCTATTTTGGTGAAAAATGTAGCCTATCGTCAAAATCTGTAACTAAATCTTAGAGGTGGTGCCCAAATGAGTACATTTAAATCCTGGTTTTCAAGTGCAAAAACAGGCTTGACAGATCAAGTGAAGAAATTTCAAAACAAGGATTTTCTCGACGCCGTTGTCGCTGGATGTGCAATTGTAGCCGCTGCTGACGGAAGCATCGGGAATGCAGAGAAAGAAAAAATGGTCGCCTACATTACCCGCAGCGAAGAATTGAAAGTGTTTGAAGTGAGTAACGTGATTGCTCGTTTTAATCATTTTGCCGGCAGCTTTGAGTTCTCCAATATCGTAGGGAAGCAAGAAGCGCTTAAAGTGATTGCGAAGTTCAACAATAAGCCGGAAGTGGGCCGTATTATTATTGCCGTGTGCTGTGCAATTGGTGCTGCTGACGGTGATTTCGATGAGAACGAGAAGCGGGTTGTGAGAGACATTTGTACAACACTTAACCTAAATCCTGGCGAATTTAGTCTGTAAGGGTCGAAAGTACAAATATTTCTGCGGAATAGTGAAACGTGATGGACATTCGTCCGTATCAGAATAATAGGCAAAACAAAACATGCAAACTGCGAAGGGAGGTGACCTCGTTGACAATCAGTTTAGTCAAAGGTCAGAAGATCGATTTAACCAAAGGAAACGCGGGTCTATCTAAAGTAGTTGTAGGACTAGGTTGGGATCCTGCGGTCGTTGAGAAGAAAGGTTTCTTCGGTACTAAGAAAACAACCGTCGAAATCGACTGTGACGCGTCGGTCATCATGCTGGATGAGAATGGCAGATTAGCCAAAGAGAAGAACGTTGTATTTTTCGCCAATTTGCAAAGTCCAGATGGTTCTGTCGTCCACTCCGGTGATAACCGTACGGGCGAAGGAGACGGCGATGATGAACAAATCGCGGTCAGCTTGAATCAGGTGCCGGCAGATGTCAGCAAAATTGTGTTTGTTGTTAATATCTATGACTGCGTAAATAGAAAACAAGATTTTGGACATATTCAATCTGCGTATATTCGGATTTTGAATGATTCTAACAATCAGGAATTGGTTAAATTTAATTTAACAGAAAACTATGCAGGTAAAACTTCCTTGATTGTCGGTGAATTGTATCGCAACAGCGGTGAATGGAAATTCAATGCCATCGGCGAAGCCAATACAGATACGACTATTGGACAACTAGTGAAACGCTACACATAAATTCAAATCAAATCCACTATATAAAGCGAGGTAATTGACAATGGCAATTTCATTATCCAAAGGTCAAAAAGTAGATTTAACGAAAACAAACCCAGGTTTAACTAAAGTAGTCGTTGGTTTAGGCTGGGATACGAACAAATATGACGGCGGTAAAGATTTCGATCTAGACGCTTCCGTTTTCTGCGTAAATGCTTCCGGTAAAGTCGGTTCCGAGTCCGATTTCATCTTCTACAACAATCCTAAGAATGCGAATGGCTCGATTGTGCACACAGGCGACAACCGTACAGGAGCAGGCGACGGAGACGACGAGCAAGTGGTTATTGACTTGGCGGCAGTTCCTGCTGAGACGGAAAAAATTGCTTTCTGCATCACGATTCATGATGCTGACGCAAGAGCGCAAAACTTCGGACAAGTATCCAATGCTTACGTGCGGATTCTGAACGACGCTTCAGGCGCAGAGTTAATCCGTTTTGATCTGGGCGAAGATTTCTCCGTTGAAACAGGTGTTGTTGTAGGCGAGTTGTACCGCAACAGCGGCGAGTGGAAGTTCAGCGCAATCGGCAGCGGATACAGAGACGGTCTTGGCGGATTGGCTCGCGATTACGGTTTGCAAACTTCTTAAGAATTGAACGGTAAGGAGATGCCCACATGACAATAAGCTTATCCAAAGGTCAAAGAATCGACTTAACCAAAACGAATCCTGGTTTAAGCAAAGCCATTATCGGCTTAGGATGGGATACGAACAAATACAGCGGCGGTCATGCCTTCGATTTGGACGCATCGGCCTTTCTTCTTCATTCGGATGGAAAAGCCAAGGGAATTGATGATTTCATCTTCTATAACAACCTTGTTGGCGCAGGTGGTTCCATTCAGCATACGGGCGATAACCGGACGGGTGACGGGGATGGGGACGATGAGCAAATCAAAGTGGATTTCTCCAGAATTCCGGCGCACATTCATCGTGTCGGCATTGCGGTAACGATCCATGATGCCACGAATCGCAATCAGAATTTCGGACAAGTGTCCAATGCGTTCGTTCGACTGGTCGATGAGGTCACGAACCGAGAAATTTTACGCTATGATTTGGGCGAAGATTTCTCCGTTGAGACGGCGGTTGTCATTTGTGAACTATACAGAGACAGCCAAGGGCAAGATTGGAAATTCCAAGCTGTAGGCAGCGGTTTCCAAGGCGGCTTGCAAGCACTATGCAAAAATTATGGACTTGATGCAGAGTAATGTTTAGATCTTCGGGTGATGCATGTAAGGCATCACCCTTCCATTTTGCTTACGGAAGGTGACAGTCCTTTATGCACATTTCTCTTATTAAAGGCCAAAAGGCCGATCTTACGAAAACGAATCCAGGACTTTCCACCATCGGTGTAGGGCTTGGATGGCAGGCTCCGGCTCATGTTGAGTTGGATACCTCCGCATTCTTGTTAGGCGCAAACGGCAAGGTGGATCATGATGATCAATTGATCTTTTATAACAATCCGACTAAGAGCGGTGTGAAATTCATTAACCAGCCTTCTTCAGGGCAAGATCAGAAGCAATTTACGATTCAATTCTCCGAGGTTCCTGGTAACGTGGAGAAGATTGCTATTACGCTTACCATCTACGATGGTGAAAAGCTGAACCAGCAATTCAGTCAAGTCAATCAAGCGTACTTACGGATTTACAATCAGGGTACAGGGCAAGATATTTTGCGATATGAATTAGGAAATCAATTCTCTGTAGAGACAGCCATTGTTGTTGGGGAATTATATAGATACGGCAGTGAATGGAAATTCAGTGCCATTGGATCTGGTTTCTCAGGGGGACTTAAGGCCTTGTGCGGTAATTTTGGCATCGAGGTGAAGGACGAGCCTACTGCTAGCCCTACAGCTAATCCAGTACCGCCGCCGGCGCCGAAGCCTTCTGCCCCGCCAGCTCCGCCAAGCGCGCCTCCGCTTATCCCTCCAGCCCCAATCAATCTGAATAAGATTGAATTGAAAAAGAAAGGCGATCGTATCAGTCTTGAGAAGAAGAGCGGCGGTCGACTTGGGGAAATTCTGATTAACCTGAATTGGAATCAGAAGAAAGCGACAGGCTTTTTTGGGAAAAGCAAAGGGATTGATTTGGATCTTGCCTGCTTATATGAGCTGAAAAATGGTCAAAAAGGTGTGATTCAAGCACTTGGCAACCAATTCGGGGCGTTAAACAGAGAACCGTTTATTGCTTTAGACGGCGATGACCGGACAGGCTCTGTAACAACGGGAGAAAACATCCGAATTAACGGGAACAAGCTTGCCGAATTTGAGCGAATCCTTGTTTTCACTTTTATCTATGAAGGAGCAACAACGTGGTCTGAAGCGGATGGTGTCGTTTCCATCAAGCAGGATGGCGGGCCCGACATTGAAGTGAAATTGAACGAGCATGATAATCGTCAAGGCATGTGTGCTATTGCACTTATTCGTAATCAAAATAATGAAACATTCAGCATTGAGCGGCTTGTCCAATATTTCTCCGGGCATAAGCAATTGGATGAAGCTTTTGGATGGGGCATGCGATGGGTTGCAGGCAGTAAATAAATGTTCAATAAATAAGACAGGGGGGTCAAGGCATGGCAGATTTTTTTCAGAGTTTTATCAACAACTTCACTAACTTTTTTGACTGGGACGTGCTTTCAGCCACGCTTTCGGATCCGGTTAGCTGGGGGATTATTGGTACATTAGTTATCCTAGAGGGTCTATTATCCGCTGATAACGCATTGGTACTTGCTGTAATGGTTAAGCATTTGCCGAAGGAACAGCAGAAAAAAGCTTTATTCTACGGTCTGCTAGGTGCCTATATTTTCAGGTTTATCGCTATTGGGGTAGGTACTTTCCTCGTACAGATTACCTGGATTAAGGTGCTCGGTGGCGCGTATCTCTTATGGATAGCCATAAGTAATCTATTCTTGAAGAAGAATGAAGAAGAAGGCGAAGTTAAGAATAAAGGACTTTCCTTCTGGCGTACGGTACTTGCCGTAGAAATCATGGATATTGCTTTTAGTGTCGATAGCGTACTTGCCGCATTTGGTGTCAGCGATAAAGTATGGGTGCTGTTCCTTGGAGGCATTATCGGCGTACTGATGATGAGAGGCGTAGCGCAAGTCTTCTTAAAGCTCATTGACAAGATACCGGAGTTGGAGAAAGCAG
This sequence comes from Paenibacillus alba, assembly GCF_013204855.1. Classification (GTDB taxonomy): domain Bacteria; phylum Bacillota; class Bacilli; order Paenibacillales; family NBRC-103111; genus Paenibacillus_E; species Paenibacillus_E alba. The sequence goes on along the minus strand of NZ_JABMKZ010000019.1, from coordinate 106,788 downwards.
CGTTCATTCTTATTATTGTTATCGGTCTCAAAATGATCGCAGGCGCATTTGGGTTCCACGTTTCACATGTTGTCTTCTTTTCCATCCTTATCGTCATTTTTGGCGGCACGATTATTCTTAGCCTGCTTCGCAAAAAGAACAAAACAGAGTCAGCTAACTAAACAGCCAGACATAAGACATAACTTTGACAATCCCTCCTCTTTGGAGGGATTGTTCTTTCACCAAAAGAGGGAGGGATCGGTTTGCGGTATTTTAATTATTTAACACCCGATGAAGAAAAAGCTTTATTTTATATTCCTCCCACTTCTTTCTACAATCATTCGCCCAAAGATATTCTAGCTCATTCGATCGGTGCGGCCCTATATATGCCGGCTACTCGTCCTACATTTGCGGAAGATATTGCTTTTGGTAAACTGGAAGGCCTTGTCTCCGTAGTCCTTGATTTGGAGGATGCGGTCGGTGAGAATGAGGTTCATGAAGCAGAGGAATCTCTCGTGAATCAAATGAATAAGCTGTCTGCCCTCATTGAGCTAGGTATTCTGAATGCAGAGAACCTGCCGCTGCTCTTCGTTCGGGTGAGAAATGAGAACCAGCTGAATTATCTCATCGAGCGATTGGAGGATAATATAACCCTGCTGACCGGGATTGTATTTCCGAAGTTCACGATGGAGAATGGCGAAGCCTATTTTCAACCCTTAGAAAATTACAATGATGAGAAACCATCTTCTGCTCCTACGCTATACGGTCTGCCTATCCTCGAGTCTGGCGCTATTATTTATAAAGAAAGCCGCTTCCAAACGCTGCAAGGAATTAAAGATATTTTAACCAAGTATAAAGATCTCGTCCTCAACGTCCGAATAGGCGCTACGGATTTCTCAAGCTTATTTGGCTTGCGAAGAAGCTCGGAAATGACCATTTATGATATTGCACCGATTCGTGATTGTGTGGCAGATATTATTAATATATTTGGTCGTGTCGATGCTTCGTATGTGATCTCTGGGCCTGTATGGGAGTATTTCCCTGAAAAGGGGCTAATTCGAGAAGTCATTATGGATAAAGAAAACGGACTTATTGGCAAAACCATTATTCATCCTACCCATATTAAGCCGGTACAATCGCTCTACACGGTAACCCATGAAGAATATGCCGATGCCACAAGCATTATTTCCAATAACAATGGCGATCATGGTGTAATCAAGAGCGCATATGCGAATAAAATGAATGAAATTAAACCTCATTTAAGCTGGGCCAAACGGATTCTTTTACGATCACACATTTATGGGGTGCTGCATGAACAACAACAATATTTCGGATTATTGTCCAAGCAAGACCGTGCGTACGTATAGCATCGCCGAAGATTTAGAGCTTCGCGTGACTGTCACTTCAAACCCCTATGAAATTCCTCTTGATTGTTTATTTGCAATGGCGGCAAGAATTAATAAGAAACGCTCGTTTCTCTTTGTTAGTAAAGTGCTCGGCAAGCATATTCCAGTCCGTCCCTATGCCTCCTTGTTAAGCGGGGTATCGCTCTCATTACTGCTGCAGCAAGCTCTCCAAGGCAATATGCCGAATCATTTAATACCACTAGCGATGCAAGGAATCATAGAGCCTCTTCAAGCCGAGGCTGCCTACAAGGAAATCATGTCACATCAATTGTCCCTTCCCCAATCCGTCGCCTTTATAGGTTTTGCTGAAACGGCCACGGCGATTGGACATGCGGTGTTTCAGACTTTTGGCCATAACGGCAGTTACATTCATACGACGCGAGAGGTGATTGAAGGATCACCATCGTTGATTAACTTCAGTGAAGAGCATTCCCATGCGGTTGCTCATTACTGTTATGCGCAAGATCCAAATCTGCTTACGCAGGCGGAACTTGTCGTTCTGGTTGATGATGAAATTACGACAGGCAAAACATCCTTGAATATCATTCGAGACATGCAGGGGAAATTCCCGAAGAAGGTTTACTATATTCTAGCGCTGCTGGACTGGCGAACAGAGGACGACCAGGAGCAGTTTAGGATACTGGAGTCGGAGCTTGGCATCACTATACACGTGATTTCGCTAATCAAAGGCGAGGTGAGCGTGCAGGGTTCATCGGAGAGCATCCCCCCTCAATCAACAGATCTTATACATGCCGCGGATCAAAAGGAACTAATTCATTATACGTATATGGATCAACTGTTTGAACATGCCGACGCTGCGAGCCAACGTCCTTATTTGCGACACAGCGGTCGCTTTGGTCTGACATCAGAGGATCGGGCACAATTCGATGAAGCCATTACTCAAGCCGCCAACCGGCTGAAACAGACACGTACGGGCACGAAATCGCTGTGTGTAGGGACCGGAGAGTTTATGTATATTCCTATGCGCCTCGCAGCCGAAATGGGGGAAGGTGTTCTCTACCAATCGACCACGCGAAGCCCGATTCATTGCATCGATCGTGAGGGCTACGCCGTTACGGTCGGTTATCCTTATCCAGCACCGGAGGGCCCGGAGGTTACTCATTTTCTATACAACCTACCAGTAGGTTTGTATGACGACCTTTATGTTTTCATGGAAAGGGAAGCAGATCCCGCAGCGATGCAGCCGTTGCTGCAGATTCTCCGAACGCGCGGGCTGCAACGGATTCATGTTGTCTTCTTTTCTCCGCAAACCATACAGTGGAAGGAGACTGAGGCATGGCAAATTGGCGAGCGAAATTAATAAACGAGCCAGTGCCCTTAGGCAGTTATCCGGCTTCTGATGTTACCTTCCTGCTTAAGGATATAAGCGAGGTCAAGCTGGAGAAGTCGGTTGATGCCAGGGAGCGGGCGATTCAATCAGGCACGCATTATTCTGAGATGCTCCCTGTTGAGCAGCAGCCAACGGATGATTATTTGGCGTTGTACCAAGACACCTTGCAGCAATCCGCCAGGAAAGTTGCAAGTGCTGTAGGTACAACGGCCGAGCTCATTAGACATAAAAAGGGGCAGAACACGGTGTTGGTCTCTTTAGCGAGAGCAGGTACACCCGTGGGTATCCTGATCAAGCGCTACTTGCAGGACATACACCTTATGGACTTGCCTCACTACAGCATTTCGATTATTCGCGGCAAAGGGATAGACGAGAATGCTTTATTCTACATCCTGCAGAAGCATCCCGGCGCCAAGCTGCAGTTCGTCGATGGATGGACCGGGAAGGGAGCCATCCGCAAAGTGCTTGCGGATGCTTGCCGCAAGCTGGAACAAGCGTATGAAATCAAGCTGGATGATGATTTGGCTGTGCTGGCGGACCCGGGGCATTGCACGGATCTATTCGGTACAAGAGAGGATTTCCTGATTCCGAGCGCTTGTTTGAATTCGACGGTATCCGGATTAATGAGCCGGACTGTTCTGCGTGAGGATTTGATTGGACCGAATGATTTCCACGGGTCTAAATATTACAAAGAGTGGCTGGATCAGGACCTCTCGAACCACTTTATCGCAGCGATAACACCTTTCTTCGGCGAGGTTCAGGAGGAAGCTATGCAAAGGGCAGATGACTTGCTAGCCCATCCTCCTGAAGTATCCTGGAAAGGCCTACAGGATATCGAGGCTATTCAGCGCGACTATCAGATGGCGGATATCAACTTGATCAAGCCAGGTGTCGGTGAGACGACACGTGTGCTGCTTCGCCGAGTGCCGTGGCGTATTCTTGTAGACCGCATGGATAACCCGAATATTCGGCATATTCGTCTGCTCGCCGAAGCTAGGGGAGTGCCGGTGGAAGTTTATCCTGGACTTAGCTATTCTTGCTGTGGCCTTATTAAATCGGTGAAGGGGGATGCTGAATGATTTTTGCAAGCGACCTGGACCAGACGCTTATTTATTCACAGCCTTTGGAACGCGCCGAAGAGCTGGGCAGTCGAATTGTACTGGCCGAGCTCATTGACGGCAAGCCGAGATCGTATATGTCTTCAAGCTCCTACCAGCAGCTTCAAGCGCTGATGACTGAGCTTACTTTCGTTCCGGTCACGACACGGACGATGCAGCAGTATTGGCGGATACATGTGATTAGCCAGATGTTAAAGCCCAAATACGCAGTTACGAGCAACGGCGGCAATATTATGATTGATGGGCAGCCTGATCCAGACTGGCAGGCGTCTATGGTTGGCCGTGTGAATGAGACAAGTGTACACGTAGAGGACGTTCGAGCGTTGATGGCACAAGTGCTTCATCCGGAATGGGTCATTAATTCGACGTACTGTGATGAATTTTTCTTTTCTCATATCGTGCAGAGAGACAAGATGCCGCTTCAGGAAGTGAGCGACATGAGCGCAGAGCTTCAGAAGATGGGATGGAACACGTCCATTCAGGGAAGGAAAGTATATATCGTTCCTCAAGCTGTGAACAAACGAGATGCCGTCGCGCATGTTAAGCAGCTGCTTGGAGAAGACAAGGTCGCGGCATCGGGAGACTCCCTGCTGGATCAGGTTCTGCTGGACTTCGCTGACTATGCGATAGCACCCAGACATGGTGAATTATTTCGACAGCAGCAGCTTAACCCCACGGGGAGCTATCGCTTTACAGAGGAATCCGGCATTTTCGCAACGGATGAAATTTTAACGTATGTCCAAGCCGTAAACCAAGAGCACAAGATTCGTTTCGAGATAAAGGAGACCTCATGAAAAAAGTATGGTTTAACCGCTGGTTTTCCGTTGCATACCATTACATGAACAGCATCCGCAATAATGAGGATGGCGTGCAGTTCAAGATGTATGCAACGCATCCCGATCGTACTCACATGGCCCTGCAGGCGGCTGATTTCGCAGATACAGAGCCTGTTCTGGGGGACGATGACTATGTCGAGTTCGCGCTCAATTTCTGCAAGAAACATGGCATTGATGTGTTTATTCCGAGATTGCATATGTATGCCATTGCCAAGCATTTGGATTTATTCGAAAAAGCAGGAACCAAGGTTACGGTATGCCGCGATTTGGAACTTCTGGAAAACTTGCTGGAGAAACAGAAATTCTATGAATCTATTCGCCAGAAGGATATTCTTGCGATTCCTGATTACCAAGTCGTCAACACGGCAGATGAATTCATGGCGGCTTATGAAGCGCTCACTCAAGCAGGTCATCAAGTCTGTATGAAGCCGACGAATGCAGAAGGCGGGATGGGCTTTAGAATCATCAGCAACAAAAGGGATACCCTAGGTGATTTGTTCGGAACGGTTACACCTTATCTGTCAACCGATCAGGCTTATCAGATCTTGTCCTCCGTGGATCGGTTTGATGATCTGATGGTAATGGAATTGCTGAATGGTTATGAATACAGCATTGATTGCTTGGCCTCCGCTTCCGGGGAGCTGTTAGCCGCCGTACCACGCCGCAAAGCAGATGGACGACTGCGGTTATTGGAGGAAGTGCCTGAGCTCGTCGAGATCGCGAATAAGGTTGCCGCCACGTATCGGATTCCTTTTAACTACAACATTCAAGTGAAATACAACCAAGGTGTTCCCAAACTGCTTGAAATTAATCCGAGAATGTCCGGTGGTCTGCATGTCACATGCTTATCAGGCATTAACTTCCCGTATTTAGCGGTGAAATCGATCTTGGGCGGGCAAGTGGACGTACAGAAGCCCAATTATGGTATTTTAGCTAGCCATATCGAAAAATACATTATTATGGATATCGGCGAATAAAAAAAACTGCCCATCATATCTTTGAGTATAGATGATCAAATCTGTCGAAGAAGGTGCAGAGTATGATGATAGGCAGAATTATACTATTCGGCATAATCGTCGTTCTCATTGTCTTAGCTAGTGCTGAAAAAGCAGAAGCTGTGTCCAAATTTATTGATAAATAGACATTTTTGAAACCTGAAAAGGTTTCTTTTTTTTCATTCGATTTGGTAGAATGGAAGGTAGAGTCTGCATTTGTTCGGGAGGGGTGTACGTTGCTCGATTTTACATTTGAAATTATCGATGAATATACAATTAACACCAAAATTTTATACGCCAATGAATGGTTTACTTTCAACATATATGAGAAGGATCAAGTTTGGACGCTTCATCCCTTCGATGGCATGCTCATACGGAATAAAGATATGTGCCAACTTGTTGTGAATGAACTGCTCAAAAATAAATATTTTCATGTCATGTGTGCCAAAGAAAATATTCTCTTGTCCGAAATTAGAACGACAGTGGATCTGGGGAATCGCGCAAATCCAGCGCTTCCTGAGCCAAGGCCTAGAGAGGAAAGACCCATAGACGATGAGCCGGAGGATGTTCAATCCTTCATGGATAATCACAGCCTGGATGAAATCATGGAAATCGAGAAAGAGATTGTTCACACGCGAATGTCTGTGTATAAGCAGATGCTAGAGATTATGTTTATGCAAGGAGCAAGTCCGTCAGATAAGGAATTTGTGCAAATACAATCCGTTTTTACGATGTGGAAAGAAGCGTACGAGAAGATAACCGGGCTCAGCGATTCAGATTTTTCCGGCGGGAAGAAAAGATGGTAGTTTTCATGAAAAAGGAGTTATATCATGCTGCAATTAAACGATAGTCAACTTGCCACCATGTGGAGTCAAGGGGATTCTAAAGCGTTCAATCGTCTTCTGGAATTGTATAAGGACAAAATATATCGATTAGCATTTCGAATGCTGCGTAACAAATCGGATTCGGAGGACGTTGTGCAAGAAACATTTCTGCGGGCGTATCAACACTCCCATCGGTTTGACACGACGAAAAACTTCTCCAGCTGGATTTTTAGCATTGGCAAGAATGTGACTATTGATTTTTTGCGCAAAAAAAAGTCGGAGCTGTCGATGGACTCCAATCCGAATCCTTATCAGGATGCACTCCCTTTTTATGAGAAGCTGACCAGTCCTGAGAAAACGCCCGAGCTTCAACTGATCGAGTCAGAGACTGCGGCCCAAGTTGAGCGTATGCTTCAAGATCTGCCGGATAAATATAAAACGTTAATCATCTATAAATACTATTTGGATATGTCTCTGGAGGATATCAGCAAAGAGGTCAATTTGCCGGTTTCGACGATCAAAACCAGATTATTCCGCGGGCGGAATTTCATCAAAAGAAAATGGGGATCCTTATTCTTCATGGTTCAAAGTCTGACCTCGGTCATTATTTTCTAATAGCAACAACCCTACATTTTGATTGATAGAGGAGTACGTATGAGCCTTCCCAAAATTGATGCACCCAAGATGCCAAAGGAATTGTCGGAGATCACGCTGCCGAGCGAGGAAATGGAATCCGAGGAAAATTACCATACAGGAATTATCAGTGACTGTACGATTGACAATCAATCGGGCTATAAAGTCACTTTTGATAAAATCATTTTTCGAAATGTCATCTTTACGAGGATTTCGATGAAAGAAATTGAACTGACCGATGTCATTTTTGACCGATGTGATTTATCCAACGTTGATTTTGGAGAAGCTACTATACATCGGACCGAATTCCGTAATTGCAAAATTATTGGCATGGATCTCACGGGAGCTACGATCCGCAATGTTTTATTTCAATCTTGTTTAGGCGATTATGTTACATTTCGGATGGCGAATTTCAAACAAATTAATTTCCAGGATTGTTCGTTGTTAAGTTCCGATTTTTATGAGTCAACGCTGCTGAAGGTGCATTTTGAAGCTTGTCAGCTGGACCGGGCACAATTTACCGGATCGAAGCTTTCTGGCATTGATATCAGCAGCTGTGAGTTCACAAGCCTAGGCGTAAGTATAGATGACTTGCGCGGCTGTATTATTTCGCGGGGACAAGCTTCTGTTTTTGCAAGTCTGTTTGGACTTGTGCTTAAGGAATAAAGGGTTCAACGAAATGAGGATATTACCGTGAAATTTGGTTTTGATATTGATGATACGCTCATCAATTTAAGAGAGCATGCTTTTCATATTTATAACGATAAATTGCAGCAGCATGTAGGACTAGACGTATTTCAGGCGTTGCCTTCGATGGAAATCCACAGTGCATTCGGGTTGACGAAGGAGGAGGGCGGAAAGCTATGGTCCAGCCTCCGCGATGATATTTATTACTCCAAGTGCGCTGTGTTCCCGCACGCTCGCGAGGTGCTTCAAGAGCTGGTCAAACAAGGCCATGAGGTATATTACATTACGGCCAGAGCCCCAGAGCATACGGATCGGACAAGGCAATGGCTCATAGATAACGATTTTCCTGTAGCGGAAGGCCATTTCTTCTGTGGTATGAGTGATTCGGAGAAGGTCCATATTATTGACGAGCTGAAATTAGATTATTATTTCGATGATAAACCAGCCGTGCTGGAAACCTTGTCACATCTGCCAGTTAACGTTTATGTCAAAGACCGATCCTATAATCAGCATTTGCAGCTGCCCAGGATTACTTCTTGGGATGAGCTCCTGGAAATGTTGAAAAAGTAAACAGGGTAGGACGAATTGTCCTACCCTACAGATTAATCGTATCACCCGGTTGCAAGGAAAGTAAATCGTGAAGACCTTCAGACTCAAGCTGCCCAAGCAGGATATCCGTATCTCGTTTGGGCGCATGAACCAGCAGTTTAAACTTGCTGTTCATGGCTTGAGTCATTTTGCGTACATCCGGTTGTCCTTGGTGTATTTTGTAGCGAATTACCGACATCCGACAACCGCGCTCTTCTTCGCGAAGTGCCAGCAGCCGCTGTGCCGTCGTCCCTTTGGCGACATGTCCGGTAATCAGGATGCCGCTGGCAGCGTGACTTTGCAGCTGCTCATAATACCACTGCGCCTTAACGGACTGCATCATACCATCTGTCGTAAACCAGATGGCTGCTCTGTTGTTGGCGATGTCTTGCTCCAGGAGCCGTGCGCGCTGTTCATCGCTGCGCACCACTTCAAAGCTGCTGACGTGCAAAGCATCAGCGAGAACGCTTTCCATGCCTGGCTTGAGCCAGCTGGCATGCTGCAGTAAGAGCTCCATTGCGTGGACGAGCTCCTGCTCGACGCGAATGGGCGTTTCGGGGAACTGCTGCCGCATGAGCAGCAGCAGCTCTTGCCCTCTGCCGGAGACGGGCACCGGCAGAAGCAGCTGGCCGCCTGCTGACAGGATGTCATCGGCAGCAGCATAAAGCTGCTCCAGCTTGTCAGCTTGCTGCGCCGTATCTGTGCTGTAAGCAGCATCGACAATAGCGCCGTCCAAATTAGCAAGCCTGCGCAGTTCATCCTCCGGTACATCCGTTCCAAGCAGGAACGATTCTTCACTATAATCTCCTGAATAGAATAAGCGCTTTCCATCCAATTCAAGCAGCAGCCAGACGGATCCAAGCATATGTCCGCTTCGCCCCCAGCAAATCCGCAGGGAAGGTGACAGCTCACACCATTGCAGCGGTGGAACTTCGTCTTCGAGGTAGGCATAGGTAACAGCGGCAAGGTCTTCTTCACCATAAGGCAGCTGTCCGCCCTGCTGTTTAACATAGTTCCCCCAAGCGGTGTAGTAACCGGGAAGCTGTTCGGCTGTTATTCTCGTGGTCCACACTTTGCCGGTGTACCCCATTTTATATAACCAAGGGATGGCGATCGAATGATCCTCATGGGCATGTGAAAGAAAAACAGCGTCCAAACGAGCAATACGGGAGGGATCCAGAAGGGGATATTCCCCACAACCTTCCCGCTTGACGCCGCAATCCAGCAAAATACTCGTGTGATCATTACCTAGCCAATAGCAGGAGCGGCCGTGTTCACCGGCACCGCCCCATACATGTAATTGCATCATTGCGCATTCCACTTTCTGTTCGAATTCATGTTGTTTACGATAAGCAGCAGGGTCGTTGTCAGTGCGACCGACACGACGGCCATCGCCATACCGAGGGAGAGCTGACCTTGCTCGAATTGAGCGAAGATGTAGGTGGCCGAGGTCTGCATGGAAGGCGGCAGCACCATCAGCGAAGCGACTAGCTCTCTAAGCGAGATGGTGAAGGTCATCATCCAGCCGGCCAGCATACCCGGCAGCAGCAGTGGCAAGACAATACGTCGGAACACGTACCAGGGCTTCCCGCCGAAGACTTGCCCGGCTTGCCGCAAGGATTCGTCCAGCTGCCCGTTGCGGGCCTTGACGTATTGTACGGTGTACGGCAGGAAGAACACCACGTAAGTGAGGACGACCATGCCGTATGTGTTGTAGATATGGATCGGCATCCACGGCGCGTTCCATACCATAATGAGTCCGACGACTAGGACCATATCAGGCACGGTGTTCGGCAGCAGGCTGAACATATCGGTGATGCGCTGCGGGAGCCGCTTGGCGCGGCCGATGCTCAAGGCGAACCAGGTGCCAAGCGCGACAGCTAAACATGCGGCGAGCAGGGCGAGCCCCATGCTGTTCATCAGCGCCTTCATGCTCGGTGAGCCCCATGTTAGAAGCTCGCCGTAATGGTGGAGCGTTAGGTTGGTCCAAGCTAAACCATTGCCCCGGAGCTTCATCAGTGAAGCCGAAATGATGGAGAAATAGGGAATGCCGATGGCGGCAGCAAGCAGCAGAACGACATACAGCCAAGCCAGTGCTTGCTGCCAGCCGCGGTAGCCGACAATTTTCTCGCGGGAACCTTTGCCGCCTACTAGGTTATAGGAATGGCGGCGCACAACGACAGACTGTACGTACCATAGTACGAGACAGGCTAGAAGCAGCAGCGAAGCTAATGAAGTCGCTTTCCCAAAATCTACGGGCCAACTAGAGATAGACGCTTGAATCTCGGTCGTTAGTACGAAGTAGCCGATCCGTCTACCGAAGGTGGCCGGCGTACCGAATTCGGCCAAGGTTTTCACGAAGATTAGCAAGGCACCCATCACATAGCTTGAGAAGACTAGCGGCAGCATGACACGACGCAACGTATACATGAAACTTGCTCCATGAACGGCGGCAGCCTCTTCTTTATTCCCTCCGATTTGGATAATCGCATTGCGCAGAATTAAATAAAGAAATGGAAATAAATGAAGGCTCATGATCGTAATCATGCCGAACAAGCTGAAAAAATGGCTGCTGATCCATTGTGTACCGGGAAATAGCTGTTCAAGATAGCCGCGAGGCTGCATGAACAAAATCCATCCCATAGAGCCAATGTAGGGCGGCGTCATGAATGGAATGAGCAGCACAATGTCGAGCCAGCGATGTTTGCGAAGCGGTGTTTTAGCCATAAGCCAAGCCAAAGGCAGGGCAAAAAGGGTAGATCCTGCTACGACCCCTATGCCTAGCGTCAAGGAGTGACTGAACACACCTGTCAAATCTTTTTCCAAAACGGTTCGAATAGGAGCCAGTAAATCCAGCTTCCCATTGATCCAAATACTTTTAAAAGAAACCCATAATAGAGGAAGGACGACCAGCACAGCCAAAAGCAGCAGTGCCAAGAACGTCCCCGTACGTTTGATTCTCATCTAGCAGTCATCCCCGTCCGGCGCTTACTTTTTGAACAATTGGGTGAACTTCTGTGTAACTGCGGCCTGGTTGTCATTCATCCAGTTCCAGTCCACTTGAATTGTAGGAATGTCCTTCGCGCTCATTCTTCCTTGTATCTGGATATCGCTGCGACCGGAAAGCAAGTAAGCATCTGTGACCATCTTTTGAGCTTCGTCAGAGAGCAGATATTCAATAAAGGCTTTTGCACTGTCGACATTTTTACTTGTTTTCATAATCATGGCAGGTCTTGGGGAAATAACGGTCCCGCTCGCCGGATAGATCAAATCAATTGGCTCGCCTTTTGCTTTGGAAGCATAAGTCATATAATCCACGCTAGCCATAACGATGCTTTTAGCACCAGAAATGACAGGGTCCATAGCTTCTTGGTTGGCTCCGGCAATAATAGCTCCATTGGCTTTTACTTTGCCGAATAAATCCCATGCGGAATCTCCGTTTTTATTCGTATAACCTGTCATGAAATCAAGAGCAGAGCCGGATTGAGCTGGATCGGGAATATTTACTTTGTCTTTCCACTCAGGTTTCGTCAGATCACTCCACTCCTTTGGAGGAGTCGTAACGGTTTTTGTATTGTAGGCAATCCCAAGCGCGGACAGGCTGTAGCTAAAATAGTTGCCATCCTTATCGGAATAAGCTGGGATAAGCTTGTCTGCATTTTTCGCTTCTTTATAAGGAAGGGTTAGTCCGCTTTTCGTCATTCCGATAGCTGAAGGAAGGGAGGCCAAGACGACAACGTCAACAACCGGATTTGTTTTTTCTGCTTCCATACGAGCTAAAATTTTACCAGTCGTTCCTTGGAACATTTCGATTTCGACACCAGTTTTGGCTGTGAAGCCTTTTTGAATTTTTGTTGCCAAATCTGCTGGACCTGCACTGTATACAACAATTTTACCGCTTAGCTTCTTTGCTTCTGGTGTTGGCGTCGCAGTGGCAGCTGTAGTAGCCGCGGCAGGGGTCGATGCAGTTGGATTGGCATTGGAAGTTGTTTTGGCTGTCCCACAACCGGTCAAGCTAACACCTACTAGAACAGTCATTAGTGCTAAAGAGCTTACATGAAACGATTTCCTCATTTTTGTTTTCATTTTACATACACCCTCTCTGAGTTTATGGATTTACAGCTGATGAATCTGATCTTGCGAAATATAAAGCTTTACCAGATCTCCTATTGCTAGGCGTGATGGATGATAAGCCATCCATACATGACCATCTTCCAACTGTACAGTGACTTCATAGCGCTCACCTATGTAACTGACAGCCTGTACCTCGCCGGAATAAGCAAGATCATTCGCTGTCGACGGCAGCCATCGTACATGTTCGGGACGAACCAGACGCTTGTCCGCTTCCAACCAATTCGTTTTGCCGATAAAGCGGGCGGTAAAAGCGTGTGTAGGTTTCCTGTAAATCACTTCGGGCACATCTTTTTGTAAAATGCGGCCGCTTTTCATGACGACGATCTCATCGGACATCGACATAGCCTCTGTTTGGTCATGCGTGACATAAACAGCTGTGAACCCAATTTGGCGAACCAGCCTCATAAGCTCAACCCGCATTTCTTCTCGGAGGAGAGCATCCAAGGCACTCATGGGCTCATCGAAAAGGACAAGCTGTGGACGGACAACAATCGCTCTGGCCAAAGCCACGCGCTGCTGTTGACCTCCAGAAAGCTGGTGCGGATAGCGTTTTTCCATGCCTTGCAATTGAACCAATTCGATGGCTTCCATCGATCGATTGCGCCAGTTGGTTGTATCTCCCTGAGCTTTAAGTCCAAAAGCCACATTTTCTAGAATGGTTAAGTGCGGCCAAAGGGCAAAGTCTTGAAAGACCATACCGAAATTGCGTTGGTGAACAGGGCGGTTAATCCTGCGTTTTTTCGAGAAAAGGCAAACATCTCCGATATGAATATCTCCCTCATCCGGGGTTTCCAGACCGGCGATAATGCGAAGCAGCGTTGTTTTGCCGCAGCCTGAGGGGCCTAACAAGGTTGTAAATCGACCTTTTGTCACGGTGAGATGAATGTCTTGCAAGGCAGGTGATCCGTCAAAAGTTTTGTTGATACCGCTAAGGTGTAAAGGCATTTTAGGCATCCTTCCGTTCTTAGGAACTCAACTTCAGTTTAGAGCCTTATAATCAGCAGAGTGTCAACGCAAAGTAAATAGATTGTTAAGTTTTTGTTTGTAATCTATTCAAGTGCATAGATTTTTTCTATAATGATCCCAAGCGTAATTTAAAGGAGATTGATCCCGATGAATTGGAATCTGATTAAACTGCAAATTATTGAACTATTGGATAAACACAAACGAATTACAACCGTAGCTGAGCATTTAGGGCTGAAACAGCCAACAGTTTCCTTTCATATGAAAAGCATGGAACAGGATCTTGGCGTTGGCTTATTTTATTCCAAAGCGGGTAAAATTCATTTGACAGAAGCGGGTCAATCGCTCAATCACTATGCCAAGAAAATTAATGCACTTGCTCAAGAAGCGGAAAGAGTTGTTAAAGAATTTGATGAGAGAGGGAGCGGACATCTGAAGATCGGAGCCAGCTATGTACCTGGTACCTACGTGCTTCCCAGCATTCTTAGCGCATTTTCAAAGAAATTTCCGCATATCTCCATTTCATTGACCGTTAGAACCTCTCCGGTTATACAAGAAATGCTGCTGAATCACGAAATCGATATTGGTGTTATGTCCGCAGAACCCTTTCAATGGGCTCCTCTGATTGGCGAAACCTTATGTGAAGACGAGCTTGTTTTCTTTTTTAACCCCCAGCACCGCATGTCCAGATATGAATCACTTCATCCCGAATTTCTAAAAGATGTTCCTTTCATCCTGCATGGTCAAGAATCAAGTACACGCACGATGACCTTGAAATGGGCGAAAAGCATGGGGATCGAGCTTAGACCTATTATGGAAATGGACTCTCTGGAAGCTATTAAACAAGCCGTTTTGACCGGGGACAGCATATCCGTCATTTCGAAAATGGCCATTGCTAAAGAGCTGCAGAGAGAAGAGCTGGTCTACCGCGCCATACCGCAAAATCCTTTTAAGCGGTACATCTATTTCACGTATAACGAGGATCGGATTCGTTCCTCTGTTTTTGATAGCTTCTTTGATTACTTGCGTGATTCAGTTCGTTCGTACTGATCACATTTACAAAAAACACACGCACAGCTGATAATCCAATGACAAATCTACCTTAATCTCAAGTCTGTAGGGAAAACTTTTCCAGAAAACAGAGGAGATGAATTGATGTTAAAGAAAAACGTGTTGAACGTAGTCATGGCCACAGTAGTTGGAACCACATTACTGGCCGGTTTCGGCGGGGCACCCCAGCAAGCAGCAGCAGCCAGTAACATGGTGCCGGATTACGAAGTGAAGCTTCTTCTGAACCCAAGCGTTGTTCTTGGATCCGATTTTAAGCTCACAAGCAGCGTCAAGACAGCATTTGGCATGCCGGACACAGTCACCAAGATGAATGTCCAATTTCTGGATACGAATGCGAAGGACATTTATAACAATGGATGGAGTCCGCGTATTCGCAAAACCGAGGGCGAGAATGATTTCGAACTCAGCTACAAAAAGCGTTATGCCGTGACTGGCAATGACATCAATGGGGCATTGACATTAGCTAATCAAGAGGGCTTCAACTCAGGCGATACTGGATATGAAGCACAAATTGAATGGGGATATCAGAAGAAAACGCTAAGTATTACCCGGAACAAAACGGGCAGCAAGTCCGGCTATAGCGGCATGGATTTACCGAATCAAAGCGATTCCAGGAGTTTGCTGATCAATAATGCGCCGGATAAATTTAATAATTGGGTATCCAGCGGTTGGGGGACAAGCAAGCTTTCTTCCTCGCGTATCTATGGGCCAGTTCTTGCAAAGCGCTCTATCGGCACATGGAGTGGACAGCAAATTTATATCGAAGTATGGCCAATTCTATACGCAGCAGGCACGGGTACAGAATATGTCGTTGAAGCTTCCTTCAAAACAACCAGTCAAACCACGGCATCGACCAAACATGATGAATTAATTACCTATTTACAGAACAAAGGATGGTTTCTCGCACAGGATTCTCTGAAAACACAACTGATTATGGATCGTTATTAATCCAAAAAATTCAAATAATCCAGGTAGACATAGGAGATGAGAGAATGTTACAAGGTTTGAACAAAACATCCAAACTCGTTATAGCAACAACTGCAGCAGCCGTTCTTTTGACAGGTGGGGGGTTCTCGCCGCAACCAGCTTCAGCGGCAAATGGTACGCCCAGCTACGAGGTCAAGCTCAATCTAGCTCCGGCGATCGTAGCAGATGCCAGTCATAATTTGGTAAGCAGCGTTCGCAGCCAATTCTCCACAGGCTCGTCCGCGAAAAGCTACCGTGTTCAGTACATGGATACAGCAGCACGTACAATGGATGGTCAAGGCTGGAGTGATCGTATTCGCAAAAGAAGCGACCAAAGCACACACCAGATTCAGTACAAAAAGAGATACCCTGTTTCAAATGGGGATATCAACGCAGCCCTTACAACCGCAGCTGGCGATGGCTTGAATAGTTCATCTTCCGGCTTTGAATTTCAAGTCGATTGGACCTTTAGCAAACAGACATTAAGTGTTCAATATGAAAAAGATGTAACAGTTTCCGGCTATAGCGGCAATGGATTGAATGCCCCTAATCTGGCTACCTCTCGCACCGTGTCCGTTTCTAATGCACCTAGTAATTTTAAGAACTGGACAAGCGCCGGGTGGGGAACAACGCAGTTGAATAATGCCGTGATTTATGGTCCGGTTGATTTCAAAAGATACAAGGGAACCTATAAAGACTTGGAGCTCGATATCGAGATCTGGACCATTCTAAATGCTGCCAAAACAGGGACCGAAGATATCGTCGAAGCTTCCTTCAAAACAGACAGCCTTAGTGAAGCGACGAGCGTGCGTACCGATTTAATTAACTTACTCCGTTCCAAAGGATGGCTGGTTGAGTCCGACGTCCTCAAAACGAGCTTGATTATGGAGCGTTATGCGCCTGTAGCCACTACACTCGGTACAATTGCTCCATCCGTACCCACAAGTGCGGTGGCAGCTGCATCCTCAAGTACGCAAAGTCAATTAGGTTGGACAGCTTCGCCAGACAATGCTGGAGTTACCGACTATGATGTCTATCGCAATGGCGTAGTAGGCAATCAATTGGCAGCAATAAGCAAGTAACAACTGGTGGCTCCACTTCGGGATGCAAGAAGCCAGGCATCACTCGTGTCTGCATTTTAAACACATCAACAGACCTATTACCCTTTCTGGGAGTAGGTCTGTTTTTTTCGAGGGGCTGACTCTTTCACAGGCTCCTGAAATGAGGAAAACACTACTCTGTCACCTGAAACATAAAAGTAGCGGAACTTTCAATGTATATGTGTAAGCCGATTGCATGGGAAGAGGCAAGCAAATTTTCGGGAGATTAAGGCGGAAGAAATGGGATAAGGACGTCCAGCTCCGATCACTTGTCGAGGGAACAAATACCTGTACTCACTATCCCCAAGGCTCAGTTTCTATTAGCAGATAACCATCAATGCAAAAAAGTGCGAAATGAGAAGAAAGTAAAAAACTAAAGAAGATAGTAGAGGAGAAAGCAGTTGAGGAAGCAGGATAGGAAGAAAGGAGGAAGTCAGGGAATAGGCAGAGGAAATAGCAGGATAAGAAGCAAAGGAGTAAGCCGGGGATGAGGCAGAGGAGAAAGCAGGATAAGAAGCAAAGGAGTAAGCCGGGATGAGGCAGAGGAGAAAGCAGGATAAGAAACAAGGGAGTAAGCCGGGGATGAGGCAGAGGAGAAAGCAGGAGAAGAAGCAAAAGAGGAAGTTGGGGAATAGGTAGTGAAGAAAGCAGGATGGGAATCAAAGGTGGAAGTCTGGGATGAGGCAGAGGAGGAAGCAGGATAGGAAGCAAAGGAGGAAGCAAGCGATAGTCAGAGGAGAAAGCAGGATAAGACGCAAAGGAGGAAGCTAGGATGAGGCAGAGAAGGAAGCAGAATAGGAAGCAAAGGAGGAAGCAGGGGAAAAGGTAGTGGAGAAAGCAGGTAAGAAGCAAAAGAGGAACCCGGGGAACAGGTAGTGGAGAAAGCAGGATGGCAGGATAAGAAGTAAAGGAGGAAGCAGGGGAATAGGTAGAGGAAATAGCAGGATAGGAAGCAAAGGAGGAAGCCTAGGATGAGGCAGAGAAGGAAGCAGGATAGGAAGCAAAGGAGGAAGCAGGGGAATAGGTAGATGAAATAGCAGGATAGGAAGCAAAGGAGGAGGCGGGGGATGAGACAAAGGAGAGAGCCGGATAGGAAGCAAAGGAGGAAGCCGGGGATTAGGCAGAGGAGGAAGCACAAGAAACACAAGAGGATATCGAATAGTTGTAGAAGAGAAAGCAAAGGATGAGGAAGATGAGGAAGGACAAGTTGAGAAGCGGATGAGAAAAAAATGAAGTAAAGGAATATAAAGGGGAAAATAGATAGAATACATAAACAGATAAGAAAAAGAAGAACTTAACATGTAAAATGTAGAAATAATGAAAAACAAAAACAAAAACAAGAACAAGAACAAAAACAAAAAGGATATGAGGAGAAAACAAAAAAACGAACTCGAAGAACCAAGAACAAATACCGCAGACCAGACCACAGCCCAAGACCAAGACCAGGATCAGGACCAGGACCACGACCGCGACCGCAGACCGCAGACCGCAGACCGCAGACCGCAGACCGCAGACCGCAGACCGCAGACCGCAGACCGCAGACCGCAGACCACAGAATAGAAAATAAAAAACGAACGGAATCAAAAAAGGGGAATCATGGATAAATACGGGAAAACGAAAAACGAAGTAAGAACTCAAAAAAGAGAGGAAAGAAGAAAATTAAGCAAGTTTAATTAAAAAGTTAGCAACTAAATGCAAGTCGGACAGTGAATAGGTATGTTTATCCTGGTGGAGGGAGGAATTTTGGCCTGGTATTTAACGAGAAGGGTCAACATAAAACATGTCACTAGCTCTTACTATTCGCTAGGAAAGCCTAAAACAACGTTCGATTAGACAGGGGAATAGGGGAAGGTTTCTGAAAGATAAATTGAATCGGAAGCAAAAATCGTCTAAATAAATTTGTAGATGTTTGGCGCCGATGCCGTGGAAGGTATCGTTGATCCATTGGCTTGCTTGTTTTGTGAATTTGAGCAGAGGGCGTAGACGTTTAGGCGTATAGAACCCAGTTACAATATCAATAGGATATGCAGCTATATCAATCTGTTCATTTTGAAAAGTGATAATGTCGGAGCGGGAAATATGTTTTACTTTTGGATTTGTGGAAATGATGTGTTTTATTTTGAGCGAAGTAAATTCATTGGCGTCATTGTGGGAAGAAGCGATAAGAAGTAGATGCTCTTTGGGGTGTTTGTTAACAGTAGGGTTATAAGGTCGCCCGTAAACAGCAGAGTTCACACAAATGGCGCCTGCAAGCGGAGTGAGGATATCAGAATTGTGAATTGCAGAACGAATTTTATGTAAGATGAGCCATGCAGTTTTGTAAGTTACTTGAATAATATGGGAAAGCTCAACCGCCGATGTGCCCTTATCCGTCCGTGAAACAAGGAAAAGTGCTGTTAGCCATTTACGAAGCTCTGTCCGACTGCCTTCCATGATGGTCCCCGAGATAAGAGAGATTTGAAAGCGACAGTGGCAGCATTCATAAAGCGGAAGTCGCCGCGTAGTCGTTACATATGCTTGAGGATGAGAGCAACGTGGACATTGGAAGCCTGCCGGCCATCTCTTATTGAAAAGATAATCCACACATGCGGATTCGGTCGGGAAATGGACGTGAAACTGCTCTAAAGACATAGAAGAGAAATCCATGAACATCCCCCTTTAATTACAGAAAAGAACACTTGTTCTTATCATAATTATACTAAATATGCTGTTTTTTATCAAGTAAATAGGTGGGATTTTCTTGATAGTAATTGAACTTATTTAACTGAGTGGTGGGGATAGTGAACACAGCATCGGGCAAGGCAACAGAGAGTGCCCCCGAGCAGGACCCAGAGCAGTGACGCAGAGTAGTGACTCGGACCAATGAGCAATGAATAATGAACAATAACCAATGATCCAGAAGAGGGACACGTAAATAACCATGAAAGTGGAGCTTAGTTGTAATGGGAGTGAAATAGGAATATGAAGATAGTGACAGTGGTAAACAACAAGGAAAGGGAGTATCGGGGGAACGTGTCTTCTTTTTCACTTCATGTCCGCATAAGGTAGTACTAATGAAAACGGGCAGGTCAGGGGAGGGAACGGGATGCTGCAAAGGCGACGGTGGAGAAGCAGGCCTACGGGGAAAACCAGCCGCAAAAAGGTGCTGTTGATTACTCTTCTCATCTTTGTCTTATTTGGTGTGCAGTTTTTTATTTTCGTGGAACGAAATCTTAGGCCGCCATTGATGAATTTGGCAAAAGTACGCATAAAGCAGATTGCGACTCAAGCTATTAATACGGCTATTGCTGATCATGTGGCTGGGAGTACGAACGCGGAGCAGTTAATTGATTGGAAGATGGATAAAAACGGAAAGATTACCGGCTTCATGCTCAATTACAATGAACATATGCGTATTACATCGGATACGATTAAAACGGTGCAAGGAGAACTCAGCAATTTGCAAAGTATTTCTGAGCATATTCCTGTTGGGCAGGCGATGAATAGTGCCATTCTCTCTTCATTTGGACCGGATATTCCGATTCGACTCCTGCCGGTGGGAAGTGTGAAGGTCGACTTAAACACACGCTCGCAAAATGCGGGAATTAATATGGTGATGTTCGAGGTATATGTACGAATTATTGCGGAGGTATCTGTTATTATTCCTTTTGATTCAGATACTGAGATTGTAGAAACCGAAATTCCTATATCTTACTCTTTGGTCGTTGGGGATGTTCCCACTTATTATTATGATAACAAGGGGAATCCTGTAGGCAGCAACAAGGATACTGGTCTACCGAGCATATCGCTACCGCAATTACCGAGTGCAGGTACTGCCACTTCACCTTCTGTAGAGTTGCCAAAAGAGCCGAAACCATGAGGATCGGCTTATTTTTTTCTTTTGTTTTGATCTTCACGTTCCCATTTACGAAGTGAAGGATAAGGATCAAAGCTCCATTCTGTAAGCCCGTTATCGCGATAAAGCCCAAAATGAAGATGAGGCGGAAATTTACCGGATGTGCCAGGTTTACCATACCCAGAACTACCTACCCAACCGATCGTTTGACCAGGTTTTACGATGTCATTTTCTTTGATGCCTTTTTGAAAACCTGAAAGATGGGCGTAGTAATGGTAAATATTGTTTACATCCCGAATTCCAATTCTCCAGCCACCATAGGGATTCCAGCCTTTGACTTCGACTATGCCATAACAGGTGCTTCTTACAGGAACGCCATATCCGGCAAATAAATCGGTTCCTTCATGGGAACGATGTCCCCCCCACCCTCGGCTGTCTCCCCATGTACTGCGATACGAGTAATCTGCGCTCACTGGTAATGGAAATGCATGTTCGGAGGCATCGAGTGTGCCAAGAGCTGCATAGATGGAGGAGAATTGTGTGATACGTTCAACGCTTCGTGAGTTTTGATAATAATTCCATAGATTAATTTGTAAATTCTCTTTATCGCTGCCGTTTTTGGTCATTAGTGAAGTCATGGCTGCAAGCAGATCTAAATCATTGTTTCGATCGGCTATCCCGTCGCCAGAGCCATCTCGACCAAAGCCATGAAAGAAGGAGATGCTTTTTGGGTTCGTATCTTGCTGGTCTGGATTTAATAAACCGACCCATTCCGACTCTGGAAAGTAAATGCTGATAACCCCTTGGCGTTCGGGTCTTTTTTTGGCGATATTCATTGTTCTTTCATACTGATCTACGGCAGCCAGATACGTCCAAGGAATGCCGGATAAGAGGCTTGTTTTCTCAAAAAGCTCTTTTCGTTCTGCATTCTGGTTTATTGGAGCCTTCGACGGAGCTTGCGTAAGAGATTGGTCAGTTACAGCCGCATGGGATGCCCAACTGCCTGAAAGAGTCCCGGATTCGGTTGCTGATAGGAGGAAGCTAAGAACAAGAACCCGCGACCAAAACGGTCTGCTTTTCATCTCTATCATCCTTCCTGAAATGTTAGTTCTTAGGATGTACTCTTCGTGGTATGTTTATCCCCGTATCTTTCGTTGTTATCTGAATTTTGCTATGATGCCTTTAAGAGGTGAGGACAATGAGTTTTAATCATAAGGATGAGCATGTGGATGACAATATGTTGTTAATTCAGGCAAATTTGGATGATATGAACCCGGAGTGGGTTACTTATATTATGGACAAGCTCTTTGAGGTTGGCGCGAATGATGTTTATGTCGTACCCATTATTATGAAGCGAGGCCGACCTGGCATCATGCTGAATGTGCTTGTTGAGGAGAGGCTTTTATCTGCTGTGGAAGGTGTCATTTTTAGTGAGACGACGACGCTTGGCATAAGGTATATGCATGCATCTTGTCATCGCTTGGCTAGAGATTTCAAACAAGTTCAGACGCAGTGGGGGCTGCTAACGGTAAAAGTCGGCTATCACCAAGGAAAGTTAGTGCAGTATGCCCCTGAATTTAAAGAGTGTGAGCACATTGCCAAGGAGTATCAGGTTCCATTGAAGGTCGTTTATGAAGAGGTCCGGATGAAATTCAAGCTGTTAAACTAAAAAACACCTCTTCCTGTTTGTGTTCAGGAAGAGGCGTTTTGGTGTTATTACTGGTGAGCTCCCGGAATGACAGCTCCTGTTTGATGAGAATGCGTGTGTGGATGGGCGTGAGTATGTTCATGGTGGTGGTGATGGTCGTCATGCGTATGACCATGACTGTGGCTATGTTCTTGAGCAAGATGTTCATGGCCTACTTGCCATTTGCCAATGTAAGGATCTACTTTCCCAACTACGACACGCAGGACATTTGGTTGGTTAGGCAAATCTCTTGTGCCTGCTCCATAGCCGATAGTGTCTACGATCATGGGAGGAAAGCTTTTGGAAAATTCGTCTACGATACCGGATATGATACCGGCTCCCGTTGGCGTAGTCATTTCTAGGCTGTAAGTAGTTGAAGCAATTGGTAAGCCTCGCATCATTTCCAAGGTCGCCGGAGCCGGCACCGGATAAGTGCCATGGTCGATATGGATGGTTCCTGATCCAAGCGGCACCGGTGAAGCGAAGATGCGCTCTACCTGCAAGGAATCTACGGCTAAAGCAACGCCAACGATATCAACAATGGAATCAATGGCTCCGACTTCGTGAAAATGTACTTTTTCAACAGAAATACCGTGAATTTTGGCTTCCGCAATACCGATTTTCTCGAAAATAGCTAAGCTGAGAGCGGTAACTCGCTCGTTGAATCCGGCCGCTTGAATAACTTTCACGATTTCGGAGTAATGGCGGTGGTGCTTAGGCGGATGATTGGGGTCTAAAATAACATCCAGCTTAAGTGCGGAAATTCCGCGTTTGATAACGCGTTTCCATTCTAAGATGTAAGGTTCTAGCTTGATTTTGGTAAGTTCTTCTTCAATATAAGCTCGATCTGCTCCTGCATCCACTAAAGCGGCGAGAGTCATATCGCCGCTAATACCGGAAAAGCAGTCCAAATATAAGATACGCATTGTGAGATCTCACGCTCGTTTCGACATATTTTTGTTGATGAGTCCTGCATAGTAGCCAGCTCCGAAGCCGTTGTCAATGTTGACGACGGAGATGCCTGGCGAGCAGCTGTTCAACATGGACAATAAGGGCGCGATACCTGCAAGATTCGCGCCATAGCCAATACTCGTCGGCACAGCGACGATAGGCTTGGAGACGAGCCCGCCAACTACGCTGGCGAGTGCGCCTTCCATGCCGGCCACGACGACAATTGCGTTAGCACCGCGAATGAGTTCCAGCCGGCGGAAGAGCCGGTGAATGCCAGCCACACCCACGTCGAACACCCGTTCAACGTGACTGCCCAGGCATTCAGCTGTAAGAGCGGCCTCCTCCGCTACGGGGAGGTCGGAGGTGCCTGCACACACGACGGCGATGTAGCCGTCGTGGACCTTCAGCAGCGGTCGCTTGAACCAAGTGAGAGACCGGGCGGTTTCATGGTAGGTGACGCCTTCCACGGCAGCGACAACATGGGCGGCCTTGGCGGCGTCGACCCGCGTAGCCAGCACGCGATCGGTATGTTCCGTCAGCCGCTGGAAGATGGTCTCGATCTGCTCGGCGGTCTTGCCTTCCCCGAATATGACCTCGGGGAAGCCTGTTCGCTTCTCGCGATCGATATCAAGCTGAGCAAATCCAAGATCAAGGTTGCCGGGGCCATTGCCCGCGCCTTCCTTGATGATTTGCTTTTTGGCTTCTTCTACGTCCAGGTCGCCTGTCTGGACGAGCTTTAAAATCTTTTCTAAGTCCATCATAGGGATGCTTCTTTCACCTTATCTTTGGTTTCTTTGGACAGTACTTCGTTCATACTGCCTGTGCGGTAGCCTTGCAGATCCAGCGTCACGTAAGTAAAGCCGAGTTTGCTGAACTTTTCGTAAATGGCGTCACGATGTTCCACGACCTTATGTATTTCATCCGGCATGACTTCAATCCGGGCAATTTTTTCGTGGTGGCGAACACGTACTTGATACAGACCGAGCTGGGATAAGAAGTATTCCCCTTCATCCAACTGGTCAATTTTCCACTTCTCAATTTGCGTTCCATAAGGAATCCGCGAAGACAAGCAAGCAAAAGATGGTTTATTCCAAGTGCGAAGACCTAATTCTTTGGAAAGCTGTCTGATCTCATCCTTGGTCATGCCAGCCTCTTGCAGTGTACTGCGAACGCCTTGCTCGTTCTTGGCTTGGAGTCCTGGTCTATAATCACCGAGATCGTCAATATTAGAGCCGTCCAAAATATAAGGGTAACCTAACTCTTTGGCTAGATCCTGCAAGTGAGAATAAAGTCCCGTTTTGCAATGATAACAACGATCCGGATTGTTGGCGACGAAGTTCGCATTCTCCAATTCCTTGACCTCTGTTTGATACAGTGGGACACCGATTTGTTCAGCAAGTTCGACAGCTGCATCGAATTCCCTTGATGGGAATGTTTCGGATGCGGCGGTAACGGCAAGGACTTGATCGCCAAGCTCCTGCTTCGCACGTTTGAGGACGAATGTACTGTCCACGCCTCCGGAGAAGGCAATCAATACACGGCCCATGCCGCGCAGGATTTCGCCTAGCTTGCGGTCTTTCTCTCGTGTTACATCTGTTATGCTCATGTTTCTTCCCTCCCATACAGCCTTCATGTCATAAGCTGAGCTGTTTTGGTCCATCTAGATAAGTGTATCACAACTGACTGGCAAAGTGGATTGTTTTGTCAGTCATTCATGTTATAATAACAACAAAGAGAAACCTACAAAAAAGGCGGGAAATACAGTGCCTACTAAACCATTAGAGAGAAAACCAGACTGGTTAAAAATTAATCTCAAGACCGATGAGAATTTCAAAGAAATAAAGTCAATGATGCGTTCCAAGACGCTGCATACGGTTTGTGAAGAAGCCAAATGTCCAAATATCCATGAATGCTGGGCCAATCGCACAGCGACTTTTATGATACTGGGTGACATTTGTACCCGAGCTTGTCGTTTCTGCGCTGTGAAGACAGGACTTCCGACTGAGCTTGATCTGGAAGAGCCGGAACGCGTGGCTGATGCTGCTTTGCAAATGGGACTGCGCCATTGCGTTGTTACCTCTGTTGCGCGTGATGATTTGAAGGATGGCGGCGCGATGATCTTCGCGGAGACGATCAAAGCGATTCGCCGCAAATTGCCGCTGTGCACCGTGGAAGTGCTGATCCCTGATTTCTTGGGGCGCGAAGAATCACTGATCACGGTACTGGAAGCGAAGCCCGATATTCTCAACCATAATATGGAGACGGTGGAGCGTATGTCCGATCGCGTTCGTTCCAAAGCTAAATACCGTCGTTCCTTGGAGCTGCTTGAGCGCTCGAAACGAATAGCTCCGAACATTCCAACCAAATCCAGCGTTATGATTGGTGTAGGTGAGGAGTGGGACGAGTTGCTGCAGACGATGGACGACTTGCGTGCTGTTAACTGTGATATTATGACCATAGGGCAGTACCTGCAGCCATCCACGATTCATTTGGCTGTAGCCAAATACTATACACCTGAGCAATTTGCAATATTAAAAGAAGAGGGAATGAAACGTGGCTTTAAGCACGTAGAGTCAGGTCCTCTGGTACGCAGCTCTTACCATGCCCATGAGCAAGTGAAAGCGGCCTCCAACGATTAGTCTAACTTAACGGATCATAGAAAGGAGAGCTTCCTAACATCATGATTCATATTGCCAATAAAACATACGAGCTCGTAACCGATCATAAGAATGGCTGGAACTTTGAAGTGTTCAAGGAACGATTCAGCGAAGTGCTGGAGCGTTATGATTATATTGTTGGCGACTGGGGATACAGCCAGCTGAGGCTGAGAGGATTTTTTAAAGAAATTCATCCAAAGGCAACCAAGGAATCATCGATTGCTTCGCTTCAAGATTACTTGAACGAGTACTGCAACTTCGGCTGCGCCTACTTTATTATCGAAAAAGTGAATGCTGCCAAGCAGCAGCCAACTTCGGAAGCCGTTGCATCAGCATCAACGCCATAAGCATTGCCACAAATAAGACGCCCCGATCTCTTCGTGAGACGGGGCGTCTTATTTGTGATTAGTTATTTTAGTTCTAACCCTACGAAAGCTTCGCGGACTCTGTTCCAGAATGGGAACGGACGGAATCTGGCGAATTTCACTTTCACATTGGAGGCGACGCGGCAGCGAATCGAAACGACATCATTTCGCTGCATATACAAATGGTCAAGAGAGAGGAGCATCGTTTGCTGCGCCTTCGGATAAATATCGCAATGATGATGTTTGGGCAAGATCATGGAAGAACCCAGCGTCCGATACACCCGATTGTTAATCGAGGCGATTTCGGCAATTTGAATGGCTTCCAGGGAAGGGTGGACCATCGCTCCGCCTAAGCTTTTGTTATAAGCTGTGCTGCCAGCCGGCGAGGAGATGCAGATGCCGTCTCCACGGAACATTTCGAACATTTCATCGTTCACATGCAGACGTGCAACCAATGACACTTCAATGCCGCGCAAAGTGAACTCATTAAGTGCGAGATGGGTCTCGATGCCTTGTTCTGTCGTAATTTCAATTTCGACAACGGGGTATTGTACAATATGAAGATCCTCAGGCGTAGCGACGCTGAACATTAAGGATGCCAAATGGTCCAGTTCATCCGGTTTCCAATCCGCGAAAAACCCTAAATGCCCCGTGTGGATACCTACGAAGGCGATATGATCCAAATGATGCGTATATTTATGAAAAGCTTGCAGCATTGTGCCGTCTCCGCCAATCGATAGGACTATATCGGGATTCACTTCATCCCTAGGCATCCCATGCTGGGCAGCGAGGGTGTGGAACCGCTCTGTCAGGTCCTTGGAGATCGGATCTCCGCGTTCAATGACGTTGTATTTCAATGATGTTCCTCCTAATCTACCGAGCAGTATTTATCAATTTCTTGCAGGATCGATTCAGGTGTATAGCGGAATTCGGCGGCAACGCGATAGGAATCATTGCTGAAATTCGTTACCCTGACAATTTCGCCATAGGCGGTAATGGGAAGTGGAAACCCAGGAAGGATGAAGCTAAATTCTAAAAATAAGGGATAAATAAGCCGATTGGATGTTACAAAAGAAAGACCTCCTGCGCTGATATCCAGCAGCTGTCCCGAGAAGGCGACACCCTTGCGTGCAGACAGACCGCGAATGCCAACAATTTGGAGGGTGATCGGTGTCCGAAGGGAGAGCTTAGCCCGGTTGTACTGTCGGTTCTGATGTTGATGAATTTCTTCGGGAATGGATAACGTGAGGTAACATAACGTTTTCTTCACTTCAAGCTGAAGCAAATCGACATACGCATAATATAAAATGCCATGATCTTTAAAAGAAAATTCAATGAATGAAACATGTTCCAATTTGTCAAAAGGAACTAGTCCAGACACATCTAAAAAAACGGTGAAGGATGCTTCACCAAGTTTATCCACGGTAAAATTTTCTTCATAGCAAAAAGGTTGTCCGTCTTTACATTCTCCGACAACGATCAAATGACACTCCGTATGAGGCGCAATATGTGCCATTTCCAGTGCTTTATTCCAATCCATAGCATCACCAAGTGGTTAGATTTGCATTCATGAACACTTGCACAACCCTGAAGGCCTCTTTTCATAATAATTTATAAAGGAAAATAAGAAAAGCCCCAAACGGGGCTTTATGTCGGAAAATCAGGTTTTATTGCCAAGATAAGGTGCTGGTCACCAGAGAAAGCTCAAAAGAATGGGCGAAGTTTGCTGAAATGGGTCGAACGCGAATGGAGAAGTGCGGCCCATGAACAAGGTGCCCAGGAATCGTTGCTTTGAAGCTTTGCAGCTGGTCGGTGAGCTCGCCAGAGGGTTCCATGGAGACAATCTTCTGTTTCCAATCTCCAGCATGTTCTTCGTAATAAACGACTTCAACAGCTGTGTCTTGCGGCCAGATCGGCCCGAAATGGACTTGGGCTGTAATTTCTTTGGTTGTCGGCTTCATTTCAGCCAGAGGTATTTCGGTGGAAAGCTTGGCGGAACGGTCATCGATGCCGATGATTTTGACGTGATACCAGTTGTTGCGGATGAACTGTTTGTAGTCGGCAACTTTGGTCGCTACATCGTAGTGATTGGCGACAAAAAGTCTGGCTCTTTCGGCCGTAGGAAGATACGCTTCCTCCGTGTAGTCCTGCACCATGCGATGAGTGTTATACACAGGACTTAACGATTGAATAGAACGCTTCATACGGCTGATCCATTGGTGGGGAAGCGCGCCTTGATTATAGTAAAGCGGAATGATTTCCTTCTCTAAAATGTGGTAGATCGCTTGCGTATTTTCTTTCTCCTGGGCTGCCCAATCCGCTGCGCCTGTGGATCCGATAGCCCAGCCATTCGTTCCGTTGTAGCCTTCCTCCCACCAGCCATCGAGCACGCTGAAATTAAGCACGCCGTTCATGGCGGCTTTCTGGCCGCTCGTGCCGCTGGCTTCAAGAGGTCTTCGCGGATTATTCAGCCAAACATCGACCCCTTGGACAAGGTAGCGGGCCATATTCATATCGTAATTTTCGAGTATGACAATTTTGCCAGCGAACTCTTTCATTTGGGAGACGCGGTAAATGTCGCGGATGAGCTCCTGACCCGGGTAGTCCGCAGGATGTGCTTTGCCGGCAAAAATAAATTGGACCGGGCGATCAGGGTCATTCATGAGCTTCTTCAGCCGATACAAATCATTGAAAATCATATTCGCGCGCTTGTAGGTCGCGAAGCGTCGGGCGAATCCGATAGTCAAGGCTTTGGGATTCAAATATTTTCTTACTTCTTGGATTCGTTCCTCGGACTCCCCGTTGCGTTTGCGCTGCTCCAGCAAATTTTGGCGAGCGAAGCGTATCAGATCTTCTTTCAGCTGTTGATGCACGCTCCAGATAGACTCGTCGGGAATGACCTCGATCTGCTGCCATTGATGCTTGTTGGCTTGTTCCTCTCGCCAAGTTCCTGGAAGGAAACGATCAAACAGCTCTTTCCATTGCGGGGCCGTCCATGTGTCCAGATGAACGCCATTGGTAATGGAGCCAATGGGAACTTCACTTGCATCGATATGTCCGTGAAATTCTTTGAACATTTCGCGCGATACTTGACCATGAAGCTTGCTGACACCATTGCGCATCCCAGCTGTATTCATGGCCAAATGGGTCATATTGAATTGACCCGTATGATGATCAAGCCCGAGGGTTACAATTTGTTGCTTATGCCGCGACAGCTCTTGCAGATAGGGGCCGAGATAGTGTTCCACCATCTCGATGGAGAACGTATCATGGCCAGCTGGAACAGGCGTATGGGTCGTAAAGACCGTTGCAGAACGCACCGTTTCAACGGCTGCGTGAAACGGCAGACCCAGCTGGAGCAGCTCCTTGAGCCGCTCCAGCGTAAGGAACGCGGCGTGACCTTCATTGATATGGTAGACGTTTGGGTAGACCCCTAGAGCGCGGAGTGTTTTCACGCCACCGATGCCAAGGACCATTTCTTGGGCAATCCGCGTATCTTGATTGCCCCCATAAAGCTGAGCGGTCAACTCTTTGTCCGCCGGCTGATTAGACGCATGATCGGCGTCGAGCAGGTAGACGCGATTGCGGCCGACCTGAATCTGCCATATTTGCAAGGCGATCGCCCGGCCAGGCATAGCAATGGAAACGGTGAGTTGTTCCCCATTCTGGATGACAGGCTGGATAGGCAGCTTGGTGAAGTCGTAGGGATACAATTCACTTTGCTGACCACCGGAGGCATCGATCTTTTGAGTGAAATAGCCCTTCTTGTAGAGCAGGCCAATTCCGATTAAAGGGATGCCCAAATCGCTGGCCGACTTTGTATGATCGCCGGCCAAGATGCCCAACCCGCCCGAGTAAATGGGCAAAGATTCATGAAAGCCAAACTCTGCCGAGAAGTAGGCGATTTGCACATAGCTTCGATCGGCATACTTGTCTTGGAACCAGGTTCTGCCGTTCAAATACGCATCAAACGTATCCATGACCCGGCGGTAATGTTCCGTAAATTCCGTGTTGTTGCTCAGGGCTACGATGTGGGATTCGTCCAAATCTTGCAGTAGGCGAACTGGGTTATGGCCGGATGCGGCCCATTTGACAGCGTCGATATCGGCAAATAGCGCTAAAGCCTCGTGGTTCCAACTAAACCATAAATTAGCTGCCAACTCGCTCAAACGTGCAATTGGAGAGGGCCATTGTTTAACTGCTTGCGGGAAGACTGCTGCTTGCATATCTAGAGGTTCTCTCCCTTTATTATCATGATCGTGAATACCCATATTATCTTGTTCCACCAACCTTTTCATACACGAGTTTAAGTAAGGAATATGCAGTGAACAGTCCAGCGATGACTGTAAAAGAAGCGAGGATGACCACTCCGCTAACCGGAAGCATCAATTTTAAATAGCTGAGTACCGGGGAAGTTGGTTCATATTGCGGGAAAAAGGTTGCTTGGGAACCGCGGAATATTTGCATAGGCTCCCAGATTACGAGCACAATAGCAGCGGAGAACAAGGCATGCGTAAGTCTGGCAATGAGAAAAGGCAAATAGCGCAAATTCGTGTGGCTAAGCAGACTTACAATTTGAGCGTGAACCGACATGCCGCCCCATGACAAAATGAAAGCCCCGATCGCCACTTTGCTGGAAAGCGCCAGCGCATCTGGAGCGTTGCCCGCAGCTTTGGCTCCGAGTGTCACCTCAAACAAGCCATTGATCACCGCTTGCGATAATTCGTGAGGCAGTCCGATGAATTGCAGGATGGAAGAGATAAGTACGTACAGTACATTCATAACCTGAGCGGACGTAAGAACTTCCAAAACGACGGAGAAGAAAACAACAAGACCGCCGACTACAAACATCAGGTTAAGTGAATGCAGGATGGATTGGCTGAGCAGCGTTCCGATGGATCTGCCATCATGGATCCTGGCGGTGTGCATCGTTTCGAAGGCGCGTTTCCAGATCCAACCGCCGCTCGTGCTTTTCTGTGGAGTTGGCACGCTTTTGCGGCCGTGGAAACGCATCATGAAACCGATCAGAAGCGAGCCGCCATAGTGGGCGGTGGCTAGAATGATGGCCAAAGAGGCATCATGGAAAAAGCCGATAGAAACGGCTCCGATCAGGAAGATCGGATCTGAGCTTGTCGTGAAGGCAACCAGCCGCTCGCCTTCCTCGCGATTCACCAACTGCTGCTCCCACAGCTGGGAGGTCAATTTGGCCCCGATTGGATAACCGGAGGCAAAGCCCATCGCCATCACGAAGCCGCCGATGCCGGGGATTCGAAAGACAGGACGCATCATCGGATCGAGCAGTGTGCCGAAGAAATGCACGATGCCAAAGCCGAGCAAAATTTCAGAGATAACAAAAAAGGGGAATAGCGCAGGAAAGAGCACATCCCACCAAATGGAAACGCCGCGCAAAGCTGCTTGCAGTCCGTCATGAGGAAAGGCAAATAAGCATAGAATAATGGCAATCACAGCGAAAGCCATCAGTAGTACACCAGTGAAGTTTCGTTTCTGCATGGAATAGGACACC
Organism: Paenibacillus alba; assembly: GCF_013204855.1. Classification (GTDB taxonomy): domain Bacteria; phylum Bacillota; class Bacilli; order Paenibacillales; family NBRC-103111; genus Paenibacillus_E; species Paenibacillus_E alba. Next base: position 75,118 of record NZ_JABMKZ010000019.1, on the reverse strand, counting down.
TCCTCCTATTCAACTATATGTGTGGTGTGGGACATACATGCCGTCCCAAAAAACTTAGACTTTGGTACTGTGCATGGCTTGTTTTTATGGTAAAATAGAACTACTTCGAGTCTTATATCCTAGGCAGTGGGAGTGATTCAAATGACAGGTATCATTGCCGGTTTATTTGTTTGTATGTTCGTTTTTGTCATTAGAGAAACGCTCATGCCTACAGGGGACGAGGATTTAGAGAATTATTAAAGTAACTAAGAGTAGCGAGGTTTTCTCATGTCAGAGCGTGAACGCAGCACCTTATATGAATTGATGGGGGGAGCAGAGACGGTTCGCCGAATCGTGGAGGCCTTTTATCCGAAAGTGCAGCAGCACCCTTTGTTGGCGCCTCTGTTTCCTTCCAATATAGATCCGGTAATCGAGAAGCAAATCTTATTTTTGAGCCAGTTTTTTGGAGGTCCAAGCTTATATTCGGACGTCCATGGACACCCGATGATGCGGGCTAGGCATATGCCTTTTCCAATCACGCAGGAGCGTGCCGATGCTTGGTTGGGGTGTATGGCTGAAGCCTTGACAGAAGTAGGACTTCCGCAAGATTTACGGGACTTTTTGCTAGACCGATTGAAAGGCTCAGCCTATCATTTTATTAATACTCCAGAAGACGAATAGTTCTCAGTTCCTACCTATTTTTCTCACAAAAGGCGGGGTTTTCCGATGGTCGAACCTTTATACGAAATTGCAGTGAAGTGTACCTATTGCGACAACGCCTTCAAAACGATGAAGGTTCGCCCAAGCTTCAAAAAATCGAGCAAAACGGATGCGGATTTCTGTGTTCACTATAAAGACATTAATCCAGATTATTATGTTGTGAGGATTTGTCCGTTTTGCGGATATGCACATACGGAAAACTTTGCAGATAAATGGAATCCCGGTCAAAAAGAAGCTTTCTATACGAAGGTTTCCAAGAACTGGACAATGCGCGATTATTGCCGAGAAAGAACTTGGGAAGATGCGCTGTACAGCTACAAGCTGGCACTGATTAGCGCACAGATTAAGGATGAGAAATCCCGTGTCGTCGCGGGTCTTCTTCATCATCTTGCATGGTTATACCGGATTAAAGGAGATTGGGAACAAGAAGAGAGATTCTTAACCTTTGCTCTGGAGGCCTATGTCAGTGTGTTCGAGACCGAAGGGATGGATATTAACAACGCAAGGCTCATGTATTTAATGGGAGAGCTGAATCGCAGATTGAGCCGGTTTAATGAGGCCGTCAAGTGGTTCTCGCGGATTATTAATGATCGGAAGATTATGGATGCAGCCATGATCCGGGCGAGTCGTGAACAATGGGTAATCACCCGTGAGGATATGCTGGCTATGCGGATGGAGCTTCCGGAGGAAATGAAGCAAGCAACATAAGGGACTTTCATGAATAAGAACGCTTAACGATTCGCGGGAATGAACGGATTCCCTTGAATGGCTTAAGCGTTCTTTTTGTGGCTGGCAACAGGCATATCTTCGTAAAGGGTTGAACAATTTTTCCCGCTATGCTTGGAGGCGTAGAGAGCTTGATCCGCTTCATAAATAATTTGTGTCAGATTGACTTGAGGTGCAACAGCAGTCGAGATGCCAATGGAAACTGTTATTGGCGATTGATCATAGTGCCTTTTGTGGGGGAAACTTTCCGTCACAACGGAGCATAACCGTTTTCCGTATAGGCTAAGCGTCATAGGATCCGTTTCCGTGCTTAGGAGGATGAATTCTTCCCCGCCATACCTAGCGATGTAATCCTGCTCGTGAATATGGTATCGAAGCACCGTGCTAACCTCTCTTAGCAGCTGGTCTCCTTCCAAATGTCCGAACTGGTCGTTGTATTGTTTGAAGTTGTCCAAATCAATCATCATGATTGATATTCGGCGTTTGCTAAGCTCATTATCGGCAATCGGCATAAAGCTGCGTAGATTGGGAAGCTTAGTTAGGCTGTCTTGATTAGCTTGCAGCTCCATATGTCGCTGAAGCCGCCAGCTCTTGTTCTCATCATTCACCATGATGATGATGATAATGAAGGTAGCCGACATGATGGCTAGCATAAATAGCTGATCAATGGTGTAAAGCCAAGTTAGCTTCCCTTCCAGGAAGCCGTAAATAACAAGTCGAAGAAGGAAGACATAGGCACATATTTGGAGCCCGTGCCGAATAGAAATGTCCAAGAAGCCGCTGCGGTATTCTTTGTTGTGAAACAACGAACTGATTAAAGCAGGGGCGAGCAAATCCTGTGAGATGATGAACCAAGATTGGCTTTCATGCGATAGGAAACTGAAGCCAATGGGCATTACGGTGGACAGCAGGGCAACGGGAAGTCCATAGCGCAAGCCGGCCATGAAGACGGGCAAGGAACGCAAATCAATGAGTCCAAGCGCCTCTGGCAAAGGTTCTAGCATCATGATGATACAGGCGAGGCCTGTGAGCAGAGGGGCAAGGAATTGCTCATAGGAATCGAACAGCATCTTGCTGCGAACTTTCATCGCTATGTAATTAAGGGTGACTAATGTACATGCGCTTGTCAAAGGAACGAGGTACTCATTCATACGGGCTCTTTCTACTCCTTGCGCTTTGGAAGCTACGATTAATGGTTCCGAATAGCGGTGTCCGCCAATAAATAATCGCGGTCTGTATCAACGAGCGTCAATTTGTTATGACAACAAGGGAACACAAGCAGCTTTTTCTTGCCTTCGCGAATGGACGTCAGTTCGTGGATTTTCAGCGGCAGCAGCACATTAGGGCTATGGCAAAAGGGACATTCGGCCACATAAATGTCCTTCATTACAATGTCATAAGGCCAAGTATTAGCAAAAGGAATCAAAGCTTACTTCGATTCTGGTTCGCTTGGTTCCGCAGAGGAATTTTTCGCGAGCTCGGCTAATTTCTGAAGCAAAATATGTTGTGGCATATGCATGAGATGTTCCAAGGGCACTTTCAGCTGTTCAGCTAGCTTCACGGCTGTTTCCGGGGAAATTTGTAACGGTTTCATAATGAAATTCACACCATTCTGTTCCGATTTATATTGAAGGAACTTACTTCATTGAATCATACTTTTTACCCAGAAGCAATGAGGAAGATTACGATCATTGCCGATCGCATATCGTTTATGATTTAATAAAAGATGGAAAGGAAAGGTGATCGCTTTGCTGCATTTACCTCTTAATCAAACATGGGATTTGGATACCTTTTTCCCTGGCGGGAGCGAGTCTCCTGCATTCGCAGCTCATCTGAAAGAGCTGCAAGCTTCAATCGCGTCATTTCAAGAGCAAGTACTGGCTACTCCCTCACCACAGCAGGCGTCAGACACAGATTCCTTAGCGAAGCTGATCGACTTGCTGCAGCATAATTTGAAACATATTTTGGAAGCAGATTCCTTCGTGGGATGTTTGCTGGCCGACAACCAGAAGGATAAGAAAGCTCCTGTACTTAGTGGACAAGTCAAAAGCTTGTTTGCCGAGCATCTGTCTTCACTCACACGGTTCGATCAAGTATTGACTGGAATTCCGGATGGCGTATGGTCTGAACTGCTGAAGAAAGAACCCTTCAAAGCTATCGCGTTTTCGCTGGATGAACGTCGTGCTTTAGCCCAAGAAAAGCTGCCGCCTGAACAGGAAGCTTTAATTAATGATTTGGCCGTTGATGGCTATCATGGGTGGGGAGATTTGTATAATACGACCGTTGGTCAATTCCGCATGCCGGTCGAAGTTGAGGGTAAACAGGTGGAGCTTTCTGCTGGTCAAGCCTTTAATAAGCTGCACACGGAGAATCGGGAAGAACGGTTGGCGCTTTTCGAGAAATGGGAACAAGCTTGGACAGACAAGGAAGATTATTGTGCCGAAGCATTGAACCATTTGGCTGGCTTCCGTCTTCAGGTGTACAAATATAGAGGCTGGAAAAGCATACATAAAGAGCCGCTTGCCATCAATCGGATGGAAGAGAAAACGCTGAATGTCATGTGGGATGTAATTGACCGCAACAAAGCGATTTTCGTCGATTATCTGAATCGTAAAGCGCAGCTTATGGGTGTTGAGAAATTAGCTTGGGTGGACGTTGATGCGCCGCTGGGCGACTCCTCCAAGAAGATATCGTATGATGAAGGCGCAAGTCTCATTATTGAACAATTCCAGCGTTTCAGTCCCAAGCTGGCAGCTTTCTCAACAGAGGCTTTCGAGAAGCGTTGGATTGAAGCCGAAGACCGAGCTGGGAAACGTCCTGGCGGCTTCTGTACCTCCTTCCCGATGGCAGGGGAAACACGCATTTTCATGACGTACGGCGGAACGTTAAACAATGTGTCTACGTTAGCTCATGAGCTGGGTCACGGCTACCATCAGCATGTCATGACGGATATGCCTGCTTTGGCACAGGAATATGCGATGAACGTTGCTGAGACAGCGTCTACTTTCGCAGAGATGATCGTTGCGGATGCGGTTGTCAAAATCGCGGCTTCCGATGAGGAACGGATTATTTTGTTAGAGGATAAGATCCAACGCGCAATTGCGTTCTTCATGAACATCCATGCCCGCTTTATTTTTGAAACGAATTTCTACGCAGAACGGAGTCTAGGGCTTGTTAGTGTAGAGCGCCTGAATGAGCTGATGGTAGATGCTCAGAAGCTGGCTTTTAAGGATGCGTTAAGCAGCTATCACCCGCATTTCTGGGCAGCCAAGCTGCATTTCTACGCAACGGATGTGCCCTTCTATAATTTCCCGTATACCTTTGGCTACATGTTCAGCGCAGGTATTTATGCGAGAGCGGTGCAAGAAGGTCCGGCCTTTGAAGATAAATATATCGCACTGCTTCGAGATACGGGCAGCATGAACGTGGAGGAGCTTGCTCAGAAGCACCTTGGCGTTGATTTGACGGAGCCTGATTTCTGGCAAAGTGCAGTGGATATGGCAGCTCAAGATGTGTTGCAGTTCATGGAGCTGACAGAAGCGAAAGTTCAAGCATAAAAAAAGGCTTTTCCTCGATATAGAGGGAAAGCCTTTTTGGTTATGTAAGAATGAATACGCAGAACTTGGGTGACGAACCTATAATTTGAAGATTTGAATGGTTTGCTGCAGTTGTGTTACAACGCGTGTCATTTCCTCAGCTTGGGAGACAATGCCTTGTACGGTTGCAATTTGCTCGTTCATGGAAGCGGAAACTTCCTGTGTTCCGGCTGCTGATTGTTCGGTGATGGCCGAGATGTTCTCCATAGCGGATGCGATGTGTCCGGAACTTGCCAGCATTTGCTCGCTTTCCTCTGCGAAGCGGGTAATCTCTTCTGAAATAAAGCCCACGCTTCCAACAATTTCGGCAAAAACAATTTCCGTTTGATCAATGAGAACGGTTTGTTTCTTTACAACATCCTCATTGACCTGGATGCTTCGAATCGCTTCTTGAATGCCTTGTTCGATGCTTTTCACGAAGCCAAACACTTCGCGTGTCAGTGATGTCGATTCCTCAGCCAGCTTGCGCACTTCCTGGGCTACGACAGCAAAGCCGCGGCCATGCTCGCCAGCTCTGGCAGCTTCAATGGAAGCATTAAGAGACAACAGATTGGTTTGCTCAGCAATCTCAGAAATGGAACGCGTTACACTCGAAATGCCGGCAGCTTGCTTAGCCAACATGTCGATGGTATCTGACACTTGCTGCGTTACTTCAACATTTCGTTTCATCCCTACGCCTTGGCTCTCCACAGAATTGCGGCCTTTCTCTACCAGCGTCATCATTTGATCGGAGCGTTCCTTCATTTCTTTGGCGGAACCTGCGTAATTGACGATTCTCACTTCGATGTCTTTGGACGTAATGGAAACGCCGGATACTTCTTCGGATATTTGTCCTGCACCGGATGCGAGTTCATGGGCCGAAATGCTTACTTGCTCCAGGACGGAGCGAAAGTTTTCATTTTTCACATAAATATCGCGGCTCGTTTGAAACACTTGCTTGGAGATGGAACCTGTATCACGCAGAATGTCGCGGAGCTTGTCAATCATTTTGTTGAAGGATTGACCCAACTGTCCGAGCGTATCATCCGAGGTGATGGTTACCTTTTGAGAGAAGTCACCTTTGGAAATATTAAGGGCAATGCGGGAGAGATCGGCCACGGGCTCTGTCAGTTGGTTCTCGAACCATCTAATGAAAGGATAGCTAATGGCTAGAAGGACGATCAGGAAAATAATTCCTAGTAAGCGGTTCCAATCCGACGCAAATGTCAAAATCAACATGAAAACACAGTTTAATCCAATTAGAGCATAACAACCAAGCTGTAGTTTCTTTCTAAACGATAGGGTTGACATTTTATCCAATCTGACCGACTCCTCGCGAAATTTTGTTTATTGGTGCAGGAATATGCGGGCTATTTTGAAAATTATACCATTGAATACCGAAACATTCTACAAGATTTCGACAATTATCGTTTCTTACGTGAAACGAAGGTAAGATTACCCAGAAAAAGTTATAAATAATAGGGATAATTGGATGAGTACTGGAAGAAAATTGTTGAAAAATGTAAAATCTATGGATATAATAGGTCTACAGTCATATAACTTGCATAATTAGTAAAAAAAATAAAAACTTAAGGAGCGATGAATCTGGAGCAGATCCCACTTGCAAGACAAATTGACATGGTGTTTAGGAAAATCAAAGAAGAATTATCTCATGTTACTTCAGGGACAGTTTTTGTGCACATTCGTAACAATGAAATCGGGAAGTTTGGCATTAAACACCTTCCATTCGAAAGTAAAGACGGCGTGCTGCCGGCAACTACGGTTAAGGGGTTAACGGAACTGCAATATCAATCCTTTCGTCAGATGGCTATAGAATCGTTGAAACGAAAGAAAAGCTGGACGCATGGTGAAATTTTATTTGATTTTACGATTAGACAAAATGTTGTTTCTGCAAGTATTAGCTTTGAAAGTAATTATAATATGGCTAATTATGCGAGAACGATGTAGCACTTTATTCTATTTTATGGATTAATAAAGCAACCCCAGTCATGTTGATGACTGGGGTTTTTTTGGCAAATGGGCTTCATTTGCACAAAGAAAAAGGGCTTTCTCTAAGTAGCTAGCTACTTATTAGAAAGTCCTTGTTTGTAAGTATAGGGAAAGCTGTTATCTACTGAAACGGTTAGCGCTGCCGCCTGCAAGCTGCTGTTCAGCAATTTGAACGAGGCGACGAGTGATGCTGCCCCCAATGGAGCCTGTATCACGGGAAGTCATGTACCCATAGTAGCCGTCTTGAGGAATTTGGATACCTAGTTCTTGAGCAACTTCATATTTCAATTGATCCAAAGCTTGTGAAGCTTGAGGAACAACGAGAGAGTTGCTGCTGCGAGATTGTCCTGATGCCATCTGATATCACCTCCAGTAATAGGTAGTATAATCTTTTTTTGAAAATATACTCATAAAATAAATGGAAATTTTCACCACTTTATTGAAAGCTGAATGCTGAAAGCAGAATGATGCAGTCTTTGCTATAATATGAAAAGTGAGTACAAGGAAGGATGGAGGCGGGGAAAATGCTTGATGTTTCCATAAAGGGCTGGTCCCACGATAAAGATTTGCAAATCATTCAAGCGGATGTCCTTATGGCGGTGGACGACAGTGTTCTGGTGGAAGAGCCATTGTGTGTGGATGTTGGACTTCCAGCTTTCTTATATAGTGCGCTGCACGACACGACACCGAATCGGTTTGCGCCGCCGGATCAATGGGAACGGATGCCTTTCTTTGTTTGCGGCTGCGGTGATCCTGAGTGTCGAGGGTTTTCGTTTGTTGTGAACCATCAGGCGGAGCAGCAAGTGGAGCTTATCGCGGTGGAAGAGCGTACGGATGGGACGTACCGCGAATTAGAAGCACATATTATCCCGAGCATAGATTATAGAAAGCAAGTTGTAGCTATAGGTGAAACGTATCTTCAATTCATAAAGAATTTGGATTACAGACCTTATTTGGCAGATACGGTGAAAGTGGTAGAAGACTTGGTGCATCAAATACATCAACAAATACGGAGTGATTTAGATGGCAGCAGTTAAATTTTACGTCGTTTGGGTAGGGCATAAGCCTGGTATTTATAAAAGTTGGGCGGATTGTCAGGCACAGACGAAGGGGTATCCTCAGGCAAGATTCAAATCGTACGAATCCGAAGCGGAAGCGCGTCAGGCTTTGGAGAAGGGGTGGCAAAAGTCGCTCAATTTCTCTGGCAAAGGCAGTACGGCAGCGACGAATGCGAGTAAATCAGCGAGTCCTGAGAGCGCGCCTGAAATTGATTTTGACAGCATTTCCGTGGATGTGGGCTGTTCAGGCAACCCTGGCATTGTGGAGTACAAAGGTGTTGATACGAAAACGGGCGAAATAATTTTCTATCAAGGGCCGATTGCCAAGGGAACGAATAATTTGGGTGAGTTTCTGGCGATTGTGCATGGTTTGGCCTATTTGCAGCAGCAAGGAAGCAATAAGACGATTTATACCGATTCAGTGACGGCACTGAGTTGGCTTCGGAAAAAAGAAGTGTCCACGAATTTGGTGCGGGATTCCTCAACAGAAGAAATATGGACGCTTGTTGATCGTGCTTTGAAATGGCTTCGCAGCAACAGTTATTCGAACAAAATTGTGAAGTGGGATACGAAAAAGTACGGAGAAATTAAGGCGGATTTCGGTCGGAAATAAAAGAATGTCGAAAATTAGCAACATTCAATTAAAAACTATTGACGAGAAATCCTTCCAAATGCTAATATACAATAATTCCTACTAAACAACTCGGCATATAAATCCGATAGAGTAGATAGGTAATTAGAGATGAGCATGGATCGGGAGGGTAACTCATGAAAAGAACAAAGGTAGTCAGCTTATTTATGATTTTGGCGGTGTTTGGAAGTCTATTGGCAGCTTGCGGACAAAAAGAGAGCAGCAGCGCCACGACAACACCCGCAGCAAGCGCAAAAGCAACAGAAACAGCGAAGGCCGCTGATTTAAACGGAAAGAAAATTGCACTTATCATGCAGTTTAATACAGGCACTTTTTCATCGCAGTATGTGGAAGGTGTGAAAGAACAAGTAGAGAAGCTTGGCGGTAAAGTAACGGTGTTCGTTGCTGATACGGATCTGGCGAAAATGGCTTCCAACCTGGATGCAGCTATTAATCAAAAATTTGATGGCATTCTGATTGACCATGGAACGGCGGAAGCACTTGAAGCCGGCGTGAAGAAAGCAATCGAGAAGAAAATTCCGGTTGTCAGCTTCGACTCCATTCTAACCGTACCAGGTGTGACTTCCTTGGAGCAAGGCGATCAAAAAATGGCGGAAGCTACTTTGGAGCAATTGGCTAAAGATGCTGGCGGCAAAGGGAATATCGTTAAAGTATGGGTAGCCGGTTTCGCCCCTATGGAGCGCAGACAAGAAGCTTACCAAGCTTTCCAGAAGAAATATCCGGATATTAAAGAAGTAGCGGCATTCGGAACGGCCAAAGACCCTGCTTTGGATACACAAACACAAATGGAAGCCATTCTTAAGAAATACCCGAACAAAGGCGATATTACTGCGGTATGGGCAGCTTGGGATGAGTTTGCCAAAGGTGCTTCCCGTGCGATTCAACAAGCAGGCCGGACAGAAATTAAAGTATACGGCATCGACCTTAGCGATGAAGATCTGCAGCTTCTGCAAGATCAAAAAAGTCCTTGGGTAGCATCTGCTGCCGTAGATCCAAAAGATATCGGACGCGTTCAAGTCCGTTACTTGTACCAAAAGCTGCATGGCGATCAAACGCCTGAGAAAGTTGTTTTGGATCCTGTGTATGTCTCCAGAGAGCAGCTGCCGAAGGACAAGCAAGTGAATACAACACAGCTTAGCGAATACGTAAAAGGCTGGGGCGGAAGCCAACAAGGCTACACGGATTGGTTGAAAGCAGCAGAAAAAAAATAAACGTTCATAGAGAAGTCCCATCGCAGCTTATTAGCGATGGGACTTTCAGATTGACATGAGAGGTGAAAGCGGTTGTCGACGAAGGATAGCGCAGCTTTGTTACAAATGAGTGGCATTTCCAAATCGTTTACAGGTGTGAAGGCGCTGCAGGAGGTTGATTTTGACTTGCATGCGGGTGAAATTCATGCTTTGCTGGGTGCAAATGGAGCTGGGAAGAGCACGTTGATGAAAATCTTGTCAGGTGCTTACACCTACGATGTTGGTCAAATTGCCATTGGCGGTCAGGCACAATCCATTCAAACGCCCAAGGAAGCCATGGCTCAGGGTGTCTACTGTGTCTATCAAGAAGTGGATACAGCGCTTGTGCCTGAGCTTACGGTGACAGAAAACGTGATGATGGATCGCATGGTTCAGGGCGGAGCCTGGATCAGCTGGCGCAAGCTTCATCTCGAAGCGGAAGCGATTCTTGCCAAAATCGGGGCGATGTTCTCGGTGCGCCGCAAGGTCGATGAGCTGAGCATTTCGCAGAAGCAGCTGGTCTTGATTGCTAGAGCGATGGCGCACAAGGCGAAGATTATTATCTTCGATGAGCCGACGGCCCCTCTCAGTCTGGAGGAATCGGAGCGGCTGTTCCAGATTATGGACAGCCTCAAGCAGGAGGGAGTGGGGATTATCTTCATCTCCCACCGCTTGCAAGAAGTGTTCCGGGTGTCCGACCGGATCACGATTATGCGCGACGGCCGCCATGTGCTCACGCAGGCGGCCGCGGCTATGGACATCGCCAAGGTGATCGAGGCGATGCTGGGCAAAACCTTCACCGAGGAGTTTCCCAAAGCCAATGTGCCCATTGGCGAAACGCTCCTCGAGGTGAAGGGACTGCGCCGCGGCACGAAGGTGCGCGGCGTCAGCTTTGCCCTGCGCCGAGGTGAAATCCTCGGCGTCGTGGGGTTGGTCGGCGCCGGCAAGACGGAGCTGAGCCGACTGATCTTCGGCGCCGACGCCGCGGACGGCGGCGAGGTGTGGCTCAGCGGCCGCAAGCTCGCGCTGCGCCAGCCGGACGATGCCGTGCGCGCCGGCATCGCGCTCGTGCCCGAGGAGCGCCGCAAGCAGGGCGTCCTCGTGGAGGAGACCGTGAAGCGCAATCTGTCGCTTCCCATACTGCGCAAGCTGAGCTCGCTCGGTTTCGTGCGGCAGCGCGAGGAAAGCGAGCACGCGACTAAGATGGTGTCGCAGCTTGGCGTGCAGCCGGGCGATCCGAACCGCGTGGTCAAGCATCTTAGCGGAGGCAATCAGCAGAAGGTCGCGGTAGGCAAATGGCTGCCGACGAACGCGGAGGTCTATCTGTTTGACGAGCCGACCAAAGGTGTTGACATTGGCGCCAAAAGCGATATTTTCCGGCTGATTGGGCAGTTGGCTTCGGAAGGCAAAGGCATTATTTATTTATCTTGTGAGCTGAATGAAATTATAGGAATTGCTGATCGCATTTTGGTAATGAGCTATGGTTCTGTCGTGAAGGAGCTCTCCCGCGAGGAAGCGACGCAGGATCTCATTTTAACGTATGCGAGTGCGGGGGAGGCCGAATAACATGAAAGAAAAAAGCTTGGATTTTTCCTTTAAATACGGCGCGTTGTTCATTATTGCTTTGGTCATCGTCGTCTTCTCGATCATTAATGAAAATTTCATGACCTATGATAATATCGCTGATATTTTGCGGTCGATCTCGATTGTGATGTTCGTGGCGATTGGCGTTACGCTATCCCAAATTGTCGATGGTTTTGACCTGTCTGTAGGTTCCACTGTTTCTTTATCCACCGTGGGTGCGGCGGCTTTGATGGTCTGGTATCAACAGCCTTTGATTATCGTTATTATTGTTCCTCTTATCATTGGGGCTGTGATCGGACTTTTGAATGCGCTGCTGATCGTTAAGATTCGCATCCCGGATCTACTGGCGACTTTGGCCGTCATGTACATCATCGGCGGCGTCCAAAAGACGTATACGAAAGGTTTTTCGATCTATAATAATATGAGATTTCAAGACGGAACAGTAGCCAAAGGAAAGTTCACACCTGAGTTCCTCTGGATCGGACAAGGGAAGTTCCTTGGCGTACCTGTGCCTGTTATTCTCATGCTGGTTGCTGTTGTCGGCGTTCATATTTTCCTTACTTATACACGCTGGGGCAGACAATTGTACATGACAGGCGGCAATCGTGAAGCCGCTCGGTTGTCAGGAATTTCGGTGAATAAAATTCGTTTGGCAGCTTACGTATTATCGGGTATTTTTGCTGCATTCGGAGGCATTCTATATGCTTCCCGTGTTGGTTCTGGGCAGATAGATGCAGGTGCGCCGCTGCTGATGGAAGCAGTTGCTTCCGTGTTCGTCGGGTATTCCGTGCTTGGCGCCGGGAAGCCGAATGTGATTGGGACGTTTTTCGGAGCTGTTTTGATCGGCATTTTGCTCAATGGCTTGACGATGCTGAATGTTCCCTATTTTGGCTTCGACATTGTCAAAGGAGGCGTGTTGGTTCTGGCTTTGGCCATTACCTTCGTGCATTTGAATCGCAAAAAAGCTTAGGATTCCTTCCAATTCCTAGTACATTGACGCGTCAACACACTAAAGGGAGAAATTTGACGAGAAGTGTGGTATGATAGATTCATTATTTTCTCAAACGAAAAGAAATCTAGGAGGAATTGAGTATGGCTCATCCAAAACAGCGCAGCGACATGATCAAAAAAGGATTCGACCGCGCTCCGCATCGCAGTTTGCTGCGTGCAGCCGGCGTTAAAGAGGAAGATTTCGGCAAGCCGTTTATCGCCGTTTGCAACTCTTATATAGACATTATTCCGGGACACGTGCATTTGCAAGAATTCGGTAAAATTGTGAAAGAAGCGATCCGTGAAGCTGGCGGCGTGCCTTTCGAGTTCAACACAATCGGGGTAGATGACGGAATTGCCATGGGTCACATCGGTATGCGTTATTCCTTGCCAAGCCGTGAAATTATTGCCGATTCTCTGGAAACGGTTGTCAACGCCCACTGGTTCGATGGACTTATTTGTATTCCTAACTGTGATAAAATTACACCGGGTATGATCATGGGGGCTCTTCGCGTTAACATTCCAACGATGTTAGTCAGCGGTGGACCGATGAAAGCCGGCAAAGATAAAAACGGCAAATCCATTTCCCTTTCCTCTGTATTCGAAGGCGTAGGCGCTTTCCAAGCAGGGAAATTGGACGAGGCTGGATTGGAAGAGCTTGAGCAATACGGCTGTCCGACTTGCGGATCTTGTTCCGGTATGTTCACAGCAAACTCCATGAACTGTTTGGCTGAAGGTCTTGGACTGGCGATGCCTGGTAACGGTACGATTCTTGCTGTTGCTGAAGAGCGCAAGCAATTCGTTAAAGACTGTGCGAAGCAATTGATGGTATTGATCGAAAAAGACATCAAGCCTCGTGACATCGTTACGATTGATGCGATCGACAATGCGTTCGCTTTGGATATGGCGATGGGCGGTTCCACGAACACGGTTCTTCATACGCTTGCAATCGCGCACGAAGCTGGTGTGGATTACCCGATTTCCCGAATTAACGAAGTGGCAGAACGCGTGCCTCATCTTGCGAAAATTGCTCCGGCTTCCGATTACCACATCGAAGACGTGCATTTGGCAGGCGGTGTGAGCGCGGTTATTAATGAATTATTGAAAAAACCGGGCGCTTTCAACGGCGATTGCTTGTCTGTAACGGCTCAAACACTCCGCGAAAATGTCGCTGGATGCGAAATTCAGAATACGGACGTTATCCGTCCTTTGACGGACCCGCATAGCGAGCGCGGCGGTTTGGCTGTTCTATTCGGCAACCTGGCTCCTGAAGGCAGTATCGTAAAAGTTGGCGCCGTGGATAAATCCGTTGGCGGACGTCACGTTGGCCCTGCCATCTGCTTCAACTCCCAAGACGAAGCGTTGTACGGGATTGCGAACGGTCATGTCAAAGAAGGCCATGTCGTTGTTATCCGTTACGAAGGACCAAAAGGTGGACCTGGTATGCCGGAAATGTTGGCTCCAACGTCCCAAATCGTCGGTATGGGTTTGGGCGCGAAAGTCGCTTTGATCACAGACGGTCGTTTCTCCGGCGCATCCCGCGGTATCTCCATCGGTCATATGTCACCGGAAGCGGCTGAGGGCGGACCTCTGGCTTTCGTGCAAGATGGCGATATCATTGATGTGGACATGGATGGCCGCAAAATCGAGCTGCAAATCAGCGATGAAGAGTTTGCGAAGCGTCGTGAAGGTTGGAAAGATTTTGAACCGAAGATCCAAACGGGATATTTGGCGCGTTACACCAAAATGGTGACGAATGCAAGTGCAGGCGCCATCTTGAAAATTTAAGGTTTATGACAAAAGGAGTCTCGCACATACGCGAGACTCCTTTTATTTAGTCTTGGGGGAAGCTTACCCTTGTTAATTTTGTGGCTTGCGGATGAAGTGGGCCAGCTGGGCCAAACTAATCCGATTGACCTGTCTGAACCGACACAACCACCAGCCGCACCAGCCGTACCAGCCCCACAGCCCCACAGCCCCACAGCCGCACCAGCCCCACCAGCCCCACCAGCCCCACCAGCCCCACCAGCCCCACCAGCCCCACCAGCCCCACCAGCCCCACCAGCCCTACCAATCCCCACTCCCCCAACTGACCTTGAACTTCTGAAACGGAACTATGTTCCCTTATTCCTGCTCCAAACAGCCATTTGGCTAGTCAGACGGAAATACGGTACGCTAATTTGTCTAATTTGTTGGATTTTCCCCCTGTAGGGGTGAAATAAGGGATCCTATTTCCCTTTCAGCTGCAAATATCGGATTTTGAGCCAATTAGCGGTTTGTAGTTCCTTTTCGCAGCAGTTTATGATATTTTCCATAGTTTGCAAAAGAAGGTGGATGTGATTAGCGAGTCCAGCTTAGGTCAAAAAGAAGTGCATGAAAAGCAAGGAGCCTGTCAAGACGATAACCGCGACAAGGATGGACAGCGTTAGAACGAAACGAGCTTTGAAGACGGACAGCAGCATCAAGGTGCTTTTGACATCGATCATCGGCCCAAAGACGAGAAAAGCGAGTAAAGAACCAGGTGAGAAAGTTTTGGCAAAAGAGACAGCGACAAAAGCGTCCGTCGTGGAGCATAGCGAGAGCAAATAGGCAAAACCCATCATAAACACATGAGAAATAAAGGGACCTTGGCCAATGGCAGAAAGGCTGTCTTGCGCGACGAAGGTTTGTATCAGCGCTGTCAGGAAAGCGCCAAGCATCAGATATTTGCTCATCTCCAGCAGCTCGGTGCTGCCATGACTCAGCATCGTCATGACACGGCCCCCGTGAGCATGATGATGATCGTGACTATGGTCATGGTCATGGTTATGGTTATGGTGATGGTCATGGTGCTGGTGCTGATGATCATCATGGCTGTGGTTATGCTTTTCGCCATGCGTATGCTCATTCTTATACTGATGCGTCTTGTTGGGAAGCGCCGGGATCGCGTGGCGCAGTGGATTGCTTTTCAGGAAGCGGGTCAGAAAGAGTCCAACAGCCAGCGCTACGCCAAAGGTGAGTGCCATTCGGGAGTAGGCCATGGCAGGATCTCCACGGAAGGCCATGAAGGTCGAAGCGAACACAATCGGGTTCAGAATCGGTCCGACAAGGATGAAGATGACGGCGATATATACAGGCATTCCTTTGTGCATGAGACGGCGAACGAATGGAATCATGCCGCATTCACAAAGCGGAAACATAATCCCAAGCACGCAGGCGAACAGGATGCCTCCGAGCGGATGACGGGGCGTCATTCGACGGATAAAGCCTTCCGGTATGAAATTTTCAACCACGGTAGACAACAGAACTCCTAGAACCATAAAAGGCAAAGCGTCGAGAAAAATGTCCAGAAAAGCGGATAAGACGCTTTTGCTTTCGTACATGACCAAGCCGATAGGAGGCAGCTCTCTGGTTGTTGCGATGAGGAGAAGAAGCAACACACAAATGACCGTGGAGATAGGTAGGCTCCACCGGTATAGAGTTGATGACAATTCGTTGACACCCCTTTGTCCATAGATTGTATGTTCTATCCTATGTACGGGTTCTGTCGGATAGGACAATGTCCTTGGTTGACAATGGGAAGTCAAGGTGTATAATAATATCAAATCAATAAGCGATGATAGGAACAAGTAAGTTTGTCTTTCGTTTCTCAGAGAGCCGGTGGTTGGTGCGAACCGGTGAAACGCGCAAATCGAATGGATCCTTGAGCTTGAGGCTGAACACAGTAAGCGGGGTGCCGGAACCTAGGCCGGAGAAACAACTGCTTCTGACTAAGTATGCCAAACGGTAGCTCTCCGTTATCAGAGCCTGAAGGTCTTAGGACAATGTTATGTTCACAGACAAATTAGGGTGGTACCACGGTCTCTCGTCCCTTGCGGCGAGAGGCTTTTTTTGTTGTCTTTTTGGGAATACAAATGAGGAGGATTTTCACATGAAACGAGTTCTATCCGGCATGCAATCCAGCGGACAGCTGACGATTGGTAATTATATTGGCGCACTTCGCAATTATGTAAAGCTGCAGCATTTGCACCGCTGTTATTTTATGGTGGTGGATATGCACGCAATCACGGTTCCTCAAGATCCAGCGGCATTGAAGGAGCAAACGGAATCAGCGGCTTCGCTCTACATTGCAGCGGGTCTAGATCCGAATAAGGCGTCCATTTTCCTGCAATCCCATGTGCATGCGCATGCTGAGCTTGGCTGGATTATGACGACGTTGACGAATATGGGTGAACTCGAGCGGATGACGCAGTTCAAAGATAAGTCGGAAGGCAAAGATTCCGTTGGCGCGGGCTTGTTCACGTATCCGTCTCTGATGGCTGCGGATATCTTGTTGTACAACGCGGATCTTATTCCGGTCGGGGATGACCAGAAGCAGCATTTGGAGCTGACGCGCGATTTGGCGAACCGCTTCAACCACCGCTTCGGCGAAATGTTCGTGATGCCGCAGCCGTATACGCCGGAAATCGGCGCAAGAATCATGTCTTTGGATGACGCGTCCAAAAAGATGAGCAAAAGCAGTCCGAATGCCGGCAGCTTCATCGGCATGCTCGATGAACCGTCTGTGATTCGCAAAAAGCTTAGCCGTGCGGTTACTGATTCTGGGCGTGAGGTGAAATATGATCCTCAGAACAAGCCTGAGGTAAGTAATTTGATCTCGATCTACTCCCACTTTGCCGACTTGAGCGTAGCTGAGATTGAAGCCAAGTATGACGGGCAAGGTTATGGTCCTTTCAAAAAGGATTTGGCAGAGCAAGTCGTCGCGGTTCTTGAACCGATCCAACAACGTTATCATGAGATTCGCAAATCCGGTGAGATTTTTGATATTTTGAAAAAAGG
Organism: Paenibacillus alba; assembly: GCF_013204855.1. Taxonomy (GTDB): domain Bacteria; phylum Bacillota; class Bacilli; order Paenibacillales; family NBRC-103111; genus Paenibacillus_E; species Paenibacillus_E alba. Next base: position 57,777 of record NZ_JABMKZ010000019.1, on the reverse strand, counting down.
CGCGCAGGAAGCAGCGGAAGTTGCCGATCAAACTTTGCTTGAAGTGAAGAAGCGGATGGGCTTTGTTGTTTAATCACTAAAAAACCTTCAGCACCACGAAAAATCGTGGAGCTGAAGGTTTTTTTACTCTTTTTAGCTATGGCCGACTATTTCTTTTGCGGATCTTAGCTTTAACAACAAAGCCATATCCGATAAACCCTAAAGAAACGATGCAGCAGGCAAGGACCAGCCAAGGCTGACGGAGAGCGATAAATAAACTGATGCCAGCGAGCAGAAGCGTGCCGACAACAGCGAATAGAAGCGCGAGTGGTTTACTCATGAATGTGACCTACTTTCTAGAAGATTGAGCTATATCACCTTATTTTAAACTTTTTTCATCGTCGTGCATATAACTTCATTTTCTCCACATACTATCTTTGCAAGCTTGCAAATACATCAAAGATCATAGCTGACTGAAAGGAGTCTGATCCTTATGGGTACAGGACAATCTCGCAACAGCAATACGCTGGTAGTTCCACAAGCCAACCAAGCTTTAGATCAATTGAAGTATGAGGTGGCTCAAGAACTGGGCATCCAAATTCCTCAAGACGGTTACTATGGCTACATGGCAACTCGTGATACCGGAGCAATCGGTGGTCACATCACTCGCCGGTTGGTACAAATCGCCGAACAAACGCTAGCAGGTCAATCCGGCTTCCGCAGCTAGGAACCTGTCAACCGTTAATAGCTTTCACCGTTTTTTGTCATATGAAACCTGGAGGAGAAATCCTCTGGGTTTTTTCCGTTTTACAGTTCCTCTGCTGTCACAAAATGTGCGACGAACTCGTTACATGAGTAATCACAGACAAGAGGAGTTGGTTTCTATGCAAGAACATACATGTATTGTTGTTGGCGGAGGCTATGCAGGCATTCACACCATCAAGGCTTTGCTTAAATCATTTCCGGGGAAATTTCAGGGTAAAAAGCTTCGATTGATCTTAATGGACAAAGAGGCTTATCATCTTCGCAAGGTTCTGCTTTTTAAACCGGCTGCAGGGGGAGAAAATATTACGATCCCTTTGGCGGATATGTTCCCGGAAGGCGTTCAGTTCGTTCAAGGCACGATAAAGAAGGTTGACAGCGAAGCTAATCAGCTTCATTTTACAGGCTCGGACGGTAAAGCAAATTGCGTCAAATACGATCAGTTGGTGGTCACGGTTGGCAGTGTAGTTCGTCAGCCCGATACAGAGCAAGGCGGCATAGCCTTAACCAGTCTGGATTCTGCTGCGAGGATTCGTGCGTGCTGGCAAGCCAATCTTCGGAAAGCGAGTCATTGCCAAAATGAAGCGGAACGAGAGCAACTGCTAACAGTGGCTGTTGCAGGAGCGGGGATCAGCGGAATTGAGGCTTCGGCTGAGCTCATATCTGCGCTGCGTGATGAGGCGCGCAAGCTCAATCTGAACCCGTCGGACGTCCGTGTGTATCTTCTTAATGCGCAAGAGCGCCTGTTCCAAGAAGGCCCAGCTAAGGTAGGGCACAAGCTCGCTCACGTACTCTCAGATGCTGGCGTTATCGTTAAGCATGCTGCCAAAGCGCTCTATGAGAAAGATGGAAAACTAGTTCTTGCGAACGGAGAACAGCTGTCCGTGGGATTATCGGTCTGGACGCTTGGATTGCTGCCGAATCCGGTGCTTCGTACGCTTGGATTGCCAATTACACAGGAAGGTCAACTTATCGTGGATGCCAGCTATCGTGTGAAGGGGGTATCTGGTGTCTATGCGATTGGGGACTGCGCCAGAATTACGGATGCGGCAACCGGCCGTCCTGACCGGCTAACCTGCAAGGAAGCGACAGCGCAAGCAGCTCGTCTTGCCAAGGTGCTGTGTGCAGATCTAGACGGATCGCGAGCTCCTGAGCATACAGGCTTCATGGACTTTTTCTGCATTGGATTGGGACCTGAACGAGGGATGGTTTGGACTCATAAATGGGGATTGGATATAATCCTGACCGGCAAGCTTGGTTGGAAAGTGCGAAAGTTCACTTGGGATCAAGCAAGTTTGCTACAATAGATGGTAGCGGTCTCGCGCTGATCGTGCACTGCTTTTTGCGAAAGGACTTCATACATGGATACTTTATATACGCGGTATAAACCATTGTTATTTACACTTGCTTATCAACTTTTAGGCTCGATTGCTGATGCCGAAGATGCTGTTCAAGATGTTTTTCTGAAGGCCTATGATATTAATCTGGAGGAGATGGATCAGCCCAAAGCCTATCTCTGTCGTATGGTTACGAATCGTAGTCTGGACCAGCTGCGGTCAGCCAAGCGCCGACGTGAACGTTATATAGGCCCGTGGCTGCCTGAGCCAATTCCTACGCCTGAGGGGGATGCTTTGGAATCAGTCGTTCGCAGTGATTTGCTTTCTTATGCGATGCTGGTTCTGTTGGAACGTTTGACGCCGAGGGAACGTGCTGTCTTTGTTCTCCGCGAGGCGCTGTGTTTCGATCATTCGGCCATCGCGGGTCTGATGGGTATCAGCGAGAGCAACTGCCGCAAAATAATGAGCCGGGCGAGAGCCAAGGCGGGTATCTCGGAGGAAGAGACTGTCACCGCTGAAGCAGGAGCGGGGGAATGGGTAGTACGTTTCATGTCTGCCTTGGAACAGGGGAATCTGGATGCATTGTTAGCACTGCTTTCGGAAGATGTCGTTCTTCTGTCCGATGGCGGCGGTAAAGTGCTGGCAGCGGCCCATCCTATTGAAACGAGATTGCGTGTTGCGCGTTTCCTTCTTGGCATTAAAGACAAAGCCTTGCACAACAATGAGCCGCTGCAAGCGGAGCTTAGGGAAGTGAATGGACAATTAGCACTGCTTATCCGAACGCAAGCTGGTATTGATACGATTCTGTTGGTCCACGTTGAGCAAGAAACGATCCGTCATGTGTATCTCGTAAGAAACCCTGATAAATTAGGAGCTTTTAACTGAACAAAGAAGCAGCAGACCTAATGGCCTGCTGCTCATTTTGTTTTATTAATACAGATCGACTCGCAATTTCTTCTCAAGCCGAGTATCGTTTACCCAACCGACGTACGAATCTAATGTTTGATAATTATGATCCATCAGGATGACCCCGACGAAAGGATATTGCTTGCGATGGCGATAGCGGACATCCGCCCATCTGACTTCGTATCCCCAACGATGCTCTTTGACTTCCGCGCAGGTGAAGGAAGAGAAGTAGAGCAAGGCTTGAATGTCTTCGTGATGCTTGGACGCTTCGATCGCTGGATGTTCTTCGCATTTAATGGTATCAATCCATCTAAGCTTTGAATTTTTGAGTTCGCCTAACTGGTAGCTGCCGTCCTGTTTGCGCTTCACGACATTCCACACATAGAGGTTGAATGTTACAATAAGGGTATATTGATCTCCAGGCTGATAGGTAGGATCTTTGCGAAACAGTCCCTTTTCGACGATGTAATGATCAAGTGAACGCCAGATGTAATAAAGGGCAAGGACGCCATAGAGAGTCGGAAATACCAGCGTCGGACTTGCTACATGAAAGGACCACATGAAGATAGCCGCAATATGACTTGAAAAGATGAAGGGATCAAAAATGTGAATAATGTTCCACGATACCCACTTTTCAGAGAAAGGCCGAACCGCTTGTGTGCCATATGTGTTGAAACAATCGGTGAAAACGTGAAAACAGACGGCAATGCCTACCCACATCCCAAGATGCAAGAGAGGGATTCCATGAAAGAAGAGTGCGAGTGCTCCGGTGATCAGCAGCGTCCATAGCAGCAAGGCTGGCAAAGAGTGAGAGCGACCGCGATGATTGCGAATGTACGTAGCGTTTCCTTTGAAGCGAAGCAGCCCGTCCACATCCGGAATCTGAGAGCCAATGATTGTTCCGATGAAGACTGCTGTCGTTGTCGCAGTATCTGCCGAAACACTAGGGTCAATTTGCGAAAGTCCCGCTAACCCTAAACCAATAACAAGATGAGTTCCTGTGTCCAAGTGGGTTTCCTCCTTAGCGTTTTCCATGGGAAAACTTGTTTCGTAAGATTAGGCTGAGTTTTCGGTTGGAAAACCGGCGTCATTCGGATCAACTTTTTCCGTCTTCTTAATAGTTTACCATTTTGGAGCAAAAAATAAATCAGAGGGAGATCTAAAAATGTCTAAAGTTTTTGTAGAGTATACCATAAAACCCGAATTCCGGGAGCCATTTCTCATCTATATGCAGCAATGGCAATGTCGGGAAGGGCGTTTGGAGCTATTGGAGGGAACAGATCAAAAAGGACTATATGTAGAAATTTGGAATAGTGTCTCTTATGAAGAGTATACCCATTTAAAGCAAGTTCGATTGCAAGGGAAGCAAGGGGATTTGCAACCGGATTGGGAAGCATGGGTAGAAGGCGGTTTGCGCAAGCTCCATATGTGGCACTTTGCTGCTGTCTCTTCCTCAAAAAAAGGCCTATGACCTGCAGTTCCAAAATGGAATTTGCAGATTCATAGGCCATGTTAGTTTGTTGGCAGGGGATTGCCGTGGTATCACGTGCTTATCTTTGTTGGCCAACCCCGCCATATGGATAGTAGTACTGAAGCTCTTGATCGAATGTAATGTAGTCCAGATTCACCATAAGCAATAGATAACGCATGCCTGTTGCTGGGTCGCTGATGATGATGTGATCACGGCCTGCGGCTTCTAGTTTGCCTTTGAAGATCTTGGCATTCCATTCGGAGTTGTTTTCGTATGTCATGTAGATGGTGGCTATTTTGCCTAAGTTCAAGCGAAGTATGTTCTCGATGTAGGACTCTTCCAAAGGAAGAAGACCGGGAGGGTTCACACCGACAGGTCCTTGATTGCCAGTTGGAGGCAGGAATGAGCCGCTTGGTGTTGGCGGTACGACTTTGTTCGTCATGTTGGTAGGCACCGGATAGGCAGGGTAAGGATACCCGAATTGGGCTTGCGGGTTAGCTTGATTGCCGATCTTGAAAGGGTTATTCAACATAAAAATAAATCCTCCTTGAGCTTTCGTCTTGAAAGCTTTCTTCTGATCTTCTTAGATATGCACGACCGTGCTTTTCCTAGAACCGTGCGGGAACGATTTCCATAATCATCATATTGTGCATTCGCCTATTTGGTGACTGCTTTTGCTCACTTTTTTGGGCAAAACAAAAAGCCTCACAGGAGGCTTAGGAGAATAAAAACTTATAACCAACGCCCCAGACCGTTTTGATGTATTTCGGCTCTTTGGGATCGGTTTCTATTTTCTTGCGAAGGTTGGCGATGTGAACATCAATAGCACGCTCAGTTACGTAGGAATCGAACCCGCGAACCCGGTTCAGCAGCTCCTCGCGGCTGTACACGCGACCTTGATTTTGCCAGAGAAGTTTCATAATTTCGAATTCGGAGAAGGTTGTTTCTATCATCTTGTTATGTACGAATAGACAACGTTTCTCGAAATCTAAATGGACGATTTGATCGGGTGCTTCATTCGCTTCCGCTGTTGGGGGAATGAAGACATGCGAACGTCGAAGCAGCGCTTGAATGCGGGCAGCAAGCTCTCGCATCGAAAAGGGTTTGCACAAATAATCATCGGCACCTGTTTGCAGTCCTTTAACGCGGTCTGAAACCTCGCTTTTGGCAGAGACCATAAGGATTGGAATCATAGAAACCGTTCGAAAGTGAGTACATAGCTGGATGCCATCCACATCAGGCAGCATAATGTCTAACACGATGATATCGGGTTCGAAGTCTCGGAATAGGGTTTCACCTTGGCGGCCAGTTTCTGCCCGCATGACTTGATAGCCTTCTTCGTACAAATAAATGGACATCATTTCACCAATGCTTAAATCATCTTCAATGATCAAAACTTTAGACATACACGTTCCCCTCCCTTTCCTTCAAAAGGCTTGGTCCTCGATATGCCGGACGCAATAATTGTTTTATATTGTCATGTTATCACTATCCATTTTGTGACGTCCAGTTTTATGTTAATAAATAGGTCAATTTATAGAAAAAAAGAAACTGGTTGGTACTTGATACCTACAAGAGTAGGTCAAGTATGCCAGTTTCCTCTGATAGAGTGAGTCAAAGCTTGCAAAATCATACGGTTAAATGCTTTCGCACTTGTTCTTCGCTCAAATGCTCGGCTTCCCCCTCAGCGGCTATGGTGCCTCGATCCAACACATAATAGTAATCGGCTATGCTGGTAGCGAATTCCAAGCTTTGTTCAACCAGTAAAACGGCGATTTCCCGATTCCGCTTGATGGATTCGATGATGGCTTCAATTTCCATCACGATGGACGGCTGTATCCCCTCCATGGGTTCATCTAGAAGGAGGAGCTTGGGTCCGGATGCCAAGGCGCGAGCGATGGCTAGCTGCTGCTGCTGACCGCCGCTGAGGTCGCCTCCTTTGCGATGAAGCATTTGACGAAGCACAGGGAAGGTATCGAAGAGGGAATCGGGCAGCTTCTTCCGCCCATCTGCGGCGGCTTCTAGACCAAGCAGCAGGTTTTCTTCCACGCTAAGCTGAGGGAAGATTTCACGGCCTTGGGGCACATAGCCGATACCCGATTTGGCACGCCGATCCGGAGGGAAGGAGCTAATGTCTCGGTCATGATAAGAAATGGAGCCGGACTTCGGTTTGATGACTCCCATGATGCTTTTCATCAAGGTGGACTTGCCAACCCCATTGCGTCCCATGAGGCAGACGATTTGTCCTGGCTTGACCTGAAGGTTGACGTTGCGAATGACCATGCTTTCGCCGTAGCCGGCTTCAATCTTCTGAAGGTTAAGCACCGCGCTCCACTCTCCTTCCTAAATACACCTCAGCAACCTTGTCATCATTCTGGATTTCTTGCATCGTACCTTCGCGGAGCACGGTGCCTTCATGGAGAACGGTAACGGTTCTTGCAAATTGCCTTACAAATGCCATATCGTGTTCGACGACAATGATCGTCTGGTTAGCCGCTATTTCGTGCAGCAGCTCGCCTGTTTTCTCCGTTTCACTGTCCGTCATGCCGGCGGCCGGCTCGTCAAGCAGCAGCAGATCGGGCTCTTGCATGAGCAGCATCCCGATTTCGAGCCATTGCTTCTCGCCATGAGATAGGGAGCCTGCTCGCTCATTGCTTTTGTTCTGCAGTCCGATCATCTCCAGCCTAAAATGCAGGCGATCGCGCTGTTCACTTGTTGTTTTGGCCACTAATGCGCTGAGGAGACCTCGCTTCTGCTTCATGGACAAAGCCAGATTCTCAAATACGGTTAATGTTGAGAAAACAGAAGGTGCTTGAAACTTGCGGCCGATGCCAAGCTGAGCGATTTGGTGCTCCTGATGCTTCGTGAGATCGATGGAAGTTTTGAAATGCACATGACCTTGTGAAGGTTTCACTTTCCCGCAAATGACATCCAGGAGCGTAGTTTTACCTGCTCCATTCGGCCCGATGAGGAATCGAAGCTCTCCATATTGCAAGGAAAAGTCCAGATTTCGCAAGGCTTTGAATCCATCAAAGCTCACCTCAAGTCCTTTCACGCTCAGGATGTTCTCGCCGGCTACAGGTTCTTGCTTCGCTATTTGTCCTAGCATTGGGAAAATTCCTCCTTCATTGTTCATAAAACTTGGATCATGTATAGTCAGCTTGCTTCTTGCGAGGAAGATATCGACTTGGGAAGCACGGGTTTTTTCCAATGGGATGTGTAGTGGGCAATCGTGCCAACGATGCCTTTGGGTAAAAGAAGAACAACGATAATGAACATGGCTCCGAGCATAATCGGCCACCAAGCAGGATAGGCTTCACTGAAGGTTGTTTTGGCGGCATTCGTAACCAAGGCTCCGAGAACAGCGCCCCCAATGGTTGAACGGCCGCCTATCGCCACCCACAGGACCATCTCGATGGAAGGGACAATGCCCATTTGAGCGGGTGAAATGATGCCTTCCTGAAGGACGAAGAGGACGCCGGCAAGCCCTGCTAATCCAGCGGAGGCACAGTAGATGAATACTTTGAAGGTGACGGGATTATAGCCGATGAAGCGGACGCGATTTTCTCCATCGCGAATGGCGGTGAGGATATTGCCCAATCGGCTGGTCACGAGCATACTGCAAAGGATGAGTACTGCGACAACAACGGCAAGCGTGAGATAGAAAAATAACAATTTGGTGGATTGTGCTTGCAGATTTAAACCTAAGAAAGTGTTGAAATTCGTAAGCCCATTCGTGCCGCCCGTATAGCCTTGCTGACCAACAAACAAGGTTACGGCAATAATGACAAGCGCTTGAGAAAGGATAGAGAAAAAGGCGCCTTTGATCCGATTGCGAAATGTAAAATAGCCTAAAATGAAAGCAACGATCATGGGTACAATCAAGGCGAGTACGAAGGCAACGCCTGCATGGTGAAACGGAACCCAGAACCAAGGCAGGCTTTCGACACCGCTCCAGGACATGAAATCCGGCAGCTGGTCAGGCGTCGCGGCAAGCTTCAAATGCATCGCCATGCAATATGCGCCAAGTCCGAAATATACGCCGTGGCCGAGGCTCAGGATGCCAGTGTAGCCCCAAATGAGATCAATGCCCATGGCGATAATGGCGTAGGCGAGAAATTTGCCGAGAAGCGATAGGCGGAATTCCGATAAGAAGAGAGGCGCTAAGGCGATAATGATCAAGAAAACGGTGTATACCGTGAGTTTGATTTTGGATTGTCCGGCTAAGAGCATGGAGAATGACACATCCTTTCTTAATCTAAGGATCTTGAACGGATCGTCACAAGTCCCATCGGTTTCCACTGCAAGAAGGCAATGATGAGGGTGAAGACAAGTACTTTGCCGAGCGTAGCACTCGTTGTGTATTCTAAAGCCGTATTGAAAACCCCGATGCCTAATGCTCCGGCAACCGTACCGATCAACTTGCCGATACCGCCAAGCACCACCACCATGAAAGCATCAACAATGTAATAGGTGCCGATGGTTGGACCAATAGGTCCCAGCAGCGTTAAGGCGCATCCCGCAATGCCTGCCATAGCAGAGCCGAAGGCGAAGGATTGCGCATCTACCCGGCGGGTAGAGATCCCCAGACAAGCTGCCATTTCCCGATTCTGCATGACGGCTCTCATTCGTCTGCCGCCTGCGGAGTGGTACAGGTACATATAAATCACGAGGATGCAAAGTGCCACTAGTGCGATGATAAAGAGCCGCTTGTAGGGCAGAATGAGGTCAGCTGTCACATGCCAGCCGCCTTCCAGCCATTCCGGCGCTTTCACCGCTACATTCGGGGCGCCGAAGATCGTCCTTGCCAGCTGCTGCAAGGTGAGACTGACTCCCCAAGTCGCAAGCAGACTATCCAGCGGCCTTCCATACATGAAGCGAATCAAGCAAAGCTCAAGCAGCCAGCCTACGACGAAGGCAACAACGAAGGCTACGCCCAGTGAAACAATGAAATACCAGCCGAAAGCGGAGGTTGGCAGCATTTTCTGGAACCATTGTTGCACCAGATACGCCATATAGGCGCCAATCATAATGAATTCACCGTGCGCCATGTTCATCACATTCATGAGGCCGAATGTAATGGCAAGGCCAATAGCGATCAGGAGTAGAATGGAGCTTAAACTTAAGCCGTTAAACAGTTGAAGCAGCAGTAGACTCATAACAATCCTCCCCCGGTAAAGCCTGAGTAAATGATGAAATCCAGGACTGCCGATAGGCAATCCTGGCTCCAATAACGATCCTCATAAGTCCCTCTTATTTCTTCGTTACTTCTCCGCCCCAAGGGTAGGTTTTCAGGAAGGGATCCGGCTTGAGCGCTTGACCGGAATTCCATATTTCTTTGATTTGCCCATCCGCCTGGATTTGGCCAATACGAGCTGTTTTGTAAATATGCTGGTTCTCGCCGTCAATCGTAACTTTGCCTTCCGGTGAGTTCCATTCGATGCCTTTGGCAGCAGCTTTTACTTTCTCTACGTCAAAGGAACCAGCTTTCTTCACAGCGGCAGCCCATAAATATACAGCTGTGTAACCAGCTTCAATCGGGTCATCCGTTACTCGGTCTTTGCCATATTTGGCTTTGTAGGCTTCAACGAATTTTTTGTTTTCTGGTATATCCGTTGTTTGGTAATAGTTCCAAGCCGTGTAGTGACCATCGAGAACAGATGCGCCAATCCCGCGAACCTCTTCTTCAGCGATACTTACGGACATCGTCGTCAAGTCTTTGGCTGTAATGCCGGCATCCTTCAATTGTTTGAAAAAGGCTACGTTACTGTCACCGTTCAACGTATTGAAAATAACGTCCGGTTTGTCTTTTTTAATCTTGCTGATAATTGTGTTGTAATCGGTATGTCCAAGCGGGGTGTATTCTTCTGCAATCAGCGTACCGCCTTCAGCTTTCAATTGCTCTTTAATGATTTTGTTGGCTGTTCTTGGGAATACGTAGTCGGAACCCAGGAGGTAGAATTTCTTGCCTTTGTTTTGCAGGAGCCAAGTGACAGCGGGGATAATTTGCTGGTTCGTTGTTGCGCCGATGTAGAAAATGTTCGGTGATGATTCCACGCCTTCATATTGTACGGGATACCACAGTAATCCCTTGTTCTGCTCGACGACCGGAAGCACCGCTTTGCGGCTGGCAGATGTCCAGCAGCCAAAGATCGTTACAACGCTGTCCTTTTGCAGTAACTTCTTAGTTTTCTCTGCAAAAGTCGGCCAATCGGATGCCCCGTCTTCAATGACGGGCTTGATTTTCTTGCCCAAGAGTCCCCCGGCTGCATTAATTTCGTCAATTGCCATAAGTTCCGCATCCCTGACAGATACTTCGCTGATGGACATCGTTCCCGTTAGAGAGTGAAGAATACCAACAGGTACGGTTTCATCCTTCGTCTCCGCCTTTACCTCCGCAGCTGTAGATGTCTTAGGTGTCGTTGATGTTGGAACCGATTTGGCACAGCCGGCCATGACCATCATTAGAGCCATGCCCAAAGCGACTGTGAGTTTACCTTTGTTTCTTATCTCTCTCATTCTCTGCCCACTCCCTTACTTACAAGATTTGGATTACAACGCTTATGATAAATTGGAAAACAAGTTAGTGTCAATATACATGACACAAAAGAAAGGTTATTTGTGTTTGACGCACAAAATACGATTAATTCTTTGGGGAAATCACATAAATACGAAATATTCCTTCGAAAAATTCATTTTTCATGTAACTATATATGACATATAAGATTTACAATCGTTAAATACACGAATATAATAAGTGTAAAGGATTCCCATTATTCGGTTTTTGAAGAGGTGAAGATGTGCATTTAACGGAGAGAGAGAAAGAAAAATTGCTCATTACAGTGGCCGCCGATCTAGCGCGTCGAAGACTTGGGAGAGGTTTGAAGTTGAATTATCCAGAAAGCATAGCGCTGCTCACATCAGAAATTATGGAAGGGGCCCGAGACGGCTTGACTGTTGCAGAGCTTATGGCATTCGGCACGACCATTCTGAGCGCGGAGCAAGTGATGGAAGGCGTTCCGCAAATGATTCATGAGGTTCAAGTCGAAGCGACATTTCCTGATGGTACGAAGTTAGTGACCGTTCACGAACCAATTACCTAAAATGATCAAAGGAAAGGGGCGACAACATGGTTCCGGGAGAATACCGAACAGGCAAGGGCTATATTGAAATGAATGTTGGAAGACAAACGGTCGACGTGATCGTTACGAATACAGGAGATCGTCCCGTTCAGGTCGGCTCGCATTTTCACTTTTTTGAAGTTAATCGGGCTTTGGATTTCTCGAGAGAACTTGCTTTTGGGATGCGTTTGGACATTCCGGCAGGGACAGCGGTTCGCTTCGAGCCTGGGGAACAGAAGCCTGTTCAGCTAGTTGAGCTGGGTGGTGCCAAAGTTTCCTATGGTCTGAATAATTTGAGCAAGGGTCTGGTCGTCAAAGGGCAAATGTCGGATGAGGTCAAAGAAAGATTGCAAACATGGGAGGGAAATCCCGGTGAATCGAATAGATCGTAAGAGCTATGCTTCAATGTTCGGTCCTACAACCGGTGATGCCATTCGACTGGCGGATACGGAATTGTGGGCACAAATCGAACATGATTACACGGTATACGGTGATGAATGCAAATTTGGCGGAGGTAAAGTCATTCGCGATGGCATGGGGCAATCCAGCGGCGCCACACGCGATCAGGGCGTTCTTGATACTTTGATCACGAATGCCGTCGTCATCGACCATTGGGGCATTGTCAAAGGGGATATCGGCATCCGAGACGGTCACATTGTTGGCATCGGCAAAGCGGGAAACCCGGACATTATGGATGGCGTACATCCCTCGATGATCGTAGGTGCCAGTACGGAAGTGATTGCGGGTGAAGGTAAAATCGTGACAGCGGGCGGGATCGATGCTCATATCCATTTCATCTGTCCGCAGCAAATTGAGACGGCGCTGTCTTCCGGCGTGACGACGATGATTGGTGGAGGCACAGGGCCAGCCACGGGTACCAATGCAACAACGTGCACACCCGGAGCTTGGCATATGCAGCGCATGCTCGAGGCAGCGGAAGCCTTCCCGATGAATTTGGGTTTTACGGGCAAAGGAAACGCCTCGTTCCTCGCGCCTTTAGTGGAGCAGATTGAAGCCGGAGCGATTGGCTTGAAGCTTCATGAAGATTGGGGAACAACACCTGCGGCGATTGATACGTGCCTGGAAGCAGCAGATCAATACGACGTTCAGGTAGCTATTCATACCGATACATTAAATGAAGCGGGATTTCTGGAGGATACGCTGGCCGCTATCAAAGGCCGGACGATTCACACGTATCATACGGAGGGAGCGGGTGGCGGACATGCGCCTGATATTATCCGCGCTGCTGCCGAGCTTAACATTTTGCCGTCTTCGACGAACCCGACGAGGCCTTATACGATCAATACCATAGAAGAGCACCTCGATATGCTGATGGTCTGCCATCATTTGGATAGCCGTATTCCTGAGGATGTTGCTTTCGCGGATTCGCGAATCCGCCCTGAGACGATTGCGGCGGAGGATATCCTGCATGATTTAGGCGTGTTCAGCATGTTAAGCTCGGATTCGCAGGCGATGGGGCGGGTTGGCGAGGTCATTATCCGCACTTGGCAAACCGCCGATAAGATGAAAAAACAGCGTGGACCGTTGTCTCCTGACACGGAGGAAGGCGATAATTTCCGAATCAAACGCTACATTGCCAAATATACAATTAATCCCGCGATTACACATGGGGTCTCGCATCTTGTTGGTTCGATTGAGCCTGGCAAATTTGCCGATTTGGTCATTTGGAGTCCGATGTTCTTCGGGGTGAAGCCTGATCTGGTGCTTAAGGGCGGCAGTATCGCCTATGCGCAAATGGGAGACCCAAATGCTTCGATTCCGACGCCTCAGCCGGTATTCGGCCGGCCGATGTTCGCTGCTTTTGGCAAAGCCTTAACGCAGAGCTCCATTACCTTCGTCTCTCAAACGGCCTATGACCGCGGTATTGCGGAGAAGTTAGGGCTGCGCAAGCGCATTGAGCCCGTGAAGGGCTGCCGCGCTATTTCGAAGAAAGATATGATTCACAATGACGGGACACCTTCGATTGAAGTGAATCCCGAAACTTATGAAGTAAAGGTTGATGGCGAAGCTATCACATGTGAGCCGGCGACAAAGCTGCCGATGGCACAGTTGTATTTTTTATTTTAAAAGTGCGGGAAGTTCCTGATTGAGGTGAGCACAAATGACGGTAACTGGAATGACTTCACAGCAAACGACCCCAAAGTTCCACTGGCTCGCTTATCAACAACTGCTTGACTCCGCTCTGCCGATTGGCGGCTTCTCTCACTCCTTTGGTTTGGAAACGTTAGTTCAGCAGGGTCGTTTGCAAACGGTGGATGAGCTTGAAGCGTACATCGGCACGATGCTTGCGAACAGCTGGGCTTCCTCAGATGCGATGGTGATCAAAGCCGCATATCAACATATGCCGAGCGAGTCATGGGAGCAGCTCTGGGAGATCGACCACATGCTGCATGTGCAGCGGGCGTCAAGCGAAGCAAGAATCGGTGTTCAGAAAATGGGGCGCAGGCTATTTCAGCTAGCGAAGTCGATGTATCCCGATCTGCCTTGGCAGCCGCTCGATGAGGCGGTGAAAGCGGGACGTTGCAGTTCCAATCATCCGATGATTCATGGATGGGTCAGTTATCAGCTTAGGGTGCCGCTGGATCAAGCGGTAGAAGGATATTTATACAGCTGCATCATGACCTGTATCAACAGCGCGCTGAGACTCATGTCCATGGGGCAGACGCAAGGGCAGATTCTGCTGGCCAAGTTGGTTCCGTTGACGGAACGGGAGTGGCGGCGAGTTGCTCACTTAGATCCCTTGGATGCGTATATGAACTCACCGGCTGCTGATTTGGCCATGATGCAGCATGAAACGTTATATTCGCGATTGTTTATGTCTTAGGGCTGACGCCCTAATCCAATTTGAGGAGGAATGGCTATGTGTCAAGGTCAAGGTCATCATCATCATCCGTGGGAAAAGCCTGCTGTGGATCGGAGCCGTCCGATGCGTATCGGAATTGGCGGTCCTGTAGGTTCCGGCAAAACAGCACTGGTGGAGCGATTAGCCCGCAAATTGAATGATCGCTACAGCATTGCGGTCATTACGAATGATATCTATACGAAGGAAGATGCGCGTATTTTGATTAGTTCTGAGGCGCTGCCGGAGGAACGGATCATTGGGGTAGAGACAGGCGGTTGTCCGCATACAGCAATTCGGGAGGACGCTTCGATGAACTTCGAAGCGATTGAAGAATTGGAGCAGCGTTTCGACAACCTCGATATCATTTTCATTGAAAGCGGCGGGGATAATCTGGCTGCCGCGTTCAGTCCGGAATTGGTCGATCGCTTCATCTATATTATCGATGTGGCGCAGGGCGAGAAGATTCCGCGCAAAGGCGGCCCGGGCATTATGCGTTCCGATATGCTGATCATTAACAAAATCGATCTCGCTCCTTACGTTGGCGCAAGCCTGGAAGTGATGGATTCAGACACGAAGAAGATGCGCGGCGATCGTCCGTATATTTTCTCTAACCTGATGGGCGGCACAGGGCTTGATGACATTGTCGCATGGGTGGAGACGGAGTTCAGCCATGCCTAAAGTGACCGGGGAGATTCAGGCGGAATTTGCGGTACGCAGCGGCTTGACGCAGCTCGTTCGCAAATATCACACCTCCCCGCTCAAGATCGCCAAAACATTTCGTTACGACAACGAAACGCTCTCTATGGACGCACCTCCTGCGGAGCAGCTGGGCGTCTACATGATGGACTGCTCCCCTGGGCTCATGTCGGGGGATCATTACGAAATCACGATGCGCCTCGGTGAAGGCGCCCGTGTTTATCTCACGAACCAGTCGTTCACGAAGGTGCATCCTTCGGAGGCCGGTTCGGGAAGCACGCAGCGGCAGTCGCTGAAGCTTGGGGCTTATGCTTTGCTGGAGTACATGCCGGAGCCGCTGATGCTGTATAAGGATGCAAGCTTGGCCGCGGAAATGGACGTTCAGCTTTCGCCAGGTTCAGCGCTTATCTTCTCGGATGTGCTTTGTCCTGGACGAACGCAGCGAGGTGAAATATTTCATTACACCCGATACACGAATCGGTTGAAGGTCTGGCATAATAACGAGCTGATCTTCTATCAAAATCAAAAAATTGAACCAGCGTCCATGCAATTGTCAGCACCGGGCTGCTGGGAGCAGGAAACGCATCTGGGAAATCTATATGTGTTCTCGGATCGCCTTAACCAGCGCGAGCTTGAAGCTGTACTGGCGATCATGGACACATTGGAAGATGTTCGGGTACGTGTGGGAGCCAGTCTCACTTACAAACATGGCCTAATTGTGTCGGTCATGGGCAGGCATGCGTGGGAAGTGCAGAAAGCATTGTCAATCGGCTGGAAGGAGCTTCGCCGCAGTTTGTTCGGATTCATGCCATTAATGATTAATAAATAGCATTAGCCATAAAGGAGCCTTTTTGGGCTTCTTTTTTGCATACAGAGAGCCGCAGCAGCGAGTTTTACGAGGTTTCATCGCGTATCAGCGGTTATTTTTCCTCTGGCAGAGAATGGTAAGCACTTTTTCCACGCATACTGGTAGGAGAATCGACAATATGATGACAACTGGCCGCACTTCATTGTCAAACGTTGTACGGGTTGGTATGATGAAAGTGTTCATAATTCAAATAGCTCGGAAGTTCGACATAGAGGAGGACAATGACGTGGAAAATCAAGCAAGCTATGAAAGTGTGACGAGCGGTTCGCCACAAGGATCTGTTGGAACCGAATCCATAGATGCTAGTAATAAGCAATCTGCACATGAGCCTGTAACGTTAAAAGAATTTTATCGCTTGGTGAAGCCGGGGATTATTTATTCCAATCTGATGACTGCTTTTGCTGGGTATTGGATGGCAGCACATTGGGAAGTAAGCTGGATACATCTGATTTGGACGATGTTGGGTACGGCTCTTGTCATGGCAGGAGGTACGGTACTGAACAACTATCTGGACCGTGAGATGGACGCGAAGATGGAACGGACCAAGAACAGAGCCCTGCCAAGCGGAAGACTGAGTGCCACTTTCGTTCTGTGGTATGGGATTATTCTCGGCATAATTGGCTTGGCGGTATTATACTTTGGCGCTGCGTCACCGCTTGCGGCCTTGATCGGTTTACTGGGACTGTTCTTGTATGTTTGGCTCTACACCGCTTGGTTCAAGCGGACTTCGGTATGGAGTACATTTGTAGGCGCCTTTTCTGGGGCAACGCCTCCCGTGATTGGCTATTGTGCGGTTACCGGAACGGTTGATGCAGGAGCTATTTTATTATTTGCCTTCTTGTTCTTATGGCAGCCGCCGCATTTCTGGGCGCTTGGGATTCGCCGGATGGAAGAGTATCGGGCTGCAGGCTTTCCGCTTTTGCCCGTTGTCAAAGGGTCCTATGTGACGAAGATCAGCATGGTGCGTTACGTTGTTCTGCTTGTTCCTGTCACTGTGATGTTAACGGCTTATGGATATCTCGGCTATGTATTTTTAATCGGATCGACGATTCTAGGCTTGATTTGGATGTTGATGTGTGTCAAAGGCTTCAAGGAAACAGGCGAAGCAGAAGTTCCTTGGGCAAAGCGTACGTTCCTATTTTCAATTATGTATTTAACACTTTTATCTATTTTGATGGTCATTGATACAGTGAAGATTAGCTAGAATTGAGGGTATAGGCATGGGTACTTTTTTTGAGAAAAATTGGTTCAAATTAGCGCTGGGTGCGGTTCTGATTGCGATGATTGCCTCATTTGGCTATAAATTGTGGGCTAACAGCAATGAGCCGGACCCGCGCTTAAAAGCGATGAAACAAGCGCCTGCTTTTCAACTGCAAGACCTTGACGGCAAATCTGTAGCTTCCCAAGATACGGATGGCAAGGTGCGTTTGGTTTATTTCTTTTATTCTTTCTGTCCGGATGTTTGCATGCCAACTACGTTCCTATTGACGCAAGTGCAGGAAGCATTGAAGAAGAAGGATTTATTCGGAACAAAAGCAGAAATTTTATCGATATCGGTTGATCCCAACCGTGACACACCTGCGGTGCTCAAAGAGTTTGGAAACAAGTTTGAGTCTAAACCTGATCCAAGTGGTTGGATGTTCCTCCGCGGAGAAGAAGCGAAAATTCACAAGCTTGCAGAAGATTACGGCATCATGGTTATTAAAGAAAAAGACGGGAACTTCTCCCACTCCAATGCAATTTTATTAGTTGATCCTAAAGGCAAGATTCGCAATTATTATGATGCAGGCAATCCCCAGCTAGATGCAGACCATATCGTCAAAGATGTAGTGACCTTGTCCAAAGGGAAGTAAATTGATTTTTAATGGCATTAACTATTCAGAAGCAGGTTCTGGAGATGGGTATTTAATATACTCGTCCAGGCCTGCTTTTTCTAATTGTTGGATTAAATATTCCTCCGGTGTTCCTTCAACGCCCGCATATCCTTTGCGCGTATAGATTTGCTCGGAGTCCGGGAATGTATCGCGAAGCAGGAAACGTATTTTTTTGCCGGAAGCATCATTGTCCGTGAATAAGTAAACTTGTTTGTGTCCGACTTTTTTACGGAGATCTTCTAATGTAATGGAACTAGGGGTTCCAAAGGTGCAGAGGATTAGAACACTGTCATCAATCACTCGTTTTAAGCGGCT
This sequence comes from Paenibacillus alba, assembly GCF_013204855.1. Lineage (GTDB taxonomy): Bacteria > Bacillota > Bacilli > Paenibacillales > NBRC-103111 > Paenibacillus_E > Paenibacillus_E alba. The sequence goes on along the minus strand of NZ_JABMKZ010000019.1, from coordinate 39,585 downwards.
TTTGTCGTTTTTACCTTCTACTATGATAGCGATCGACATGGGATCTCCTCCAACCAGGTTTTTTTGTAGTATAACCCGTTTTCGCAAGGGATCCAAGGTTTTGATTCGACGATTGGGCAAATAATGCGCGGCCATTTCCCGGGAAATGACATAGATTGACAGAGCAAAGACGACTTGATTACCTCAAGCCGTCTAGGAGATGGGCATTTATGTCGTTACAGGTGTTTTGAAAGAGCGCAGCGGGAGAAGGGAAAGAGCGAGCATGAGAATGAAGAAAGCAATGAAGTAGGAGGAGATATGATTGCGAAGCTGCCCGGCCATCATGGGGCCAATAAAGGCGCCAACCGAATAGGAAATGGAAAGCAATGAGAATACGCGGCCATAACGGTTGCTGCTGGTTATGCTGGCCAAGAGGGCAGCTAAAGCCGGATAGATGATCCCTTTGGCCATGCCGATCAGGAAGAGAGAAACGGTCAGCGGAATCGGCCATTGAATGGCTAAGCCGAAGAAGACGACAGCAAGAGACAAGCTGCCGCAGACTGTGCGGATAAAGGGAGAGACCTTGTTTAGGAACCAGAAGCTGATGCTTAGCAGGGCCCCTAGACTGATTAAGGTGAAAAATACACCCGACGTCAGAATAGAAGCTCTGGCTGATTCCATTAAAGGAAGCTCAAAGAAAAGAATGCCCTGCGAACAAGAGAGCGCCATCGGGATGAGGAAAAACAACCATGGTATGGAAACACCGCTTGGAAGATCGTCATCTTCAAGACCTAGTCCATGTCCGTGGGGATCCAAAGCGGCGGCATTGCTGCCTGTCTGGCCCAAAAGCTGCTTCTCTTTGACACCAAAAATAGCGAGCACCCCTGTGATAATCAGAACCCATCCCAACACCGAGAAGGCTGTCGTGAACCCGATCTTGGCAACAAGAATGGCGCCGGCAGCCGGAGAGACGACGGAGGCGAGCGTATGAACAAGTCCGTTGCCTGCCATAAGCTTGCTCTGATGGATGCGGTCTTTGGCTATGCGAGCAAGCAGCGACAGACAGGCTGGAGATAGAAAGGCAAGTACGAAGCCGCTTATCGAGCGAATGTATAGCAAGTGCCAAGGATCTTTCACATTAGATTGAAAAAGTAAGATGATCCCTGCTACAATCAGGCTACAGACGATAAACAGTTTGCTGCCGTATTTATCCACGCCATAGCCAGCTAGCAGATTGCCGGGTAAGTGTGTAAGGGAGTATACCCCCATAATGAGCCCGATAAAGGAAGGCGCGGCACCTAAGGATAAGGCGAAAGGGGACAAGATGGGGTACTGCGCGTGCAAATCAAAAAAAGCTACAAACATAAATAAATACAACCACAGTGCAGTTCGCATGTTCTCACCACCTCGATTCATTAAACTTGTCTCTTCTTAAGATGTACGCCGCTCGTCCTATGGATATGACCGATGCAAGCAAATGACACAATTCATCTCGAGGAGGATTTCATGGACACTTATGTGATTATCATGCTGGCTTGTGTAGCCATTTTTTTAATCTTTCGATTGAGACAATCCTTCCGCAAGACGAGAGGAAATGTCGATAAAACCAAACAAATTGAGGAAAAGTTAGCCCAGTTAAGGAAAAAAAGAGATGAAGATTGAGGAGTCTCTGTAGTATGATAGGAAAGACTTTTGGATAATTAGGAGGGGTTTTGTTTGGATCAGTGGATTTCATTTGCACAGGATCGTTGGTACTTAATCGTAGCTGCTATTATTGTGCTTTTCATCGTAATCGGAATTGTCAAAACGCTTGTGAAATGGGTTGTAGTCATTGCAATTGTAGGTGCACTTATCGTTTATGGAGCCAGCTATAAGGATAAAATAAAGGATATTGGGGCAAGCGTTGTCTCTCAAGTCGGCAATGAAGTTACGGAGAAGGCGGTTAGCACGCTGACTGCTGAAGCGAAGGATGCTCAGTTCAAAGCGAACCCAGATGGTTCCTTTCTTATCACAACCAAGAGTTTGAAAGTGGAGGGCAAGGCAGGTTCAGAGGAAGTGCAGGTTACTTTTCTCGGGAAAACCTTCAAGATGAATGCCAACGCTGCTGTGAATGCTTTCATCGAGCAAGCGAAGAAAAACGCGAACCCATAATACGGATTTTCAGATAGGAGGGTGAGACATCATGACGGATATGACGTGGTTCCAAGCAACTTCAATTAATTTAATATCCATTGTGATTGTGCTCCTATTTGCGGGTTCTATCATTCAAGGCTTCATGCGGGGAGGTTCGGGCTCAGCCAAGCACCTGCTTTCCATGCTGTTGGAAGCCATTATCGTTATTCTGTCCATGGTTATCGCCTGGAAGGGAGTCCAATTGATCTCGCCTTTGCTGCAAACCTGGCTGAAAGGGCAGAATTTGCAAGTTCCAGCCGAAGAGATTGGCATTCTGAAACAAACCTATTACACAGCGATGACGAGTCTTCGTGATTTTACACTGCTGCGTTTTGGCGTCTTGTTTTTACTTGGCTATATGATCGTGAAGCAGCTGCTGAATCTGTTGATCTATCCCTTCATCGGGCCTTGGCTGGCGGAACGATACGCGCAATCCGAACGGAACAAATCCTTTCTTAGCTCGGTTTCAGGCGGGGCGATTGGTTCCGTTGCCGGCTTCGCTAGAGCGCTCCTGCTGATTGCTGTTCTGTTCATCTATGTGACGCTGTTCCCGCATTCGCCGGTCACGCCTTATATTGAATCTTCTCAGATGTATCAGAAAGGGGCCAAGGAAGTTATTGCCCCCTTTACAGGTGATTTCATCACAGAGAAGGTCCCTGTGTTTACAAGGGCTGTGGAAGAGGAATTCACGAATATTTTACAGCGGAAATATGAGGTTCTTGATGCCAAGATACCCAATAATATTTCAGATGCTGCCAAGGAAGTAACCGCAAGCGGGCAGACCGATGAAGAGAAAGCGAAGCTGCTTTACAAATGGGTAGGCAGCCGCGTGCAATACGATTGGGATAAAGTGAAGCTTTACGAAGAAAAGCGAATTTGGAAGGAACAGACGCCAGAGGATACTTTCAACACGCGCGAAGGTGTATGCATTGACTATTCGAGATTATATGCGCAAATGGCCAGATCCATCGGTCTAGATGTGAAAGTCGTGACGGGACTTGGCTACGACGGGCAAGGCAGCTATGGCCCTCATGCCTGGAATGAGGTTTATCTGAAAGAAACGAATCGCTGGGTGCCGCTGGATTCTACTTGGGTGGCGAGCGGAGGCAACTGGTTCAACCCTCCGAACTTTGATCAAACCCACGTTAAGGATGCTTAGCGGTATTAATAGTTTAGCAGACAGGGCTGCCTCAAGTAGATATATCTACTTAAGGCAGCCCTGTTGTGTCCAGATACCGCGTAGAGAGAACCTGCGATTGTGCATCTTTTTTTGCTGAATTATCTCCTTATTCGATGTATTCCTGCGATTGTGCATCCTTTTGGCTCCACTTTTCAATTTCAAGATGGAAAAGCCTCGAAAAACTGCATTATCGCAGCTTTTCCCTCATTTCATAAGATTTTACTGAAAATACCTGCACTTTTGCAGTTTTCGGCATTCCAGATCTTTCCTTACAGCCCCCAAAGACAACGCCCAAGCCTCTCTTATCAAGGCTTTTCTCATCCCTAAATAAATGTGGTACACTAAGAAGGTGCGATTTTTTGTAAAGTATAAAGGAGACTGTATGCGCAAACCTATTCATGAATATCCAATGATTTATCTTGATGCAGGGGATACGTTGCTGACGATTCCGGCTGCACAAACGATTTTAAAGCAATATTTGCAGCTCAGATCTGTGGAACGTGACGAATCACATATTAATGAGCTTTTTACCGAAGCGTTTCGTCTATTTTATTATGTGGATAAACAGGATAATTTCATTGTCTGCAGTCCAGAGTCTGATCGTGAATTCTGGGTTAACCTATATAAGTATGTGCTTCATAAGTTAGGCATTCATGAGGAATGGACAGAGCAAGAAATTTTCGATTGCTGTCATGAGCTGTATGAGATTTTCACAGCGCCGGAGTATTATGATCTGTTCGAGGATGTGAAGCCTTTCTTGGAGCAGCTTCGGGTTCAAGGCTTTCGGATTGGCATTGTCAGCAACTTTGCTCCGACCTTGAAAGCTATTTTGGAGCATAAGGGCATTCTGCACTATTTCGATCCAGTGATCGTATCGACAGAGGTGGGTCTGGAGAAGCCGGACCCGGCGATATTCAAGCTAGCCCTTGAGCGGGCCGGGGTTGAAGCAAAGGATGTTCTGTATATCGGTGACCACGAAACGAACGATATTTGGGCGCCCAGCCAAGTCGGCATAGATGCCGTACGCATTATCCGTTATTCCTACCATACAGGGGAAGGTATTCGTTCCCTCCTCGAGCTTTTTCAAGAACAACCGACTGTATGAGAAAGGATTTGAGACGTGATGAAGTCATCCATTATGGATGATCCGAAGAAGAAAGAAGTCACCAAGAAGCGCCACTTTTCATTTCGGATCAATATTTTCTTTTTTGTAACATTTGTGTTATTTTCCGTTCTGATCGTGCGTCTAGCCATTTTACAATTCGTTCAAGCCAAAGATCTGAAAGCGGCAGAGAATACAAATACGAACCAGACGAACAAAATTGCGCCTATCCGTGGCAATATCTACGATTCAACGAAATCGCCTTTGGCGTATACCATTCCCGTGCAGTCTTTATTTTTTCGGATTGAGCCGGGACAGCAGGTTAAGGAAGAAGTTATCAATCTGGCTCGTCGTCTGAAGACGGATGTTTTTGATAAATATGGGAAAAAGACGGCACCGCCGCTGACTGCGGAGGAAATTGTGCTGTCCATGGATCTAGGGTATGACATTAATGAAAATAAAGTGAAGGATCCAAGCTATTACTGGGTTCCCCGCAAAATTAAGACGGATTTGTCCAAAGAAGAGATTGCCTATTTGCTCGAGCATCGCGATGAATTCAAATGGCTGGAAGTAACGGAAGAAAGTATCCGGACCTATGAAATGGATGATGACGGGGTGTCAACGATTGCTCCGCAGCTAATTGGCTATCTGAATAAATATTCAACGCAAACCGCGCAGGATATGTACAAGGACAATCCCGAAAGCAAGGAATATTTGCCTACGGAAAATGTCGGTTTCGACGGAATAGAAAGAATGTACCAAGATGATCTCCGCGGGACCAATGGTTACAAGGTTTACCCGGTTAATGCGGCAATGAAAATTATCGGCCGAGCGACCGTGACGAAGCCTATCAAAGGCAATAACTTGTATCTCTCCATCCATAAGGACATTCAGAAAACAGCGGAGAAAGCGATTCAGGATCAAATTGCCTTTCTGCACACGCCTTACGCGCGAAATGACGCTTTCATCAAATTTGGGGCGAATGCAGAGGCTGGCTACGCCGTCGCTATGGAAGTCGAAACGGGGCGAGTTGTAACGATGGCTAACTTCCCTGACTATAATTCAAATGAGTGGACCGGGGGAATCACCCAAGCTACGCTCGATAGGGTAGGATCTTATATTGCCAATGGCTCAATTACGACGGCCTATCCGAAATACACGGATAAAGAACGGCCTAAGCATCCCTCATCTATCGTATTCATGGGTTCGACCATTAAGCCTTTGTCGGTTTTGATCGGTTTAACCGAGAAGTTGATCACGCCAGCGAATCAGTATTATAACGATACAGGAACGTTTACTTTTGGTAAAACTGGATCCGCAAGTTCCATTTCCAATTCAGGAAAAGCAGCTTATGGCATGATCGACGCATCAGGTTCAATTGAACATTCATCGAACACGTATATGTCTGCCAAAGTGGGTATTCCTTTCTATCAGAAATACGGTGGGGAAAATGTAAAGGTAACCGATAAATGGGCGGAATATATGGCTAAATTCGGGATTGGCGTGAAAACGGGCAGCGGACTGCCCAATGAAAATGCCGGGTCTAACGATTTTGCCAAAAATGCCAAAAAAGACAGCTATCAGTCCGCTATGGTGTATGCTTCATGGGGACAAAATGAGAAAACAACGACCCTGCAGCTTGCGCAGTTTGCCGCTACCTTAGCAAGCAGAGGGAAGAAAATGAAACCGCTGTTCGTTGATGAAATTCGCAGCTTTGAAGGCAATCTGGTCCGCAAGGTCGAGCCAGAAGTGATGGAAGATTCGACGGATTTGTTCGCAAAAGGGGACTGGAACACGATTATTCACGGCATGAAGAGCGGCGCTGAAGGGATTGAAGAACTGCCTTACAACGTTGCGCGCAAAACGGGAACATCGACGCAAGCCGTCTCAGGCGGAACAATCGATAACGCTGTATTCATCGCGTTCGCGCCTGTGGAAAATCCTAAGCTGGCTGTTGCCGTTGTTGTGCCTGAGGGCGGGTATGGACGCTACGGAGCTTCTCCGATTGCGGCCAAAATTTTTCAGGCCTATGACGCGGCGAATGACGGCATTTTGACGAAAGCGGGCGGCGGGAAGAAGCCTTGGTAATTGAAGTTAAAGAAAGAAGCTTGGCTCACCAAGCTTCTTTTTTTGCGTCTAGTCCGTTGCCCCAGCGTTTGCTCAGCTATATATGAACGGTATTCTCATACATTTTTTTCAATAAGAGTGAACTTTTAGGTAATAATAATCGTCTTTTAAATTATGCACATTTTCGCTCTGTTGGAACAGCCAGCAGGAACGTAAGAAAGGATTTGAGAATTGATGAAATCATCCATCCTGGATGATCCGAAGAGGAATGAAATTACGAGAAAGCGCCACTTTTCGTTTCGGATTAATATCTTTTTCTTTATCATGTTTGCCTTGTTTTCCATCTTAATTGGGCGTTTAGCGATTTTGCAATTCGTTCAAGCCAAAGATTTAAAAGCAGCAGAAAATAGAAACGGCACCAAACCGATCAGCATTGCGCCGATTCGCGGCAACATCTATGACTCCAAGAAATCCCCTCTGGCCTATACCATTCCCGTACAGTCCTTATTTTTCCGAGTTGAACCCGGTCAACAGAATGAAGATCAGGTTATTACCCTAGCTCGACGATTGAAGAGCGATGTTTTTGATAAGTACGCCAAGCCCAACTCCGTGAGCCCTACGCCAGAAGAGATCGTTATCGCGATGGATCTGGGATACGATATTAATCAAAATGAGACAAAGGCTCCAAGCTATAATTGGGTGCCTCGTAAAATCAAATCCGATTTATCTAAAGAAGAAATCGCTTATTTGCTCGAGCGTCGGGATGAATTCAAATGGTTGGAAGTAACCGAAGAAAGCATTCGTACTTACGAAATGGATGATGATGGTGTTACGACAATTGCGACTCAACTTATTGGCTACTTGAATAAATACTCCACACAAACTGCGCAGAATATGTACAAGGACAGCCCGGAAGGCAAAGACTATCTTTTATCAGAAAATGTTGGCTTCGACGGGATCGAAAGAATGTATCAGAATGAACTTCGAGGTAAAAATGGTGAAAAAGTATATCCCGTTGATGCGGTGATGCGAATTACAGGCCGAGCTGACGTGAGAGCCCCTGTGAAAGGAAATAATCTCTTTCTGTCCATCAACAAAGATATCCAGAAAGCAGCAGAGCGAATTTTGGAGGAGCATATCAAATATTTGCGCAGCCCGACCCATGCGAACGATGAGTATATGAAGGTTGGGATGAAGGCTTCCTCCGGTTTTGCGGTGGCTATGGAAGTGGATACAGGACGCGTCGTCACGATGGCGAACTATCCGGACTATGATGCGAATTCATGGACGGGAGGCATGCTGTCGAGCACCTATAAGGAAATCGAAACGTATATTTCGAATGGAACGATCAAGAATGCCAAGTCGAAATATCCGGATGAAAAAGAGAATGCGAAGCATCCTTCTTCCATTGTGTTTATGGGTTCCACGATCAAACCGCTGACTGTTCTGATAGGTCTCAAGGAAAAGTTTTTCAATGGATATGAGAAAAGCTATTACGACTCAGGCTCGTTCAGCTTCGGCAAGGGCGGCGCCAGCACGATTACCAATTCAGGCAAAGCAGCTTATGGCTCTATGGATGCGGCTGAAGCTATTGAACACTCGTCGAACACGTTCATGTCCGAGAAGATCGGGATTCCATTCTGGGACAAATACGGCCGAGAGAAACCGGCTGTAACGGCGAAATGGGCGGAATATTTGGCCAAGTTTGGAATGGGCGTTACAACCGGAAGCGGTCTGCCAGGTGAGTTTGCAGGCAGCAACGATTTTATAAAAAATGCTCAAAAAGACAGCTACCAATCAGCCATGGTGTATGCTTCATGGGGACAAAATGAGAAAACAACAACCCTTCAGCTTGCTCAGTATACAGCTACATTGGCAAGTCGCGGCAAACGGATGAAGCCTCTTTTTGTAGATGAGATTCGCGACTACAAGGGTGAATTAGTTCAGAAGATTGTACCTGAGGTGATCGAAGACTCGTCTTCTGAATTCTCTAATACAGACTGGAATACGATCATCCACGGTATGAAGAGCAGTGCTGAGGGGATTGAAGATCTGCCTTTTAATGTGGCACGCAAAACGGGAACATCCACGCAGGATGTGGCGGGTGGCAAAGTAGAAAATGCCGTATTTATTGCTTTTGCCCCGGTCGAGAACCCCAAGCTTGCCGTGGCGGTTGTCGTCCCTGAAGGCGGCTTCGGACGCTACGGAGCTTCACCGATTGCCGCCAAGATATTTCAGGCTTATGATGCGGCGAATGATGGCATTTTGACGAAAATGGGCGGTGGGAAGAAGCCTTGGTGAAGGGATCCGGGGCGCGCATCGTTAGCTTTGGATGTTATGGAAGAGGCCGTCCCAAAAGTAAGAACTAATGACTTTTAGGACATGGCTGCCATTCAGAAAAATGATTTTTTAAAAAGTGCAAAGGAGTTAAGCGGCTTTCATGTGCTTAACTCCTTTGCTTTTTGCGTCTACGCCCGCTTTCTTCAACAAATTATGGGCAAGCGAAAGCCACCCGACCTCTAAGCTTACTTTAGGCAAGCCTCGAAGCCTTGTCTGCAGAACCTGAATTCCTGAGATTGCTCATCTTTTGATGACTTTGAAGCAACTGCAGGATCAAATTCCTGCAAATATGCATCTTTTTTGCTCAGAATCTACCTGTAGAACCTGAATTCCTGCAAATATGCATCTTTTTGATAGATTTTTCTAGTTTTAGGAAGAATAATCTATAAATTCCTGCATAATTGCAGGTTTTATCATTTTTTTAGCGATTTTGTTGAAAAAGCCTGCACTTTTGCAGTTTTACTCTGATTCCACTGGAGTAATTCCAGTGGAATCAGGAATTTGGCAACAGGGTTGGGGCTTCAGTTAAATAGGCAGTTGCACTTGCAGTTACGGTTAGACGGTACCAGTTGGAGCCTCTAAAACAGAAGAGGCTCCCTCGCAGTCATTTTCGACTTTTGAGACAGCCTCTTTTGCTTTTTCTAAATCCACTGTAGCTCGGGATGTTATTCTATTGAATGTTCAAAATTCTGCACCAATGCTTGACTTTTTTACGTGATATAAGTAAGTACTCAAGTTAATTCCTACTATTCCAATAGACTCCATTGACATTATAGAAATGAGCGCCATATAATAGCAAGTAAATTAATGTGTTTACTTGTAATTGACGTTATCCGTCGGAGACGCTGAATTCAAGCCGGTAATCAGCAGTGCTCGTATATGTACAAAGGGGGAATTCAGTTTAATTGCTTATTCACCGGCTATTCAACTTAAAATTGACGGAGGTAATATATGAATCAGAGAACATTAATACTAACGCTCAGTGCTCTTGCAGTTGCGATCAATGTGATCGCGGGAACGGTTATTGGCAACCTAAAGATTCCTTTTCTCTTCCTTGATGTAATTGGCACCATTTTTATTGCTGCTTTGTATGGCCCTTATTGGGGAGCATTGGTTGGCTTACTTACTAATTTAGTATTAGGAGTTACGTCGGGGTATACCTCGATTCCATTCGCCATAGTCAATATTATTGTTGGACTCATTATTGGATTTGCGGCAACTAAATTCGGTTATACATTAAAAACGGCCATTGTGTCAGGACTTGTTCTTGGTGTCCTATGCCCGGTTGTAGGTACCTTAATTGCTGTTGCCGTATTCGGAGGACTGACAGGCGGTGCGCAGGATATCTTCGTGCTTTGGTTGAAAAATGCGGGCACTAGTGTATTCGCAGCTGCATTCTTCCCAAGACTATGGGATAACTTGGTTGATAAAATATTGTCTGCGGTGCTGATCTACTATGTTCTGAAAGGAATTCCCCAATCCTTATTAAAACGCTCGACTCGAAAAAAAGGTGACTCCTATGCAGCGTAATAAACAAATCGTCGTTGTGTCTCACTGTGTGATTAATCAGAACGCTGTCGTGGCAGGAGAAGCAAGAAGTCCTGGAGTAATGAAATCAGCTGTCGATTGGGCAAATGATCAAGGGTATGGCATTTTTCAACTGCCTTGTCCAGAATTTACATTTCTAGGTCCAGAACGGCCCCCAATGACAGTCGAAGAATACGATACGCCGGAATTCCATGCCCATAATCGAAAGATTCTTCTTCCGGTGATTGAGCAGCTAAAGGTCTACCAAGACTATGGATACGAAATCGTAGGTGGCATTGGCATTTCGGACAGTCCTTCCTGTGATCCGGGAAAAGGTATATTTATGCGAGATTTTCATGAAATTTCAGATGAATTCGGCTTAGATATAAACTTTTTCTGGCAAATACCTAATACGTCCGAAGGATTATTCGATCCATCGGATTCCAAAAGTGTATTTGGAGAAATCCCTGGAGCTCAACGCTAACTATGACGATAGACATAAGGGGGATGCTCAAATGATTCGTATCCATGATGTTTTCTTCTCCTACTCCGATTACGAGGATACTCCTAGATGGGCTTTGCAAAATGTAAGCCTGGATATACCAGAGAATGAATTTGTTGCTTTTCTCGGGCCTAATGGCTCGGGAAAATCTTCATTGTCAAGACTTTTAAACGGTATAGAGCTGCCTCAAAAAGGTACTATAACAGTAGATGAGTTAAGCACGGAGGATCAAGCCTCTATTCCATCTATCCGGCGCAAGGTGCAAATGGTATTCCAAAATCCAGAAAATCAGCAGGTTGGATTCACGGTCGGTGAAGATATTGCATTTGGCTTATCCAACTTCAGTTGGCCTCGAGAGAGTATGGCTTCCCGAATACAATGGGCGCTTCGGACAGCCGGTCTGAACGTAGAAGTGGACCGACTTGTTGCTCAATTATCAGGAGGGGAAAAGCAGAAGCTTGCGCTTGCCGCTGTACTAGCCATCGGACCTGAATATCTCATCCTAGATGAAGCGACGTCCATGCTTGATCCATCTGCCCGAAAGCAGTTCGTCACTTCTTTAGCTGAAGCCCGCCGCCTTCGACCCTTTTCCATCATCTATGTGACTCATCATATGGAGGAAGTGATGGCGGCAGACCGTTGGGTTTTATTCTCTGAAGGACGCATTCGTGCGATGGGGACACCTGAGGAACTCTGGAGACAACCAGAGCTATTGGAGTCTTGTGGTCTGGAGCTCCCTTATTTGAACAGGCTGACACTCATGCTGGAGAAAGACGGGGTTCAAACTGGCGATATAGATGTGGCCAATGTGGAGGAATGGAGGAGGTTGCTATGCAAATCAAATTAACGGATATACGCTTCCGGCATGGTAAACCAAGAAAGAGAGAGATGATCGATCTTTCCTCCTATGTTTTGAAGGGGCTTGATGTAACCATTGAACCAGGTTCCAAGGTTGCCATTGCTGGCTTGTCTGGAAGTGGCAAGTCAACTTTTCTGCAATTATTAAAAGGTTTTACTCAGCCGACGGATGGCATCATAGAGCTTGATGGGATTAATCCTCACTTGAATAAAAGACCAGAACTATTCGATCAGATCGGTTATGTATTTCAATATCCCGAACATCAATTATTTGCCCCAACGGTAGCGGAGGATGTTGGGTTTGGTCTTCGTCATACCAAATTAAGCGCAAAAGAGAAGGAGACTAAAATTCGGCAGGCTTTGGATGCTGTAGGCATGCAGGATTCTGCCTTCTCACAACGAAGCCCGCTAGAACTAAGTGGTGGGGAGAAACGAAGAGCAGCCATAGCAGGTGTCTTAGTGCTGGAACCCAAGGTATTGCTATTGGATGAACCGACTGCTGGCCTAGATATGTCTTCCAGGATTGCTTTGTTTGAACTACTAAAGAACCTTAATGAGCAGGGAACAACAGTAATTTGGGTCAGTCATCAGCTGGAGGAGATTCTGGAGCACGCTCCACGTATGCTTGCCCTTCATCAGGGTTTATTCGCAGCAGACGGAGCGCCAGAAGAGCATCTTGCCAATGAATCCCTGCGGTCTTTGTTCGGCTGGGAGGAACCGCCTGCTCTTACACTCCGAAGGTGGATCTATGAAACTCACGGCATCAACATAAGCCGTCCATGGCTTATGGAAGAAATGGCGAAAGCAAGTCAATCTATCTTAGTGAGGAATGTCCCATGTCCACAAGCGGCTATTTAATTTACGAGAAACGAAACTCTTGGATAGAACAGTGGGATCCCCGCATCAAAATAGCAGCGTTTTCGTTATTCGGACTAAGCTTGCTGATCCATCACTCACCTGTTCTTAAGACGGCTCAGATACTGATCTTAGTCATGCTTTGGTCCGCCGCCAAGCTTCGATGGAGCACCTTTGGATGGACATTACTCTCGCTGAGCTTTTTCTTCCTGACGACAATGATCTTTCATGCCGTACTTAACCTTAATCCTGGAGACGAAGTGATCCACTGGTGGTGGTTGAGCTTTACGCATGAAGGGATTGTTTCCGGTATTCTAATGTGTGAGCAGATTGCGGGTGTTGTGATCGTCTTATCTCTACTCGTTCGAACCACCTCCCCGATTGAATTGGCTGAGGGGATGGAAAAGCTGTGTGAGCCTTTAAAAAAATGGAAGATTCCTGTCCATGATGCGGTTACCATGTTCTCTATTGCTTTGCGTTTCGTTCCGCTGCTGTTCGAGGAATTCGACACCATTCGTAAAGCGCAAACAGCAAGAGGTGGCGGATTCCACCGAAAAGGTGCCCTGGCACGATTCGGGGGGGTTATACCTATGCTGATTCCCCTTTTTGTGTTATCTATTCAGCGGGCAAAGGATTTGGCGATTGCGATGGAATCTCGTGGATATCGCGGAGACATTGGCCGGACTGCTATACGGGAATACACAATTGGAAAATCAGACATTGCAGTACTGATTGTAAGTATTGCCATCTGCATTTATGGAGCCATTATTTAAGCTGGGGAAGGGCAGCATCAACATGCAAGGAAAGGGTAGAGGAAAATTACTGCGGTTTGTGAGTGGAAAATGATTTGACATGATAGAAGTCCATCCTATGAGGGATGGGCTTTTTTTGTGCATAATCGGACTCTCACCGCTGGCCTATGAAAAGCATCTCGCCAAAAGGAAGGCACCAATCCTCAGCCATAAGCATATCCTACAGAAAGGGGAATGATCCTCTTAAACCCCAAAAGTTGCCCTAGGCAAACTTTTGTGCATGAAGGAAAGGTGGTGCGAGCTTATGAAAAAGACGCGGCTCACGGCTTCATTGAAACGACTGCTCATTTCCATCATTTTTCTATAGATTTCGGCCATTCCCGTGCTTTCATCGTATTTCCAGTATGGCTAGCTGATATGGTATACTAATGTATCGGTTGCCTTGAGAGAAAGATTGATGAATGGTACGGAGGAGTGAGTTTCACCATGTGCGGTATTACAGGTGTCATGTATTTTGAAGATAGAGAACCAACGGTTGCCATGCTGCAGCAAATGACAGATGTGATTGTGCATCGGGGACCGAATGATTCCGGTTTTTGGACGGATAATCGGATTGGCCTGGGCTTTCGCCGCTTGTCTGTTATTGATCTGAAAGAAGGGCATCAGCCTTTAGCGAATGAGGATGATTCCGTTTGGATCATTTTTAATGGAGAAATTTATAATTATAAAGCGCTGCGCACCATGCTGCAGGAGCGGGGGCATCAATTCCGCACGCAAAGCGATACGGAGGTTATCGTTCACCTCTATGAGGAGTACGGTGAGGAATGCGTCAAACACATGCGCGGCATGTTTGGCTTCGTGATCTGGGACAAGAAAAAGAAGCAGCTGTTCGGTGCGAGAGACCACTTCGGCATTAAGCCATTTTACTATCATGTGAACGATCGCCAGTTCTTGTTTGGCTCTGAGATTAAGAGCCTGCTGGCTGCAGATGGCATGAATCGGTTAATCCACACGGACAGCTTGCTGAACTATCTGACTTTCCAATATGTCCCGGAGCCTAATACTATGTTCCATGGCATACATAAGCTTCCCCCTGGGCATACCGTCAAAATTACGTTCGATGGCGAAATGTCGATCCAAAAATATTGGGATCCCATGTTTGAGCCGGAGGAGCGTCCATTCGACGAGTATGTGGAACAAATTCGTGAGACCCTCAAAGATTCGGTCAAGCTCCACATGGTCAGTGATGTGGATCGCGGCTGCTTCTTGTCGAGCGGAATAGACTCGACGGCGATTGCGACCCATATGCGGAATATTGAACCAATCCGCACCTTTTCCGTTGGCTTCGAAGGAGCCAACAACGAGACACCGATTGCCGCGCAAACCGCAGCGACACTCGGTACACAGCATTATGACAAAATCATCACGAAGGATGATTTCTTCGCTACGATGCCGAAGGCGATATGGCACCAGGACGAGCCTGTCGCTGATCCTTCGGCCATTGCCCTCTATCACGTGGCGCAGCTTGCGCGCGAGCACGTGACGGTGGTGCTGTCCGGCGAAGGCGCGGACGAGCTGTTCGGCGGCTACCGCATTTACCGCGAGCCGCAGTCCCTGCGTCCGATCGAGCAGCTGCCGCAATCGGTGAAGCGCATGCTGAACCGCTTCGCGCGCATGCTGCCGAGCAGCGTGAAGGGCCGCAACTACGTCCTGCGCGGTACCACGCCGCTGGAAGAGCGATTCCTCGGCAATGCGAAGATTTTCTCCGAGGATATGAAGGCCGAAGTGCTGCGCCTCGATAGTGAAATGCTGCGCGCGTACAAGAATCCGGTGCAAATTGCCGGCGATTATTATAACAAAACCAAACATCTGGACCCTGTAAGCCGGATGCAGTATATCGACATGAATCTATGGATGCCTGGCGATATTCTGATGAAAGCCGACAAGATGACGATGGCGCATTCCCTGGAGCTGCGCGTGCCGTTCCTCGATAAGGAACTGTTTGAAGTGGCTCGCCGTATTCCGGCGAAGTACCGCATTGCGAACGGGACGACGAAGTACATCTTCCGCAAGGCGATGGAAGGCATTATTCCCGACCCGATTCTGAATCGACCGAAGCTGGGCTTCCCGGTGCCGCTGCGTGACTGGGTGAAAGGTTCGATGGGCGATGTGCTGCTTGAGCAAATCAAATCCAGCGGCATCGAAGATTACATCAATATGGACGCCGTCCAGCGGATGCTGCATAAGCATCGCAATGGGCAAGGCGACTATGCCCGCCGGATTTGGACGATTTATATATTTGCCCTCTGGCACATGACATTCATGGAAGAACTGCCGAAGAAAGTGCTCGCTGCTTACTAGGTTTACTACTGATGTAAAGACAGGGGATGGATCAACGTGGGAACATACAAACTAATCGCCCTCGATATGGACGGCACACTGCTGAATGAGGATAAGAAAATTTCTGCTGAGAATCGCGAAGCGATTGAGCAAGCGACAGCTTTGGGCAAGATTGTAATGATGTCCACAGGGCGCGGCGCAATCAGTGCTATGCCCTATATTGAAGAACTGGGGCTTACTACGCCCCTTGTTGTGGTAAATGGGAGCGAAGTGTGGGAATCGCCGAGCAAGCTGCACAAGCGGACACTGCTTTCTGCGGAGACGGTGCGCAATTTGCATAAGCTGGCACAGGAGCATGATTGTTGGTGGTGGGCGTATTCGGTCAATGGCGTGTTCAACCGGGAGAGCGAGCAGCTGGATCTGGAAGAGCAAGAATGGTTGAAGTTTGGCTATTTCACGGAAAATCCAGACAAATTGCAGCGCATTCGCACGACGGTAGAAGGGTGGGGAATTCTTGAAATTACGAATTCACACCCGTCTAACATTGAATTGAATCCTCTGGGCATTAGCAAAGCAAGCGGCTTGGAAATGGTCTGTCAGCTTCTTGGCATTCAGATGTCCGAAGTTATTGCAATGGGAGACAGCGAGAATGACATCGCGATGATTCGTGAAGCGGGTCTTGGGGTTGCGATGGGCAATGCGCAGGATGAAGTGAAGCGGATCGCGGATATCACCACGTTAACGAATGAGGAGCATGGTGTCGCGGAAGTCATTCGCACTTACTTGCTTCAAGCCTAAGAGCTGCTGTATCACGCATGCCTGAAAGAATAGACGGAGGTGCTGACCTTGATCGCTTTAGGCTGGAGCTTAGTCATTATTTTATTTGTCGTAGGGATGATTGGTGCTGTTTATCCGATCTTGCCCGGCGTACTGGCGATTTATGGTGCTTTCTTCCTCTATGGCTGGTTGATCAGTTTTGAGCCGTTTGGGGTCTGGTTTTGGATCATTCAAACGCTCGTTGTCATCGTTATTATGGTGGCGGATTATGCGGTAGGCGCGCTGGGGGTCAAGAAGTTCGGAGGCTCGAAGGCTGCCATCATCGGAAGTACGATTGGTTTGATTATTGGACCCTTCGTAATACCTGCTTTTGGCTTAATCATCGGGCCCTTCTTGGGTGCCGTCATCGGTGAAATTATAATCGGGACCACGTGGAAAAAGGCAGTCAGCGCCGGCTTCGGCTCTGTTGTCGGATTCTTCGCAAGCAGCGCCGTGAAAATTGTGCTGCAGCTGGCGATGATTATTATTTTCCTCATCTGGGTTTTCTAAGGATCAAGGATTTGAATGAATACAGGATCAGAGAGAAGGAACGGACTTGACGAAGGAAACCAAAGATTCTCTTGTAAAAGGGACGCTCATTCTCACCGTGGCCGCGCTTGTAGCGCGGTTTCTCGGCGTTTTTCAACGAATTCCGCTGGTGCACCTGCTGCATGAAGGTGGAATGGGCAGCTATTCGATTGCCTTTAATTTATACTCCATCTTGCTTGTTGTTGCTACGGCGGGAATCCCCAGCGCTCTGAGCAAGATGGTCTCGGAGAAATACGCCATCGGCCGTCCTGCGGAAGCAGAACGCATCTATCGGGCGGCAATTTGGTTTGCAATTGTAGCCGGCGTCCTGATGACGGCTATCTTGTATGCTTTTGCTCCCATCTATGCCGAGCGCATTTCGCATGGAGGTCCTGACGCTACGCTAGCTACTCGTGCGATAGCGCCAGCGATGTTGTTCTTCCCGCTCATTGCGATTATGCGCGGTTATTTCCAAGGTCGGCAGAATATGATGCCTAATGGGGTTTCGCAAGTTGTGGAACAAGTGTTCAGGCTCATTACTTCGATCGGACTGGCCTTTATTTTGCTGAATATCAGCTTAGGCTGGGGGGTCGCAGGTGCTTCGTTCGGTGGAGTTATGGGCGGCATCGCGGCGCTCGCGGTGATGCTTTATTATGCTTTGAAGCTGAAACGCAGAGATGCTCAAACGTTGAAAATGCCCTTGGCTGCTGCCGGGCAAACAGCTGCAGCAGGGAGCCAAGCTGCTGCACAACCTATGGCCCGGTACAGCGACATCTACCGTAGTCTTCTTAAGCTGTCGATTCCGATCGTTATCTTCTCCGTGACGGTGACGCTCGTGTATGCGATTGATACATCGATCATTATTCCGCTCCTAGAGGGATCGATTGGTCGCAGTGAAGCACTTGGTTTGGTCGGTATTATTGGTGGACGGGCCCAATCGTTGGCTGGGATCCCGATTATTTTGGCGATTGCGTTAAGTCAATCGGTTGTACCTATCATCTCAGCTGCATATTCCCGCAAAGATTTGAAGCAAGTCGGCCACCAGACGACGAGGGTGCTCCAATTATCGATTCTATCTGGATTGCCTGCTGTGCTCGTGATCGCGATTGCGGCTCGTCCTTTGGACTTTTTCATGTTCGGACATGAGGACACCGCATATGGGATGAGTCACGGACCGTACATGATCGCCTTGCTTACCTTAGGCGCTATGTTTCAAATCGTCATGCAAACCTCTGGTGCCGTTCTGATGGGCATGGGTCGTATGAAGCCGCTGATGCTCCATGTAGGTGCAGGTATCGCTGTTAAGCTTGCAGGAAGCTTCCTGCTGGCTCCATGGTTTGGTATCTATGGCATCATCGTCTCTACAGGACTATGCTTCATAGCGATGTCATGGCTCAACTTGCAAGCTTTGCGCGCAGAAGTGAAATTCACGATTCTCGGTCGACGATTTATCGGCTTATTTGTCACCATTCTGGTGATAGCTGTTCTTGGTTTTGCTGTGGAATGGCTCACGCATACGTATGTGCAGCCAACGAGCTGGTACCGTCTGAATGAAGGCATCAATGCCGTGCTGGTCTGCGGTTTCACCGCTGCCTTGTATCCACTCCTGCTGATGGCAACGCGTGTTGTTACGAAGGACGACGTCAAGAATTTTCCGGCACCGGTGCAGAAGCTGATCGCCAAAGCCGGCAGGATCTTGAAACGCTCATAGGATCTCAGCAGCACGTATGGCAAGCTCTATTTTATTAAGCCCAAAATAAATTTCATTCGTCATATCATAGGGTTCCGGAACCGGAATCGTGTTCAAATGAGACAGCGGCTTCTCCACGTCCGTGAACCAGTCTCCAGGCTCTACAGGCGCAAACGGCTTATCGGCCCATGCTTGTGCGAGCGGAGGACTATAGAGGGGGGAAGCCTCTGTTATCCAGTCACCACCATCCAGCCTCTCCTGATACTTCGTATCGGGGGAGGCTTTTGCTATTGGCGAATAGCGATTGGGCCAGTAGTCAGCACGCGATCCCGTATGAGGGGCAGCAGCGGCAAACGCGATTACGCTTTCCAGCACCTGAGGAATGCCAAATAGGATGGCATATAAGCTTTTGCCGAACGCAATGCGCTCCGATTGATCCGCGAAATGCTCTAGAATCAGGCCAGCAAGGTGCCAATCAGAGGCGTGCTGAGCAGCAGTAGACAGGGGTTTGAAAGGAAACCCAACCTGGTTCAATTGAAGATAAGCTTGGCTTTTGAAAAGAACGTTATTCAAAACGGTTTCCTGATAAAGCGCATTCTGGACAATCCGCTGCTCAATGAAATTCTGCTCATTCACGATCAGTGATATCGTCAGGATGGCTGAGTCGCGATGTTCCCAGAAATGCTCCCAAAACGGCAGCATCCAAGCTGAGACACCCAGATCAGGAAGCAGATGGAAGAGGCTTATTTTTCTTCGTTTACTTTCTTGATACAACAGCAGCTGCGGATAAGCATCGTGAAAAATCAACCCATTGGCTCGTTCGAGGAAAGCGAAAAGCTGGTCCATCAATTCCTGTTTCAACAGTCGCGGCAGCAGCTCTCCGCGCAAGTCGGTCATGCACCAGCCGCCATTGCGAGATACCATATGAGCAAGCAGCGCCCAGTGGATTTCTGGGGTATCGAGGTAAACTCTCCAGTACGCCGCGGTTCGAGTAACATTATTGCGATTGTCTTGTGCTGTCTGCGCTCGAATGTGCTGCAAAATTTCGAGTTCCTCTGCAGATGCCTTCTGGTTAGTGACTCCGGCTTGAAGAAGTCCGCGCTGCTTGATTAAACGGGCTTCTATTCGCTTGATCGATGCCTCGGAAACAGGGATGGGGCTGCTTTGATCAGGAGGCTTCGTTGTATCAAAAAAGTGATGAATAAGGCTTGGAAAGCTTTTTAATTTCTCCCAAAGCTCGTGGTCCTTCCTTGGTTTCGTGGTTCCACCCACCTGATCATCTCCCTCATGTAGTCTGCAAAAAACGATGAACTTTTATTGTTAGCATAAGCGCTTGATGCTATGTGCTGTAAGGAGGAAATGGCGATTTCAGCCTCCCTGAGTTGTCAGAGCATGGCCTGCAAATGTAGACAATGCTTGACACTTTTAGTGTATTAAGTGTATAGTACACTTCGTAGTGTATTAACCGGTTAATACATGCTCGAGTTCGGCTTGATAGATTAGGGTAAACATAGGAGATGGATAGATGAACATTACGTTTAACAACCGCGATCCGGTTTATCTGCAGGTTGTCAGATATTTCAAAGAAGAAATCGCCACAGGCAAGCTAGCGGCAGGACGGGAGATCCCCTCAAGGCGGGAGCTGGCAGGAATGTTGCAGATCAATCCGAATACGGCACAAAAAGCTTACAAAGAGATGGAGGAACAGAAGTTGATTACAACCGAAGGCAATTCTCCCAGTCGGATTACGACAGATGAGCAAATACTGAACTCAATTCGCGAAGAGCTGATTCAAGAGGCTGTTACGGTATTCGTTCAATCGATCAAGAAGATCGAGCTGCCGACGGATGAGCTGCTTCGCTTCGTGAAAGAGAAGTATGAATCCGAACGGGCAAGGGAGGCGCAGCATGATTGAAATTGATAAGATCGTGAAGGCATACGGCCGCAAAAGAGTGCTGGACGAGGTCTCATTCACAGCTGACAAAGGCCAAATCACTTGTCTGATTGGTATTAACGGTGTTGGGAAATCTACGATCATGAAAGCAATCATGGGACTAACGCCTATTCAAGGCGGTCAAATCCGTATTGATGGACACCCATTAGATAAGAAATCCTATGAAAAGGTCGTTTTTATACCGGATACCCTAACCATGCCTCCTCATTTAAAAATTCAAGAAGGGATGCAGTTCATGCAAGACTTCTATTCGAATTGGAACCAGAATCGCGCAGAAGAGCTGCTTACTTTCTTCAAATTGAAGGCAAATGAGCGCATCGGGAATTTATCCAAAGGAAACTCAGCCAAAGCTAATCTGCTGCTGGGGTTATCGCTGGATGCCGATTATCTGCTTATGGATGAGCCATTCTCGGGTATTGATATTTTCAGCAGAGAACAGATCACAAGCGTATTCACGAGTCATCTGATCGAAGACCGCGGAGTTCTTGTAACGACGCATGAAATTCATGACATCGAACATTTGATCGATCAAGTGGTTCTTTTGGATAGCGGTCGGGTGATGAAGCAGTTCGATGCGGAGGAGATGCGCTCCCAAGAGGGCAAATCGGTTGTGGATGTCATGAGAGAGGTGTATGTAACATGAATAGGTACAGCAAGCTGTTGAACTGGGAAATCGTCCGGTTTAGCAAAATATTTGGTGCGTTGGGCTTGCTCACTACAGTGGCCCAGTTTCTTGGGATTTGGCTTAACGCCAAAGCCTACTTGAGCAGTGCAGAAAATACGATGGAGCGAAATTCCTTGACGGCGATCCAGTATGTCGAGCAGTTCAACCCAGCCAAAATGACGAACAGCTTCCAATCCATTTGGTTCGAGGGTTCGATTGCCTTATGTGCTGTGACGATTTTTCTCTATATTTTTTGGACATGGTACAAGGAATGGTTGGGCAAAAATACGTTTGCCTACAGGCTGCTCATGCTCCCTACGTCCAGGATGAATGTGTATCTGGCTAAGCTGACTGCTATAGTTCTATACGTTTTGGGATTCGTGGCTTTGCAATTTGTACTGCTTCCGGTTCAATTAGCCGTATTTAACAGCTTGATTCCAAGCGAATGGAGACAACCTGTCACGATCGGTGAACTGATTGGGCAAAATCGGTTCATCCATATGCTGCTGCCTTCTGATTTCATCGAGTTTGTATTGTATTACGGCGCAGGGGTAATGAGCGTTATCATTCTATTTACAGGAATTTTGCTAGAACGCAGCTACCGAATCAAAGGGATTGTGGCAGGAGTCCTATATAGTGCGGCAGCTGTCGTTATATTTATATTACCTTACCTTGTTGCGGATAAATGGCTTAACAATAACTGGTTTCCAAGTGAAGTTCTGTTGTATCAAGTTGTCATTGGCCTTTGTCTTACAGCCGTTTCATTATGGTTGAGTTCATATCTATTACGTAAAAAAGTAACCGTATAAAGGAGGTGCAATCATGAAGCGTTATTGGATGCTTTTGGTATTACTTGTATTTAGCCTTAGTTCGATCAGCTTTCATTATGTTGGTGCTGTGCAGGGACCCAAACCGGACTATTACTTAAAGATGGTGACAGGCAAGGAAGAAGAAGCCGCAGGGCTTGCGGTCAAAGGAAGTTATCAGGTGGAACCGATCGTCGTTACAACCAAAGGAAGCGAGTATCCTAACGACCATCAGTCGTATTTGGAAAAAATGGATTTCTCTTATTATTATGATGTTGAACTAAAAGAGCTTCTGAATGAACATCGTTCTTTCATGCGAGGAAAGAAAGATAGGAACGCCTTTTTTGAAGATGACAACGTCATTGGTTATGTAGGGTCTGATTATCAGTATGATTTAGATAAAGGGCAGTCGGATATTCTCGATATAGCTCTATATGATAAAGGCAAGAAGAAAAACAGTGCGGCTTTTAAGGTACAAATCAAGAAAAACGCAGATGACTATATCAGCATTTGCGATGTGCAAATCAAAGGACAAACGATGAAAGTGCTCATTGTTTTCCAGCAGCTATTGGCCGGTGGTAGGCATGTATTTAAAAATCCGGAATACCACATGTACACGCTTGATCTCGACAAGAAAATGGTTGCCGCGCATGAACGGATCGAAACAGGTGCCAAGCAAGAAGATAAACTAAAGTCAGTTGTCACGTATACGGGAGCAAGTGATTTCTTGAAATCAAATCGTTACGAGATTTTTGATCAACGCACATATGAATGGAAAGATGGCAACGAAGACAACCGAAAACTGATGAATCGCGAGCTATTCGTTTATGACATTTGGAAGGGACAGCTCACGAAGATTCTTAATGAGTCTATACATGAGCTTCTGATGAAACCAAAAGTAGAGAATCAAACCATTCAACAGGTTGGCGATGATCTGTATATTTCCTTAATATCGGAAGCTGAGCCGTCTCAGGTTGTGCGCTACGATCTGGTAGAAAACAAGATCAAGAGTGATACGAAGCTGGAGCTTCAAACGATGCAAAGCAAATGGGGCCAGGCAAGAATAACCCGAATCGTGAATAATCGTGTATATGTATTAATGTTAGGGAAGTTAAATCCCGCAGCAGCCATAATCGACTTAGACACCAGAAAGACGGTTTATGAAGGTGTTGTTGAGCGTAGAGGAAGTCTCGATATGAGTGAACTTTCGATTTCTCTGATCTATCGGTGAAATAGCTTGAAGAAAACAGGGGCCGCATGGCCCCTGTTTTTAGGTCTTAACTTGCTCAGGTTTGCTGTTGATATTCTGATAATGGGGCAGATCTCGCAAATTCATCCTTTCAATATGCTGCCTGGTTTCCTTTGTGCCTAAGCGGTGGATGAGAAAATAAATATTCTTCAGCTGTTCATCGTAAGAGCGATTTTTCATATCTTGATCTTTTTCCGGGAAGGCTTCATAGGGTGTTCGGGCCCGATTTATCAATTGCTTATCAACCAGTTTCATCGCTTGAAATTGCTCTTGGAGTTGGAGATGTTCAGCCTCATCAGCGCGAATTTCAAATTCATAGTTCTCACGGATAACGGCTTCGCCAGCGGGAACGATCTCTTGCCTGCCGACGCTAACCCAATAGGTGGTTTTTGGCATGCTGCATCTCTCCTTTTTTTGGATATATGTCTAAGTACCCTCATTCAGAAGCTTAGAAACCTACAAACTTAGAAACGCCTCCCCACACTGAAAAACGCCTCCATTCCCACTTTAGATGTGGTTTTGGAGGCGTTTTTTGTACGTTATGTTAATCCTGTGACTTCTCTGGATCGGGTTGTGGTGGTTCGAGTCCTGGTTTTAACAGCCGCCCGGAACGATGAAGCGCTTCGCGCAAAACATATTCAATATGACCGTTTACACTGCGAAACTCATCCTCCGCCCAACGCTCCAAAGCTTCATAGAGCTTGGGATCGAGGCGGAGTGCGAAGTTTTTCTTAGGAGCCATAACGGGTCCTGTTAATACAGCGTACCGGTATTAATGACCGGGCTCGCTGAACGGTCCGATACAATCGCAACGAGTAGATTGTTAATCATGGCCGCTTTTCTTTCTTCATCTAATTGAAGACCTTCAGCTTCCAAACGCGCGATAGCCATCTGCACCATTCCAACGGCCCCGTCAACAATGGTTTGTCTAGCTGATAAAATGGCGGAAGCTTGCTGACGCTGAAGCATGGCGCTGGCAATTTCCGTCGAATAAGCAAGGTGAGTAAGGCGCGATTCAATTACCTCAACACCGGCAACGGAAAGGCGATGCTGCAGCTCAAGACTCAGCTCTGCGGCAACTTCATCTGCATTGCCTCTTAGGGAGTAGCCGTCACTATCAAAGCGATCGTACGGATATTTGCTGGCGACATGGCGAAGGGCGGTTTCGCTTTGAATCTCCACGAACTTCTCATAGCTATCCACATCGAAGAGCGCTTTATAAGTGTCTACAACCTTAAACACAACAACAGCTGCAATTTCAATTGGATTGCCTTCAATATCATTCACTTTCAGCTTCACGCTGTTAAAATTGCGCACACGCAATGAAATTTTCTTCCGAGTGGAAAAAGGGATAATTAACCAAAGTCCGCTTTTTCGAATGGTCCCTTTGTAACTGCCGAAGAAATTGATGACAGAAGCTTCATTCGGCTGCACGGCAGTAATGTTCGAAACAAAAATAATTCCAAGCACAATGAGAATAATCCCGGAAACAACATATTGTTGCGTAAGAAGCAGAACTCCAGCTCCAGCACCGATTACAAATAATAATAATCCAAGAAATCCATTAATTGACCAAGCGCTTGTTTCTTTCATGCGGGCAGCACCCTTTCTCATTTAACATATTGTTTTGATATTTAAATGATATCACTTTTTACTTTAAATGTAAATACTGATAAGAGGAAAATAGACGGCTCCCCATGAACTTGACACAGCTTTCGGGGCATGCTATAAGTGAATAAATTCCTAAGCAGTGAGGTGTCCGCTATGTTGAAAGTTTCCAATGAACAAACATTTCAAAAACAAATCTCGCAGTCCACGTTAACCGTCGCCATCTTCAAAACAACCTGGTGCAAGGACTGCCACTATATCGATCCCTTCATGCCAGCAGTCGAGCAAGCTTATGAAGGACGCATCACCTTTATTGAGCTGGACCGCGATGAAGTCCCGGATCTATGTGAGCAGCTGAACATCCTTGGCATTCCAAGCTTTATTGCTTTCCGTGAAGGCAAAGAACTCGTTCGCTTCGTCAACAAGCTGCGCAAAACACGCGAAGAAATTGAGCAGTTTCTTGATCGCGCAATTGAAGTTTCCGGTGCCTTGCCTTCTTAAAAGGCAATAAAAAAAATCTCTCTTATCTGTACAATGGGCTCTGGCCTGATTGTTGGTAAGAGAGATTTTTTGTTTTGTGAGCTGCGGCTTCGCGGCGGCGGCAAGGCAACGAGTGTTGGGTGAGCCGGCAGTAAAGGCTTTCTCGAGTGCCAAAAGCAGGGAAAAGGCAAGAGAAGAAGGCTGAGCCGGCCGAAAGCGCCGTCTCAGCGATGGGAAAGCAGCAAGTGCTGCTTGAGCCTGCCAAAAAGGCAGTCTCAGGCACCAAAAGCAGGGAAAAGGCAAGAGAAGAAGGCTGAGCCAGCCGAAAACGCCGTCTCGGCGGCGGGAAAGCAACAAGTGCTGCTTGAGCCTGCCAAAAAGGCAGTCTCAGGCGCCAAAAGCAGGGAAAAGACAAGAGAAGAAGGCTGAGCCGGCCGAAAACGCCGTCTCAGCGGTGGGAAAGCAGCGAGTGCTGCTTGAGCCTGCCCAAAAAGGCTGTCTCCCCTCAACTTTTCCCTGCACGCATATTCTTATGATCTATAGCCATACTCTGGACTGTAAGTATCAGCATTCAGGGATTGATGATTGCGAAACGTCTCGTACGCTCTGGGATCTCGGACTGCGTCCGATTCGACGAGAACGAGAATTTTGCCATCCTTGACATAAGCCTCATACGTGGCAGCCTCTTTTTCGGGAATCCCCAATCCGATTAGACTGCCGACAAGTCCGCCTGCACTAGCACCAATTGCGGCTCCGGTCAAAGTAGCTACAATAGGTCCAGCGGCAATAAGAGGACCTATGCCCGGAATGGCGAGTGCGCCGATGCTTGCGAGTAATCCGGTAACGCCGCCAAGCACACCACCTGAAGCGGCACCAGTTGCAAGACCTTCTTCCGCTTTGGTTTCCGTTGCATCCTCAATTTGATTTAAACCCTCGTTATTTCTGCCGATTACTGAGATATCATCGGAACTGTAGCCTTCATCTTTGAGTCTGTTAATCACCTGTATGGCTTCTGTTTCTGAATGAAAGACACCGATAATGTGTTTACTCATAGATAAAACCTCCTGTGATCGTTTTGGCGGGGACTAGTCGCAATCCCTTATTTTCGCGCTCAACTTCTACTTACCCTTGTCCCCAAAGTTGAAACATTGAATAGATGATGAACATCTGAGCCGCGTTTGGCTTGGTTTCAGAGCTTTGTAACAATTGCGAATGGATTTGCCAAGTTTTTAAAGCTATAATTGAAATAGGAACTCCACTATTCGACATGATGAACAGAAGTCACGACATAAAAGTAGGTGCAATCATGCAAAAACTGATTCAAAGATTAGCCAATCTTTCCGCCATCGGCATGTTTCTTATTCTTGCTATGGGCGCCTTGGTAACAAAGGCAGACGCAGGCAGAGGCTGCGGAGACGAGTGGCCGCTGTGTCATGGGCAATTCGTTCCGGCACATACAATTTCATCGCTTATTGAATACAGCCATCGCTTGGTTGTAGGCATCGTGACCTTAATTTTGGTTGCTACATTCATTCTTGTTTTTCGATATGTGAAACGTAATGATGCCAAGTTTTTTATTTCAGCTACGGTATTAATGACACTGATTCAAGCAGCAATGGGCGCCATGGCTGTCGTCTGGCCGCAGTCTTCTCTGGTGCTGGCGCTTCATTTTGGACTGTCTTTATTGGCTTTTGCGTTTTCCTTACTCCTAGCGCTTGTATTTACTTCGTGGGGACAATTCAAGAGAGATACGAGCATCCACAGCGGCTTCAAAGCTCTTGTATGGATTACGACAGTCTACAGCTATGTTGTCGTATATCTCGGCGCATTTGTGCGTCACACCGTTTCATCGGGAGGCTGTTCGGGCTGGCCCTTATGCAACGGCGAGGTTATTCCGGAGCTTAGCGGCGCTACAGGTATTGTTTTTACCCACCGCATAGCGGCTTTACTGTTATTTATTTGTATTCTGTTCCTTTACTTGCAAGCAAAGCGTTATTATCAAAATTCAGACAAGCTGCGTTTTGGCAGCAAATGGTCGTTGATCCTGGTATCGCTGCAAGTGCTCAGCGGAGCGGTTGTCACGTGGTCCATGGGCAATGAAGTTGGTTATTTGTTTGCCGGGATGGTGCATGCGGTTATCGTGGCTTGCATGTTTGGATTCTTATGCTATCTATGCGTACTAACTTTATATGACCGCAAAGCTTAATGCCTGACGGGCGGGCTCCTTGGAAGCACGGCGCGGCAAGGTGCTTTGGTGGAAAAGGAGGCCTTCTTAAGGAAGGCTATTTCCTTTTCCTTTTATTTTTCTTTTTCCTTTCTTTTTATTTCAATGATTAAAGGGGGAACATACGTGACACCAACGAATTTACGTGCATTTCTGGATATTTTGCGCCGCGAAAATGAAGTGATCGAAATATCGGCTGCCGTCGATCCGAATCTGGAGCTCGCGGAAATTCATCGTCGCGTCATTGACGAGCAAGGTCCAGCGTTGCTGTTCACGAACGTCAAGGGTAGCTCCTTCCCTGTCGTTTCGAACCTCTTCGGAACGACTCGACGGGTCGATCTTGCATTTGGTCCGAAGCCAGAGCAATTCATGAAAGCGGTTATCAATGCAACAAGCACATTGCTGCCGCCTACCCCGCAAGCACTCTGGGGCGAGAGAGCCTTGATCATGGACCTTCTTAAGGTCGGCACGAAGAAAGTACAGCCTAACCAAGCGCCGATTCTCGGCGGCTTTAAACGGGACAACCCGCTCGCCGGACTGCCGCACCTAACGAGCTGGCAAGAAGACGGCGGCCCGTTCGTCACGCTGCCGCTTGTCTACACCGAGCATCCGGACGGCGGTCATCATAACCTGGGCATGTATCGCATGCAGGTGTATGATGACTTCACGACCGGGATGCACTGGCAAATACATAAAGGCGGCGGCTTCCACTACCACGAAGCCGAGAAGCGGCAGAAGCCGCTGCCCGTCACCGTGTTCCTGGGCGGCCCGCCTGCGCTCATTGCCTCGGCGATTGCGCCGGTGCCCGAGCACTTGCCCGAGCTGATGCTTGCTTCGCTCATTCTCGGGCAGAAGCTCCCCATGGTAGAGAATCCCCATGGGGGGCACCGCCTCGTCGCCGAGGCGGAGTTCGCGCTGTGCGGCGTCGTTCCGCCGCATACAAGAAGGGCTGGCGCTCATTTCGGGCACTACTCGCTCGTCCATGATTTCCCCATTTTCAAGGTGAATCATGTATGGCACCGCAGAGACGCGATCTATCCGGCGACGATCGTCGGCAAACCGCGCCAAGAGGATTACTTCCTTGGCGAATTCTTGCAAAGACTGCTTGAGCCCGCTTTTCCGGTGGCGATGCCCGGGGTCCAAAGCCTGTGGACGTACGCGGAGACTGGGTTCCACCCGTTAGCCGCTGCCGTCATCCGCGAGAGCTACAGCCGTGAGGCGCTGGGCACGGCATTCCGGATCTTGGGTGAGGGTCAGCTGTCGCTCACCAAATTCCTGATCGTTACAGACAAGCCGACGATCTTGGCCAACTTCAGCGAGCTGCTGGAAACAGTGCTCGAACGATTCAACCCAGGCTGTGATTTGTTCATTTTCAACAAAACATCGCAGGATACGCTTGATTATACAGGCGGCCAGCTCAATCACGGCAGCAAAGCTGTGCTTCTCGGCACAGGGGACCCTGTGCGCGAGCTGCCAAGAGCCTACGCCGCGGGAGAGCTGCCTGAAATCGAAGACATCGCCGTCTATTGCGGCGGCTGTCTGCTCGTCTCAGGCGCGTCCTACGCGGCGGAGCCGGAACTGCCTCAGCGCTTGCTGGCGAATGCGGCAAGCCGGCTCACCGAATGGCCGCTGGTCATACTCGTCGATGATGCCAGCGGCGTTGCCAAAGACCAAACCAAATTCTTGTGGACGGTGTTCACACGCTTTAATCCTGCCAGCGACATGTATGCGCAGTCTAGTGTGAATCGTCATCACATCGCCTACGAATTGCCAATCGTCATTGACGCTCGCATGAAGCCCGGATACCCGGATGAGCTGTTCCCGCGGGAAGACATTGTGGAGCTTGTCGACCGCAGATGGGAAGAATATTTCGTATGAGTCGCGAACGGTTACGCTCATTTTATCCGCATGCTGGATTTGTCATCGTCTATCTATTGTGGGGGATTAATCTCGCTTCTTTGAAAATCGGAGGCAGAGAATGGGATTCCCTTGTGTTCAACGGGCTCCGCTTCGCAAGTATGATTCCGATCCTCTGGGTCTATACTTACTTCTATTATCGATCGCGCTCACTGAAGATGCAGATCGCAGGCAAGGATCTCCTTCTTATCTGTGCTCTAGGCGTTCTTAATGCGGTTGGCATGGAAGCTCTATTGCAATATGCGCTGCAGTTCTCCAACTCAGCGAATGGCGCTGTTTTGGGCAGAGGCTTCATGCCTGTAATCACGGTGCTCATTGCTGTACTGGCCCGTCAAGTAAGATTAACCTGGCGTATCTGCGTAGGCATACCATTAGCCCTATTTAGCGTGGTTGTCATCGTTTCAGGCGGAGCAGAGGGTTTTCATCTGGGGGGAGAAACACTCCGGGGTGACATTTTACTATTGATGAGAAGTGTCATGGGGGCCATTTATTTGATTGGGATGAATCGTCTGGTCTTGAAATATCCTTTGCCGCTGTTGATTTCTTTCGAAATGACAGCAGGTGCTCTATCCTTGCTTCCTTTCGTATTGATGCGCGCAGACGCTGCTTATTTCTCCGCCATTTCAACAACAGGCTGGATCAGCCTCATCTATACGTCTATTCTGGCAACAGCTGTCGGGTTCTCTTTGCATAATTGGAGTTTATCGAAGCTAGGCCCCTTCAAGGCTTCGGCCTATGGGTACTTGCTGCCCGTGACAGCCGCGATTGCCGGGTACTTTTTGCTATACGAATCCATTTCCATATTTCAATGTCTGGGCGGTATCGGTGTGTTGACAGCGATGTATCTGGTACAGCGGGATCGGACTCAGACTATTAAACGCGATCAACGTAGCGAACAGACAACGAACCTGTAATCAAGCAAACGATGTCTCTAGATCCTAAAAGGGGGTGCTTACGTGCTGCGAATCTTGTTCAACGAGCCAAAACGAATCGATAGCGGACTTCTTTTGGAAGCCGGCAATGCGGTTAGAGCTTATATGGAATTGCTGGAATCCAAGGAGAGCAACCACTTAGCCGCGGATTATCCGAAGTATCACAGGCAGGCGATCTGGAGCAAAGGATTTATTGATGCTTTGGATGAGCTGGAGCAGAGCAAATATTGCTGCGAGAAATACGCGGAGCTTATTCATAAAGCATTTTTGGAAGAAATGGAACCATCCGAGATCGAAGCCTACCATCGTTTCGTTTACTTTTATAAAAATGCGTTCATTCGTTTGTTTTCCATTTTAGATAAATTGGGTACGTTTATGAATGATCTCTTTGAACTGAAAACAGAGACATTGAAATCACGCTTTTCGTATTTTACGGTGCTGCGCCGGATGCATGAGAAACATATTCACGGCTCCTTGGAAGTTCAGTTGTACAATCTCAAAATGGATCACAAAGCCGCGATGGATCGCCTTCGCAATCAACGCAATATGGAAATTCACTATATAAATGCGGAGATGCTCGATGATCTTATGCAAAAAGAGCCGTATCCCGGAGATCGGATTCATGTTGAAAATGTCCATTCCAACGTTGCTGATCTTCAGCAGGGATTTGATATGGCATGCCGAACCTTACTTATAGCGTTTACTTATATTACGGCAAATGTAGCAAAGGGGTAAGTTGACCATGGAATTAAGAGGCCGAACGGTTCTTATTACAGGCAGCGCCAAAGGACTTGGCAAAATGACCGCTTTAACCTTGGCTCAGCGGGGGTGTCAGGTGGCTGTCAATTATGTGAACAGCGAAAAGGAAGCCGCCGAGCTCGTTCAGCGCTTGGAAAGCTTGGGCGTTCGCAGTCTGGCCGTACAAGGGGATGTAGCCAAACGCGAGGACATCGTTCGTATGGTCGAGCTGACGAATTCAGCGCTGGGGCCGATTGATATTCTAGTTAACAATGCGGGGCCCTTTTTTCGCGAGCGGCGGTTTTTCGCGGATTATGGTGTTGATGAAATTGAATATTTGATGCGTGGCAATCTGTTAGGCGTGATGGAGCTGGATCATTTGGTACTGCCCATGATGCGGGAGAATCGCTGGGGGCGCATCATCCACTTTGGTTTTGGCAAAGCAGCCGAAGCAAGGGGATGGACACATAGAGCCGTGTATGCAGCGGCTAAGGTTGGCTTAGTTTCCTTTACGAAAACCTTAGCGGAAGAAGAAGCCAGCCACGGGATTACCGTTAACATGATCTGTCCGGGAGATATCCGCGGCAAGAACAAAGAACGGACGATGGAAGAAGCAAGACTGGAAGTGGATGGCGAAACGCCGGTAGGAAGACCGGGGACGGGCGAAGATGTAGCCCGCGTCATTGATTTTCTATGCTTGCCTGCCTCTGATTTCATCACAGGAAATATTATGGACATATCAGGTGGCTTGGATCCGATACAGCCATTGCCTGTACTTAACCAGCGCAAAAATTAACGGCACTGCGCATAGCAAAAAGAGCTTACCATAGAGGTAAGCTCTTTCTTATGATATAGTCGTATTAGAATACCTGTACGACTTCGGTTATACCTTCAACTTCTTCAACTAGCGCACGTTCAATCCCGGCTTTCAATGTAATTGTTGAGCTCGGGCAGCTTCCGCAGGCACCCATGAGTTTCAGCTTCACAATACCGTCTTCTACATCAACGAGATCAACGTCACCGCCATCGCGTTGTAGAAAAGGACGTAGTTTATCTAAAACCTCAAGGACTTCATCATAAATTACTTCTTTTGTTTTTTCAGTCATTTGATTCATCTCCTTTCTTTTATTATTATATTACAATACTGATTAAATGAAAATGGTTTTCAACTAGAATATCAGTAGTAAGGTGGAATTTTTATTTTGAGACCGATTATCGAGTTTTGCGCAAGCAATATGCACCATGGTACGGACAAGGTCATGAAAGCTTTGGAGCTGGATCCTGATTATGACGTTATCGAATACGGCTGCCTGGGCAATTGCGGGCAATGTTATATGGAGCCTTATGCGCTTTTGAATGGAGAAATTGTAGCAGCCGAAAGCGCAGAAGCTCTTCATGAACGCATTGTGCAGAAAATAAAGGAAATCGAAGCGATGTACGATCTTCTGGGGGACTAACTTACCCGAAGTGGCGCTTGGATTTCCACAGCACACCGCTTTTGAGCATTCGGGCAATTTTACCAGTCATTAAGGTACGTTTGCCCATGATGCCGAAGCCGCTCTTTTTACCCAAGGAACCAAGTGTTCCTCTGAGCTTAATTTTGCCGAGACGAGGTGTATCGCCTTTCCAAATGGCTTGCATGGCTTCCACAATTTGCTTGCCTTGCGCTTGCGCCGCTTGCGCACTTGGAGAGAAAGGCAATGACGCACAGTCCCCAACAACGTAGACTTCTGGGTATTCAGCAATTTGATGATATTCATTGAGCACGATGCGGCCTTGACGATCCTTGGGAACGTTCAAAGCTTCCACAATCGGATTTGGTTGAATGCCGGCTGTCCAGATCGTTGCATCTGTGCGAATAATTTCATCCTGATTGTACAAATCCCCGCCGTCCAGACGAACTAACGAAACTTGTGTACGAAGCTCGATATGATGCTCCGTCATCCATTCACGCACATATTGCTGCAGATTGCTTGGGAAAGCAGAGAGTAAGCTTGGTCCGCGGTCAATCAACCGAATGTTCAGATCAGATCGGCTTTCCCGCAGCTCAGCTGCCATTTCAACACCGCTTAAACCGCCCCCGATAATAGAGACTTGCCCATAAGGCGCGATATTGTTAATGCGCTGATACGTAGCGCGTGTTTGTGCTAATGTCTGAATACTGGAAGAATGCTCAGCAGCGCCAATGATGCCATGGTAGCTATCCACACAGCCCAACCCAATAACCAGCCAATCGTAGGAAATCGGTTCTTTATCAGCAAATAAAATTTGTTTGTTGTTCAAGTCAACCGAAGAAACTTCCCCATACGTAAGAAGCAGCCGCGGATCATCCGGATACGCAACTCGAATATGCGTTTCCGCAATCGTACCTGAGGCAAGTGCGTAATATTCTGTTTTGAGTCCTTGAAAAGGGCTCCGGTCAATCAACTCCAGGATGGTGTCCTCCGGTAAATCCTTTTCCAACATGTTTAAGGCTATGGTCAAACCGCCATAACCTCCTCCGAGAATGACAAACTTTTTCATGCTATCCAATATCCCTTCTGAACGATATCTCTTCTCTAGTATGACTAATAAACTTTGATTTCATTATAAAAGGTATCGCGTTCAACGGGAACGCGTCCTGCGCCTTGAATTAACCAGACAAGCTCATCCCGCGTAAGTCCTTCAGGAGACAGCGCTCCGGCTGCATGGGAAATTTTCTCTTTCACAATCGTTCCATGTGCATCGGAAGCTCCGAAAGCGAAGGAAAGCTGTGTTAATTTGACCCCGATATTGATGAAATAAGCTTTAATATGAGGGAAGTTATCTAACATTAGCCGGCTGATCGCAATGGTCTTCAGCTCATCCCAAGCGGGTACGCGTCTTTTGAGACCTGCATTTTTGCTTGCCGGTTGAATGGAATTCGGAATAAAGACAAGGAAGCCGTTGGTTTCGTCTTGCAGCTCACGCAGCAACATCATATGACGGATGCGCTCTTCTTTGGTTTCGATGGAACCATACAGCATAGTGGCATGAGTCTTCATTCCGAGCAGATGAGCATTGCGGTGAACGTCAAGCCATTCTTCAGAGGACGCTTTTTCTACGTTCATTTTGGTCCGGTAGCGTTCGGTCAGAATTTCAGCTCCGCCACCAGGAAGCGTGGACAAGCCTGCGTCCATAAGCGTTTTGAGGACATCTCGGTAGCTAAGGCCGCTGATCCGTGAGAAAAACTCAATTTCAGCCGCGGTGTGCGCTTTAATCGTGACATCTGGGTAAGCCGCTTTTAATTGACGAATACAATCGACGTAATATTCAAATGGTAAGTGTGGGTTATGCCCTTGGCTAATATGGAACTCTCGAATTTCCGGGTTGAAATTCTCAGCCACATAATCCAACATCTGACTAGGCGTTAACGTGTAGGAGCCTTCTTCGCCTTCATCGCGGCGGAAATGACAAAAAGCGCAATGCTCCTCACATACGTTCGTGAAGTACAAGCTCATGTTTTGTACAAAATAAACCTTATTCCCGTTCAATCGTGTATTGACTTTGTTCGCTAATTGACCAATTGTCAGTAGATCGTCGGACTCATACAAAAAGAGCCCATCTTCCATGCTAAGACGCTGACCGTTCTCAACCTTCTCAGCAATTTCTGCCATCCGTTTGATCGGGTCTGTGGTGATCACACTCATTCTAACTCCTCCTATGAATACAAAATAAAGCTCATACTGAATGGGCGCATCGAACTTCAGTAAGAATCCAATGCGCCTTGCGGTGTAAGTGGCTCGCATACCTGTCAGCCAGTTCGGTTCAGGAATTCACACCCGTTTGCTTCATAAACGTACAAACCATCTATCCTATTATAAACCTCCGCATGGGGAGGGGCAACATCATGATGATGAAGATAAATTGACAATCTCACAAAAACGACAAAGAATTCATATATTTTCTGAAAATGTTATTCCCAATAATACCAAATTCCTGTATACTATTGCAATGTGATTACGTAGGGTTAAAAGGTGAATATAACGTGATGCCATTATTCGTGACCGAACCGCAGGAACGATTGAATATAGAAATTGAACAGCTGAGAGGCCAGATGGTTTCCCTCGGTACGACATACGGTTTTATGCACCCCGAAGTCCAACAGTGCAGCCGTGAGCTGGATCAATTGCTTTTGCAGTATTATGCGATGCGACCCAAGCAGTAAGTTAATGGCAGTTTTGGCTAGTCTAAGCTAAGCTGCTGCCCTTGAGCTATACAGGGATTAGGAGTATACTTGATAGTAAGCATTACGAAATCTTATGGATAATGCCAGTTTTCTGACAAAGAGAACTTCTGAGGAGGGATTTCCGTTATGATTAACATTAGTGAGTCAGCGACTGATAAAATCAAAGAGCTTCTAGCATCTGAAGAATCTTCGAACCTGTTTCTGCGCCTTGGCGTCAAGGCTGGGGGCTGTAGTGGTTTCTCTTACGGCATGGGCTTCGACGATGAGCAGAAGGATGACGATAAAGTATTTGACATACATGGCCTGAAGGTCGTTGTAGATGATGATAGCTCCAAGTATCTATACGGTGTGGAAATCGACTACACGGACGCAGGCATGGGCGGTGGATTCTCCATCAACAACCCGAATGCGGTAGCATCTTGTGGGTGTGGCTCTTCCTTCAAAGTGAAGGATGAAGAGGGCTTGGTTGAGAAGTGTGACGATAAGGTTGAGGCTTAATCCACCTAGTTAA
The DNA here is from genome assembly GCF_013204855.1 of Paenibacillus alba. Classification (GTDB taxonomy): domain Bacteria; phylum Bacillota; class Bacilli; order Paenibacillales; family NBRC-103111; genus Paenibacillus_E; species Paenibacillus_E alba. Next base: position 3,587 of record NZ_JABMKZ010000019.1, on the reverse strand, counting down.
TGAGAGTAAGGATTGCAAGATAAATTCGACAATCCGCAATAATTAAATTGGATGTACACAACCCTAGAAATACGATTTCTGGGTTGTGGATTATGAACCTTCCAAGCATGTGTATTGATGTTAATACACATGATTGGGAGGTTTTTTGTTTTGAGACAAGACGGTGATTGGGTTTACGGATTGCGGGCAGTGATTTTCAAACACGCTTATTTCAACCTCAGATGGTACAATAGGAATAAAAGGAATATATATCCAATGCATCTCGTCGTTTGGTGTAAGTACAGCTTATTGCAAGGGGAATTTATAACTTGGTTCAGTTTTTTATTGGTAGTTTCCTTGTTTTAACTCATTGGAAAAAAGAGCTATCTATTGGGTTTGTTCAAGCTATTTTTATGTTGAGAGTGGGTTGATGGATGAAAATAAGTGTCAACAAAAAGGAGCGCCAAGTAATAAAAGGCTTCGCATTTTTACTGCTAATTCTATTTTCATTAGTTTTTACATTGAATCATCATTTGGGGTATTCGCTCGCTGATTCATGTTTAATCAAACTTGGAATCCCTACTTGGTCTAACGAGTATGAACCAGGTATCAATATCCACTATACGATACTTATTGGATTACCACTATTTTTGATTGGATATAAATACAGTAGATTCTACCTGAACAATGTGTACCCCTCATTCATGAGACGACTGATTTTCATCGTTATTGCTTTTATCTTTGTATACCCCACAGTTACTGATAAACTGATGTTTTTGATAAAATTTAATTCTTCGGGGTTGGATGCCATAACCTATTACCAGAAGAAGAGCAAATGTACCTTTCACTCAAATCCAGAAACCCTAGGTAATATGTCTTGTAATTTAACGTTAGTGAACTACAGCGGCAAATCTATGGTCATATCAGTTATTCCTAATATCGCCAAGACGAACTATTGGAAAGACATGAAGGAGTACTTTGAAGGAATTGAACTAGAACCAGTGAGTATACAATTATCACCACGCTCAAAGCTGAACATGGAAATCTATTTCAAATTTAAACAGACAAGTCAGTTTAATGGATCGGGAAGTATTGAAAACGTGGCCCTTGATATTGAGATTAACTGAATACGGATTTCCACAATACGTATGAGGTGAATAGTTACTAATTACATAATCATAAATGAGCAATTTTATTACATAAGGAGCGATACTCGTATCAAATTAGAAGGAATCCTATTCTTTTGTGAAATGAATGGAGAAAGAGTCAACTAAGTTTTTCAGCAGATATTTTGAAACAAACAAACTCCTCTTCAAGCTCTTTCCAAGTAGTTCCATATCCTTATATAATGGATCCTATACCAATGCAATCCAGTTTTACATAGTTCTAAGGTGCTATTGTTTGTATAATAAGGTAGAAATGATGCACTTTTTGTCAATATTTTATAATTATGAAGAGGTGAGTGCATGTCGTTAGCGAATTCAGCATGCTCAGTTGATGGTTGTGGGAATCAGCCTATCGAGATAGGGCTATGCCAGATCCATTTATCAGAGCAAAAAGAAAAACAAAGTAGAGAGAGAATGAACTTCTATGGAAAGCCAGATTTTGTGAGAAACCCTAAGTCTTCTATGTCTTATGAGAAAAGAAATTTTGCAAGCATAATAGTAAGTATCTTAATAGCTATTGCCTGCATAGAACTTATAGTCGCATTAATTCTTGGCTATTCTGCTGGAAATGAAAAGTATAGTAGCAGTTTCAGATGGTCTGCTGCTTTTATTTGGTGGGGGAGCGGTATCACTAGTGCCGCATTTATTTTTGGTTTCTCCCAAATCATTCAGTTGTTACATGAGATCAATAGCAAGATGAAATAAGATTGCAGACGAAAACCTCCAAGTTCGTAGGATGATTCCTATAAGATATATACTTGGAGGTTTTTTGTCTTTTTTTCATTTATAATAGAACTAAATAAGCATGATTAGAAAGTGAGCCTGTATGCCAATCATCCAAACAGAACTCCACATCCATGCCCCCATCGAAACTTGCTTCGATATGGCTAGAAGCATTGATATCCACGCACAATCAACATCACAAACCAATGAAAGAGCAGTTGGAGGCGTGACAAGCGGCTTAATTGAGTGCGGTCAAACCGTTACCTGGGAGGCCATTCATTTTGGCGTTAAGCAGCGTCTAACAGCTAAGATAACTGAAATGGACTATCCTCTTCGCTTCGTCGATGAGCAGGTTCGTGGTGCCTTCAAGAGGTTTAGGCATACACATGAGTTCTATACGACAGAGAACGGTACCCAGATGATTGATATATTTGATTACACGTCGCCTATGGGCTGGTTAGGGAAGCTTGCGGATGTACTTTTCTTACAACGCTACATGAAGGGGTTTCTTATAAAAAGGAACATGTATATTAAGAAAGTTGCTGAGGAATTTAATATAATAGGATGAGGTTGAATGGTGATAGATCAACAGATAACGATTAAAGCTCTTAAATTGGGGAACCATTCCCATTATGATTGGCATACAAAGTTATTAGAAATGACAGATACCTATGTTATCGTTTTGGGTGAATATGGAAGAAAGCTGCATCATCATACGAAGCAAAATATATTTACAATTAATAATTGGACTATTGAATTTTTCTCATTTGATTCTTGGTTTACGGTAAGCGCAGATGTCGTTGACGGAAAGATTCAACAGTATTACTGCAATATCAACGAGCCTGCAAGGGTTGACGGTACTATCGTTTCATTTGTAGATTTAGACCTTGACTTGGTCCAGAGGAATGGGGAATGGAAGGTCGTAGATGAAGATGAATTTGAGTGTAATGCGATGAAATTTTCATATCCTCAAGAGTTAATAGATCGAGCAAGACAAGAATTGGATCACCTGCAAATTCGCATTCAAAACAAGGGTTTCCCTTTTGACGGAACATTGGAAAAGTTCATTGATTGCATTCCCAACTAGATTAAAGGCCGAGAGCTTGGACCATAAGGTTTTAACCCTCTTCTTATGCTTATTTTCATTCTATAATCCCCTCTCTATTGGTAAAATGAGTGTGAACGTACAAAGCTATCCAGAAATGGCTAGCTTTTTTCACTCTATTTAATGATATAATGGATGATATGGAATATAAAGGGGTTAAAAGAGGTGGAAGTGAGGCTGTTATCTATGTTGAAAAGAATGAACGGATTTCGAGTTGTCAGTTTATTAATAACGATAGCTCTAATTATTAATGCTAGTATGGTCCTGACGAATCCATTTAAAGGCAACAGCAATACGACGGTGCTGCTTATAAGTTTGCTTTTTTTATTTTTAAGTATCTCAGAATATAAAGAAAAAAAGAAAAGAATAAGCTTGATAAATTTTATCGTTTTTTTGTTTGCTAGTTTTGTGTATATCTATTCGATCGTTAGACAGTAGGGTGCTAGCTTTGAGGGATTTTAAGTGCTGCCAATGGAAAAGGATTCAGTTTAATTACACTGGTACCCATAGTCTGGACACTTTGAAAAAGTGTTCAGACTGTGGGTATCTTTTTTTGTATACTAGAGTAAGCACCGGAGGGGATTACAATATGTCTAAGAAAATGTTTAGTGAGA
>NZ_JABMKZ010000018.1 GCF_013204855.1 Paenibacillus alba | reverse complement strand
GGAAGCGTACGCACAGCAAGCTCGGCTATTTGTCTCCAGACAAATTCGAATCGCAGTTTTACAAGCAAACAAAACTAACTTCTTAGCTCTTTTTTGTGTCCACTCTATTGACTCAGATACAATATCACACGCCAAGCCCCTCAGCACCAACACACATCACTCAGAAGCTCATACCACACGTCAAAGTCGCTATCTACTCCAACACATTATCAGAAGAAGCTCATATCACATGCCAAAGTCGCCATCAGCACCAACACATTATCACGAAGAAGCTCATCCCACACGCCAAAGTCCCCATCTACTCCAACACATTATCAGAAGAAGCTCATATCACATGCCAAAGTCGCCATCTACTCCAACACATTATCACTTAGAAGCTCATACCACGCGCCAAATTGCCATCTACTCCAACACATTATCAGAAGAAGCTCATATCACACGCCAAGTCGCTATCTACTCCAACACATTATCACTTAGAAGCTCATATCACACGCCAAGTCGCAATTAGCACCAACACATTATCACGAAGAGGCTCATACCAGAAGCCAAGCGGCTATCTACTTCAACACATATCACTTAGAAGCTCATATCACACGCCAAGTCGCTATCTACTCCAACACATTATCACTTAGAAGCTCATACCAGAAGCCAAGCGGCTATCTACTCCAACACATATCACTTAGAAGCTCATATCACACGCCAAGTCGCTATCTAATCCAACACATTATCACTTAGAAGCTCATATCACACGCCAAGTCACTATCTACTCCAACAAATTATTGCTTGGAAGCTCAATCAGACGCAGTATCTGCCAGCGCCCCACCCACATATCATCATGTTTAAAGCTCATGTCCGCTCGAACTCACAGAACCTGCGAAAGTGCAGGTTTTTTTCCAATAATCGTTTGAAAAGAAGGAAAGCCTGCGATTATGCAGGAATTTGCGGATGTTTTAGCCTAAAGTTGATCCTGAGTCCGAAAAAGATGCACAATCGCAGGAATTTGCGGTAATAGCTCAAATATAAGCCCCAAAAGATGCACTTTTGCAGGCTTTTCTGCAACCGCAAGCACCCTCCAAGCCTTACTGCCCCCCAAACCTTACTGCAACCGCATTAACCTATCAGGCTGCAGTTCATAGCGCACGACATGCCTGCCTTCCGTTCCGGTTACTGGAGCCAACCACCCTTTGGAGCAGAGGGCTTGAAGTGTTCGAACTGCGGTACGGTGGTTGATGCTTAGATGGGTCTCCACATCAATGGGGCGAAGAGGCTGAGCGAGCATGCAGGCAAGTCGAACGATTTCTCGTTCTGCCAAACTATGCAGGTTGACTGGGGTGGAATCTGGTTGGTACCGGCTAATGACCATCCGCAGCAGTGTTAAGCATAGTTCGGGTCGGTGAGCGACGTCGTCATACGCAAATGAAATTACCTGAAAACCCATCGCAGATAAAAAAGTTTCTCGATTCAGTTCGTTGCAGTATTTCTGTCTGTCCATATCTCGAACATGCGGACCAAAGCCTTTAATTTCGATAACCAGTTTCACGGACTTGGTAAGCCAGGCGAAATCACAAAAGTAGGAGAGCCCCCTCCAATCGAATACTTCGAATTCGGGATGCAAATCTTCAAAATTGCCACGAAGCGGCCACCATACTTGTTGGCAAAACAGTTTTTCTGCTTCCCTGTGTCCCCGCTCCAAACGTCCTCTGCGTTCCCCTGTCCTCCTCAGCAGATGGGATTGAATGTATACAGCGTGCGCTTCCTCGAAATTCATCGTGCCGACCCCTCCTCCATAATAAAAGAACGCCCTAATCCATTCACAAGAATGGGCTAGGACGTTCTTCGTCTCATAGAAATTATAATGTGAAATCAATGATTTAACCAGTCCTGTTCCAATAATCGCGGCAAAAAGGGTATGGACAGAGCTCAACGTGGGAATCTGTGGCCGCTCATACTGCAAAATCACATGTATCCACCGAGTCGCTAATGGACCTTGGATAGGACGATTGCCCAGCAATGGCAGCTGGATGAAGTGGAGGCATTGCTTGCAAATCAACAAAAATTAGATTTCCCTGAAAAATCCATTGACCACAGACAAGGATCAGTGATAAGATTGAAAAAATTTACCTATGGATCAATGAGGAGGAAATCGAAAAGTGGCCACGTATTACATGGAACCATCCCGTACGTTTAGTGAGTTTCTGTTGATTCCTAATCTGACAACGAAGGACTGTACACCAGCGAATGTGAAGCTGAAGACGCCGTTAGTGAAATTCAACAAAGGTGAGGAACCAGCGATCTCGTTGAATATCCCGTTTTCATCTGCTGTTATGCAAGCCGTATCTGATGATGGAATGGCGATTGCTTTGGCGCGTTGCGGCGGGATTTCATTTATTTTTGGCTCGCAATCCATTGAAGAAGAAGCGGCAATGGTGCGCAAAGTCAAAGGATACAAAGCCGGCTTCGTCGTTAGCCGCTCTAACTTGACACCGGACCATACGCTTAGCGATTTGCTTGCTTTGAAGGAAGAAACAGGACACTCCACAGTTGCCATCACCGACGATGGTACAGCAAACGGAAAACTGCTTGGTATTGTAACTGGAAGAGATTATCGAATTAGCCGCGACCCGCTGAATCGACCTATTCATCAGTTCATGACACCTTTCGAAAAGTTGATTTACGGAAAATCAGGGATCACTTTGTCGGAAGCGAACAATCTGATCTGGGATCATAAATTAAATTGCTTGCCGATTGTCGATGAGCATCAGAAGCTGGATACGCTCGTTTTCCGTAAGGATTATGATGAGCATAAAGAGAACCCGCTAGAGCTTCTTGATGGCAATAAAAGCTACATTGTTGGCGCTGGCATCAATACGAAGGATTACAAAGAAAGAGTACCTGCGCTTGTCGAAGCGGGAGTAGATATTCTTGTTATTGATTCTTCGGATGGTTACAGTGAATGGCAGCGCGAAACGGTTCAGTATGTAAAAGAGAATTTTAATGTGAAAATCGGTGCCGGCAACGTAGTTGATCGTGAAGGTTTCTTATACTTAGTAGAATCTGGCGCAGACTTTATCAAAGTAGGTATCGGCGGTGGCTCTATCTGCATCACACGGGAACAAAAAGGGATCGGCCGCGGCCAAGCATCCTCCATTATGGAAGTTGTGGAAGCGAGAGACCAGTACTTCAAGGAAACCGGTACGTATATTCCTATTTGTTCTGATGGTGGTATCGTGCACGACTACCATGTTACCTTAGCGTTGGCGATGGGCGCAGATTTCGTTATGCTCGGCAGATATTTTGCGCGGTTTGATGAGAGCCCTACAAGAAAATTGAAGGTTGGCAACAACTTTGTGAAAGAGTACTGGGGAGAAGGCTCCAACCGTGCCCGCAACTGGCAGCGTTATGACACCGGCGGCAAGAACAAGCTTTTGTTCGAAGAAGGCGTTGATTCCTATGTGCCTTATGCGGGTGGCCTGCAAGAGAACTTGGACAAGACGATTGGCAAAATCAAGTCCACCATGTGCAACTGCGGTTCTTTAACCTTGGATGAATTAAAAATAAATGCAAGAATTGCACTTGTTTCCGCAACCAGCCTTGTTGAAGGCGGCGCGCACGACGTAATTCTCAAAGAAAGCAGCTTGTCGGAAGAATAGCTGCAAAATCAATAAAAGGCTCTCCACAATCATCTTAGGGATGAAGGTAGAGAGCCTTTTTGTTATAACCGTAAGCTTGGAAGCCTTAGGGCAAGTAGCTGCGAATGACGGTCATTGTTCCTTCCAGGGCATAGCTCCCTAGATCAGCAGGAAGCAGGAAGCAGTCACCTGGCTTGGTGGAAATGCTGCCATCGGCCCACGATAAAGTGCCATTTCCATCTGCGATGACGAGAATGACGAAGCTTTCAGGTGATGTATGGAGCTCCCACTTGGGTCCTACAAGCCCTTTTTCCACTGTGAAAAACGGTGATTCAGCTAATGTCAGCCATGTGCCTGACGCCGCAATATCGGTTTTCATCCGTGTGGAGCCGGAGCCTTCATAAGCGATCACATTGAGGGAATCTTCTATATGAAGCTCGCGAAGCTTGCCATCGAGTCCGGGACGATCGTAATCGTACAACCGATAGGTTGTGTCGGAGTTTTGTTGAATTTCGGCAACAAGCACGCCTGCGCCTAAAGCATGAACCGTACCTGCCGGGATGTAGAAGGAATCCCCGGCTTCAACAGGAACCTCTTGCAAGCAGTCCAAGATCCGGTTCTCAGCAATAGCTTGAGCCAAGCTTTCGCGGGTAACGCCTTCTTTCATGCCATATATGATTTTGGCGCCGGGCTTAGCGTCCAGAATGTACCACATCTCTGTTTTGCCAAGTTCACCAACAGCCAAATTCTTGTAGTGATCGTTCGGATGGACTTGTACAGAAAGATCATCTTCACAGTCCAACAGCTTAATCAGAAGCGGGAATCGGCCATTTTTTTCGGAAAATCCTTTTGTACCGAATAACGTTTTACCGTATTTCTCCCGAATTTCATCTAAACCCAGACCGGCTAATTCGCCATTAAGTACTTTTGTTGTGCCATTCGGGTGATCTCCGATCATCCAGCCTTCGCCAATAGCGCCTTCCGGCAGCTGAAAACCAAACTTCTCCAGGGCTCTTCCTCCCCAGACACGTTCTTTCATTTCAGGTTGAAATTGAAGCGGGTATGATTTCAATGCTATCCCTACTTTCTCTAAGTTCTCCTGCTAAATGATGGTGCTTCCACTCTCTAGCATTATATCATGCGTCTATCTTTTTTCTAGAGCCAGGAGATAGGGGGCATGAGTACTAGTATTTTTGAATTGGTAGCTCAGCACCTGAAAAGCGGCAAGGGAAAGCTGCTGCGCCCAGCTTTCGACAGCGGCAGCTTCTTCCGATCCACCATCGTGGCCGCTGTAAAGCACGATGGTTACGATGCCTCCCTTGCGGAGCAAGCGGAGGGCGGCTTCAAGTGCAGGAATCGTGGATTCCTGCTTCGTAATGGTGCTTGGATCGGCGCCGGGCAAATAGCCGAGATTGAAGGTGACCGCCGCGACCTTGCCATGGCGGTCCTGCGGCACGACGGTTTCCATGAGCGCATGGCTGCATAAGCTCATGGAAACACAAGAAGAAACGTCGTCTGGAAGCTCCTTCTCCAGACGCATCTTGGTTTGGTCCAGCGCTTGCTGCTGGATATCGAAGCCGTACACGCTGCCGCGGCTGCCCACCAGCTTCGCTAAGAATAAAGCGTCCACGCCATTGCCGAGAGTCGCGTCAACGACCGTCTCGCCAGCTTGGACACGCTGGCTGATTAATTGGTGAGCAAAGCCCAAAACAGAAACAAAACCCATGCTAGAAAGCCTCCATGCTGGATTATTTTTTGGCGGCCAGCCAAGCGGCCAGCGCCTCGATTTCAGCGGATTTCAATGTACTTTGGAAAGGCGGCATATCGCCTTTGCCATTGATGATCTGCGCAGCGATCTCATCCTTCGTTTTGCGCGAACCGACCTTGGTCAGGTTCGGTCCGAAGTCTCCGGTAAGGCCTTCCCCGTGGCACGCCATGCAGTTATCCTTATAAAGCACCTGCGCCTGCGCTGCGGTGCTGGTTGCGCCATCATCCGCCGTCTGCGGCTTGGCGGATGCAGGTGGCGCCGCGCTTGCAGGCGCTGGCGTTGGTATCGGCGACGGCTTTGCAGTCGCCGCTATGGGGGCTGCCGCCGCGCTAGGCTGCGGCGTTGAGCTGGCCGCTGGCGTCGCGCTAGCGGCCACGGTCACCACTGCCGTCGGCGCAATAGTCGGCGCTGCGCTTGCCGCTGCGGTCGCCTGCGGCGACGCACTCACGACCGCCGACGGTGTGGCGGTCGGCGCAAGCGACTCCGTTTGGCTGCTGCACCCCGCCGCAACGATCATCATGCTAAGAACAGAAACTCCAGCCCACTTTTTCATTCATCCCATCTCCTCTATGCGTTCTCATTATATAAAGGAAACGGAACAAATGCGGTTATGGTTTTATGGCGTCCTAATTTGTTTTCCCTGTCCAGAGTTTCCCCTGCCACGTGTTTCTTTCCTTCAACATCTGATCAAAAGCGTTCAGCACTTCCCATTTCTTCAGGCTCCACATGGGTCCGATCAATAGATCACGCGGCGCGTCTCCTGTTAACCGATGTACAATCATTTCCGGAGGGAGGAACTCAAGTGTATCAACAATCAGCTTCACGTATTCATCTTTTTCGAGGAATTGGAGTAGGCCAGCTTCATATTGTTTCACCATTGGTGTTTTACGCATTAAATGAAGCAAATGGATTTTGATGCCCTGCACATCCATTTGAGCGACTGCTCGTCCGGTATCTAGCATCATCTCATGCGTTTCGCCGGGCAATCCGTAAATAATGTGCGCACAGGTGCGGATATTATGCTTGCGGAGCTTGGCAACCGCATCTAGATAGCATTGTGTGTCATGCGCTCTGTTAATGAGCTGTGACGTCGACTCATGGACCGTCTGCAGGCCCATTTCGACCCACAAATAGGTTCGCTCATTCAGCTCCGCCAAGTATTCAATGACATCGTCCGGTAAGCAATCCGGTCTGGTTGCGATCGATAAGCCAACAACACCCGGCTGCTGCAAAATGGTTTCATAATATTCCCGTAATTCCTCGACGGGCGCATACGTATTGGTATATGCCTGAAAGTAACCGATATAGCTGGCTTCCGGCCATTTTTGATGCTGAAGATCTCTGATCTTATTGAACTGGGTCACAAGATCATCGCGGCGGCTGCCCGCAAAATCACCTGATCCTCTGGCACTGCAAAACGTGCAGCCGCCGGTTGCGATCTTGCCATCGCGGTTAGGACAAGTAAAGCCTGCGTCCAGCATAACTTTAAACACTTTTCCGCCGAAAGCATCGCGCATTTCATAATTCCATGTATGGAAACGTTTGTCTCCCCATAATTGAGGCGACTCCTGCAAAGTAGTAGACATGAGTTGTTGCTCCTTTCTTTCCACCTTATTGTAGCGAAAAACAACTATGAAAGCGACCCCTGCCTTTCCAACAAGTTCCCCGTTAAAAGTGAGCTTCTAGGAGCATGATAACTTTGCACCACCATTACACGGCGAGAGGGGAAATGGACAGATGAAGAAGCTTCATACCATTACTTTGACGTTAGCTCTGACGACTGCATTGAGTTTGGGGGCAATGGGTGCTCAAGCAAACACGAGTACAACAATGAATACTGGTACGGGGAATTCGGGAGCAACGGGGACTACGACAACTTCGAGTTATACGGGCAGCAACTACGACGCCACGGTGGGCACAGGAGCTGCCACGGGAACAATGACAGGGACAGGGACGAGCTCCTACTCGGGGAATACGACGAACGGGACAACAAATACCTATTCGGGTAACGGCACAGGCGTAAGCTCTTATTCCAATGGAACAGGAACGGGGACGGGCACGGGCGTAAGCTCCTATTCCAATGGGACAGGGAGCAGCACATATTCCGGTAACGGAACAGGTGTCATGGGTCAGATTAACGGATACGGCAATAATATGATGGATCGCATGAGCACGAAGATGAAAGGTACAAGCACGGGAACAGGAACAAACATTGGTCATTATGATACTAATTCTTATCGAGCTTATGCAACAACTCCCACAGAGAGCAAAAGTATGAATTGGGGCTGGCTTGGCCTTGTTGGTCTGTTGGGTCTAGTGGGACTACGCAGTGGCAACAAACACAGAGACGAAAGCTTTAAGTAAAGAACAAGGCGCCTTCCAATTGGAGGGCGTTTTTTCTGTGCGAGTATACTTGAGCCAGCGAAAAAGGCTCTCTCACCTCGCGAAAAGGGCAATCCCCCCGCAAATATGAGCCGAGCCTGCCAAAAAAGCAGTCTCAGAGGGTGAAAGGCAGCTAACTCGCCCTGAGCCAGCGAAAAAGGCTTTCTCAACTCCAACTAGAACGATCTACCAATCATAAAGCCGAACGATATGGCCAAAGCTACTACTATAAAGTTGAAGAAAAACAGGTGAAAGTGAATGTCTCCTATGACTACTTCGACAGCAGTGGATACGTTGTCAGTTGTGCTGATTGTTAAAGAAGCATTGGCTTTGGAAGCATTGCCCATCACATGCTGGATGTGTAATTCCCTTTGATTTTTTCGTTGGAATGGTCTATGATTTGTATTCGATAGCTTGTACGTGTAGGAGGCAAATTGTAGATGCGTTTACGGGGAAGAAAAGGAATTCGAGAAGATATAGAACGTCAGAAGGAACTCGTTGTTTTGAATGCGAAGGACCACCAAGGAAAGTGGGCTGCCTTGTTCGGAAACAACAATCCGATTCATGCGGAGCTGGGGATGGGCAAAGGCCGCTTCATCAGCGAGATGAGCAAGAAATACCCGGATATTAATTTCATCGGCGTCGATATGTATGATGAGCTTATCCGCAAAGCCAGCGAGAAGGCAAAGGTTGCTCACGAGCTGCAATCAGAGGAAGAGACGGATGCTGTGCTGAATATTCCGAATCTGAAGCTGATGCTTTTCAACATTGAGCATATTGAAGAAGCTTTCGCTGAAGGAGAATTGGAGCGGGTTTATCTAAACTTCAGTGATCCATGGCCGAAAAAAAAGCACGCACGCAGACGCTTGACACACCCTGGTTTTGTTGAGAAATACAAACAAATCCTGAATGCGAAGGGTGAGATTCATCTGAAAACCGATTCCCAATCCTTATTTGAATTCTCCTTGAATTCTTTTGCCGATATGGGACTAAGAATGCGCAATATTTCGTTGAATTTGCATGTGGATGGCATTCATCCTGACCATGTGATGACCGAATACGAAACGAAGTTCGCCGGACAAGGCATGAACATTCACCGCTGTGAGGTTGTGATTGGTCAAGATGCGCTTGCCGCACATCTTGAGCAGTTGAGCAAGCCTCAAGCCGAATAAACGTTAAAAAGCCATCATACTGCAGCCTTGGTGCTTCAGCAAGATGGCTTTTTCTCTATGCAGGGGCTAATCTAGCCCATTAATTGCAAAATGACTTCAGAACAATCCAGTGAAGGTTCTTTCAGTCTGCGATGGTAGTTGGAAACGCGTGTAGCTTCCACATCGGTATACCGGCTTGCCAACATGGTCAGCCAGCTGGCAATCGTATCTGCCGAGCGGATTCGTTCACCCAAGCCTTGCTGGGTAAAGTAGTGTACGTTCTCTTCCTCTTGTCCCGGAATTGGATCGTAGAAAAGCATGGGAATCGATTTGGCGAGTCCTTCTGAACAAGTCATGCCGCCTGGCTTCGTGACGAGTAGATCGGAAACCTCCATCAGCTTGTCAATTTCCTGGGTGAATCCAAGCAAATGAATGTTGGGATGCTGGTAGCGGCTATCCATTGCAAGCTTTGCCCGCGCTTTGTGATTGTTGCCTAAGCAAAAGATGAATTGAATGCGATCCCGCCATTTCACCAGATGCTCACTGAGTGAATCCCCGCCGATTAATCCCCAACCGCCGCCCATGACTAAGACCGTAGGCATGGAGGCCAACTGAAATTGCTGTCGAATCAGCGTTTTGTCGTGCGCTTCACGAAAGCTAGGATGCACAGGAATGCCGGTAATAGCAACCTGAGCGTCGGCAATGCCTCGGCCAAGTAGCTTGTTTTTGACACAGGCTGTTGAAACCATGTATTTATTCACTTCGCTGCTTACCCAAGTCCCGTGCACATCATAATCCGTAATAACCGTGCATAGGGGAACGGCGAGGCCGGCTCTTTTTAAACGGGAGACAACAACGCTGGGGAAAGGGTGCGTACAAACGATGGCTTGCGGCGCCCATTCCTGGATAATTGCTGCTGTCTGTGCGTAGCAGATTCGATGCAGCGCCAATTGTGTCAGGCGATTTAACGATTTTTTATATTGCGAACGGTAAAGTTTCCCATAGAGCTTGGGACTGGTCGTCAACGTCTTCTTGTAGGCTTGGAAGACCCAAGGTGCAATCGTCGGGTGAAGAAAGGAGCCTAATTCCAGAACAAGCGTCTCAATCGTTGAGCAGCGCTTCTCCAGACTAACGGCAAGCGCGTAGGCCGCTTGTGTATGGCCGGCTCCGAAGCCTTCGGAGAGGATGAGAACCCTTTTTTTACCATGCAAGATGTCCATTCATTACCCCCATGCTGCTACTGTAAGTAGAGAAGCGGTGGAACCGATCAAACAACCAACGATACAATCCGAAGGGTAGTGCAGTCCCAAGTAGATACGTGACAGGCTCACACTTAAAGCAAGTGGGACAAGGACAAGGCCAAGTGCAGGCATTAGTGTCATAAAAGGAAAAATGATGGAGAAAATGGCGGTTGTATGCCCGGAAGGAAAGGAATGATCGGTTAGCGGATTTTTACCTATAATGGTTTGGGGATGGACGAGGTAGGGACGAAGCCGTGGGTACTTCTTCTTAATGATAGCAACGGGAATATGGCTTATGGTTAAAGCAACCAGCGCTTGAATGCCTGCTGTCCGCAGCGCGCCATGTCCGAGTAAGGCACAGCATATAGAAATAACAATCGTAGCGGTGGCTCCGCCTACATGTGTGATTTTTGAAAAGAATAAGTCGAGAAAGAAGTGCTGAATACGTTGGTTCACAAAATGGAATGCGCGTGTTTCATGATGTTGAAGCCAATTCACGACCCTGCTCATGAGTAGTAGCCCCCTTCATAGCCTGAGATACCTGCTTATGTACATTGTAGAGAAGATTTATTAAAAGAAGATTAACGGAATAATAAATTTTCAGAAACAGGATTTTACGCTCCCCTGATCTTTCAATAACAAATCCATGCTAGCATGAAAGCGATAAAGCATTTCATGAGGCTGTTCATGTTAAAAGGTAAAGGGGCTGAGTAGGTTGAGAATTGCCTTGTTTACGGATACTTTCCTGCCGGATATTAACGGAGTCGCGAAGACGCTGGGCAGATGGACGCGTTTCTTGGAGAGTAAAGGTGTCGAATGCCAAGTATTTGCCCCTACTAGTTTGACAGCAGATGACAACGATGTGTTCCGTGTAGAACGATTTTACAGTATTCCCTTTTTATTGTACCCCGAATGTCGCCTGGCTATCCCCAACCCCGTGCAGCTTCGCAAAGCGCTCCATGCCTTTCAGCCTACCCTCATCCACTGTGCAACCCCTTTCAATTTAGGACTTTTTGGCCTCTACTATGCCCGCAAGCATAGGACGCCGCTCGTCGCCTCTTACCATACACACTTTGATCAATATTTGAGCCACTATAAAATCCCTTGGGTAGAACCCACATTATGGAAATATATGCAGTGGTTTCACCAAAGCTGCCAGCGGGTTTATGTGCCTTCGCAATCCACATTGGATCATCTGCATGCCAAAGGACTGCGTGAGCTGGAGATATGGAGCCGTGGTGTCGATACAGAACGATTTCAGCCGCTTGTCGATCGGAAGTCAGTGCTTGAGGCTTATGGCGTTGACCCTGCCAAATTCGTTATGCTGTATGTCGGGCGTCTAGCCCCCGAGAAAAGTGTAGACGTTGCTCTGGACAGTTATGCAGCGCTTCCTGCGGACGTCAAGGAGAACTGCCACTTGATCATTGCCGGTGACGGACCTTCTGCAAGTTATCTGCGCGAATGCTATGAAGGGGATCCAGGGATTTCATTTACCGGCTTCGTGCAAGGTACCCGACTCGCTGAACTTTATGCCGCAGCGGACGTCTTTCTGTTCCCTTCGGCGACGGAAACGTTCGGCAATGTGGTTCTGGAAGCGATGGCTTCCGGGACAACGGTGATTGGACCTTCGGCCGGCGGGGTAATGGATATTATTGAGCATGAGGTTACAGGTTTGCTATGCCCGCCAGGGGACATTGCTGCTTTTACTCAAGCGCTTTTGAGGTTGTATGTCTCGCAGGAAACATGCTCCAAACTTGCTTTGGCCGGCAGGGAGTACGCTTTGCATCAATCTTGGGATGAGATTTTTAATAAATTGCTAGCCAGCTATGAAGAAGTTGTCTATGGAACTTCAGGCAATCCGCTGCATAGTCAAGAAGCTCGCATGGTTCGTTGAGAAGCCATTTCGGCAAAAGTTGTCAGGGGGACTTCTGGTGAATTATAATAAACCCCGTATCCTACAACTGGCCGCTTCGTCTAAATGGTGAACTTTTTGTACACAATAAAATGAAAAACGATGAAAACAGGACATTAACGAACTGATTTCAAGCACTTGCTGCAAAGTATGTGCGCGTTCCCCTTAAATCTCAAAGAACTGGCTTATTTTCGTTTAATGCAGACTTTGACAAATAGGGGGAAAGAGAGGAAAATCAAGAACGGTTAATTCACCTGTACATAAAACTGCGCATACGCGTATAAAAAGATAGCTTGTGTGCATAAACAAAAAAGGGGGACTTTGCTTCATGCTTGACAATATTATGCTTACCTTTCAAATTGGCTTGGCCTTGGTTGGTGCGTATCAATTGTTTTTAACTTTTTTTGGATGGTATCGTCCGAAAAACAAACAAACTTTTGCTCCGCAAAAATCGTTCGCCGTCTTGGTTGCCGCTCATAATGAGGAGCAGGTGGTCGGGGCATTGATCGAGAATCTGAAAGCTTTGGATTACCCCAAGGAGCTTTATGATATCTTCGTGATCTGTGACAACTGCACAGACCAAACAGCGGATATCGCACGCAGTCACGGTGTTTATGCCATGGAACGCCATAACCCTAATCTGAGAGGAAAAGGGTATGCGATCGAATGGATGCTCAAAGAGCTTTGGAAACGTGAGCGTCAGTATGATGCTGTGGTGATGTTCGACGCCGACAATCTGTCCAGTCCCGATTATTTGATTCACATGAACAATGATCTTTGTTCCGGTTCCCGCGTTATCCAAGCTTATCTGGACAGCAAGAACCCGACTGACTCTTGGGTTACTGGTTCTTACGCGATTTCTTACTATTTTGCAAACCGCTTCTGGCAAATGCCTCGTACGAATCTGGGACTTGCTAATTACCTGGGCGGTACAGGAATGTGTTTCGAGTCCAAGCTGCTTAAACAAATCGGCTGGGGAGCTACGAGCCTTGTTGAGGATCTAGAGTTCTCGATGCGCTGCATTAAACTTGGTATTAGACCCACTTACAACTACGAAGCGATCGTGTATGATGAGAAGCCGCTTACGTTCAAAGTATCTGCGAAGCAGCGTCTACGCTGGATGCAAGGACACTTTGACGTGGCCAAGCGTTATTTCTTCCCTCTGCTTTGGCAGGGTATCAAAGAAGGCAGCTGGACGAAGATTGACGCGGCGATTTATTCCGCTAACGTATATAACTTCTTTTTTGGCGCGATTATCACCGTGCTGCTCTGGATTAAATCCGTGACGCCTGGTTGGTCCGAAACGCCGATGCTTGCCGATGTCAATCCTGTTTTCTTCAACTCTGTAAGTTTAGCCATTTATGTGCTGCTGCCGATCTCCATGTTCGTTGAGAAGGCTCCAGGCAAAGTGTATAAATATTTAATTTTGTATCCCATTTTCATGCTTTCGTGGTGGCCGATTACGTTCTATGCATTCTTCACGCAAAACAACAAACAATGGAGCCATACCGAGCACACACGTGTTATTCGACTAGATGAAATGAAGAGTAAACAAGTGAGTTGACTTTTCTAAACCTAGATGATATTATATTTCAAGTAAAAGCAGAAGCGCCCGCTTCTCACCTGACCGACACTGTTGGCTGGTTTGAATGAATCATCATGTATGTTCAATAGGTCATGAACCTGTTATTGATGAAGATGTGGGCCACTGCGCCCGCATCTTTTTATTTTATGGATAGAGAGTTACATACTTTCTGGAGGTGGAACACTATTAGCAAAGACCATATGATTAATGATGAGATTCGTGTGAAGGAAGTACGCCTGATTGGGGCGGACGGAGAACAACTCGGTATAACACCGATTCGCGAAGCTCTTCAAATCGCATTAGACGCGAACCTTGATTTGGTAAACGTGGCACCGACGGCGAAGCCGCCCGTATGCCGCATTATGGATTACGGTAAATTCCGTTACGAAACACAGAAGAAAGAAAAAGAAGCTCGCAAGAATCAGAAGATCGTGGACATCAAGGAAATTCGCTTAAGCGCAACAATTGATGAGCATGACTTCCAAACGAAGCTTCGCAATGCCGTTAAGTTTCTTGGCGAAGGCGATAAAGTGAAAGCCAGCGTTCGTTTCCGTGGGCGTGAAATCGCGCATTCGGAGATTGGTCGCAGAGTGCTTGAGCGTCTAGCTACAGAAACAGCTGACATTTCCTCGCAGGAGCGCGCTCCTAAGCTTGAGGGAAGAAGCATGATCATGATCTTAACGCCGAAAGCGACAACTTAGGCGGTATACTAAATTAGGAGGAACAACACCATGCCGAAAATGAAAACACACAGCAGCCTTAAAGGCCGTTTCAAAATCACTGGCACAGGCAAAGTGATGAGATACAAACAAGGTAAGAACCACTTGCTTTCCGGTAAATCTTCACGTACAAAACGTGTACTTTCCACGAACCCAGTAATGGCTCCTGGCGATGTGCGTCGTTTGCAACAACAATTGTCCCTTATCAAAGGTTAATCTTTATTAGCTAAAATTCGAACATTATTTATACATCCCAGGAGGTAGTTAACCATGGCAAGAGTCAAGGGCGGATTTATTCGCGCTCATCGTCGTAAGAAAATTCTAAAACTAGCAAAAGGTTATTTTGGTTCCAAGCATCGCTTATTTAAAACAGCTAAAGAACAAGTAATGAAGTCTTTAGTGTATGCTTACCGTGACCGTCGCCAAACAAAACGTAACTTCCGCAGACTGTGGATCACACGTATCAATGCTGGCGCTCGTCAAAACGGCCTTAGCTACAGCAAATTGATGCACGGCCTGAAATTGGCTGGTATCGAAGTAAACCGCAAAATCTTGGCTGATTTGGCTGTGAATGATTCCAAAGCGTTCAACGATTTGGCAACAGCTGCAAAAGCAAAAGTAAACGCGTAAATCGCGTTCCAAGAAGCTTGTCCCGTTGCGGGGCAAGCTTCTTTTTTTTGAGCGCTTTAGTGTGGTACAATGAACATATGTTCGTATTTCGGGCATATATTTATCGAGACGGTGATAAGAATGAAATTGGAACGGCTTATTTCGATTACATATGCCTTGTTAAACCACGAAGTACTGTCCGCATCGGAACTGGCAGAGAAATACCGGGTATCCCAGCGGACGATCTACCGTGATATTGAGGCGATCTGTGCGGCGGGCATTCCAGTCGTGTCGTATCAGGGCGTCAATGGCGGCTACGGCATCATCAAGGAATACAAGATGGACAAGAGCTTGCTGGGATCAAACGACATCGAGTCGTTAATTACGCTCCTGCGCAGCACGGCCACGGTGTTCAAGGACGACAAAACGATGGATACCCTTCATAGGCTTCAGACGATTCAAAACGGTCCCGACACGCCCAGCCTAGCGATGGATTTGGGCAGCTGGCGGGCCAACAACGATGATTTGTATACGCTGCGGTCGGCCATTACATCCCGTCAAACGGTCCGGTTTGAATACATAAATGGGAAGGATGAAAGGAGTTTTCGAACGGTGGAGCCAGTGAGCCTGCTGTTCAAATATTACGCCTGGTTTTTGCATGCCTATTGCAAAACACGTAAGGACTACCGGATGTTCAAGCTGTCGAGGATGGTGAATTTGGTCGTGTTGCCGGAGGTTTTTCACCGAAACCATACGACTCCTGCGAGCGAGCTTTCTGTTGAAAATAACGGGGAGGAAAAGCTGGAGGATGCCGTTCTTCACTTTGCGACCGGTTCTTGTGCACGGGCAATGGATTGTTTTTACGCGGAGGATAAACGGTTCAATGAAGATGGAAGTCTGACGGTCAGGGTCATCAACCCTTCGGGCGTGGATTGGTTAGCGGCAACTATCCTAAGCTTTGGAGAAGATGTGGAGGTGCTGGAACCGAGCTCGCTCAGGGAACTGGTTCACGCTAAAATTAGAAAAATACTAATGCGATACGAATAAAAGTATGACACCTAGCTGTCATACTTTTTTTTATACAATGAGATCATGAAATCAGGGTTAATTGAAAAAAGGAGTGAAAAGCAATGCCGAATCATCCTTACTGTTTAGAGGTAATGCTGGAACAGCAGCTTCATGAGTTGAGAGAAATTGATCGATTGGCATGGAAATGGACGCAAGCCGCGCCTTGCAAGTCTGGAGCTTTCTGGCTCGGAATATTGGGGTTGATGGGGTTGTAAGGCACTCGAGGTGAGAAAAAGAGAGCGCCAGAGCATGCTCGAATGAGCGAAACTCTAGCGCTTTTTTGGAGATATAGAATTTATTCTATAGTGAAATTAAGTCCCTCGATAGCTTGTTAAGCCGCTCGGAGCCGTTCTCGGTCACAAGCACCATATCCTCGATCATGATCGATCCTACACCATAGCCGTAATAAGGCGTTTCCAAACAAACGACCATGCCTGGTCTGAAGACGGTTGTTTCGGAGGGGCTGATGAAAGGCGGCTCTTCAGCCGCAAGGCTCAAGCCTGCGCTGTGCCCGAGATGCCCGCGGTTGTAATTATCCAGCCCAGAACGCCTAATCAAGTCCATCCCCTCGTGAAACGCCTGTTGCATCGGAAGCCCGGGCTCAATCATGTCCAGAAGCCGGTCGTGTCCGGCCCGCAGGGCGCCGTAGACGCGCTTGGCCGTATCCGAAGGAGTGCCGAGCACGAAGGTGCGGGCGATGTCGGAGCCATAGCCCATCACCTCGACGCCTACGTCGAACTTGATCAGGTCGCCGGGCTTGGACGGCCGTGTGTCAAACCGCTCTACGGGGGCGAAGCGGTCTCCAACGGAAATCATATGGAAACGGGCGGGATGGCCGTCTGCGTGCTCCATTAGCGTTTTGCGGAAAACATGTACGATTTCCGCAGCGGAGCTGCCCAGACCGATCGCTCGCACGGTTTCAGCAATGCCTCTCTCCGCATAGGAGCAGCCTTTGCGCAGCTGTTCGATCTCCCAAGGGGTCTTCAATACGCGCAGCTCAGTAAAGACGCCTTTCGCTTCAACGAATTCAAACGCGCCCGCTGTTTGCCGCAAAGCGGACACAGCGGGATAGCGCAGGGCGCTCAGCTCGACAGCCACGCGGCCGCCGCTCGAAACGCCATATTCGGCCAGTACTTCACCAAGCATCCCGAACATTTCTTCCACAAGTGGCGCGACGGGCCGTTTGCCTTGGAATTTGCTGCCGCGGATGCCATATGGATCGTCTACGTCGACCCATGTCGGGTACGATCGCATCTCGCAATGGGTCATATCTTCCGGCACGCCGGCAGCTTCGAATTCGTTCATAATCAGGACCGTCTTCCGGGCCGGATCTCGAAACAGGACGGCCAGCGCCACTTCATTCATTTGCAGCGTATACATGAAAGCGCTTGGGTAACCGGAAAGGTAGTAGAAGTTTTCGCAGCTCACGGCTACCAACGCATCGAGCTGCTCCTTCTCCATGATCAATCGGGCTCTTTCTACGATGTTCTCGAGATGTTCTTTTTCTGCAGCGACCATGATGTCGATTCCTCCTAAAGTTGCCCCAAATCGTAATGTAATGATTGCTTCCGATCAGTCCGACTGTTGATCCAATTGTCTCAGGAATTTGCGCGCCCGCTCGGTTTGCGGCTGCGCAAAAAACTGCTTGGGCACGCCTTCCTCCTGAATGATGCCATCGGCCATGAAGATGACTCGGTTCGCGACTTCCCGTGCGAATTTCATTTCATGGGTAACGACGATCATCGTCATGCCCTCTCTGGCCAGCTGTTTCATAACGGCAAGCACTTCGCCAGTCAATTCGGGGTCAAGCGCCGACGTAGGCTCGTCAAACAGCATGATCTGCGGCTGCATGGCGAGCGAACGGGCGATAGCGACCCGCTGCTGCTGGCCGCCGGAAAGCTTGGAAGGGTAAACGTCCCTTTTTTCAAGCAAGCCGACTTTGCTTAACAGCGATTCGGCAAGCCGAACTGCCTGCTCCTTGGGCATTTTTTTGGCGGTCATCGGCGCCATAGTGACATTTTCAAGGACGGTCATGTGCGGAAACAAGTGAAAAGATTGAAAAACCATCCCGGTCAGATTGCGAATCTCCCGGATGGCTTCTTTTTTCATATTTGCCGACATGGCCTGATTCCATTCGATGCCGCCGACACGAATTGTGCCTTCCGTTGGCTCCTCTAGACCGTTCAGGCAGCGCAGCAGGGTGCTTTTGCCTGAGCCACTCGGTCCGATCAGAACAACGATTTCTTTTGCACCAATTTGGATGTCGATGCCCTTCAGCACCTCCAAATCGCCAAAATGTTTACCAAGACTGTTTACTTCTATCATGCGTACACACCCTTAATAAGCCTTAGATAATTTCGTTTCAATGCGGTTGAGAATACCGGAAAAGACCATGCTCATGATCCAATACATGAGGCCGATCGCGATGTAGAAAGGCATCGCAATATAGTACTGTGCGATCAGCAGTTGAGCCGAACGAAGCAATTCCGTCACTGTAACGACAGAAACGAGCGATGTCTCCTTCAGCATCCCGATAAATGTGTTGCCCATCGGGGGGATAGCGACGCGGGCGGCCTGGGGAAGAATGACCTTCACCATCGTTTGCCACTGCGACAAACCGAGGGACAAAGCCGCTTCCGTCTGACCTTTGTTTACGGCAAGAATCGCCCCGCGGAACGTTTCCGACAAATACGCCCCGATGTTGATGCTAAGAGAAATATAGGCCGCGGTTAGCGGCCCGAAAGTGATTCCGAAGTCAGGCAACCCGTAGTAGACGATAAAGATTTGGACGAGGATCGGAGTTCCGCGAATGATGGAGACATATCCTCTGGCCACATTGCGGACCAGCCAATTCCCTTTCAAACGGGCGATCGCCACGATCAGCGCGATAATAAAGCCGAAAAACATCGAGATGATCGTGATCAGAAGCGTATAGTACGCGCCAGTCAGCAGGAAGTTTACGTTGTTAAAAACCAGTTCCATGCATGCTTTCTCTCCCGTTCCTGCCGATTAAATCGTCGGGTCGACCCCAAACCATTTTTTGAAAATTTCCTTGAACGTGCCGTCAGTTTTCATATCGTCCAACGCCTTGTTCAGCGCGTCGAGCAGTTCTTGATTATTTTTGCGAATCGCGATTCCGGCGAAATCTTCCTTAATAGGCTGTCCTACCGCTTTGATTTTAAAATTGTTTTTTTCAACCAGCGGCTGAATGGCAAACATGTTGTTGATGGTCGCATCAATTCGGCCAACGTTCAGGTCCGTCAATGACGTGATGACGTCGTTGTAGGTGGGAATTTCAAAGTTGCCGACCTTCGGAAGAGCGACTTCACGCAAATATTTTTCATCGTTTGTCCCAAGGCCTACACCGATCTTTTTGCCCTTGAAGTCTTCGAGCGATTTGATGGTCGTATTGTCGGCTTTCACGACGATGCTAACAGAGTTTTTAATGTACGGCGTGGAAAAATCCATCGTTTTTTTCCGGTCGTCTGTGATAGTTACCTGACTGATCAGCGCGTCGTATTTATCTTTTTGCAGTCCTTCAATGAGCCCGGAAAATTCGCCAGTGATGAATTCGGCCTGTACGCCGATGCGTTTAGCGACTTGCTTGGCGACGTCGGCGTCAAAGCCATCGACTTCTTTTTTGTCGTTCAAAAAGTTGTACGGGGCGTATGTGCCCATCAAGCCGATGCGAATTTTACCGTTTTTCTTAATCGTTTCCAGCAGGTTTGATGACGCAGTCGTCGCGGCCGGCGTGTTTGTCGCCGTATTGACCGGAGATGAGGAAGGGGATTGTTTGCTTGCGCATCCCGTCAGCGCGATGACGATAGCTCCGACCAGCGAGACGGATTTGAATAGTTTCTTAGTCTGTGTGTTCATGATGTGGCCTCCTGTTAGTAATGAATGTAATGGGTGTTTTTAGCTTCCCAATAAACCGCGAATTTCAAACCTTGCCGTTTCCTCGGCCATTTCGGAAGAAGTATAAGGCGACTGGAAATCGACGTCGTGCATAGGCCCGAACAGCCATTTGGACAGCACGCCCGTAAATAATGCGACCAGTATGTTGACTCGAATATTCAAATCCTTGGAACCGGGCAGCATGCCTAATTCGATGGCACGCGCGACATTGACCTTGAACGCTTCCTCGAACGCGATCCACGTTTGCGAAACGGCTTCTTGGACCGGTGGGTCCGTACCTTGGCCTTTGATCAGCAGCAGCGCCATCAAATATCGGTTCTCGTCGGCGAATTCGAATAAATCGGTCAGTAGACGGGCGGACGAATGAATCATGTCGTCAACTGTACCTGCATGCTTGCGGTAGCCTTGCTCGATTACTTTCCTTAGCTTCTCTCTACCCTCTTCGATCAAGTCGATGGCGAGCTTTTCTTTGCTTGGAAAGTACCAATAAAAAGTTCCTTGTGACACCCCGGCTGATTTAACCACATCAGATATTTTCGTACTGTGATAACCTTTGCGTGCGAATAACTCAAGGGCGCCTTTCATTAACTGCTGACGGCGGTTCTGATCTTGGTCCGGCGATATAGGCAGTGATAACACCTCTTCTCTTAACTGACGAGTCAGTTAATGTAATTCCGATAGGTTTACTATATTTTGAAACCTGCTAGTTGTCAAGCTTATAATGGAATATCCGCAGAGGAAATTGAACGTGATGAGGGAGAGCGGCATATGGTGTCACTGGATGCATTTTTGTGAAGCTGGATAGATGTTTTCTTAACCGGAACAATTTATTGATCAGTTTCTTAATCAAACTATTGACTAATGTTCGGGGGATG
The DNA here is from genome assembly GCF_013204855.1 of Paenibacillus alba. GTDB lineage: Bacteria > Bacillota > Bacilli > Paenibacillales > NBRC-103111 > Paenibacillus_E > Paenibacillus_E alba. The sequence continues at coordinate 131,899 of NZ_JABMKZ010000018.1, read as the reverse complement.
CATATAATTATCTCTAAATCATATTCAATGATGCTGAAGCAACATTAATGAATCGGCTATGAAGAGGAAGAAGTAATAAGGGCACTTATGCGCAGAGAGCGTTGGACCTGCTGAAACCATCGCCTTAATCCCTTACGTACGAAGTCACCTCGGAGCTGTTTTCCTGAAACATGCAGATTTGCATGCCGTAGGGAGAATCGGAAAAGCACACGTTATCGTGCTGAGGGTATTGTTCATTCATGAGCATACCTGCTAAGGCTATGGACTGTGAAGTACGTAGCAAACTTGGGTGGTACCACGGAAGCTTGAACCCCTTTCGTCCCGTTTAACACGCTTATTGCGTGTGCGGGATGAATAGGGGTTTTTCTTATTTTTAAAAAAGCTTAACGTTTCACATGAACTGACTTTTCGAGAGGAGGATCACAATGAATGTTCAAACTGAACCAAAACGCTCCAAAGAAGAACTGATTGAAAAGCTGACACAGCCAGACCTGATTACAGGCTCTGAAATTTTGCTGAGAAGCTTATTGCTGGAGGGTGTGGACTGCGTCTTTGGATACCCTGGCGGCGCTGTATTGTACATCTATGATGCGATGCATGGTTTTGATGATTTTAATCACTTGTTGACAAGACATGAGCAAGGCGCCATTCACGCAGCGGATGGATATGCTCGTTCCACAGGCAAAGTTGGTGTTTGTATCGCAACTTCCGGACCGGGGGCAACCAACCTCGTCACAGGAATTGCTACTGCATATATGGATTCTGTTCCGTTAGTCGTGATTACAGGGAACGTAGCTACAAACTTCATTGGTACGGATGCTTTCCAAGAGGCGGATATTACCGGTATTACGATGCCGATTACGAAACACAGCTACTTGGTTAGAGATGTCAACGACCTGCCGCGCATCATTCATGAAGCGTTCCATATTGCCAACTCAGGTCGTAAGGGTCCGGTTCTCATTGACATACCAAAGGATGTCTCCGCTCATAAAACGATATTTAAACCAGCTACAGATGTTAGCATCCGCGGCTACAACCCTACGGTGCAGCCAAACAAACTGCAAGTGGATAAGCTGATCAAAGCGATTGAAGAGGCAGAGCGTCCGGTTATTATCGCAGGCGGCGGCGTTGTTTACTCCGATGCTTCCGAGGAACTGATTGAGTTTGTTAACAAAACTCGCATTCCGGTTGCGACAACTTTGCTTGGCCTAAGCGGCTTCCCTAGCGCGCATGAGCTGTGGCTCGGCATGCCGGGGATGCATGGAACCTATACAGCGAATACGGCGATTCAAAACGCGGATCTATTAATCTCCATCGGTTCCCGATTCGATGATCGTGTGACGATGAATTTAGATGGATTTGCGCCAAAAGTAAAAGTTATCGCGCATATCGATGTGGATCCAGCGGAAATCGGCAAAAACGTGAAAACGGATATCCCTTGCGTTGGCGACGTAAAAGCCGTACTGGCTTACGCCAATACGAAAGCAAAGCCTGCGAAGAACGAGGCGTGGATTGCAGAGCTTCAAGACAATAAAGTGAAGTTCCCTTTGAAATACGGGGATACCGAAACGGAATTGAAGCCGCAATTCGTTGTTGAAATGATCAGTGAGACGACCAAGGGCGAAGCGATCATCACGACAGACGTTGGACAGCACCAAATGTGGGCTGCGCAATTCTATCGTTTCAAAAACCCGCGCTCATTGGTTACCTCAGGCGGACTCGGTACGATGGGCTTCGGATTCCCATCCGCGATCGGCGCTCAAATGGGGAACCCGGACAAACTCGTCGTTTCCATTAATGGAGATGGCGGCGTTCAAATGTGTGCGCAAGAACTTGCGATCTGTGCGATTAACAACATTCCGGTGAAAGTTGTTATTATTAACAACCAAGTACTCGGCATGGTTCGCCAGTGGCAGGAAATCATTTACGAGAACCGCTACAGCCACATTGATTTGGCTGGCAGCCCGGATTTCGTAAAGCTGGCAGAAGCTTACGGCGTGAAAGGCCTGCGGGCAACGACGAAAGAAGAAGCTAGAAGAGCATGGCAGGAAGCACTCGACACACCAGGTCCTGTCGTTATTGATTTCGTCGTACCTAAAGGAGAGAACGTGTTCCCGATGGTTAAAGCCGGCGATACAATTAGTGACATGTTAATGGGGGATTCGGAATGACAACTACTAAACATACAGTTTCCGTACTCGTAAACAATCAGCCAGGTGTTCTGCAGCGTGTATCCGGATTGTTCGGACGCCGTGGCTTTAATATCGAAAGCATCACTGTTGGGGAGTCCGAAGAACTCGGGCTTTCCCGGATGGTGATTGTAACAACGGGGGATGACAATACGCTGGAGCAAATTTCCAAGCAATTGTACAAGCTGATTGACGTCATTAAAGTCGTTGATCTGAGCGCGAACCCGATGGTAGCCAGAGAGCTTGCCCTTATTAAAGTAAATGCAGAACCAATTATGCGTCCGGAAATTCTCGGAATTGTCGAAACGTTCCGCGCAGCGGTTGTAGATATCGGGCCAGCTTCAATTATCGTGCAAGTTGTCGGAGATTCAGATAAAATAGATGCTATGGTTGAATTGCTTCGTCCATACGGCATTCGTGAGCTTTCCCGTACAGGGGCTACAGCCATGATTCGCGGTTCAGTAAGATAATAGATTCATAACAACGTTGAAAAGTAGGTTAGCCTCCTTGAGTGGGGCTTTCAGCGGCGTACTCTTTAGCGCTTTAAAAGGATGATCGCTGGCGATGTTGGCGCTCGCTTGCTTCAGAAGGGTAAATCGTTGAAACACCCACTCAAGGGGTAGACAATTACGGATTCATCATATCAAAGGAGGATTTATTCGAATGGCAGTTACTACTTATTATGAAAAAGATGCAGACTTAGCGGTACTTAAAGGTAAAACGATTGCAGTGGTTGGTTACGGTTCCCAAGGGCACGCACAAGCACAAAACTTGCGTGACAGTGGATTGAACGTTATTATCGGACTTCGTGAAGGCCGTTCTTGGAACGCTGCGAAAAACGATGGTTTTGAAGTTGTTTCTGTTGAAGAAGCAGCACGTCGCGCTGACGTGATCCAAATCTTGATGCCGGATGAGACGCAAGCTCGCGTATACCGTGAGTCCATTCAACCGAACATGAAACAAGGCGCAGCGATCATGTTCTCCCACGGTTTCAACATCCATTTCGGACAAATCGTAGCTCCTGAAGGTACAGATGTATTCTTGGTAGCTCCGAAATCCCCAGGTCACATGGTACGTCGTACGTACGTTGAAGGCTTTGGCGTTCCTGGCTTGATCGCAATCGAAAAAGACGCTACTGGCAACGCAAAAGCAATCGGTCTTGCTTATGCAAAAGGTATCGGCTGTACACGCGCAGGGGTTATCGAAACTTCCTTCCGTGAAGAAACAGAAACCGATTTGTTCGGTGAGCAAGCCGTTCTTTGCGGTGGTGCTTCTGAACTGGTTAAAGCTGGTTTCGAAACATTGGTTGAAGCTGGTTATGCACCAGAAATGGCTTACTTCGAGTGTCTGCACGAACTGAAATTGATCGTTGACATGATGTATGAAGGCGGACTTGCTTCCATGCGCAGCTCCATCTCCAACACAGCTGAGTACGGTGACTATGTAACTGGACCTCGCATCATTACAGCTGAAACGAAAAAAGCGATGAAAGCTGTTCTTACGGATATTCAACAAGGTAAATTCGCTCGCGACTTCATCTTGGAAAACCAATCCAACTTCGCGTTCATGAACGCAACTCGCCGCAATGAAGCAGAGCACCCAATCGAAGTGGTTGGTAAAGAACTGCGCGAAATGATGCACTGGATCAAAAAATAATTCGTCATCCTGACAAATTCCATAGCTACACCATTCCACAGGGAGTGATTGAGGAGAATTTCCCAATCACTCCCTGTGAATACTATACAGACGAGTAAAGATTATAAATGTGACTTTTAATTCTACGAAGAACAGCCTAGTGTAGGGCTCAGTGTTTGTCGGAGAAGCGTAGCGTTCGTATTTGAAAACGTGTCCCGACCATTTGTTTAATTGGATGAGGGGACACGTTTTCAAGAAACGATCGGAGACAAATGCTGAAGAACGTAACGGTCAAGGTTAGTTATCGAGGATTAATGGAACAATCGAATCCTTTAGGAGGTGACCATGGGTGCGCAAAATCTACATCTTTGATACAACGCTCAGAGACGGAGAGCAATCGCCAGGTGTGAACCTGAATATGCAGGAGAAGGTCGAAATCGCGCTGCAGCTGGAGAAGCTAGGGGTCGATCGCATGGAGGCTGGTTTCCCAGCGGCATCGCCAGGCGATTTGGCTGGCGTTAACGCCGTTGCCAGAGCTATCAAGAATGCCTCTGTCATCGGTTTGTCCCGTTCGCGGGAGAATGATATTGAGGCTGTTCGCGAAGCGCTGAAGGGCGCTGTGGACCCTTGTATCCATCTATTCCTGGCAACATCGCCGATTCACCGCCAGCATAAGCTGCGGATGGAGAAGCACCAAGTGCTGGAAGCCGCGGAAGCTGCCATTAAATATGCGAAGAAATATTTCAGCAAAATTGAGTTTTCCCTTGAGGATGCAGGTCGCACAGAGCTTGATTTCATCGTTGAAGTAACGGCGATGGCTGTAAAGGCCGGAGCATCTGTCGTCAATATTCCGGATACCGTCGGCTTTATGACGCCTTATGATTACGGGAACATCTTCAAAGTCGTCAAGGAGCAGGTGCCTGGCGTCGAGAAGATTCAGCTCAGCGCGCACTGCCATGACGATCTCGGCATGGCTACAGCCAACGCGCTGGCAGCCGTTCTGAATGGTGCCGATCAAATCGAAGGCACCATCAACGGCATCGGCGAGCGCGCAGGCAACACCTCGATCGAGGAAGTTGTCATGGCGCTCGAAACGCGCCAAGATTTCTACCAAGCCAAGACCTCGCTTGTGTTGAAAGAGATTTACCGCACCAGCCGTTTGGTCAGCAAGCTGACTGGTATGGTGGTGCCAGGCAATAAGGCGATCGTCGGCGCCAACGCGTTCGCGCATGAGTCCGGCATCCATCAGGATGGGATGCTCAAAGAGAAAACGACCTACGAGATTATTTCCCCAGAGACCATCGGTGTCAAGGAAAGCAAGCTCGTGATGGGTAAACACTCCGGACGCCATGCGTTCCGTGAGAAGCTGATCGACCTCGGCTACGATCTCGGAGACGAGCAAGTGAACACGGCCTTCGCCAAGTTCAAGGATTTGGCGGATCGCAAGAAGCAAGTCGAAGACGAGGATATTCGCGCGCTGATCGAAGAGAAGTTGATCGAGACGCCGGAAGTTTTCGCACTCGGAACGCTTCAAGTGACGTACGGCAACCAAATGACGCCAACGGCAACTGTTCACGTGCGCTTCGAAGATGGCAGTGAAGTCGCAGAAAGCGCAGTCGGCAACGGCTCGGTTGATGCCATTTACAATGCGATTGACAAAGCAACGAAGGAAGAGGTGGAGCTGGACGACTACTCCATCAAATCCGTTTCCCACGGGAAAGATGCGCTCGGCGAAGTTCACGTTGTGTTGAAACAAAACGATGTGTCCGTTCAAGGACGTGGTATTTCGACGGATATCCTCGAAGCAAGCGCCAAAGCTTATTTGGATGCAGTGAACAGGCTCATCGAGAAACGCAAAACCCCAACCAGCAACAGAAGCAACGTTACGTTGATATAATCAACCGGATAAGCACCTCGCCTCCATGCAAGAGGAGGGGTGCTTTCTACAAATGTGAAAGGATGCGTCCATTTATGAAATATCGATTTTCGAAATCGTTGGAAGGCTTCTCATCCTCGGCAGTCAGAGAAATTCTCAAGCTGACGCAAGGCAGTTCGATCATTTCTTTTGCCGGCGGATTGCCTGCGGAAGAGTTTTTCCCGTTGGATGCGGTTAGCGATGCGTTCAAACGTGTTATTGAAGGCGGCAAATCCGCGCTGCAATACGGGCTGACAGAAGGCTACAAGCCACTGCGTGAGTCTCTTTGCAAACGGATGGCTGCCAAGAACATGCATGTAACTCCGGATGAGATGCTGCTGACGACTGGTTCCCAGCAAGCGATTGATCTGCTGACACGTGTGTACATTGATGAAGGCGATATCATTTTGGTGGAAAGTCCGACTTACTTGGCTGCCATTCAAGTTTTTCAAGCCAAAGGAGCCAAGATTTACTCCGTAGACAGCGATAATGACGGGATGATTCTTGAGGATTTGTCAGCTAAAATCAAGCAGTACAACCCGAAAATGGTTTATGTTATTCCTACGTTTTCCAACCCGGCTGGTCGTGCATGGAGTTTGGAACGCCGTCAAGGCTTGCTGGATATTTGCCGCGGCGCGGATGTGCTCATTCTGGAAGATGATCCGTATGGAGAGATTCAATTCGACGAGAATGAAAGCTACCCGACGGTTTTCTCGCTTGGCGGTAAAGCAGAAGGCGGAAATGTCGTATACACGAGCACGTTCTCCAAAACCGTTGCACCTGCGTTCCGCTCAGGATGGGTTATCGGTGACGAGACGATCATCCGCCAAATTGCCCGTTTCAAGCAATCGGCTGATCTGCATTCCAGCACGATTGATCAGCAGACACTGTATCATTTGCTAGAGAATTTTGATCTTGATGCGCATATCTCCCTGATTCGTGAGCAGTATCACGATCGCATGAAGTTCATGTCAGGTCTGCTGGCAGAGCTGAACTGGCCTGGATTGAAATGGGAAGAGCCGAAAGGCGGCATGTTTATCTGGGTAGAGCTTCCAGAACATATCCGTGCTGAGGATTTGCTCAAAATTGCCGTTAAAGAAGGCGTAGCCTTTGTTCCAGGATCTACGTTTTTCGCCGAAAATCCGCAGTATAACACAATGCGCCTGAACTACACGCATACCGATCGTGCGAACACGATTCTGGGTATGCAGAAGTTAGGGAAAGCCATGGAGTCCTATCTGCAAAATGCCTAACTAATGAAAAGCACTTTAGCTTCAGGCTGAGGTGCTTTTTTTTTATGAGTTGACTTGGATTATTTTCCAAATTATGATAAATACAGGTCATCATACGAGGAGGAAGACATCATGCTCATAGAGATATCTAATTATTTATTCATGGGTTCCCTGGTCTTATTGTTGATTACTTGTGTGGCAAAAGGGATGCTAAACCAAGGATTTACCAAGGTAACTGGCTTGGATGGGATCCATGGCGCTGTGACCGATTTGAATATGGAGCACAGTCCGAAGAAACTGTTTAAACTTCAGGATTCATCCGTGGGAAGGATTGTTAAATCTTATTTCTTTTGGATCTCTATCTTGGGAATACTAGCATCTGTTGTGATTTCAAAAATATGAGAGAACCGCTTAAACCGATATACCGGAGCCGAGTTCGTATTTATTTGGGTATCAAAGCCTTTCGACTTAGGCGTTATTTTCAATGGATTTTGGACGGAAAAGCTTATGCCAAGAAGAAACAAGAGGCGAAATTGCCTCATGTCATTTTCACGCACACAACGCCGCTGCTTAGGAAACTAAAGGATGTGGATATGTGGCTGCAGCATAATAAAGTAACCAATTTAAGACTTGCGGCAAATAAGTTGAATGGCATTGTCTTGAGACCAGGTGAAACCTTTTCCTATTGGCGGTTAATTGGCCGTACAACACGTCACAAAGGCTATCAGGATGGCATGGTGCTTTTTCATGGTAAAGTAACAGCGGGGGTTGGAGGCGGCTTATGCCAGCTTTCCAATTTAATCTATTGGATGACTCTCCACTCGCCGCTAACGGTGACAGAAAGGTATCGTCATAGCTATGACGTATTTCCGGATGCAGGCAGGACTCAGCCTTTTGGCACAGGAGCTACATGCTTTTATAATTATTTGGATCTTCAGATTCGCAATGATACCCAGCAGACCTATCAACTTGCGATTCGATTAACGGAGTCACATTTGGTTGGAGAATGGCGAGCGGAAATGCCACCGATTCATACGTATGAAATTTATGAGCGGAGTCACTGGATCACGCGAGAATATTGGGGTGGTTATGTTCGCCACAATGAGATTCATCGCAAAGTGTACAATCAACAGGATGAGTTGGTTGGAGACGAATGGATTACGGAAAATCATGCGATTATGATGTACGAGCCATTGCTCGAGCAAGGCGAATGTTCGGCCAAAACGGGGGAAGCCGCTAATTAAGTCTTCCTCATGCATCTTTATAGGTGAAACCTATAAAAGCAATAGCTTTTATATCTAATGAGGAAGGTTATCTTATGTTACAATGAGAGCATCATATAGCGATAGTAAATGCTTATAAACAGTTTTCCAAATTTAAGGAGTGAATGACAGTCATGGCAGATGTGAAAAAAATTGCTATCATTGCTGGAGACGGCATTGGTCCAGAAGTTGTTGCAGAAGCAGAAAAAGTATTGAAACGTACCGAAGAATTATTCGGTTATCAATTTGAAACAGAGCACGCTTTGTTCGGCGGTATTGCGATTGATGAGAAAGGAACACCGCTTCCGCAAGAAACATTGGAAGTATGCCAATCCGCAGACGCTGTTCTGCTTGGTGCAGTTGGCGGACCAAAATGGGACAACAACTCCAAAGAGCTTCGTCCTGAAACAGGCTTGCTCGGTATCCGTAAAGCGCTCGGATTGTTCTCGAACATTCGTCCGGCTTTCATTTTTGACTGCTTGAAAGAAGCTTCCACATTGAAACCTGAAGTGTTGGAAGGCACAGATTTGATCGTTGTTCGTGAGTTGACAGGCGGGATCTACTTCGGTGAGAAATTCCGTCGTGAAACAGCGAACGGTCAAGAAGCTGTGGATACTTGCGCTTATAATGTAACGGAAATTGAGCGTATTGCTCGTCAAGCGTTTGAAATTGCTCAAACGCGCCGTAAGAAGCTTGCTTCCGTCGACAAAGCGAACGTTCTGGAAACTTCCCGTCTATGGCGCGAAACGGTTAACCGTATTGCGGTTGACTACCCGGATGTTGAGCTTGAGCACGTGCTCGTGGACAACTGTGCGATGCAATTGCTTCGTCGTCCATCCAGCTTCGACGTTATCGTAACGGAAAACATGTTCGGCGACATCTTGAGCGATGAAGCAGCGATGCTGACAGGCTCCATCGGTATGTTGGCTTCCGCTTCTCTTGGCGAAGGCAGCTTCGGCTTGTACGAGCCGGTACACGGCTCTGCGCCTGATATCGCTGGCCAAGGTATTTCCAACCCAATCGCAACGATCCTTTCTGTTGCTTTGATGTTCCGTCTGACGTTCGGTTACCACGAAGCAGCGGATTCCATCGAGCGCGCAGTGAAAGAAGTATTGGATGCAGGTCACCGTACAGGCGACATCGCTGTAGATAAGAGCACAGCGATTGGAACACTGGCAATGGGCCAATTAATCGTAGACGCTATGCGTAAATAGTAAAAATAAGCTTGCTTTGCCGAGGCATCCGATGCTTCGGAGAGCGAGCTTTTTTTGAACCTTTCATATATTAAAATAATTATTAGGTAGTATTGGATCTAATTATTGACTTTCAAGTAGACGGATGTTACCATTTTATACGAATAAGATAGATTTGAGGAGGAATTATACATGGCAGAGCGTTTAGTTGGTAAACAAGCTCCTGATTTTACAATGGAGACAGCTACAGGCGACGGTAAAGAATTTGGTAAAGCATCTTTGTCTGATTACAAAGGAAAATGGTTAGTTCTTTTCTTCTACCCATTGGACTTCACATTCGTATGTCCAACAGAAATCACAGCACTTAGTCATGCAGCTGCTCAATTCAAAGAATTGGACACTGAAATTCTAGGTGTTTCCATCGACAGTATCCATACTCACAAAGCATGGATCAACACACCAATCAACGACAACGGTCTTGGCAAATTGGAATTCCCTCTTGCTGCTGACATCACGAAATCCGTAGCTCGTGACTACGGCGTTCTGATTGAAGAAGAAGGTATCGCGCTTCGCGGTCTTTTCATCATCGATCCAGAAGGCGAACTGAAATACGAAGTTGTTAACCACAACGATGTAGGCCGCAGCGTAGAAGAAACACTTCGTGTGCTTCAAGCGCTTCAATCCGGCGGATTGTGCCCAATGAACTGGAAACCAGGCGACAAAAACCTGGTTGTAAAATAAGCTTTAGACCATACAGAGAAGCTCCTCAGGTTGGCATGCGAATGCGGGCCGAGGAGCTTTTCTTCTTGAAGGAGAACAGAGATGTCGGTACCTGCGAATTTGAAGTATACAAGAGATCATTTCTGGATCCGCCAAGAAGGGGATCGGGCTGTTATTGGATTAACCGAGAGTGGCCTGGAGAAACTAGGGATGATTCTTTATATTGAATTGCCAGAGCGGGAAGCAATAGTCAAGCAAAACGAGTTCATAGGCTCGCTAGAGACTGTGGACAACGAGCATGATCTGCATTCTCCCTTATCAGGGAAAATAACCGCTGTGAATATTCTACTAGAGCGAGCCTCACAACTGCTGAATGAATCTCCCTATGACAAAGGATGGCTATTCGCGATTCAGTGGAGTCAGGCATCGGAGCTGGAACAGCTCTGGGATGCGAATTCTTATCAAGTTGAAAGTGAATAGGGTCCGCAACTCATCTGTTTTGAAAAACCTGCGTAAATGCAGGCTTTATCGATCAAATCGTGTAAAAACATCAGAAAGCCTGCGATTGTGCAGGCTTTTTAAGGTTTTACGTCCTGGAATCGAAAAAAGGTCGCGAAAGGATGCATAATCGCATGATTTTCATGATTTTGCCTATTCCCAAGACGAAAAACCTGCATAATCGCAGGAATATGTGAAACGTAAGAATCTGAGGCAAACGGCCAGCTTACGCCAGCTCAAGCCACAGTTCGCTTTATAATTTCAATACAAAGAAGCTGCCCTCAAGTGATCAATCTACCTTGAGGGCAGCTTCGCATTGCTAGCGTTATTTTTTCAAGCTGGCGATATAGTCGTTCATTTGCTTGGCGTACTCATCGCCGCCATTTTTATACCAACCGCTTTGAAGTTCTGTGAATTTGTCGACCGGTTCTTTGCCCATAATGATTTTCATAATGGTTTGATCCCACGTTTTTTTGTAGTCCTGGTAGTTTGGTTTTTTGGCAGCTTCAGGCACATAACCAAGATCTTTGGATACAACAGCTGTTTCAACTGCGGTTTTCAGCCATGGTTTAATTTTGTCTACAATGGCTTGTGGCGTACCGACTTTAATAAAGAAGGATTCATCGTAAGCCCGTCTCATCGTGTTCGTACGAACATAATCTTTTGGCAGAGGCGTAATGCCTACCTTTTGACCGTCTTTAACGGTGTAGTCATTTCCTTCATAACCATCTTTAACGATTGTCCACGTATCGTCAGTGATCCATGAATTCAGAAGCTCAGCTGCTTTTAGTGGGCTTTTGGACGTTTTGGTAATAGCCCAGAACCCCCAAGCCCCTGTGGCGCCTGTTGCTCCCGCGTTAAGTATTTTGCCGTCTGCTCCTTTTACCCAAATGTAGGTAAGATCCGCACTTGGTGTTTGCTTTTGGATTTCTGGCAAATGCCACGTATAGTGACCAGCAAATCCTGGGTATACACCTGTCATACCGCGCCAGAAACGTTCTCTGCTCTTCGTATCGTCATTCGTAGCTGAATCCGGATCGAATACGCCTTCTTTATAAAGCTTAGCCGTAAATGCTAAAGCATCTTTGTAACTTGTAGTGCTAGTATCATATTTGGAATCCATGTATTTATAATTGCCATTTTTGCTTTCTTGCCAACCTAACGCACCAAATGGGCCAGTCAGAACAGGTTCAAACACTTTTGTTTGTACGTTAACATATCCTGCATATCCGTACGTATCATTTTTACCGTTTTTGTCAGGATCATTAAACGTGAATTTTTTCAAAATATCTTCAAACTGCTCAATTGTAACTTGACCGTCTGCCGGAACCGTAACGCCTACGTTTTGTAACCAATCATTTCTAACCCAAAATCCGTCATTGCGAAGAATGGAAGTTCTTGGAATACCGTAAATGTCGCCATCGTTTTTAACTTTAAGTGAATCTAGTGCAGTTTGATACGTATACTTTTTAAGCTCAGGAAATTTATCAATGTACGCATTGACAGGTAAGAGAATCCCGTCTTTCACTGCGTTTTGGAAGCTAACATCTGTGGTACCCGGGAAAAATACTAAGTCGGGATAGGAACCGGAGGCTAGCATCAGCTGCAGTCTTTCTGCATACCCCGTTATTGGCGGGATATCGAATTGAATCTTCACGTTGTTTTTCACTTCCAAAGATTTAACAAACTTTTGGTCCGCTTCCGATAGCGTCGGTGAATCGTAGTTACCCATGATTTTAAGAGAGACTGGATCCTTAGCCTGATTCGTTGGAGCAGCCGAAGGCGTAGTGCTGCCTGTACTGCTTCCACAACCTGCAACAAGCAAACTTATCGCCGTTAGACTAACTAAACTGGTCAATACCCCTCTTTTTTGACGACTCATGTTCTCATCTCCTATACTAGTTTAATTTAGAATTGTGTATGATCAATGGAAAATTTCCAGAATCATCTTAGCCTTTGACAGATCCAAGCAGCATGCCTTTTACAAAATATTTCTGCAAAAACGGATAAACGAGTAATATGGGGATCATGACAAGCATTAATGTTGCATATTGCAGCGTTTCAGACGTTACGGAGTTAGCGCCAAGCTCTGCCGTATTGGCATTCAAAGCCATCATACTCGCTGCTTCAATCACTTCTCTCAGGTAGAGCATCAGAGGCCATTTCGAATCCGATTGAATATACAAAACGGCATTAAAAAAGTTGTTCCAGTATCCTACGGCTCCAAATAAAGCTAACGTAGCAAGAATTGGTTTGGAAAGCGGGACGATAATGCGCAGCAAAATGTAAGGGTAGGATGCACCATCTATGCTGGCTGCTTCCTCTAGCTCTTCCGGCAGCGATTCAATGAAACTCTTCATCAAAATGAGATTGAATCCCGAAAATAACGATGGCAATATGAGTGCAGCTAAAGTATCCAGAAGACCTAAGGAACGCATTAAGTAATAATTAGGTATGATTCCACCGTTAAACAACATCGTGAAAATGATCGCAACGATAATAAAGCTTCTGCCCTTGAGAATTTTTTTGGACAACGGATATCCCATCAACACATATAAGACTAAACTTCCAAACACGCCTATTGTCGTAATAATAACAGTGTTCAAGTAGCTGCTCCACAAGATAGGACGAGACATAATTTCCTTGTAGGACGACAAGCTAAAATCATGCGGCCAGAGCATTAACGGATGGCTGATATAGGCATCATAAGAGCTGAGCGATACACTGGCAACGTTCAGAAAAGGATACAGCATAGCAAGCGTTATGAGTGTTAGCAGCGTGTAGTTGATTAAATCGATTGCTTCCATTTTTTTTGTCATCTTGATTCACCTACCAGATGTTTTGACCGAACAGTTTGGCGATTCGATTCGCTCCGAGTACTAATACAAACCCGACTGCTGCTTTAAACAAACCAACCGCAGCAGAGAAGGACAGCCTTCCATCAATTAACCCGATTCGATACGTATACGTTTCCAGCACATCCGCAACTTCGTATGTAGAAGGATTGTATAGAAGAAATACTTGTTCAAACCCATTATCCAGGATATGCCCGAGTTGAAGGACGAGGAGAATAACAATAGTTGGAAGTAGGCCAGGCAAAGTAATATGGACAATTTGCTTGATCCGGCTTGCCCCATCCATTTTGGCCGCTTCATAAAGGGACGTATCAATGCCCGTCATGGCGGCTAGATAAATGATAGTTCCCCACCCGATTCCTTTCCATACATCCGCTGATACGATAATGCTTCGGAAATACTGCGGCTCAAGCAAAAACGGAATTGGCTTGTAGCCAAAAGCCGTTATGATATGATTAACAGCACCAGTGGAAGGCGACAAGAAATTAATGATCATACCGGCCAAGACTACCCAAGAAATGAAGTGAGGCAAATACAGAATCGTTTGGGACACGCGCTTGAAAGCCATATGTCTGACTTCATTCAGCATGATTGCCAAAATAATCGGTGCCGGAAATCCGCAAATTAACTGATAGCTGCTCAGTATTAACGTATTGCGAAGCACAACATAGAAATCTTTGGACTGAAATAAATATTGAAAATTTTCCAGTCCTACCCATTCGCTGTTCCATATTCCCTTCACGAGACTGAAATCCTGAAAAGCAATAACAATCCCGAAAATGGGGATATACTTGAAGATGAGCAGATACGCGCAGCCCGGAATTAAAAAGATATACAACCATTTATGCTTGGCGAAGTGCCGTCTGCTTTCATTCCTTCTTTGCATCGTTGTGACAACTGTCGGCTGTTCGTGTTCCAACGAAATTCCCATGATGTGTCTTCCTTTCTCCATTTTGACTATCCTTAGTTTACATGGGGAGCACATCGTGTGATATGAATAATCAATCGATTTCTTGAAGTATTCAACTGAGAGGCAGCATGAAAAAATAAAAAGCCCTGCGACAAATCGACAGGACCAGGCGGAAATCTATCTACTCTGATTGCGTAATCACATTTTTCAAAGAACGTTTGTACTCATTCGGACTCACGCCCGTCATTTTCTTGAAAATATTGGAGAAATAAGAGTAATGCTGAAAACCGACTTTTTCAGACAATTCATAGTTTCGGAATTTCCCTTCCGATAAGTATTTTTTGGCCAATTCAATCCGTTGTTCCAGCACGTAGTCAATGACCGACATCCCCACTTCTTTTTTGAAAATATGGCTGAAATGCGAGGTGCTGAATCCCGACTCCGCCGATATTGCATCTACCGTGAGCTCATCTCCAAGATGCTGACGAATGTACTGAATGGCGCGAGCGATTTCAGGCCGAACGGCAATGGCTTCGCCAGCGACTCGATCCCGTTTCTGCAACCAAGCCAGCAGGAGCTTTGTCGCCTCGCCAAGATAAGCAGCCCGCTTAAAGTCAGGCCATTCAGACAAATAAGCAGCCTTATTCAAACTGACCTGCAAGGAGATAAACCAGTTGATCACATCTGTGGGACATGGATTCATTTGAATCAGGTAGGATTGAATCTTATCCATCGTTTTCACATGGAACTCATAGGGCCTTACTTCTTCCAAAGGCGTCGTCATCGTTTGCAAAATATCCCATTGATCACTGCTCATTTGGCGAAAAGGACGAAGGCCATAGGTGACAATTGTTCTGGGTTTCTCCTGATAAAATCGATAAATAAACAAACCTTCCGTCTGTCTAAACATCGTGCGAATTTGACTAGGGCGGTGGAACCCTTCGCTTGCGGCCAGCTTCACTGTTACATCCAAATACTTCTCCAATTGCGGCTGAATCGCCTGTTCCAGGCGTAAACAGATCTCCATGCAGCTCTCTTTATCCAACTGCTTTTCATTCGTGCAAACCATCAATGTTAGTCTCCCGAACTCAAGAGGAAAAATTTCAATCTTCACAGGCAATAGCTCCAGCAAGGATTCACGAATAATCTCCAGCATGCTGAATTCAATGAGCATTCGATCGTTGTTGGAGTAAAGGCTGTATACGCCTGCCAAACCATCCACTTCAACGGTAAGCAGAAGGAAGGAAGCAAATTTCAATTGTGCCCCAATATCATTAGCGCGCTGGGTAATTTCATCATCATTCACATATAAACCCGTAAGCAGCTGCTGAAAAAAATGTTTCCTGAGCGGATAACTGTTGCTTTGAATCGTCTTGCGATTCTGAGAGGCCGATAAAATTTGGGAATCTTTCTCTGATTCCTTTAAAGCCTTGTCCAAGGCTGCTTTCGTTTCCGTCAGATTGATCGGCGATTTGAGAATATATCCGACTGCTCCATTCTGCATCGCTTGGTTAATATAGCTAAACTCCCGGTGCGCCGTGAGGATCACGCATTTCGTATGGGGGAAACGGGTGTTCATATGCTTGAGCAGCGTCAAGCCGTCCATTACAGGCATGGTAATGTCAATTAACGCAATGTCGGGATCAAGCGCTTCAACTGCCGCCTGCGCCTCCACTCCGTTCGTGGCTTCACCTACAATCGTATATCCCCATTCCTCCCAGGGAAAAGCCTCTTTGATATGCTGCCTTGCCATGAATTCATCATCAATCAATAAAAGACGCTTCACCGGGATCTATCCTTTCTTTAGGAAGCTTTATCCAAACTTTCGTACCGATATGAGGTTGACTGTCGATCGTAAGCTGATAGGCATCGCCGAACATAAGCTGGAATCGTTCATGAACATTGAGAATACCGATATGCTCCGCATTTTCAAAAACCGTCCCTTTGCGCCGCAGCTTCTCCGTAAGGGCGTGCAGAGTTTCAGCATTCATGCCAATTCCGTTATCTTCAATTAATATTTCCCAATAATCATGATCGACCATAGTGGCAATGTAGACGCTCCCCCCTGTAGGTTTGGGAACAATCCCGTGAAAAATGGCATTTTCGACAAGCGGCTGAAGAATGAACTTTGGCAGCTTATATTCCAGGGATAGCGGGTCCATATCGAATTGAAATTCACATTTATTCGGGTACCGAATTTTCATTAATTCCAAATAATTCTCAATCGTAATCAGTTCTTCTCGAACTTTAACCGGATCGGGGGAATTATCTAGGGCATAATGCAGTTGGTTGGACAACGCGGAAATTAAACTGTCCATCTTCTCCATATCGCCCCGCCGTCCAAGCATGGAGATCGTGTTCAAAGTATTATACAGAAAATGCGGCTTGATTTGGGCATGCAAGGCGCGGAAGTCAGAAAGCTTCTTTTGCTCTTCGCTATGCTTTAAATCCACGATCAACTGTGCCATTTTTTTGGTCATAAGATTGAACTGCACAGCCAAGTAGCCGATCTCATCTTCCGTTTTGATCGCGATATAGGTATCTAACTCCCCTTCTCCGACTCTTTGTACAAATTTGGTCATTTTCTTAATCGGGCCAGAAATGATTACGGTTAACAGCAGTGACAAGCCGAGGGACAGCAGAAAACAAATAATCGTAAGCTGCCAAGTAAAGGCGACCGATTGTTTCAGAGGCTCCAACAGCTCGCGCTTGTTCATGACCATCACAAGCTGCCATTGAACGATGGTATTGTACCCTCTAGTTACAATGATGCTGTCCTTGTCGGCAGAACCGGCAATCTCCATCTGTCCCCAATCGGAATGCAGGATGGAAGGATCAAATCCAGTGAGATTGTATTGCTTGTCGACATAGTCGAAGCGAACATAAGGAGCTTTGCCCATAACAGGGTGGAGCGATTTGTCCAGAATAATGAGATTCTCCATGACATCTTGCGTTTCTTCCGGAAATAACGTGTAATACAGCCTGTCTAGGCTAATATCTGCGAGCAGGAAGCCGGAACGGCCATTCGTTAGGGTAGTCGGGAACACATACGTGATCGTATATCCCGATACATTGGAATGGTAAGGTCCTACCCAAGAAGGTTCTGCACGGGTAGCGTCCGACAAGATCCGCGTGATGACCGGGTCGCTGAACACATCCCAGCTATGGGTAGATGTACTGGCGAGCACTTCATCTCCGGAGATGAAATGAACGTTGCTGAGATTAGGCGTCAAATAAAGCAGGCTGCCCGACATCCACTTCTCCAACTGCTTGTAGTCCCCATTTTGCAGCCTGCTGTCATTCACAATTGAACTCATTGTTGTGCGTATATTTTGCAAATTCGAATCCAAATACCGGTTTGACTTTTGAACAGCTTGCCGAGCATATCCCATTTGCGATTTCACTAGAATTTCGGAGGAATGCCGATTGAACGAAAAGGCCATCAAAAGAGTAAGCAGTTCGAAACAAACAAACGTAAGCAGAAAAATTTTTGGCGTGATCCTTAATTTTCTTAGCATTGCTCTTGCTCGACTCATTGCGGGTTAGCTCCTTCAGGGAGGTTATGTAGTTGATTATATCTACGTATACGACAAAAAACAGTCACTATCATGCTAAATATAGCAAATTTCGATGATTCCGCCATATACCTCAAATTATCATGTGATATTTTATGTTTTTTTCACTTCGAACGCCCTATACTGTTTTTAAAATTCAGATAAAGGCGGGTAAAAGGATGATGACTCAAGACGCAATTTATGTAAAAGACTTCCAAGGACAAGATGATGCGGCTGCCATTCGGGCAGCGATCCAAAGGGCAGTGGAGACGAACGCAGGCTTCGTTGTATTTGAGCCGCGCCGCTATATCCTTCAGAGTGAGATCACATTCAGGACAGATGGCTTTGAACATGATGCTGGAAGCTCCAAGCAAGACAGCAAGATGTGCCATATCGTTATCCAAGGAGTGCGAAGCCTGACCTTGCTAGGCGCTACCGACGAACAAGGCAACCCCGCAACTGTGCTTGTTGGTTCTAATAATGGACAAGTTCACAGCTACCTCCCGGCCATTCTATGGTGCGAGGATTGCGATCAGCTAACCGTGAAAAATATCGCCTTTACCCGCGAGCCGGAGTTCGCATCGGCCGGAGTTGTGCTGCGTAAAGACGACACTCATATTTGGGTAGAAGTGTTCGAGGGCAACCCTTGCTCGGATCATATGGGCTGCTATTGTATGAACCGTTTCGATCCGGAGACAGGAGCGTTAACAGGGGAGAGTGTTACGTATGGAGGCGGCGCTGGGGCACTTTGGGAACTAGTGGGACCTAATCAGTTAAGGCTACAAAGCGCCGATGTCGCTTCCAAAGTGCACGTCGGCGAACACCTGTCTTGGCATCAAGGCGCGCAAACGGATTTTCAAACCTATTTTGCAAGATGCAATCAATTGAAATTATTGAATTTAAGGACGTTTAATGCAAACGGATTTTGCATGTTAACCGAATCTTGCAAGGGAATCCATGCCGATCGTATCATCTTTCAGCCGGATGGGAACCGTTTATTCACGGCTCCCCGCGATGCCTGGAAATTGTTCAAATGCAGCGGAGATATCTTTATTAACGAGATGATCATTGAAGGCGTGCGAATGGATGGACAGAATATGCACAGTACTTGGCTGGAGCTTAGCCGGATTGAAAGCAGGCATGAGGCCGTCTTTTTCTGCAAGCATACATTTGCTAGTCTGGAAATTGGCAGTGTCGTCGAGTTATGGCATGAGGAGGACATTTATCCATTGTCTATATCCAAGTGGCAGCATGAGGGAAAAGGAGAGCGAGGACATTATTATCGCATTTGGTTCGAGCAGCCTTTGCCTGACATGGCACAAACGGGAATGCTGGGAACCGCATCCTGTTGGGAGCCGGATCGCTACATCTGCAAAGATTCGCAATTTACGAATATTGCCGGAGCGGGTCATCTAGTCAGGTATGACCATCTGCTCATTCTCAATTGCAAATATAAGAATACAATGAATCCCGGTATTTTGTTAGGCGCCGAGCTGCCTGTGCACTCGGAAGGCGGACACGCGACGGATATTGTGATCAAGGATTGCGAATTTGACAATTGCGGATTTTTTCCGAGATATGGCGCATCCGGTTGTATCGGTATTAAATCTGCGGGCTTCAGCGGCAAATTCAATACAGATATCATCATTATGAACAATATCATGAAGAATTCGGAAATTGGCGTTCACGCCATTGATGCACATCACGTTTGTCTCATCGGCAATACGTTTGAAGGCGTCGACATGCCTTTACTACAGGATGAGGAAGTGAATGGAACGATTCTATCAACGGAACGAACAGGGACAGGGATTGACTGATTAAGTGAACTTATTTTCATTGGATATCGCATAATTTCGATAAATAATGCATTTTTCCACCGTGAGCAGTGCGATATGCTAAACTCACTTCTTAAATCATATGTCGACAAATGAAGCAGAAGCAGTGTCACTACTTCAAAACTGAAAGGTGGATTCATTCATGAGAAAGATGCTAGCATTCGGCTTGGGGACTTTGGCTGCGGTAGCAATATCATCTGCGGCAGCAGACGAGGCAAAAGCGGCTCCCCCTGCAGGCTACAATCTCGTATGGCAAGACGAATTTAACGGAACTAGTCTGGACGAGCAAGAATGGAATTATCGACAAAATCAATACACGGACGAAAATAATGTGACGGTCTCCGGAGGGGCCATTCATCTGAACATGACTCGCTCCGTTTCCGGCTACCGCGGCGCTGGGGTTACAACCAAGCGTACCTTCGGTTACGGTTATTATGAACTAAATGCCAAGTGGACCAATCCAGGCGCGGGCTTCCATCCTTCCGCTTGGACTCAAATCTGGGACGCGCAATTACCCAAAACGAATAGTCTTTCCAAATTCACGGAAATCGACTTCTTTGAGCACTATAAGAACGGCCAAATTACCGCAGGTTATTTAAACTGGAATACGGAATTGGCTGCATCGGGCGGCGGAGACGCCAAATTATTTGCTTCTAACCGCGGAGTTTACACAGGAGACTATTCCAACGAGTACCATACTTATGGTGTTGATTACGGGCCTCAGCGCATGGCCTTTTACAAAGATAACGTACTAGTGAAAGAATTTATTTATCCGCTTCGGACAGAAGCAACACTAGATAAGGCAGCATCGCCATTCAATTCGCCAATGGTGTTCTACTTGTCAACGATTCCACAAAATGCTGATCCAGCTCAACCTCCGGGATACTTGTACGGTACGTACGATGTCGATTACTTTAGATACTATACGACAACTGGCACGGCGCCAGTTACATCGCCAGTGTCCCCCTCGCCTCACAATCCAATTCGAACGGATAATTTTGAAAGCGGAACCATTACGAATTGGGACTTAAAGTCGGGCAGCTGGAGCCTCGTATCCGATGGAAACAGCAACCGACTCAACACATCCACATCTAGCGGAGTTTCCATGGCTGTGTATAATGATCAACCTTATTCTTCCGCAAGTTGGTCCGACAGCGCCATGCAAGCCAATTTCAAGTTGAACGGCACAACAGGAATTACCGGCTTGGTAGCGCGCTATGAAGAGGTCGTGCCTCCTAATCCTGCGGATCCAGCCAATTACTACTATCTGAGAATAAATGCAACTAACCATATGTTTGAACTGGCCAAAGTCACTCCATCTGCGACTACGGTTCTTGCGTCTTCTCCTGAAACGTTTGTTTCTGGAAACGATTACAATTTAAAATTGTACTTGAATGGTTCGACGTTGAAAGGGTATTTGAATGGTGTGGAACGATTCTCGGTGACTGACGATCAGTTGACACTTGGTGCCGCAGGTTTCAGAGCCTATAATCAAATCGTCAGCGTGGATAATTTCCTATCCTCACGAATCATGTACAGCGATGACCTAGAGTCCGGCAATGCTGACAAATGGACAACAGCAACGGGCACATGGTCTGTTGCAACGGATGGAAGCTATGTATTGAAAAATACTTCTATCGCTGGTGAAGCCCGTGCTTTCGCGAACAGCGCATCCTACAATAATGCTTTCATCTCGGCCAATATCAAGCTGCTTACGAACACAGGTTATGCCAGCGTGACAGGCCGCTATACAGACAGCAATAACTTCTACATGCTGCGGTTGGATAAAATTTCCAATAAATTAGCTATTAGCAAAAAAAGCAACGGTGTCGTAACGGATCTAGCCTCGTATCCGATGAGTATTACTATCAACGAATGGTACCGAATGGAGCTTTCAATTGTCGGCAATCAATTGAAAGGATACTTGAATGGCGAAGAGAAACTCAGCGCGACGGACAATGCTCCGCTTGCTCCAGGCAAGGTTGGCGTTCGAGCATACACAGCCAGCTTCGAAGTAGATGACCTATACGTAGAAGCAAGATAAGCATTTCCGATGATCAAGGAGCTGTCCTCAAGTAGGTTTATCTACTTAGAGGGCAGCTTTTTTTTAATTTCCCGAAATCATCCAAAACCGCACGGAATGCTTTTTTTGGCAGACCTTATACATGGCTTATTGATTTCATGCTAAGCTTATAGGCAATAAATTCATTTTGAAGCTGGATGTCCTACAGGAGGGAAATAGGTGATAAAAAAAACAAGGGTTCCCAAATTGTATGTGTATCAAAAAGTGATTATCGTTTTTGCAGCTTTGATCATTCCTGTCTATTTCGTCAATCTGCTGATGAATATGAAGGGGCAATCCTTTATTAAACAGGAATTTTCCGACTCTATCCAGTCTAAGGTGCAATTTTATTCGAACCAGTTGGATGATCAGATTTCCTTCATTCGCAATCAGCAGCTGCAGGTTGTCAATGATTCCGATCTCCAGAAGCTGAACTTTCTGTCCGGCACACTGGATGTATTTGAAGAAATCCAACTCGTAAACAGGGTTAAGGAACGCTTGTCCACGATACAGAACTCGAGTGATTATTTGCTGAACACCGGGGTATATATGAAATCATTCGGAAGAACGATCTCTACCCAAAGCGGGATCAATAAGCTGCCTAATCAGGAATATGAAATAATTGGTAAACTGTATTCAAATAGCAAGAAATCTTCCATTTATTATTATGAAGGAAGATTGTTTTTTATTGAAGCGGCCAACAATTCAAGTGTAATTGTGTATTTGGAGCTGTCCGTTAAGAAGCTGGAAAAGACATTAGACCAATTAGTGGGCAATTATGGCTACTCGGGAGCTTTTATTACCAATGAGGATTTTAGCTACTATATATCGGCCAAGCAGGATGACCCTATTGTAAGAAAAATACATGATAATGTTTCCGTGGAGCAGAACAATAAAAATGATGATAGCCATATTTTAAAATTTGGAGATCAAAGTTACAGGATCACTTACAACCACATAAGTACGCTCGGATTGTCACTCTATTCCTATATGAACCAAAATGAGCTCACGGGGTCTCTGAAGACATTTAATATTTGGCTGCTTGTTATGTCGCTGGTTTCGGTTGTCATTATTGTTGTTTTTTCATTTTCAGTCAAATTGATGATCCATAACCCTTTGAAAGAACTGATTGCTGCGTTCAGAACGCTGGAAACGGATAACCTGGATATTTTGATTAGGCCCAAAAATGATATTGAGTTTGGCTATCTCTACAGGAGCTTCGATAAGATGATCGACAAGCTGAGGCAATCCATCCGGCAAAATTATGAGCAAAAGATGGCGCTGCAGCATTCGGAGTTAAAGCAGCTGCAGTCGCAGATCAAGCCTCACTTTCTGTACAATGGATTTTTCAATATTTATATGATGTGCAAGGCGAAGGATTATGAAACCGTGGCCACTTTAGCCCAGAAGCTGGGCAGTTACTATCAGTTTGTTACAAGAAGCGGTGCGGATGAGGTGCCGTTTGACAAGGAATATCGGCATGCTATGGATTATGTGGAGATTCAGCGTATACGGTTTTCGAATCGGATTCATGTTGTTACCGGTGAAATTCCAGATGCCTGCAAGCATCTCATGGTGCCTCGTCTGATTCTGCAGCCGATTATCGAGAATACCTTTGAGCATGCTTTCGAGAACGAACGTAGAGGCGGCAATATCCATATTACGGTCACTTACGGGAAAAAAACCTTGTGTATTTGTGTGGAGGATGACGGAAATAAGCTGACGGATGAAAGGCTTCATGCCCTTCAGAAGAAGTTGGCTAATTGCTCCATTGTTCTTGAAAAGACAGGCATCATCAATGTGTGCAGGCGAATCCAGTTGGAGTATGGCAAGCCTAGCGGCGTATTTGTTTCCAGAAGCGAACATGGCGGGTTGAAAGCAGAAGTGATCATTCATTTTAATTATGGAGGCGGCAGTGATGTATAGACTCTTAATTGTTGACGATGAACCGGCGATTGTTGAAGGACTGGTACAGATGTTTCAGGAAAGGGAGGAGCTTGATCTCGATATCTGCAAGGCGTATTCAGCGTTTGAGGCGATTGACGTGATCAAGAAGACGAAGATTGATGTTGTGCTCAGCGATATTCGTATGCCGGAGAAAAATGGCTTGCAGTTAATGGATGAGATTTTATTTTACTGGCCTGCCTGCAAAATCATTTTTTTGACGGGGCATAATGAGTTTGATTATGTTTATACGGCGATTCAAAAAAATGTGGAAAGCTATATTTTAAAAACAGAAGAAGATAAGGTTGTCATCGGGGCGGTCACCAATGCGTTAAAGAAAATAGAGGATGAGCTTAAGAACAAGGATATCGTGGAAAAGGCCCGAAACCAAATGCTAGTCATGGCGCCGCTGCTGAAAAAGGAATTGTTCGAGGCGCTTCTATTAGGAGAGCGTGTATATGACCTTTTATCCGAAGAATTATTTGCAGAACAAGCCATAAAGTTGAATCGGGAAGCGCCTGTGCTGCTGCTCGTTGGCAAGATTGACAGTTGGTCCGAAGGCATGTCGTATGCCAATAAACGAAACGCCCTGTATGCTGTGCGAAACCTAGTTGAACAGTATTGGCCTTCTGTGCTAACAAGCGAAGAGATTGTCTATGAGAATTCGATGATGATTTCGTTTCTGCAACTAGCTGCGAATGCGGACAGATTTCGAAGTGAAGACGATGCGGTCGATTGGAGAGGATTTGTCACTTATTTAAAAGGCATTCTTGAATCGGTTCAAAATGCATGCCGCGATTTGCTGCAAATGGACATATCTTTCGTCATATCAAGAGGCGCTGTGGAGTGGGACAACCTGCATAAAGAATTCGAACTGATGAAAGCGATGATCAAGAAAAGAATGGTATCCGGGCAAAAAATGACGATGATGGACCTTGGCATGGCGAACGAACTTTTTAAAGTGGAGCCTTCCAAGGTTGCTGCTTATTCGGATGAATTTAACAAAAAGCTGCGCTTACTGGAAAAGAAGTTGGATGAAGGGGATGAGCTCCAAGCAGAAACGATTTGCAAAGACCTGATCATCAGCTTGCAGCATGAAACCTCTCAGAATTACCTTCTTGGTCTAGAAAGGTATTATGCGTTTGTGCTGGTCTTCTTGGCCAATATCAATAATCAACAGCTATCGGACAGAGCCAAGGATCATATGCCGATCGAAAGTTTTGCTATGATGGACATTCCCGGTGATTGGATGGCGGTGGAATCCTATTATCTCGAACTTGGCAAACAGATATGCCTGGAGAAACAGCAGCAGGTTGAAAAGGGAGAAAATTTGCTGGTTGAGCGCATTCACAGGTTTATTAACGAGAATTTGAGCGGTGATCTCTCCCTTGCCAGAATTGCTGAAGTGGTCCATTTCAACCCTTCCTATCTATCGCGTTTCTATAAGCAGCTTACGGGGCGGAATTTGTCCGATTATATTAATGCAACCAAAGCGGAGATGGCGGTGAACATGCTGGAGGATATGCAGATGAAAATAAATGAAATTGCTTTGAAATTAGGTTTTGAATCTCCTTCCTACTTCACAGCATTTTTTCGAAAAATGAAAGAGGTGTCGCCACAGGAATTTAGGGAAGCGATCCTCCATAAAACAAGGAAGTAAACAAAACAGAACGATGTAAACAGTTTAGTATAGCGGTTGTTCGTCCCGCAGCATTACAATAAGTACAGTAAAGCTCGAGCCTTTACCACAGACCATGAACAACGATCGTTCCAGTTACTTAATTCGCATAAAATGTGGGGGGTATAACATGAGAAAAAAGCTTGTCCGTTCTGTCCTACTTACTTCACTGATATCGACTGCGCTAATGGGATGCAGCAGTAACAATGAAAGCGCTTCAAGTGCAGGAAGTGCTGCACCGCAAACAACGGGTGCCCAAACAACGGAAAACATAGATCCTTTGGGTAAATACGCTAAACCGGTTACGGTTACCGAAGTGCTGGGCTTCCGCCCGCCGGAAGATCCGAAAACACCGAAGGGAATTACGCCTGATCAGAACGCCTATCTAAAAGATTTGAAAGAGATGCTTAATATTGATCTGAAATATATGTGGAGCGTACCGACCGAACAATTCGAACAGAAGTTTTCGCTTGCGCTTGCTTCTGCCGATTTGCCTGATATTTTGGATCTGGATACGATGCAATATGAGAAATTGAAAAGTCAGGGTATGCTTGCAGATTTGACAGATGCCTATAATAAATACGCCTCCCCCGCTTTAAAAAATTATATGCAGGTGGACGGCGGGTTTGCCATGAAAACTACGACGACAGATGGCAAAATATTAGGCATTCCGGGGTTCGAGGATCCTTATCTGTCCACACAGCTCTTGTGGATTCGGAAGGATTGGCTCACCACTCTCAACCTGCAGCCGCCAAAAACAATAGACGATCTGGAGAAAATTGCCGAAGCCTTTGTCAAAAACGACCCTGGCAAAACCGGTAAAAATGACCGGTATGGCATCGCGATGCAGAAAACACTGATCGGCTGGGGATTTGATGCCAGAGGTGTGTTTAACGGCTATGGCACAGCTCCCAAAGCTTGGCTCAAAGGCAAAGACGGTAAGCTTGCCGCAGGTGAAATCCAGCCCGAAACGAAAACCGCTCTTGCCAAGCTGCAATCTTGGTATCAGAAAGGACTGCTGGATAAAGAATTTGCGCTGAAAGACGAAAACAAGGTTGTGGAAGATATTGTTGCCGGCAGGGTTGGTATTTCGTACGGTGAATGGTGGTACCCGAACTGGCCGCTTAATATTAGCAAGGATAAAGATCCCAATGCAGAATGGGAAGCTTATCCGATTCCATCGCTGGACGGTCAGCCAGGGAAATCGATGGTCGGCAAGGTACGGATGAGCCACATTATTGCTGTGAACAAAAAAGCCAAAAATCCGGAAGCTGCGATTAAGATGATTAACTTCTACATTGAAATGGGCAAAAAACAGTATCTGGAGAAAAACAAAGCAGAAAACGGATACGTGTACAACTGGTTTGTGCCAAGAATCTATAATCCTGCTCAAATTGACAACATTTATACAGAGGTTAACAAGGCTTTGGATGCCAAGCAAGATGCCATTACACTCGATGATGAGAACTATAAGAATGTTGCGGACGTATTCAAAGCAACCAAGGAGTTCCTTGCCGGCGATACGACGAACGCCACAAAAGGCTCTAACTGGGGTCAGTACTACAGCCGTGCAGCCAAAAACGGCGGTTGGGGCATGACACGCCAAATTCGCGACAACAAGCAGGTGTTCTTCAACGAGTTCTACGGCGTTCCGACGGAAACACAGGTTGAGAAGGGAGCACAGCTCGACAAGCTGCTCGACGAAACGTATACCAAGATTATTATGGGCGCTCCTGTAAGCGAATTTGACAAGTATGTGGAGAGCTGGAAGAAGCTTGGCGGTGACGATATTACGAAGGAAGTCAACGAGTGGTATACGAAGAATGCATTGAAATAGGGTGAAGCATAAAGCGGGGGAGGCCCTTTACACGCTCCCCTTTTTTAGTAAGATGGCTGAATTTAGGTGCGATTGGAGGCTACACAGTTGAGAATAAAAACAGATATGCCGCTGCATCTAATGCTGCTGCCTGGCGTTTTAGTTACGCTTGTCTATGCTTACGGCCCTATCCTTGGCGTCGTGATGGCATTTCAAAAATATGAACCGGTGCTTGGCTTTTTCAAATCCAAATGGGTGGGGCTGAAAAATTTCAGATACGTATTCAACCTGCCTGACTTTAACCAAGTTTTGTGGAATACGGTGCTTATCGCGTCTTTGAAAATTATCTTTTCGTTAGCGGTTCCCCTTATTTTGGCGCTGCTGCTGAATGAAATCACCAAAAAGTGGTTTCAGCGCATGATTCAGACGAGTATTTTTCTACCGTTTTTTCTTGCGTGGACGGTTCTTGGCGGAGTCATTCTGGAGTTGTTTTCCTTGAGGGGCCCTGTTAACGGCATGATTTCAAGCATGGGTCTGGAGCCGATTATGTTCATGGGCAGCAATAATTGGTTTCGAGCGATTATGGTCGGTTCGGATGTCTGGAAAGGCATGGGCTATAATATGATCATTTTTTTGGCTGCCATCACCGGCATTAACGCAAGTTTATACGAGGCTGCCGAAGTAGACGGGGCTGGCAAATGGAAGCAAATGATGCATATTACATTGCCAGGGATGATGCCAATCATCATTCTAATGACGACATTAAGTCTTGGAAATATATTGAACGCAGGGTTTGACCAAATCTTGATCATGTACAATCCAACCGTGTATCAGGGTGCTGATATTATTGATACCTTCACTTACAGGCTTGGTTTATTCAGTCAACAGTTTGCACCTGCTGCGGCAGTGGGACTATTTAAGTCAGGCATATCCGTCGGTTTGGTATCGCTATCCTACTATCTGGCGTATAAATTCAGCAATTACCGAATATTTTAGACGGCTGGGGGACTTCATATGGTTTATAAACCATCGTTTAGCAGAAAGCTGTTCGTCTTGATGAATGCCTTGGTACTTACCTTCATTATGATCATCGGTATTGTGCCGTTCATTCACCTGCTCGCTGTCTCGTTAAGCTCCAACACAGCGGCGATGGCTGGCGAAGTTAAGCTGCTGCCGATAGGATTTACGCTAGATGCTTACGTGTATCTTGGACATAAGGTGGAATTTATTAGATCTCTCCGTGTTTCCCTGGAAAGGGTCGTGCTCGGAACGGTCATCAATATGTTCCTGATTTTCATTACCGCTTATCCGCTTGCCAAAGAAACGACGCAGTTTCGCTCACGAACCGTGTATGTATGGTTTTTTGCGGTTACGATTTTCTTGGGCGGAGGACTCATTCCGACATATATGATTGTCAAATCAACCGGGATAATCAATACGATCTGGGCGCTTGTTCTGCCTGGCGCATTGAATGTATGGAATATGATTATGATGCTGAACTTCTTCCGAGGTATTCCCAAAGAAATGGAAGAAGCTGCTACGATTGACGGAGCAAGTCATTGGACGCTGCTATGGAAAATCTATTTGCCTGTCTCGTTGCCAGCCATTGCAACCATAGGGTTATTTACCATTATCGGACACTGGAATTCTTGGTTTGACGGTATTCTATATATGAATTCACCGGATAAATATCCGCTTCAAACCTACCTGTCCACCTTAATCACCGCAATGAATGCGCAAATGCAGTCTGTGAATGTCGAGCAGCTCAAACAGTTGGAGAATCTGAGTGAGAAAACGCTGCGCACTGCGCAGATTTTCATGGGGGCGCTGCCGATTTTAGTGGTGTACCCGTTCGTACAACGATTTTTTATTAAAGGAATGACTGTAGGCAGTGTGAAGGAATAAAACGAAGGCGGGGTAACACATGCGAAAAATAACAGTGGCATTAATCGGAGCGGGACAAAGAGGAGTTAACTATGCGGGATATGCGCTTGAGCATCCAGATCAACTGCAGGTTGTTGCTGTCGCTGAACCAAATATGAGTAGAAGGCACAATTTTCAAGCGCTGCACGGATTATCCGATGAGCTCTGTTTTGAGAGCTGGGAAGATTTATTGGGTAAACCTAATCTTGCGGATGCCGTCCTTATTTGCACGCAGGACCATATGCACTATGAACCAACGATGAAAGCTTTGGAAGCGGGCTATCACGTGCTGCTCGAAAAGCCGATGTCCTCCGATCCATGGGAATGCATCCAAATGGGGAAGCGCTCGGAGCAAGCTGAACGCGTATTTTCGATTTGTCATGTGCTCAGGTATACAAACTTTTTCACAACGATCAAAAGGTTGATAAGCGAGGGTGCGATTGGACAGCTCATGTCGATTCAACACAATGAAAATGTAGCGTACTGGCATCAAGCACACAGCTTTGTCAGAGGGAATTGGCGCAAAGCTTCCGAATCCAGTCCGATGATTTTGGCCAAATCCTGCCATGACCTGGATATCATTCTATGGTTGGCAGGAGCGGATTGCACGCATGTATCCTCATTTGGATCTTTGTCTCATTTTAAAAAGGAAAATGCCCCGGAAGGAGCACCGCAGCGATGCTTGGACGGATGCCCGGTTTCGGATCAATGTCTATACTACGCGCCTAACGTGTATCTGACGGACGATATATATTGGCCTACTTCTGCGATCAGCGATGATCTTAGCTTGGAAGCCCGCACCAAAGCGCTGCAAGAAGGACCATACGGCAGATGCGTGTATCATTGCGACAATGATGTCGTGGACCATCAAGTGGTCAATCTGGCGTTTGCCAATGAAGTGACGGCTGCTTTTACGATGAGCGCATTTACGAATGATTGCAGTCGAACGCTGAAATTGATGGGAACGAAAGGCGAAATTCGCGGTGCGATGGAGAAAAATGAGATTGAAGTGATTGACTTTGCAACAGGCACAGCTACGCAAATCTCACTGGAAATCCCGGGAGGACATATCGGGCACGGAGGCGGAGATTTTGGTCTGATTCGCGATTTCATCAAGCTGGTTCAACAGGACAGCAAAGGGGATGGATTGACATCTGCGGCTCAATCGGTGCAGAGCCACTTGATGGCATTTGCGGCGGAGCGGTCAAGGCTGGATCGAAAAGTTGTTGCTTTGAAGGAGTTTTGGGAAGTGAATGAAGTAAATGAGGCGTAAAGTGGGTTTAGGCAAATGGATGGCCGCAGTAGTACTTGTGCTCACTGCGGTTGCTATTGTTGTTCTGGCAAAAGGGAGTCTATTTGTCGTTCAAGCAAGCAGCGATGACATGGCTTGGGTCAATGAGATTCCTATTAGCGTCGTTGAATTTAATAAGGCATTGCGCAAGAATAGAGGCTACTCGGGGGAAACGCCGACGGATGAGTGGAAGCAAAAGGCGCTCGACGACAGCGTAAGCATCAAAATGCAGCAAATCATTGCGCAGGAAAACGGCGTATGGTCAGATATCAGCTATTCGAGCTTTTTGCAGCAGTGGAAGCGAGAAAATGAAAGAAGACAGCAAGCCATTCAGAACAAACAAGTTGTGTTTGGACCAACCCAATATAGCGAAGATGGCTATTTTGAATACATGCTCAGCAATGCCAATATAGCGGTGAAGAAAAAGATGCAAGAGCAGGAAGCGGGATTGGCGGATGGCTTGAAAGCCTTTTATGAGAGGAAAAAAGATTCGTTATATGCCTCACCCGGTTCTGTGAAGGTGCAGCAGGTTATGCTGACTTTGCTTGATGCTAATCATCAAGCTTCTTTGAAAGAAAAGAAACGGCAGGAGATGGAAGAGGTGAAGGCCAAGCTTTCATCTGGGGCAGATTTGGAAGAGGTTGCCAAAGCTTATATGCCGGAGGGGACGATTTCCGTGCAGCAGTTTGCTGCAAACAACGTCAGACAAAACTTAAGAAGCCCTGCAGCGCAAGCAGCCCTGAAGATGAAGCAGGGGGAAATAAGCGATGTCATTGAAGAAAATGGCAGCTATATCCTTATGAAATGTATGGAGAAAAGCGAGCCCGGTTCCGCTTATACCCCGTTTGAGGAAATCAAGGAACAAATCCTCAAAGATTATATAGATGACAAATATAAAGAGCAGCTTCAAACAAGGATTTCGCGAGCTCAGATTATGGTAAATGACAGGCTGTATCAAGCTGTGAAAGTTGGTGAATGAGAGGCTGCAATTTGAATGTTGTAAGCGCTTCATATATATTCCTTTGTGGGATTACATGTGAAGCATTACATAAACAAGAATAGGAAGGAAGGTGTTTTATGTCCAAATGGACGGCAAGAAAAATCCTCAGTCTAATCGTTGCGACCGTTATGCTTCTCAGCCTGAGTGTTGCAACGCCGCCAACTGCTGAGGCAGCTGGAACGACCTACTACGTAGATAATACGGGAGGCAATGACAGCAACAGCGGAACGAGTACATCCGCAGCGTGGCAATCATTGGCGAAGGTGAATGCCACAAACTTTGCTCCCGGGGACCGCATTTTATTCAAGGCAGGCGGCAGCTGGAGCGGTCAGCTATGGCCCAAAGGTTCCGGTGCCAGCGGAAGTCCGATCGTAATTGACCAGTACGGAACGGGCAGCAAGCCGCTTATCGCTGGCGTAACTACGGAGCTATCAACCGTGCTTTTGAAAAACCAGCGGTATTGGGAAATTAACAATTTGGAAGTGACGAATCCGTTTGCTGGACCTTTAACCAATAGCGCGCGTGGTGAACGGCGTGGTGTTTATATTTTGAATGAGGAAAGCGGGATTTTGCAGCATATTTATGTGAAAAATATGAACATTCACGATGTGGATGGGATCTATACAACGCGCGCCGGGGGCATTATTTTCGATTCTGTAGGATCGAATGTGCCGAGTGCTTTCGACGATATCCTGATCGATGGCAATGTATTGACGGATGTGGATGCTTATGGGATTTACATCAGCTCCAATTGCATTCTTCGCTATGGGATGAGCGATTTATGGCCTTGGGTGCCTAAGCCTTACGGTCCGTGGACACCGACGACGAATCTGAGAATCTCGAACAATACGATCATTCGACCGGCTACGGGCGGAATCGCCTGGAACGTGACGGACGGGGCAGTCGTTGAGCGCAATACGGTTCAAGAAGCCACCTATCTGGCAACGAATGCATCCATTTGGTGGGCTTATTCGGATCGCAACGTGGTGCAATTCAACGAGTCGTTCGGAAGCCATAATGGCGCCGAGGACGGCGAGGGATTTGACGTTGATGCGGGGAACATCGGCTCGCTGGTTCAGTATAACTACAGCCATGATAATGCAGGCGGTTTTATGCTGTTTGTGAATGATACGTACTACACGGTCGATACGGTGGTCAGGTATAATATCAGCCAAAATGACAAAAGAAGCATTTACAGGTACAGTGGTTCGATTAAAAACGTGACCAATCACAATAATACGATCTATGTAGGAAGCCAATCCGGCAATCCCGTTATGAGCGATTATTTCACGAAGACCTCAGGCTCTCCGACCAATATTAAAAACTACAACAACGCTTATTACAGCGTAGGAGATCGCGGATGGAATCTAACGGGACAATCGTTTGATTACAACGCCTATTATGGCGGCAGTACGCTTGTCAGCTCCGATACGCATAAAGTGACGAGTGATCCGAAATTTGTCAGCTCAGGCAGCGGAGGCAACGGCATGAATTCGGTGAGCGGATACCAGCTGCAGTCCACTTCTCCGTTAATTGGTGCCGGTGTTCCTATTACATCGAACGGTGACCGAGACTACTTCGGAAATAGCTTGTATAACGGAGATCCTGACATCGGGGCCCACGAGTACCAA
This sequence comes from Paenibacillus alba, assembly GCF_013204855.1. Taxonomy (GTDB): domain Bacteria; phylum Bacillota; class Bacilli; order Paenibacillales; family NBRC-103111; genus Paenibacillus_E; species Paenibacillus_E alba. The sequence goes on along the minus strand of NZ_JABMKZ010000018.1, from coordinate 98,756 downwards.
GGTTCTGTGCCTCCGGCAACGAACAAGGCGCCGGTCGCTTATCCGACGATAGCCAAAGCAGCAGCCGATGATCTGGCTTCGCGTGCTCTAGCAAGCACCACATTCGCATCTTTAAACGCGACGACCGCTGTGATCCGAAATATCAACGATACGTATTATGACTATGCTTGGTCAAGCAGCACGACGCCTACGTTTCCGAACTATATAACGCTCAATTTCGGCGGGGCTCAGGTGACGGCCAACCAATTGAAGCTAAATACGAGGTTTGGCCAGGGACAGGGAATAACGAATTTCGATCTTGAATACTATAACGGCTCGGCATGGCTGCCCATTCAATCGGGGATCAATCTCACATGGACTTCCAACACCAGCGCCGATGAAGTCAAAACCTTAAACTTTGCCCCAAAAACCTTTTCACAACTTAGATTGAAGGTTAATAGCGGAAACCACCAGTGGGGGAACATTGCGTTGAATGAATTGGAGCTGTATAACGCTCCGACCAACGCTGCGGCTTCAGCAGCGGCAAGTACTACATTTCCGGCGGGAAATGCCGGACCTATTAGCAATATCAACGATAACAGCGACTCCACAGCGTGGTCCAGCGCGACATCGTTCACATTCCCGCAGTACATTACGCTGGACTTTGGGAGCAATTCCGTCACCACGAGTAAGCTCAGCTTAGCCACCCATTTCGGCATGGGCCAGGGAATTACGAACGTGGATGTCGAGTATTTCAACGGCACCAGCTGGGCAGCAGCGCTATCCAATGCGGCTATCGTTTGGGGGCTTAATAACAGTACAGTGGAGACGAGAGATGTTGTATTCCCTACGGTTACTACGAGCAAAATCAGGCTAAAGGTTAATAATGGGAACCGTCAGTGGGGCAATATCGCGTTGAATGAGCTGCGTGTGTGGTCGAATTGATGCGGATGCGTCTTTCCTGTGGCGGGAAACTAAGCTTTTGAGTCTGCCGAAAAACTTAGGAAGCAAATGCAGCAAGACCCCTTGGCCGCAGATTTTGCCGGACGAAGGGGTCTTCATGATAATCATCGAGTTTTAGTACGTACCCTTTTTCACTACTTCACTTGTGTGGAGCGAATCGAACGCCTTCAGCAAAGTACCGCGCGCCGACTTCGTCGGTATGTTAACTAATGCCAGGCTTGGGACATTCCGAGACCCGGCCTTTTTAGGGGACCTTCGGTGATCGTAAGTTATACAACAACAGACGCACGTTTCTTAACAATTCCAATAAAAACTCAGCTCCCAAAAAGCCTTTGAGGGCTGTAAAAAACTAAAGATATTCAGATTTTTGTAGAAGATCTAAATACCCTTCATACACTTGATTTCCTAGTACACAATCACTTGTACTAATGCCTCTAAAGATAAATAATTGATTCATTACTTTTTTGCACAATCCCTGCAAAGTTCGTTTATAGACCTATGCAGTTCGAGATAAATATTGGTAAAAGTCAAAAAGCATAGGAAGATAAAAAACACTTGACTTTTGGAATTCACCACAATAATTGCGAAGGATACCTTAACCAAGGTATTACTTCAAATATGTAGGTGATTTTCTAATGAAAACGCTAAAAGAACCGAAATATCGTGATTACAACTGAGTGAGTGTGCGGGGGCTCCAATTTTGCGTACCCTTTGGGAACGTTTTGACATGTCGCTACTTTTAACTCAGTCTGGCATGATGAAGCGCAGCGGGACTCCGTCCTGGTTGCTATGTTTTCTCTACGTTGTGGGTCTCATTTCGAATTGTTCTTCCGTTGTCCAAATGGCCGATATGGCTCAAAAGGACTCGTTATTAAAACACATGTTTAAGTCACGGAAGCTTGCTCAGTACACGATGAGCCGCTTTTTCACCACTTCTTTTGCGTGGAAAACGTCGGGAAAAAGCGAATTGAACGCCTTCAGCAAGATGAGCAAACACAGCTACAAGAAGGCGATGTTGTGAATTTAGATGACACTCGCGGATGATTTTGTGTGTTGCTTTGAACAGGAAAAGGATGCAAAGCGATTCTATGAGGCATTGGTTGTAAGGCTGAATACGTTTGGGTTAGAGATTGTAGAAGAGAAGACGAAAATTATCCGATTCGGAAGGCAGTCAGAAGTGGCATGCAAAGAGGTAGGTTTAAAGAAACCAGAAACCTTTCGACTTCCTAGGGTTTACTCATTACTGGGGCTCCTTTTGCTGGCGCTCTGTCGCCAATAGAACAGCCCTGTATTCGCTAATAAGTGGTTGAGCCTCTTTGATTACAATGGCTTGAGCCATTTACAAGAATTGTAGTGGTAAAATTGGTGACTCTTGACATGGAGCCTCTACAAGCGTGATTCATGCGAAAGGGCAAAACCGCAAGGGTTTCGCAAGGCAAGTCAATAAATCAATATTCAATTGATAATTAATAACGAAAATAGTCCATTAGGGAATAAGAGGAGGCTGTCCCACAGGTGATGGGCAGCCTCCGGAACAGAGTATACTTTCTTGGAATGTACGCTTAATACCAGCTGAGGTAGGCGTTGGCAACCGCCGTTCCAGCCAAACCATTGGGATGCGGATCGTTATTGGGACTGAGGTACTGCACTTGAATATTGTTATCATTCGGCGCAGCTTGCGACAGCACTGCGGCAATGTCGAATACGCGGTCAACTCCGGCCGGTGGACTGGTGCGAATGGTCTGGTTAACGCTCCTCCACGTCGTTTCAGCTGCGGCGGTGAAATTAAACGGCGGTATCGTAAACAATATAACGGTGGCAGAGGGATTCTCTTGTTTAATTTTGCTAACAATTGTCGTGAGATCCGCAACGATTTGACTTGCGGTTCTCACTCCCGTGCCGATGTCGTTCACGCCCAAACAGATATTAATCTCATCATTTGTTTTGACTTTGTTTAGCCATCTGCCATCGGATGCCGCATCTTGTGCCCGTGCGTATCCACTGCCGAGATTCCAGATGCCCTTGTCAGTCGGCATTCCGTCTGCAATTTTAGATACCCAGTAGGCATAAGCATCCCTCGTTGTACTAATCCCTTGAGTAATGGAATCCCCCAAGAATGCGATATTCTTTGTAACGGGTTTGTTATAGGCGAATAAATTCGGAGCGACTAAATAATCGCCGGTATTGCTGAAGGGCGTCCCGCTTTCGGAGCCTGCATAACTGCCGTTTGCTTGAAATGCTGTGACCATTGAGTTGTACGTATAGGGAATTGTACTGCCGCTGGCATAAGTCGCAATCGTCCAGGTAAAAGCAAGATAATGCCCGGATGGAATGTTAATTTGGACCGGATTGCTCCAAAAAGTCTCACCCGGACGCACTAATTTGGAAGTCGATGCGCCATAGGAGACTTGCTGCTGGGTTCCGGACACAACAGAACCATCAGGACTTGTTCCGCCGTCTGCCACATATGCAGCATCAATACGCCAAGTTGAACCTGGTTGATTGGCGTACGCTAACGCTCCGTCTGCCCAAGTGCTATCCACGCTGTTGCTATACCATAAGCTCCACATGAAGTCCCCGTATTCGTGCGGTTTAATATAAGTTCTATAGGTGTAAGTAAATGGGGTCACAAAGTTGATGATTTTATTATTCGACGTGCCAAGAACGGTCCCGGAAGCTTTCCCTCCGTAAAATGTGTTAGCGCTGCGCTCTCCAGTCAGTTCGATATTATCGAAAGTGATCCAATTGCCCCCATTCCCAACCGAATAAAAACCGATTTCAAGATAACCGTTTGTAACGTTAATATTCGGAATGCTGATTCGAGTATAGGAAGATGCCGCCGGAATGTTAACCGACATTTCAGTTACCCCATAGTTCTTGGCCACCATTCTGGCTTCCCTTTGTCCGCCGCTTGATTTCACCCATGCGCTAAGGGTATAAGTTCCGTTCTCCAGACTCGGCGTCTGATACGTATATACGGTATAGCTGCTAGCTTTCCAATGACCCCCTTCACGTTTGATACGTATAAACAGTATAGCTGCTAGCATTCCAGTGAACCCCTTCATTCGAACCGCCAGTAACGCCGCCTGCCTGATAATAATCCGCCTCGGGATTCGGCCCCCAAGTCGACCATCCGGTCGCCGTTTGGCTGCTGCCCCCGTCTTCGAACGAAGGATTATGAACCTGATTGTCCGCTGCTTCTGCAGGAGTGACAAGATAAAATGTTGTGAACAGGAGCAGCATCGTGCAGACTAGCGCGAGCAACCCCTTTTTCCTCCGATTGATTGTCATAAAGCCTCTTCCCCTTTCTGAACCCACTAATTATTTGGAAATGACAATTCGATCGAAACATTGGCCAGCCCGTTATTCGCTGCGACCATAGACGGGCCCGGCCTTGATTCGTATCCTTGGAGCCGTATAAGGTAATCTGATCACCAATGGATCGGATGGAATAGGGATATCCTGCGGTTCCTGCCCACCGAATATTCCCTTTGTAAGCATTGGCATCGCTGCCTGACGACCAGCTGAGCATCCATGGTGCCCGCGCTTATGAACTGGCTGAGCAGAGTCATTTCCTCATCGGTATCATTCCTCCTCGAATTCGTGCTAGGTAAGCGCTTGCATATTATTTTATTCGTTCACGTTCTCATTTGCTCGAACAATACTGCTGTATATACGTTGATAATTGCTAATGCTTTTGTTTGTCGTTTGTCACTTGATTATTCAGACCCTGTGCGGCCTGCAGGCGTACTCGTATCCGATCATTATTTTGTACCGCATGGTTACTCCTGCTATCGGCCTCTTGGAACCAAAGACTGGTTAATGATGTACACGTACACATTGTCCGGGACAGGATTGATCGTGTACGTGCAACAAGAATTTTTAGCCATACAAGGCTATATTTCAATCGTGCCTCCGGGAATAATTTCTACATTGCTCCCAAGAGTACCTGGGAGCAGTTCTGGGCGCACAATCCCATGGAGGAATTGCTGACCAAATTGCTCATTAGGTTGGAAATTTCGTGGTGGATGCGGCTGTCGCCGAACTGATTAAGAAATACAAAAAAAGCCGGCGCGCAAGTCGTTTGAGACAAATCCACTGCTGATACCCAGTTCGCGTCACTCAAGGCGTGATCCAGGTGTATTAAGAATAAAATAAAGGGATATACATATTATTCATTAGTTTACAAATAATGTACATTAGTATAATTTAATGATACGATCAAAAAAAACTGATCGAGCAAATAAAATTGATTAAAGGTAAGGTGTACTTGATGGACGAGATTTACGAAATTACATCCTATGAGCAAGCCAAAGTTATATCAAATAAACTTCGTATGAGAATAATCTCCACATTTGAAGATGGTATTCCCCGCACATCTAAGCAAGTAGCTGATGAATTGGGACTACCTGCATCCAAAGTGCATTATCATGTTCGTGAACTAGCCAAAGTTAATTTGCTGCTCCTCAAGGAAAAAAAAGATAAAGGAGGAATTATCGAGAAATATTATTTGCCGATTGCTCAAACCTATCGTATTTGTCTAAGTGATGAATTCTTATCGGAAGAAGGAGAGAAAAGCGGTCGATATATTGTCGCTAAATCGGTATTAGAGGAATATCAGGATTCCATTCTTTCAACTATTGTAAAACTTGAGCAAATGAAAGAGTTTGACACTCAAAAAGCATTTATTAAATCAACTACATTACTTTTATCCAAAGAGAAACAAATCGAATTTTATAACGAAATCACTGATGTTTTTGAAAGATGGAGTAAGATCGCGGAGAATGATATAGAGCAAAGCGAGCCCACTCGAATTATGATGACAGCCCACAGAAAACTATAGGAAGGGGCATGAAGTTATGTACTCATTTTTGAAAAGAAATCCTTTGTTCAGAAAATACTGGATTTCAACTTGGTTATCAGAGTTAGGTGACTGGTTAAGAAATATGGCGCTAATGTACGCTGTTCTTGATCTTTTTCATAAATCATCTGTTGCCATGTCTTATATTATGTTCGTTGAGTATGCACCAATTTTCTTATTTGCACCTCTTGTTGGTGTGTTTGCTGATCGTTGGAATCGTAAACGGACCATAATTGCCGCTAATTGGTATCGCGCTGGGATGGTTATGTTACTACTAGAGGCTGTGTGGTTCGGACCTTCGTGGGTCATTTTTCTCGGAGCTTTTCTATCTGCGGTCGGAACTTTGTTTTTTCGAGCACCAGGGAATGCTTACACAATGCAATTTGTTCCAGAAGAAGATCGGAAAACTGCAGCTAGCCTTCGTCAAATATCTAGTAGTGTAATGATTTTAATAGGACCAGTAGTGGGTACATCCATTTATATGTTTCTAGGTGTACAATGGTCTTTTTTAATCACCATCCTTTTATTTGTAATAAGCGCCGTGCTCATAAAAACCATATTAACTTCTGAAATTATCGAGAGAAAGGGACTTAGTATCTATTCTGTCTGGTCCGATTTATTAACAGGAATTCGGTACGCTTTTAAACATACAACTGTTCGACCCATATTAATTTCAGCGATGTTTGTTGGGTTTGGTGCCGGTCTCATTCAAGTTTTGGAAATTTTTATTATTACCGATTTTCTTGAGCTTCCCCAGACAATTATAGCTGTATTAGGTTCCATACAAGGGGGAGGAATGTTAGTTAGTGCATTTCTTGTTCAAAGATCTAAGTTATCCGCAGATCAATTAATTACCTACGGGATGATTGTCATGGGTATAGGGCTTGGATTGATGGTTCTTTATCCGAATCTTGCCATTACAGCAGCAGGTATCCTTGTATTTAGTTTAGGACAAATCTCATTAAATGTAGGGATAGCTACGTTAATGCAAACCAAAGTGCAGTATACGTATCAAGGACGTGTTCAGATGACCTTTCATTCCGCTCTAATGGGGGCATTGACAGTAGCACTCTTAGTTTCAGGATGGATGTATCAATTCATTCCATTACGAGCACTTGTAATTAGCGGCGGGGTTATTATTATATTAGGTGGATTGTTAAGCAGTTGGCTGTTCTCTTACGGGCAGCATACTGAACTCGCAGAACATTCAGTTTAGTATATGCAACATGCTCGTATCCGTTTTAATTAGGCACTAGAGATATCAGAAGAGAAGGTACCTAATAGACTAAAAATCCATATGAATATTTGATTGTTGTTAAACAAACGGTGAACGATCGTTAAAATATTATAGCGGCAACTTAAGACTATATTTTCTAATCTCTGTATGCCGCTGCGTCTTTATGTGAGTCTAAATATTCCCTTTGAGGAACACGTCAATAATCAGTCTGAGTGAGTTTTTGGTAAAGTAGCAGATTTCCCTGCTCAAGTGCGTCCTGTTGTTCTTTAAGTCTTTGTATCTCTGCCCGAAGACGCTCAATGGTTGCTTCCATTTCATCGATGCAGTCTTGAAATTGCCCAACATCATCTTTTGTTCCCATCCTATATATACTCCTTTCCTCGCCCTATAATCGCCGGTCATTAACAGGAAAAGCTCAGTCTCTGGCGAGCCCCCAAAAAATGTTCTAAAATTTCGTGTAAATAAAGGGGATAGAGTTCGTTGGGAGGCTTACGAAGGTGCATGGAGTTGAAGACCTTGCCGCAGGCTAGGATTTGCTTACTATTATTTACAAGACACCAAATGGTGTCACATGCTAAAAAATTTCACCATATAGTGTCCTATTAGATAGACCATAAAGAACATGGGAGAGGGTGTTGTGAACGAGAACAACCAACTGCGGGATGTTTTCGAGTTGTTACTGGGCTCGTACAACTAGCTGGGGCAGTCGGACTTGTTATCGGATACTGAGCGCTAGGTGACTATAGGGGAGAGGAGATGGAGGAGAGCCCGCTTATGCGGGCTCTCCTCCATAATGTTACCTACTAGGGAACTCTGACAATTGCTTTCTTCCACAGTTACAGGAAAATTGTGTTATTATTTGGAAAAGAGTTAGTAAAGAGTAGTGAAGTAATTAATGACAACTTACTCTGACTACATTGCTTAAAGGAGCAAGGCGGCATGCTTGTGATCCCTGATACATTTACTGATAGAATGCAAGAGCTTCACGGTGAGCAAGGCGTCGCATGGTCGGAGGCGCTGCCTAAACTGATCGCCGACAGTGCAAGCCGTTTTGATTTTAGTCCTCAAGCTCCATTTTCCAATTTAACCTATAACTTCGTGCTCCGCGCAACGCGCAGCGATGGGAAGCCAGTCGTTCTTAAAGCATCTTTCATGAAGGAGGAGCTTTCTAGAGAAGTCAGTGTACTTCGTGCCTTTGAGGGCCGTGGGGCGATTCAAGTGCTTGATGCAGACGAGGAGTGGGGGGTGGCCCTGCTGGAGGGTGCCGACCCTGGCACACCGTTATCCATAATTGATGATGATGCGCGTGCGACGAATATCTTTTGCGAAGTGTTTCGCCGCCTTCACCTACTGGTACCTACGGGCAGACTCTATCCGTCCATGAAGCGGCACTTCGCGGCAATCGAGCGATACCGCAAGCGATTCGACGACGTGAGCATAGCCGCACCGCTACCTGAGAGCTGGGTGGAAAATGCGGAAGAATGTCTGGAGTACCTCATCACGACCACGAGTGAGAATTTCCTATTGCATGGTGATCTGCATCATGAAAATATCCTTCGACAAGGCGAAGAGCAATGGGCAGTCATTGACCCAAAAGGCATCATCGGCGACATCCATTTCGACACGGTCCAGTATCTGCTTAACTAAGGATCGGGGTGGTGAATGTGAGCAGGTGCTGCGGGGTCGAATTGCGATTATGGCTGACCGCCTCAATCTGGCCCCCCGCCGAATCGCGATGTGGGGTGTGGTGCGAGGCGTGCTTGAGGCTTGCTGGTCGATTGAAGACGGAGGAACGGATTGGCACAGAGGCATTCAAGTAACGGAACGCTTCGCCAAATGTCTGGATTGAGGTCTATCTCGATTAACTCAAACAAATAAGGAGCTGTTGTAGTATTGGAGAAAGGCATACTTATTTCACAAGTATTATCAATTGCTGAAAGTAATGGTTTAACTGACATTACACCAATTGAACTCAGTAATGGTGGGAACCTGATCATTCACTTGGCTCCCTACCCGATTGTGGCCCGAATAGCTACTGTCATTTCCAAAGAAAATGCAGAGTACGCATACAAAATACTTGATCGTGAGTTGCATATATCACGTCACCTCCAATCCAAGAGCGTCCCCGTGTTATGTCCTGCTGACCTTAGTGATGCAGGACCGCACGATGTAGCGGGTACTTGGTTGACATTATGGGAATATATCCCTCCCACAGTAATTCAACCTCCTTCACCGAGTGAAGTAGTCGAATTGGTAAACGGACTTTCACTAGCAATGAAAGATTTCTTTGACGAGCTTCCTATGCTTGGTGTTTGGGAGCGGACATGCCAATCGGCTGCCAGATTGAGAAAATACTCCGATCTGCGTATACAAGCACTTATCAAAGTGTTTCTAAGGGTAGATAAACGAATGCGGCTCGAACCCAGTTTGCTATTACCGCACGTACACTAATGTCTACATTAGGTAATTTGGATGTCGCCCTTGCAGGTCACGGAGATTTGGAATTCGCAACTAGACAGCTAGAACTTGCGGAAGATTTCATACGTCAGATAGATCTAATAATAAGAAACGAATAGTGGCTTTGAAAGGATTATTTTGAGGAATCTCGAGAATGGGTATCAATACTGCTTGGCAGCATCTCATGGAGGCGATACATATGGCGAAAAATGGTGTGTTAATTACAACGACATCTGTTAATGAAGCGATCAAACTCGAACATTACAAAGGGATCGTGTCGGCAAGAGTCGTGACTGGCGTCGATCTATTCTCGGACTTATTCGCTAGTTTTAGCGATGTTTTTGGCGGTCGGTCCGCCACCTATCAGAAACAATTGAAAAGTATTTATGACGAAGTGATCCACCTGCTGACAGAGGAGGCCGTCAAATTGGGGGCTAACGCAATCATAGGAGTGAGGATTGACCATGATGAGGTTTCCGGTAAAGGCAAACAAATGTTTATGGTCACGGCAACCGGAACGTCCGCCTTCATCCCGGATTATGGTTATGAGAAGGAAGTCGCAGCCGCTGGTGTGAAGGATGAGATCTCATTCGAGAAGTACCAGTACGAGCACAAACGGTTGAGTATGATTAATAACGTGAACCAAGATTTTAATGTGGTGCCAAACTATTGGCCTACCATTTTGGAGTATTTTTCGCCAGAAGTGATGGCCCAAGTATTCAAGTTTTATCATTCGATCGATTATGATTACAATAATTCGCTGGAAAATGTGTTCCAATATTTCGCGGGTGTTGAAGAGCCGCTCGCCAAGGCGTTTTTGTACGACAAGCTCCAAACCAACGGCAAAGCGATGACCGTGATCAAACAAGCGAAGCTGACGGACTATGATTTCATCGAGAACCTGCTCGTTACCAATACGGAATGGATCGTGAAGAAATATGCGCTTGTCCTCGTATCAGGAGATAAACGCAAGTATCACGTTGATGACATTGGCAAGCTCGAGAAGCTGATTGCTCTAGTCACGCGCACGTTTGTTCAACGGGGGAAGCACGATTCAGACAAATGGACCTGCGAATGCGGCAAGGTGAACAAGTCGGGCATCATCTACTGCAAGTCATGCGATCAGGATGATCGGGGGTTCAAGAAAGGCGAGGTCAGCATTGAAGACACGTTGTCCAAGCTAAAAGAAAATCTATATGTATTGCAGCATATTTTCGGCCAGGCTTGAGAAGCGGTAGTTCGGTGCGTGCGAGGATTTTCTGGAATGGTTTTCTCGTTGAAAAAAGTGAGCTGCGCAGAGATGCGCAGTTCGCTTTTTTTGCGCTTGTTACAGGCTTCGATCTGAGAAATTTAGAAGTGCATTATAATATTAAAATTGTTATTTTTTGGTATAATTGCAAATAGCAATATCTCCTGATTTTTTTAAGTATTTTCTTTCTAGTCTCATTAGCTTAAGTCATTCCATTCTATTTTCTCTATTTTTAGGGCTAGTTTTTGCAATGATTACGAGAAAGAAGACTTTTAGTAAGCAATTTGGTATAGCGGTAGCCATTATTGGGGGAGCTCATTTGGTACCCGATTCCTTAGAACATGGGGTTCCTTTCTTAGCTTTGATGTTCTGCTTCTAGGAGACCCTTGGTTTTTGTTTCCGTTAGTCATTAGTTTAGGTACAATGTTTTTCCAGCCTACCCAAAAGAGAGTTGTATCTGTTTTTCTTACTCTTGCCATAGTATATCTAGGAGTACGCGAAGTAGATAAACAAATGCTTCTGTATCAAATCAAGAATCAATTTAATTTGACACCAGAAGCTTCAATAGGAGTGATTCCCACAGCTGAAAACCTCATACGACCATTATTCCCTCTGGATTGGTTTGAATGGAAATACTCCCACTGATCAGGAATGATTCTTTCACTTATAGATCAACTCAGAAAGAGGAACGACAATATAAAGTGTTGGTGGAAAAAGAGTTTCAAGTTGTTTTTTCCCCTACAGATAATACCTGGTATGAAATGGATAAAGTCGTCAACGAAATACCGTTTACCAAACGCCTTACCGATTCTCCGCGGCCAAGCTGGACGCAGGCTGCAATCTCTCCTGCGTACCGCCAAAGGCAGCTCGATTATGCCAATACACGCCTCTTTATACGTCTAAGAACCCATAATTTTCCTCCTGTCTTGTAAAATACTTCAGTTGGATCAGGCACCGCCTCCCTTCGTATTGATAATACTCGGCCTAAAAATCTAAATTTTCAGATAATTTAGAACGCCAAATAATATCATTAAAGGATTATAATTTTTTATGTCCCTAAATTATCATAAAACATGTAGTCGAAATATAACGAAATGCTCCAAAAGTATAAACAAAAAGTATAAGAAACCCGTTTAAAGTCGATTTAATAGAGATTTTCCTATACCTCCCGGGAGCATTTATTAATACTTGTTCCATCAGGTATTAACGTCGCAAAATAATCGGCAGTTGTTTGACACCAAACATAATCCAGCTGTCGATCCGCTCCAAAGGCTGCGAGTAATCGAGACGGAAATCAGGGAACCGTTTCAGCAGCGTTTGCATCGCTATTTTACTTTCCAAACGTGCTAATTGCGCGCCCAAACAGTAGTGAATGCCGTGACCAAAAGCGAGATGGGGATTCGGATTCCGGTGGATATTGAAGATTTCCGGATGCTCGAAGATATCTTCATCATGGTTGGCCGAGCCGATCCAGATGTTGACCATTTGTCCGGGATTCAATGTTTGCCCGCGTAGAATCGTTGTCTGCGTTACCGTTCTGATCATCGTTTGAACAGGTGAACAGTAACGAAGAACTTCCTCAAGGGCTTGCGGGATCAAGGTGTGATCCGCGATAACCTGTTCCCTGACATCCGCATAGCTGTCAAAGAGGAGCATCGCCGAGGAAATCAAGTTGGTTGTGGTCTCATTTCCCGCTACAAGCAGCAGTATGCAAAAACCGATCACTTCTACATCACTTAATTGGGCTCCTTCTTCATTGACGCGCACAAGATTGCTAATTAGATCCTCCTGAGGCTCCACTCGCCGCCTAGCGGCAATCTCACTAAAATAGACACTCATCTCTTGCTGACATTGATAATACCTATCGGTATCGTTCCCAACCAGCGCATCCGACCACGCTTTGAAACGCTCACGATCTTCCGGTGGAATACCCAACATTTCGGCAATGACGATAATCGGCAGAGGACTCGCATAATTATGCAGACCATCGACCTTGGCGTTTGTCTCCATCTGGTCGCTTAACGCTCCGGCTATCGCCTCAATCTTAGCTGTCAGTCCTTGGATAATTCGAGGCGTGAAAGCTTGAGAAACAAGCATCCGCAATTGCCGATGTTTGGGCGGATCCTGTCTCAGAATACTCGACTCAATCGGATCATTCACGGATTCTACGCCTTGCGATGAAAACAGATCATGACGAGCGAAAATCGTTTTGACATCTTCGTATTTAAAAACATTCCATGCCGTTTTCTCTTTATTTAACGAAACCGGGGAGGAATTGCGCATTTCTTTAAAATAAGGTAATGGAATCAGTTCGTTTGAAGCTGAATTTTCCCAATTCATTCATATCACCATGCTTTCATTTGATTTTCGCTTAAACTGACTAGTCAGTACAAAGAAATCAAAAAAAGGTGAATTACTCACCTGCAGTCATAAACAACCCCGACGTAATGATTGTGTAGAAGAATCGCTCCATATGCTCACGAGACAATTCATGCGTATTGCTCATAAAATAATTAGCTGCGCTGTCGAGCATGCCGACAATGCCTGCAGCGGCTAACTTGCAGTTAACATCGCGCAGCACGCCCTCTTGCTTGCCTTCTTCCAAAACCTCAGCAAGAAAATGAATGTAGTCAATTCTCAGCTTTTTCAATTCTTCCAGCACTTCCTGGTCGATTCCATTGGATAATTCATTAAAAACGATGTGAGCTAAGCCGCTGGACTCCAAAAAGAGATCGAGATTGTGCCTGACAATTCGTCGAATTTGTTCTTCGAGAGTGAGATTAGCCTGAAGATCGGCGCGGATTTTATCAATAACCTCCTGGAAACCTTGGATAACAAGCGTTTTAAACAATTGGGCTTTACCCGGAAAATGATAGTAGAGAGTTCCTTTGGCCACATTGGCTCTCAGGGCGATTTCGTCCATGCTTGCTCGATGGTAACCGTTTTTAGAAAATACGTCGACCGCGGCATGAATAATTTTCACTTTGCTCAATGAAGATTCTCCTTTCGTAACGATATGAATAACTGACTGGTCAGTACAAGTGAAGTGTAACATATTGGTAAAAGAACAGTCAATACAGGTGAAAGCAAGTTTGGCAGCATAAAAAGACCTCCCGAAATGAACAAATGTTCAATTCCGAGAGGTTCGTAATTACTTCGACAACTGTTTGTATTTATTCAAATACTTCACAACGGTAAGCACGTAAGTCGCGTGAGACCAAGTGAGTGGAGCAACGGAAACCGGATCACCAGTGAAAGGATCGAGCTGCTCGGAGAGCACGCCGCTTTCCATCGCATGTTTGACGACCCATTCTAGCGTTTGGCGCGGGGCTTCGAGTTCAGCCAACGTTTTGGCGTATTCGATTTCCCATTCGGCGATCCAGAGGGTACAGATGATCCATGGATTGCCGGGTACATTTTCAATATCCGTAGAGCGTTGGAAGTAATAATCATGATGATAGCGGGCTGAGCCTCCAACTTCGGTTTTGATCGTGAGACCGGCTTTATTCGCTCGCATCGTGCCAACGACCCGCTCGTCATCCGCAGGCAGAACGCCGAATTCGAAGATGCCGTAGACCGAGCTCTCGAGCGTCATATCTTTGACCCATTCGCCATCCTCCATATACAAGCCGCGAACGAAACGACCTTCTTTTTCGTCCCACAGATGCTTGAGGATGCCGGATTTGATTTTCTCCGCGGTATGCTTGTAGCGGTTGCTTCGCTCTTCGTCACCAAACAAGTTGCTGAAGTTGGAAGCTGCAATTAATCCGCCATACACGGCAGAAGCGGTGAACGTATAAATACCGTAACGCTCTTCCCACAGATCGTAACTCGGCTTCGGCAAGTTCAGCTCTTGATCAATGTACGTGGACATGAATCGAGCCGCTCGGCGAATGAGGTTGCGATACAGGGATTGCGCAAATTCGAGACTTCCATTTTTCTGGAAATCCTGCCATAGCGCAAACAAGACTAGTGCGGTTTCATCCTCTTGAATCGGAAGCTGCACACGTCCCGAATGAATATAAGGATGCCAACTAGAGCCTACGGTACCATCCGGATTGTATTTATGATGCAGATACCCTTCAGGAGACAGCACGTTCGCGCAGAAATTAAAGAAGGGAATAATCATGCCCTGGTAGCCTGCCATGGACATGGAGTAGGCGATTAAAGCGCCGTCCCGCGGCCACATGTAGCTGTAATGGTCACGGTTGCTCTGCATAATGTCAGAATCATTGGCCGCGATGATCGCTCCGTTCACATCGGTTTGTGTGCGGACAAGCAGCAGACTTTGTTTGAAGAGGCGCTGAACATCCACATTCAAATCGAAATAATCGCGCTCAATTTTGTTGGCCCACCGTTGCCAGTAGACGGTTACACGGTCCAATAGCTTCCCAGGATGGCTGTCTTTGACATAAGCATCAAGCTTCTTAACTTCCTCCAGATTCTTGCCTGCCCCCATCCAATAATAAAGCGTTTGGTTGGCGTTAGGAGGTACGAATAAGCGGAAGGAAATCGTGCTGTCGACAGAGCCTTGTGCAATGGCATTCCCCATGAGATGGCCGTCTTCCGCATCACGCCACGTGCCCTCAGCGTTATAGAACCTTTTGACACCGGTAGAATATTGATAAATGCCCTCTGTTCCCGTGCTGCCGTTAAACATAAAATAGCGGTCTTTTTTATAATGGAATACGGTATTGGTTAAGGGATAGTAGGCGGCTGTATCTCCGACCTCAGTCTCATTGATAAGCAAATCCTGATTGAAGAACATCCTTACTTCACGAACCGTGCTTTTGTGATTCGTAATTTGAATGCGTTTCAAGTAAATATCTTCACGTTGGTGCACACCATCATTCATGAGGAGGGTGACTCCAAGACCCGGATGCGTTGCTGTCACTTCGGTGACTAGTGAATCTTCGACATAGCCAAGTTTGAACTGCCACTCTGGGGCATTCAACCAAGCGAAGTCACCATCTACCCAAATACCAACGCGGCATTGGTAGCCACCAATATGGTTAAGCTGGCCTACGAAAGGATAATACAGATCTCGCATGTAGGAATGTTGATCGAGGTTAATAAGAAATTTACCGTTTCCGATGACCAGATGTCTAGGCAATACAATCACTTCCCCACTCGTTTGTTTGATCGCGAATTCAGAACCCGTCCTTGAGGTGCCCATTTATGGGATATCGCGTCTCTCGCAATGCAATTGCTAGGACTTCGTTAGCACAGGGCTTGCCAATAGGTTACCTAATTATTACCAAGGAATCAATGATTCTTTGAAAAAATTCTGAAAATTTAGACTGGTCACGCTTACAATTGGCATAGTTCTCCATATTATTTGATTATTTCCTTCTGATGCCGGAATATACCTGTTTCCTGGTCATGAAGGAAAATCAATTTGCTATAAACCTCAATTGTCAAAGTGCTGATGAGTTCCCAGTTATACATGGAGCTGACTTTGCTTAGAGCGTCACTTGTCAGATTAGCTGCAGTCATGGGGTCCTGCAAGAGGCTGACAATTACCTTGGCGAGTGCAGGAGCGTCCCCCGGCTTCACTTTACAACCGTTGATCGGATGATCGACAATCTCTGTAAGTCCACCTGTATCAGAGACAATAACCGGCGTGCCGCTGGCCATAGCTTCTAAAGCAACCAGACCAAAGGGCTCATAGAGACTTGGAAAAATGCAGAGCGCTGCCTTGTGCAAAAGCAGGTTTTTGTCGGTTTCCTCCAGAAAACCAACGAAGCTGACGCGGTCCCCGAGGGTTGCTGCCAGTTGTTGAAGCCCCTCTAGCTCAGGCCCCGAGCCTGCGATGACGAGTTTAGCTTGCGGAATGCGTTTGAGTACGAGGCGCATGGCCGAAATAAGGACATGTACGCCCTTTTCATAAACAAGCCGCCCCAGAAAAACAAGAATTGGCGATTCGCCGTCAAGCAATACGTCAGATAGAAGCGGGTTCGTTGCCAAAAGAGTATCCGCAGGGATGAGAAAAGGCATAACCCCATTGGGGATAGCACTTATTTTATGCTCTGGAATTTGAAAGAGGTCCATAACTTCCTGCTGCATATATAAACTGCATACAATAAGATGATCAGCCCTATTGGCTAGTTTGTTTTCTAGGAGATGGATTCGTTGTTGAACGTGCGTTTCCAGTTTTCCTTGATTTCGACCATGTTCAGTAGCATGAATGGTTGCGATCAATGGGAGCTGAAGTGTTGTTTTACATTCATTTGCTGCGTAAAAGACCAGCCAATCATGCGCATGGATGAGATCGAACTGCAGGCCTTGCTCGGATAATCGAGTTATCGTTTGAAGGAAGGCTATATTCATTTGAAAAACCCAATCCAGGAAATGCACACTGCCAATGGACTCCAGCACTTCAGCACGATGAATATGCACGCCATCCGAATAGGCATAAGGAACGCAGTCCGTCGTCAGACAGGTGATGACATGTACCTCATGACCGGAACGAGCAAGCTGTCTGGATAAATCGCATACGGCTCTCGCCAAGCCGCCAATTACATGCGGCGGATATTCCCATGCTAGCATCAGAATACGCAAGGAGGATGCTGGGTGTGTATCCATGATCGACAAGTGAGAAGAAGATGAAGTTTTAAGCGATGAAAGATTGAAAAGACTGCTTGGAAAGCTGTGGAGCGGGCTTGCAGGTTCTGCCGATCTATTTAAAGAGCTGTCTATAGAGACAACTGGTGGGTTTGGTTGGAATACTTGATAGTTGAGTTCGGGCAAAAAGGGCGATTTCCGCTCCAAGGCAATGACGATTTCGGAAAGGTCTAGATCTGATGCTTCATCTTCTACCAGCTGCAATAATTGGTGGAGATGGGCTAAATGGGTTTCGATACGATTCACCGCGTATTCGGTTACGGTTTGAGCGTCCAGGATGAACGTCCAGTCGCTGCTTTGCGCGAGCATAAGCTCTCGCGCTGCTTGGTTTAGTGCCCGAAGCTGCATCTTTGGCAGCAGCTCCGGGGCAGGGTGCTTCTGCGCAGCAAGCACCAAGCGATCCTCCGCTGCGTGCAGCTGCGGATGAACCCACTGGCTGCGCGGCTGCAGCCAGACCTCGGCATAGCCGCCGCGGCCCCAGCTCGACACGGGAAGCTTCGCTTCCGTGGTCGGCGCATGGCCGGCGGCGTAGCCGCCAAGCGTAGTCGTAGACACGACTACGCCCTGATCCTGCGCGGCGGCGAGCCCGCGCAGCACAGCCTCCAGCCACTGGTGGCCTTCGTACCACCAGTGCCCGAACAGCTCGGCATCGTATGGACATACGATGACCGGCGGCTGCGCAGGCTGCGCTTCGCGGCCTGCTTCCGTCTGAGCCGCGCGAGCGAGGCGGCTCAGCTGCGCCACCCGGCTGGCGACGAAATGCTCAGCATGCTGCTGAGCTTTCTGTGCGGCACGCGCCGGGTGGTAGGGCTCTTTGGCATCGCCGGCGGCTGCGCCGGTGACGCGGTAGTACTTGAAGCCCGTATGAATGCGTGCGCCGTCCGGCAGCACATAGGGCTTCAAGTACTCCCACTCGGCCCCGCCGGAGTGGCCGAGGTCATAGCCGATATCGCGATAATATTCGCGATAGTCGGCGTCGCTTGGGTATCCGACCTCGGCGCTCCACACCTGGGCACCGGCTTCAAGATCCCGCGCGAAGGCACAGGCGCCGCTTTGCGTCCGCAAGGGTACGCAGAGCCCCGAAATCTTCTGCTGCTCTTCGCTGTCCATCTGCTCTACTGCCAGTGCATGCGCATGAGCGTCAACGACGAAGTAGCGCAGATTCAGTGCTTGCAGATGGGGTTCAATCGCAGGGGTATAGCCGCACTCCGGCAGCCAGATGCCAGCCGGAGCTGATCCGAAATGCCGCCGGAATTCAGCAGCGGCGGCCTCCAGCTGCGCCCGCAGAGCGGCATCGTTCTTGATTAATGGCAAGAATGCATGCGTTGCGGCGCACGTGATTAACTCTAAGCAGCCTGAGCTTCCAAGGCTGCGAAATTTACGGATCAGATCGCCGCGAAGACGATCGTAAAGAGCCATAAGCCGATGAAAGTGATCGGCATACTGTCTGGCGGTCGTGCTGAAATCGGCATGGCCCCACAGGCGAATCACTTCTCGCTGCGAAAGCTCACAAAGTGATTCCAGATGCTTGCGAAGCCTTTGCTGCAGAGTTGAATCTGCCAGCATGGCGAGCAGCGGAGGAGAAAGCGACAAGGTGAGTTGAAAGGGGATGTCCTCTTCCAGAAGACGATCCATCATTTCGATCAAAGGCAGATAGCTGTCAACGACCGCTTCGAAAAACCAGCGTTCTTCCAAGGTAATGTCGTCCTTCTCATGACGAACATAGGGAATATGGGCATGCAAAAGGAAAGCAACATAGCCGTGTGCGTGGGGGTTGCTCAATCTGTATCGCCTCCGGATTCCGTATCTGCCGCGTATGCGCTTTTGGGTGCATAGACCGAATAGGCAGAGAAATACTCACAAGTCGTGGTAGGGACAAGCTTCAAGGAAACAGGAGCAAGCCTGTATGTTTCTAGCTGTTCTTGGTTCAGCATGCTATTGGAATCTTCCTTGTTCGTAAGGCTATAGGGTGTCTGGACCGTATTGGAACGAAGAAGTGAGAGAAACTGGCCAAGCTCATTCACGATGCCAAGGTCTGCGTAGCAGCTTTGGCCTGGGTGAACACCGCTGAGAAAGCAAGAATTTCCTTCAGGAAGCGGCAGCTGGGAGATCTGCGTATCTTTCTGTGAATCATCGCCTTCTTGATCAGGGGCAGCGTATATGCGCAAGGTTGGTTGAAGTGCCTTCCACTGGGCACTGAAATGTTCGTGGATCAGTCTAGCCGTTCTTGTTGATAGCTGCCAATAGACAAACAGAACAGATGGAGATTGGACAAGCAGCTGAAGTGTATCCCGATCAAATGATTCAGCAGAGAGAGCTTGGGTAGGAATCGGACTCACCTTTTCTCAGGAAAGTAGTGGGAATAAGCAGCATGGACCTTTGAGCAGTATTGTAGCATATGCAGAATACAAACGAAAAATCTCCTCCTTATGGAAAAGGGGGAGATCACGAGTACATCCTTTACTTGGCAGGGTGTTGGGCGTGTTGGCCTTCCATGTACCAGGCTTCCGTCAGTCTCATCAAGGAGTCATACCGATTTATTGAGGTGAAGATCAGCTGATATTCATCTTGCTTTACATTCGTATAAGAAGCTTTAAATCCGGTATGATATTGCACGGTCATACTGGAGGATTGATCGTCATACTGTACAAAAGCAATCTGCCTGGAAACGCTTGGAATCATATTCACGCCGCTCTCCCCTTCATCTTAAGACTTTGGAAAACCGTATCGGATATTACCGTATCTGTACATAGATATGCTTATTGAAGAACATTTAGAATGTGTTCACGGTAGGAGTGGACAAGCTGCTCGGCCAGCTCTGGCGCTGTAGATTGCGCAACCAGCTGAAAGACGGGATCATCGCTATCCGGCAGCAGCAGGATCCAACCGTTCTCGTGATAAAACTTAATGCCATCAACCAAGTCGACACGTGTATCCTTCGTTCGTTCCATCATTCTCCGCATGACGGCACCCTTGGAGTCCCAAGGGCAGTCAATTCGTTCGCGATGAAGGTAGGGAGTCGGAAATAAGGCCAGCAGCTCGGAGAGCGGCAGACCCGTTCGATCCAACTGCAGGACGACGAGTCCAATGGCAAAAAGGGCATCGTGCAGCGGATGCATCTTCGCCTCATGCGTAACTTCCAGAAGGGCACGCGCGCCCTCCTTGGTCCTAATAATCGTGCCGCCAAGCCCCTCGGCAATGCTTTCCAACAGCTCGGGGGCACTGACTGGGGCGCCAATGGCTGATCCCGGACGGCTGTGCAAATAACACAGATAGAGGAAAATGGTTTGCAAGTCGCTGTCTACCGCCGTTCCTTGCTCTGTGATAAGCTGCATGCTGCGTCCGTCATCGTGGATACGAAGTCCAAGGTGTGCACCGGACAGTGGGATAAACTGTTGAAGCGGCTCCTGCGAGCTGGCCGAGGTCACATGAATGGCTTCGATCCCCAGCTTGGCGAAAAAAGGGACGAGATAAGGCTGCAGCCAAGAGCTTGCCTCAACGACAATGCGCATAGGAGATGTAGGCAAGTCATTCCTCTCATCGGTGATTTCTTGCGCGAGCGCGGCAATATACGTTTGAAACCAGTGTGTTTCGTCTTTGTAGGTGCCAATCGCCTTCATGGAAGCCCGGCTGAAGTCTTCCTGCCAAAAGCTATTTTCCACCTTCCGTTCAAGGGATTTGGGAATCGGCAAACCTTCCGCGTCCAAACAAGACAGGCAGCAAGACTCGTTATCGTTGCCTGACCAGTCCAGATGAATGCCGCCTGCGGCTCCCAAGTGGCGAATGGCAAAACAAGCCGCCGGTGCGAAGCAATCGCCCAAATCAATGACATTCGTGCCAACCGATTGCAAGCTGGCGGTTAGTGTTCGTTTCAATAGCTGCGTGAAAGGATGAGGCGCACAGCTAACGGTCATTGTTTTGCCCGCAGCAAGGGTTGCCCCGTAAGCCGTGGCAAATTTGGCGATAAGTTCCGGTGTTAAATCAAGATTGGGAACGCCGCTTACCCCATGTGTCTTGAATAACGTCTTCGTTGCGTGATCTCCCCAAATATAAGAAGTATGAAGACGGGTTTTTTCACGAATTTGTTTGTAGGGCCAGATTTTCACATTCGGCTCAACTCGGCTGTTGGCGCCAAGGACAACATGATTGCCAATCACGGAACCATCCCCCATATAGGAGGATTCTTTGCTGACAATCCGACTTGTTAATGTAGAACCGGCTAATTCGTTGTAAGGGGCGATATGATTATGGTCCCATAAGATGCTGCGGGTTAGTTTGCTGCCTTTGGAAAGTCGGTTGTTTTGCCCAATGATGCAGTATTCCCCGAGCTCTACCTCATCCTCCAGAATACTCCCTTTACCGATAAAAGCGGGGCCTGATACTAGCGCAGATGCGCTGATTTCCACGCCTTCCGCCAAATAAACATGAGGTCGGATTTGCGTACCCTCGATATGCAGCTGGACTTTCCCTTCGAGCATATCAAATTGTGTTTGGCGATATTGCTGGAGATTGCCGATATCCATCCAATAGCCAGGACTGATGTATCCATACAGACTGTTCTTCTCCTGAAGCAATTCAGGGAACAGCTGCCCGCTGAAATCGAATTCCACGCCGAGTGGAACACGTTCCAGCATCTCAGGCTCCAGAATGTAAATGCCGGTATTTACGGTATCGCTGAATACTTCCCCCCAGCTTGGCTTCTCAAGGAAACGTGTAATCGAACCATGTTCATCGGTCATCACGACACCATATTCCAGAGGATGGCTAACACGAGTAAGAATTAAAGTTGCCTTGGCTTGCTTCTCTTTATGAAAAGCGAGGGCATGCTGCAAGTTGAAATCCGTCAGTGCATCACCACTAATAACAATGAAAGTTTCGTCCAGAAATTCGTGGGCCTGTTTCACGCTTCCGGCTGTACCGAGCGGACTCGTTTCTTCGAAATAATGGAGATTGACACCAAAGGCTTGCCCATCGCCGAAATAGTCGCGAATCACGTCAGGTTTATACTGCATGGTCACGGCAATATCTTGAATGCCGTTCCCTTGAAGCAGTTCAATAATATAGGCCATGCAGGGCCTTCCAAGAAGAGGCACCATGGGCTTGGGGAGATGGCAAGTAAGGGGACGAAGTCGCGTTCCTTTACCTCCGGCCATAATAACAGCCTTCATTGGGATGACCTCCTTCGCATATCTTGTATAGGGTTGTCTTTAAACCGTTACAGTGGCCTGAGTCGCAGGCTGGTAATGGGTTAGCTGTTGGTACTCCAGCTGGATATTTGCTGCAATATGGCGCCATTGATAGTGCTCTTGAAGCAGCTGGTAAGCACTGTCTGCCATGCGGCGCGCATGCTGAGGCTGCAGCAGCATTTCGGTAATGTGCCAGGCTAACGAATCGACATGGCCAGGGAGCGCTTTAAAACCATCCACGCCATGACGGATAATTTCAGCTAAACCGCCGGTATCCGAAAGTACGAGTGGTTTCTTATGTGCCATTGCTTCCAAGGCGACAATGCCAAAGGGCTCATACAAGCTGGGAATTACGCAAACATCCGCCGCTTGATAGAGCTGTTCCCGGTAGGTATCACTCACGAAACCGGTAAATAAGACGCGATCTCCGACATGAGCAGCCTTGGCTCGAAGCTCGCCTTCCATCGGTCCGGAGCCGGCAATAATGAGCTTCGCTTGCGGAAGCTGCGAGAGAATGGCGGGCATGGCATCCAACAAGATTTGAATGCCTTTTTCGTAAACCAGCCTGCCAATGTAGAAGATGACTTTATCTTGCTTCGCCACTTCCGCAGGTCGACCTAGCTTGGCTTCGCTGGGCAAAGTTTCAATCCCATTCGGATGGACGCTTATTTTGTCGTAGGGAAGACTGAATATACGTCCAACTTCTTCTTTCATATAGGAGCTGCAGACAAATACTCGGTTAGCCTCGTACGTCAGCTTCCACTCGATTTGATGAATTTTGTTCTGGAGCTCCGTATAGAGATTGCCTTGGTTTCTGCCCCATTCGGTTGCGTGAATCGTGGCGATCAAGGGAAGTCCGTAGCTGGCTTTCATTTCTCTTGCCGTGAGATAAACCATCCAGTCATGGGCATGCAGGAGATCCATTCGGCCGCCATTTTCCCGCCACCTGACCAAGTGATCAATCATCGCCAGATTCATTTCAAAGGTCCAGTGATAGAAGTGCGTATCACCGGAATGATCAACCGGAAGCCTATGTACATAAACACCGTTCAATTTTTCAAAAGCAGGCGCCCCTTGTACCGATGTGGTGATGACATGAACGATTTCTCCGCGAGCTGCCAGAGCTTCGGATAGCTCATGAACGGCTCGGGACAAGCCGCCTACTTGTTTGGGCGGGTATTCCCACGCGAGCATAAATACGTTTGGCCGGTGCTTTGTTTCTGCAAGGCATGTTTCCCAATCGGCCAAGCTTGGAATAATAGGGATAGGGGAAAGCTTTTGTATGCGGATATAATCGCTATAATCAATCGCTGGCAGGCAGTTGTTGCTCCCCTCCAGAGCAGCAAGGAAGCTATTGTCCACAGCCTTCTGATCTATCTGATCACAGAGCTGATGAAAGCTGCCGAGATGCTGCTTCGTTCGGCGAATGGCATAGTCCAGCACGGTTTGGGAGTCCATAATGAACGCCCAATCGCTGCTTTGGGCCAGCATGAGCTCTCTTGCGGCTTGATTCAAGGCTCTCTTGAGCATGCCAGGCTGCAATTGGCCATGCCGAGCCAGATGTTCATGTTTCGTTGCCAGCTGAATCATGCGTTCCTCAGCTTGATGCAGGTGACGATAAATCCAATCGTTCGTTCCACTCAGCCAAGCTTCGGCCGAATGGTTGCGGCCCCAGCTGGATTCGTTTAATTTGCCGACATCGGCGAGGGGATATTCGTCCAGATACTCGCTAGGTGTTATCATTTTGACGGTAATCTGATCGTGAAACATTTTCCGGCAAAGCTGCTCAAGAAAGCTCGGCCCTTCGTACCACCAATGACCGAAAAGCTCCGCATCATAGGGCGATACCATGATCGGCTTGCGATCCATCCAGTGATGCCAATGCTGAGCTTGCTTTTGACGTTTCGCCAGAAAATCTTCAGCGTGTTCGGCTGCTTTAGCGAGGGCGATATCCGGATTATAGGGCTCTTTCTGATTGCCTTTGCCTGTAATGCGATAATATTTAATTCCTGTGTTCACCCGCTCGTGGGTCGGTAGAACATGGGGCTGAATATAAGCCCACTCTACTGGATCCTGCCAGCCGAGATCCCAGCCAATGTCACGATAGTACTCGCGATACTGATAGTCTCCCGGGTAGCCATGCTCGGCACTCCACACTTGACTGGCTGATTCAGGGTCGCGAGGAAAGGCCGTTACGCCATAAGGTGTCAGGAGCGGGGCAACCAATTCCCGGTTAGGCTGGGGAGAAGCGAAAGAGACCGCTGTGGCATCCGTGAAGAAGTAGCGAATGCCGGCTTGCTTCAGAATACGGTCCAGCCCAGGGGTATAACCGCATTCTGGCAGCCAAATCCCGCGGGGCTTCTGAGCGAAATGCCGTTCATAATCCCGAACAGCCGTCATAATCTGAGCGCGTATGGCTTCTTCTGTTTTCATAAGCGGCAGAAAGCCGTGCGTCGCGGCGCAAGTTA
The DNA here is from genome assembly GCF_013204855.1 of Paenibacillus alba. Lineage (GTDB taxonomy): Bacteria > Bacillota > Bacilli > Paenibacillales > NBRC-103111 > Paenibacillus_E > Paenibacillus_E alba. The sequence continues at coordinate 73,732 of NZ_JABMKZ010000018.1, read as the reverse complement.
CGATTTCGATAAGCCCAAGATCTTGATACTGCTTGAAAGCAGGGATGAGCTCCCCTTGATAGCGTTCATACAGCTGCTCCAGCTCCCGGAACCGCTTCGCGTATTGCTTGGCAAGAGCTAGGAGGGTTGGATTCTTAGCGAGACGTGCCTGCTCTGCATCTGCTAAAGCGATAAGCTTAGTCAGATAAGCCCGATATCTCATCTGCATGAGCGGGTCGCTTAACAGGGACAAGAGCGTAGGTGTCAAGGAGAAAGTTAAGCGGAAATCAATCTGATCTTCAGCGAGATGATTCATAACTTCCAATAAGGGTAAATACGTTTCAGTCATCGCTTCATAGAACCATCGCTCTTCCAAGACATCTTCTTGCTGCTGATGACGAATAAAGGGAAGGTGGGCATGCAAAACAAGGGCTAAATACCCTTTGAGCTCGGGCTTCTGCTTGATGCGGTTGATCAAAGGATACGTTCACCTCATGTAAGGAGTATAGGTTTGAATATTTTCGAAGAAGCTTGGCCGGATGCGCTGATCGACCTGATCTGTCTGCGCCTCGGGAACAACCGTTTGAAGCGGTTCTCCCCATACGGCTTCGGAGTCTCTGGGCGTTACGATACAGTTGGAGCGAAGCAGAGGAATGAATTCATGCTCCCAGGTGTAAGTCCCGATATCTGTCAAATAAGTTCGATTGGCCTTCAGCCCATGAAAATACCAATTGGTCGCTTCCGGTGTCGTGACAACATCCCAATAGGCGTGCGCATTTGAACCATCGAAATACATATGAGTGACATCGTACAGGCGAATGACCTTGGGCATGGCGCCATAGTCACACTCAAAATGCTGAGATAAAAGCCATCTTCGCCTATCGCTAATTTCCCAATATACATAGAGCGAATCTGCACTTACTGCCATAAGATGGAGTAAGTCCTTATGATAGCGGTCAGGAACCTCGAATTCCGCAGTAGTTAAAGCTTCCAAGGCGATTCCTCTTTTCTGACAAGTGCTGTTTCGTGAGAGCTTTTGATGATAAAAGCATTCGCCTTTAGGCAGAAAAATATGCGCGGACTGTTAAAATCTAGCTGTCGATTAAAAAAGGAATTTCACACTTTTATGGCGAATATATTGAGTAAATCCGGGTAAACAAACAAGGAGGGATATCCATGAGCTTTTGTTGTGGAGCCAGTATGATTGGAACGAAAGGTACACTGAAGCATATTCGTACACAAATTCACAATGTGCCCATTCTCTTCTGCCCGGTATGTCACCGTATTGAGGTTCACTATTTGGTAGAGAACGAATACGAGATCTTAGCGGAATACGCCCATGGCGATGGAGCGGCAGAGGTTGATTTCCTTGAATATGTCGACGGCAAAGATCATTTGCTGCATGACAATTGTGTGAATCATGAAGGCGAAGAGCCTTTGGATATCGTACGCAGTCAGATTGACATGGCGCTCGATTTGCTGGGAGTTGCTAAGACTATTGGCGATGCCGAGTGGGAAGATCAGCTCAAGAAACGTTTGAAAATGCTGAGCGTACGTCGCGATAAGCTGAAAAACAAAAAAACCTCCAAAAACACGTAGAGGTTTCTAAGATAGAAAAGGATTCAACTGAACAAAAACCGCTGAACTTGGCTTTTCAAGTTTAAGCGGTTTTTTTCATTGCGAATTTCAGCTTGCTTATCCATTGAAAATCATTATCATTTAGATAGAAGATAATTTGAAAAGCAAGAGAGGAAGCCTACAAGTGACTATCGAGAAGCCATCAGAGGAGCAATCCGAAATGATGTTTCGTTATTATAAAGCAATGCCATTCGAGCTGCCTATGCGCGGGGAAATGAGCTTTGAACCTAATGATTTCCAGCAAGTGATCCTCTGCCTAAGTGGTGAAGGGGAGGTTTGGATGGAGGACGCCGGCTATGTGATCAAGCAAGGGGACGTTTTTTTCATTCCATCGAGTCAGGAAATTCGGCTGTTGGCTGGTGAACAGCTGTTCAGAGGCTGCTTTGTCTATTTTGATGCTTATGAGGAAAACAGTGAGCAGTGCTATATCCGCATGCCGCAGTATCGCAAAGGCCCTTCTATCGCCCGAGATTGGCCGCAAATGCTGAAATGCTGTGATCAGTTGCTAAGCCTTCATACTGCTGAGCCAAGGAATCGGCTGCTGGAGCAGTCCGTGTTCTACCAACTAATCGGCTTGGCTGTGCAGGAGCAGACAGTGCATAAGCAGGAAGAAACCACGGATGAAGCGATTGAACGCGTATCCGCCTTCATGGAACAGTATTATGAGAAAGAGCATTCCCGGCTGGAGCTGGCGAGGTTGGCAGGTTTAAGTCAGGGGTATTTCTCTTCGGCCTTTCAACAATATATGGGTAAAAGTCCGACCGCTTTTTTGCTGGACATCCGAATGGCGCATGCCCAGCAGCTGCTGCTTGCGGGTGAGGGAGTTAAGGAGACCGCTGGGAAAGTTGGGTTTGATGACGAGTTTTATTTTAGCCGCCGCTTTAAAAAGCAAACAGGACTTTCGCCGGTGGCATTCGTCAAGAGCCGCTGCCGGAATATTGCAAGTACTTCTGATCCGCTTTCTGCTAATCTGCTGGCCTTGCGACTGCTGCCCCGGGCTGCTGCTTTATACGCCCACCATGAATTAAACAGCCGAATGACACGACTCCATTCCTGTGAGTTGGGGAGAGGAGACGTGTGGGAAACGAATTTGACCATGCTTCGCCAGACGGCTCCGGAAATGATTTTCTGTACGGATTTTTTGGACGAGAGGTCTCTGCAGGAGCTGGAGCGAATTGCGCCGACAGTCCAGATTGATTGGATGGGGATGGATTGGCGTCAGCACTTCAGTAAGATGGCAGAATCCGCTGGTCATCAGAGCGAAGCCCAAATCTGGTTATCGAACTATGCGTACAAAGCGGAAGCGGCCTACCGCAAGGTGAGAGGCAAGTATGGCGGTGCGACGCTGAATATATGGCGAATTATGGATTCGCAGTATCGAATATACGGAGAGCGCAATGCGGGAACTGTCCTGTATGGCGACCTGCAGTTTGCTTCTACTTATAAGGTAGATGATGTTTACGAAATTGTATCGAAGGAGGCCATGTCTAATTACGATGCAGATATTTTGCTGGTCATGGTCGATCCAACAGCCCAATCAGCCAGGACATGGGAGTCGTTCCGAGCAAGCGATGAATGGACTAAGCTTAAGGCAGTAAGAAGCGGGCGGGCTTATCAAATGGGAACAGATAAACTGCTCGAATATTCAGCTTTGTCACATGAGCGTGCTTTGACCTATGTCACCGAAATGCTTAGATGATAATCGTCCAGATAGGACCGTTTCGCAGTCCATGTTACGCGGAACGGTCCTATGCTAATCTATACATTGAGAAAGAAAATCATTATCATCCGATAAAGAGGAGTGCTTGTTATAGCTTTTGAACTACCATGGAATTTAAAAAAGCTCTATGAGGCCCCTGAGCTGTTTACTGCGCCAAGCTTTGAGAGCGATGATATAAAAGCTGTTTTTTATCGAGGTCTCCCTTATAAAGGGAAAGAAACACGCATTTTCGCTTATTATGGCATTCCAAAGGCTGCTCACGGCAGAAAGGTTCCAGCAGTTGTACTCGTTCATGGCGGTGCAGGCACAGCGTTCAAGATGTGGGTCCGTATGTGGATGGATCGCGGATACGCTGCGATTGCAATGGATTTGGAAGGACATGTTCCTGGTCCATGCGATGAGCAAGATGAGCTGCCTTCCCATACATGGAGCGGCCCCGTTAAACCTCGGGTCTTCAACGATTATCAGCTCCCCGTTCAGGATCAATGGATGTACCATGCTGTTGCTGATGTCATTCTAGCCCATTCTCTCATTCGATCATTCGACGAAGTTGACCCAACCCAAATAGGCATTACGGGTATCTCTTGGGGCGGTATTATAACGAGTCTCCTTGCAGGAGTAGACGATCGATTCTGCTTTGCGGTTCCCGTCTACGGCTGTGGTTTTCTACATGAACCTGGAACGATGTATGGAGATGGATTTTCTGCGATGCCTGAACAGGAAGCGGAGCGGGTTCGTTTGCTATGGGATCCTTCCTCGTATTTGGCGCGAAGCCAGGTACCTATGCTGTGGTTGAATGGCAGTAATGATACGCATTTCTCCTTGCACATTTTCGTGAAATCTTATGTGCTGAATAAACGATGTCACGCGAATAGTGTGCTCAGCATTCATCCCGGTCTAGGGCATTCCTATGAGGAAGGCTGGGCGAGCGAAGAGATTTCCGCATTTGCTGATTGGGCGACCCAAGCTGCGCCTGGACTTATTCATTTGGGAGAGATGAAGCAGCAAGGCAATGAAGTGACCGTTACGTACACCTCAGAGCTTCCGGTTAGAAACGCCAAGCTTTATTGGTGCAACGATCCTACGGAGTGGCGAACAGCCAATTGGGAGCCTTATGAAGCTTTTCTGCATGAGGAATTAAGTATAGTAAAAACCATTTTGCCGCATGCCAACGGGTCCTTTTTTGTGAATGTAACAGATTGTAGGGGGTTGACTGTAAGCACTGTTGTTATGACAGATGCAAGGGTGAATAAGACAGAGAAGACATCACTAATAAATCAGCAGTAAAAGGAGATTTGTATTCATGAAAGCCAGTAAAGTTGTTATTTCCACGCTGCTTGCAGCATCCGTTCTATCGCTTTCCGCTTGCGGAAGCAAGGTAACTGAAGGGGGCACGTCAACCCCAGCAGCCTCACCAGCGGCAGCCAAGAAGGCCGAGGCTACCGTAACCCCGAGTTCAAAGGCATTCACTTTTACGGATACGAAGGGAGAGCAGAAGCTCGCCCAGCCGCCCCGAAAAATTGCAACGGCCGTAACTTATTTGACAGACCATATGATTGCGCTTGGTCTAACCCCAACGGCAACCGTTAAATCTCAGAACGAAGATTTCCCGTTATACCTGAAACCGTATCTGCCTAATGTTGAAATTATCGGGGAGCAAGGACGGATAAGCATCGAGAAATTGTTATCGGTCGGACCAGAGCTGATCGTTACGGACACGAACAGCAAAGAGGTGTACGATCAATTTGCCAAAATTGCTCCTACCGCTTATTTGGAAAATGGCTACAACGCACCAACCTGGCAGGATGCTTTCCGTGCTACCGCCAAAGCATTTGGACTTAACGATAAAGCAGAGCAGACTATAACGGCTTATCAGGATAAAAAGAAGAAAACGATTGAAGAATTAGCAGGCACAGTTAAAGGCAAATCGTTGATGGTATTCCGCATTAGAAAAGATTTGCGCTATTACGGCGACATTGATTACAAGTGGTTGTATGACGATTTCGGATTCTCTCGACCGGCTGTTTTTCCTAAAACGAGCACAGAGAGTCACTATGAAGTATTGTCCATAGAAAAGCTGCCGGACATTAACCCAGACTACATTTTGCTGATCAACGATGATAAAGACACGACAAATAGCTTGCAAGATACGAATATTTGGAAAGGCCTGAACGCAGTGAAAGAGGGACATGTCTATCAGATCCCTTCGGATACATGGTTCGGCGGATATGGGCCCAATGCAGCGAACGCAATGTTAGATGATTTGACGCGTTTGTTCGGGAAGAAGTAAGCTGAGGGGGAGCTTATGTATCGAATAGATCGTGATGTGCTTGAAAATAAAATGAACCTTACGCTTATGCCGCAGGACAAAGCGGTTATTTCGCTAAAGGGCAATGAACTGACGGAACCTGCGGCGATGAGGAAATTCCTTGCTGCGTATGCTGTTCACATTCATGCGTTAGATGATACTGTCGCAGCAGCGTATTTTAGCAGCTGGTTTGGCGACGTTGTAAGTGCGCTGCAGTATGCAGTTTCGATCCATGATACAGCGTTGGATCTATCTCTTTCCAACCTGACTGTTCATCTCATTCCGGAAGAGGGTTACACTAGGCTCGCTTTTCAACTTAGCAGCAGGCAGGAGAATTGGGCTCCGGAGGAAGAGCGAAGCGAGTGGCGAAGGGCGGTTTTCACTTCTTTTTATCAATATACGGCTCGCCCCTTAATGGACTGCTTAGCTGCCGTATCTGGCTTGCCGATTGGTCAAGCGTGGGGACAACTGCCGGATTCTCTTGTCAATGGGATGGATCGTCTGGCCTCAGAGCCGCTTTCCGAATCTGTCAGCAAGCAGGTAGCAGAAGATTACTTGTATCTCCAAAAAGGGCTGGAAGGCGAGCTGTTCGGCTTGTCCAGAAATCCTTTCGATAAGAAGGAGCGATGGATCGAAGACCCCAGAGATGCCGCCAAGCAGCTTAGAATGAAGAGTACTTGCTGCCTTCATTACAAGAGAGAGAATCGTACCTATTGCTATACGTGCCCTAGAATGAAAGAAGCTGACCGATTGCTGTGGCTGGAGAAGTTAAGAAGCAAAAAGGAAAACGGAGGCCAATGAGCCATAACCGTTTTCCTTTTTTTATCTAGTTGACTCACTGCGAATCCTGCAGTAATCTCGCAAACTCTTTCTGCAAATTCCGGCTTAGCGGTATTTTAATCGCGGTATGGTTCAGATGAATGAGAAACCTTCGCGACGTGGGAAATCCACTTTCTTTGTCATAGGAAACAACATGTTTTAAATTAACTAGAAATCCTTTGAAAGGACTGAACATATAGGCGGAGCTTTGGGCCAGAATATCCGATAAATTCGTACTGGATTCCATTTGAGCGCCATTCATAAGATGAATGCGAGTTAATCGCTTATCCTCTTTCTCTATGAAAAGGATGGAATCCTCTGAAATTGGCAATGTTGATTTCTGATTTTTAACTGTAATCCATGTTGTAGCTGCAGGTTTATCGGTTTGAATCTGCTGACTGCGCGCTAACTGCAGCTCAGCGATCGCTTTACGAATGGCAGCTTGGAACTTAGGCAGCATGACAGGCTTCGATAAAAAGTAGAGAGAGCCTAAGTCATGAAAGCTTGTCAAAACATGGTCAATGTTCGTCGTGCCGCTGACCATGATAACTTTCTGCTGATATCCAGCCCTGCGCAAAGTTTGAACCATTGAAATGCCATCTAATTTCCCTTCTAATCCGATGTCTACCAGCAAAATATCAGGCTGCAGCTGGTCATACAACCGAATGAATTGTTCACCATCAGAAACGATGGAGATAACTTTCAATCCGCACTGCTCACTGTAGCTCTCGAGCAATTTGCCTGCCCAGTAATTATCTTCTACAATCGCAACTGTGTGACGGTGCCCCATACGTTCATCGCACTCCAATTCTCTCACCCCATGCCTCTTGCATCCTGTCAGCTTATGCTCAGAAACAGCCAACTTAGTCCACTTTGAACGCAAAAGCTCCGTAATCCTGTATAATTCTAGGTGCAGATAATAAGTTAAGGAAGACAGCTTAAGAGCATGCTTAGAAATGAGGGATTTGTACTTGTTTACATGGGTGAATTTTATCCTAACCTGCATTGATTTTGTACCCATGATCTTATTTTCATTGGTGCTTTTCAGACAAAGACTGAAACCATATTGGAAACAAATATCGCTCGCTGCATTGGCAGGAACGATTGTCACTTTATTCGATAGTTGGCCTTTATTATACGTAATTATTATTTGTGTGCTGCTTAGAGTTGTATGGAAATTCAGTGTAGTACCTTCGCTGCTTATCGCTTTATCGGGCTACATTTTGTCTGTTATTGTCTCTACGGCAGTACTTATTAGTTGTGAAATGACGGAATTCATTTCCTATGCAGACTTCGGTTCAGATTCAAAAATAGCGAATGTGACGCTAATGCTTATTTTGATGGCCAAATGCAGTGTATTGTATCTCATTATCAAGCTGCGCTTGGGGTTCACTTTTTTGTCCAACTATACAAGAATTCCGTTTACACCAGCCAATGTTGGTTTTTACCTGTTTATTGCTGTGGTTATCATCGGGATCACCAATCGTCATTCGTACGCAGACAATGTCCTAAGCGCGCTCATGCCCATCCAAATGTTAAGTATGGCAACCGTGCTCTTCCTTTGCGTGATGCTAGGTAAGGAACTTGGCTTTCAGCGTTGAGTGTCCCAAAGCGGAATCTTCACCAATAAATTGGCCATTGTTACGAGCAGCACAATCAAGAAGGAGCTGGTGATACTTTTTTTGCGGCAAAGCCGCGATGGTGACTCCGGTATGGTCCTCATAAAGATCAAAATAAAGTTTGCCCTCAGCGGGGGCATACTTTTTTATTTTGTTGAGATTCACGAACAAATGCATATCCATTTTCACAAATTCATGATCGGTTAGGGTATCTATAAAGCTAGTGAAAGCTACGAGTGATTCCACGTTTTCTTCTATCCTTGCCTCTGCCTTAACATAAGTAATCGTCTTGATCCCGAACTCAACATACCAAACTGTATCTAATCGGACGGGCAATGTCGTCTGGCCAGAACTCGCATCTTCTAAATAACCGGCTTTCATTAATAGATCGGTATATGGATACTCATATGCTTGGGATAATTTCCTTAGCGTGTCTGGAGATGGCTTGATGACATCATTCGTGGTACGATTACGTCCTAGCTCTAAGTCTCTAATATAAGCATGAGATAAACCGCATTTGCTTGCAACTTTACGCAAGGACATCTTGCCGCGCAATGACTCAAGAAACTTGCCAAATTGATTGTCTTGTTCCATAGGAAACACCTCCTTGCCCTAATTGTAAAGGATTCTTGATCAAAATGAAATCGCAACCAAAGGTTTTATTTGCCATTAGGTGATGATTTGCACATGTATGGTATAATAAATCTACTTTTTATTTATTTTTTTCAATCAACATACCCCCCTAATTAGGATACATAAGGACGAAACTACTATACTGTGAGGTGGAAAGGTGCTACTGGTACTATTCAAAAAGTTCCTTGGAAAGAAGCAGTCCCAGGGACAAAGTGAACCCCATGCCTCTTCCCTTGAGGTTACAATCCATCAAATTCAAGCAGGAGACCTACGACTAAGGAATCAATTTATTTCGGACTACCAGCCCTACGTAGCCAAAGTAACCAGCAGGTTCTGCAAACGATATATTGACCCAGCTCGAGATGATGAATTCAGTATCGCTCTTGGGGCGTTTAACGAAGCAATCAATCAATATTCTTCTGTGATGGGCAGATCTTTTCTGGGTTTTGCTGAAACCGTTATGCGAAGAAGATTAATTGATTTCTTGCGCAAGGAGCAGCGATTCAAAGGCCAGATTCCATACAGCTCATTCGATCAGGAAGATGATGAAGATAATCTGTTGAATCCGATTGAGGTTCATCAAGCGATAGAAGCTTATGAAAAGCAAAAAGGTTTGGAAGAACGACGAAGTGAAATTCTTGATTTTAGCCGATGCTTACGTGATTTCGATATTGAGTTCTCTGAATTGACAGAGGCAGCCCCCAAACACGATGATTCCAGACAGATGCTGTTCGGTATCGGCCGCACGCTAGCACAGGATGCAGAACTTATGCGTACTCTTCTGACGAAACGGCAGCTGCCTATCAAAGAGCTGCTCGAGCAAGTACAGGTTTCCAGAAAAACATTGGAGCGGAACCGTAAATATTTGATAGCGATAGCTCTCATATTTAATGGTCCATACCCTTACTTGCGGGATTATTTACAGATTCGAGAATGAGGACAGCATAAAGAAGGGAAGAACAGCGCATGAACAAGGGAATCGTAATGGAACTGAGCGAAAACTCCATTATTGTCATGAATCCAGAGGGTCGGTTTGAGAAGCTTCCAAGGGGAACACGGAATTGTGAAGTTGGGGAAGAAATCCTGTTTGCCCCTGTAAAACGACGTTTGCGCGTGCCGCAGATGGCCATTGCATCGGGATTGACAGCCGCTATTCTTTTATGTTTTGTGTTAGTGTCAACGTTGACTGGAAGCGTTCCAGGGGGCCAAGTGGTTGCTTATGTAACGATAGATATCAATCCAAGTGTAGAAATTGGCATTGATAATGACGAAGTCGTGCAAGACTTGCAAGGCTTGAACTCAGATGGCGACGAACTGATTAAGACGTTAGTATTTAAGGGCAAATCGTTGGAGGCCGTTACCTCGGATATTCTCGACAAAGCGGAGCAGGGCGCACTGGCTAAGGGCGAAGGCGATATTATTATCAGTTCAACTGTCGTGCAGCAGAAGACAGCTGTGAATGATGAAACCATCGCAACCAAGCTCAAAGCCCAAGTTAGCAAGCATATTGAAGAGGCACATCCGGATCAAGTGAACAATTATGGTGTGACGGCTTTCGCTGCACCGCAGGAAATCAGACAAGAAGCCAAAGCCAGCGGAGTATCGGCCGGGAAGTACGCTGTTTATCTCAATGCCGTAGATAATGGCGCTAAAGTCTCTCTGGACGATATCAAAACGGTGTCGATTCACCAGCTAGCCAAAGAAAGCGGCGGACTCGATAAGCTCGTCAAACCAGATAAACCGATAGATAAATCCTCCCTGCAGCGGTTGGTCGCAGAAGAGAAATCTGGCAAACTGAGCGAGAAAATTCAACAGATTCAAAATGAGAAGTCGGATAAAGACAAAAATAACGGCAAAAACAACGATAAGAATAGTGATAAGAACAACGACAAGAATAACGATAAGAATACCGATAAGAATGATAAAAACAACGGCAATACAAAGATCGGCAATAATGGGAAGTCTACAACGAAGCCCACCCCTACGCCTAAGAATGGTCGCAATACGAGCAAGAACGATAACAAGAATGACAATAAAAATGATGACAACAAGAACGACAACAAGAACGACAATAAGAATGATAATAAGAACGACAATAGAAATGATAACAAAAATGATAACAAGAACGACAACAATGATAACAAGAATGATGGCAAGAACAACAACAAAAATGACAAAAATGATGACAACAAGGCAACCCCAAAGCCGGGACGCTCGGATGAAGGTGATGACGACAATGATCCCAAGAAGGGATCGTCCAACAAGCCGAAACCAACGCCAACACCTAGCGCAAAGCCTACATCCAAGCCTACAGCGAAACCAACGGCCAAGCCAACGGCGACACCGAAGGGGAATGATAGAAACTCGAACTTCAATTGGAATTGGGGAGATCGGGGATCAGATTCCAGGAATAGCGGAAATGATTCAAGAGATTAATTCATACAGGCAGCAGACCACAAGCACTTCAGGAACTCTTCGATGCGAGGAATTCCTAAAGCGCTTGTTTTTGTTTGAAAAATTCGCTCAGGTACATTTTCTATGCATGGTTCATGGAAAGTAGGAGCGAGTTGTATTACAATATGTTATATATGCAATTATTCATTTAATCTTGGCAGCTGAATGGGAAGGGAGATAGAGGCTTGCGATATTCAAGGTTTGGAAAGTCTGGCTTCCATGTATCATCGCTTGGATTTGGTGCTATGAACCTGCCAAGCGTGCCCTTAGAGCAGGCAAGAGAAGCTTTAAATTATGCCCTCGATCAGGGTATTAACTATATAGATACCGCAGCGGCTTACCGCAATAGCGAGGAAATCATTGGCGAATGCATTTCCCATCGCCGACAGGAATATTTCTTAGCAACGAAGACCGGGGCACGTGACTATGAAACGGCCAAAGCGGAAATCGAACGCAGCTTGGTACGGATGAAAACCGATCATGTTGATTTGCTTCAAATTCACTATGTAAATTATGTAAGCGAGTATAAGAAAGCGATGGATGTGGAAGGGGCATATAAAGCAGCCCTCGAAGCTCAGCGGGAAGGGAAGGTCCGATTCATTGGCATTTCCGGACATCGCCCGGATCTTCTTGTCAAATGGATTGCCAAAGGGCAATTCTCACAAATTTTGTTTCATCTGAATTTGGCACAGCCATTTGCGTTGGATGAATTGATCCCCAAAGCGACGGAAATGGATTTGATGAAAGTGGCGATGAAGCCTTTATCGGGCGGGTTTATTCAGCCTGTGGATCGTGCAATCCGGTATCCGTACAGCCAAGACGTACACGTTACCATCTCTGGAATGGTGAGCGTGCAGGAAGTTAAGGAGAACTTGGCGGCACAAGAGGAAGAAGTTGGCACGGAGGAACGCCATGAGCTCGAACAGTTGGCTTCCGAGCTGGGCCAGCATGATTGCAGGCGCTGTAATTATTGCTCCTGCCCGCTTGAAATCTCGATCCCGGATGTGATGATTGCCAGTAAATTCAGGGAGAAATTCGGGCTGCTGCCCAAAGGCCATGGATTTTTCGAACGGCAAAAGGAAAGAATAACAGGCTGTGCAGATCACGATCCATGCCAAGAAAAGCCGCTTTGCGAAGAGAAATGTCCTTATCACTTGCCGATGCAATCGGTTGTGCAGAAGGCCGCATCTTTCTATTAATATGAAATGAACAGGGAGATTGAAGCTATGTTTGCTAAACTTACGAAAATCACCACGCAAGTACATACGTCATTGCTGGCAAATGAGACAGGGGCAGACGCGATCCTTGTCTGCCTAAGTGAAGCTGAGCTGCGCCAGGACGCCGTCCTTGGGCATCCGCAGCTTGATCAAGCCCTTGCGCGCATGCGCGCCAAGGGCCAATTCACCGGCGCCTCAGACGAGCTTGAGGCGCTGCCTACCTACGGGCTGCTGCCGTATGCGTACGTGCTCGTTGCGGGGCTTGGCCCCGCAGCGTCACGCGATACGCTGCGCGCAGCCGCGGTGTTCGCAAGCCGCAAGGCGCTTGCGCTTGGGGTAGAGAGCTTGGCGCTGAAGCTGCCAAGCGGGTTCGACAGCCGGTCAGCCGCCTCGGCGCTGACCGAAGGGCTGCTCCTCGGTACGTACCGCATCGCGGCGTACCGGAAGAACGAGCCGGCGCGCGCAGAGCTGCGCCGGGCGGTACTGCTCACAGAAGCGGCTGCCGATGCAGCGCTTCTGGAGGAAGCGATCGCAGCCGCCGAGGCGGTTGCGGAGGGCACGAACTATGCCCGGGATCTCACGAACCTCCCGGGCAATAAGCTCGTTCCGGCTTCCCTCGCCGAGGAAGCCGTTCGCCTCGCACAGCACTATGGCTTCGCCTGCGAAGTGCTGGACGAGCAAGAGCTGGCCGCCCGCGGAATGGGCGGTCTCCTCGCGGTTGGCGCAGGCAGCGTCAACCCGCCTCGCATGATCACCCTTCAGTATAAGGGGGATCCGGAATCGGCCGACGTGCTGGGCCTCGTTGGCAAAGGCGTGACCTTCGATACCGGCGGCATCTCGATGAAAAGGCCCGATGGCATGGAAGAGATGATCAGTGATATGGGCGGAGCCGCCACACTGCTGGGTGCTTTGCACATCGTTGGGCAACTGAAGCCGAGGGTGAACCTAGTCGTGGTTATACCGGCTGCGGAAAATATGACATCAGGCGCTGCCTATCGTCCTGGCGACATCGTCACACTGCTCAGCGGGCATTCCGTGGAAGTGCTGAATACAGATGCCGAAGGCCGCATTATTTTGGCAGAGGGTATCACCTATGCGAAGCAGCAGGGAGCTACCCGCTTAATTGATGTAGCGACCCTAACAGGCGCCATCCTGATTTGCTTTGCGGATGTCGCAACAGGGGCGGTCACGAATGACGATGAATTTCTGAAACCGCTGCTTCAGGCAGCTTCGGCGGCAGGCGAGAAAGTTTGGCAGCTGCCAAACTACCCTGAATATCGCGCCATGCTGAAGAGCGATGTCGCAGATATCAAGAATTCCACGTCCTCCGATCGGTGGGCAGGAGCGATTACAGCGGGCTTATTCATTGGCTACTTTGCCGAAGAAACGCCGTGGATCCATTTGGATACGGGCGGCACAGCCTGGTTATGGTCCGCCAAAGGCATCGAGCCTAAAGGAGCAACCGGAGTGATGGTTCGGACGCTTGCCGCCTACTTATGTGGGGAGCAGCTTAAGTAGAACTTAGCTGTTTTCAGGGGATAAGAGTCTTTAAGGACTCCTATTTACATGAAAAACAGGATTAAAATAAAAACAAGAGTCCCTAGGGACTCTTGTTTCAGAAATCATACCAATTGTGATAGCAATTTTAGAAATTAGGAGTCTCTAAAGCCTCTTATTCCCTGGGAAATGCTCCATTTTCCGCGAATAAGAGTCTGTAGGGGCTCTTATTTTTTGAAATTTCGTCGTCCTCGCTAATAGCTCTCACCTAAGCGCCAACACTTTGTCCAGTAGCTGCTGGTTGGGAGATCGGCCGCTGGAGCAGCTCATTCACATCCGATAGCTGAATCACTAAACGGTTAATTTCATTCGTTGTATAAGACAGCTGTTCGGTGCGCTGCTTAAGTTGGTTTAAGGAAATGCCTACCCAGTTCTTTTTGCTTCGGTGGAGAAAGAGATCATATTTTAGTACTGTCATCGCAGCGGCTAGGGGATCCGGCTTGATGTACACATTTTTCATAACATCATCCAGATGAAAGTAAAGCTTCCCGCTTGTCCAATTGACATAACCTGGTTCAAAATAGATCACAAGAAAATCGGAGTCCGCTTTATCTTTGTTTTCCATGGTAATCAGCCTGACAGCACCCTTGGCTTGATTCGGTTTAATGAATTGGCTGGTTCGGATATCAGGAAGAAAAGGGACAATGAGGAGAGGACCTACGCTTGCGATATACAAATAAGTTGTTGACTGAAACACAAGAGAGAGTACAATGAAGATCAAAAAGAGTAATAGGCTTGTGATAAGACCAAATTGGTTTGGTTTCATAACTATTCGATGATCCCGCCTGACATGATAGATTAGGAAGTCAGTCCTATTTTACCATAAGCGCTCTATAATTTGTAACTAGAAGATCAGCGAAACAACGAACATTTACAAATGGAGGAGAGTTTGCTTATGAATGTATGGGATCGTGTGCGGCATCCTAGAAAAAAAATGTCTTCCAATCGAAAAAGCTTGCTCGTTGCGACCATGGAAGGATTCCCGGCTGTTATCATCTTTCAGCTATTAGGCGGCCCCTTCTTAACCGGGTATTTGCTGTTCCTGGGCGCAACTTCAACGGAAATCGGCTTTGTTTTGGCGATTACAACCGTTGTGAATATAATCCAGATTGGCATGGCGGTGGTCATGCAGAAATTCAGAAACCGCAAGCGCATGCTGCTCGTTTTCGCTTCGGCTCATCGATTCTTATGGACTTCAGTTGGTATTATTCCTTTTGTATTTCCCAAGGACATGTGGGTTTTCATGTATATCGTGCTCTATACGGCCGCTCATTTAGGCAATGCCGCAGGTGGAATTGTTTGGACTTCGCTCATTAGCGATGCTGTCCCAGGTCCGGTCCGCGGTCGCTATTTTGGGATGCGCAATACGATTCTCGGCGGTGTCAGCTCACTTGCCTTGTTCATTGGCGGGCAAATTCTGGACCGTTATCCCGGCGGGCAGGGTTTTAATATTTTATTTATGATCTGTGCGGTATGTGTCGTTTTGAATATATTAGCTTTCTCTTTATACCCGAACCCTCCCTTCGAGCCTTCGACGGAATCCAATCCGGTAGGGATGATCGGCAAGCCACTGAAGGATCGCGCTTTTCTGAAAGCGATTCTCTTTCTAGCTGTATTTTTATTCGTACAAGGAGTGACGGTGCCGCTCTTCTCGTATGTTATGCTTAAGTTAATGAAAATCAATTATGAAACCGTGTCGTTAATTACCGTGGTGCATACTTTGGTCATGATGGGCAGCTACTATGTCTGGGGCAATTTAAACACACGGTTCAGCGCACAGACTTTGCTGCTGTGGTCCTTGCCGATCATTGCACTGGCTTGTTTATTATGGGGAGCAATCGCCTTCATACCGGCTATCGTTGTTTTGTACGCCGTTCACATTGTGCTGGGCATTGGCTTAGGCGGGTTTAATCAGATGGTCTTTACATTTACGATTGGCGACACGCCGAAGAGTGAACGTCCGATGTACATTGCCACTTATTCAGCGATTACCGGCTTTGCAGCGTTCTTGGGGCCTATTTTTGGCGGGAAGGTCTATGCCTTGCTGAACGATGCTCCGCAGTGGGTTCAAATATACGGCGTTTCAACGATTGTTGGGGCCATTTTGCTCGTGTTAGGCTTGTTGGTGGGACGTTTGGTACTAGGAAAAGAACTAAGGAGTGAAGGATAATGACGAGAAAAAGAATTGGAATTATTGGATTAGGGGATATCGCGCAAAAGGTGTATTTGCCGCTGTTGTCGGTGAACGAGCAAGTGGAGATTGCAGGGATTATGAGCTTTACGCAGGCTACAGTTGAACGCATGAAAGCTAAGTATCGTATTCCGTTTGGGACGACGAATTTGGAGGAGCTTCTGGCTCTGGGATTGGACGCCGTATTTGTACATAGCCCGACATCTACACATTACGATATTGCAATGACCTGCATCAAACATGGCGTTGCTGTTTACGTAGACAAGCCGTTGTCCTGTGAGTGGGATCAGTCTGTTCAAATGGCCTCTTTTGCGGAGCAAAAAGGGGTACTCCTCGCAGCTGGCTTTAATCGCAGATTTGCCCCGCTATATATGGAGGCTAAGCAGTGGCTGCAGGAGACAGGCGGCTTCGATTGGTGCTCAGCTGTCAAGCATCGCGTGAAGCTGCAAAATCATGGCGCGAAGGAGACGCTTTATGATGATCTGATCCATATGCTGGATCTTTTGCTATGGCTCGGGGAAAAGCCTTATGACATCCAGGCCTATCATCAACAAGTCGACGAAGCGGGCAAGTTGCTGCATGCATCCGGTACTTTGGCGTTTGGTTCGTCTTTGGGGACCTACAGCATGGTTCGGCTTGCCGGTGTTGATCTGGAAAAAGTGGAGCTTCACGGTAGCGGCCGATCGGTAGAGGTAACGAATTTAGAGTCTGCTGTCTTCTATGAAAAGGGGACTGCTCCGCGCATACGCACATTTGGCAGCTGGGATACGGTGCTTGAAAGAAGAGGTTTTGCCAGCGTTGTCCAGCATTTCTTGGATAGCTTGGACAATCCGAGTGCTTGCACCATCCGTGGTGATCTTGTACTGGCATCCCACCAATTAGTGGAACGTCTATCGGTCTGATCTAGCGGTTGTCAGGAAAGGAACCAATGACATGTCCAAAGCGGATCATATGCTTTCTATCCTATGGCTGCTTAAGTCGCAAAGACGAATAACAGCCAAGCAGCTTGCTGAGAAGCTGGAAATCAACATAAGAACGGTCTATCGCTATATCGACGCGTTATGTGCGAGCGGTGTTCCGATCATCGCTGATTCAGGCCATAATGGCGGGTACAGCCTTCTTGGACAGTTCAACGATGCTCCGCTTGTATTTGATCTGGACGAGCAAAAGGCGCTGATACATGCAGCCGCATTCGCTCAGGAGGCGGGCTACCCTTACGGGGAGAAGCTTAGTCAAGCCATTGCCAAGCTGAAAATGTACACAAACCAAGAGCAGCTTCGCCAAATCAACCTGCACGAGCAAGGATTGGATGTTATTCACCCGCAAGCAGACGCTTCGGAAGCCGTTCTCCTGCAGGAAGTGGAAGCAGCTGTAGCTCAGAGCAAAACGATTCATGTGCAATATCAGAAAGGGTATGGCGCTGTCACGGAGGCCCGTGAAATCGACCCCTACGGACTGGTTTGCTGGAAAAATAAATGGTATGTGGTCGGTCATTGCCGTCTTCGCAATGAAATCCGCAGCTTTCGCGTAGACCGGATTCGTGCGCTGGACACGAGGGATACATCCTTTGAACGGCCGGCGGATTTCTCAGCGCGAAAGTTCCTCCTCGCCGGTGTGCTGCCGGATTCCGATAAATCCGTTCAATTGATATCGGTTAAAATTACGGGAAAAGAGCAAGCATTAGACGATTTATGCGGGCATTGGTTTCTCGTTCACACCCTAGTGGAGCGAACACAGTTTGAAGCGCATTTTAGAATGGAGGAAGGGGCCATTCGCTTGCATTTTCCTTATTTACTTCTGACTTACGGGGGCACCATCCAAATTAAAGAGCCGCCGCTGCTCAAAAAGCTAATGGTTGGAATAACGAAAAATTTATACAATTATTATGTGGCAGCGGAGCTTGACTGACCATTTCTGTCAGTGAAGATGGGCTAGAATGGGTGTAAAGCAAGCGAAACCCAAGGAGGAAATAAAATGAAACTGCTGCAAGTGCGTATTTTGGTGGAAGACTTTCAAAAAAGTGTAGCTTTCTATAGGGATCAATTAAAATTGAAGGTCGACTGGTATGAAGAATCCATGGATTATGCCTTGTTTGACACAGGCGCTGCGCGGATTGAGCTGATGTCCCGCAAAGCAATGAGCGAGTCGCTTGGCGAAGATCTGGGGCCAACTTTTCCATATGCAACGAATTTCTTGCTCAATATTGAAGTGGAGAATCTTGATGCTGCTTACGCTCGTTTACGAGAGCATGGTGTTCATTTTGTGAAAGAGCCTTTCCTTAATCCGCTATGGAATGGACAGTTTGCTTATCTACGGGATCTGGATGGCACATTAATCGAACTATATCAAGCTGCCAAAAAAGAGGGAGAGGCTCATGTCTAATTTTATGCTCAAAAATTATAACTATCATGTTTGGGCAAATCATCGGGTTTTTGCGCGGCTTGCGGAGCTGCCGGAGGAGACGATGCATCAGGAGCTGAAGGATGTATTTCCAAGTATCCATGCAGGGCTTGTGCATATGTACCGTGTAGATTGGGTCTGGCTGTCTGGCCTGAAGGGCAGCAGCTTCGAGGAGATTAGATCGCAGACCGTTAAGATTGTAGAGAAGATGGCAGGGATGACGTTGAAGGAGCTGGAAGCTGCTTTCATAGAGTTGGCTGAGGATTGTCAGAATTTCTTGAGCGGCGTGGAGGATGTCCAAGGTACCATACGTTTTCCGCATCCAATCTTAGGGGTTCTCGCTACCAACATCAACGAAGTGATTCAGCACATCGTGAATCATGGTACCTACCACCGCGGTAATATTTCTTCGATGCTCCGTCAGCTCGGACATGCGGGTGCGTCCAGCGATTATGTGTTTTATTTGTACGAGGTGAATCAGGTTAAGTAGGGCGCAAGCAAAAAACCTTCAAGTCCACGGAAGAAGTGGATTTGAAGGTTCTTTGTCATCCGCAGGTGCAGTTCAGAACGGGCTTGCGAGCGGCGAGCGCTTCGTCCATGCGGCTGACGATGGTCGTGTAAGGCGCATTTTTGACAAGCTCCGGATTTTCTTCCGCTTCCTTGGAGATGGCAATCATCGTATCGATGAATTCGTCCAAGGTTTGTTTGCTTTCAGTTTCGGTCGGCTCGATCATGATGCACTCTTCCACGCTAAGCGGGAAGTAGATGGTCGGAGGGTGATACCCGAAGTCGAGCAGCCGTTTCGCGATATCGAGCGTACGTACGCCAAGCTTCTTCTGTCTGTTGCCGGACAGCACGAATTCGTGCTTGCAGAAGCGAGGATGCGGCACATCGAAATATGGCGTTAGCCGAGCCAACATATAGTTCGCGTTGAGAACAGCGTATTCGGATACTTTGCGCAAGCCTTCCGGACCAAGCGTGCGGATGTACGTATAGGCGCGCACGAGGATGCCGAAGTTGCCGTAGTAGCCTTTGACGCGTCCAATCGTTTGCGGGTAGTTGTAGTCAAAATAAAAGCTGCCGTCTTCCCGTTTGGCAATGAGCGGTGTTGGCAGGAACGGAATCAGCTTCTCTTTGACACCGACAGGACCTGCTCCAGGGCCCCCGCCGCCGTGCGGCGTGCTCATTGTTTTGTGCAGGTTGAGATGCACGACGTCGAAGCCCATATCGCCGGGACGCGTGATGCCCATAATCGCGTTGGCATTAGCACCGTCGTAGTAGAGCAGTCCCCCTGCAGCGTGCACGATCTCGGCGATTTCGACGATTTGTTCTTCGAACAAGCCAAGTGTATTGGGATTCGTGAGCATGAGCGCTGCGGTATCAGAACCAACAGCGCGGCGTAATTCGTCAAGGTTGACGAGGCCTCGCTCATTCGACTTGATGGTGATGGTTTCGAACCCGGCAACCGTGGCGCTGGCTGGATTCGTGCCATGGGCGGAGTCAGGGCAGATGACCTTGGTTCGTTTCTCGCCGCGGCTTTCGTGGTAAGAGCGAATCATCATGAGGCCGGTCCATTCGCCATGAGCGCCTGCCGCAGGCTGCAAGGTTACGCGGTCCATGCCGGTGAGCGCTTCAAGGTCATTTTGGAGATTGTAAAGCAGCTCCAATGCGCCTTGCAGCGATTCTTCCGGCTGGTACGGATGTATTTTGGCGAAGCCTGGGAAGCGGGCGACGTCTTCATTAATTTTGGGATTGTACTTCATCGTACAGGAGCCAAGGGGATAGAATCCGTTATCGACACCGAAGTTGCGACGGGAAAGAGCGGTATAATGACGGATCACATCTACTTCGTATACTTCAGGAAGGTCCGGCGCTTGTTTGCGGACGAATTTCGCAGGCAGAGCCTCGGCAAGGTCGATCTCAGGGACATCTGACTCGGGCAAAGCATAGGCGACACGACCAGGGTGGCTCATTTCAAAAATGAGCGCTTTGCCGTCGGCTTTCACGTTTACGTTATTTTCACTCATACGAGTTCCTCCAGTACGGCGGCGAAGGCATCGATCTCTTCGCGCGTTCTTTGCTCGGTGACGGCAATCAGCATGTGCCCAGCTAGTTCGGGGTAGTCGCGGCCGAGATCGTAGCCGCCGATGATGTTATGCTGCAAGAGCTTGCTGCTGAGCTCCTGGACATTGGTGCCGTCCGGCAGTTTGACGGCGAACTCATTGAAGTAGCTGCCTGTGAATGGCAGCGAGAGTTTCTGTGACGCGGTTAGGCGCTTCGCCGCGTAGTGGGCTTTGTGGACGTTGAGCTTGCCAACGTCCTGGATGCCTTGCTTGCCCATCGTGGACAAGTACACGGATGCGCAAAGCGCGAGAAGCGCTTGGTTGGAGCAAATATTCGACGTGGCTTTCTCACGGCGAATGTGCTGCTCCCGCGCTTGCAGCGTAAGCACGAAGCCGCGCTTGCCGGCGCGGTCGACGGTTTGGCCCACGATGCGCCCCGGCATGCGGCGCATCCAGCTTTCGGCGACGGCGAAGTAGCCACATGTCGGCCCGCCCAGCGAAGCTGGGATGCCGAGCGGCTGGCAGTCGCCGACGACGATGTCAGCGCCGAGCTTGCCTGGCGCTTCGAGCAGCCCAAGCGTGAGCGGATTCGCGCTCACGACGAGCAGTGCGCCCGCGCCGTGCGCGAGGGGCTCCACCGCCGCGATATCCTCCAAGCAGCCGAAGAAATTCGGCGATTGGAGGATGACCGCGGCCGCGGTGTCGCCCTCAAGCTTGGAAGCGAGGTCTTCGAAGTCGGTCACGCCGGCTGGCGTGAGACCGATCTCGACCACTTCCAAGTTGAGCCCGCGGGCGGTCGTGCTTAGAATCGCGCGCGCCTCCGGATGCACCGCGCGGGAGACGAGCAGACGGCTGCGCTTCGTCGCACCGCTGGCGAGGGCGCCGGCTTCAGCGAGCGCCGTGGCGCCATCGTACATCGAGGCGTTCGCGACGGCCATGCCGGTCAGCTCGCAGATGTACGACTGAAACTCAAAAATCGCCTGCAGCTCGCCCTGGCTGATTTCCGGTTGGTAAGGCGTATACGCCGTGTAAAACTCCGAGCGTGAGATGACGTGATTGATCACCACCGGAAGGTGATGATCGTAAATGCCAGCGCCCAGGAAACTGGCATAGCGGTCGAAGTCGGCGTTGCGACCCGCCAGACCGCGCATATAGCGCAGCAAGCCTTGCTCATCGAGCGCTTGGGAGACCTGTAGTTCCCCTTGAAAACGTACCTTCTGCGGAATATCTTGAAACATTTCCTCCATCGAGGATATGCCGATCGTGTCCAACATTTCTTTTTGATCCTGCTCGGTAATAGGCAAGTAGCGGTGTTTCATGACGGGAAGGACTCCTCTCAAGGGACAAATAGGTTAAGGTTTTCTTTTATGAAAAGGGGTGGCTACGACTTTCGCTTTCACTTGCACCCCTCTAATTTCAACGTTCACTTCGCTACCTAGCGCGCTGTAAGCGGAATCGATTAAAGCTAGACCCACATTTGTTTTGTATGTCGGAGACTGTGTCCCGGTAGTGACTTCCCCGATCTGTTTGCCCTCTGCATACACCGGATAATGCGGGCGCGGAATACCGCGTTCGAGCATTTCGATACCGACCAGCTTGCGGGGGAGTCCATGTGCTTTTTGCCCAGCCAATACGTCACGACCGATGAATTCGCCCTTATCCAGCTTCACAAAAAATGAAAGTCCAGCCTCAAGCGGCGTAATATCCTGGGAAAGCTCTTGCCCATAAAGAGGGAGTCGTGCTTCGAAACGAAGCGTATCGCGAGCGCCTAATCCGGCAGGAACAAGACCATGCTCACGACCTGCCTCAAGGAGGAGCTTCCACAGCTCTACGGCATCTTTTTGTGCAATATAAAGTTCAAATCCATCTTCACCCGTATAGCCCGTGCGCGAGACAAGAGCGTTAATTCCCTTGATATCTACCTCGTTCAGGAAGCGGAATGTTTTCAAGGCTTGAATCGGGGCGTCCGTCACGTTAGCCAAAATCTGTTCAGCAAGCGGTCCTTGCAAAGCGAGCAGCGCTGTTTCTTCCGAAACATTGACAAGCTTTACTTGACCTGCGAGGTTCATCTGCATCCAAGCGATATCCTTGTCGATATTGGAGGCATTGATGACCAGCATGTAGTCGTTATCGGTAAGCTTGTATACGAGCAGATCGTCCACAACTCCGCCATTTGGATAGCACATGAGGCTGTACTGGCATTGACCGATTTCTAGTTTCGCTGCATCGTTCGTCGTAATGCGCTGGATAAAGTCGAGCGCATCCGCTCCGCTTACCCTGACTTCGCCCATGTGGGACACGTCAAAAAGTCCTGCTTGCTGTCTCACGGCATCGTGTTCTTTTTGAATGCCGGCGAACTGTACGGGCAGCTCCCAACCGCCGAAATCAATGACTCTCGCTCCATGCTCTGCATAAATCGGGAAGAGCGGTGTTCGTTTTAGCATGCTCCCAACCTCACCTTCGATCCACAATTTGTATACTGTTTATGTTGCCCGAAACAACCTGATAGGCATGCAAAAAAGAGCAAAAAGTATGCAACACAAACATACCTTTTGCCCTGTCCTTTATACCTGAGAGTTACCTTGAGCGGGCTACCGCGTTCCGCCAAGTTTCCCCTTGGGTGTCCGATTTTCCGCTGAGTGCGGCCATCGAAGCTCTCCAGAGTTGCGTCCGATACAGGTCCTTTTGCCTGAGAGATTCACCACTGCTGGGCTTACTCCTTCGGCGCCGCGAACTTGCTCTGCGGTCTCTCCCTATACCATCATTCGCCAATATTTAGTTACTTTATTATTTGCCCAAGTTGGTGGGAATTGTCAACTGCTACTTTTTTGAGTCTGACTTCGGTAGGCAGGTGGGACTATTTCGGTACATTTTATGTGACCCGCCTTGACTTTGAGGTTCCCCTTAGATTAAGCTAAAAGCAAAATTTGCTGGTAAGTGAGGCGTTAATCGATGAGTGAAGTACAAGCCAATTTGTTATACACCAAAGAGCATGAGTGGGTAGAGAAGCTGTCGGAGACCGTTGTACGCGTAGGCATTACCGATTTTGCCCAAGATCAATTGGGTGATATTGTGTTTGTCGAGCTCCCTAAGGTCGGAACAACGATTACCGCAAATGAAAGCATCGGCAGTGTAGAATCAGTGAAGACCGTTTCTGATATTTTCTCACCCGTCTCAGGCAAAGTAACGGCTGTGAATAGTACACTCGAAGGTTCGCCCGAATTGGTGAACAGTGCGTCTTTCGCTGAAGGCTGGATGGTCGAAGTGGAAGTATCGGGTGCGGATGCGTTGGAAGGCTTGCTCACCGCAGATGAATATGCTTCGTATATTGGCAACGACTAACGTGTAATCGATTTTTCCATCCTGGCCGAACGTTAATACAGGACCGGCCTATGATTCATTAGGCGCATTGCCGTATTATCAGGATATGAGCAAATGAAATTTGCGTGTCTTTGCAACAAATCTAATGAAATATTTGGGGCTGTCCCTCAAGTAGATAAATCTACTGTGGGCAGCCTTTTTCATTCTGAAATGGGCTGCTTTTGACGAAAAGACAGCTGGAATCAGTGGGAAACCTGCCCAATTGCGGTTGACTTAAGTCGCATGAGTTTGGCTCAAGCTAGCGCAAGCTGGTAGTTTGTTCTTGGCATCCACATATCTCGCCTAATACCTGCGAAAATACATCCTTTTCGTTTGGAAAAAGGGGAAAATAGGGAAATGCCTGCAATTATGCATCCTTTCGAGACCGTTTTTCCAATCCTGGAGGGAAAAGCTTAAAAAGCCTGCATAATCGCAGGTTTTCTGCAGTTTTCGCACGATTTGAGCGGAAAAGCCTGCATTTTCGCAGGTTTTTCAACATCGGTGAGCCACGGACATCGCTTATAAACACTGTGCAACCTCTGAAGCGTTGAGGGGGCTCAGTGCCATGTTTGGCGAGCCGAAGCACGACCTGCTCATCCCTTTCCCGCGTCTCGGGTACGTTGGCGCTTTCGCTACCCATGGCTTTGAGCCAGCCCTATTGTTGCGTATGTGTAGTTCTGCCATCGATAGTTCGTTATTAAGAACAATAGGTTCACTCTGCGTTCATACTTTTTTGATAAGCTTTCCTCAGAAAGTTAAGAGGCAGCTATCAAAAAATGGGAATGTTGGAGGTTTAACATGTCATCGACTATGAGAAAAATATTTGGCAAAATGATGATGATGGCGATGCTGGTCGCTATAGTGGGGGCGAGTATAAGAGGCAGTGGATTGCCTGCAGCGGCAGAGGCTCCCTCATCTGCCGGGACATCCGTTAAATCGGACGGAGCGGCGGATTTGAATGATGTCGCCCAGCTAACGGCTTTCATTGACGGTATTATGAAGGGGCATATGGACAGCTTCAAAATTCCAGGCGCCGTCGTCTCGATCGTCAAGGATGGGAAGCCCCTGCTTGCTAAGGGGTATGGTCATTCGGACATTGAAGAGGGGAAGCTAGTTGATCCAGAGACCAGCCTCTTCCGAATCGCTTCGACAACGAAGCTGTTTACGTGGACAGCAGTCATGCAACTGGTCGAGCAAGGCAGGCTTGATCTGGATACAGACGTTAACACTTATTTAAAAACGTTGCGAATACCCGATACCTTTGCAGAGCCGATTACATTGCGCCATCTCTTGACCCATACGGCTGGATTTGAAGAAGGTGGCGTAGGCTATCAAATTACTACGGACCCTCAGAAGCTGCCAGTGTCGATTTCGGAAACGCTTTCCAAGCACATGATGGCACGAGTGAAGCCTCCGGGCGAGATTGCGTCTTATTCCAACTACGGCGCCTCATTGGCAGGGCTGATCGTTGAGGAGGTTAGTGGTACTCCATATAACGACTACATAAAGAAACATATTTTCGATCCGCTTGATATGAAATTTGCCACGGTTCAGGAACCCATTCCGGCGTCTTTGGAGCCATATGCGGTGAAGGGATATGCACGTGATAACGGTCAATTCGTTACGAAGCCGCTGACGTTCGAGGGAGGTTTTCGCCCAGCAGGGTCAGCGGCCGTATCGGGACTTGATATGGCGCATTTCATGATTGCCCATCTGCAGGACGGACGTTATGGGAATAAGCAAATCCTCAAGCCGGAATTCGCCAAATTGATGCATACAACGGCTTATCAGTTTGACAAGCGGCTGCCGGGAATGGCTCTTGGCTTCTATGAATTAAACATGAACGGACAGCGTGTTATTTCTCATGGGGGTGCAGACCCACTGTTCATTTCGGAGCTTTATCTTGTACCCGATAAGCAAATTGGCATCTTCGTTTCCTATAACGGCGGGGATGGCGGAACGGCATCGCAAGGGTTGTCGAAAGCCTTCTTTGATCGCTACTTCCCGGCGCCGGAAGTCAAGCTGCCTCCTGCAAATGCGGAGCTTGAAAATTCCTTGCAGAAATACGCTGGTTCCTATCAGTTTACACGCCGCAATTCTACCGATATAGATAAGTTTTTTAGTTTTATGTCGCAGATGAGTGTTGCCGTTTCGGATAATCGATTATCCCTTGGAAGCGGAGCCGAACAGCAAGTTTTCGCTTTGATCGCGCCTGATTTATTTCAGGAAGTCGGGGGCACGCATCAGATCGCATTTCGCACGGATGCATCTGGGAAAAGTACGCATATGCTGTTTGATTTTCTTCCCCAGATGCCGCTTGAGCGCACGCCGCTAATGGATCAGAATAAGTTCTGGTATCTCCTTATTGGCATCTCAATCGCGCTGTTCATTACTGTTTTGATAGGGTTTGCTTGCCGCAGGGGTGATATCAAAGCGATGCCGAAACCACAGAAGTGGGCAGTTCGACTGTCGGCGGTTACCGCTGCTTGGGCTTTAGCGACCTTAGCTGGTACATTCGTCGTGGTATTAAACATGGATATGCTGGATCGCTTAAGTCGTATTACACCATCGTTAAATCTCTATTTGTTCATGCCGATCATACTTGTTGGATTGACAGTTGCGATACTAGCTTTAAGCGTAATGGCGTGGAAAAGCAAGTATTGGACGATGCTGAAACGTGTGCATTATACGCTCGTTGCGCTATCGGCGGTGGTCTTGTGTTTGTTCTTCTATCATTGGAATTTATTGGGTTGGCATTTCGGTTGAACCCATATGCCGCCAATTCAGGAGCAATAGGACAGAGATTGGAGAGGAGCGGGTTCTTGTGGCTAAAATTCTTATCGCGGACGATGACGCCTACATTCGCGAGTTGATCACCTTATTTTTACGGAATGAAGGGTTCGAGATTCTGGAGGCAAGAGACGGAGCTGAAGCGCTTGCGATCATGGGAGAGACGCGTGTAGATTTAGTTATCCTCGACATTATGATGCCTGAATTAGACGGTTGGGAACTATGCAGGGAAATCAGGGGCATTGATGCGAATATCCCGCTTTTAATGGTCACGGTCAAGGGAGAATCCGGACAAAAAGTCAAGGGGTTTCAGCTTGGCACGGACGATTACTTAACGAAACCGTTCGACCCGTTTGAGCTTGTGATGAGAGTGAAGGCGCTGTTAAAACGGTATATGATCGTCTCTTCACAAACGATACAATTGGGTGGCATTATGCTGAATCGTCGCAACTTCCAAGTTATTCGAGGAGAGGAAATACTGAATCTGCCGTTAAAGGAGTTCGAGCTGTTATTCAAGCTGGCTAACCATCCTGGGCAAATCTTTACCCGGGAACAGTTGATCACGCATATCTGGGGGATGAATTACGAAGGCGATGATCGAACGGTAGATGTTCACATTAGTCGGCTTAGGGAAAGGTTTGCCGACGATTCCCATCATTTTCAAATTGAAACGGCCCGCAGTTTGGGGTATCGGCTTGTGATAACATGATAAAAACCTTATACGTTCGCGTCATTTATACGTTTCTTGCAGTCATTATGTTCAGTTTGCTATGCTCTTTTTTTATCGGTTACTCCGTATTCAAGACAGAAATCAATCATGCCGGACAAGAGGATATGATTGCTGTGGGTGAGGAAATCATCCGTCTTTATGATCAATCAAAGCCCGTTGACTGGGATGCGTTTGTAAAGCGCATGGTCAAGGTGTCCTCTTATCCGATTCATATTTATGATGATGCCAACAACGTAACGTTTTATAACCTAAAAGATACGCAAAGTGTTGAAATTACGCCGGAAACGGTTCAGCAGGTGCTGCGGGGACAATATTATCGTGCTCCGAGCAAAGCAAGCCAAACCTATATCGGTCTTCCTTTTTCAATGGAAGGCAAACCGCATGCTATGTTTATGCAGTTTTCCCCACAGAATGAAAATATCTTTAATCGGATGATTTTGTTTGTTTTGCTGCTTGCCTTGGTTATTGGAAGCCTCTGTATTTTGATTGCGGCCAGATACTTGGTGAAGCCCCTTCAGGCTTTGACACGTGCGACCAAACGACTAGCGAAGGGAGATTTCGACGTTGAGATCCAAACCAAACGCATGGATGAAATGGGCGCCTTGACTCAAAGTTTTAACGAGATGGCGAGCGAGCTTAAACAGCTCGAGAAGATGAGGCAGGATTTCGTATCGAACGTCTCCCACGAAATTCAAACCCCGTTAACGTCAATCTCCGGTTTTGCTACGGCCATGAAGAACAGCAGTCTGGTAGCGGAGAGTGATCGCAACTATTACCTGGATATCATTATTGTGGAGAGCGGGCGACTATCTCGGCTTAGCGATAATTTGCTCAAGCTCGCTTCTCTAGATTCGGAGCATCATCCGTTCGAGGCGGTTACGTATAATCTCGACGAGCAAATCAGGCAGCTGGTCGTTACTTGTGAGCCGCAGTGGTTGGCTAAGGGCATTCGCATCGAATTGGAAATGTCCAGCGGCGTCAAAATTACCGCAGATCAAGACCAGCTTAATCAAGTTTGGATGAATTTACTTGGCAATAGCATCAAGTTTACACCGATAGGCGGGCAGATCGAAATAAGACTGAATCATACAGTGAATAAAATCTTCTTCGCGATTAGTGATTCAGGGATTGGCGTAGCACCGGAGAAGCTTGATTATGTTTTCGAGCGATTTTACAAAACGGACCCGTCTCGCAACCGCAGCATTGGTGGCAATGGTTTGGGGCTTGCCATCGCGAAGAAAATCGTAACGCTGCATCATGGCAGTATCGGCATGAAAAGTCAGGTCGGCACAGGTACGACTGTGATTGTTCAGCTGCCTATCCGCTAATGCCCACTAATTCAAAGGTTAATTGGAGGTGATAAAGTGGTTCTTCAATCAAATCGATTGCACATTATAGACAGCATGCGGGGATTCAGCTTGCTGGGCATTTTGCTGGCGAATATGCTTATTTTTCAATATGGCATATGGGGAAAGGACGAAATAGCCTTATATTTCTTATCGCAAGCGGATTCGGCTGCCAGGACGCTCTTGCATATTTTCGTCGAGGGCAGCTTTATGCCTGTTTTTACATTTCTGTTCGGCTTCGGGATGATCAAGATGAAAGAGAGTCTTGAAGCAAAAGGCTTGAAGCCCAACAGATATTTGGCCCGGCGGTTTCTTTTGCTGTTTGCAGCAGGCATTGTGCATGGCACTTATTTGTGGGAAGGGGACATCCTAGGTTTCTATGGGGGCATGGGTTTCTTTCTGCTTCTTTTCATGAAGAGGAAAGCGAAAACGCTGCTGATATGGGGCGCATTGCTGCTGAGTTTGTTCGGCCTGCTGGGGTTAGTACCTGAAAGTACGAATAATCATTCCTTAACGGAAGATAAGATCCGCATGGAAACCTATGTGAAGGAAACGATCACGATTTACGGAACGGGCACCTACGAGGAGATCAAGCATCATCGGAATACGGCGGATCCACTTGGATTAAATGATTACTTGATTGTAGGCATGCTGCTGTTCGCGCCGCTGATGACGGCACCGTTGTTTCTGTTCGGCATGTATGCGGCCAAAAAACGATGGTTCCGCCAACCGGATGATGAACGATCCATGTATTTGAAAGGAATGCTCATTTTCTTGCCGACAGGACTCCTGTTGAAAGGGGTGAAGGCCGTGTTTCCTGGACAAGGCTGGAGTGAAATGAGCGAAATGATCGGAGGGAACCTCTTGTCACTGGGATACATTTTCGCTTTCTCACTGCTGTATGCGGCAGCCAAATCGTCGCCTTGGTTTTTGCGTTTCGAAGCTCTAGGGAAGTTATCTCTGACGAACTATCTATTGCAATCCGTCATCTGCACATCTATTTTTTATGGCTATGGAATGGGTTGGTTCGGCAAGCTGGGGGTAATCGCAGGCTGCGGACTAGCCCTTGTTATTTATATCGGTCAGCTCTTCCTAAGCCGTTGGTATCTGACACGCTTTCAATCCGGACCCGTGGAGCGGGTGCTCCGCATGTGGACGTATTTCTCCTTCAGCGGTAAATCCAAAAGCAAGGTTCCATAAGAATCCTCCTCCATGTAGCGAAGAGAGATCGATAGAGCGTTGGCCCATAAAGGGGCCAGCGTTTTTTTGCATGCTAGGGCTTAATTTTTAGATGTAAATCATCTAGTTAACTGATCCAGCATTGGCATAATAACTATGAGGGAACCCATAAATGTTCGTGTGGAAAGAATAAGGCTAGTAATGGCTAAATATTTATATTTATTTGGTCGGGTGATCAAGAATATATTCAGATAAATGCCAATCCAACACATAAACACACAGCAGTAAAATAAAGCAAAACTCGGAAGCAAAGGACCAGTCCAAAAGTGACTTGGAATATAAAAAGCAGAGTAAATAAAGTAGCAAAAGCTGTAGATTCCCAGTAACAATAAGATGAAAGAGCGAAAGTCATAAGTACTAAGTTTAAATAGTACTAGCGTCATTAGTTTAAGCCTACTAAACTCAATTTATAAGATTTGGATTGAGTTCGGAGGGAAGCTTATGACACTAGTCATTTTGTTTATAATCGGAATAACCATAGTAAGCGTCAAATACGGCCGTTATGGGGCGAGCTGGATGGTAGTTTTTGTTGAAGTCATCTTCGCTATCGGAATACCGGTATGTTTATTTTATCTATATAAGATTTGGTTCCCTAGCTATTATGGTGGATTCATTACAGGACTAGGGGCTCTCTTCGTTGCAAGTATGATGATTTTTGTGAATATAATATGTATCTATCCATTGACAAACTACCTTCGCAGCAAGCTCCAAAATAAGCTTATGGCTTGTTACATATATTTCCCCCTCATGTTACTCTCCGGTCTGATTCAATATATGTGGTTAGTTTGGCTAAACTGAATATGGACACAATGATGATGGGGGCATAATACGATGTTTAAGAATCAATCATACGGTTTAATGGTACCTATTTAATCGTTTTGAGGCGAGTGAGGGGATGCACATGAAAAAGCATGCAGACAGAGGGAACGACCTCTTCGAGCTGGTCATGTATGGAGTTGCGGCGGTTTGTTTTGTTTATTTCTTGATAAAGGGCAACTGGGCAAAAGTGTTGGAAGCTGCATTGATCATTGGGGTGCTGCTGCTGATTCGAGTCGTGGTGAAACTTACCAAAACGCCTATGTTTGCTGCGCTGAGGTTCTGCATTTTATTGTTCATTACGATCACCATGATTATGGCGAATGAGTTCGGATTTTACGGTATTATTCCCTATCTGGATAAGTTCGAGCATCTGTTTTCAGGTGTTATTTTATGCTTCGTCGGCTTATTAATTTATAAAAAGGCCAATGACAGTGGCAAAAGCAGTGCATCCAATCCCCGTGTTGCCATATGGCTGAGCCTTTTCTTTTCCATTGCGATGGCGGGAGTTTGGGAAATATATGAATTTACGACGGATCATTTCTTAGGTCTGAACTCGCAAAACGGCAGCTTGGTTGACACGATGACCGATATTATATGCGGTACTGCGGGTGCAATCGGAACGAGTATTTATTTGGCTTTTCAGGCGAAAAACAAAAAAATGCCTCTCTTGGATGAGAAGCATTGATTTTGAATG
The DNA here is from genome assembly GCF_013204855.1 of Paenibacillus alba. Taxonomy (GTDB): domain Bacteria; phylum Bacillota; class Bacilli; order Paenibacillales; family NBRC-103111; genus Paenibacillus_E; species Paenibacillus_E alba. Next base: position 42,156 of record NZ_JABMKZ010000018.1, on the reverse strand, counting down.
TTGACAGGTGATCTTGCTGCGGTGAAACGGAACTAGGGTACACTATTGTTAGGAAAATCAGCTAAACCTGAAGGAAACGGAACTGGGGTACGCTATTTGTCCCAAATAGCACGATTTGTGATCATAAAGTCTGAAATAGCGTACTGTAGTTCCGCTTCGTCCGGAATTTAACGCATTTTACTGAAATAGCGGATTCTAGTTCCTATTGAGCAAGTAGACTCCATCGAATTTAAAAACTTAAGCCGCCGCCGCCGCAGATGAAGCTGATTTGTTGCGGCTTCTTTTGCGTGCGTTGGCTTTGATGCGCCAGATGAAGAGGCCTGTAATCATGAGCGCGAGCGGCGTCATACCGAAGAAGAAGCTGATGATTTTGAGCGGTTCACCGCCCCATGTGGCGAAATGTAGGCCTTTTCTCCATGCGTTATACAGGTTGATCGCCAGATTGGGGTTCGTTTTGTATAAAATGGCCCCAGTGGAACCATCCATGTAAACAGTGCTGTTGCTGCCTGTGGAAGAACTGAAGCCTTCTTGCAAGCCGATTTGGTAGGATTGGCCAGCTTTTGGAGGCAGTTGTATTTTGATCAATTCACTTGTTGGATAGGTTTCTTTGACGATCTCAACTACACGATCCAGAGGAAGCGCGGCTGCGTCTTTCGTTTTGCTTTGTAAAGCTGTTGCCGGAATTTCTTCCTTCGCCTTGAAACCTACCCAAGTTGGGATCGATTTTTCGAAGGCGTTGATTGTACCCGTTAACGCCAAGACGAGCAGGAACGGAATGGAGATGATGCCTACGGTTTTATGCAAACTCATATTCTTCAACAGTTTTCCGCGATTGAGAACAACTCGAAAGCCTGTAGCGAGTTTACGAAGACCCGGCCACCATAGATAAATACCCGTTACGAGAATTAGAACGAGCGCGATGCCTAAGATCCCGACGACGGAAGCTGCCGGAACTTTACCGATCACGGAGGTCAGCAAGAAATAGCGATGAAGCTGATAGATGGTGGCAAAAGGCTCCAGACGGTCCACTTGTACGCGGCCAAAAGTATCTCCCGTGCCTGGATCGGCATAGACGGTGAAGTTTTCTTTGCCGCCATTAGCTTGGGCCAAATGAACATGATAGAAAGGATCATTGTTTGGATACTCGATCCGATCGGTAAAGAATCCAGGATTGGCCGAATCGGCATGCTGTTTAATGACAGATGGGCTAACATTGCCTGATGTGGCTGCGTGATTCACAGGATGCATCCAGCTCTCGACTTCAGGTTCAATCAGCAGAAGACTGCCTGTCGTACAGGTTAATACCACGAATAGGCCCAGCGTCAAACTGAGTATAAGATGGATGGCTAAAATGGTCTTTCTCATTACGTAATTCCCCCAGTATGCTATGTAGATATATCACTCTTGGTCGCTTGTTTAAATGATAATGATAATCATTCTACGAACAAACATTTATAATGATAATCATTATCAATTTAAATGTCAATAAAGTTTACATAAAAATCGGAATGGTTACGCTGAGACTTTTTTACGCACATAAGGGAGCTGCTTTGAGGAAAGCCGATAATGTTCAAAAGGTTAAAAAATTTAACGAAAAGGTCAAAAATCTGCCTATTCATGTATAAATTTTTCCAGCAGAATAGAAGGTGGCAGCTAGATTTGAACAAAAATGAAAGCGTTTTAATTATCGAAGAAAGGAGTCCAAATGCTAACATTTTGAAGACAGCTACAAATTCAAAGGAGGAAGAAGGTTATGATTTTACGGACGGATTATAAACGATCCATTTCGATTGTGCTTATTGTGGTTTGGCTTCTCAGCTTGACGATTGCTTTGCTCCCCAGCCATGTGAGCGCCGCAGGTGCAACTTATTATATCGATTCCGCCAATGGCAATGACAGCAACAGCGGAACAAGCACCAGTTCCCCATGGCAAAGCCTTGCCAAGGTTAACGCGACTACCTTTCAGCCAGGTGATCAAATTTTATTTAAAGCAGGAGGCATCTGGAACGGTCAATTGTGGCCAAAGGGGTCAGGCTCGGCGGGACTGCCAATCGTCATTGATCAATATGGAACAGGCAGCAAGCCGATCATTAATGGAGGCGGTTTAACCTTCTCACAGACGATAGCCAACTCAACCACAGCTTACAATACAGGCACTGTATTTTTGCGGAATCAGCAGTATTGGGAAATTAATAATCTGGAAGTCACCAATTTTAACGCTTCGGTAGACAACAGCTCGAATGCAAATGCGCTTTTTGCCGGCATATTTTTCGTTATTGATGCCAATGAGAGCGACAGTGTGTTTAATCATATTTACATCGAAAATTGTTATATCCATGATGTGAATGGCTATAAGAACGCCGGTGCCAAGGAAAATGGGGGGATTATCGGTACGATCGTAGGCACTTATACGACTTCGCAAGCGACGGTTTCGCGGTTCAACGATGTGCACATTGTTGGGAATACGATACGCAAAGTAGATCGGGTAGCGATTCGGACTGCTGCGCACAAAACCTATACGAACGACAATTCGTTCGGAACAACGGCAACCTATACGTATGGTGCTTGGAATACGGGCTTCTATATTGCTAACAACACCATGACCGATATCGGTGGAGATGGCATTATACTGAGAGACACGGATGGTGCCGTGGTGGAATATAACGTGGCAACCAGCTTCGGTACGAGAGTAGCCTCTTCCAATGCGATTGCCGCGATCTGGGTGACGGTGGCCAAAAACTCCGTTTTCCAATACAACGAAGCCTACGGAGGCCCGGTATCGAACCAAGATGGATGCGCTTACGACTTTGATTACTACTTGCAAAATACAACGTACCAATACAATTACAGCCATGACAATCCAATGGGCTACATGCTCTTAATGGGAGGCAATACGAACGATGTCATGCGCTACAACATCAGTCAAAATGACGGACTTATTTTCCGGCATTTCGCTTCGAATGAAACAAATCCAGCGAGTATGTACAACAATGTGTTTTATTATGACGGGCAAGTAAATAAAATCAGTGCGGATACGACGGTTAAATCGGGCTATAATTTCTACAATAATATTTTCTATAACACAAGTCCGACGAATACAACGAATTGGAACAGCAATATAGGATCACTTGGTTATAGCAACAATCTGTTCTATGAAGCGAGCGGTATTCACTCGGCCAGTGAGCCTGCTGATGCATTTAAAATAACGGCGGACCCTCAATTCCAGAATCCGGGCGGTGCGGGTATTGGTTTGGCGTCTGTATCTGCTTATCAATTGCAGACAGGATCTCCGGCGATTGGCGCAGGCAAGCTGATCTCGAATAATGGCGGTAAGGATTTCTTCGGCAATCCGGTTTCGAGCACGACAGTACCAAGCATCGGCATCTATGAAGGTACGGGCGTTGGGGCTGCTAATCCGACGTCATTCACGGCGACGGATGATTCTTTTGTACGCGATGGAAGTTATGCGGGTATGAATCAATCGGGCACAACCTCGGCAGTTGTAGAGGTTAAGGCAGATGCGTCATCCTATAGTCGGGAAGGGTATTTTAAATTCAATTTCGGCGCATATACAGGCTCCGTGAGCAATGCGATTATTACGCTGACGCCAACCGCGACTGGAGCTGCTGGCATTCAAAATAGAGTGGAGCTAGTGAGCGACAACACGTGGACGGAGGGGGCGATTACATGGAATAACAAGCCTGCGTCCAGCACCGTTCTGGGCAATTATACGATCGTGGCAGGAACGCCAATCCAAATTAATGTGACGTCCGAGGTGCAGGCTGCTATGGCAAGCGGGAAAAAAATATCCATTCGCGTCTATTGCACAACGCCTGCAGCAAGCACTAATCTGGTCACCTATGCGTCTAGTGAAAACAGCAATGCAAGTTTGCGGCCTGCACTTAGTATTACGCCTTAACCAACCGGGGGCAACCCTTTGCAATAGCGTTAAACGATAAAAGAAAGAAGTGAAACAACAAGGGTGTGGGCTGGGATAGACGCACTCTTGTTTGTACAGGAGGGAGGTTATGTTGTGCGGATGAAAGGACTGGCGATATGTCTTTCTGCTGTTCTGATTATTGGGGCAGGTATCCTAACATTCCGTCAGGAATCCGGTTTACAGAGCGTATCGCTGATTGCCAAAGTAGATGGTGTTCCTATCGAATACCGTGAATATCAACTTATTTTGCAAGATCTGAGAAGTACGACGCCTCCCGAGAAGCTAAAGGAGTTGGCGCTCAAATCGCTGACAGCTATTAAGGTTGAACAGGCTTGGGCCAAAGAAAAAGGGCTCATTGGCGATCTGAGCTACAGTAGTGAGCTGAAGCGCTGGAAGCAAGAAAATGAACGACGAAATCAAGCGGTTCGCCAGAAGAAACCGATCTATGGACCGATCCAATACGATGAGCGAGGATTTTATGAATATGAATTGTCTAATTTGCGAATTCGTTTGAAAGAAGCCGTATCCAAGCAAGATTATAAGATTTCTGATGACGTGCTGAAGACCAGGTACGAAGCGATTAAGGAGCAGCAATTCAAAAAGCCGGACACCATTCAGCTATGGAAGGTTGCCATTCCCGATCAGGACGGAAAAGGAAAAGCGCGTATGAAACAAGCTGGCGATAAGCTTGCCCAAGGCGAGGATTTCAAGCAGATCGCTCAGAGCTATGCGATTGATGGAAAAGGTTGGGAGCTAAGCATACATGCCAATAATCAGAAACAGATATCGGAAACAGCTCCGATATTGTTTGAGGAAGCCTTAAAGCTGCCGGCAGGTCAGCAAAGCCCGGTTTTCGAAGAAAACGGCACGCTGTTTATCGTGAAATGCGCAGCTCGGACGCAAGGGGGGTATGAGCCTTTTGAGCAGGTGAAACGGCAGGTCAGCTCCTTTTATGTGGAGGAGAAATATAAAGAAGAGGTAGATCGGAGGACGCAAGCAGCCATAACTGAAATTGTTCAGGCAAATTTGGATAAAGTCGAGATCACATAAGGAAGGTGTCGTGAGGAGATAAAAGGGATTACTGCTTAAAGCATGGTGCAGCTTGCCCTTTAGAAGTTCGCAAAAGCATTCAATCCCTAATGAGATAACCGGGCTCAATCTCAATCTCTATAAATCCAGCCAAATGGCGTGCTTGATAGTCAATCGGCTTGTTCCGGCCAATCATGATCATATTCTGCACATCCCGAGCTCCGTCAGCCGGCAAAGCGAAGGTCTTCGAGTAAGCAAATTCCTCGCGTAGTGTCGTATGGATGGCATGGATGAGCCGATCTTGCTGCCCTTTGCCGAATAGATTCATGATGACTGAACCTTCGGGTTGGAGCTTTTCACGGGTTAGCTTGAAAAAAGCCTGTGAGGTTAGATGCCGCGGCGTTCCTTTGGAGGTGAAGGCGTCCAAAATCAAATAATCATACGTATGCGGTTCTTCCTGTTCGAGTATAAGACGGCCATCGCCAATTACGACGTTGTTCTGGGTGTACTGGAAGAAACGCTTGCTTAATTCCACGACGGTAACGTCTAGCTCTGCTATTTTAAAGCGTTTCTCCGGCAAATGACCGGCGATCGTCCCGATCCCATGTCCGATGACGAATACATGCTCGAAGGAGCGATGATTCATTTCCATAAGGTGAATGATGGCCCGCGGGTATTCAAAAAGGATGCGTGCCGGATTATTGACATCCAAAGCACCTTGTATCGCATCATTTGAAAATTGCAAAACACGAAACAGACCTTTCTCGCCGTATAGCTCAGTGGTCTCATAGACAGAAATATCATGAATATCGTTGGATTCTCTAAACAATAGCTGCAAGTTTATAATCTCCTGTACGCTGTTTGAAGTGTATTATTTATAACGTATAGTCAAAATTTCTTACGTTGGAACCCTGACAAATTGTTGTCAGGGTATTGGTCGTATCATAAAGGAAACGCTTGACGATATCAACCAATTCGGGAGAAAAAGGGAGCAGCAATCATGAGCCATATTGCGAAAACGATGTACGATTTCCATGTCTGGGCGAATCAATCGATGTTAACTCACCTGCAGAAGCTGCCTAAGGATGTATACACAAGAGAGATTCAAAGTGCTTTTCCGACGATATCCAAAGGCATCTCCCATATTTACCTCGTGGACACGTGCTGGTTGGATATTGTGGCGGGAAAAAGCATGAAGGAAGCGATGGCCATTGATCCAGAGTGGTGCCAAGAAATAGAAACGAAAAATATGGAGGAAATGGTTGTCAGATAAACCAGTAGGACGGAAATGATCCTGCAGATTGTCAATCACGCAACCTACCATCGGGGCAATATTACAGCTATGCTGCGCCAAATGGGGCATGCCTCTGTGATGACGGAGTATGCGTTGTATTGGTATTCATGATGGATTACGGCTCAAACATTAGATCTATTTGTGCTTTGGATTATTTGCAGGAGAGTATTCCTGCAAATTTGCATCTTTTGGTGACTTGAAGCAACTGTAGGAGCAAATTCCTGCGATTGTGCATCTTTTTTGCTCTAAATCCACCTGCAGGACCTAAATTCCTGCAATTGTGCATCTTTTGGTGACTTTTTTTCTAGTTTTAGGAAGAATAATCTATAAATTCCTGCATAATTGCAGGCTTTTTCATTTTTCAGGCGATTTTGTTGAAAAAGCCTGCACTTTTGCAGTTTTTAGAGTGAGGAACCCTAGTGGTACCTGAATTCCTGCGATTGCTCATCTTTTGGCGGCTTTACACTTTTGCAGTTTTCAAAGTGACTACGCGCTCCTCGGGCACACGGGATTAGCTTAGTACCGCACCTTAAAGCTCCCGACAAACAGGGTCTAGTGACATGCCCGATCTTAAGAAAGCTGCCCACATTCTGTAGGTTCCCTCATGTTGATTTATGCCTTCCTGTACTATAATAAAGTAGATAAAGTCTGAGTTCTTAACCGAGGAAGGTGCTGGGGCCGCCTATGAATAAACAAGCTGTCTGGTCGCTGATTCCGCGAATGTTTCATTCGTTTTCTTTAAAACAGAGGATTTGGTTTACTTTTGTTGTTCTAATCACTTTGGGGCTGATGGCGACGGGGAGTATCGCTTATTTCATTGCTTCCAAGGAAATTCAGCGCAATGCGCTGCAATCCAGTCAAGATACCGTTAATCAATCCGCCCAAATCGTGAATGAGCGCCTCAAAAATATCGGAATCGCCGTTAGGGCGCTAATGTTCAGCGACGCCTTCAAACAGTTGATGAAGGATGTGCAGAGCGATGATCGATCAAGCTACTATAAATCGTTGACCGCTTTGCAGTATGTCTTCTCTCAAGTGAAATTTAACGATTCGATGATCGAAAGCATTCTGATCGCGACACCGATTGGAGATTTCTATCCGACTTCGAGTGTGCGAAATACGAGTAATTCTTTTTATAAATCGGAGATGTATGAGCATTTTCAGCAATTAAAGCGGGGCTTTTGGAGCAAGGGGCATGTGGATCCCTTTTTTACAGGCAAGCAAAGGGTGATTTCACTCGTTACCGAAGGCGTCGGGGAAGACTCATTTATGGTATATGAACCCACGAATGTATTCGTGGTGGTCAATGTGAAGGAAGATGACTTGCGCGATCTTTTTATGCAAAATTTGTCTCAAACCAATAAAAAGTACTATTTCATTGATTCCCAAGGTGAAGATGTCAACTATGCGGATCGAACGAGGGAAGGCGATTTCATTCAGAAGCCGACATTCGTGGAGCAATTGAGCAAGGAGATGAAGGGTTCCTTTTTCTATAGTAATGACAAGAAGGACTATTTGGTTAACTACTCACGTCTGGAGGTCAAGGACGATTGGATGATTGTTGGCGTGCAAGCGAAGGATGAGCTGTTGGCGAAACTAAATGGCATCAAGCGGGCTACGACCTATGTCATCCTTGGTTTTATCCTTTTGTCCCTATTCATTGCGAATAATTTGACCTATTTGCTGCTCAAACCTTTATTTAGGCTCCAGAAGCTTATGAAGCGGGTGGAAGAGAACGATCTTTCGGTTCGGTTTGAAAGCGTATATAAGGATGAAGTGTCGCAGGTTGGCTTCCGGTTCAACAGCATGCTGGATGAAATCAAGCAGTTGATTGAAGACGTCAAAAATCGCGAGAGGGACAAGCGGAAGGCTGAGATTAAAGCTTTGTCGGCGCAGATGGACCCGCACTTTTTCTATAATACGCTGAACACGATTTACTGCAAATCGGTACTCGGCGAGAACGAGGATGTGAATGAAATGATTCTGGCTTTATCCCAAATGTTTCAGATCAGCCTAAGCGGCGGCCGAGATCTGATTACGCTGGAGGAAGAACTGGATCATGTTCGTCAATATTTGGCCATCCAACAGAGGTCCTATGAGCATTTATTTGTGTGTCATTTTGAAATTGAAGAGCCGCTGCTTAAGTGTCTGGTTCCCAAAATAATGATCCAGCCTCTCATTGAAAATTGCATTTTACATGGGTTTAAAGATATGACCTCGGGTGGGGAGATCCGGCTTACGATCGAGACAGACGGGGACTGGCTCCATATAGCGGTGGAGGATAACGGGCAGGGGCTGATTCCAGAAAAGCTGCGGCAGAGTATTGCACATATCGCGTCATCCAAACATGGCTATGCGCTGCGCAACATTTATACGCGTTTACAGCTGTACTATGGAGAGCGCCATCGAATGGAAATTGCGAGCAATGAGCAAGGGGGAGCCCTTATCGAGCTATGGCTGCCCAGTTACGTAAGTGAGGAGGAATTCCATGAATCGACTGGTTAAGTTAGGTGTCGTAGACGATATCCGAAGCGTTGTAGATATGATTTCATCCAAAATTCCATGGCAGGATCACGGCATCGAAATCGTAGGCAGCGCGACAAATGGGGAGGAAGGGTTGGAGATGATTCGCGAGAGTCAGCCGGACCTGATTTTAACCGATATTCGTATGCCCAAAATGGATGGATTAGAAATGACGCGAAGCATTCTGGAGGTGCTGCCTGACAGTAAGGTCATCATTTTAAGCGCGTATACAGACTTTGATTATGCGCAAAAGGCGATCCAATACGGCGCGTTAGATTATGTGAAAAAGCCTTTCTCCATCGATCAAATTGTCAAAGCTGTGGTCAAGGCCAAAGAGGTTTGGGAGCAAGAGAATCTAAGCCGATCGCATGTTATTGGGCTGGAAAAGAAGATCAAGGAGAGCATGCCCGCCTTGCGGCAGGAGTATTTATCGCTGCTTGTTCATCATCAGACGAACGAAGCCGAATTGGCTAAATTATCAAGCTTTCTGGATATTCATGCGCTGACGCCGCCTTTTGCGGTGATGACCATTCAAATTGATCAGTTTACCGATAAATATGGCGAAGTGCCTGTGAAGGAGCTGGAGCTGGCGAGGTTTTCCTTGCAAAATATTGTGGAGGAGACGATTGCTTACTATACAACCGCAGTCGTGTTCAGGGAAGCTTTCAACCGATATATTTGTATTTTGAATATGCAAACGGAGGAGTCTCCGATTACGATAGCGGATCATTGCTGCGCGAACATTGCAAGGCATACCAAGTTCACCATATCCATCGGAATTGGTCTAAGTGTAGCTACTGTGCAGGAGCTTCCGAAGAGCTATCAGCAGTCGCTCAGCGCCTTATCTTATCATTTCTATACGGGGGGCAACGGGGCATTCAGTTATCATACGGATGCACAGGATCAGCCGGTGGAATGGATTTATACCGAGGACAGCGAGAACGAGTTCTTGTTTGCTTTCCGCTCCGGCAATCGCGACAAGTGCGTAGAATGGGGCATGGCGATCTTCGAGGAGATGGGCAAAACATCCGTCCTGCCGGAGCCGGGAGTCGTTGAACGACTGCTGCAAGGACTCGTCCTGCGCATGCTTCGTGTGCTTCTGGAGAAATTTCCGCGCGCCAGCTTGGCTGAGTTCGAAGCCAAGGTACAAGAAATCAAGAGCGACAGTGGGGCGGATTTGCACGGGTACCGCAGTTGGTTCATCGACTTATGCGATGTTGGATGCCGCCTTATTAATCAGGAGCGGGCCAGCGAATCGCAGAAGATCATTTATCGCTCCGCCGAATATATCAAATCGCACCTTCACGCGGATTTAACGTTGGAGCATTGCGCGAAGCAGGTGAATTTGAGCTGGGGTTATTACTCCAACCTGTTCAAGAAAGTGACGGGAACCGCTTTTCAGCAATTCGTGACACAAGCAAAGATCGAACGGGCGAAATCGATGCTGATTGAGGATTATCAAGTTCAGGAAATCGCCCAGCAGCTTGGGTATGAGCATAGACGATATTTCAGCGAAGTGTTCAAAAAGCAAACAGGCCTAACCCCAACCGAATTTAAAGAGATGTCTCTGGGCAAGTCCTCTCCGTCATGAGGGCTTGCCTATTTTCTGCCCTTCTAGGGTAGAATGTAGAAAAACCTGCCCTTATTCACGAGTTGACCTCATTATCAGAAGGAGCAAATTCTTTTAGTATAGGGAGTGTAAATAGAAGCATTTCCGCGAGAACTTCATAGGTATCGTAAACAGAAAAGGGAGGATTACACATGGTAAAAAGAATAGGGACGGTCACATTAAGCGTTGTACTTGCAAGCAGTTTGGCCGCATGCAGCAGCGGCAGCAACAACGCGGCTACGAGCCCGGCAGCATCTGCCAAGCCATCTGATCAAGCTGCGAGCACAGCACCTGTCAAGAAAGATAAGACGAAGCTCGTTTATTGGACGGGTGACCGCCATGATATGGATTACATCAAAAGCGTTGTACAAAAGTTCAATGAAACGAACAATGACAACATTGAAGTTGAAATGGTTGTCAAAACAGAGGATTTCAACCAAGCGATTGATTTGGCTTTTGCTTCCGGACAAGCGCCTGATATTATCCGTGTGAAGGAAAATACGATTCAGCCTTTTCAGGCCAAAGGGTACTTGAAGCCCATCGACAGCTACTTAAACGATGCGCTCAAAAAGAAATTCCCAATCATTGACGACTTCAATCGTTTGGACGGGAAAATCTACAGCCTTCCGAACTACGGCTCGACCTTGCGTTTAGTCTACAATAAGGAGCTGTTCGCCAAAGCAGGAATTGCTGCACCTCCGAAATCGTTGAAAGAAATGGTCGAGGATGCGAAGAAAATCACAGCAGTGGGCAAAGCTTCCGGCGCTTATGGTTTTGCGCAAAATTTCAAAAGTCCTGAAAGCGCACTAGGTCGCTCTGCAAGGGTTATTGCGGAAGCCAGCGGTTTCGGCGGGTTGGGCTTTGATTTCAAAACAGCGAAATTTGATTTCACCGGCTACAAAGATGTGATTCAATCTTTCAAACAGATGGTTGATGACGGCAGCACATTGCCAGGTATGGAATCCTTGGATATTGATCCGCTGCGCGCACAGTTTGCAGAAGGCAAGATCGGGATGTACATTTCCTTCTCCTCGGAACCAGGCGTGTACGCGAACCAATTCCCAGCCAAAATTGAATGGGCAGCTGCACCGGTTCCATCCATCGACGGCACGGTGAAAGGGGCGACATCCTTCTTGGGCGGACAATGGCTATCCATCAGCAACACGACCAAAAATGCGGATCAAGCCTGGAAATTCATGCAATTCATGTACGAGGATGATGTGTTGAAAACGTACCATGAAAAAGGCTTTGGGCTCTCCATGGTGCCATCCATTTCTGCTGCTGCCAAGAAACCGGAAATTAAAGGAATTGACGGATTCCTGCCAGTTGGCAATGACGGTACATGGCCACTGCAGCCAACCGTTACGGTTGAAGGCATGAAATTTAATGATGCGCTCTTCAAATACATGATCAGCGGCGGAAACTTGGATCAAATTATTCAAGATTTGAACAAACGGTACAATGATGCACTTGATAAAGCCGTTGCCAAAGGTACGGTGAAAGTACAGCCGAACCCGAGCTTTGATCCGATGAAGCTAATGGCCAAATAATGGTATAACGAGATCCATACGGCGAGAGTGGAGTGAATAACTCCACTCTCGCTCTCTACTTACACCTATATAGGAGGGGAACGGAATGAACCGAACACGTCAGATCGGGTTCTCATATTTATTCGTATTTCCGAGCTTTCTGCTGACAGTGGTGCTTGGCGTTTATCCGATTGGTTGGGCAATACGCTATATGTTCTATGATTACAAAGGCTTCGGGGATGCTTCATTTATTGGCTTCGATAATTTCAGAAGACTCTTCGAGGATTCCGAGTACTGGCATTCTGTCTTGAATACGTTCGTTTATGCGGGTGGGAAATTGCTCATTACGCTGCCTTTAAGCTTGATTCTTGCCGTGATTCTAAATCAAAAGCTGCGGGGTCGGAACTGGCTGAGAGCCATCTATTTCATGCCAACGATCATTAGCTCGGCTGTTATGGCTGTCGTATTTTTCATCATCTTCAATTCGTACAACGGCATTTTAAACCAATATTTATTAAAGTTTCACATCATTTCGGAAAGAATCGATTGGCTCGGGCCGAAGCACGCGATGCTGACAACGATCCTCATTGCAGCTTGGGGTGCGGTGGGCAACTACATGCTTTTGTTCCTGGCCGGTCTTCAAAATATTCCTAACGATGTCTATGAAAGCTCATCGCTGGACGGTGCAAATAAATGGCAGCAATTCTGGTATTTAACGATCCCGATGCTGGGACCCGTACTGCAAATTGTCATTATGCTGGCGATTATTAACTCACTTAAAGGCTATGAAAGCATTATGGTATTAACCGAGGGTGGTCCGGTTGGCAAGACCGAAGTGATGTATTTATACGTGTATAAACTATTCTTCCCTACACCATCAGGTTCAGTGACAGATCAACAATTCGGCTATGGCAGCGCCGTAGGATTCGTTACGGCTGTTATTGTAGGAATCATCACGTTGGCCTACCACGCTATGTCCAGACGCCTGAACAAACTTCAATAAGGAAGGAGACAGCATGATGGAGGCAGTAACGGATTTATCCAGCAGTCGAGCAAATAAAAGCACACATCCGGTTTCGTTTGGGAAAATAAGCGGAAGAGTGCTGCTTTGGATGTTTTTAATCGTCACAGCGCTTGTTATTGTATTTCCGGTTGTGGTGACCTTTCTAGGTTCACTTATGTCCAATATGGAGATTACCAAAGGCGGGACCATTTTCCCTTCCTCACTTCACTTCGAGAATTACTCGGAAGCGTGGGTTCAAGCCAATTTTGCCAGATTCACATGGAACAGCTTGTTTCTAAGCGGAGCAACGACAATCGGAACACTGATCGTAGCATCAATGGCGGCTTACGTCGTTGAACGGATTGCGTTCCCCGGAAAGGCTGTTTTCGTCGCTATTCAAGCATCCACGATGTTTATCTCGATCGGTGCTGTCGTGATTAGGCCGCAGTTCGAGCTGATGGTGAAGCTTCATCTTCATACGAATTTATGGGGCGTTGTCCTTATTTTAATTAGCGGCCACGCCTATATTTTCTTTATTTTGCTGAGCTTTTTGCAGGGGATATCCCGCGAGCTCGATGAGGCTGCACGGATTGACGGCTGTACCAATGCCGGGATCTTCTGGCGAATTATTTTGCCTTTAATGCGTCCGGGATTAGGGGTTGGAGCACTCTTCACATTCTGCGGAGCTTGGAACGAGTATTTGCGTCCGCTGGTATTTACGATGACGAACCCTAAGCTTCAAACGTTGACGGTAGGATTGTCCTATCTTCGTTATGGATCATCGGCTGCGGTTCAAACGCACTATATGCTGGCAGGAGCTTGCTTATCCATTCTGCCGCTTCTGGTTGTGTATATGATCGCGAATAAATCGTTCATGCAAATGACGGCAGGTTCACTGAAAGGCTAGGAGGTCAGAGACACGTATGGATACAAATCGTCTGCAACGGCTTCGTACAAATGCGAGCAGCCCAGAGTTTGCCGAGGCTATGGCTCTTCTGCGGCAGGAAGCGGAGGAGGCTTCCCGCATTACGTATACGATCCAGCCTAACGAGCAGGGGCAATGGACGCATTATTATCATTGCCATGAGGATGGAACTCGCTTGACCTTTGATTGGCAGGAGCCGCTCCTGCATCGGTGCCCGACATGCGGCAGAGGACGAACCGGCGAACCTTTTGACTCCGCCTGGACATCCATTGCGCATAGCTTAATTGGCCGCGCCGTTTATCATATGGCTTTATTGGCTGCAATCGAGCCTGATGCGAATCGCTTAGCCATGGTGAAATCTTATCTCATGGCTTATGCGAATCAGTATGAAACGTATGGCATTCATGGCGATATTCCTTATAATGGGCCTGGTAAATTGTTTGCCCAAACCTTGGATGAGGCACATTGGATTATCGATCTTGCCATGGGATACGATGTGATCAAGGAGCATCTGACAGCGGAGGAAGAAACACATATTCGCGGAGGACTGCTTGAACCCTGCGCACAATTTCTGATAGCCCACAAAGAGAGTCAAATTCATAATCATTCGGTGCTGATTACTTCTGCAATTGCCTCCATCGGACTTTTGCTTCGCGATACGGATATCTTCTTGTCTGGGCTGGAAGGCCAATATGGCTTGCATGATCAATTGGAACGCGGGATATTTGAGGATGGATTATGGTACGAAGGCAATGTCCAGTATCACTTCTATGCATTTAAATCGCTGCTGCATTACGCGTTAATTGCCGAAGGAACAGAAGCGGATATTTGGAGCCATCAAGGAATTAAATCAATGTTCGATTATCCGCTGCATTTTGTGCTGCCCAGCGGCGCTATGCCAACGTTGAATGATGCCGGACTAGGAGACAGCATCGGTGCGTATACGCCGTATTATGAAATCGCGTTGGACATCTATGGCGACGAGATATACCGTTCATTGCTGAATACCGCTTATGGCACTGAATGGGCGGATAAGCACTATATAAGCGTGAAGACGGTCAGCCGCAGCTCCGTGTATGCCTTGCTGTTCGGTCAGTCCTTGGAACCGTCCAAGGATAGCGAATCCGTATCCCTGTGGGGGACGTCACATCGAACGCAAACCTTTCCGGCAAGCGGTTTGACCAAGCTGGTTCACCGCCAAGGCTGGGAGGTTATTCTGAAGCACAGCCGCTTCGGGGGTGAGCACGATCATATGGACCGCTTGGGGTTGTCGGCTGTGTATGGCGGAGTCCCCTTGCTTATTGATCCGGGGACTACCGCATATGGCATCCCTGCGCATTATGGTTGGTTTAAGCACACATATTCCCACAATACCGTGAGTATGAATGGGGCGGACCAGTCGCCGCGGGACGGGCGTATCGTGCAGCTTGAGGAACAACCTTGGGGAGTATGGGCCGAGATGGCCGTGGATTGGCTGGCTGATGATTTTCATATGAAGGATAACATTATGATGCCAGAGGAGCTAAATCCATGGGATGTTCAAGCCTACGAAGGTACCCGTCTGCAGCGGATTAATGCGCTGTCCGAAGACCATTTGCTGGATATCGTTTGTGTCCGTGTACCGGAGCTGCGCGATGTTCATTGGATGAACCATTTTAGCGGGACGCTGCTGGGAACGGATGAGCAAGCTTGGATGGCGACGGAAGAACCGCTTGGCAAGCTGGATCAGAAGTGGCTCAAAGAGAAAAAGAAGCTGGCGAATGCTGAGCGCGCCTTCTCCTATCAGATGTGCGAAGGAACCTTGGAGCAGTTAACCTGGTGTTCGCAGCCTGTAGACATTTATACGGCTTTAACGCCGGACAATCCGCCGAATTCGAGCCGTACTTCACTGATTCAGCGAGTCGCGGCAGAGAAAAGCGTTATATTCGTTCAAGCTATTTTCTATAAACCGAATGAGAAAGTCACGGATCAATCTGTGAAGCCCGGCACCATTCTGGTTTCGGGGGATGAGGAAAGCGGATATCTCATTAAGCTGGTTAGGGACGGCTCGGAGCATCGCTACGCGTTTGCTGTACAGAGTGATAAAGCGAACTTAAGCAAAGTGTAGAATCTTTGGTCTAATAATGATGCTTTGAAATCGACGCTTAGGAGCGATATCCGGGGAATCATTACTACCGGTGGATCGTGCATTCCATTGCCATGCAGCAAGGGTGGAGCGGGTCGCTTGTTGAAGCGATGGGCGGAAGCGGATGGCTTTTGCCGAGGTCGAGATTTAGTAAGCACTATATGGCATAACGGATACAATGACCTGCTAAGGCTATGGGCCTAATGGCGGGTCATTTTTTGTCGGATTTGCAATAAATTTATGCAAGATATGGTAGTCATCCTCCCCATTTTCAGCTACACTGAAGGAAGCAAAAGTTAAATATGATGCAAAATTGGGGTGCCAAATATGGCTAAGAAAGGTTTATCGATCGGGAAGAAAGCAGCACCATTTCGATTAGATTCTACGCAAGGGCTTAAAGGTTTGGAAGAGTTCAAAGGAAAGCCGTTAGTCATTATTTTCTTGCGCGGAACATGGTGCCACAACTGCCAGAAGCAGATGCCGGAATTAAACGAATATTACGAGCGCTTTGTGAATAAAGGCGTTAATCTGATTGCCATTGCTGGCCAAAAACTGGCTAATATCAAGGACTATGCGGCAGCCAAAGGCATTAAATTCCCTATTTTATCCGATGAAACCAGAGAAGTAATCAAGTCCTATGAGGTTTTCACGCCGATTAAGTGGGACTCTTTTCGTATTGCCATTCCAAGCACCTATATTATTGATGAAAATCAAATGATTCGTTATTCCTATATTGGCGAGAATCAAGCAGATCGGCCATCGGCAAAGGAAATTCTCGAAGTCATTGATACGCTGTCGATTGTCTCGGATGACACTGGTTCCATTCAAGAGGAGCTTCCGGTTTTCTTGGCGAATATGAAGTCTACACTCGAGCATGTAAATACATCTGCCGCCTACGTAACGAAGAGTGTAGAGGGCAATCTGCATAATATTGAAGGATTAAAGAAGGCTTCCCAACGAAACTACGAGCATTTAGAGGGGGCCGTGGACAATTATCAGAAGAAGTCGAGCGAGTTAAACGAATTCAGCCAGCAGCTCAATACCACTTCCGATGAATTCACTGATATCCAGCAGATGAATGAACAATTAAGCCATAATATTCAAACGACACGCGGATTAATGGATGAATTGATCAGCATGACGAATGTCGTTAATGACATGAGCGTGGTCATCTCGCAAATTTCCAAACAAACCAAAATTCTCGCCTTGAACGCTTCGATCGAAGCAGCTCGCGCGGGTGAGCATGGCAAGGGCTTCGCTGTAGTCGCCCAGGAAGTAAGCAAGCTGGCGCATGGCACGGAGGAATCGGCGGGCAGTATTACGGCCCAACTGCAAGCCATTGATGAGAAAATCAATCAAAGCTTCTCTTCGTTCGCTACCTTTGAGATGACGATGAACACCGTTCGAGAACGCATTTCAGTCAATTCCTCTCAAATCCTCACCATCTCGGATGGGATCAAGAGCATTGCAGATGACTCCTTGCAGCTGGGTGAAGAGTTAAACCAGATCAAGGACAGCCAGCAGCATGCACAGATTGATTTGAGCCAAATTCAAGAGGTAGAAACGACGATTAATTCCGAAGTCAATGACATCTTGCATGATATGCATTATCATGTCGATCAGTTGAATGCTTTGGATGAGAGAATGAAAAAGAAGTGAAGCAGAATTTAGTGAATGCGGAGTGAGAACTTAGCAATTACATAAGGAAAGAGTTCGAAGAAGTCCCTCCATGTAAGCCCTTTGGCTTAGTGGAAGGGGCTTTTTGTTGGCTTGGTCCCTGGGGGGCAAATAATTAATAGTCGGGAAGAGATCGCTTTTTACATGCAAAGACTATTTATCGGTGAATATGTTACTATGGAGAGGCTTAGCACTTCTTTAAAGCGGGCTATATTATGGGAATATAAGGATAAAACGAACGCCTTGTCTTTCTGTGAAACGCTTCATACAATAGAAGAAGGAACATCATAAGAATGGAGCGCTGCATGATGCGGTTTAAAGATGTATTTTCCATCATCGGGCCATCCATGATTGGCCCCTCCAGCTCCCATACGGCTGGAGCTGTTCGTCTGGGACGTGTCGCCAGGCAGCTGTTAGGTGAGCAGCCGACTAAGGCTGAAATTACGTTATTTGGTTCTTTTGCCGATACCTACAAGGGACATGGCACTGATCTGGCACTGGTTGGCGGGCTGCTGGATTTCGAAACCGACGATCCGCGTATTCCAACGGCTGCTGAAGAAGCCGAAACGCTAGGTATTGAAATTGCTTTCCGTACAAGCAAAGACAAAGCAGACCACCCTAACACGGTACAGTTTGCCCTGTCATCCGATACGCGTGAAGTGACCATGACGGGCGCATCCATCGGAGGCGGCAACGTTGAAATTGTGAACGTCAACGATTTCGATGTAAAGTTTACAGCCGTTTATCCGACGTTAGTCATTTCACATCATGATCGTCCGGGTATGATTGCTGATATTACGACCTTGCTGGGGCGCAGCCAAATCAATATCGGGTTTATGGATCTGGATCGGAAAGGCCGTGATCGCGAAGCGATGACGGTTATTGAAACGGATGCCGACATTCCGGATTCTTTGATTGAAGAGCTGATGAATTTAAGTATGATCACGAATATACGAAAAGTGGATCTCTCAGAAAGAGGCGATTAAATGAGATTCAGGACATTGAAACAGCTGGCTGAGCTCAGTATGTCAGAGGGAAAGACGATTGCCGAGGTCATGCTGGCCGACCAAAGCCAAGAATCGGGGAAGCCGCCGGAGTATGTATTCCAAAAGATGCGCGACTACTACCAGATTATGAAAGAAGCAGTTGCCAAGGGGCTGACAGAGGATACCACCTCGCGGAGCGGGTTAACGGGGAAAGATGCGCAGCGCGTTGCCAGCTACTTAACCACCTCTGAAGCGTCATTAGGCGAAGAAGCTTGCAAAGCGATGGCTTATGCCCTTGCTGTATCCGAAGTCAACGCTTCCATGGGCCGGATTATTGCGACACCGACGGCTGGTTCCTGCGGCATTATTCCCGGTGTTTTCATTAGCAGTCAGCAGCGTTTCGGCTGGGATGATGATCATATGGTGAATGGCTTATTAAGTGCAGGTGCCATCGGTTATGTGATTGCGAATAATTCCTTTGTCTCCGGTGCCGAGGGAGGCTGCCAAGCTGAAGTCGGCTCTGCCATTGGAATGGCCGCGGGGGCGCTGGTTGAGCTTCGTGGAGGTACGCCTGAGCAAGCGATGCATGCAGTCGGGCTTGCGCTGAAGAACACCCTCGGACTCATTTGCGACCCCGTGGGCGGCTTGGTTGAGATCCCTTGCATCGTTCGCAACGGATTCGGTGCGGTGAATGCTATGGCAGCGGCCGATATGGCTTTGGCCGGTGTTAGATCGGTCATCCCTTCGGACGAAGTCGTCCAAGTGATGTATGAAGTGGGCACGGCGATGCCGGAGAAACACCGCGAGACCGCCAAGGGAGGCCTGGCGCAGACGCCAACAGGCCGGCAGATTATGAAAGAGCTTAATTTGAGCAAAAAGCGATAGAGAGATGACCTGCGGTGGGTAGCTGCAGGTTTTTTTGTACACGCCAGAATTAATATGTTTTTGGGTTTGGGGTGAGCGAAGCTTAAGAAGAAACCCCAAGCATCCTTAAGCAATTATGTGCTGTGGAAACAGACAGTGAAATATATATGTTTGACCTGTTCGAAAGTGGAAGGCAGCTCAAAGTGGAATAGAAGAGGGATGGATGTGAGGGTGGAAAGTTTACGGGCCGCCTTTGAAATCGTTGTTTATACCGCGTAATACATTCAAAAAACACGATTTCAACAGCGGTTGAAACCCCGCATCCATCCCTCCCCATGGACAAAAGTAGGGGTTTACACGCAAAAGGACCGTCAGGATGTTCCTCCTGACGGTTTTTCTTATTGTGTTTCTTTTTCCAAAAAATTGGCATCCTAAAAGCATCACAAACTAAGGAGCTACAAGATGCCAAAAATACGGATATATCTATGGTTGTCCTGCCTACTCGCCTTGCTTAGCGGATGCTCTCAGCAGCCGAAGATTCATCAACAGGGAGTTCGGGAACATACGAAACTTGCTGCCGAGCGTGAAACTGACACTAAGATGTCAAATTGGAATCTGACAAGCAAAGATGCGGAGCTCTACAAGGGAGATTTGGGTATCGGCCAGCCTGCTCACACGAATCAAGTGAAGAGCTTGGAGGTCGGAGGCGAGAATCCTTCCATTCATTCCAACAGTTCTTCCCTGGTTCAAGTATTTCCCAATCCTTCCGTCGTTTCGAAGCCAGGCGGATTGGTTGAAAATGTGATTGATACAGCGATATCTTACCTGGGGACCCCCTATGAGTATGGTTCTGACCGCGCAGACCCCTCTTCCTTTGACTGCTCGGATTTCACGCATTGGTCTTATCTCTCCGCGCTTGGCATGGACTTGCCGATAGATTCTAGAAGCCAAGCCGCTTATGTAGAAACCTTTTCCACAAGGAAATATTCGGATATTAACCAAGCGCAGCGGGGGGATCTATTGTTTTTTATCAGCTACCTAGGCAACTCGCCTTCCGATTACCAAGGATTAGATGCCTCCCAGAAAACCATCACCCATACTGGGATTTATTTAGGGGACGGTAAAATCATTCATACGGCTTCGCAGAAAACAGGCGGGGTTCGCATCGATCAAATTTTTGACAATCATCTGCAATACCGTTTTGTTCTTGGTGGGGGAGTGTTGGACTAACCCATAGAAGTGTGGATTTGTACAAATGGGAAGCTGTTTCCCTTCCATCCATTTCGGTATAGAATAAAAGCATTGAAGTGTAGGGAAGGGAGTTAGACCAAGGTATGCATACGATGATGAGCAAGGAACAAAATGGTGTTTTTCCAGCTGTATGCTCACTGGATTGTCCGGATCAGTGCGGCTTACTGCTTCATAAAGAAGAAGGTAAGATTGTGAAAATAGAGGGTGACCCGAATCATCCGGTGACTCAGGGAGCCATTTGCAATAAAGTTCGCAATATGGCGGCTAGAATGTATGACGAGAAGCGCCTGCAATATCCGATGAAGCGGGTCGGGCCCAAGGGTGAAGGCAGCCATTTTGAAAGAATCACTTGGGAAGAAGCGATCACAACGATCACGAGCCGCTGGAAACAGCTGATTGCGGAGAAAGGCCCAGAATCTATCCTGCCTTACAGCTTCTATGGCAATATGGGGCGAATCGGGACGGAGGGCATGGATCGCCGATTCTTTAATCGTATGGGAGCCAGTCGATTGCTGTATGCGATCTGTGAGGCTGCGGGTAGCGAAGGCTATAAGTATACGATGGGGGGCAGCTTCGGCACAGATCCGGAGGATACAGTTCATGCCAAACTGATCATCATGTGGGGGATCAATGCGGTCAGTACGAATATGCATCAGGTGATGCTCGCTGAAAAGGCGCGGAAAAATGGCGCTCAAATCATTGTGATTGACGCCCATAAGAACCAGACAGGCCGTTGGGCGGACTGGTTCATTCCTATTTTGCCGGGGACGGATGCGGCCTTGGCTTTGGGGATCATGCATATTTTGTTCGCAGAAAATAAGGTGGATGAAGATTTTCTGCACCAATATACGAAGGGGCACGAAGCGCTCGAAGAACATGTGAAGCAGTACGATCCTTCCGTGGTATCCTCCATTACAGGTGTTCCTGTGGCAGATATTTATCGTCTTGCCCGGCTGTATGGCGATACCGCTCCGTCCTTTATCCGCATTGGGAACGGGATTCAGCATCATGATAACGGTGGGATGTGCGTGCGAACCATCGCTTGTCTGCCGGCTTTAACCGGCCAGTGGCTGCACCAAGGCGGCGGCGCCATTAAGGGCAATGGCGGCTACTTGGAGCACAATATTCCCGCGCTGCAGCGTCCTGATTTACGAGAAGGCAATGCTCGTCAAATTAATATGAATCTGCTGGGGAGCGCATTATTGGAGCTTGATCCGCCTATTCATTCGCTGTATGTGTACAATTCCAATCCAGCGCTAGTTGCGCCTCATGCGAATAAGGTGAGAAAGGGGCTTGAGAGGGAAGATGTGTTTACGGTTGTGCATGATCTTTTCCTGACAGAAACGGCCAAGTATGCAGATATCGTGCTCCCAGCGACCTCTTCCTTCGAAAATACGGACTTTTACCGCTCTTACTGGCATCAATATGTACATTTGCAGCTTCCGGTCATTGCTCCTTATATGGAAAGTAAAGCGAATGTAGACGTATTTCGGCTGTTGGCAGCAGGGATGGGCTATGAAGAGGAGGCCTTGCAGGATTCTGACGAAGCGCTGATACGTCAAGCTCTGGATCATCCAGGCAACCCTGCTCTGGCCAATATTACGTATGAAACGCTGCTGGAGAAACAATTCCTGAAGGCAGAGGCGAAGCCGCTATTTCCTGGGGAATTAAAGACGCCAAGCGGAAAGATCGAGTTGTACTCCGAAGAGATGGAGCGCAAGGGATTTCCTCCGCTTCCGACGTATACACCGCTAGTCGATGAGGGCGATTTGCCGTTTTTGTTTATCCCGGCACCGAATCATAACTTTCTAAATTCAACCTTTGCACATAATGAGAAGCATAGACGCATGGAAAAGACGCCTAAGCTTCATATGAATGAAGCAGATGCGGCCTCCCTAGGGCTCGTGAGCGGCGATTATGCACGTATATGGAACGACCGCGGCGAGTGTGAGCTGCTTGTTGCAGCAGGTACAGACGTCTTACCGGGAGTGGTTGTGAGTCAAGGCCTCTGGGCGGATGTACCTGGGAAAAAGGCACTGGTCAATTCGCTAACGCCTGATCGTGTGGCGGATATGGGCGGAGGGGCAACGTTCTTCTCAGGGCGCGTACGCATAGAAAAGAGCAAATCCACTGAACCATTAGGCGGTTAGCCGCATAAGGTAGTTCAGGAGGTGATGACCTATGTCATTGCAGCACAAAGCGCACGCTTGGATCGGAAGACCAGTAGGTGTATCCCTAAAGGACGGAACGGGCACATCGGGTATTTTGTGCAATATTCAAGGCGGCTCCATCTATGTCATTGAATATTTGTATCATACGCAATTTGCCACCAAACACTACAGATTGGATCAAATTCAAGATATTTTGCCCTTCCCGCAATGTCCGCAGCCGACGCTTTATCCAGCGCAACCGTTGTATTAACCCAATAGAAATAGCATTCCTTGTGGCTCTGTTGGCGTCTTGTCGAACTCACGGTGAGCGAATTCCAATATCCGAGCGAAGGAACTGTCGTTTATAGCTCCAGTTTTTTTATAAACCTGCAATTGAGAAGGCAGCCGGCCCCAATGGATCGGATGCCTTTTCTCAAGTAAACGGGCAGTTTTCTTAAATAATGCAGGAAAATATCGACCATATCTAGAATGAAATTTTAATAATCTGTTCTTTTTTAGCGTCTATTACTTGAAGAGGTGGAGTTTATGGCCGACTGGCAAAGAACGTTATCAAAGGTATGTGAGCGTTTAGAATCTAAACCAAATTTAGAGTGGATATTGGTTGGTTCGGTTGGTTCTGTTTTGCAGGGTTGTGAGATGATCCCAGGAGATTTAGATATTTATGTAAAGAATAAAGATGACGTTGAAGAATTTGCAGACCTACTAAATGAGTTTTCACTCGTATCCAAATGTGAATTTCCTCATGGTGATCAATGGTTGTCTTCGTTGGACGAGCCGACATCTACACAAATCTTTGGTTCAGGGTTCACATGGACAAAGGGTCGTTGGTTGATCGAAGAATTCAAAGTCGAAGTCGTTCAAATATCCAATTCAGCGGGTATACCCGATTCCTTAGATGGAGATGGGATTTGGGAAGGCGGTCAGTACATATGGAGCCATTTTAGGAACATAAATCTTGGAAGGCACACAGTTCCTACGGTACCGCTGGAAATACAATTAGAATCGAACTTAAGACGAAAAAGAGCTGATAGGATACAATCAATACTTGCAGCATTAAAAAAATTTGGTTACGATGAAAAATTAATTCAACAAGCACTGTCTAAAGAGAACTTAATTTATTTTCATACTGAAATGGAACAACACAAACATTCAACCATCGAAAAACTATAGCTCAATAAACATCAGGAGAAGGAGAGGGAGAAAAATGATTGCATTAGATTTAATGAATTCGACTGAATTCCAGGAGTATCTTTATTCTGCTATTAATAGCTATGCAAAAAGCAATGTTCAATCTGGTAATTGGAATGAACAGGAATCTATTAGTAAGGCAACAGAACAATATGCACTCCTTTTGCCTGATGGCGAAAAAACCACGGATAACAAACTATTTACAATACGTTCTGATGGCCAAGAGGTTGGAATGATTTGGCTTGCAGTGAAACCAAACAACAAAGGGTTTATCTACGATATTAAAATTAGGGAAGATTACCGAGGGCAAGGATTTGGCAAGCAAGCGATGGAAGATATAGAAAAGGTGGGAAGAGAAATTGGCATCAAGAGTATAGGACTTCATGTCTTTGCTCATAACCAAGTTGCTCGTGGTTTATACGAAAAGTTAGGCTATAAAGAAACGAATATCGTAATGGCAAAAGAATTATAATAATGATTATTTACAAAAGTAAACATCGCTGGCGAACCTTATTGTCCAGAATTAGCCTCAAAAACTGGATTATGTTACGATACGGAAAACAGATGCTTGGTAGGTGAGCCTATGACACTTGAAGAGGTAATGGAGCATTTAGCGCAGCTTGGCAGCGAGCAAACGAAGAAAACATTTTTGCGGCATGGCGCGCGGGAGCCTTTGTATGGGGTGAAAGTGGGCGATCTGAAGAAGCTGGTTAAGGTTGTGAAAAAGGACCGAGAGCTGGCGCTCGCACTCTACGCTTCAGGCAATACGGATGCGATGTATTTGGCAGGGCTCTCTATCGATCCCAAAACGATGACGAAAGCGGAGCTTCAGCTTTGGGCAGGACAAGCCAATTGGTACATGCTGACCGAATATACCGTAGCAGGAGTGGCGGCAGAAAGCAGCAGCGCGCTGGAGCTAGCCCGTGAATGGCTGCAATCTCCGAATGAATTGCTGGCTACTTGCGGCTGGAGTACCTATGCCAATTATATTAGCGTGACACCGGATGAGAAGCTTGATCTCCACGAGATTGCTAGTTTGTTGGAGCAGGCAAGGACCACGATTCATACAGAACGAAACCGGGTAAGATATACCATGAACAGCTTCGTCATTATCGTAGGAACGTATTGCGAGCCGCTTTCTAAGCTTGCCCTCGAAGTGGCGGCTGAGATTGGCGGCGTACAGGTGGCTGTCGGCCAAACCGCGTGCAAGGTACCTCTAGCTAGCGCATATCTTCACAAAGTAGAGGCAATGGGCAGAATCGGAAAAAAGAAAAAGACGTGCATTTGCTAAATAAGAGGCTATGACGTAACGGTGAAGCATGCCGCGATGTCATAGCTTTTTTGACTACAAGGGGGAGGATACGGTTAAGGTTCCCGTTAAAACCTGCCTCTAAACGATTCTCATAAATCTTACCGAGAAATAAAGGAAAATTCTTTCTCTTGAAGAAAACTAGACACAAGAAAATCAACGATCCAAGGAGTGATCAAGATCGATAACAACTTGTACATCACAATCGCTATAAAGCTCGTTGTCGCTTTGATTGGACTATTGATCATGACTCGGCTTCTGGGGAAGAAAGAGATTTCCCAACTGACAGCTTTTGATTTTGTCTCTTCCTTAATGCTAAGTGAATTAGTGGGGAATACGATTTATGACCCTGAGGTGCATCTCAGCCATCTTGTTTTTGCTTTAGTTGTTTGGACGCTCCTGGCGCTTGGCTTGGAGAAGTTTATTGCTTCCATGCCATGGCTTTCTCGCTACGCAGCTGGGACACCTGATTTAGTCATCCGCGATGGGGTGATCGATTTCAAGGCGATGAAACGAAATAACCTTGATTTTGCACAATTGGGCATGCTGCTTCGTGAAAACAATGTGTTCTCCCTGCGGGAAGTCGCCTACGCCTTGTTCGAGACAAACGGCAGTATCAGTGTGCTGCGTCAAAAGGATCCGAACAGCTTAAGCGGTGATGCCAAAGCGCAGCAGACCAAAGTGTGCCTTCCCGAAAGCATCATTGAGAACGGCAGCATCAACGAGGACGCATTGAGACGTCTTGGGCGCAATGCCCAGTGGCTGCAGCAGCTTTTGCAGCTTAGCGGTATCGCGCATCATGAGCGGGTGCTTTATGCGGAATGGTCGGACGACAGCGGCCTTTTTTATCAATTGAAGTAGCGTTGCTGCTTGGGAATGCTGCGCGAGCGAGCGAGGACTGCCGGTAGTGGCGGGAGCCTGCCTTTGTGGCAGTCTCGGCCCGAGGAAGAGCTGGGAATGGTGGTTTGCGTGAGCGAGCCCGCCTTTTTGGCAGTCTCGGCCCGAGGAAGAGCTGGGAATGGTGGTTTGCGTGAGCGAGCCCGCCTTTTTGGCAGTCTCGGACGGAGTAAGAGCTGGGAATGGTGGTTTGCGTGAGCGAGCCTGCCTTTTTGGCAGTCTCGGACGGAGGAAGAGCTGGGAATGGTGGTTTGCGTGAGCGAGCCCGCCTTTTTGGCAGTCTCGGCCCGAGGAAGAGCTGGGAATGGTGGTTTGCGCGAGCGAGCCTGCTTTTTTGGCAGTCTCGGCCCGAGGAAGAGCTGGGAATGGTGGTTTTTGCGAGCGAGCCTGCCTTTTTGGCAGTCTCGGACGGAGGAAGAGCTGGGAATGGTGGTTTTCGCGAGCGAGCCTGCCTTTTTGGCAGTCTCGGACGGAGGAAGAGCTGGGAATGGTGGTTTGCGTGAGTGAGCCTGCCTTTTTGGCAGTCTCGGACGGAGGAAGAGCTGGGAATGGTGGTTTGCGCGAGCGAGCCTGCCTTTTTGGCAGTCTCAGCCCGAGGAAGAGCTGGGAATGGTGGTTTCCGTGAGTGAGCCTGCTTTTTTGGCAGTCTCCGCTGTCGCAGGCAAGCCCACCTTCTTAGCCGTCTCACAGCCAACTGCCAAAAAAACATAAAAAACCTAGCCATCGGCTAGGTCCATATAGGTCCATCTACTTCCATCTATCTCCATCTATCTCGTAATCTCATAATTAACGATTATCAATTTTCTCCGGATATAGATCGTGGTTCATCAAGCGGTGCTCAGCCATCGCTTCGAACTTCGTGCCTGGCTGACCCCAGTTGCAGTAAGGATCAATAGAAATGCCGCCGCGTGGTGTGAATTTCCCCCACACTTCGATATACCGAGGGTCCATGAGAGCAATCAGATCATTCATAATAATATTGACACAATCCTCATGGAAATCGCCGTGATTCCGGAAGCTGAACAAGTACAGCTTAAGGGATTTACTCTCCACCATTTTGATATTCGGAATATAGGAGATATAGAGTGTGGCGAAGTCAGGCTGTCCAGTTACAGGACACAAGCTGGTAAACTCGGGGAAATTAAATTTCACAAAATAATCTCGGTTCGGATGCTTGTTGTCAAAAGCTTCCAACACCGCAGGGTTATAGCTGAATACATACTGAGTTCCTTGATTGCCCAAAAGGGTAATCTCTTTCAAATCTTCATTGCTTCTTCCAACTGACATGGGTAAATCCTCATTTCATAGTTTTTTAGAGAGGGAGTTTGCGAACCTCTTCTACGAGCAGGTAAGGTCTGCTCCTAGAGATGACTTCCTTTTTCATAAAAAATGTATCATATACAGGGAGAAAATGCATCCAATTTGCCCCTGACATTTTGTGGAGTGCCTGTTTTTATGGAGAAAGGGGGAGTGGGGATGCAGTGGTTCAGTAAATTCACAATAAGAAATCAACTTGCTTTTCTCGCAGCTTCAACGCTGATTCTGCTCATCTTTATTTTCAGTGTGTTTTATGCCCAAAACAAAGACATTATTAAGAAAAAAAATAACGAATACACCGTAAACATCCTCTCGCAATTCCAGCAGGACGTTGCTTCCAATAGCAATGGCATGCATAAAATACTGATGAATATTGCCTATAATCCAGATATGCAGGACTACATGCTGGAGAATGAATACGATAAAAGATATGAAAACAGCAAAAAAATAAGCACGCTTTTAAACAATGCCCGATTAATGAAAGACGGAATTGTCGACGTCATCGTTGTAGGAAATTCAGGCTCCTTCTTCAGCACCTATGGAGGGAATGAATATGTTAGCAGGTATCAAGGTTTATTTGGCAGCACTCCCTTTATTACAGGTTTGAAAGAAATTAATTATGGGTCCAATATACCGGGAAATAAGTTTTTTATTGCCGGAGTGTCCGTTTATGGCATTTATGACCCGGTTTCGATCGGCAAGCAAATAGGCTATTGCTATTTAGTCATCGACGCGCAAAAAATGACTTCGCTTTCATTGCCGAAATTAGGCAAAGACGAGATGAAGTTTTATATGTTAGACCGTGATCATCAGATTTTCTCATCCAACGATCCGGCTTCCGTGGGCGGGAGTTCGAGCTTTCTTCAAGCAGCTGAAGCATTAAACGGGCCTTCCACGCTCACCTTACATGGCGATAGACAAATCGTTCAAGCGGAAAAGCTTCCGGAAATCGGCGGCACCATTATTAGTGCCATTCCTGAGAACGTGTTGTATACCGAAATCAGAGATTTGCGATTAAAAGTGTTCTATCTGCTGCTCACCGCTGTATTCATCCTCTTAGTGCCCTTTACGCTTATTATGAACAACCTGATTACACCGATTCGCCAAATGACGAATTTCATACTAGGTATTCGAACCCAACAAACGGTTTCACTTAAACAAGAGA
This sequence comes from Paenibacillus alba, assembly GCF_013204855.1. Classification (GTDB taxonomy): domain Bacteria; phylum Bacillota; class Bacilli; order Paenibacillales; family NBRC-103111; genus Paenibacillus_E; species Paenibacillus_E alba. Next base: position 13,354 of record NZ_JABMKZ010000018.1, on the reverse strand, counting down.
TCCAGCTTAACGGCTATTTCGAAATGACGATTCTTTCCTCCAAGTTAAACCGAATGTTCGATGAAATCGAATCGCTAACGCAAGATTTGATCGATGCGGATGTGCAGCTGTATAAAGCTGAGCTTGATAAAAAGCAAGCGGAACTAGCCTTTTTGCAAAGTCAGATCAATCCGCATTTCCTGTATAACACTTTTGAAACGATTAAAGGAATGGCTTCGATTAAAGGCGTTCATGAAATCAAAGACATCGTACAGGACTTAAGCCGTATTTTTCGCTACAGTATCAAAGGCTCAGAGGAAGTAACGCTCCAAGAAGAGCTGAATATGGTCAGCGCTTATTTACGAATTCAAAAAGCCCGCTTTAAGGAGCGATTTGACATTGAAATCTACATAAATTCTCAGGTGATGACGTGCAAAGTTCCAAAGATGATCCTCCAGCCCATCGTCGAGAATGCGATCATACATGGTCTAGAGCCCTTAGCCACCAAAGGCAAGCTGTTCATTAAGGCGGACATCGATGCGCAGAAGCGATTGGTCGTGGTTGTGAAAGATAACGGAGTTGGAATGAGTGAAGAAAGGATAGCTGCAATGAACAAGAAGCCGGAGGGGGACGGCAAGCCTGATCATCATTTAGGCATGAATAATGTGGCAAATCGGATTAAATTCATATACGGCGAACCATATGGCCTAAGTCTCCATAGTGAGGTAAATCAAGGTACAGAGGTTATTTTTCATCTACCTTTTAAGGGGGAAGCTTATGTTTAAAGTGTTATTAGTGGACGATGAAGAGTGGGTTGTACAGAGCTTGAAGCATAGCATAAACTGGGAGCAATTCGGCTTTCAAATCATTGGAGAAGCGAATAGCGCGGATGAGGCGCTTGAATTCATAGAAACGAATAAGCCGCATTTGGTCATTACCGATATTAAAATGCCAGGCATGAATGGTCTGGAATTAATCAAAAAAGTAATAAGCAAGGATTCGTCGGTACAGTTCGTTGTGGCCAGCGGACATGCGGAATTCGTGTATGCTCAGAAAGCGCTTCGTTATGGAGCTATCGGCTACTGTTTAAAACCGTTTGAAGAGCATGAAATCGGAGAGTGTTTAGTAAAAGCGAGATTAAATATCGAAGCTAGAAGCAAAAAGGATGATACGGAATTCATCGATCTACTGTTTGGACAAAGCGAGCCCGACTATGACAAAGTGAAGGACATCTTGCACAGTGAGGGCATACATGCAGATAGAAATGATATGGCTGTGATTCAAGTTTTGGACAACAAGCTTGTTCCAATTGAAAGAGCTGTTCCGTATTGCAGCTTCCAAACAGGGCCCCGCAAAATCGTCTATGTAATCAATCAATCCGATTTTATGGCTTTTATGGAGACTGTGAAATCCTTTCCGCATAGCGGAGTAGGCTATTCGACCAACATTAAGCTGCAGGATCTCAAAGAAGCTGTCCAAGCTGCCAATATCTCCTCTTTTCACCCATTTGTAACCGGCTCCAATGGTTGTTATCAGCTTGTTTCTGCTTCTAAGGACCTTCGAAGCTACTTGAGCGCCATGGCAGATGCCATGGTCAAGAAAGATCTGAAATTGATCGATCATGCTTTTGAGGAACTAACACATTGCTTCGCGACAGGGCAATATACGATTAAAGATGCTTATTTTGTTTATTGTCAGATCATGTATTATGCGAATGACCGACTTTCTATGCAAATGGACGTGGACATTGATAACTTTGAGCAGTTGTCGGCCATTTTTATGAATGTGAATGAGATGTTGGCCGATCTTGGGCGTCAAATTAATCAGTTTATTCTCTCATTTACGCAAGCTGCCCATGTGGAAATTGAACATCAAACGATCCGAGAGATCGCTAAATATGCGAATGAAAACTTTTATAAAGACATCAATTTGAACGCGATTTCTAAATTGTTTTATGTAACGCCGAATTATGTAAGTCATCTATTCAAAAAAGAAATGGGCATTAATTTCACGGAGTACATAAGCAAACTGAGAATTGATTACGCGGGAACGTTATTGCAGAGTTCCGATTTAACGATTCAGCAGGTGAGCGAGAAGTCAGGCTTTAATGATTATTTTTATTTCACGCGCATATTTAAAAAAGTGACAGGATTGACCCCGTCTGAATTCAGAAAGAAAAATAAATAACTGCTTCGTAACAAATCCAAATTAGCTATGAACGATTTCATGATTTGCTATGTAGGATTCTACGATAATGAAATAGGGGTTTTCTGGAACCTGAAACTGTCTATAGGAAAGTTGGAAATCGTCTATACTTCATGTCCGGGAATTCGATTAAAGTTATGTTAAGAAAACGGTTGCATCTTAAGGAGGGTTCATATGGAAACAACAGCGAACTTAGTCGTAAACAGGCTGGTTCGTAAACGATCCAGCTTATGGGAGAGAATACTTTACCATAAGTATTTTTATATCATGTTAATACCAGTAATTACATGGTATGTAATATTTTGCTATGTTCCGATGTATGGTGTGACGCTAGCGTTCAAGACCTACGATTTTAGCAAAGGCATTGCAGGAAGTCCCTGGAGCGGTATTCAGAACTTTAAGGATATTTTGAATGACAGTCAGTATCTCAACGCTTTAAAGAATACGATTATTATAAGCTTCGGCAAATTGATTTTCCATTTTCCCATCCCGATCCTGCTCGCTTTTCTCATCAATCAGATTGCTGGGCAAAAAATGAAAAAGCTGTACCAGACGATATTTACTTTTCCGCATTTTATTTCGTGGGTCGTCTTGGGAGGAATTATTACCAATATTTTGGGGTCTCAAGGGGTTTACAACCAGATTATCGGTCTTTTCGGATTCGAATCTTCATCGCTGCTGACGAGCCCGTCGTTCTTTCGTCCGTTAATCTATATCACGCATATTTGGAAAGAAATCGGGTGGGACTCCATCATTTATTTGGCAGCGCTTGCAGGGATCAATCCAGAGCTCTATGAAGCTGCCGACATGGATGGCGCAAGCGGGCTCCAGAAAATAGGCCATGTCTCGTGGCCTGGTATTAAATCTACGGTAGCTATTCTATTTATTTTAACCGTAGGTCTCATGATGAATGTTAGCTTTGATCAAATCTACAACTTGTACAGCTCGCCTGTTTATGAAGTGGGCGACACCGTAGACACCTACATTTTGCGAACAACGATGTCCGTTGGAAGCAATTTTGGGTTATTGGCGGCAGCTGGTCTTATCAAGTCCGTTGCAAGCATGTTTTTACTGCTGTTTGCGAATATAGTGGTCAAAAAATTTGGGGAGCAGGGTCTTTTTTAAAGGAGGAAAAACAGTGAGGTCATCACCAACTTCGATGAGACAGCGATCATGGTTGAGCGTTATACCGAATATTTTGTTAGGTTTTTTTGGAATTCTCTCGCTATTTCCTTTTTATACGGTACTTATTTCCTCGTTTGCATCTTTTGATGCCATTACAAGCAAGAAGGTCTATCTATTTCCAACATCTTTTGTTTTAAGCAATTATAAAACGATTTTGAGTCAGGAACAATTTTTCAGCTCCTTAGGCGTAACTTTATTTATTACGGTGGTTGGCGTCTCACTCAATATGTTCCTATCCGTAACTGGCGCCTATGCGCTATCCAAAAAACAACTGCCTGGCCGCAATTTATTTTTATCTATGATTATCTTCACGATGTTTTTCAACGGAGGCTTGATCCCGTGGTATTTGCTAGTTAAGAATTTAGGCTTAATTGACAGTCTATTCTCGATGATTTTGCCGGTTGGCATCAACACGTTCTATCTCATTATTATGAAAAACTATTTCAACTCGCTGCCTGAAAGCTTAGAGGAATCAGCCAAAATAGATGGCGCCAATGATATTTATATTTTAATCAAAATCATTATTCCCATCTCGGCGCCTTTCATGGCTACTTTTGCCTTATTTTATGCGGTAGAACGATGGAATGAGTGGTACAACTCCTTATTATTCATCCATTCGCCTTCTAAAGTGCCCTTGCAGATTCTGCTTAGAGAGCTGTTGATTAATTTCAATACGGATATCGGCTCTATCGGCGCAGCCATCAGGGACAGCAAAAGCATTTACGTACAGGGCGTACAGATGGCATCTGTCGTGGTGACAAGCTTGCCTATCCTGTTCGTCTACCCGTTTCTTCAGAAACATTTTGCCAGCGGCATTATGGTGGGGTCCTTAAAAGAATAGGACGACAATTCGCATAAACAAAACAGGGAGGCTTAAACGATGAAAATGTTGAAAAAGAATGCTGCTTTTTTAATGGCGGCTTTGCTGGTCACAACTTCGCTCGCTGGATGCGGGAAAACGAATACCGAGAAAGAAGCTGTAACGATAGCCCCGTCTGCTGAATCTGCTACAAGTACGGCAAAGCCTGATGAAAGCAAATATAAAGACGCCATCGAGCTCTCACTTGCTCTTTGGGATGTTGAATCCGGCTTGGCCAAAGCGAAGGACGATGCCATCTATCAATACTTGTCCAAGAAATTTAATGTAACTTTCAAGCCGGTGGGGATTACTTGGGATGACTACGCCCAGAAAATTAATCTGTGGGCAGCTTCCGATTCACTGCCGGATATCTTCTCCATAGATGCCATTGGAACGCCAACTTTCTATAACTGGGTCAATCAAGGCATTGTTAAGCCGATTCCAAAGGATTTAACGAAGTATCCGAATTTGTCCACCTACTTGGACGTTAAGGATATTCGAGCTACGCAAATCAACGGCCAATATTATGGGATTCCACGCCGTACGTATTCTTCTCTGGATTATAATGCCAATGACCGGGTCATCTTCTATCGCTGGGATTGGGCTCAGGCTGCTGGAGTAACCAAAGAGCCGGAAACCTTTGACGAGTACAAAGATATGATGGTGAAGATCGTTGCTTCGAATCCCGAAGGGAAAAAGCCTGTAGGTTTAACTGGGCTTGCCAAAACAGCGCCGGATGTTCTATGGACCTACAGCAATCCGTTAGCTTCATCAGATGGCAGCGGAGCGGATTCCAAATGGATCAAGGAGGACGGGAAATACATCCCTGCTATTTTTAGTAAAACGTCCATCCCGACTTTGAAATTAGCACGAGATTGGTTCGCATCCGGAATTATAGATAAGGATTTGCCGTTGTTAAAAGGAGAGCAGCATTATGAGAAGTTCGCATCCGGCAAGGCAGCTTCTATTGTTGTCAGCGGTGGCTATGTGAACGGCTATAAGAAAATTGAGAAAGACAGATTCAACAAGGTGTATCCGGATAAAAAGTTTACGGATGTCGTGAAGTCGTTGAAACCGTTGGTAAGCTTGGATGGCAAGCGCTATCATCCGGTATTTAAAACGTATTGGTCGGAAAGCTACTTTAACGCGAAAATGGACGATAAGAAACTGACGCGAATTTTGGATTTATATGACTATCTGCTGAGTCCAGAAGGTAAACGTCTTGTGAATTATGGGTTTGAAAATGTGGATTACAAATTGGATGGGGAAAAAATCATCCCGACTGAACCGAAAACGGTCATTGGCGAGAAATATCCAAGTACATTAGTTTTTAATACGCTAGCTACCTGGGAAACACCTTATGCAATGGACGATGCCAATGATCAAAGCTGGGTCAATAAGGATCTTCAAAAGGATGCCATCGCATACATGAAATTTGTGAAAGCAAACACCAAAATTCCTGATTTTTCACCGGAGCTAACCCTTGTATCCACGCCGGCCAAAGATAAATTTAGCGTCATCAACTCGGATTTGCTGATCAAAATAATGGCGGGTAAAGAAGATGTAGAGCAAATGTTCAACAAAGAAGTGGACGCTTATAAAGGCAAGGGATTAGATAAAGTGATCGAAGAAGTAAATGCCAAGGCCCAACAATTGGGCATAAAGTAAGGTTCTGAGGAGCGATTGACCATGAGTAAAGCAGACAAACGGCCGTTTTTCCCAGAAGTGAAGCAAGTGCAGCAGAATCCGGGAGCATGGATTATTCCTAAGCAAGGGCTTGCCATCTATGCGGGTGCAAATGCTATGCAGGCAGCGAAATTGATGAAGGAAGCTCTTGCGGAAAGCTACCATTGGGATATTCAGCTTGTAGAGGATGAATGTGAACGAATTCTATTGTCTTGTTCAGGTGTGGATAAGCAGCAGCACCAACTCCTTGATGTTCCCCAAGAGGCCGAAGGGTATGCTTGCTCTGTCAATGAGCAGGGCATGCTGATTCAAGCAAATGCGTATCGCGGATTTCTTTATGGCTGGTTTGCAATGGAACAATGGCTGAAAGCCATGAGCGAAGAGAAGGAAGGCCAGCTTACTTTACCTTATGTGACATGCAGGGATTGGCCTGATGTTGCAGTTCGCGGGCATCATTTTGATTTCAAGGGCAGCGTCCCCCTCATGTTTTATGTAAAAGAAACCATCCAGAGGCTGGCGCGATTGAAAATCAACACCCTTCTAATCGAATATGAAGACCAGTTCCCATATGCAAACCTTCCTCATGTTCACAAAAAAAATGGCTACACATCAGCGGAAATCAGAGACATGCTTGATTGTGCGGAGCTTTATGGGATGGAGGTAATCCCTTTTATTCAAAGCTTGGGCCATGTTGATTACATGCTTAAGCATCAAGAATATGCCCACCTGCGTGAAGCTGGACTGACGTTTCAGCTTTGCCCTTGTCATCCAGGGTCACTTGAACTTGTGAAGAAGATGATCGATGAGATTGTGGCATGGCATCCGGCAAGCCGTTATATTCACATTGGTGCTGATGAAGCGATGGCTCTTGGCAGGTGCGAGAGGTGTCAAGGTTGGCTGCGAGAAACAGCTTCGTCAAGAGGAATAGAAAGTTTCTCCAAGGTGGATTTGTTCCTGGACTATGTGAGCCAAGCAGCCGAATATGTGGTGTCCAAAGGGAAGAAGCCCATGCTATGGGATGATATGTTTCATTCGGAGAAATGCGTGTATCGACTGAAGGAGCTGCCGGAAGGAACCGCAATCTGCTCATGGAGCTATTATGACAATGGCAGAAGCAATTGGGTATGGTGGGCAGGGAACTACTATTCGTCCAAACAATGGCTGGAGAAGGACCCTGGGGCGATTCCCAAATTGAATTGGCTGGAAGATTTGCCGGACCTCGAGCAGGACAAAATTCGTGCCTACTGGGACGCCGGAGAGTATCCCTTGTATGGAACGAATAATATCCCATGGATTAGGGAGTACCAGGAGCTTGGTGTTGAAGTTTTTGGAGCGTCCTGCGCAAGAGGAGCAGATCATTCGAATCAATGGTTTGCGAATCAAAATGAAAGAATCGAGAACGTGTTATTTTGGGCGAAATATGCCAAGGGTTCAGGCTTAGCCGGGGTTATTTCTTCGGCATGGACCCGATTTTATTCGCTGTCCCCTTCGATTGAGCCGTGGGAAACCGGTTGGCTGCCGCAGGCCGCACATGCGTGTTGTGCTTGGCAGACATCAACGAGCCGGAATGACTTTGAAGCGCTGTGGACATACCTATATGCCGAGGGAAATCCCAACTTGCTGAAAGCGATACACCGAATGGAGCAAGGTGTGAATTCGCATAAATCTCACTATTACTTTGCTGCGCAGCAGCTGCTACATCAGTGTGAGATGAAGAATCCCCAGATGCAGCGCTATGTTGCTTTTCTTAAATCGGCAGCGAAGTTCTCAGAGCTTGTGATCCTGCTCCACATTGCCCTTAGGGAAGTGGAATGGGTGATGTATGACTTGACCAACCAACCTTTGGTCTCGGATGTGATTATACAGCGCGGTATGAATACATTGGATGGTTTATTGGCCGATGTAGGGAAATGGGAGCAGCATGCGCTGGAGATTTGTTCAGATTGGATGCTAAGCTCAGAGGCTGAAGAAATGGTTATGTCCAAACTGCATCCATTCAAAGTGCGAGCACAAGTCGTCAAAAAGCACAGAAGTGCGCAATTGCAAATGGAAGCAGAAACGCTTGAAATGCGTTAGACCGTAGGCTGTACACCTGCTTCCAAAACTAAATTAGGATCATGTCTAGCATCATGCACATGATCCTTTTTCTTACCACAATAGAAAGTATAAGTTTTCGGTTCCCGAAAACGTCTTTCTATTTGGCGATGAAACCTACCTCTAAACGCGGTCGCTCATCTTTGAATGGCCTCAAAATATAAGAGCTTATATGTATTGGAGTGAACGCGGAGTTGCTCCAGCTGCCTCGCGTGGACGCAAGGGAACTGCGGTGCGCTATTCTAGCCAAAAGTGTCATTATTGAGAGGTTGAGGGAACTACAATACGCTATTTTGCTGTTTCATGGGAATTTCAACGCTTTTTGTAGAAATAGGACCCTGTAGTTCCGCTATTGCCCGCGCATCTCTACTTTTTGCCTAATTAGCGTCCCCTAGTTCCCTTACTAGGTTTTGCCGCTAAGAAGAGACTGATCTATCAGGGCGACGATGCCGTTGTTCTTATCAGGAAATTTGTTTAACAACAGCTTAAGCACATTGGGAAGGGTGGTGGTTATCTCGTAAAGAGGCATGGTGTTGAATAGGAAAGGTGGAATCTGAGTTAAATGAAGTGTGTACGAGTTAAATTGACAAGATGAAAGGGATGGTAATCGATGATGCAGCAGGTCTCAAACAAGGTGACTACAAAGAAGGCGATTACAAATAAAGTGGCTACAAATAGAGTGACTACAAATAGAGTGACTGCAAAGAAAACGACTACAAAGAAATTAGCTTTTCTTGCGCAAGCAAGCTTGCTGGTAATGCTATCTTCGTTATTCAGCAGCCTGCTTCCGCCGGAACGTGCGCATGCTTACGACTATTACGGGCACGAAAGCACGGGTATCTTCAGGGAAGATTTTAATGGAAATACGTTGGATCCTAAGAAATGGCTCATCGCTGCTAAGCAATGGGGCGGGATGAATAACAACGGCGTCGTGCCTGAGAATGTTAAAGTTCAAAACGGCAACCTAATTCTTGAAGCGCACGGTGATTTGTACAATGGTCCGGTCAAGGGCTTATACAAACCAAACAAAAACAAGGAAGATATCACCCTTTATCATCTTCCTTACAATGTCGATACGGTGGAGCGCAGCAATAAAAGGGTGGGGGCTGCCATAGCTAGTAAAGCTTATTTGGGCTCAGGCAGATATACGATGTCCGCGAAGATTGTGCCTGATCTCGGCGTAGCTTCTACCATGTGGAGCTTTCACTATCAGGAATATTATGGATCAGTTGCCAATAAAAATGGCGTCAATGTCGCGAGTGGGGATCCAGAATACATTCGAGCCTTTAATGAAGGTCGACTGCTGCCAGAAGCTGGTGGTACCTATCCGGAATACTACGCTTATAATCATGAAATTGATATTGAACTTCCGGGCAGGCCAGGAGGGGCTCATACGGAGCAAACTTACGACAGAGCGCTTTTGAACACATTTACAGGCGAAGCAGACAATGAATATACAACGAATTATGCCAATCTGGGCGCCAAAGGGATTCATGTTGCGGATGGCAACTACCACAAATTTGAATATCGTTGGCATACGGGAGGCAACGGAGAAACGCCTAGGGTTGACTACTATATTGATGATCAATATATCGCAACCAATACTACAACGCTTCCAACGAATGCAGGACGTCTATGGTTGGGTGTTTGGTTCCCTGATGCGTGGGCTGGCGCTTCGGCCAACTTCGATGTGAAGCAAATGGCTGTCGATTATTTTGAATTCGAGCCCTACCATGAACCTAACGATACGTGGGCGCCGGAAACTTTTCCTGACGACGGCTGGGAGGATTCTGATTTCCGCCCGATGACAGCGAATGCCATAGATACGAGATGGGGCACCACAACAGGTGAGTTCCGTGATAACTTCGATGGATCTTGGCTGGACAGCAGCAAATGGAAAGTTGCCAAAAAGAACTGGGGAGGTATGCTCGGCAATTCGAGTATGAACGGGCAAAGCTGGAACGGCGGTGTACATCCAGACAACGTTAAGCTCGACGGTCAAGGGCACTTGGTGCTCGAGGCTCATGGTGACTATTACAATGGACTGCCTTTAGGCATAAACAGCAATGGTGTTCCGCGAAATGATGGCAAACGTGTGGGTGCAGCAATTGCTACCTCTCATTACTACGGCTCTGGCGAATATGAGATTCGCATGAAAATTCCGAAGGTGATTACAGGGCCAAACAATGAAGGCTTGCCGCATGGCGCCGTACCTGCTCTGTGGACCTTCCATTACCAGGAAATGGATCCTTCGAATCCCGAAGCCCAGCAATTTAATGCAGATCCAAATGCGGACTATTGGGTAAGCAATAACGAAATTGATATGGAATTTCCAGGACGTCCTGGGCCAACACATACAGGAATGACGTTTAACAAAGCATTGTTCAATACGTGGCAAGGTGAAAATGAGACGGAATATCATACGAATTATACAGATTTAGGTTTTAATGTATCGGATGATCAATGGCATACGTACAAAATTATTTGGCAGATTGCTGACCCTGCTCATCAAGTTGCCCCCTATGTGCAGTTCATGGTTGATGGCGTTACAAAATATACGGCAGCTGCCCAGAATTTCATTCCCACTAAGCCAGGGCGCTTGTGGCTCGGATATTGGTTCCCCAAAAATTGGGGGGGAAAAGCGAATTTTGACAAATCCCAGTTGCTCATTGACTATGTGAATTTCAAACCGTACAGCACTTCTGGTGCCATGACCCAGCAAGAGTCTTATCCGATGACAGGGTGGGCGGCGAACGAAGAGTATCCCGGATATTGCGTTTTTCCATGCACGTCATCTCAAGGACCAGCGCTAGATTCGCAAGCGCCGACAGCTCCAACGAACCTGACAGCCAGTTCAACGACGAATTCGAGCGCCAACTTGTCATGGACGGCTTCGACGGATAATGTAGGCGTAACAGCGTATGAGGTGTATCAAAACAATGCCTTATATGCCACAGTGACGGGAACAACCTATGCGGTTTCTGGCTTGACTGCGAACACGACGTATAACTACTATGTGAAAGCCAAAGATGCGGCAGGGAACACCTCTCCAGCCAGCAGCACGATAAGCGTCACGACCTCTGACGGAGCAACAGTGAACTTGCTACTTAATGGCAATTTTAGTTCTGGACTTGTAACTGATTCTAAGCAAGGATGGAAAACGATTCAGACGGGTGTTGTGGATGTTATTGGCGGAACGCTAAATTTACATCCTACCACCGTGGATATCGCCGAAGTGGAGCAGCTCGTAAATGTCACGCCGGGCCAAGCCTACAAGCTAACCGGAAATATCTGGAGCACAGGCGACCCGACGTATGGCTACATTTATGTGTATAGTGGGTCACAAATCATTGCTCAGGATTATACGAATGCCTCCAAAACGCTGAATCTTCTTCTGACGCCTTCGAGTAATCAGCTGCGCGTTGTGCTTAGTACGTATAAGCAGCAAACAGGTATCATCCATGTCGATAATCTAAGCTTAACGCCAAATTAAATGCATGTAAGGAACGAACAACTAGGCCATTAGGGGTGCCCAATGGTCTATTTTTGCGTCTCGTAATTCCGAATAATGCACTCCTCTGTTATAATGAATTTTATAATGATGAAGATACTTGAGGTGGCATATGAAGGCGTATTTGGAATTACTGAATGATATTATGACACATGGGGTACAAAAAGAAGATCGAACAGGCACGGGAACTATTTCCGTATTTGGACGTCAGATGCGAATAGATTTATCCCAAGGCTTCCCTCTATTAACGACTAAAAAGCTGCATGTGAGGTCTATTTTTCACGAGCTGCTGTGGTTTTTAACCGGGAATACCAATGTGCAATATTTGCAGGAGAACGGTGTTACCATCTGGGACGAATGGGCTGACGAGCAAGGTGATTTGGGCCGTGTTTATGGCGCACAATGGAGAACCTGGGCTGCTCCCAACGGACAAGCTATTGATCAGATCTCTAATTTGATTGCACAACTCAAAAAAAATCCCGATTCACGCAGACATTTGGTCAGCGCATGGAATGTGGCAGAAGTTGAAAGCATGGCCTTGCCGCCATGTCATTATGCTTTTCAATTTTATGTGGCAAATGGCCGGTTATCCTGTATGTTTCAAATGAGATCCGTGGATACGTTCCTAGGCTTGCCGTTCAATTTGGCTTCCTATGCGCTGCTAACTCATATGGTTGCTCAACAATGTGAGCTGGAGGTTGGAGATTTGGTATGGACAGGTGGCGATGTGCACATCTATTCCAATCATTTTGAGCAAGTCAAAACGCAGCTGACGAGAGAACCGCTCCCGCTGCCCAACCTTGTCATCAAACGCAAGCCTGATTCAATCTTTGATTATAAATTTGAAGATTTCGAAATTGTTGATTATCAATCGCATCCAGGCATAAAAGCGCCAATCGCCATTTAATTCAACGAGAAAGGAGGCTGACTAAATGAGCATATCATTTATCTTTGCCATGGATCGCAATCGGGCGATCGGTTTGAATAATACATTGCCTTGGCATTTGCCGGCAGATTTAAAATTTTTCAAGGCAGTCACCTTAGGACACCCGATTCTAATGGGACGCAAAACGTACGATTCCATCGGCAAGCCGCTACCCGGAAGGCGGAACATCATTCTCACACAGAATCCAGCATTTCAGGCTGAGGGCTGTGAGGTGGTTCATTCGGTACAGGAAGCGGTGGAAGCCTTCCAAGATCAGGAACTGTTCGTCATTGGCGGCGCCGAAATCTTCCGCATATTCTCGGAGGCTGTGGACCGCATGTACATCACATTCATCGAGCATGAGTTTGAAGCGGACACCTACATTTCGGAGTTGGATCTGAGTCAGTGGAGCCTTCAATCCAGCGAGCAAGGCGAACGCAATGAGAAGAATCCGTACGAATACTATTTCAGAATATATGAGAAAAAATAAAAAACGGAGCTCGAGGGGAAATAAGTTGGTTTCCCCGAGGGCTCCGTTTTTTTGTTGGATGAGGAGGTGACTTAGACGCGCAGCTTGCGCGCCTTGCAGCAATGGCGCAGCGAGTGTGGCCGCGTAGCGAAGCTGGCGGAAATCAGGCCGCGCGGGGGAGATAAGGCTGTTTCACAGCCTTAAGCCCGCCGCATTTGGCCGAATCCTCACCGTAAGGCCGAAAAACAGCCTTACGGACAGCAAAGCCGGCGGAAATCAGGCCGCGCGGGGTAGATAAGGCTGTTTCACAGCCTTAAGCCCAATAGCTTTGCATCAAACCTAACATGGAAATCCGAAAAAAGTATCGTCTAAATAATTTATAATTACTACCTAAATATGGGATTAATTGATGTATTTATCTGGACGATGCACAAAAAAACT